>NZ_JBITXL010000001.1:0-430449 GCF_044544685.1 Streptomyces sp. NPDC053542
CCGGCGCTGTATGCCTCTCCGGCGGTCTGGCAGTTGCCCCAGCCTCCGAAGGCCGGCCCGGTCGGCGGAGTCGAGGTGCGAACGGGACTTGGGGGTAAGGGCAGGCGATGCGCCCCAGGAGATGGCCTGCTCGATGCGTCAGCACGTACACGCTGCAATCCGGCCGGCGCGCCCTCCTCACACCCGGGATCTGAGCACATCGACTTCGCAGCCCGGCGCGAACGGGTCAAAGCCGTGCTCGACCAGCCAGCGGACCCCCAGCAGGCTTCGCAACGACCACCATCCGCGGATCACGTCGAGGTCGAGGTCGACGTCGGTGCCATAGCCGACGACGACGTCGCCGAGGTGCTCCTCGTGCCCGAGCGTCAAGGTGGCGAGGTCGTACAGGGCATCACCCTGGCCCGCCTCGGACCAGTCGATGATGCCGGTGATCTCGTCACCGTGGACGAACACGTGAGTGATCTGCAGGTCACCGTGCGTGAACACCGGAGGCCGCGGCCGGAGCGCGGCCTCGGCGACCTGGCGGTTGCGGGTGACCAGGTCGGCGGGCAGGACGTCGTTCGTCACGAGCCACTCGCACTCGCCGTCGAGCTCCGCCGCCAACTCCTCGAGGTCCCGGCCGGCCCGGCCGGGCCAGGGTGGCAACGGCGCGTCGTGCAACGTCCGGACGGCGGCACCCGCCGCGGCCCACGCCGCCGGGGACGCGGTCGACGGCTCACCGAGGCGGCCGAGCGCCGTCCCCGGGACCGCGGCGATCGCGAGCACGGGCGGCTTGCGCCACAGGATCTTCGGGGTCGGGACCGGCGCCAGGGCCATCGCCTCGACCTCGACGTCGATGCGCCCCTGATCGGCATCCACCTTCAGGAACACCTCGCCGACGCGCAGGGTCGCGCGCTCGGAGTGGGCGACGATGACGTTGACCTCATCCATGGGCGACCAGTATCCCGGGGATGATCCTCGATGTCGCCGGGTTTATCGCATGCGATTCCGCGGCTGACCGCCTCCCGCTACCCGGCGGGCTCGCGCGAGACACCGACCGCTGACCAGGTCAAATCCACCACATTCGGATTCAGTAGCAGCCCAATGTCCCGTGCCTTCGAACAGAGCAAACCTGTCTCCCGATACGGTCGTGCAGGGCGATCGCTTTCCTCATTCGGTGGGAACCGTGGCCCTGCCACCTCGCCGCGCCGCCTCAACCGCTGCTTGGTGGAGTTCGCGAGACTCGGCCTCTGAAGAGCAATGGGCGGGCCCGCCGTCCATCGTGAACCAATCCGAGGCCCCGGTGTACTGAACGGCGACCAACGCCTGCCCGTCATCGGCAGACCACGTGGTGTGCACGGTGAGGTCGCCGGTAATAACGCCTACCTCCACCGTGGCAACCCCGCCCGGCCCGGCGATCACCCCGGTCGTTGTCCAAGAACTCCAATCCGTCACTGCTCTCCTCGTCTTCCCGTGTCTCGCTCCGTCACCGGCGTGCGCAACATTGCTGGTAGTCACCACGATCCTCCTTGCGGCAGGGAGGCGCACTTCCAGGGCGTGTACCGGAAGCGGGTGCGCAGTGGGCTGGGCTGGACTGGACTGGACTGGAGCATTCGGGCAGATGGTTTGTGGAGTGCGGGAGGTCAGGGGTTGATGGTGTGTTCGGTGAACTGGCCACAGGGGCGGAAGCCCAGGCGGCGGTAGACGGGCTCGCCGTCGGCTGACGCCTGCAGGACCGCGATGCGGTGGTCCCGGTCGCGGGCCGTGCGGCGGGCGGCGAGCGTGTCTGTCAGTGCTGTCAGTGCTGTCAGTGCTGCAGAGCGGGAAGGCCAGCCAGGCCGGTGTCGAGCATGATGCGATCGACCGTGCCGGTGAGGGTGCTGTCGGCTTCGATGACGGTTTCGATGCCGCCGGGCAGCAGATCGAGTTCCCGGTACCACTCCCGCAGCTGTGGCTCACTGACCTTGTGCGCGATCGGCTTGGTGGCGTGGCGAGCGAGGGTCTGCTCGAACGGCACGTGCAAGTAGTAGCCGTGGGTCGGGCCGCGGTGGTCGGCGCGCAGCCGAGCGAGCATCTCGCCATAATGGTCGGCGTACAGGATGCCCTCCACCACTACGTGGTACCCGGCGTCCAGCGCGTAACGGGCGGTCAGGTCGATCAGGCCGATGTTTGCCGCGCCGGGCCTGTCCCGCTCACGCAGCACGACCCGGCGCAGGTTGTCCTGTTCCACCCAGGCCAGTCCGCGACCGAAGCGGGTGCGGAGGCCGACCGCCACGGACGATTTGCCCGAAGCGCTGTTGCCCCGCAGGATGACCAGTCTCGTGTTTTCGGTGCCCACCATCATCCGGTGGAGGGTACCGGCGGCCACTGACACCGCCGGGCCCACCGGCGACTTCCCTGACCGCACTCCCCCGTCGCGAGACGAACGCCGTCCGTCAGGCGATACAGACCGACGGGCGGTGCAGACCGATACGGGCAGTACAGATCGACAAGCGGTACAGACCGACGGGCTTCGTGGCTCCGCAGCTTCGTGGCTCCGCGGCTTCGTGCCTACATCACACCGCCTCTCAGAACACGATCGAGTGCTGCCCGGCCTGCGGGGCCCCATGTCGGCTTGCCGCCGGGAAGGCCCCGGTCACCGTTCTGGCCCATCAGCATCAGGAAGAGGCTTTTCAGAGCAGCCAGCCCTCGGGCCCGCCGGATCGTCGCCTCGTCCGCACGCGCATATTCGTCGAAGAAGCGTGAGGCGGCGCCCGCAGGAAGGACTACCCATGCAGCCGCGAGGTCCCATGCCGGATCACCGGCGCACATGTCACCGAAGTCGATCACGCCCGAGAGCGCCCCGTCCGAGACGACGACATTCGCGGGATGAAGGTCACCGTGCACCCAAACCGGCGGCCCCTCCCACTCGGCCGCCGCAACAGCATCAGCCCAGACGGCCCGGACATCGTCGGCAATGCCACCGGGGACAACGGCTTGGAAGAAGTGGTCGAAGCCGTCCGTGTACTTCTTGGGGTGAGCACCGCGGTCCGAACCGAGCGGGGCCTCAGCAGGCGCATTCACGTGGAGCGCTCTGAGGAAAGCCGCCAGAGTGTCGGCCGCGTGATCGCTGCGGCTGATCGCCGTGGAATCCAGTGGATCGCCGGGGACCCACGTCATGATGGTCCACGGCTTCGGGAAGCGCGCGGACGGTTCACCGATCCGTACCGGGTTGGGGACCGGAAGCGGCAGACGCGGGGCCAGGACGGGCAGCCAACGGCACTCCTTGCGCTGGAGGTCCGGGGCACGTTCCGTACGCGGCATGCGCACGGCCAACTCGTCCCCCAGACGCCACTGCTGGTTGTCCCACCCACCCGCTACTTCGCGAATCGCCAGCCCTGCGAGGTCCGGATGCTGCTCCTGCAGCAGGTCATGGACCAGGTCCGCGGTGATCCCGGTCTCGGAGTCGGTCATGCGAAGCCACAGTACTGGGGAGGCGCCGACCCCCACAGCCCCGCTCGCGATCCGCGACCGGCCAGCGCCCGAACGGTAGCCGATGGCGGTACCTCTACGACACTCACGGCGGTACCTCGGCGGCACTCGCGATGACCGTACCGGCCTCGGCCTTCTCGACGATGCCTCCGTCTACGAGAACATCCTTCCCGGCTTCTCCGAAGAACAACGGGCTCAAGCGGTCACGAGGTCTCCAGAGCCGCCCGGCAAGAGGGTGGCGCATCAACAACAGGTCCAGGCGTACTCGTGGCGCTGACGCCACAGGGGCCCAGACCGCTGCGGTCGGCCCCGTGCGCTTCCACGACGACTTCGGACCGCTGGCCCCAGCGTGATAGCTGAGGGACAGGATCGGGGCACTCGGGTCGGATACTCCACCGCACTCGGTGAGATCGGGCGAACGGGTCAGAAGCTGCTGCCTCTGTCGGTTGTCCGAGGCTCCGGCCCGGCGGACGTGCGCTAGGTTGCCCGCCATGACCGAGCTTGGGCCCGTCGCCTGGCCACCTGCCCCGATACGGACCGAGCGGCTCGTGCTCCGCGCGCCCGAGGCCCGGGACCGCGCGGCGTTTATCGAGCTGTTCGCGTCGCCGGAGGTGGGCACCTATCTAGGCGGCCCGCGACCGCGTGATGAGCTTGAGCGCACGTTGCCTGAGGCGCCCGAGAGGCGCCCCGGCATCTTCGTGATCGAGCTCGACGGAGCCATGATCGGCACCATCGAGCTCAACCGGCGCGACGCGGAACGTCGAAGTCATGTCCGTCTGGATGCCGGGGAGGCCGAACTCGGCTACCTGCTCCTGCCAGAGGCGTGGGGACACGGGTACGCCACCGAGGCGTGCGAGGCGGCGCTCGGCTGGTTCGCCGACGTGCTTCCCGGCGAGCCGGTGGTGCTCTGCACCCAGACCGCCAACGACCGCTCGATGCGCCTCGCGGCGAAGCTGGGGTTCACCGAAGTGCAACGGTACGAGGCGTGGGGCGCCAAACAATGGATGGGCGTGTGGTCCCCGGTCACGCCGTCCCGTTGAGCTCGTTCTCGATATCGCGACCGACCGCCCCCTCCACGACCACCTATCGGTCGTCAGTCCCTGCGCTCCGCTCAACCGCGTATAGCAGTTGTATTGCCCATGCCGTCGATGGTGTGTTGCCCCTGGAGGAAGACCGGCCTCAGCGCTCCTGGTTTCGGGGCTGGGCAGGCGCGGGGTGTTCTTCGGTCTCTTCGGTTTCGGCCTGGCGGCGGTTGCGGGCTTGCCGTTCCTGCTCGCGTCGGCTGTAGGTCGCCTGCCGGACGGCTGCCTCCGTGTCCAGGCTCGAGCCGAGTGCGCCGGCGACGATTCCCATGGAGCAGGCCAGCCACACCAGCGTGGCGTAGTCGCTGATGCCGACCGGATGGCCCAGCTGGGAGCTGAGGTAGCCGTCATCGACGACCACGAGGGCCGCGATCAGCGCCAGCACGTACAGCAGGAGGTACATGCAGCTCACTCCGAGGGTGAGGGTGCACAGGGTCGAGGCGTTGTAGAGGGCGCTGTCCTTGCGTGTGCGGTGGCCGCGCGGGGAGTCCCACAGGTGGTTGTAGGACAGCAGCCAGCCCACCATGACGCCGATGGCCAGCAGGGAGACGACCGTGAGCCGCAGGGCGGACATCGCGTCGGCCATCTGCCAGATGCTGGAGTAGAAGATGCCGAACGCCGCTGTTGCCGCGGCCGCGGCGGTAGCGCTGGCGAGGTGGGGAACGAGGCGCCAGGGACGGTTGTTGCGCACCATGCCCAGCAGGAGTCGCAGTCTTCCGCGGCGCCCCACCAGTACCAGGGAGGTGTCGATGGCGTGCTCGCCGGAGGTCCGCTCGCGTACGGAGGAAACCCACTCGCCCCAGCGCCGCAATGCCCGCCGGCCGGACGTTTGCGGTGCGGCGCGGTGGAGTCGGGCGACGAGGTGGATCAGCGTACGGGTGACGTGGTGACGCAGCCGCAGGCCGCCGACGGCGGGCAGGCTGATCAGTGCGGCCTGGTCCCGGGTGCTCAGGTCCGCGAGTACCGGCTGGGAGGGCGTTCCGCGGGTCAGGTCGGTGAGGTAGACGAACATGTCCCAACCGGTCTCCGCCTTGCGCTCGCCGGCGAGCGCGAGCAGAGGTACCGCCCCGTGCTCGTCCAGCGGCAGTTCCTGCCGCTGAAGCTCCACCTCCCACTCGACGTCGGCGGCCACCCGCCGGCTCAGCACAGCCGGCAGGTGGCCGTCCACCACGGCGGCTGCGACATCACTGGGCAGCCCTGGGTCTGCGACCACGCCGAGACGCAGTCGGCGCTTGGCGCGGCCCTCCGGTGCTTCGTAGTCCTGTACTCGGTCTTCCATCGCTCTCGCGGTGCCCTCCAGCAGTGTTTCCACGCATCGTGTTCCGTACGGGATCAACATGCGGCCGGGGCGCGCGGACGCCATGGCAGCTTCTACCGAAACGGGCCGACGAGCGCTGCGCGCCGTCGCTGGGGTGCGTTGCCGACGACGGTGTTTTCCGCGTAGTTGGCGCGACAGCCCCGGAGCAGAGGGGCGACGGGGAGGAGACGGCCGGAGCGCGCCGCTCGGCCACGTGTGCCGCGAAATCTACGGCATATCCGCTGGAAGCGGCTGCTCCGGGCAAAAGGGAAAGTACGCTCGCCGCATCCGAAGAGCGCGCCCGCGCCGAATCACGTGGTGCCTCATTTCCTGGATGCGACCGGATGCGACCGGATGCGACGAGAGGCGGCCGATGAAAGCTCTCAAGGGGTCCACGGACCACGTCGTGGTGGTCGGGGCCGGACTCGCCGGTCTGTCCGCGGCGCTGCACCTGCTCGGCGCGGGGCGGCGGGTGACCGTCGTCGAACGGCACGCGCTGCCCGGTGGCCGGGCCGGGCGGCTGGACCTCGGCGGCTACCGCATCGACACCGGACCGACCGTCCTGACCATGCCCGACCTCGCCGACGAGGCTTTCGCCGCGGTCGGCGACGCGCTCCGCGACCGCGTCGACCTCGTCCCGCTGCACCCCGCCTACCACGCTCGGTTCGCCGACGGCAGCCGGCTCGACGTACACACACGCGCCGAGGCCATGGAGGCCGAGGTCGAGCGGTTCGCCGGGGCCCGCGAAGCGGCCGGGTACCGGCGGCTGCGCCACTGGCTGGAGCGGATCCACGCGGCCCAGATGCGCCGCTTCATCGACGCCAACTTCGACTCACCGCTGGAGCTGCTCGTCCCCGACCTGGCCCGGCTCGCCGCGCTCGGCGGCTTCGGCCGCCTCGACGCGCGCGTCGGGCGGTTCCTCACCGACGAGCGGCTGCGCCGGGTCTTCACCTTCCAGGCCCTGTACGCCGGCGTGCCGCCCGCCCGTGCCCTCGCCGCCTACGCCGTCATCGCGTACATGGACACCGTGGCCGGTGTGTACTTTCCGCGCGGCGGGATGCACGCGCTGCCCCGGGCCATGGCCGACGCGGCCGCCGACGCCGGTGCGGAGTTCCGCTACGGATGCGACGTCACCGGCCTGGAGCGGTCCGGCGACCGCGTACGGGCCGTGGTCACGGCACAGGACCGCATCCCCTGCGACGCCGTCGTGCTGACCCCCGACCTGCCCGTCGCCTACCGCCTGCTCGGCCACCGGCCGCGCCGGCCCCTGCCACTGCGCCACTCGCCCTCCGCCGTCGTCCTGCACGCCGGCACCGACCGCACCTGGCCGGGGCTCGGCCACCACACCCTCTCCTTCGGAGCCGCGTGGCGGACCACCTTCGAGGAACTGACGCGGACCGGGAGCCTGATGAGCGACCCCTCCCTGCTCATCACCCGGCCCACCGCCACCGATCCCTCACTCGCACCCCCGGGGCGCCATCTGCATTACGTCCTCGCGCCCTGCCCGAACACCGCGCTCGGCCCCGACGCGCACGCCTGGCGCGACCTCGCGCCCCGGTACCGCGACACCCTCCTGCGCGAGCTGGAGCGGCGCGGGCTCCCCGGGCTGGGCGCCGCCATCGAGGAGGAGTGCCTGGTCACCCCGGCGGACTGGAGCGCCGAAGGACACGCGGCGGGCACCCCCTTCTCCGCCGCCCACACCTTCGCCCAGACCGGCCCGTTCCGGCCGCGCAACCTCGTCCGCGGCACCGAGAACGCCGTACTCGCCGGCTGCGGCACCACCCCGGGCGTCGGCGTGCCGACCGTCCTGATCTCCGGGAAGCTCGCCGCCGCCCGCGTCACCGGAATGCGCCCCCGGAGGCCCGCCACCGGCCGGGGCCGAGTCCCCGCACCCGCCCCATCCGAGCACCCCGCCACGAAGGAGAGCACGGCATGACCGACCGCGAACTGGACGCGGCGGGCATCACCGACCCCGCCCTGCGCGCCGCCTACACCCGCTGCCGCGCGCTCAACGCCCGGCACGGCAAGACCTACTTCCTCGCCACCCGGCTGCTGCCGCCGGAGCAGCGGCCCGCCGTGCACGCCCTGTACGGCTTCGCCCGCTGGGCCGACGACATCGTCGACAGCCTGGACGGCCGGGCCACCACCGCGGACCGCCGGCACGCCCTGGACCTGCTGCGGCGGCGGCTGGAGAGCGGGCTGCGGGACGGCGCGAGCCCCGAGCCGGTGGTGCGGGCACTCGCCCACACCGCCGCCCGGTACGGCATCGACCACCGCCACTTCACCGACTTCATGGCCGCCATGCGGTCCGACCTGGCGGTCACCGACTACCCGACCCTGGCGGACCTGCGCCGCTACATGCACGGTTCGGCCGCGGTGATCGGCCTGCAGATGCTGCCCGTACTCGGCACGGTCGTCCCGCGCGAGACGGCCGAACCGCACGCGGCGGCCCTGGGCATCGCCTTCCAGCTCACCAACTTCCTGCGGGACGTCGGCGAGGACCTCGACCGCGGCCGCGTCTACCTCCCGGCCGATCTGCTGGCCGCGCACGGCGTCGACCGTGCACTGCTGCTCTGGAGCCGGGCCACCGGCCGCCGCGACCCGCGCATCACGGAGGCCCTGCGTGCCGCGGCAGGACTGACCCGCGGCGTCTACCGGCAGGCCGCACCCGGCCTGCCCATGCTCGCCCCGGTCTCCCGGCCGTGTATCCGTACGGCGTTCGTCCTCTACGGTGGCATCCTCGACGCCGTGCGGGACGACGGGTACGCCGTCCTGCACCGCCGCGCGGTGGTGCCGCGCCGGCGCCGCGCGGCCGTCGCGCTGCAGGGCCTGGCCCAGGTGACCGCCGCCCGTGCGCGTGCCGCCCGCGACCGGCACCCGCTGCCCGCCCCGCTCGGCGTGACCCGCTACCCGCAGCAGAAGGTGGCCCCATGACCGTCGGCGCCGGCGACCCGTTCGGCAAACGTGGCCGCTACCCCCTGCGCCTGCGCCGGAATCCCGTCCCGTGGGAGCGGCAGCGCCCCACCTGGCGGGAGGCCAAACCGGGCCTGATCGCCGACGCCCTGAAGCGGGCGCTCGCCCGGCCGTCGGGCAACTGGTACGTCGTCGGCGCGGCGAGCGGCATCCGCCCGGGCCGCCCCGTCGGCCGGACCGTCGCCGGCACCGAGGTCGTGCTCTGGCGGGACGCGGCGGGCCGGCTCCGGGCGGGCCCCGGCGCCTGCCCGCACCTCGGGGCGCCCCTGAAGGACAGCCCGGTGCGCTGCGGCACCCTGATCTGCCATTGGCACGGACTCGCCCTGGACGGCGAGCCGTTCGCCGGCTGGGAGCCCTTCCCGGCGTACGACGACGGGGTGCTGGCCTGGGTGCGGCTGGACCGCGCCGGGGGCGAGGAGCCGGGCGAGCGGCCGGTCCTCCCGGTGCGGCCCGACCCCGCGACGGCCGTCGCGGCGGTCTACACGGGCGTCGGCACCTGCGAGCCGGACGACGTGGTCGCCAACCGGCTCGACCCCTGGCACGGCGCGTGGTTCCACCCGTACTCCTTCGTCGACCTCACCGTCGTCGGTACCCCCGAGGGCGGGGGCGCGGACGCGGCCGAGCGGGACGGCTTCGCGGTGGACGTGTCCTTCAAGGTCGCCGGGCGCGCCGTGGTCCCGGTCCGCGCGGTCTTCACCGCTCCGGAACCCCGCACGGTCGTCATGCACATCACGGAGGGCGAGGGCCGGGGCTCGGTGGTCGAGACGCACGCCACGCCGCTCGGCGCTGATGCCCGCGGCCGGCCGCGCACCGCCGTCGTCGAAGCCGTCGTCGCCGCCTCCGACCGCCCCGGCTTCGCCGTCGCCCGCGCCGCGGCCCCGGTACTCCGCCCCCTGATGCGCGCCGCCGCCGCCCGCCTCTGGCGCGACGACCTGGCCTACGCCGAACGCCGCTGGACCCTCCGCAGCACGGGCCGCTTCCCGGGCTGAGGCCGGCTCCTCCGGGGCGGCGCGCCCGTCCCCTCGGCGCGCAGCCCGTCCCCCGGACCGTACGGTCCCCCGGGGCGCGGCCCGCGCGAACGGTCCCGTCGCGGTCGCGGTCCCGTTGCGGTCACGGTCTCGTCGCGGTCGCGCCTACCGGTCCGCCAAGCGCGACAGCGCGCGAAGGGGGGCCGAGCGGCCCTGTTCCGGGACGGTCCACAGAGTCTGACCCGCCACGCCCCAGCGGGCCAGCAGGGCATTGGCGGCGAGGAAGCCCGTCGTCGCGGCGCGCTCCATGAGGGCCACGGGGTGGTCCGTACGGACGAGGTCGCCCGCCACGACGACGGCCGGATCGGGGGTTCGGACGGTCGGGCGGTCGGCGAAGCCGCCCACCGGGAAGAGCGGGCAGTCACCGCGCCACTCGTGGCGCTCGTCGACGACCTTCGCGTCCCGTGTCTCCGGGTAGACCCGGTGCAACTGGGCCAGCAGCCGGTCCTGTTCGGCCATGCGGTCCACGCCGGGGTCGACGGCGTACGCATGCAGCTCGACCACCGAACCGCCGGTGCGCCCGGCCCAGCGCGCCGCCTCGCCCTCCCAGCGCTCCAGCACACTGACGTTGTCCAGCGGCCCGAAGCCGCTGGTGCCGAGGAAGCCGGGCCGGTCGGCGGCCACCGGCCGGTCCAGCCAGAAGCGGGACACCAGGAAAGGCGGCGCACCGCGCAGCCGCGCGATGCGGGACCGCCACCGCTCGTCGCCGAGGCCGGGTGACGCCGCCACGACCTGCCGCAACCCGCCCCCGTCGAGCGCCAGCACCAGCGCGTCGTGATGCTGCTCGGAGTCCCCTGCGGTCACGCGCAGCCCGCCGCCGGGTGCGGGGGCTGCGCTCGCCACCGCCGTACCGGTACGGATCTCAGCGCCGCGCTCCTGCACGTACCGGGCCAGCGGGTCCCACAGCGCCTGGGGGTACGGCTCGTCGGGGACGTCGAAGAGGAGACCTTCGCTGGAGCCGAGGAAGTAGATGTGGAACATCAGGGCCAGCTCGGCGGCGGACAGTTCGCGCGGGTCGGCGAAGAAGCTCCGCGAGAACACCTCGAACGCCAGGTGGTGGGCCGCCTCGGGGAAGCGGATCCGGGAGAGGAAGTCATGGGCGCTGACGCGGTCCAGGCGCTCGTACACCTGCGGTACGCGCACGTCCAGCAGGGGCAGCGCGGCCCCGGCGTTCATCCGCAGCAGGTCGCGCCAGCCGAAGGTGGGGCTGAGCGCGACGAAGCCCAGGGCGCTCCACGGGGGCGTGCGTGGCACCCGGGCGAAGCCGTCGCGGGTGCCGCTGCTGTGCTGGAGCGGATAGTCCGGCAGCCCGGTGAGCATTCCGAGGGACCGATCCGCGCGGCGCAGCAGCCCGCGCAGGTTGTAGTACTGCCGGAAGAAGGCGTGGAAGCCGCGGCTCATGGTCACCGCCGAACCGTCGGCGAGCTGGGTGCGCCACCCGGCAAGCCGCCCGCCGAGCACCGGCTCCCGCTCGTACAGCGTGACCCGCACACCCCGCTCCACCAGCGCCGTCGTCGCCGCGAGCCCGGCGATGCCGCCGCCCGCCACCGCCACGTGCGGCGCCGGTTCCGTGACCCGCTGTCGGCCACGCGGTGCCGGTACCACCCGCGCCCGCCGGTCCCGCCCGCGCCGCGGGGCCGTACCGTCCGTCCTCATGCGGCCACCTCCGTCATCCCCGGGGCCGCCGCGACCACGGTGTGCGTGATGCCGGTCTGCCAACCCGGCAGCGGCAGGACCCGCACCCGGTCGAACCCGGCCCGTGCCATCCGGCGGCCGAAGTCGCGGGCGGTGTCGAACTCCACGACGCTGCGCCACAGATGACGGTACAGCTCCCCGTCGCCCGCGAGGCGCCCCGCGGGCAGGACCACGCCACGGCAGACCGCGGTCCACACCGCACGGTCCACGGCCCGGCCGCCGAGGGTGTATTCGTGCACCGCGATCCGGCCGCCCGGTGCGAGGAGGTCGCGTACGGCGGTGAGGAGCGCGTCGGGGTCGGCCACGTTGCGGAAGAGGTACGCGGCGAAGACCGCGTCGAACGGCCCGGCGACGCCGGCCTCTTCGAGCCGTTCCGCCGGCGCGTGCACGAACGAGACGTTCGGCGGCCATGCCTTGGCGCGGGCCCGGTCGAGTATCCCGGCGGAGGCGTCCACCGCCACGATCTCGGCGTGCGGGGCCGCCGTGAGGAGCGCGGCCGTCGAAGCGCCGGTGCCGCAGCCCAGGTCCAGCAGGCGCAGCCGGCGTCCCGCGACGGGCAGCCCGAGCCGTCGCGCCGAGCGCCGCAGCTGCGCGTGGTAGCCGGGGTTGGCCGCGACCAGCCGGTCGTAGGTGGCGGCGGCGTGGTCGAACGCGGCGGACAGGGCGTCATCGCGCAGCAGGGGCATGGAGCGGACTCTTCCGGTCGGGTGGCTGGGGGGCGGAGTGTGCTTCGTACGGCGGGAGGTGCGTCGGTTCACGGCGGTGCCGGGCGGGTGGCCGTCGGCGGGCCCGGCTGCGGGTGGCGGCGCGGCAGGCGCGGGAGTTCGGCGACGGTACGGAGCATCGGGCCGACGGGGGTGTGCAGGCCGATGCGGAGGTCCTCGGCGAGGCGGGAGCGGCCGTCGAGGAAGCGCAGCAGCCGTTCCATGGGCACTTCACGGAAGAGGCCGGTGAAGAAGTCCGCGCCGTCGACCCGCCCGCTGTCCAGGGCGCGCAGCAGCACCGCGTCCATCGCCCGGGACCGGATACGGTGCGGGCGCGGCGGCAGCGGTACCCGCCCGGCCAGCAGCCGGGCGGCCACGGCCCGGGTCTGGCGCTGCACCGCGGAGAAGGTGTAGCCGGTGGCGGGCCGGGTGGCGCCGCCGGCCGTACCGATGCGGAACGCCGAGCGGCCCGCGCGGCGCGGGAAGCGCGCGTCGGTCATCGGAATCACGCCCTGCTCGGTGGCGGTGACGTCCAGGGCGCCGAGGCCCAGCACGTCCGCGGTGTAGTGGCGCAGTGCCCGCTCGTACCCGGCGTCGTCGAGCACCTCTCGGGTGAACTCCGTGTACTCCACGAGCGCTTCGTGCGCGCTCAGCGGCAGGACGTATCCGAAGGACAGGCCGTGTGCGGGCTGCGGGGTGCGGAAGTCCATCAGGTCGGCGGTCCCCGGGGTGAACGCCGGGCGCTCGGTGCGGACGAACCAGCCGCGGAAGTGCTGCAGCAGGCAGGTGCGGGCCGGCGGCAGGCGGCGCGGCGGCCGGGAGTCGAACACCCACTGGGCCCGTAGGCGGACCGGGTGGCCTGCGGCGTCGTGCCCGTGCACCTCGGCGCCACCGGGTGCGTCCCGTACGGTCGTCACCTCGGCCCGGAGCGTCCGGAAGCCCTCCATACCGGCCAGCCGGTCGCCGACCAGCCGCTCGAAGTCGCCGGAGCGGAGCATGTTGTAGCGCAACGGAGCGGGCCGTCCGACCGTCTCGGTGCCGTCCGGGGACCGAACGCGCAACTGCTCCCAGGAGGCGGTCAGGGCCGTGTCGTACGGGCCGCCGGGGGCCTGCCAGAAGCACCAGGTGCGCTGCGGCGGCCGGAGCGGCCCGTGCGGGGCCTCGACGAGGAGCACGGTGGGGCGGCGGTGCGCCGGGCCCGCGGACAGCCAGTGGGCGAGCGACAGACCGGCCGCGCCCGCGCCCACGATCACGACGTCCGCGTCCCGCACCGCTGTTCCTCCCTCGCCATGGCCGCCGGTCCCTTGGCGCGCCCGCCGGGCCGCCGCTCTCCGTGCACCCGCGGAGGAGGCATCTTCCCGCAGTCCCGTGCCGGAGGCGGGCTGACACGCGGCCCGGCGGGGCGGCCCGGCGCCCGCGGCCGTGCTGCGCCGGCCCTCAGCTGCCGGATGAGTGACGGAGCGGGCGTGCGCGGGTCGCCGGGAAGGACCGCCTCCTCGGCGATCCGCGCGGCGGCGGGGCCGCCGGGGAGGGTAAAAGTGACGCCCGGGTGGCCTTGTTGACAGCGTCCAACCGGGACACCGCACCAAGCTTGCGGAATACGCTGTGCAGATGGCGCTTGACCGTACCCTCCGTGATGTCGAGCCGGCGGGCGATCTGCCGGTTGCTCATCGCGGACGCCACGCCGACCAGCACCTGATGCTCGCGGCGGGACAGTGGTGCGTCTGTCGGTAGGCGGTGCTCCGTTTCTGCGGGAACCAGTACCGTCCTGTCCGGAGGTTCGGTGAGGGCCCGTCCGATGGCCATGAGCAGTGCCTCGCGGTCGATGCTTTTATGCAGGAAACCGCAGGCTCCGGCGGCGAGTATCTCCTCCACGAGGTACGGCTGCGCATGGGCGGACAAGCACAGGATGCTCGTGCGCGGAGCGGCGTCGAGGATTTCACGCACCGTGCCGGCGCCGTGGGTAAGGGGCATTTGAAGGTCGAGCAGCAGCAGGTCGGGGTGTTCGGCGGCCGCGTACCGGACTGCCTGCACACCGTCGGCGGCGTGCCCCACAACGGTCGTGGCAGGCCGGGCGTTCAGCAGGTCGGCGAGGCTCTCCCGGAACAGGGCGTGGTCGTCGGCGAGGACTACGCGCATGCGACGCATGGGAAGACTCCTCATCAGCTAGGTGCCTGGTACGGTCCGCGGCCGTGCGCCGCGGCAGCTGCGGTTCCCTGTGAGGGCTCGCGGCCGGCGGCAAGCGGCACGTGGTTGCAGAGGTCGCTGCAGTAACCACTGCGGCCGACGACCACGGCACCGCCCGCTCGTGCACACCGGTTACGGGACACGGCCTAGGCCACCCCCTGGAGGAGCTCGGCTCCCGCAGTGGCGGCCGAGTCGGCCCGGCAGAGGTGGGCCACGATCGCTTCCGCTGCCCGAGGATCGGTGAGCACGCCCAGGTGTCCACGGCCAGGAACGTGCACCGCGTCGGAGAGCCGGCCGGCCGAGGCGCTGACGGACGGGGCGATCAGATCGCAGTCGCTGTAGAGGAACAGCCACCGCACCGGGTGGTCAGCTGCCAGGTCGGGCAAGGTGACCAACACCGCTGAATCCGGGCGCAATTGGCGGGCGGCGGGTCCGATCGCGGCCCTGGCCCACGGAGTGCCGTGGTGAGGAGTGCCGATGGTGACGGCGGACAGGGTGTTCGTCTCCAGGCCGAGGCGTTGGACCGCGTAGCGGACGGCCAGGCCACCGAGGCTGTAGCCGACGAGGTGGACGCCGTCGGAGGAGGTGCGTTCCATGGCCGCGCGGGCCGCCCGGGTGAGGGCGGCGGCGAGCTCCGGGATGCCGGTGGTCAGCGTGTTGTAACGCAGGCAACTGGTGTCCCTGAAGCCCGTCCGGTGCAGGCGGCGGAGCAGTGGGGCCCAGCACTGTTCGGTGTTCAGATAGCCGTGAACCAGCAGGACCGGAGCGGCCGCCCGGGGGGCATGGACCGTCGGGCGGGGGCCGGCAGAGGGCGGTGGGACGGTGATCGTCTCGGGGCGGTGGCCGTATCCCGGTGCAGTGAGGAGTTGAGTGGCGAAGCGGGTCAGATCACCCAGGTCGTGAAGGACGGCCCGAGTCCGGGACCACCATCCCTGGGCGCTGATCGCAGAAACGTAGGTCATGGCTTTTCCCCCGTTGTTGGTGCCGCTCGACCGTTGGTACTGCCCGCCGCACCGCCGGCTCCTCTCGTGGCCGGCGGTGCGGCACGGTGCCGTGTGGATGCGCTGAGCTCCGGTGCCGGAAGGCTCGGAATTCATCTTGCTGAGGTGCGTTGCAGTACCGGCTGCAGGACCGACTGCACACGGTCCGCGGAGCGCGGCGGCCGTGCCGCGGGCGGCCACCTCGGCCCATGGCCCCGCGTTGCTGCAGCGGTCAGTGCAGCGAGTTCTGTAATTCGGCCAGGGACCATGAAGCTCACACATCCGTGACGCGGTAGGGCTGTTGGCCCGGTCGGCGGAGTTCCTCATGAGACAGAGGCAGTGAGCACGTGATGAAGCATTCGACGATTCCTCGGACGACTTCTCGCATGGAGACGAGTGACAGGGGCATGAACGGTGTGCCGGGTGCGGGGCGAGGTGCCGTGGTCCGATGGTTACCAGCGGGCGATCCGCGGTCGTTGCCGCGGCTGGACGCGGAGGCGGCAGGTCGTAACGCGGCGGGTGAGGACGTGCAGGTCGTCTACAGCGCCCGGGGCGACAGGTTCATGATCGTTCCTCGGACGGAGGAGAGGGCATGACCGAGTACACGGTGCGGCTCGCAGCCCCCACGGCGGAGCAACGGGCGGGGATGCGACTTCGTGGCCTGGTCGCGGAGGTGGCGGAGGTCCTGCCTCCGCACCTGTGCCAAGGAGCGCGGCTGGCTGAGCTGACGGATGCGGCGGACCGTGCGGAGACTCTGGATGAGGTCCTGCGGATGGTTCGTGAGGTCGGCCAGGTGCTGAGAGAGGCGATCACTGAAGCGGAAGAGAGCCGCCGAGCTTCTCGTCTTCGGGAAGAAGGGACGCCGGGTTCTCAGCGGAGTCTTTGAAGCCCAGTGAGTCTTCGTAGTCCAGTGAATCTTCGTAGTCCAGTGAGTCTTTGCAGTCCAGTGAGTTCTCGTAGTCCAGTGAGGACGGTCGGCTGAGTACGGTTCGGGCCTCGGGCACGCCGAGAGTGGTGTAGAGGGCCAGGGCCTCTTTCCCATGGCGGTGGGCCTGGAGCTGATCGCCGGTGGCGTGATGAGTGGCGGCAAGTCCCTCGTGGGCGCGGGCCTGCTCGTACCGGGCACCGATGGCAACCGCCATGGCCAGGGCGGCGGTGTGCTGGGCGCGGGCCTCGGCTGTCCGGCCGCCGGCGTGCAAACTCTCCCCCAGTCCGTTGAGCGCGGTGGCCTCGCCGGAGCGGTTGCCGAGCTGCCGGAAGATTCGCAGCGCTTGGCCGTGCAGCTCGATGGCTCGCTCATGGTCGTCGTGAGAACAGCGGAGCCAGCCTTGGGCAGTGAGGGCGTATGCCTCCCCGGAGCGGTTGCCCAGTTCTCGGCACAGGTCCAGTGCGTTGTGAAGCCGGTCGGCAGCGAGGTCGTGCTTGCCCTGCTTCCAGGCGGACAGGCCGAGAAAGAGCAGTGCCAGGGCGGTTCCGTCTCTGTCGCCGGCCTGCCGGAAGAGCGCGAGGGCGCGCTCGTGGTGGTCGGTGGCCCGCTGGTAGTGGCCCTGTCGCCAGTGGAGGAGACCGAGATGGCTCAGCGCGTCACCTTCGTCGACTGTGTTGCCGGTTTCCCGGAACAGGTGGAGGGCCTGGTTCAGGTGGTCACTTGCCTGCGGGTAGTGGCCCTGCCAGAAGCAGACCATGCCGAGCCGGTATACCGCGCGGGCTTCGGCCATCCGGTCGCAGGCTTGGCGGGCGGTGCGGCGAGCGTGAGTGTGTACGGCGTGCGCTTCGGCGTAGCGGCTGCTGACGTCGAGGTAGCGGGAGAGTGCGTCGGCCAGGCCGAGAGCCTGTGCGTGCCAGCCGTGACGCGCGGCATGGAGACAGGCGGCGACCAGGTTGTCGCGTTCGGCTTCCAGCCAGTTCCGCGCCGCGTCCGGTCCGGTGACGAAAGGCAGCGGGCGGGGCAGGGAATGGGGCGGTGGCCGGTGGTACGGCGCGGCGGGGTGGAAGGTGGTCATGGCACTGCTGGCGCTGGTCAGGTAGTGGTCGAACAGGCAGGTCAGACGGGCGCACCGGTCGGTTTCCGGGTCACTGCTGGTAGCGAGTTCGGCGGCGTAGGCCCGCAACAGGTCATGCATGCCGTAGCGGGAGTTCTTCGTGCGCTGGAGGAGATGCGCGCGCACCAGCGCATCGAGGGAGCGGCGGGTCTCCTCCAGGCCGGCGCCGGTGAGGGCGGCTGCCGCATGAGGGTCGATGTCGGGCCCGGGATGCAGGCCCAGGAGGCGGAAGGTGCGGGCAACGGGGGTGGACAACTGCTGGTAGGACCAGGAGAAGACGGCGCGTACGGCGGCACGGGGGTCGCCGCCGGAGTCGAGCAGGTCCAGTCGGCGTTGCTGGTCGGTCAGCTCGCTGACCAGGGTGGACAGGTCGTCGTGCGGGCGGGACACGGCCATTTCGGCGGCGATGCGAAGCGCCAGCGGCAGCCGTGCGCAAAGGGCGGCCAGTCGCGCGGCGGCCTGAGGAGCGGCCGGTACCCGGGAGCCGATCAGCCGGTGCAGCAAGGTGATGGCGTCGGTTGCGGGCAGTGTGTCGACGCTGAGCCGCCGGGCGCCGTGCAGGGCCACCAGGTCGGCCAGGGTGTCCCGGCTGGTCACGACCACTGCACAGGTCGAGGTCCCGGGCAACAGCGGCTTGACGTGTTCCCCTGAGGAGGCGTTGTCCAGGACCACCAACATGCGCCGCCCCGCGAGCTCGCTGCGGTAGCGGGCGGCCCGGTCTTCCACCTCCAACGGGATGCTCTGCTCGCTGAGCCCGAGTGCGGTGAGCAGCCGGGCCAGGGCGTCACCGGGTGTCACCGGCTGTTCAGGGTCGTATCCGCGCAGGTCGATGTGTAACTGCCCATCGGGAAAAGCCTCTTGCGCCCGGTGGGCCCAGTGCACCACCAAGGCCGTCTTGCCCACCCCGGCGGCACCTGTGACCGCGCCGATCGCCATCCCCGGGTCGGCTGCACCCGGCTGTGTCAGCATGTCGAGCTCCGCCAACTGCTCCTGTCGTCCGGTGAAACCCGAGACGTCGCCGGGCAGCAGATGGGGCACCCGTGCCGCTTCGGTGCGTGGCATGGGCGGCGACTTCAGGGCGGGGTCGGCGGTGAGTACGGCCTGTTCAAGGCGGCGCAGCTCGGCGCCGGGATCGATACCCAATTCGTCGGCAAGCAGCCGCCGGGCGTCGTGATACGCGCCCAGGGCCTCGGCCTGACGGCCGGAACGGTACAACGCCAGCATGCGGTGGGCGTGCAGTCGTTCCCGTAGTGGGTGGTGCCGGACCAGGCCGGCCAGTTCGGCCACCAGAACGGCGTGCCGGCCCAGCGCCAGATCCACCTCGATACGCTCCTCCAGCACGGTGAGCCGTTGCTCCTCCAGCCGTTCCCGCTCGATGTCCAGTAACGGCGCGGTCAATCCCTCGCACAGCCGCCCCCGCCACAGTCGCAGGGCACCATGGAGCGCGTCGGCCGCGACAGCCAGGGCACCCGTGGCCCGAGCCTCGCGCGCACGTGCCACCTCCTGGTTGAAGACATGCAGGTCCAGTGCACCGGCGGGCACGCCCAGCCGGTAACCGGCTTCACTCCAGGTGAGCAGGGAGGAAGGCGCACGGGACCGCCGGTCCGGTTCGAGCACCCGGCGCAGCGCGGAGACATGCCGTTGCAGCAGGTTCTGTGCGCGTGTCGGCAGTGCGGACCCCCACACGGCTTCCATGAGCCGATCCGTCGAAACCGGTTGGCCGGCATGCAGCAGAAGCACCGCGAGTACCACGCGCTGCTGCGCCGGGCCCAGTTCGAGCTGATCAGTGCCGAGCCGGACCTGTAGTGGGCCAAGCACTTCGTAAAACCGTACAGGCGCTGTGTGCTGATGCTGATGCTGATGCTGATCAATCATCGCAGTCCCCGTGACCGGGCGCCCCCGTGCACCCACGGTCCCGTATACCGTAGCGCCGCTCCGGCGGGTGCGGCGATACGGCGGGCGGTCGCCTCCGCATCCCGCGGACCACGGTGAACCCGCGCGCTTCCGAGCGGACCGACACTGAACCCGCCTGACCACGGCGTGTCAGACGTACTCGAGGAGGCGCTCCAGCGGCTGGGGAACCCGGTCGAGGTCCAGGTGGGCGACCAGTGCCTGCGCGTAGAGCGCCTTGCGGCCGCTGTGCGTGCCCATGAAGCGTCGCAGTTGGTGTTCCACGGGCCGTTCCCGCTGCGCCGGCTGGCCCTGGAAGATGTGGAAGGGGCGCGTCTCGCCCTGGGCCTCGATGACTTGCTGCACGCCGTCGGCGCCATGGGCGCGGATCAGCTCGTCCTCCAGGTCGGCGACGCACACGTGGAACCCGAGTGTCTCCAGTCCGGCGTGCGTAAGACCGGACCCGAGCCCGACCCGCTCCAGATGACGCCGGAAGTGCCGTTCTTCGCCGATGTCGCAGAGGCCGGCCAGCGGAAGGCCGAGCCCCGGAGGTCCGCACACGTCCAGGAAGCGCCCGATGCTCGTCGCACCTCCCAGTGGTACTACCGCGACGCCTTCCCCATCGAGGTCGCGGCCGTAGCGCGTGGCCAGCGTTTCGAGCGCGGCCTGATCGCTGCTCCCCTCGACGAGCACGACCGTCCGCACACCGTCGGCCAACTCCTGCGCCACCGCGGCTGCCGCGCCCGCCCCCGCTCCGCCGGCCGCCCACGCGACCACCGCCAGGCGGAATCGCCTCAACTCGTCCACGAGACCTCGCTTCCAGACGCCACGCCATCCTGGCACGGCCGAGATCCCGTACGCATGCACGTTTTTCTTCGGCACGTTTCTCTTCGGCACGTTTCTCTTCGGCACGCGCTCAGGCGCGGACCACTCCGGCGGCCCCCGTGGCCCCGCCCTAACCCATACTCTTGGCGCCGTCCAGCGACTCTCGGATGATGTCGGCGTGGCCGGCGTGCTGAGCGGTCTCGCCGATGAGGTGCATCAGCACCCGGCGGGCCGACCACTGCGCGCCCGGTTCGAACCACGGAGCCTTCGGCAGCGGCCACGCGGTGTCCAGGTCGGGCAGAGTGGCTACGAGGTCGTCGGTCCGGCGGGCCACCTCCGCGTAGTCGGCGAGTACGCCGACCAGCGTCTCACCGGGCAGCAGCCGGAACTCGTCCGCCCGGCGGGCCCAGTCGGTCTCGGTCATCGCCGTGAAGTCCCCCATTGCCGAGGGCCCGTTCAGAATGAATTCCACCCAGTTGCGCTCGACCGCGGTGACGTGCTTGATCAGGCCGCCCAGGCACAACTCGCTCGCGGTGGTCCGCAGCCCGGCCTGCTCGTCGGTGAGGTCACGGGTGGTGAAGCGCAGGAAGTGCCGGTGCTTGGCCAGCGCGTCGAGCCACTCGGCGCGCTCACCGGTGACAGCCGGATTCCCGGCCGGGTCGGGGATGGTCGGCTCGTTGTCGGTCATGGTCGCCGCCTTTCGGTGTTTTCGTGTTCCGTCGGTCAGGACCACGCTAAAAAACGTTGAGGTCAGGATCTGTCCGCAACAATTACTGACCCCGTGCGCCGGGCCCGTAAACGGTGGGGTGGACGCGCGCCGTCCATGTCCGGGACATGGGTCGGACAGCGCTGTGACCAGCTGGGACCGTCGCCGGGCTGTCCCGGACGGGGTTTTCCGTTCCCACCGGCGTGGCGTAGCGGCACGCTCTGGTCAGGCGAGTCGCAGCGAGTGGAGCAACGTGAAGCAGTGAAGCGAAGCGACGTGAAGCGACTCGAGTCGGACCGAATCCATGGGGTGGGACATGACGAACGTGACAGGTATCAAGGCCAAGCTGACCGCCGTGGGCGCCTGTGCCCTGGGGGCGGTGGCGCTCGCTGCCGGGCCGGCTTCCGCTGCGGAGTGGGAGGTCGACTACGCGGGGTCCGCGAGTGGGGGAAGCAGCTGGGAGTGCGTGTACGACTCGTCCAGAGCCGATGCCTGCTTCGGTGACGTCGGCGAGTGGTTCGCCATCCGGGACAAGGCGAGCAACAACCTGCCGGTCGCGATTCAGTGGGAGTTCTACCTCTGGGGGATCCCGGAGCGGCAGGGCGTGATCTACTCGACCGCCGGGGTGAGCGCCGGCTGGCAGTACAAGAACAAGTCCTTCCCCGAGTCGGCGGACACCAACGGGGACACCTTCGTCAAGTTCCGCGCGTGCGAGGCGCAGGGTTCCGGTGACACCCGTACGCTCGTGTCCTGCTCTTCGTGGAAGTACTCGACGACCTGACGGACCAGGAGGCGGGCATGGCGGCAAGCTCGCGGGTGAGGGCGGACGGTAACGGTAGTCTCGCGCACCGGCTCATCGCGGATCACCTCGTGGAGGGCGTGCTGGAGCCGGGGAGTGAGGTCGCGCTGCGCATCGACCAGACCCTGACGCAGGACGCCACCGGCACCCTGGTGATGCAGGAGCTGGAGGCCATCGGGCTGGACCGGGTCCGTACCGAGGTCAGCGTGCAGTATGTCGACCACAACATCCTGCAGACCGACGGCCGCAACGCCGAGGACCACGCCTTCCTCCGCTCCGCCGCCCGCCGCTTCGGGATCTGGTACTCCAAACCCGGCAACGGCGTCTCGCACCCGGTCCACATGCAGCACTTCGGGGTTCCGGGGAAGTCGCTGGCCGGGTCCGATTCGCACACCTGTGCTGCGGGTGCGCTGGGCATGCTCGGCATCGGTACCGGCGGGCTGGAGGTCGCGCTCGCGATGGCCGGTCGGCCGTTGCGTCTCACGATGCCGGAGATCTGGGGCGTACGGCTGACCGGCACCCTGCCGCAGTGGGTGAGTGCCAAGGACGTGATCCTGGAGATGCTGCGGCGGCACGGCGTCAAAGGCGCGGTGAACCGGGTGATCGAGTACCACGGGCCCGGGCTCGCCTGCCTGAGCGCCATGGACCGCCATGTAATCGCCAACATGGGGGCGGAGCTGGGGGCGACCGCGACCGTGTTCCCGTCCGACGAGGCGGTACGGGAGTTCCTGCGCAGCGAGGGGCGCGAGGACGCCTACCGGCCGCTGGCCGCCGAGCCGGACGCCCGCTACGACCGGACGGACGAGATCGACCTCGGCACTCTCGAACCGCTGATCGCCCGCCCCACCTCGCCGGGCAACGTCGTCCCCGTACGAGAGGTCGCCGGCCAGCCCGTCCACCAGGCCGTCATCGGCTCCTCCGCCAATCCCGGCCTGCGCGACTTCGCGGTTGCCGCGGCCATGGCCAAGGGACGGCAGACCGCCCCCGGGGTCAGCTTCGACGTCAATCCCACTTCCCGCGAAACGCTGCAGGACCTCACCCGCTCCGGGGCCGTACTGGACCTCATCGCCGCCGGCGCCCGTATCCACCAGGCCGGCTGCCTGGGCTGTATCGGCATGGGCCAGGCCCCCGCGGCCGGCCGGAACTCGCTGCGTACCTTCCCGCGCAACTTCCCCGGACGCTCCGGTACCGAGGACGACAGGATCTGGCTGTGCTCACCGGAGACGGCCACTGCCTCCGCATTGACCGGAGTGATCACCGATCCTCGCGACTGGGCTGCCGACACCGACACGGGCCACTCCACCATCCGCCCCACTGAGCTGCCGGTCCTCCGCCAGGGTCCCGTCAACACCGCCATGCTCGAGCCGCCCCTGCCCCCGCGGGAAGCGTGCGAAGTGCAATTGGAACGCGGGCCGGGGATCTCCGCCCTGCCCGACCTCGACCCGCTGCCCGACACCCTGCGCGCACCGGTACTGCTCAAGGCCGGTGACGATGTCTCCACCGACGAGATCTCCCCCGCCGGTGCCAAGGCCCTGCCCTTCCGGTCCGACATCCCGCGCCTCGCCGACTTCACCTTCACCCGTATCGATCCGGAGTATCCGCAGCGGGCGGCAGCCCATCGCGACAGTGCGCGAGGGGATGCGGAGAGCGGCGGGCATGTGGTCGTCGCCGGCGACAACTACGGGCAGGGGTCCTCCCGGGAACATGCTGCTCTGACGCCCCGTTACCTGGGCCTGCGCGCGGTGATCGCGAAGTCCTACGCCCGTATCCACTGGCAGAACCTCGCCAACTTCGGCGTGCTCCCACTGGAGTTCCAGGATCCGGCGGACTACGACCGCATCCAGCAGGACGACGAACTGCGGATGGAGAAGCTGCACACCGCGCTCGCTCCCGACGCCACCACCGATGCCACTGATGCCACTGATGCCACTGATGCCACTGATGCCACTGATGCCACCGAGCCGACGCTTGTCGTGACCAATGTGACGCGGCAGGAGGAGTACCGAGTACGGCACCGTCTCCCGGCCGGGCGCCGCCGGACCGTGCTCGCCGGCGGTGTGATCCCCGCCCTCGCGGCGGAGGAGTCCGGCCATGAGGACCATCCCGAGCCCGACCCCGGACCCGCCTCCGGACCCGGTTCTCGTACCTAGCGGCCCCTACACGGCTCGGCTCACACCCTCCGCACGCTCACCCCCGCCGCCACCAGCGCATCGGTCTCCTCCTCCGCCGCGTCCTCGTCCGTCACGACGACATGCACCGAAGTTGCCGGAGCGACCAGAGCCAGCGCCGTACGGGTCAGCTTCGGCGCCTCCGCCACCGCGATGACCCGGCGGGACGAGGCGATCGCCGCACGCTTGACCGCCGCGTCGTCCAAGTCGTACGCGGTCAGGCCGTGCGCCGCGCTCAGCCCGCAGCAGCCGATCACCGCCGTATCGAAACGCAACGCCGACAGCGACGCCTCCGTCAAAGGCCCGGTCAGCGCCAGCTCCCCCGGCCTGGGGCGGCCGCCGGGGACGAGCAGCGTCAGCTGCGGCGCGCCGGTCAGTGCGTTCACCGCGTGCAGGGACAGCGGCAGTACGGTCAGCCGACGGCCCGCCACCGCGCGGGCCACCTCCAGACAGGTCGTACCGCTGTCCAGGACGACGGACTCGCCGTCGGCGAGCAGGCCGGCGACCTCGGCGGCGATGCGCCGCTTGACCGTGAGCCCCTCCTGCGCCCGCAGCGCGAACGGCGGTTCCTCGCCACGCAGCAGGAGGCTGCGCGCCCCGCCCCGGTAACGCTCCAGTACGCCCTGACCGGCCAGCACCTCCAGGTCGCGGCGCACCGTCATCTCCGACGCGCCGGTCAGGGCGGCCAGCTCGGCGACGCCGATGCTTCCCGCCTCGCGTACGGCCTCGGTGATCATCCTCAGCCGATCTGTACTCGCTGTCGTTGCCACATCCCGATAGAACAGCAATCGTGTGCGTAATTCAACCTTACGAACACGTCTTCTGTTCGCTATGTTCGCGGGATGGAGAGATCTCTGCGGCACGGCCGACTGGCCACGTTTGCCTACTTCGCTCTGAACGGCTTCGTCCTGGGCATGTGGGTGGTCCACATCCCCGCCGTCGAACACCGCGCGGGAATCAGTCACGCGGTACTGGGCTGGCTCCTGCTCCTGCTCGGGCTCGGCGCCTTCGCCGGCATGCAGCTCGCGGGACCGCTCACCGACCGCATCGGCGCCCGTACCGTCGTGCCGCTCAGCGCGGCCCTGTGCAGTGCGGCCGTCGTCCTGCCCGGCCTCGCCACGAACGTCTGGGCACTCGGCGCGGCCCTGCTGCTGCTCGGTTTCGGCAACGGCTGCCTGGACGTGAGCATGAACGCCCACGCCGTCCAGGTCGAGCGAGCCTACGGACGCCCTGTCATGTCCGCCTTCCACGCCACCTTCTCCATCGGCGGCGTCCTCGCGGCGCTGGTCGGAGCCCGTACGCTCAGCTGGGGGTGGAGCCCCGCCGCGACGCTCGGCGCGGTGGCCGTCCTCGGACTCGCCGTCGCCGCACCGGCCGCGGGCGGGCTACTGCGGTCCGTGCGTACGGCTCCTGATACGAAGGAGATCTCCGAGGGTACGGAGGCCGGGCGCCGCAGCCGTACCCCCCGCCGCATCTGGCTCCTCGCCGCCCTCGCCCTGATGCTCATGCTCTGCGAAGGGGTGGCCAACGACTGGAGCGTGCTGCATCTCCGGGATGTACTGGACGCGCCGCCGGCCACCGCGGCGCTCGCGTACGGCGCCTTCTCCACCACCATGACCGTCGGCCGGCTGCTCGCCGACCGCGTGGCGGGCCGGTTCGGGGCGGTGGCCGTCCTGCGTTACGGCGCCGCGCTGGCCGCGCTCGGTATTGCGGTGGCGGCGCTCTCCCCCTGGATCCCGCTCGCCCTGGCGGGCTGGGCCGTCTTCGGAGCCGGCCTCTCCGGCTGCATCCCGCAGCTGTTCAGCGCCGCGGGCCACGCCGACCAGGACGCGGCCGGCGTCAACGTCTCCCGCGTCGCCGGCCTCGGCTACCTCGGCATGCTCGCCGGCCCGGCGGTCATCGGGCCGCTGACCCACCTCGCCCCGCTCAACCTCACCTTTTTCCTGCCCGTTGCCCTGTGCGCCATCGCCGCCTGCGCCGCAGCCGTACTGCGCACTCCGGGGCCGATGACGGTGAGCGGGACTGGGACTACTGCTTCGGCTCAGCGGCGGCCCGCTCCGCGTTCTTCTCCTTGATCCGGGCGGCTTCCTTCCGGACCTCGGCCTGCGTGGCGCGCTCCTTCTGCAGCCACTCGGGAAGCTCCTGCTTCAGCGCGTCGATCTGCTCCGTGGTGAGCGCCTCGGTGATCCCGCCGCGCGCGAGCCCCGAGATGGAGATGCCCAGCTTCGCCGCGACCACGGGCCGGGGGTGCGGGCCGTTGCGCCGCAGGTCCTGCAGCCACGCGGGCGGATCGGCCTGCAGCGCGTTCAGCTCGGCGCGCGAAACAACACCCTCCTGGAACTCGGCGGGGGTGGCGGGGAGGTACACACCCAGCTTCTTTGCCGCGGTGGCAGGCTTCATCGTCTGGGTGGTCTGGTGCGACGTCATGTGTCAAGGGTATCGATCGTGTGCACTGCCTTTGACCACGCCCGGTAACCTGGCCAGGTGACAGGCTCGGATGCATCCCCTTCGTTCCGGCTCGCTTATGTCCCAGGAGTGACACCCGCCAAATGGGTGCGGATCTGGAACGAGCGGCTGCCGGACACCCCGCTGACCCTGCTCCAGGTGCCCGCCGCCGAGGCGTACGACCTACTGCGGAGCGGCGACGCGGACGCGGGTTTCGTACGGCTGCCGGTCGACCGTACGTACTTCAGCGCGATCCCGCTCTACACCGAGACCACGGTGGTCGTGATCCCGAAGGACCACCTGATCGCGGCGGCGGACGAGATCTCCGTCGAGGATCTCGCCGACGAGGTCGTACTGCATCCGCTCGATGACACCCTCGACTGGGAGAGCCTGCCGGGAGAGCCCGCGTTCGAGCGCCCCGCCACGACGGCGGACGCCATCGAGCTGGTGGCGGCGGGCATCGGTGTCCTCGTCGTCCCGCAGTCGCTCGCCCGTCTCCACCACCGCCGGGACCTCACGTACCGGCCGGTCACGGACGCTCCCGTGTCGGCCGTGGCGCTGTCGTGGCCGGAGGAGCGGACCACCGACCAGGTGGAGGACTTCATCGGGATCGTCCGCGGGCGGACGGTCAACAGCACGCGAGGGCGCGCCTCCGCCCCGGCCGCGGCCCCCGCCGACGCGCGGCGGAAGCCGGCGGCCGGCAAGTCGGCGGGCAAACCGGCCGGTAAGTCGGCCGGCAAGAGCCCCCGAAGTGGTTCCGGCCGCCCCCAGGGCGCCGGCGGCCCGAAGCGGGCCGGTGGCGCCAAGGGGGCCAAGCGCGGTAAGCCTCGCCGCCGGTCGTGACCTCGGTCCTGACCTCGGTCGTCACGCCGGGCGGGGGCTCGCGGGGCGGAAGACGCAGATCTGTACGCCGGTCGCCGCGGTCGTGGCGGAGACCAGCTCCAGCGGGCGGGCCTGCCCGTCTTCCGGGAAAAGCCGCTTGCCGCCGCCGAGGAGCACCGGCTCGATCAGCAGCCGGTACTCGTCGACCAGATCATTCTCGATCAGCGTGCGGGCGAGGCTCGGGCTGCCCATGACCTGCACGTCGCCGCCCTGCTTGGCACGCAGACCGGCGACGGTGTCGAGAAGGTCACCGGGACGCACCAGGTTCGAGTTGTGCCACGACAGGTCCGAGGCCGACAGGGTGCCCGAGACGACGTACTTGGTGATCTCGTTCATGCGGTCGGCGAAGGGGTCCCCGGCCCGTTCGGGCCAGGCCGCGGCCATGCCCTGCCAAGTGCGCCGCCCGAACAGCAGCGCCTCCGAGGCCGACAGGGCTTCGTCGATCACGGGGCCCATGCTCTCCGGGTCGAAGTACCGCATGGACCACCCGCCGTGCGCGAAACCGCCGTCGGTGTCCTCCTTCTCCCCGCCGGGGGCCTGGACGACGCCGTCCAGGCTCATGAAGTCACTCAGTACGATTCGCATTTCCCTGGCTCCTCGCAACTCCGCAGTGGATGGCGGGCGTCCGGTCGGCAGACCGCCAATGCGCCCGCCGCCGGCCGTCCTGGCCGGCGGTGGAACGACTGACGATTCGCCGGTCGGGTGCGCATGGGAAACACGCTAGCGGCGACCACTGACAACGCCCGGACAGCCGGGCCGGGCCGGGCTCCGGGCGGTACGGCCTACCGGGCGCCGGTAGGCCGTACCCCTCCGCTCACTGAGGGTCCGGAGCGCCGACACGGGTGGCGAGGCGGCGGCAGGCGCGGCTGATGAGGCGGGAGACGTGCATCTGCGACATGCCGAACTGTTCGGCTATCCGGCTCTGGGTCATGTCCCCGAAGAACCGCATGTAGAGGATCTGCCGGTCGCGCTCCGGCAGGGCCTCCAGTTCGGGCTTGACCGTCTGCCGGTCGATGACCAGGTCGAACCCGGCCTCGGTCTCCCCGAGCGTGTCCTGGAGGGAGTAACCGTCGTCGGCGCCGGCCAGTTCGGCGTCCAGGGAGAGCGTGCTGAAGCTCTCCAGGGCCTGGCTGCCGAGCCGGACCTCTTCCTCGGTCATCCCGGTGTGCTCGGCGATCTCCTGGTGGGAGGGCCCGTGCTCGTCCACGCTGCGGGTGAGCTCCTGCCGGGCGGTGCGTACCCGGTTACGCAGCTCCTGTACGCGGCGCGGGACGTGCACTCCCCACAGGTTGTCGCGGAAGTGGCGCTTGATCTCGCCGGTGATGGTGGGGATGGCGTAGCTCTCGAAGGCGGTTCCGTGTTCCGGGTCGTAACCGTTGACCGCCTTCACCAGGCCCAGGGCCGCGATCTGCTGCAGGTCTTCGACGGTCTCCCCGCGGTTGCGGAAGCGCAGCGCGAGGCGCTCGGCCATCGGCATCCAGGCGCAGACCAGTCGCTGCGAGAGGTCCTCGCGCTCGGGGCCGTCGGGCAGGCCGGCCAGGCGGCGGAAGTCGTCTTCCGTGTCCGGGGCGTCATGGTGCGAGTGACGTCCGCGACGGCGCGGGGCGGGGGCCGTATCGCGCTGCCGGCGGGTCCGGCGGGCGGGCTTGCCCGGCGGGCGAGTACGGGACGTCTCCCCGTGACGGCGGGCGGCGGCGCGCCGCGCCACGGTGGTCTCGGCCGCCGCCGACTCCTCCGCGGGGCGCGTGTCCTGGTCCTGTACCTCGTTCAGAACCTCGTTCTCGGGGACGTGCTTGGGCTCGTTCTCGGTGACCGTGGTCGTGGTCGTGGGGGGCGTGCTGAGCATGGTCCTGGCTCTCCCTGGTCCTCGACACTCTTCTTGCCGGGCCCGTGGGCGGAGCAGCGACCAGCAAGACGCGCCCGCCAGGAAGCCACTTCTCCCACGGGGCGTGCCTACAGTCCGAAGCACGTGATGTTCTGCCTGCCCGACCGCGCGGGCAGTAAACACATCCTCTCGGCCGCAGTCGGACGAGGCACTCCTCCCTGGGTGGGCGCAGCCGGACGAGCCCCCTCCCTGGGGAGGAGCGCAGTCGCCGAACAGACCTTGGAACTCAGGTAGCTGCCACGGTGTCCGGGGTGCGGGTGACGACTCGTATGCGTACCAGCGCGACGCCCAGTACGAGCAGGGACAGGACCAGCAGACAGACGGGGCGGAAAGCGACTGTTGAGAAGTTCAGGGCCGCGGCCAGGGCGACGCCCACGGGAGTGGCGATGATTCCGATGAGAGGGACGGCCAGGGCGATGGCCTTGACGGTCCGGCGGCGGTGCGGATCGGCGCTGTGACGCAGGACCGCGGAGACCGCAGCCAGTGAGCCTGCGTAGGCGGCCAGCGCACTCAAGAGGTACAGGGCGAGCATGACGGGCACGGACATGCCCAGCCAGATTTGCGATCCCGTGGGGCCGACGGAGACGGCCCGCACGGCCCAGTTGTCCAAGGGCGAGGCGGGCGCGAAGGCGAACTCGGCGAACCGCGACGTCGGGGCGAAGACGAAGAACAGAGCCATGAAGGCACCCGGCAGAGCGCCCAGAACGGTGGCGGCGATGACGCGCCCGACCCGCTTGCGAGAGCGGATCAGGCCGCGCTCGGCGGCCCACGTGCGTGCCAGGGCCGCTATGTCGCCGCCGACGTAGTCCTCGGCCGTGCGACCGTCGGCGGCGGCCGCCGCGAGGTCGGCACTCAGCTCCTCGGCCATCTCCTGCGCAGCCTGCTCCGGTACACCCAGCCGTCTCCAGACCCGACGTGCCTGCCCCACTGTGTCAAGCGCCATTGTCCCCACCCTCGTCTTTATTTCGATCTTGATTCTTGGTCCGGGCCCCGGTCCTGGTGCCGGTCCGGGTTCGACCCTGAGCCTGATCCCGTCGGGTCACCTGCGTCAGGCATGTGCGTCATGACGGCAGTACGCGTCCCACCCCGGCAGCGAAGTCGCCCCATTGCGCGGTCCATTCAGCGAGTTCACGCCGTCCGAGGTCGGTGAGGTGGTAGTAGGTACGCACCGGACCGCCCTCCCCCGGACGCCGTGTCACGTCCACCAGACCTCGCGAGCGCAACCGGGCCAAGGCCGGGTAGATCGAACCGCTGGCGACCTCCAGGCCCTGCTCGGCCAGACGCACCGTCATCTCATAGCCATAGGTCGGACGCTGTGCGATCACGGCGAGCAGGCACAGGTCCAGCACACCCCGCAACCATTGCTGCCGAAGCCCTTCGTTGACTGCCACGCTGAGTATCTTGCTGTACAAGTATGCTGCACAGCAAGTTAGTACGGAGAGTCGTCTGCCGGTGAGGCACCGGTGCGGCTTCCGATGTTCGGTAATCACCGGTTTTGGTGGCTGATAGGCGTCTAATCTGAGGGCTCGAGAGGCTCATGAGGTGTTCGTGGCCTCATGCGGCGCACTCATCCGTTGGTGGACGCCCTGCGCGGCGTCGAGACGAAAGCGGTGGTCCATGACGAGTACTCGAATATCCCGTGGGAGACGCGGGGCTGTTTACGCGGCGGCGGCCGGGCTGTTGTCGCCGCTGTTAGTGGTCGGGCTGCAGTCGGCGCCGGCGCATGCCGCCTCCGGCTCCTGGTGCGGCGGTCTGCAGGGGCCGTACCAGAAAGAGGCCGAGAGGTTCCTCGGGCGGAAGGCCGACGGCAGGCAGTCGGCCGGCGACTGCCGCGCGATCCGGGATTTCCAGCGGGGGCACGGCATTTATCCGCAGTACGGATACGCGGGGCCGGTCACCTGGAACGTGATGAAGCTCGTGAAGCAGCAGCGCGCCGCGGGGAAGAACCCCAACCGGGCGGGCAACTGCCCCGTGAACAAGGGCCGCATCGCGTGTGTGGACCTGACCCGGCAGATCAGCTGGATCCAGGACGGCCGCAAGCTCGTCAAGGGCCCCGTGCCGGTACGCACGGGGCGGAACAAGCACGAGACGCGCACCGGACTGCACCACGTCTACTGGCGCCACAAGGACCACGTCTCCTCGCTGTATGACGTGCCCATGCCGTACAGCCAGTTCTTCGACGGCGGCGAGGCGTTCCATGCCATCGACGGCAGCGTGTGGTCGGCACCGGGCTCGCACGGCTGCGTCAACATGCGGCCCGCGGACGCGAAGAGCTACTGGAAGCTGCTGAAGACCGGCGACGAGGTGTACGTATACGGGCGCAAGGCCGGCACCTGACGTTGTCCATCCGCCGTCCCCGTCCCGGTGTCGCCGGCCGGGGACGGCACGATGCGGTGGCTGATGTGACTAGTTGGCCGGCACCGTGCTGTCGGCCTCGCGGAGTCGCGTGAGGGTCGAGAGGGCGTCGTGCAGGGTGAGCGGATGCCGCATTCCCGGTTGCGGGGGCGCTGATGCCCAGCCGGGGCCGCAGAGCAGCATGGCGGGTTGGCGGCGGGCGCCCCTCACGCCCCACTGCGTGGTGGCCAGCTGCCGGGCGAGGGCCGGGCCGGCGGTGCCGCGTACCTGGGACCAGAGGACGATTGCCGGGGGCCCGGTGCGCCGTACTGCCGCGGCGAGTGCGTCGATCGGTACTGCCGCGCCGAACATACGGGTGGGCAGGCCGCGTTCGGAGAGCGCGGCGTTGAGCGCTTCGAGGGGCAGCGTGTGCTGCTCCTCCGGTACGCAGGCCAGCAGCAGCGGCGTGCCGTCCGTCGTCGGGGGTGCGGGGACACGGCGAAGCGCGGTGGAGACGTGCCAGGACAGCAGGTGTTCGGCCTCTACGTAGCGGTCGCTGGACGTGGTTTCCCATTTACGGCCGACGGCGTGCAGGGTCGGCACCATCACCTGGTCCCAGGCCGTGACCAGTCCGTGCGTGTCGACGAGGGCCGTCAGCCGGCGGGACATCGCCGGGGCGTCGAGTCGGGTCGCGGCGCGGATGAGGCCCCGGCACTCCAGACGCACGTCACCGGGGCGCAGGGCGCTGCACGAGGAGGCCGGGAGTGCGGTGGGCGCGGGCCGCTCCTCGTCGCGCTCGTCCCGCCGGCTCGCTGTCGTGGCCCATTTCCTGGCGGTACGGGCTGCCTCGGCCGGGGGTACGCCGGCGGACGTGAGGCGGCACATCTCCTCCAGTACGGCGACGTCCTGGGGTGTCCAGCGCCGGTGCTCTCCCTCGGGGCGCACGGCGGGGCCGAGGCCGTAACGCCGGTCCCAGGAGCGCAGGGTGGTGGGCGCGACACCGAGGCGCCTGGCGAGGGCGCCTGTCGTCATCGCGGTACCGGTACCGGGACCATCCGGCTGCCGGTCCGCGTGTCCTGTATGCCCGCGCTCCACGGATCGAGCATACGACGCACAAACGACGCGAGTTGCCGGAACGGAGGAAGGTTTTCACGATGGTGCCGCCTTTCCGCCGGGCCCTGCCAGGAGGCGCAGCCGTCATGCCCCATTCGCTCACCGACGAGGAGCTCATGCGCCGGCTCGCCGCGGGCAGCGAGGCGTGCCTGGCCCTCGCGTACCACCGCTGGCAGCCGCTGGTCCTCGGCCTGGCCCGGCGGGCGTTGGGCGACTCGCAGGAGGCCGAGGACGTCACCCAGCAGGTCTTCCTCGCCGTGTGGCGGGACCGGCACCGGTACCGGGCGAGCCGCGGGCCGGTCACCGGGTGGCTGACCGGGATCGCCCGGCACAAGATCGCGGACGCGCTGGCGGCACGCTCGCGCCGGGCCCGGCTGATCGTCGCGGCGGGCTCGGCCGCCCTCTCGCACGCCGACGAGACGACCGGGCGGCCGGACGAGGCACTCGACCGCGTACTGGTGAGCCGGGAGCTCGCCCGATTGCCGGAGCCGCAACAACAGGTGCTGCGCATGGCCTTCTACGACGACCTCACCCAGGCGCAGATCGCGGAACGCACCGGCTGGCCCCTCGGCACGGTCAAGAGCCACGCCCGGCGAGGACTGCACCAGTTGCGCCGCGGCCTGGAGCCGAGCCGGAACGGCGCTGCCGAACCGAAGAGCTGACCCGGCGGGCCGCAACGGTCGGGGACATCCCGCCGCCATACCCCATGCGGTCACGCAGATTTCACCTCCGGCGTCTACCCGCATAGACGGAAGCGGAGCACTATGAGTGCGCCACTCCCCCAGTTGCTCTTCTCGGAATACCGTCTTCCGTCTCGGAACGAGGAGCGTGTCATGCACATATCCGTTCGGCGTCGTGGCGTCCTCGCCACCAGTGTGGTGGCCGCCGCCACCGCCGCTTTGAGTCTCTTCAGCAGCGTCCCCGCACAGGCCGCGCTGCCCACTCCCGTAAGCGCCGCCACCGCCCGTTCGTATCTGGCTTCGCTCAGCGTCAGTGCCGAGCATTCGCGGGACGGGTACAGCCGCGATCTGTTCCCGCACTGGATCACCATCAGCGGGGCGTGCAACACCCGCGAGACGGTGCTCAAGCGCGATGGCACGAATGTCGTCACCGACTCCTCCTGTGCCGCGACCAGCGGCAGCTGGTACTCGCCCTACGACGGCGCCACGTGGTCGGCCGCCTCCGATGTCGACATCGACCACCTCGTGCCGCTCGCCGAGGCGTGGGACTCCGGCGCGTACGCCTGGACCACCGCCAAGCGGCAGAACCTGGCGAACGACCTCACGCGGCCGCAGCTGCTCGCCGTCACCGACAACGTCAACCAGGCCAAGGGCGACCAGGACCCCGCCACCTGGTGGCCTTCCCGCACCACCTACAAGTGCACCTACGCGCGGGCCTGGGTCCAGGTGAAGTACTACTACGGGCTGAGCGTCGACTCCGCCGAGAAGAGTGCGCTGTCGTCGGTACTCAACGGGTGCTGACGGCTCCGACGGCCGCTTGATCAGGGGCTGTCCCGGTCGGGCGTTCCGGCGGGCCGATGTCAGTGGTGCGGTTTACGGTGATCCCATGCCCGACTCCGATGACGTACGCCGGATCGCCCTCTCCCTGCCGGAGACGGTGGAGAAGGAAGCCTGGAGCATGCCCACCTTCCGGGTCGCCGGGAAGATGTACCTCACGCTCCCCGACGACGAGACCTCGTTCGCCGTGCGGTGCCCCGTGCTGGAGCGGGGGGAGCTGATAGCAGCGGAGCCGGAGAAGTTCTGGGTGCCGCCGCACGAGGCGGGTTCCGCCTGGGTGCGGGTGCGGCTGGCCGCGCTGGAGGACCTGGACGAGCTGCGGGACATCGTCGTGGACTCCTGGCGCCAGGCCGCACCGAGCCGTCTTCTGGACTGACGGGCTGCGGCTCCCCAACTCCCCCGGCAGAAAAGGCGGAACGCGGAACAAGGCCGTCCCCCGGACCGTTCATCAGGTGTGGCTCAAGGTCACGTACACACGAGTGCAGGAGGACTGGTGGCCCCTTCCGACGAGACCCCTTCACCGGAGGCTCCTTCCGTCGAGCACCGGTTCGTCGACGTCAACGGCGTCCGGCTGCACATCGCCGAGCAGGGGCAGGGGCCGCTGGTCCTGCTGCTGCACGGCTTCCCGGAGTCGTGGTACTCCTGGCGGCACCAGTTCGGGCCGCTGGCGGCGGCCGGGTACCGGGTCGTCGCCCCCGACCAGCGCGGGTACGCCCGCAGCGAGCAGCCGACGGACATCTCCGCATACACGATGCTGCATCTCACCGGGGACGTGATCGGACTGATACGGGCCCTCGGTGAGGAGCAGGCGGTCGTGGTCGGGCACGACTGGGGCGCGCCGGTCGCCTGGACGACCGCCATGCTCCGGCCGGACGTGGTGCGCGGCGTCGCCGGGCTGAGCGTGCCGCCGGTGCCGCGTGGCACGGCCGCGCCACTGCCGGCTCTGCGCGCGCAGCTCGGCGAGGGCTTCTATCAGCAGTACTTCCAGGAGCCCGGGGTCGCGGACGCCGAGCTGGCCCGGGACGTGCGGTCGACGTTCCGGCGGCTGCTGTACGGCGGTTCCGGGGACAGCCCGTTCACCGACCCGCCGGTGCCGTGGGTGATCCCCGAGGGCCATTCGGTGCTGGACACGATGGAGGAGCCGAAGGAGTTGCCCGGCTGGCTCACCGACGAGGACATCGACGCCTTCGTGCGCGACTACGCGGTCCACGGCGACCGGGCGTTCACCGGCGGCCTCAACTGGTACCGGAACATCGACCGCAACTGGGAGCTGCTCGCGCCCTTCCACGACCGGGGCATCGACATACCCGCGCTGTACGTCGCCGGGGACCGGGACCTGGTCCGGGCGTTCCCCGGCATGGACCGGCTGCTGCCGGCCCTGGACCAGCTGCTGCCGCGGCTGCACGCCAATGTCACGCTGCCCGGCTGCGGCCACTGGACGCAGCAGGAGCGCCCCGAGGAAGTCAACGCGGCGCTGCTGGACTTCCTGGCGCAGCTGCCGGCACGCGACTGAGGCCGCGCCGGGGACGTGCTGCGCGCGCGACCGCATCGTCGAGCGGCGCGTTCGCACCTCGACACACGCCGCGCCCACCGACCCCCGTTCGCAGCGGGGCCGGTGGGCGCGGCGGCAGCGCCCCATGGCGCATGCCTCAGGCCGAGCGGGTGCCGGCCGTCAGCTCGTCGGCGTCGAGGATCTCCTCTCCGTAGAGGTCCTGCAGCCAGTTGGTCTGGTAGATGGTGTCGAGGTAGCGCTCGCCGAGGTCAGGGGCGATCGCCACCGCCGTCAGGTCGCGGTCCTCCTCGTGGCGCGCCAGCCAGTCGGTCGCGCCGCTGACCACCGTGCCGGTGGAACCGCCGAACAGGAATCCGCTGCGGGCCAGGCGGTGGCAGGCGCGGACGGTGTCGGCCTCCTCCACCTGGATCACCTCGTCCACGTAGGACTCGTCCAGCAGCGCCGGGCGGACGCTGGTGCCCAGGCCCGGGATCATCCGGCGGCCGGGCGGGCCGCCGAAGGTGACCGAGCCGACGCTGTCGACGGCGATCACCCGGACCCTGCGGTGGTACTCCCAGAAGTAGCGCGCGCAGCCCATCAGCGTGCCGGTGGTGCCGGCGCCGACGAACAGCACGTCCAGGTCCGGGAACTGCCGGGCGATGGCCGGAGCGGTGGTGCGGTAGTGCGCCCTCCAGTTGCCCGGGTTGGTGTACTGGTTCAGCCAGACGTACCGGTCGTCGGAGGCGCACAGGGCGCGCACGTAATCGATCCGCGCGCCCAGCCAGCCCCCGTGTGCGTCCGGCTCGGCGATGAGGTGGACCTGGCTGCCCAGGGCCTCCATCATCCGCCGGGACGACAGGTTGCAGCGCGGGTCGGTCACGCACAGGAACCCGTAGCCCTTGCTCGCCGCGATCATGCTGAGTGCCACGCCCAGATTCCCGGACGAGGATTCCACCAGGATCGATCCCGGCATCAGTGCGCCCTCGCGCTCCGCGGCCTCGACCATCTCCGCCGCCGCCTTCAGCTTGATCGACCCGGCGAAGTTGAAGCCCTCGCACTTCAGGAACAGTGGCTGTCCGAAGATCGAGCGCAGGTCGACGTAGAGCTCTTCCTCATTGAAGTCCAGGGGAACGGATATGACTGGCACGATGACCCCCTCATTTGATGACCCCCCATGTGCGGCCGTAGGACCCGGCCGCTCATCCGTACCGGCGCAACTCGTGGAAGAAGCCGTCGATGACGTGCAGCTCCCCCGAGCGGACCACCTCGTCGTAGACGTACTTGCCGACCGCCAGGTCCAGGACCCCCAGCCCGAACGGCGAGAAGACCAGCGGTCGGTCCGCCGCCGGCCGCACCTTCCCCGCCATCACCTCGGCCAGCGTCCCGTGCAGGAAGTCCCTGCTGCCGGAGAGCTGTTCGGCCAGGTGGGGTGAGGTGTCGGCCTTTAGGCAGTGTTCGACGTCGTCGACGATGTTGGACGAGGCGAGCACGATCTGCGGCGCGAGGTCGCGCAGCGAGACGTGCAGCACCAGTGGATGGTGTGCGAACCACGACACGTCGCTGACGTGCGGCCGGCCCGCGACGGTGGCGAAGATCACCAGGTCGCTCAGGCGGATCAGCTGCTCGGCGCTGTCGTGGACGGTGATGCGGCCGCCGGAGCCGGACTGTTCGAGGTACGTGCGGAAGCCCGCGGCGCTGTCGGCGGACACGTCGTGCACGCCGATCTCCTCGAACGCCCAGCCGGTGGCGGCCAGGAACGTGTGGATGTAACGGGCGATGAGGCCCGTACCGAAGAAGCCGACGCGCACGGGGCGCGGCCGGCCGCGGCTGAGCCAGTCGGCCGCCGACGCCGCCGAGGCGGCCGTGCGGGTGGCGGAGATGATCGAGCTCTCCAGGCAGGCGAACGGGTAGCCGGTGTCGTGGTCATTGAGGATCAGGACCGCCGACGCCCGCGGAATGCCGGCCGCGACGTTCTCGGGAAAGCTGGATATCCATTTCAGGCCGTCGACCGGTTCCTCGCCGCCCACCGACGCGGGCAGCGCGATGATCCGCGAGGACGGCCGGTCCGGGAACCGCAGGAAGTACGACGGCGGGTTGACCGTGTCGCCGGCGCCGTGCAGCCGGTAGGTGGCCTCGACCAGGTCGACGAGCTGCCGCTCGCGGCCCCGCAGGGCGCGCTGGACCTGGGAGCCGGAGACCACCGCGAAGGGCGGTACCCGCTTCGGTCCCTGGCCGGTGGTTTCGGCCGCTGTGGGGTGGATGGTGGTCATCGGGCGCTCACCTCGATCGTGGGCGCGCAGTCGGCCAGCCGCACCCCGTCGGCCATCGCCACCAGCACCTCGCGCGGGCCCTCGAAGGGCTCCCTGCTGTGCGCGGTACGGATGTTGTCCACCAGGAGCAGATCGCCGGCCTGCCACGGCTCCCGGGCGGTGTGCTTCTCGTAGACCTCGTTGAGCAGTTGCACGATGTCCTCTCCGATGGGATCGCCGCCGCCGAAGCGTGTGTTGAACGGCAGCCCGTCGGCGCCGTAGACGTCCACCAGGTACTCGCGCACCTCGGGCGCCATGGTCCATTCGTTCAGGAAGGCGATCTGGTTGAACCAGCAGCGCCGGCCGGTGACCGGGTGGCGTACCACGGCGCTGCGGCGCTGGCGGGTGCGCAGGCCGCCGTCGTCCTGCCATTCGAAGGCGATCGCGTTCGCGCGGCAGTACCGCTCGACGACGCCGCGGTCATCGGTGCCGAACGCCTCCTCCCAGGACGCGCCGATCTCGTCGTTGTAACTGCGAGTGAGCAGCCAGCCCTCCCGCTCGAAGCGCCGCACCAGGTCGGTGGGCAGCGCGTCGAGCACGGTGGGCGCGTCGGCCACCGCGGTGGCCCCGCCCTCGGCCGGCGCGGTCAGGCAGGCGAACATCATCAGGCCGGGGAAGGTGAGGGTGTAACTCAGCTCGTGGTGCATGCACATCTGCTGGTTCGGCGGCCATTTGGTGGAGGAGTAGACGCCCTCCTCCGGATAGGTCCGCCGGGGCGCGAACGCCTCCTGTTCGCTCAGCAGGCCGGTGGCCAGCCGCCGGAAGACGGCCCCGGTACCGGCCGGGTCCCGTAAGCCCAGGCCGCGGACGAGCAGCGCGCCGTGTTCGGCAACGGCGGCGCGCAGGGCGTCCCGGTGCTCGGCGACCCAGCGCGACGCGTCGCCTGTGGTCTCGGCCCGCACCATCGGGGGCCTGCCTGGCTGGCGTTCCACGTCGAGCAGGGACGCCGGGAATGACGACATTTCCGATCTTCCTTTCGTTGTTCTCAAGAAGAAGCCAGCAAAGCGGCGGCGGCCTGTACGGCCTCTGCCGCCCGGTCGGGGCGGGTGCGCAGGAAGTAGTGGCCGCCGTCGGCCAGTTCGTGCAGCTGTACGTCCTCGGCGAGCAGCTGCCAGTCGAGGTGGCGCAGCCGGGCGTCGGCCGTGGCCGGGTCGTCAGCGGCGACGACCACGGTGATCGGTGCGGACAGCTTCTCCGTCGGCGGGTCCTGCAGCAGGCCCGCGAAGTACCGGTGGGCGGCGACGCAGTCGTGGCGGTAGGCCGCGCCGACGTGCTCGGCACGTTGGGCGTCCAGCTCCTCCAGTTCGGTGTAGCCGCCCTCCGCCGACAGCTGCGCGGCGATCCGCGCGTTGTCGCGGCCGGCGAGTGCGGTCATGGCGGCGCGCCGGGCGGCGGCGTCGCCGGGCAGCTGGGCGGCGAGGAAGAGGCGCTGGACGGTCACGCCGCGCTGTTCCAGGCGCCGGGCCGTCTCGGCCGCGAAGGCGGTGCCCGAGGAGTGGCCCCACAGCAGTACGTTGTCCAGGCCGCGCCGGACGATCTCGGTGGCGGCCTGCTCGGCCACGTCCTCCAGGGACGCGAACGGCTCGCTGTGCGCCGCGAGGTCGTGTCCGGGCAGTTCCACGGCGTACACCGCGCGCCCGGTGCCGCGCAGGGCGCGGGCCAGCGGCTGGAAGTTGACCGCGTTGCCGCCGGCGTACGGGAAGCACACCAGCGCCCCGGCGGTGGAGCCGCCCGGCTCCGCGAGGGCGTGCAGCAGTCCCTCGCGGCGTACGGCGCGGCCGTCGACCAGGTCGGCCAGGTCGGCGAGGACCGGGTGGCGGGTGACGTCCTTCAGGGAGACGGCGCGCTTCAGGGTGACGGCGAGTTTGACCGCCGAGAGGGAGGTGCCGCCGCGGTCGAAGAAGTGGTCGCGCCGGCCGATGCGTTCCTGCGGGATGCCGAGCACGGTGGACCAGGCGGCGGCCAGCCGCTTTTCGGTGGCCGTGCGCGGCGCGTGGTAGTCCTCCTCGGCCATCCCCAGCCGGCCGGCCAGCGCGGTCAGCGCCTTGCGGTCGATCTTGCTGTTGGCGGTCAGCGGCAGGCTGTCCAGGTGGTGGAAGGCGGCGGGCACCATGTAACCGGGCAGCGACTCCCCCAGTCCCTGGCGCAGCGCGGTGGCTTCCAGTTCGCGTCCGGAGTAGAAGGCGATCAGATGCTTGCTGCGGTCGGCGCGCTCGGCGACCACCACGGCGCCGTCCCGTACGCCGTCCATCCGCAGCAGCGCGTTCTCGATCTCGCCGATCTCGATGCGGAAGCCGCGGATCTTGACCTGGGTGTCCCGGCGGCCGAGGAATTCGAGCTTGCCCTCCGCCTGCCAGCGGCCGCGGTCGCCGCTGCGGTACAGCCGTGCGCCGGGGCGGTGCGGGTCGGGCAGGAACGCCTGCCGGGTCCGCTCCGGGTCGTTGACGTAGCCGCGGCCGACGCAGACGCCGGAGAAGACGATCTCGCCGGGGGCGCCCAGCGGTACCGGGGCGAGGTGGTCGTCGACGACGTGGACGTGCACATTGCGCACGGCCGGGCCGAGCGGTACCCGGTCGCCCTCGGGCGCGCGGTCCATCACCTCGTGGTTGGTGTCGTCCGAGGTCTCGGTGAGGCCGTAGGCGTTGACCAGCTTCAGGCCCGGCAGGACCGTGAAGAACCGCTGGGCCAGCTCCATCTTCAGGGCTTCGCCGGTGACGGACACGCAGCGCAGGTCGGGCAGTTCGCGGGGCGCTGCCTCCAGCGCGGACAGTACGACTTCGAGGTAGGAGGGGACGACCTGGACGACGCCGGCCCGGCCCTCGGCGATCGTGTCGATGAACCGCTGGACGTCCAGTACGGCGTCCTGCCCGACCAGCAGCGTCCGGCCGCCGACCAGCAGTGCGGAGACCAGCTGCCACAGCGAGATGTCGAAGCACTGGGGCGCGGTCTGGGCGACCACCTGTCCCTCGCCGATGCCGAGGTCCTCGATCTTGGCGTAGAGGTGGTTGAGCATCCCGGCGTGCTCGCACATCGCGCCCTTGGGCTCGCCGGTGGAGCCGGAGGTGAAGTAGATGTACGCGAGCCGGTCCGGCTCGATGAGGATTCCGAGGTCGTCCTCGGCGTGCCCCTCCTCGTACGCGGTGCCGATGAGGAGCTTGCGGGCGCCGGGCACGGAGGCCAGCGCCTCGTCCAGGGTGGCGGTGCTGCCGGGTTCGGTGAGCACGAGGCCGCATTCGGCGCGGGAGAGCGTGGTGGCGATGCGGTCGGCCGGGAAGTGCGGCTCGATGGGCAGGTAGACACCGCCGGCCTTGAAGACCGCCAGCACGGCGGCCATCCAGTCCAGGTTGCGTTCGGTCACCACGGCGACGACGCCTTCCCGGCGCAGGCCCCTGGCGAGCAGGGCGCGGCCCAGCCGGTTGGCGCGCGCGTTGAGCTCCCGGTACGTCCACTGCCGGGTGCCCTGTACGGCGGCGACGGCGTCCGGGTGGCTGCGTACGCGCTGCTCGAACAGCTCGTGGAAGCGGGCGTCGGGCAGCTCGCGTTCCGGTCCGGCCAACTCCTCCAGCTGGTAGCGGAGTTCGCCGGCGGACAGCAGGCTCTGCCGCGTGTGGTCGGCGTCGGGCCCGGCGGCCAGCAGCGCCAGTGCGCGGCGGTGGTAGCCGGCGATCCGGTCCACGCACGCCGCATCCAGCGCCTCGGTGCGGTACCGCAGCCGCAGTACCAGTTCCTCGCCACGTGCCGTGACGCCCACCCACAGCACGGTGTTCCCGGCCGGCTCGCCCTCGCCGCCGGTCGGGTCCCACACCGTCTCGTACTCGGGACCGGTCACGCCCAGTTCCCGCCGGAGCTCCTCGACCGGGAACTCACGGTGCGTCAGCAGTGCGGAGACGGCGCGGTCCACGTCGTGCACCAGCGTCCGCCAGGTGCCGGCGCCGGTCGTCAGCGGGCAGGGCAGCGGCCGGCCGTCCCGTACGGCGACATGGCCGGTCACCACCTCCCGCTCGCCCGCCAGGGCCGCGAGGACCTTGGCGTGCGCGGCCAGCAGGAGGGAGTCGAACGGCACCGCCAGCTCCTCCGCCAGCCGGCGTACCGCCGTGACCACCTCGGCCGGGACGCTCGCCACGTGCTCGGCGACGCCCGGTACCGGATGCCGGGTCCACCGCGGGAGCGCGGTGGCGCCGCCTCCCACAAGTACACCCCGCCAGAATTCCCGACCGCTCTCAGCCGGCTTTGCCATGGGATCTTCCCCCTCCAGGCACCGTTGTCGCGGTGCCGCGCGCCGCTGTCCGGAGCGGCGCGGTCGTGGTCGTCTGCTGCTTCGCCGGCGCGCCGCTCGGCGCACGCCGGTGCGAGTCGTCGTCCGGCATCTGCGGTGGTCGCTGGGTCATGCGGTCCGGTGGGGCGCCCGGTGCGTCTCGGCGGCCGGGTTTCCCGCCCACCGCGCCTGCGCTGGGATCTCCTCGCCCTTCATCAGGAAGGAGTCGGCGGCCAGTACCGCGCCGTCGCCCATCGTGACGCCGTAGTGGACCAGGGCGCCGATGCCCAGCGTGCAGCCGGCGCCGATCGTGCTGTGGTCGGATTTGAAGGTGCCGTCCTCCTGCGAGTGGCACTGGATCTTGGCCCCCATGTTGAGCGTGGCGTCGTCCCCGATGGCGGTGAGCGTCCGCTCGGTGATGTAGCAGCCGTCGTCGAAGACCCGCCGGCCGATCCGGACGCCCATCAGGCGCCACAGCAGGTTCTTGAACGGCGTGCCGTTGTAGACGTTGAAGTGGGTGTCGGGCACCTTCCACAGGCGCTCGTGCCACCAGAAGTACGGCTCGTAGATGGAGCACAGCTGCGGCCGCAGCGGGCGGAACCGCAGGATGACCCGCTCCACGAGGGCGAAGTAGGCGCCGGTGAAGGCGATGCTGAGCACCATGTAGGCGGCGATGAGCAACTGCTCCGCCACGCCGTACAGTTCGATGGCCGCGACGGCCAGCACGGTGAGGACGAAGACGTGCACCCACCGCAGGAACAGGAAGATGCCCATCGTCGTGATGTTGTGCCGGTTCTTCGCGGCGAGGCGCCGGCGGAACTCGTCCCCGGTGCGGAAGTGGTCGAAGCGGGTGTCGCGCTCCACCGTGCGGGGAATCTCGAAGCTCGGCGAGCCGAGCAGGCCCACGTTCTCGCGCATCTCGCCGTCGAGCGGGACCATCACCTTGGTCGCGAGGAGGCAGTTCTCCCCGGTCCGGCCGCCCGCGGGGTAGGCGATGAAGTTGCCGAGGAAGTTGCGGTCGCCGATCTCGGCGCGGGAGACCCGGAAGGAGGTGCTGGAGAAGTCGGCGTTGATGACCGACAGCCCGTCGGCGACCATCGTTCCGCTGCCGACCTTGCTCAGGAACGGGGTCTCGTGGGCGATGCCCGTACCGAAGTTGGAGCCGGTCTGCTCGACCTGGGACAGGTCGTACCCGAGGCAGCGCAGGTAGTGGACGATGTAGGAGCTGTCGCCGAAGAGCCACTTGAAGAACTTGATGTTGGTCATCCGCGCGATCGCCCGGTGCACGGAGTAGTGCAGGCCGTACAGCGGATACACCTTGTCCGGCTTGATCATCAGGTTCAGCAGCCGCGGCACGGTGAACAGCCAGACCATGCCCAGCAGGTTGAAGCCGAAGAACACCACCACGGAGATGACCAGCGCGTCGAGATAGAGCGCCGCCGAGGTGAGCCCTTCGGTGCCGGGCCCCAGCCACCTGCCGAGCGCGGGGACCTCCGTCAGCACGAGGTACATGGCCCCGACGCCCAGCGGCACGTACACCACGCACACCTGTACCAGGGTGAGGAAGCCGTACCCGAAACGGCGCAGGGTGCCGCAACGGGCCGGCGCGACGCGTACGTAGTCCACGTCCGTGCGCTGCGCCGGTGAGCCGTGCCAGCGCTGCCCGGCCGGCACGGCCTCGCCGCTCTGCAGCGCGGAGGCGTGGCCGAGCTGGGCGCCGTCGCCCATCGACGTCTTGATGTCCAGCACGGTCCGCTCGCCGACGAAGACGTCCCGGCCGAGGGTGACGGGGCCGGTCTGGATCCGCCCGGCGTGCGCCCGGTAGCAGAGGAAGTACGCCTCCTTGCGGATCACCGTGTTGGCGCCGATGGTGAGCAGATCGGTGCAGACGGGGACGGCGGGCGAGAGGATCGTGACGTTCTTGCCGATGCGCGCGCCGAGGGCCCGGAGGTACAGCACGTAGAGCGGATTGCCGATGAAGAGCCGCATCGGGTTCGCGTGGATCAGTACCCGGACCGTCCAGAAACGCAGATAGGCCAGGCTCCACACCGGGAATTCCATCGTCCGCCAGCGGCCGACGAGAATCCATTTGGCCGCGACCGGGAAGAGGCACATCCCGAGGAATCCGGCGCTGCCGAAAAGGGCCGACCGCAGGTAGATGTCAACCAGTCCGGAGCCGGCGGCGACCCAGGTGAAGCCGCGGATGGTGACCAGGCCGGCGAGGTAGGAGTAGCCGAGGAAGATCAGCAGCTGGAGCGTGCCGCACAGGACGTACCGCGGGGTGCTGCCGACGGGCGCCGGCTCCTCGGGGACGACCGGTACCGGCGGCCCGGCCTCGGCGGACGGGACGGCCGGCAGGGCCATGGCCAGGCTGCGGATGGTGGGGTGGCGGTAGACGTCCTTCATGGAGACCGACGGCAGGTCGCCGCGCTTCCTGACCCGCGCGCAGAACTGCGCCATGAGCAGGGAGTTGGCGCCGAGGTCGTCGAAGAAATGACTGTCGACCGAAATCTGTTCGGAATTCACCACACCGGCGAGCACCTCGGCGAATATGAGCTCGGCGCCGGTCGTCGGCGCGGTACCCCCATTTTGAATAGTTGAAGTTTCAACCAGATCCGCTGCCGAAATCTCGGCAGGTTTTCCCACCACGTGAGCTCCTTGTAAGTCAAAGTCGATAGCTGTGCGCGAATTCAACGCATTCGGTCTGCGCGGTGGGGGGACTGGTGCGAAGCCCGCGGTGGTCGCCTTCCTGGGCAGGGCAGGACGGCACCGCGAGGCACGAGAAGAAAAGGCATGAGAAGAAGGGGCTCACTGCAGACACCCGCTGCGCGACCCGCCACAAGGGCAGGCGCGGCCCGCGGCCCGGCGCGGTCGTGGTGATCGCTCTCGCCGTCGTCCTCGGCGGGGCCCGGGTCCTCCGTGGGGTGAGGATCCTCGGTGCGGTGACTGAGGCCCGGCACGGTGTCCAGGTCCTGTGCTGCGTCCGGGGCGACGCCCCGGCCGGTGAAGCCGGCCTTCAGAGCGGCCCGGTCAAGGTATCCGCACCTCGTCAGGCGTCTGCTGCGCGCCGGGTCCGACCGGCGCGCGCGGTGGCTCTCCGTGGCCCGCCCGAAGGGCGCGGCACAGGTCCTCCGGTGCGACGGGACACGGTGCGGCGGCACGGTCGCCGGGCACGCCCCCGCGGCGCGCACGGCCGGAGCCGGCCGGTCCTGCGGCGAGCGGTCACCGTACGGTGAACGCTCCGGAAATACCCCCCGTTCCCCGTGAGCGCCTGGGCCCCCCGACCCGGACGCCTCCCCCCTACCAACCAGGCTGTCGTAACCCTGCATCGACGTCATGAGCACGGCTCCCCCTCGAGACGCGCATAGGTGGTGACAGCAGATTAAGCACGCCCAGACTTAGGAACCATCCGGTGGCCGAACTCGGCGAGAAGCGGTTCACCCACAGGTTTTTGTGCAGGCAGCAGGACTGCACAACGGAACCGGACGGCCTCACACGCCACGGTCCGGAGGGGTGGGGGCGCACGCAAAAAGAACGCGCCCCCCGCGCACCCCCCGCTGTCAACACCGGAGTGCGCCCCACCGCCCGCCGTCGCGAGTGCGGCGAGGGACGCCAGCCGCTTCCCGGTGCTGGTGCCCGCTGGCCGGCGCCGTCGCACGGTGTGTGATTTAGGGCATGTCCGAGCCGACTCGCACGGCGGGGGAACCGAGCCAGTCGATGAGGAGTCGGTTCACCTCCTCGGCGCGCTCCTGTTGGATCCAGTGGCCGCAGCCCTCCAGAAGATGACAGGAGACCAGGCCGGGCAGGGTGGTGGGGAACGCCTCGATGGCCTCGCGCATCCAGGTGGTGGAGGCGTCGAGGGTGCCGCCGAGGAAGAGCGCCGGCTGGGTGACGGGCGCACCGTCCCACGGGGCGAGGTCTGCCCAGTCCCGGTCGACGTTGCGGTACCGGTTGAGCGCGCCGGTCATGCCGGTGCGCTCGAACTCCCCGGCGTACACGTCGAGTTCGGCCTCGGTGAGCCAGGACGGCAGGCTGCCGGCGGGGAAACGGTCGCGGAGCCGGCCGCCCTTGGGCACGAAGAAGAGGCTGCCCTCGCCGTCGCGCGGCATCGTGTCGGCCGAGAGCCCGGCGTAGAACCCGGCCAGCCAGCCGCGCACGTCCGGTTCGATCTCGGCCTCCGCGCGCCCGGGCTCCTGGAAGTACCCGACGTAGAACTCCTCGTCGCCGCCGAGCGCGGCGAACGCCTCGGTGGGCCGGGGCCCGCCCCGGGGCGCGTACGGCACGCTCAGCAGCCCGACGGCCGTGACGAGGTCCGGCCGGAGCAGCGCGGTGTGGGCGGCGATGGACGAGCCCCAGTCGTGGCCCACGACGACCGCGCTCCCGGCGCCGAGGGCCTCGATGACGGCGGCGGTGTCCTCGACGTGGTCGAGCATCCGGTACGCGTCGACCGCGGCGGGCGCGGAGGAGCGGCCGTACCCGCGGACGTCGAGGGCCGCCGCGCGGAAGCCCGCCGCGGCGAGCGCCGGGAGCTGGTGGCGCCAGGAGTACCAGGACTCCGGGAAGCCGTGGAGGAAGAGGACCAGGGGGCCGGTGCCCTGCTCCACGAGATGGATACGGCCGCCGGGCGTGCGGATCAGGCGGTGCTGCTGGGCCGGTACAGAGGTGGGCTGCGGCATGTCTCCTCCTGCGGTGGGGGCGGGCGAAGTCCCGCTTGCTGTGATCATCGGGCGGCCGCGCGGCGGTGGCGAGCTTTCTTGCCGGTCCGGCAAAAGGAAAGAAAGCAGAGGCAGGGCGACCGCGCTCGCGGCGGTTCCGCCCGTATCCCGAGTGACGGGATCGGCGGTCCCCGGTGCCGGGTTCCGGCCGCTTCCGTGGCGGTGCGGGCCCGCGTCCCGCCCCGGATGTCCGGTGACTGCCGCGGCGGCTGGGCCGCTTGGGTACGGACGGGTGCCGCGCGGCGGTCCGGAGCCCCGCTTTCCGGCCCCGGCCCCGCTGACCGAATCGCCCGGAGCCGGCCCGGGGACGGCCCGGCAGGCGAGCGGGCGCGGCGGCCGTACGCGTGCTGGTGGCGACGCGGTCGCGGCACTCGTGCGCGGTCCGGCGGCGGACGGCGGTTGTCCGGATCGTGTCCGGGTAGGGCTGTGATCGTTGGCCTGGTACGGGCGGTGGCCCTCGGGGACCGGATTCCGCTCCCGGCGGCCGCCGGTCGTCCACCATCGCTGAGGGCAGGCGGACCGGCTACGCAGGAGGGACCTATGACAGCGGACCGGCACGGGCACCGGATGAGTCATACCGGTGCCGATGCGCTCGTCCACTACGAACGGGCCCTGGACCACCTGGTGTTCTTCCGGCCCGAGGTGGTCGAGGCGGCCGGCGCGGCGCTGGCGGCGTCGCCACGGTCGGTGATGGGCCAGGTGCTGGCCGCGTACCTCGGTGTGCTCGGCACGGAGGAGAAGGACGCGGCCGCGGCGCGCGACGCCTTCCTCCGTTTCCGCTCCGGTCTGGACGAGGCGGCCCTCACGTCACGGGAGCGGATGCATCTCGCCGCCGCGGCTGCCTGGCTGGACGGGGACCTGCACGGCGCCGGCCGGCTGCTCGGTGATCTCACCGTCGCCCATCCCCGCGATGTGCTGGCGCTCTTCGCCGGGCATCAGCACGACTTCCTCACCGGGGACGCCCAGCGCCTGCGCGACCGCATCGGCGGGGCGCTGGGCGCCTGGGAGGCGGACGACCCGCACCGCGGCCCGCTGCTGGGCATGTACGCGTTCGGGCTGGAGGAGTCGGGGCACTACGAGCGCGCCGAGGAGGCGGGCCTCGAAGCGCTCGCGCGGCATCCGTACGACGTGTGGGCGATCCACGGTGTCGTGCACAGCTATGAGATGCGGGGCCGCAGCGCGGACGGGATGCGCTTCCTGGACGCCCGCACCGACCACTGGGCGGACGGCACCCTGCTCACCGTGCACAACTGGTGGCACTACGCCCTGTACGCACTGGAGATGGGCGACGCGGCGCGGGTGCTGGAGATCTACGACGCGGCGCTGCACCACGAGGGGTCGGCGCCCGTCGCCATGGAACTGCTGGACGCCGCCGCCCTGTTGTGGCGGCTGTACCTGGCGGGCGAGGACCAGAGCGGGCGGTGGGCGCGGCTCGCCGACGCGTGGGAGCGCCGCGACGACGGCGCGCACTACGCCTTCAACGACGTGCACGCGGTCATGGCGTATGTGGGCGCCGGCCGCTTCGGCCTGGCCGAGCGGCTGGTGGCGGACCGGGAGCGGTGGCTGGCCGGGGCGGCGCCTGCGGTGTCGAACCGTGCGATGACCGCGGACATCGGGCTGCCGGTGTGCCGGGCGCTGATCGCGTACGGGCGGCAGGAGTTCGGCCGCGCCGCCGATCTGCTGCTGCCGGTGCGGCACCGGCTGCACACCTTCGGCGGCAGCCACGCGCAGCGGGACGCCGTGCAGCGCACGCTGGTCGAGGCGGCGCTGCGCGCACGCCGTACGGACCTGGCGCGCACGCTGCTGAGCGAGCGCATTCAGCTGCGCCCCGTCTGCCCGTACAACTGGTCGGCGCAGGCGCGGCTGGAGGAGCAGCTCGGCGCTCCGGAGCGGGCCGCGGCGGCGCGCGAGAAGGCCGCTGCCCAGGCGGCAAGGTGACGGACGCGGTTCCGGCCAGCGGCGCGCGCCGCACTGCCACACACCCCGCTCGATCCGCCGCGCGCCGCGCTCGCGCAGGTCAGCGCGGCGCGGCCCGCCTCCGCCGCGCGCTGCTCGGGAGACGACAGGGACGGGCGTGACGAGCGCTCTTCCTGACGTCACGGAACAGTGATTCCGCGCGTCTCATTAACGGTCCCGGCAATCTCGCCGATTCGGACAACCTACTGAATTCGATGGCCCCGGCACGCAGCCCGCGAAAACGCTTGTCATGCCCCGGTGCCCGTACCGAGGAGACGGCGTACGCCCGGCTCACCGGCGGGAGTTCCGGCCTGCCGGTTTCCCGCTCCGATCAGCGCTTTTCTGCAGGATATCGACGCCTTTGGACCCGTACCGGAGCCGGGCATACGGAATTCAGGATTCACGGCAATTTCCTGCCCTCTCAGTAAGTCGGCTTCTGTACTGTCCGTCCCGATGAGTGCAGAGTGCGACTCAGCGCTCACACCGTCACGCAGTCGTACAGGCGCCGTCCGGCGGAGGATGCATACATGCTGATCAGGCAGGGGGGCCTGACGCACCCGGCAGCACTGTCCCGTCCGAGCTCACCGGAACGCGCGGGCCCGCCCCGTGCGCCATTGCTCCGACGGCCGTGACATCGGATCGGTTCCCTCCGGCCCGCACCTTTTTCGTTACCACTGTCGCGTCGCGTCGAGCACGCACATCCACCAGGAGGACAGCACCATGGCACGTATTTTCATCGTGGGTTCCGGCGTCGTCGGTACGGCTACCGGTAAGGGCTTTTTACACGCCGGCCACCAGGTGACCTTCATCGACATCTCGCACCAGCGGCTGGAATACCTGCGCTCGCAGGAGCTGGACGCGCGTGACGTGCTCGATCTGCGTAATGAACCGGACGCCTTCATTTTCCTCACGCTGCCCACGCCCAACGTCGGTCACCGCTACGACCTGACGGCCTTCGAGGACGGTACCGCCTCGGTGGGCGCGGCCCTGGCCGACGCCACCGGCGACCACACCGTGGTCGTCCGCTCCACCGTGCCGCCGGGCACCACCGAGGGCCTCGTCCAGACGCTGCTGGAGAAGCACTCGGGGAAGTGCGTCGGCGAGGGCTTCTCGCTGGCCGGCAACCCCGAATTCCTGCGCGCCGCCACGGCGTTGGAGGACTTCCGGCACCCGTGGATGACGGTGATCGCCTCGCGCAGCAACCGTACGGTGGAGCGGCTGACCGAGCTGCTGGCGCCGTTCGGCGGGGAGCTGCGTACCTTCTCCAACCCGGCGGCCGCCGAGCTGGTCAAGTGCGCCCACAACATCTACAACGCCACGAAGATCAGCTTCTGGAATGAGATGTGGCTGGTCAGCCAGGCCCTCGGGCTGGACCTCGACCCCATCGCGCAGACCGTGGCCCGGTCCGCCGAGGGTTCCTACAACCCGCTCTACGGCATCCGCGGGGGAGCGCCGTACGGCGGGGTGTGCCTGCCCAAGGACACCCAGGGTTTCCTGGGCCTCGCCGAGTCCCTGAACCTTGACATGCCGCTGCTCAAGGCCGTCGTCCAGGTCAACGACATGCTGATCGAGCGCGCCGACCGCGAAGCGGACGAACTGGCCGCCGAACTGGCCTGACCTTCGCGGACACCCCCCTCGGAGCCCCCACTCCCCCCTTGCCCGGCCTCGGCTCACCCGTCATCGAGAACGGAACCATGAGTGCCCTACTGGATACCACGCTCTACGACTTCCGGTACTACCTGGTCTACCTGCCGCTGGGCATCCTGGGCCTGGTGCGCTGGAGTTGCTGGCTCGTGCGCCGCGCGCCGGCCGCGCTGTACCGCCCGGTGCGGAACGACTTCCGGCTGCCGCTGAGCATCGTCGTCCCGGTGTACCAGGAAGACCCCGAGATCTTCGCGCACGCCATCGAGTCCTGGCTGGCCAACGACGTCGAGGAGGTCGTCCTCGTCATAGACGTCACCGACCAGGCGTGCCGGGAGGTCGCGGCCCGCTATCCCGTGACCGTCGTCATCACCGACGTGCCCGGCAAGCGCGACGCGCTGCGTCGCGGCTGGGAGGCGTGCAGCACCGACCTGGTCGCGCTGGTGGACTCCGACACCATCTGGGCGGACGACGTGGCCGCCGAGGTGTGCAAGCCGTTCGCCGACCCGAAGGTGGGCGGCGTCGGCACCCGGCAGAACGTCTACAACCCGCGGGGTTTCCTGCAGCGGGTCAACGACATGTACCTGGACTACCGGTACTTCGACGAGAACGCCGCCCAGACCGCCGTGGGCCGGGCCGTCTCCTGCCTCTCCGGCCGGACCGCGGTCTACCGCCGCGAGCTGCTGCTGGAGATATCCGACGACTTCATGCACGAGACGTTCATGGGCGTGCCGTGCATGTCCGGCGACGACAAGCGGCTGACCACGCTGACCCTGGCGCGCGGCCACCGTACGTACATGCAGCGCTCGGCCCGGGTGTGGTCGACCTTCCCGGGCACCTGGCGGATCTTCATGAAGCAGCGGCTGCGCTGGTCCCGCAACACCTGGAGATCAGATCTCAGAGCGCTGTCGTCCCGCTGGATCCGGCGCCATCCGTTCCTCGCCTTCACCATGGCCGACAAGGCGGTGAGCAGCTTCACGCTGCTGATCGCGCCGTTCTTCATGGCGTGGGCGATCGTGCGGCAGGACTGGTTCTTCGTGGCCTGCCTGGCCGCCTGGTGGTGGATCAGCCGGGCGATGAAGATGCTTCCGCACCTGGTGCGCAAGCCGTCGTCGTTCTTCCTCGTCCCCGGCTTCGTGCTGGTGTCGTTCCTGATGGCCGGGGTGAAGATCTGCGCCCTGCTGACCATCCGCAGGCAGCGCTGGCTGACCCGGCAGGTGTCCGTCGTCAACGGTGTCGCGGTGCGGACCTCGCCGCAGGCAGCGGGTTCGGAGGCAGGCGCATGAAAACCGTACACCGTTTCGGGGCGGCCGCGGCCGCCCTCTCGGCCGTCCTGGCCCTCGGCGCCCAGGGGACGCCGGCGGCGGCCGTCGGGCTGCCCGAGGACGTCGCCGCCTGGCAGCGCACCGGGCAGCCCGACAAGCTGATGGTGCTGCGGCCGCGCAGCGTGAGCCTGCTCAGCCACGGCGTCGTGGTGCGCCGGCTGTACCCGGGGACGCCGTCCGTCTCGCTGGGCTGGCTGGCCGCCAACGCGGGCCGGGAGTGGATCGGTTCCGAGCCCGGCCGGCCGTCCACCGTCCGGATCCGTACCGCCGTGCTGCTCGCCCCCGACACCATCCTGCGCATCGACGACCGGACGAAGAAGGTCCTGCTCACCGCCGGGAAGACGGCAAAGTCGGGGACGTGGATCAGCGGCAGCCGGGCCGCCCTGGACGTCGACAGCACCACGCTGGCCTCGGTCGCCGAGGACGGCTCCAGCCCCGCGCCGGCCAGTGCGCCCGGGCGCCCGTACCTCTCGATGGGCGCGGGCGGCCGGATGGACTTCCGCAACGCCACCGTCAGCGGGTTCGGCCGGCTCGGCTCGTCCGCGACCGCCGAGCAGTCGGGCGTCACCTGGGGACGGGGCAGTACGGGGTCGGCGACCGGCACGACGTTCCAGGACAACCACACCGGGCTGCGGCTGGCCGGCTCCAAGGACGTCAGCCTGAAGAACGTCACGGCCACCGGCGCCACCGAGGACGGCATCGTGCTCAAGGGCGACCGGGGCACCAAGGCGAGCGGCCTTGTGGCCGAGTCCAACGGCCGTACGGGCATCGCCCTCGGCGGTACCGACAACCGCACCCTGGCCGGCCTGAGCACCCGCGACAACGACGGCGCCGGGATCAAGGCCACGCTCCAGCGCGGCCTGCGGCTCACCTCTCCCACCTCCCGCTTCGACATGGGCGGCGGCATCGACCTGACGTCCTGCCGGGAGTGCGTCGTGGAGAAGGCCGCGGTGGAGAGCTCGTCGCGCGCCGCGGTGCGCGTCTCCGGCAGCGACAGCTCGGTCACGGTACGCGAGCCCGAGCTGACCGGACACAACGGCAGCGAGCCCGGCATCCTGCTGGCCGAGGGCATCCGGGGCGCCACGGTCTCCGGCGGTACCGTCAGCGGCTTCGACCGCGGCATCGGCATCACCGGCTCCCGTGTCCGCGTCGAACGCACCTCGTTGTCCGCCAACCGCACCGGCATCGCCATCGGCGGCGGGGCCGACCGGGTCGCGCTGCGCGACGTCCGGGTGGACGGCGGCGAGACCGGCGTACTCGTCTCCGGAGCCACCCGGCACATCACCCTGAAGGGCGTCCGGGTCAGCGAGGCCAGCCGCAAGGGCCTGGCCTCCAGCTCCCCCGCGCTGCGGGTCACCGGCGGCGCCCTGTCCGGCGGCACCACGGCCGTCGACCTCGGTGCCTCGGCCCGCCTGGAGAACGTGACGATCGGCAGCTCCCACCGCGGTATGCACCTCGCGGAGGGGGTCCGGGCCGCCGGGAAGTCCCTGGACGTCCTGGCCGAGCGGCAGGGCATCGACGCGGACGCCCGGTCCCTGCTGGACCTCACCGACTCCCGCGTCCGGGCCCCGGTGGCCCTGGACGGGGACGGCGAGGTCAAGCGGCACGGCAAGACCGAGGTCTCGCTGCCGCCGTTCCCCTGGCTGGGCTTCGCGGCCCTGGTGGCCCTGGCCCTGGCCGTCGTCCTGCAGACCCTCCACCACGTCCGGCACCGGGGCACCCCACGGCCCAAGGTCGCAGGACACGTGGAGAACACGGCCTGACGCAACGTCAGCCGTGCCCCGATCCGGCCGCCGCCCCACCGGGACGGCGGCCGGAGAACCGGAGAAGGAGTCGCACACCATGACCGACCGATCATCCGGCGTCATCAGAACCCTGCGCGCGGGCATCGTCCTGCTCTCGGCGGGCGCCCTGGTCACCGGCCTGACCGGCGTGCTCGCCCCGCCCGCACAGGCCGCGGCCTGTTCCGGACAGGTGCGGTACGCCGCCAGTACCAACACCGTGTACCTCATGTCCGGCACGTGGTCGCCGTCGAGCATCAGCACGCAGTGCCCGAGCGCTCCCCTGCACAAGGTCGACGAGTCCGGCACCTGGCAGCTGGACGCCAACCTGGTCGTCCAGAACGGTTCCACCCTGGAGCTGCACGGCTCCGCCGCGGGCGGCGAGGTGAACACCCTGCGGCTCAACAGCCCGGCGGGCGGCGGGCCCACCGAGGTCGCCTCCATCACCGCGCAGTACGGCACGATCGACATCGACCGCGTCGACATCACCTCGTGGGACGGGAACGGCCCCGACACCGACACCTCCGCCGGCTCCGGAGAGCGCGGACGGGCCTTCATACGGGCGCTGTCCTACCTCGACGCCGACGGCACGCCGCGCGAGTCGACGATGAACATCTACCACAGCGACATCGGCTACCTCGGCTACTACGCGGCCGAGAGCTACGGCGTGGCGTACAAGGCCCGCGGCTGCGACATCACCCACCAGGACGTCTGCGACAAGCTGGACGTGTTCGGCGACCAGATCGGCAGCCGCTTCCACCACAACTACATGGGCACCTACACGTTCGGCGCCTACGGGATGACCTTCGACGGCAACGAGTACGACCACAACGTGGCGTACGGGCTGGACCCGCACGACGACTCGGACCACCTGACGATCACCAACAACCACGCGCACGACAACGGCAACCACGGGATCATCTGCTCCCAGCGGTGCGACCACCTGGAGATCGTCGGCAACGAGAGCGACCACAACGGCATTCCGCCCTATCTGCCGCCGGGCGACGACGACGCGTCGGACAACCAGGTGCACGGCATCATGCTGCACCGCGGCGTCACCGACTCCGTCGTGCGCGACAACAACGTCCACGACCAGCCGAACGGCGCGGGCATCGCGGTCTTCGACAGCAGCGACGACGTCATCGAGAACAACACCGTCACGCGGGCCAAGTTCGGGCTGCGCTTCAGCGTCGGCTCGCAGGACATCACCTCGGCGAACAACACCGTCACGGACAGCGGGCAGTACGCCGTCTACACGTACCAGGGCTCGGACAAGCCCGCGTACACCAACGACACCGGCCGGCCGGCCCGGCTGACGTTCACCGGCAACACCTTCGACGGCAGCGGGAGCAACGTCCTGAAGATCGGACAGGCCGACGACTTGACGTTCAGCGGGAACACCTTCACGGGCACGTTCGGCTCCGGGGCGCTGACCCAGCAGACCACCGGGACGTACTTCGACCGGAACACCGCGCCGTCCGGACTGACGTACTCCGTCAAGGGTGACTCCGGCACACCCGGGTCGATCGCCTTCCGCGACCAGAACCCGGTCAACGTACAGCTGGACTCGGCCAGTTCAGCGGCGTTCACGGTAACTGGCCTGAAACCGGGCGCTTCGTACAAACTCACCGCGGACGGCCGTACCGTGGCCACCGGAAAGGCGGACTCGAACGGCACCGTGACCCTGCGCGCCAAGCAGGCGAGCAGCTCGGCGGTGTCCTACCGCGTCGCCGCCGCCTGACAGCAGGCCGCCCCGCCGCCACGTGCGGCGGGGCGGCCGATGCCCCCGAGCCAGGACAGGAGCACCCGGCCCATGGACCGTCGGAAGTTCGTCGCCGCGGGAGCGGCCGCGCTGGCCGCCCTCCTCGCCTCCTGTTCCGGCTCGGACGAGAAACCCCCGCCGCGGGAGACGGACGATCCCTCCGCCGAACCGTCCCTCGACTGGGACACCGCGGCGGTCGCCCGGTTCTTCGGGCCCCGGCTCAGGCCGCGCGAGGACGGCTCCTTCGGCCTGGACCGCGCCGCGCTGCGGCACCACCCGGTGTACGGGCCGGTGCTGCGGGTGCGGTATCCGGCCCGCTCGGCCAGCCCCACCGTCGCCCGCCGCTACGGCCGCCCGGAAGGCGGCGCGCAGCTGTACCTGCCGCTCCGCTCCGGGCCGACCGACTCCCTCCACCTGCGCTACTACCTGCGTTTTCCCAAGGGCTTCGACTTCGTCAAGGGCGGCAAGCTGCCCGGCCTGTACGGCGGCTCGGTCACCGGCGGCCGGCGCATCCCGGACGGCGAGAACGGCCTGTCCACGCGGTACATGTGGCGGCGCAAGGGCCGCGGCGAGGTGTACGCGTACCTGCCGACCTCCGTGGAGCACGGGACCTCGCTCGGCCGCGGCAAGTGGAAGTGGCCGACCGGCCGCTGGACCTGCGTGGAACAGGCCGTACGGCTCAACACACCGGACGAGGACAACGGTTCGGTCGAGGTGTTCCTCGACGGCCGCCGGGTGCTCCGCGAGGACGAGCTGAAGTTCCGGACCTCGGAGAAGCTGCAGATCGAGGGCGTGTTCTTCTCGACCTTCTTCGGCGGCTCGGACCCGAGCTGGGCGACGCCGGACGCGGATTACGCGGACTTCGCGGCGTTCGCCGTCTCGCACAAGCGGATCGGTCCGATACGGCGCGACTGACCCGGCCGCGCGGGGCCCGGGCACGGGGCGCCGGGCACGGGTCCGGGCACGGGCTCTCAGGAGGACTCGCGGACCACCAGCTCCGTCGTCAGCGCGATCTGCTGCCGGGGGGCCGTGGGGTCGGCGATCTCGCGCAGCAGGACGCGGGCGATGGTGGTGCCCAGCTCTTCGACGGGCTGCCGGACGGTGGTCAGGGGCGGATGGGTGTGCCGGGCGAGGAAGGAGTCGTCGAAGCCGACCACGGCCACGTCCTCGGGGACGCGCAGCCCGCGGGCGCGCAGCTCGCTCAGGGCGCCCACCGCCATCACGTCGGAGGCCACGAAGAGGGCGTCCAGGCCGGGAACGCGGTCCAGGAGCGTGCGCACGGCGGCCCGGCCGCCCTCCTCGGTGAAGTCCGCGCGGGCCACGAGCCGTTCCTCGGGCCGCGCACCGGCCGCGCGCAGCGCGTCCTGCCAGCCCTGGAGCCGGCCGCGGCCGACGTCCATGTCCATCGGCCCGGTGACCGTGCCGATCCTGGTGCGACCGCGCTCCAGCAGGTGCCGGACGGCCGCGCAGGCGCCGCCCACGTTGTCGGCGTGGGCGTGGCTGAGCGACTCCCCGGGGCCGCGGCGGCCCGCGAGCACGGTGGGCAGGCCCATGTCCTCCAGCAGCGCGGGCAGCGGGTCGTGCTCGTGCACGGAGGCCAGCAGGACGCCGTCCACCCGCCGCTCCGCGACGGACGCGGTGAGCCGGTCGCGTTCGCCCTGGTCACGGACGAGGATCAGCTGGAGCTGGGTCCGGGTGTCGGCGAGGCCGGTGCTCACGCCGCGGATCACGGCGGCGAAGTACGGTTCGGCGCCGAGCCGGGACTCCGATTCGGGGATGACCAGGGCGATGGAGTTGGTCCGGCTGGTGACCAGGCCGCGGGCGACGGAGTTCGGTACGTACTTCAGCTCGGCTATGGCGGCCAGGACGGCGGCCCTGGCCTCGTCGCTGACGAGCGTCGAACCATTGATGACACGGGAGACCGTCGTGCGGCCGACGCCGGCGCGTGCCGCCACGGTTTTTATCGTCGGCCGCTGTCCGCCCGGCATCGCGCCACCCCCGCCGTGTCCCGTCCCCGCCCCGTTCACCAGCGCATTGTGCCAGACCTCCGGCGCGCTCCGTACCGCCTTCGGGCAGTGTGCTGAGCGGAGCGCCAACTCCCGTCTGTGTTCAAGTCATTGACACAAGCGATGGGTGCCGTCACTCTTCCGGAACATCGGTGGGCACGTTCCCAGTCGCTGCTGTCGGCGAATGGGAACGTGCCCATGTCGGCCTGGCTCTGGGAAGGGAACGGCGATGCGCGTTCGGAAAACGATGACGAGAAGATCCCTGGCGGTGGTGGCGGCCGCCGCCGCGCTCGGCCTGGTCGCCGGCTGTGGCGGGAGCGGCGCCGCGGACACCGGCGGCGGGATCAAGGACGGCAAGGTCACCATCACCATGGGCCTGTACGGCGTGATGGGCTTCAAGGAGACCGGCCTGCTGGAGCGTTACGAGAAGGAGCACCCGGACGTCACCATCAAGGCGGAGGTCGCCGGGGACGAGCAGACGTACTACACCGCGCTGCAGACCCATCTCGCCGCCGGCAGCGGCCTGAAGGACATCCAGGGCATCGAAGTCGGGCGCGCCAAGGAGCTCGTGGACACCCGCGCGGCCACCTTCGCGGACCTGTCAAAGACCCCCGGAACCGGACATTTCCTTCCCTGGAAGCAGAACCAGGTGACCACCGCGGACAAGAAGGTCATCGGCCTGGGCACCGACATCGGCCCAATGGCCGTCTGCTACCGCAAGGACCTCTTCGCGCAGGCCGGGCTGCCCACCGACCGCGAGAAGGTCGCGGAGCTCTGGGCGGGCGACTGGTCGAAGTACGTCGACGCGGGGCGGAAGTTCAAGGCCGGCTCCAAGAAGGACGGCGTGGCCTTCATGGACAGCGCCAGCGGTCTGTTCAACGCCATGATCTACGGCAGCTCCCAGCAGTTCTACGACACCAAGGGCAAGCTGATCTACCAGGACAACCCCGTTGTCACCGGCGCCTGGAAGCTGGCCTCCGAAGCCGCCTCCGCGGACCTGACCGCCAAGCTCCGCCAGTTCCAGCCCGGCTGGGACCCCGGGCTGGCCAACGGCACGTTCGCCACGACGGTGTGCCCGGCGTGGATGCTCGCCCACATCAGCGAGAAGGCGGGCCCCGGGAACAAGGGCAAGTGGGACGTGGCCAAGGCGCCGAAGGGCGCCAACTGGGGCGGCTCCTTCCTCGGCGTGATGGAGCGGAGCCCGGTCAAGGAGGAGGCGAAGAAGCTGGTCGCGTGGCTCACCGCGCCCGAGCAGCAGGCGTACGTCTTCGAGAAGCTCGGCAACTTCCCGTCCTCGCAGCAGGCGTTGAAGGCGCCCGAGGTGGCGGACGCGGAGTCGGCGTACTTCAGTGACGCGCCGATCGGCGAGATCTTCGGCGCCGCCGCCCGGGAGATCCCCGACAAGCAGGTGCTCGGCCGCAAGGACGGCGCGATCAAGGACATCTTCCAGCAGGGCCTGACGCTCATCGAGGCACAGGGCAAGAGCCCCGATGCCGCCTGGCGGACCACCGACGACCGCATCAAGAAGGCCACCGGCTGACCGCCCCGGAACCGACCGATACAGGAGGACCCCGGTGGCCCTGCAGACCTACCGGCGGCGTACGTTCTGGCACCGGCTGGACGTGCGCGGCGCCCCGTACGCCTTCGTCGCCCCGTTCTTCGTCGTCTTCGCCGCCTTCAGTTTCTATCCGCTGCTCTACACCGCGTGGATCTCGCTGCACCGCGTGGAGCTGGCCTCCATGGACCTCATGGAGTGGGTGGGACTCGACAACTACACAGCGCTGTGGGGCGACGAACGCTTCTGGAACGCGCTCGCCAACACCTTCACGCTCGGCGTGCTCTCCACCGTCCCGCAGCTGCTGATGGCGCTGGGCCTGGCGCACCTGCTCCATTACCGGCTGCGCGGCTCGGCCTTCTTCCGGGTCGCGGCGCTGACGCCGTACGCGACGTCCGTGGGCGCTGCCGCGCTGGTCTTCACGATGCTCTTCGAGCGCGACTTCGGCATGATCAACTGGCTGCTGGGGCTGGTCGGCATGGACCCGGTCAACTGGGAGAACGACAAGTGGGCCGCCCAGCTCGCCGTCTCCGCGATCGTCATCTGGCGCTGGACCGGCTACAACGCGCTGCTCTACCTGGCGGCGATGCAGGCCGTGCCGGACGAGCGGTACGAGGCCGCCGCGCTCGACGGCGCCTCGCGCTGGCAGCAGTTCCGCATGGTCACCATCCCCGGCATCCGGTCCACGGTCGTCTTCACGATCGTGCTGTCCACGATCGGCGCGACCCAGCTCTTCGGCGAACCGCTCATCTTCGGCCAAGGTCCGAACGGCATCACGGGCGGCGCCGACAACCAGTACCAGACCCTGGGCCTGCTGCTCTACGAGGAGGGCTGGAAGAACTACCAGATGGGGCGCGCGGCGACCATCGCCTGGGCGATGTTCCTGCTGCTGATCCTCGTCTTCGTCGTACAGCGCGTCGTCAAGCGGCTCGCTTCCCGCGCCGCCGGCCCCCGGCACGTCTCCAGGAGAAGCCAGTGATGTCCTTCCGGCCCGGCGCCGGGCGCCAGCACCACGCGGGACCGGTCGCCTATGTCCTGCTGGCCGTCGCGACGCTCGCTTCGCTGTTCCCGCTGTACTGGACGCTGGTGGCGGCCTCCAGTGACAACACCCGGGTGTCGCAGACGCCGCCGCCGTTCCTGCCGGGCCCGCATCTCTTCGAGAACCTGGGCAAGGCGTGGCAGGACGCGGCGCTGGGCAAGGCCATGACGAACAGCCTGATCGTGGCCGGCGTCATCGCCCTGTCGACCGTACTGTTCGCCACCCTCGCCGGCTTCGCCTTCGCCAAGCTCCGCTTCCGCGGGCGGAACGTCCTGCTCATGCTGGTCATCGGCACGATGATGGTGCCGCCGCAGCTGGGTGTCGTGCCGCTGTTCATGATGATGAGCGAGCTGGGCTGGGGCCAGCGGCTGCCGTCGGTCATCTTCCCCACCCTGGTCAGCGCGGTGGGCGTGTTCTTCATGCGGCAGTACCTGGCCGAGGCGCTGCCCGACGAGCTGGTCGAGGCGGGCCGGGTGGACGGCGCGCATTCGCTCCGCATCTTCTGGAGCATCGTGCTGCCGGTCGCCCGGCCGGCCATGGCCGTCCTCTTCATGATCACCTTCGTGCACGCCTGGAACGACTTCTTCTGGCCGTTCATCGCGCTGGACATGACCAACCCGACGGTCCCCGTGGCGCTGACCCAGCTGAGCGCGGGTTACGTCCGCGACCAGTCGCTCATCATGGCGGGCGCACTGCTCGGCACGCTGCCCCTGCTGGCGATGTTCGTCGTCTTCGGCCGCCAGATCGTGGGCGGGATCATGCAGGGCGCGGTGAAGGGATGACCGCCCGGCCCGTCTTCCACCCTTCGGAAAGGAACGCCTTGACCACCGCATCGCACGACCTCGCCGCCCGTTCGTTCCCGCCGGGCTTCCTCTGGGGCACGGCCACCGCCGCCTATCAGGTCGAGGGCGCGGCCGCCGAGGACGGCCGCACGCCCTCCATCTGGGACACCTTCGCGCGCACGCCGGGCAAGGTACGCAACGGCGACACCGGCGACATCGCCACCGACCACTACCACCGCTGGCGCGAGGACGTCGCGCTGATGGCCGAGCTGGGCGTGGGCGCGTACCGCTTCTCGCTGTCCTGGCCGCGCATCCAGCCGACCGGGCGCGGTCCGGCCGTGCAGAAGGGCCTGGACTTCTACCGCCGGCTGGCCGACGAGCTGCTGGCGAAGGGCATCCGGCCGGTGGTCACGCTGTACCACTGGGACCTGCCGCAGGAGCTGGAGGACGCGGGCGGCTGGCCGGAGCGGGCGACCGCCGGCCGGTTCGCGGAGTACGCCGCGCTGGCCGCCGACGCGCTGGGCGACCGGGTGGGCACCTGGATCACGCTCAACGAGCCCTGGTGCAGCGCCTTCCTGGGCCATGCCTCCGGGGTGCACGCGCCGGGGCGCACCGAACCGGTCGCCGCGCTGCGTGCCGCTCACCATCTCAACCTCGCGCACGGCACCGCGGTCCAGGCGCTGCGCGCGGCGCTCCCGGCCGCGGCCGAGGTCGCGATCACGCTCAACATCCATCAGGTACGGGCGCGTACCGGGAGCCCCGAGGACGCGGACGCGGCGCGCCGCATCGACGCCCTGGCCAACCGGGTGTTCACCGGCCCGCTGCTGCACGGCGGCTACCCGGACGACCTGCTGGCGGACACGGCGCGGCTGACCGACTGGTCCTTCGTGCGGGACGGTGACGCCGCGGCGATCCGGCAGCCGCTGGACTTCCTGGGCGTCAACTACTACACGCCGACGCTGGTGTCCGCGGCGGGCGACGAGGAGCCCGGCCACTCCTTCGACGGGCACGGCGAGAGCGGGCACAGCCCGTGGCCGGGCGCCGACGAGGTGGTCTTCCACCGGCCGCCGGGCCGTACGACGGCGATGGGCTGGGCGGTCGATCCGAGCGGCCTGTACGACCTGCTGCTGCGGCTGAAGGAGGAGGTACCGGAGCTGCCGCTGATGATCACCGAGAACGGCGTGGCGTGCGACGACTACGCCGACCCCAGCGGCGCGGTGCACGACCCGGACCGGATCGCGTATCTGCACGGCCATCTGACGGCCGTGCACCGCGCGATCGAGGCCGGCGTGGACGTGCGCGGCTACTTCCTGTGGTCGCTGCTGGACAACTTCGAGTGGGGCTACGGCTACAGCAAGCGCTTCGGCGCGGTGTACGTGGACTACCCGACCGGGCGCCGCATCCCGAAGGCGAGCGCCCGGTGGTACGCGAAGGTGTCCCGCGCGAATGCGCTCCCTCTGAACCCCTGATCTCAGGTCAGGAGGGCCAGCAGGTGGGCGCAGGCCGCGGCCTCGTCCTCATGGCGGGCGATGACCTCGTAACGCCCGCGTTCGTACGCACCGGTCTCCCACGCCCCGTCCGGCGTCCTGCGCAGATACAGGAAGTCGGGGGGCGTGGGGGCCGGCTCGTGCACGCCCTCGATGCGGTAGTGGCCGTCGGCCACCCCGGCCGCGCGCAGCGCGGACCGCAGCCGCTGCCGGTCCATGGCGTCGTCCGCCGTCCGGTCTACGCGTCCGCCGGCACGAGGTACCGGTGGTCCAGCAGCCACTTCACGTTGAGCCGCTGCCCCTCCCCCGGGTTCAGGAACACCGGGTCCAGCTTGATCTGCTGGCCGCCGCCGGGCTGTTCGAACCAGGGGGCGATGCTGCCCTGCCACACCCAGAACGGCTTGATCACCTTGTACGTGTGGTAGTCGCACGGCGAGGCGGCCTCGCGGGTGTTGAGGTTCTGCGGGGGCAGCGCGCGCTCGGCGTAGGGGTCGCCGGCCGGCGCCAGGTACCCGCCGAACACGGAGCCGAAGCGGTCCAGCCGCTGGCCGCTGCGCAGCTTCGCGGGCTCCTTGTCGATCTCGCCGTTGACCTCGGCGAACCCGTCGTTGGGCGGGTACTTCCAGCTGCCCGAGTCCGCCGGTCCCTCCCAGTACTTCTTCAGGAAGGCGGCAGGCGAGAGCGCGCCCGTCCGGTGGTACCCCTTGAGCAGCGGGCCCACCGGCGCCAGGTTCTTGTTCGGCAGCCACTTCGGGCCGAGCCGCGCGTCGCCGTTGAACTTGCCGGTGCAGGGCTCGGGCCGGGCGGCGGCCTCGGCCGCCGGGCGCTTCTCCTGCTGCTGCGGCGCGGCGCTCGCGGCGGGGGCGGCCGCCAGCCCGGCGGCCAGGCCGAGCGCGGCGAGCAGGGTACGGAGTCGGTTCACTCGGGGCTCTCCTTGTGCGGCGTGCAGACCTGCTGCGTGGGGACGGTCCACCGGCTGAAATACCATCAGCTCGGGGCGTTCCGCACGGTAACCGGTCGTTCACACAGGGCGGTAGCGCGCTGGGCCGATTTCCGGCCACCTGCGGCGGGCACACGGGTCCGACGGGCGCCGCACAACACTGCGGCAGGGGCCGCCGCGCGGGCGACCCCTGCCGCAGGTGTTCTGTCGGAGGACCGGTCCTGTCAGAGGCCCAGCAGCCCCAGGCCGAGAAGGCCGCCCTTGCCGCCACCGCCGAGGAGGCCGTTGTTGCCCGGCTGCTTCGGCGTCTCGCCCGGCGCTTCGCCCGGCATGGCGTTCTGTTCCTGCCCCGGGACGGCGCCCGGCCCGGCCTCCGTGTCGCCGGCCATGCCGGTCGGGCCGTTGACGGGGTCTTCGTCGCCCGGGTCGGCGACCTGCACTGCTCCGGCGGCGGACGCCGGGGCGTAGGCGGCGGCCACGGGGGCGCCGAGAAGGACGATCATGGAGGCGGCGGCTGCCGCACCTGCCGCGAGTCGGGTACGCACGGTGCTCTCTCCCTCGCATCATGGATGTGACGAGTCCGTCCTTCCGTGCGGTGGCGCAGGGCTAACGGAACTTCACCCGACTACCGGCACAGAGATCACTGGATCGCACGGTGCCCCAGGCGGGCGCCGGTCGTTGCACCGTGAGGCGGTGGCCGCTGCGGCGTGAGGTGGTTCACGCGAAAGAGGGGGCGTTGCGCGTGCGGGGCTGGGTACGGGCCCCCGAGATCGCCGAGCGGGATACCGGTATGAAAGGGTGGAAACTCGGCTAAAGCAACGCGAGAAAGGAGCCGTCATGTCGTCCAAGCGCCGCCGCAAGAAGAAGGCACGTCGCAAGAACGGTGCCAACCACGGCAGCCGTCCGCAGTCCTGAAGGACGAAGGACGCCGCAGGTAAGGAGGCCGGCCGCCACGGCGCCCGGCCTCCTTTGCTGTCTCAGGGGGATACGGTCCCGGCCGTCAGTCAGTCCAGTACGTACTCGAAGGTGTACGGAATGGACGGTGCGCCCTGCGCGGCGGTGAAGGCGCCGGTGCCGCGCAGCCCGGCCAGCTCGCCGGTGCCCGTGCCCGGCACCACCTCGAAGGCGCAGCGCACGGTGCCGTCGGGCTCGAAGGCGCCGCGTTCCTCGACGACGAAGGTGCCCGCGCGTCCGTCGACGCTGCCGGTCAGCAGCTCCATGCCGGTGAACGTGCCGGTCTTCTCCGTGGCGTAGACGATGGTGTACTCGCACGTCGTGCGGGCGGCCTCGATGCCCCCGGTGAAGGAGTTGGTGACGGAGGCGTGCGCGAGCTTCGGATGCGCGCCGTCCGGGCCGACGGTGCGCTCCTGCCAGTCGGCGTAGGTGAAGTGGCCGGTGGTCTGTGCGGGCATGGCCGCCCTTTCGATCGGTCGCACGGCCTGTTCCGCGCGGTGTGTGACCAGCCTGTCCGCGGTACCTGACATCTTCTGTCAGGTACCGCGGGAGAATGGCGCCCATGCGTGCCGACCGGCTTCTCTCCCTGCTTCTCCTGCTCCAGAACCGCGGGCGGATGACGGCGTCCGAACTCGCCGCCGAGCTGGAGGTGTCGGTCCGCACCGTGTACCGGGACATCGAGGCGCTCGGCGCGTCGGGCGTCCCGGTGTGCGCCGACCGCGGCCCCGTCGGCGGCTACCGCCTGATGGACGGGTACCGCACACGGCTGACCGGACTCACCGACGCGGAGGCCGACGCGCTCTTCCTCGCCGGGGCGCCGGGCGCGGCGGGTGAGTTGGGCCTCGGCGCGGTGCTGGCCACCGCGCAGCTGAAGCTGCAGGCGGCGCTGCCGGCCGGGTTGGCGGACCGGTCGCGGCGCATCCAGGACCGGTTCCATCTGGACGCGCCCGCGTGGTTCCGCGAGGCCGATCCGGTCCCCCATCTCGGCCGTGTCGCCCAGGCGGTGTGGGAACAGCGCGTACTGCGCGTCCAGTACCGCAAGTGGGGCGGTGGCGGGCAGCGGGCGCTCGGCCTCAGTCCGCTCGGCCTCGTCCTCAAGGGCGGCATCTGGTACCTGGTGGCGCTGGCGGGCGAGGCGGTCCGCACCTACCGGATCTCGCGGCTGCTGGCCGTCGACGTCACGGAGCAGGTCTTCGACCGGCCGGCGGAATTCGACCTGGCCGCTCATTGGGCGGAGTCCTCCCGCCGCCTGGAGACCGCGCTCCACCAGGGCGTCGCGCAGCTGCGGCTCTCGCCCCGTGGCCGGGAGCTGCTGCCCATGCAGTTCGGGGCGGCGGGCGCGCGGGCCCTCGCGGCGGCCGGGCCGCCCGACGACGAGGGCTGGGTCCGGGTCGTGATGGCGGTCGAGACGCCGGCCGTCGCGGTCGGCGACCTGCTCAGGCTGGGCACGGAGGCGGAGGTGCTGGGCCCGCCCGAGCTGCGCGCGGCCGTGGCCCGGACGGTGACGGAGCTGACGCACCGTTACACGGCGGCGCCGTGAGCGCCCGCGTCCGGACCCCGGCCGGGCGCCCGCGGCAGGTTCAGCCCGCCGGGCTCGTGGCGTCCTCGATGAGGCGGTGCGCCGCGGCGTCGATGCGGGCCGTGTCGCCGGTGACCAGGCGGTCCTGGCACAGCCCCCGCAGGCCCGAGACCAGCAGCGTGGCCCGCACCCTGGCGTCCTCCTCCGCGTAGCCGAGCCGTACGTAGGCAGCGGCGATCGGGCCGACCATGACCTCGACCGCATCGGCGGCCAGCGCGCCGTACGGCTCCGGCTGGGTGGTGGCCAGGCTGAGCAGCTGCAGCAGCATGCGGACGAGGCCGCGCTGCCTGCCGACCGTGATCGCCTCCCACAGAGTATGGGCGGCGCGGTCCAGCCCTGCCGCGTCGTCGACGCCGCCGAACATCGCCTCGGCGTCGGGGCGGCTGGCGGCCAGCGCCTGGGCCAGCAGGTTCTCCCGGCTGCCGAAGTAGTAGAGCAGCATCCGTTTGCTGCTGCCCACCGCTTCCGCGAGTGGGCTCAGCGAGAGGCCCGCCAGCCCGTGGTGCTCCAGATGCTGCACCACCTTTTCCAGCAGTTCGGTCCGTTTCCGTGAATCGGTCGCACGAGGCACCCCTTGACCGTACCGATCGGTACACCTACAGTCCAACGCGAACCGTTGATGTACCGATCGGTACATCAACAACCGCGAGACGAGGAGGCAGGGAATGGGCGCAACGGGCCCGGACATCGCGATCGTGGGGGCCGGCATCGGCGGGCTCACCCTGGCACTCGCCCTGCGGGCACGCGGCATCGACGCGGAAATCCTTGAGCAGGCGCCGGAGTTGCGGGAGGTGGGCGCGGCGGTGGCGCTGTCGGCGAACGCCACCCGGCTGCTCGCCGGGCTCGGCCTGGACGCGGCGCTGACGGCCGCCGGCGCCGAGCCGACCGAGCTGGTGTACCGGCACTGGAAGGACGGCCGCCGCATCGCCGCGCATCCGGTCGGCGACTCATACCGCGCCCGGTTCGGCGGCCCCTACCTGGGCGTGCACCGCGCGGCCTTCCAGCGCATCCTCGGCGACGCCTGGGGCAGCGAGCGGCTGCACCTGGGCACGGCGGTCGGCGGGGTGCACGAGGACGCGGCGGCGGAGGGCGGCGGGATACGTCTGGACCTCGCGGACGGCCGGAGCGTCCGGGCCGGTCTCGTCGTCGGCGCGGACGGCGTGCACTCCACCGTGCGGCGCCACGTCACGGCCGAGGACGTCACCGCGTACTCCGGCACGAGCGGCTTCCGCGGATTGGTACCGGCCGAGGCGATGCCCTCGCTGCCGGACCCGTCGGCCATCCAGTTCTGGATGGGACCGGGCGCGCATGTGCTGCATTACCCCATCGACAGCGCCGGTACGGTCAACTTCCTCGCGGTGGTGGAGGGCCCGGAGCGGTGGACCGAGGACACCTGGCGGGCGGAGGCCGCACCCGGGGAGCTCCTCGCGGCGTTCGACGGCTGGCACCCGGCGATCACCGAGATGCTGGCGGGAGCGCCGCAGAGCGCGCGGTGGGGCCTCTTCGGGCAGGCGCCGCTGCGGCGGTGGAGCCGCGGCCGGGCGGTGCTGATCGGGGACGCGGCGCACGCGATGCTGCCGCACCACGGGCAGGGCGCCAACCAGACCATCGAGGACGCCGTGACGCTGGCGGACTGCCTGGCCGACGCGCGGGCGGCCGGCGGATCCGACGCGTACGACGTGGCCCTGCGCCGGTACGAAGGGCTCCGGCGGGTGCGCACCCGTCAGGTGCAGCGCAGCTCCTGGGTCACCTCGGACCTGCTGCACCTCCCCGACGGGCCGGCGGCCGAGCGGCGGGACCGGAAGCTCGCCACGGTCCCGGCGGACTTCGGCTGGATCCACGCCCATGACGTGCGGCGGGAGCCGGTGGCGGGCTCGCGCGCTTCCTGACGGTGCGTCACGGCTCAGTAAGCAGAGCGGCGGTGTCACCCCTCCCTCGGGGCAACACCGCCACCTGACGGCACGACAGCTCAGCCGTCGCCCGGACCGGTCAGACCAGGCCCGCGTGGACGAGCCCCATCCAGTAGGCGGCGGCCCGCGCGTCGCCCATGGTCACGACCCCGTCGTGCCCGCCGACGCTGGTCATGCTGCTCGCCGAGCCGCTCATCCCCCCGCCGGCGCCGTGGCCGTGGTCGTGCGCGGAAGCGATGCCGCTCATCGGGACCAGGGCGGCCGAGGCCAGGGCGAGAGACGCTGCGGTACGAGCGAAGATCTTGCGCATGTCATACCTCTTCAGGTAGGTGGGTTGATCGCCCCCATGCTTCTCCGCCCCACCGGCTCCCGAAGCGCGGCGCTCGGGCAATTGACCCTGATGGCCGACCGCGGTCCATCCAGTCACCGAGTCGTCGGATTGTCACTCCGCGGGGCGTGTTGTTCGCTCCGTGAGGCGTGTTGCGCACTCCGCGGGGCCTGTTGTGCCGCGCCGCGGGCCACCGCGCGGAACTGCTGCGGCGTGCGGCCGTCGCGCTTGCGGAAGAACTTGGAGAAGTCGCCCGGTTCGCGGAAGCCGAGCCGCCGGGAGACCTCGGCCGCCGGGGCGTCGGTGTGCACCAGGAGGCGCTTGGCCTCCAGGAGGATGCGGGCGTCGAGGTACTGCTTGGCGGTCAGCCCGGTGGCGGCCAGCGTGGCGCGGGTGAGCGTACGGACGTTGTAACCGAGCGCGGTGGCGTAGTCGGCGACGCGGTGCGTGTCGGCGAAGTCGCGCTCGACGGCGGCGTGGTAGTGCGCGAAGGCGCCGCCGGGCCGGTGCGCGGCGGGGGCCTCGGGGCGCGCGTGGGCGAGCCGCAGCAGCAGTACGGCCAGCAGCAGGCGCAGCGCCTCGATGTGCGGCTGGAGGGGGATGGAGGCCAGGTCGGCGTACTCGTGGGTGAGGTGGCGCAGGGCGAGCTGGGTGGCGCGGGCGTGCGGCCCGTCCGGCAGCAGCGGGGCCTGCTCGTAGGGCGCCTCGGCGTCGGCGAAGCCGGGCTGCCAGATCACGATGGTGCCGCGCGCGGCCGCCAGGTCCTCGGGGACGTACTGGTGCACCTGGCCGGGCTGGATCCACAGCCAGCTGCCGGCGGGCAGGACGTGCTCGGAGAAGTCCACGGTGTGCCGCAGTGTGCCGGAACGCACGTGGATGAGGTGGTGGAAGCCGGGTCGCTGCGGGGTCCCGAGATCGATGCCGCGGCGGTGTCCGCGGGCCCGCAGCTCGGCGAAGTCCAGGACGTCCATGCCAATGGGCGCCCCGAGAGACGGCCGGTAGGCGACGTCCGTGATCGAGAGCTGTCCGTTTTTTCCCATGGTGAGTCCGTAGCGTACCGCTGTCGTCCCCGTACCCGCTCCTACGGTCGCACAAGAGGCAGCGAAGAGCCGGAAGCTGCTGGAGAGCGAGGTGCGACGTGCGGCTGATCGTGGGAATGACCGGGGCGACCGGGGCCGTCTTCGGGATCCGGGTGCTGGAGCACCTGGCCGAGCTGCCGGAGGTGGAGACCCATCTCGTCCTGAGCCGCTGGGCCCGGTCCACGATCGAGCTGGAGACCGGCCGGAGCGCGCGCGAGGTCGCCGCGCTGGCCGATGTCGTGCACAGCCCCGAGGACCAGGGCGCGGCCATCTCGTCCGGATCGTTCCGGACGGACGGCATGATCATCGTGCCCTGCTCGATGAAGACGCTGGCCGGGATCCGGGCCGGTTACGCCGACGGCCTGGTCGGCCGCGCCGCCGACGTCGTACTGAAGGAGCGCCGCAAGCTGGTGGTCGTCCCGCGGGAGACGCCGCTCAGCGAGATCCATCTGGAGAACATGCTGGCGCTGGCGCGGATGGGCGTGCGGATCGTGCCGCCGATGCCCGCCTTCTACAACCACCCCGCCTCGGTCGACGACATCGTCGACCACATCACCGCCCGCATCGTCGACCAGTTCGACCTGCCGGCGCCCGCCGCCAAGCGGTGGGAGGGCATGCGGGCGGCCCGTGACCACAACAAGACCCGTGACCACGGCAAGCCCCGTGACAACCGCGAGAACAGCATGGACAGCAAGGAGCAGACATGGCCTACGACGACCTCCGCAGCTTTCTGACCACCCTGGAGGGCGAGGGCCAGCTGCTGCGCATCACCGACGAGGTGCTGCCCGAGCCGGACCTGGCCGCGGCCGCCAACGCGGCGGGCCGGATCGGCGAGGGCGCCCCCGCCCTGTACTTCGACCACGTCAAGGGCTTCACCGACGCCCGGATCGCGCTGAACGTGCACGGTTCCTGGCGCAACCACGCCCTCGCGCTCGGTCTGCCCGCGGCCACCTCGGTCAAGGACCAGGTCGAGGAGTTCGCGCGGCGCTGGGACGACTTCCCCGTCGCGCCCGAGCGGCGCGAGGACGCGCCCTGGCGCGAGAACACGCAGGAGGGCGCGGACGTCGACCTCTTCGAGGTCCTCCCGCTCTTCCGCCTCAACGACGGGGACGGCGGCTTCTACCTCGACAAGGCCGCGGTCGTCTCGCGCGACCCCGACGACCCGGACCACTTCGGCAAGCAGAACGTCGGCACGTACCGCCTGGAGGTCATCGGCCGTAACCGGCTCGCCATCCAGCCGGTCCCGGTGCACGACGTGGCGCTGCACCTGAAGGCGGCCGAGAGCCGCGACGAGGACCTGCCCATCGCGATCACGCTCGGCAACGAGCCGGTCATCTCGATCGTGGCCGGCATGCCGATGGGGTACGACCGTTCCGAGTACGAGATGGCCGGCGCGCTGCGCGGCGCGCCCGCGCCGATCGCCACCGCGCCGCTCACCGGCTTCGACGTGCCCTGGGGCTCGGAGGTCGTCATCGAGGGCGTGATCGAGGGCCGCAAGCGGCAGATCGAGGGGCCGTTCGGCGAGTTCACCGGCCATTACTCGGGCGGCCGCCGGATGCCGGTGGTCCGCATCGACCGCATCTCGTACCGCACGAACCCGGTCTTCGAGTCGCTGTACCTGGGCATGCCGTGGACCGAGGTGGACTACCTCGTCGGGCCCAACACCTGTGTCCCGCTGCTGAAGCAGCTGCGCGCGGAGTTCCCCGAGGTGCAGGCCGTCAACGCGATGTACACGCACGGCCTGGCCGTGATCATCTCGACGGCGAAGCGGTACGGCGGCTTCGCCAAGGCGGTCGGGATGCGCGCGATGACGACGCGTCACGGACTCGGGTACGTCGCCCAGGTGATCCTCGTCGACGAGGACGTGGACCCGTTCAACCTGCCGCAGGTGATGTGGGCGATGTCCTCGAAGGTCAACCCGGCGGACGACGTGGTGATCATCCCGAACCTCTCGGTCGTGGAATTGGCGCCGTCCGCCTCCCCCGCCGGCATCACCAGCAAGATGATCATCGACGCCACCACCCCGGTCTCGCCCGACAACCGCGGCAACTTCAGTACGCCGGTCCGCGACCTGCCCGAGACCAAGGAGTGGATCGGCCGGCTGAACGCGCTGATCGCCGCCCGCTGACCCCTACGACCTTTACGACCTTTCCGGAGCCCCTCATGATCTGCCCCCGCTGCGCGCACGACGCGCTCGACACCCTCGCCCACTCCCCCGTCCCCGGCGTCTGGGACGTGCTCCAGTGCGCCCGCTGCCTCTACACCTGGCGCACCACGGAGCCCGACCGCCGGACCCGGCGCGAGGCGTACCCCGCGCAGTTCCGCCTCACCCAGGAGGACATGGACAACGCCATCGAGGTCCCGGCGGTGCCGCCGCTGCACGCCGGCTGACGGCTGCTCTCAGCCGCCGTACGGGTCTCAGTCGTTGTAGAGCTCGAGGTCGCCGTCCCGGCCGGTTTCGATGGAGGCCGAGTACGACCACGCGCCGCAGCTGTGCGTTCCGTGCGGTCCGGCGCCCTCGCAGGCGTGGTACGTCTTGGTGACGACGATCCTGCTCTTCAGGAAGTCGTCGCCGTCATCGTGCGCGGACGCCGTACCACCGGCGGTCAGGACGAGTGCCGTCACGGGGAGTGCGACCGCGGCCAGGCGCAGAGCGGAGCGCTTCATCGATACCTCCATCGGTTGCCACAGGAGGAGGCGGCGTTTCGGCGCCACCTCATTGGTCGATGAGTAGCCAAGTCGTTGAATCGACACACGTACCGCCACTCGAACGGCAGGCCAGGCGGGATCGTGAGAGTGAAGGAGTGAGGACGGAGATGGAGACGACTGGAGCCGGCAGCCCGGGTACGGCGGTGGTGACCGGGGCCTCGTCCGGGATCGGCACGCGGTATGCCGAGCGGCTCGCCGAGGCCGGCTGGGACCTGGTGCTCGTGGCGCGGCGGGCGCGGCGGCTGGACGAGCTCGCCGGCCGGCTGCGGGAGACGGCCGGCGTCGCCGTCGAGACGCTCGTCGCCGACCTGGCCGTACCGGAGGACCTGACGCGGACGGCCGAGCGGGTCGCGGCCGAGGACGTGGCGCTGCTGGTCAACAACGCGGGCATCAACGGCTACGGGTACTTCACCGAGGTCGACCCGGTGCTGCTGACGCGGGTGCTGAACGTCAACGTCACGGCGCTGACGGTGCTGGCCCGGGCCGCCGTCCCCGGGATGCTGAAGCGCGGCCGGGGCGCGGTGGTCAACGTCGCCTCCCGCCTCGCGTTCGCCGGCTCACTGCCGCCCGACCCGCTCCCCCGGCGCGCCGTCTACGGCGGCACGAAGGGGTACGTCGTCACCTTCACCCGCACCCTCGCGGCCGAGCTGGCGGACACCCCGCTGCGCATCCAGGTGCTCTGCCCGGGACTCACCGCCACCGAGTTCCATCTGACGACGGGTGAGGAATCGGTCGCGGGTACGGAGCAGCGGGTTCACGCGGAGGGGGGAATGCCGGTGGACGAGGTGGTGACGGCCTCGCTGGCGGCGCTGGAGCGGGGCGAGGTGGTGTGCGTACCGGGCCTGGCGGACCCCGGGGAGGCGCTGGACCGGCTGGTCGCGGCCGAGTCGGGGCTGCGGGGCATGCCGGGCGCAGATCGGCGCTGAACCGAGGTGTACTTCGCGCTCCACAATGGCAGGTTTGCCCTGTCCCTGTTCATCCGTACGAAGGAGCCGGCCGATGCTGTTCGGCAAGGAGCATGTGAAGCGGTACGTCGAGACCGATGGCGCGGAGGGGCACGACTGGCAGGGCACCACGACGCTCATCCTCACCACCACCGGCCGCAAGAGCGGCGAGCAGCGCAGCACGCCGCTGATCTACCAGCCCTTCGGTGACGATCTGCTGGTCGTCGCTTCCAATGGCGGCTCGGACACGCCGCCTCTGTGGTACCTGAACCTGCAAGCGAATCCCGAGGTAAAGGTGCAGGTGAAGGGTGACAGGTTCACCGCGCGCGCCCGTACGGCGACGGCGGAGGAGAAGCCGGCGATGTGGCGGACGATGGCGGCGACCTGGCCGCAGTACGACGAGTACCAGAAGAAGACCGACCGGGACATCCCGGTCGTGGTGCTGGAACGCACTGCCTGACGGGGGCCGGTGACGCGGGGTTTGCCCCGGTGGGTCGCCGGATACCTGTGCGGCGAACATTCCGGGTGATTCCGGGCGGCCGTGAGTCTGAGGAGGCATGTCGTGACAGCACAGGTCAGCACCGAGTTGTGGGACGCGTTCCACTCCGTCGTCAATATGACGTCGCGTGAGCTGCGGGAGTGGCTGAGCGTCCAGGGCGCCGGTCAGGAGTCGGAGGTGGTCCCCGACCAGGCCGGCGCGCCGTTCGGGCGGCACGTACTGGAGATCCTCGGCAAGCGCCGTACCGACCTCACGGAGAGCGACGCGCAGGTCATGCGGCGGGTGTGCGAGATCGTGGAGTCCCAGCGGGCCGAGCACCGCGACCCGCAGGCGGGCGGCGCCGACTGGCGCCACGGCCTGATGAACATCGGCCACGACCCGCTCAAGCCCGCCTGACAGCCGCGGAGTCGGGCCGTGCCGCGGTCCGGCTCCGCGGCTCGCCCTATCGGAGCCGGTCCAGGACTGTGCGGGTCGCCCGGCGCAGTGCGGTCACTATCGGCCGCTCGCGGTCGCGGGTCCGCCAGGCGAGCGCCGTATGGCACGGCGGCAGGTCGGTGACTTCGACGTACGCGACACCGTGCCGATGGTAGAGCCAACGGGCCGGCTCCGGCGGGAACTGCATTCCCTCGCCGAGGGCGATGGCCGTGAGCGCGGGCTCGAACTCGGCGATCTGGTGGGCGGTGTAGCGCGCCGGGCTGCCGTCGGGGCGGGGGTCGACCGCCCAGAAGTCCCGCCAGACCTTGGGGATCTCCGGCGACCAGCCGATGTTCCGCCGCTCGCCGAGCCGGCTCAGCGTCAGCGGGCCCGCGTCCACGAGCGGGTCGGAGGCGGCCAGGCACACGACGCGGCGCAGGTCGGCGAGGCGCTGGGTCTGGATCCCGGGCGGCACGGGCGGGAAGAGGAACGCCGCGTCCACGCCGCCCGCGAGGACGGTGGCCGCGGAGTCCGCGAAGCCCATCCGGACGATCTCGACCTCGATCCCCGGATGCCGCGCCTTCAGCTCCTCCAGGATCTCCGGGATCGGGTGGACGGAGGTGATGGCCTCGAAGGAGCCGATGACCACCCGGCCCGAGAGCGTACGGACGCGCTCACCGGCGGCCCGCCGCAGCCGGTCGGCGGCCTGCACCATCGCCCGGATCTCGGGGAGCAGTTCGTGCCCCGAAGGGGTCAGTCCCGCCGTGCGCGTCGTGCGGTCGACCAGCGTCAGCCCGAGCCGCCGCTCCAGCGAACGGATCTGCTGCGAGAAGGCGGGCTGGGTCATGAACACCCGCTTCGCCGCCCGGCCGAAGTGCATCTCCTCGGCCAGCAGCAGGAACAGCCTCAGTTGGTGCGTACTCGGATCCGTCGGTGCGCTGCTCTCCCGGCCGGTCGGTCCTGCGTCCCCCGCCATGGGCGCATCGTAACAACGCGCACCCTGTCCGTTACCGCGGAAAGCACACCTCCCGCGACCGTCGGGCACAAACCCCTCACACCTCTTTACCGGCGGCACACGGGCGGCCCACCGGAAAAATCCGGGAGACCGGCCGCGGCCGCGCTGTTAGCGTCCGCGCCCATGACCGACATCCTCAAGACATGCCTCTTCAAAGACTTCACCGAAGTGCAGCGCATCGACACCGATCCCGGGGTGGCGGCGCATCCGCTGATCGCGCTGGAGGAGGGGAGGCACAGCTGGTACAGCGGCTACCACCACCAGGAGTCGTTCGCCGCGCGGCTGCGCTACGCCTTCGACGACCGTACGGAGTACCGCGACAGCGGCATCCCCCTCGACCGGCTGCGGATCGGGAACTTCTGCCAGTTCGCCTCGGGCACGGCCTTCCTCCTGGGCGGCAATCACGGGCACGACACCCACGCGGACGCGGTGACCCCGTACGGATTCAACTTCTTCGCGCACGAGCACGACGCCTGGGCGCCGGCCGGCGACACCGTCATCGGGCACGAGGTGTGGATCGGATACGAGGCTGTCGTGCTGCCGGGTGTGCGCATCGGGACCGGCGCGATCATCGGGGCGCGCGCCACCGTCGCCAAGGACGTCGCCCCGTACTCCGTCGTGGTGGGTGACAACAGGACCGTCCGGCACCGCTTCGACCCGCTGCGCCGCAAGCTGCTCTGGCGGATCGGCTGGTGGAACTGGAGCGACGAGCGGATCGCGGAAGCACTCCCCCTCCTCCAGGGGCGCGATGTGGCGCAGCTGGCCCGGTATGCCGGAATTGACCCGGAAGACGTCGCGGCGGACGTCGACCCGTGCACGCTGACCGGCGCCAGGGCCGTTCCGCACCCCGCCTGACCTGCACGTTTGTGCAGGTGTCGAAAGGGTCGGCGGGCAGGGTGTGACATCTGTACATGGTGACGGGAGCAAATTCTTCTTAGCGTCTCCGTTACGCAAGATCGAACCTCGGGCGCCGGGCCCGCCGGGCTCCGTCCGCAACGCCGCCGGCTACGCCTCCCCCACGCGGCGCACCCCTCATCGCGGCCCGCCGCACCACGCGGCTTGCCGTGCCCTGCTGCCCGCGCAGGGATGGAATCCCACCGATTGCCGAGGACCGTATGAGCACGCAACCGACGACCGACGTGGCGCCTCCCCCACCGTCCGCCCCCGGCGACGGCCCGTCGGACGGCCTGCAGGCCGGTCTCAAGAACCGCCATCTGTCCATGATCGCCATCGGCGGGGTGATCGGCGCCGGTCTCTTCGTCGGCTCCGGCTCCGGCATCGCCGCCGCCGGACCCGCCATCCTCCTGTCCTACGCCCTGGTCGGCGCGCTGGTCGTCTTCGTGATGCGGATGCTGGGCGAGATGGCCGCCGCCTATCCCAGCTCCGGGTCGTTCTCCGCGTACGCGGACCGGGCGCTCGGCCGCTGGGCCGGCTTCTCGATCGGCTGGCTGTACTGGTTCTTCTGGGTCGTGGTGCTGGCCGTCGAGGCGACGGCGGGCGCGAAGATCCTGGAAAGCTGGGTGCCGGCCGTGCCCCAGTGGGGCTGGGCGCTGATCGTGATGGTGGTGCTCACCGCGACGAACCTGGCGTCGGTCGCCTCGTACGGTGAATTCGAGTTCTGGTTCGCCGGGATCAAGGTCGTCGCGATCGCCGCCTTCGTCGCGATCGGTCTGCTGGCCGTCTTCGGCGTACTGCCCGGCGCGCACAGCGAGACCGCGGGGATCGCGAACCTCACCGAACACGGCGGGTTCATGCCGCACGGCCCGGGGTCGATCCTGACGGGCGTGCTCATGGTGGTCTTCTCCTTCATGGGCAGCGAGATCGTCACGCTCGCCGCCGGCGAGTCGGAGAACCCGCAGCGCGCCGTCACCAAGGCCACCAACAGCGTCATCTGGCGTATCGGTGTCTTCTACCTCGGCTCGATCTTCGTCGTGGTCAGCCTGCTGCCGTGGAACGACAAGTCGATCACCCAGGACGGCAGCTACGTCGCGGCCCTGAACTCGATCGGCATCCCGCACGCCGGCCAGGTCATGAACGTCATCGTGCTGACCGCGGTGCTCTCCTGTCTGAACTCCGGGCTCTACACCGCCTCCCGCATGGCCTTCTCGCTCGGCCAGCGCGGCGACGCGCCCAAGGCGTTCGCGCGGACCAGCGCCCGCGGCGTGCCGCGCGCCGCGATCCTCTCCTCCGTCCTCTTCGGCTTCGTCGCGGTGTTCTTCAACTACGAGTGGCCGGACACCGTCTTCGCCTTCCTGCTCAACTCCTCCGGCGCCGTCGCGCTGTTCGTGTGGCTGGTCATCTGTTTCGCGCAGCTGCGGATGCGCGGGATGATCCTGCGCGACGACCCGTCGAAGCTGGTCGTGAAGATGTGGCTGTTCCCGTATCTGACCTGGGCGACGATCGGCATGATCTCGTTCGTGCTGGTCTACATGCTGACCGACCCCGACGGGCGGCAGCAGGTCACGCTGTCGATGCTGGCCGCCGCGCTCGTGGTGGGGATCGCGCTGGTACGGGACCGGATCCGCGGTTCGCGGACGGCGTAGCCCCGAACAGTCACGTCACCAGTATTGCTGGTGACGCCATGGGCCCATCCGTACCAGGATGGGCCCATGTCCGTATCCCACGCTTCCACCGGGCAGGCCGGCTCCACCGCCGAGCCGCTGCCCCGCCAGGTCGCCGACGCCTACGTCGACGCCCTGATCGCCCTCGACCCGATCACCGGCACGTACCTCGGCGTACCGGAGAGCTCCGGCAAGCTGCCCGACTTCTCCCCCACGGGGCAGGAGGAGCTGGCCCAGCTGGCCCGCACGACGCTCGACCGGCTCGCCGCCGCCGAGGCGCGGCCGGGCGGCGACAGTGACGTCGAGCGGCGCTGCGCCCGGCTGCTGCGCGAGCGGCTGACCGCCGAACTCGCCGTCCACGAGGCGGGCGAGGGGCTGCGCGCCGTCAGCAACCTCAGCTCGCCGCTGCACTCCGTACGCAACATCTTCACCCTCACGCCGACCGCGACGGACGAGGACTGGGCGGCCGTCGTGCAGCGGCTGCGTGCCGTGCCCGCGGCGCTGGAGGGGTACCGCGCCGCCCTCGGCGAGGGCCTGAAGCGCGGGCTGCCGGCGGGGCCGCGGCAGGTGCGGACGGTCCTCGGGCAGCTGGCCGAGTGGATCGGTACGGACCGCAGCTGGTTCGCCGACTTCGCCGCGACCGGCCCCGAGAGCCTGCGCGCCGACCTGGACGCCGCGGCCGGCTTCGCCACCGGCGCGCTCACCGAGCTGCGCGACTGGCTGCGCGACACCTACGCGCCGGCCGTCGAGGGCGCCCCCGACGTGGTGGGCCGCGAGCGGTACGCCCGCCTCGCCCGCTACTACAACGGCAGCGACCTGGACCTGGACGAGGCTTACACGTACGGCTGGTCCGAATTCCACCGGCTGCTCGCCGAGATGGAGAAGGAGGCCGCGAAGGTCCTCCCGGGCGCGAAGACCCCGTGGGAGGCGCTGGCCTGGCTGGACGAGCACGGCGAGATGGTCGAGGGCGTCGAGGAGACCCGCGCGTGGCTCCAGTCGCTGATGGACGAGGCCATCGAGAAGCTGGACGGCACGCACTTCGAACTGGCCGAGCGGGTCAAGCGGGTGGAGTCGCGGATCGCGCCCCCGGGCAGCGCGGCCGCGCCGTACTACACCGGCCCCTCGATGGACTTCACGCGCCCGGGCCGCACCTGGCTGCCGACCATGGGCCAGACCCGCTTCCAGGTCTACGACCTGGTCTCGACCTGGTACCACGAGGGCGTGCCCGGCCACCACCTCCAGCTCGCGCAGTGGGCGCACGTCAGCGACCAGCTCTCCCGCTACCAGACGACGGTCGGCATGGTCAGCGCCAACGCCGAGGGCTGGGCGCTGTACGCCGAGCGGCTGATGGACGAGCTGGGCTTCCTCAGGAACGCCGAGCAGCGCCTCGGCTATCTGGACGCCCAGATGATGCGCGCGATCCGCGTGATCATCGACATCGGCATGCACCTGGAGCTGGAGATCCCGGCGGACTCGCCGTTCCACCCGGGCGAGCGCTGGACGCCTGAGCTGGCGCAGGAGTTCATGGACGCGCACTGCGGCCGCCCGTCCGACTTCGTGGAGAGCGAGATCATCCGGTACCAGGGCATGCCGGGCCAGGCGATCGGCTACAAGCTGGGCGAACGCGCCTGGCTGAACGGCCGCGAGGCCGCCCGCCGCCGGCACGGCGCCGCCTTCGACCCGAAGAAGTGGCACATGGCGGCGCTCTCCCAGGGCTCGCTGGGCCTGGACGACCTGGAGAGCGAACTGTCGGCGCTGTAGCCGGCGGGGCGTCGGTCGGCGCGGGTCGCCGGGAAATCCGTGGCGGACGGGGAGGGTGGTCCGTAAGGTCGCTCCCCATGACCAACCTCTTCCTGTCCCCCGGCCCCGGCGACCCGCACCAACCGGACAGCCGGGGCCCCGGCTCCGCGTCGGACGGCCCGCTCGCGCTCACCGCGGGGCGCGTGACGCTGCGGGCGCTGCCGCCTGGCGAGTGCGCGCGGCTCGCGGACGGCGGGACGGCCGGGCTGACGTGGGTGGACGGCGAGCCGCCCGAGGGCACGGTGGAGGGCGCCGGGATCATGGTGCAGCTCGCGGCGGCCGGGCTGTACCGGCCCGGCTGGGGCACGTACGCCATCACCCGCACCGAGGACGGCGTCGCCCTGGGCGGCATCGGCTTCCACGGCCCGCCGGACGAGGCGGGGACGGTCGAGCTGGGCTACGACCTGTCCCCCTCGGCACGCGGCGCCGGCTGGGCGACGGACGCGGTACGGCTGCTCGCCTCCTGGGCGGCCGCCCGCCCCGAGGTACGCATGCTGCGGGCCGCCACGGAGCCGGCGAACCTGCCCTCGCAGCGCGTGCTGGCCCGCTCCGGCTTCGTGCGCGCGGGCGAGGAGACGGGGATGTACGTGTTCGAGTACACGGGGAGCGGGAGCGGTGCCAGCGGCGGCGCGGACGGGGCCCTCAGCGGTGGCGCGGACGGTCCCCTCAGTGCTGGAACCCGCCCTCCGAGTTGATGACCTCGCCGGTGATCCAGCCCGCCTCGTCCGTCGCCAGCCAGGCGATGAGCCGGGCCGGGTCGTCGGGCGCGCCCCACGCGCCGCCGGGGAAGCGCCGGGCGACCCACTCGCGGAGCTCGCCGACGGCGTAACCGGTGTCGACCGGGCCGGGGTTGACGGTGTTCACCGTGACGCCGAGCGGCGCGAGAGTGGTGGCGAGCGTCCGCGTGGCCGACGCCAGCGCACCCTTGGCCAGGCCGTACGCGACCTCGCCCGGCATCCCGCCGCCCTGGTCCTGACCGGACGTCATCATCACGATGCGGCCGCCGGGCTGTCCGGGTGTGCGGTGGCGGGCGTACGCCTGCGCCAGCAGGATCACCGACCGGGTGTCGATCGCCCAGTGCGCGTCCAGCATGGCCGCGTCGATGGTGTCGAGCGTGCCGTCGGCGCCGCTGAGCGCGTGGTTGGCGACGAGGACGTCCACCCGGCCGCCGAGCGCGTCGGCGGCGGTACGGAGGAGACGTGCCGGCGCTTCGGGGTCCGCGAGGTCGCCCGGCCCGTGCGCCACCACCGCACCGGCCACGGCCACCTCCCGCACGCCCGCCGCGACCGCCTCGGGCCCGCCCGGGTCGGCGCCCCACGGCTGCCGCGCGTCGTGCGGGACGTGGTGATGCAGATACACACTCGCGCCGTACGCGGCCAGCCGGCGGGCGACGGCATAGCCGATGCCGCCGCGCCGGCTCGCACCGGTGACCAACGCGGTACGGCCGCGCAGCGGGTACGGCGCGCGACGCAGCGCGTCGGCGGACGGGGAGGGTTCGGTGGCTTCCGGTTCCGTGTTCCGGTCGTGGTTCCGGTCGTGCGTCATGGCCATGGTCGACCACCCTGGCCGCCGAGACGCCCCTTGTCATCCCGTTTTCGCCATGTCGAAGCGGAGTCGACGGCCCTGGACGGCAGTAGCCTGCGGCGGCTCAACAGCCGCAGGAAACCGCCGGTCCCGCGTCGGCCGCCGCCGGGACCGGCGCCGTGAGCGGATCCGCCGGGCGGCGTTCGGTGCCGCGCACGGTGTCCACGGCGTAGCCCTCACGGATCCAGTACTCGATGCCGCCGAGCATCTCCTTCACGCGGTAGCCGAGCCGTGCCAGGGCCAGCGCCGCCCGCGTGGCACCGTCGCAGCCGGGGCCCCAGCAGTGGACGACGACGGGGACGGCCGGGTCGAGGAGGGCGGCGGCGCGTTCCGGGATGCGGGCGGTGGGGAGGTGAACGGCGCCGGGGATGCGGCCCTGGTCCCAGGATGCCCGGCTGCGGGAGTCGACGAGCACGAAGCCGGGGTCGCCGCCGGCCAGGGCGGCATGCACGTCGGCGACGTCCGTATGGAAGGCGAGGCGGGCCGCGAAGTAGGCGGCGGCCTCGGCGGGCGCGGCCGGGGGCACGGCCATCGGGGAGTTGCCGGAGCGGGAGCCGGTGTCCTGAAGTGTCGTCATGATCGGAAATCTACGGCCCGCCGGTCCGGGCCGGAACAGGCTTTCCCCGGGAAAACCCTTGATCTGCCGGGGATTCCACTGCTAGACAGCGATCATGACGACTTCTTCCCGGTACTCCCCCGACGCCACCGACTGGCGCATACTCGACGCTCTGCAGCGGGACGGGCGCGCGGGTTACGCCGTCCTGGCGCGGACGGTGAACATGTCGGCCAGTGCCGTCACCGAGCGGGTGCGGCGGCTGGAGGAGGCCGGGGTGATCCGCGGGTACGCGGCCGTGGTGGACCCCGAGCGGGTCGGGCTGCCGGTGCTGGCCTTCGTACGGCTGCGGTATCCGAACGGCAACTACAAGCCGTTCCACGATCTGCTGGACACCACGCCCGAGATCCTGGAGGCGCACCACGTCACGGGTGACGACTGCTTCGTCATCAAGGTCGCGGCGCGTTCCATGCGGCATCTGGAGGAGGTGGCGGGGCGGATCGGTGCCCTGGGGGCCGTCACGACCAATGTCGTGTACTCCTCCCCGCTCGCCGGCCGCCCCGTCAGCCCGTGACGCCTGTCAGCCCACGCCGTCCGGTGTACGGAGGCGGACCGACGACCCCGCGCGGTTCTTGACGACCTCCAGCTGGGCCGGGATGCGTTGGCGGAGGTCGGCCACGTGGCTGACGATGCCGACGCTGCGGTCCCGTTCGCGCAGCGAGTCCAGGACGTCGAGGACCTCGTCGAGGGTCTGCTCGTCGAGGCTGCCGAAGCCCTCGTCGATGAAGAGGGTGTCCAGGCGGGTGCCGCCGGCCTCGTCGGTGACGACGTCGGCGAGGCCGAGGGCCAGGGAGAGCGAGGCGAAGAAGGTCTCGCCGCCGGAGAGCCCTGCCGTGTCGCGTTCCTGGCCGGTCCAGGCGTCGATGACGTGCAGGCCGAGGCCGGAGCGGCGGGCGCCGCCGGCCCGTTCGTCGGAGTGCACGAGCGTGTAGCGGCCACCCGACATACGCGTGAGGCGGGCACTGGCGGCGGCCGCCACCTGTTCGAGGCGCGCGGCCAGTACGTACGACTCCAGGCGCATCTTGCGTTCGTTGTCGGCCGAGGTGCCCGCGGTGAGGGAGGCGAGGCGGGCCACCCGGTCGTACTCCTCGCGGAGCGGCGCGAGTTCGCGGGCGTCGTGCTCGGCGCGGGCGGAGAGTCGGTCCAGTTCGGCACAGCGGTCGCGCGCTGTGGCGTGGGCGGTGGCGGCCTCGCGGAGCCGATGGGCCGTCACCTCGGCCTGGGCGCGGGCCTGTTCGGTGTCGGCGGGCGGCAGCGCTGCGGCGTCGGCAACACCCGGATCGGCGAGTTCCGCGGCGACCGCGGCCTCCTCGGCCTGCCAGGCGTCCAACTGCCCCTGGACGCGGCGCCATTCGTCGTCGCCCAGCAAGGCGGCCGCGGCCTCCCGCGGGGTGTCGAAGCCCGCCTTGTACGCGGCGTCGGCGAGGGCCGCGTCGGCTTCCTTCAGGCGCTCGGCGGCGGTCTCGGCGTCCCGTACGGCGGTCACCGCCTCGGCGAGCAGCGCGGTCTGCCGTTCCAGGCGGTGGGCGCGCTCGGCGACGCTCGCGCTGTCGCCGCGGGCCCGGCGCAACCCTTCGGCCAGCGCGTTCTCCTCGCGGTCCAGGGCCTCGCGGCGGGAGTCGCGGGCCGCGGCGCGCTGCTGGGCGGCCTGCTGTTCCGCGCGGCGCTGCTCGTACTCGCGCTCGGCGTGGGCGAGGGCCTCGCGGGCGGCGTGCAGCCCGGCGCCGGTGGCGTGCGCGGCGTGGTGTTCCGCGCGCAGCTCCTCCAGTTCCTGGGCGAGCGCGGCGACGGGCGCGTTGCCGGCGCCCGCGGTGGCGGCGGCCAGCTCCTCCTTCACGGACTGCCCGGCCCGCTCGGCCTCTTCACGGGCGGAGACGGCACGCTCGTACGCGGCGAACGCGGCCTCCTCCCGGTCGCGGTCCACGTGATCGGCTTCCGTACGGGCGGGCGCCGGGTGTTCGGTCGCGCCGCACACGGCGCACGGTGCACCGGCTTCCAGGTTCTTGGCCAGTTCGGCGGCGATGCCGTGCAGCCGCGCCTCCCTGAGCTTCAGCCACTCCTCGTGGGCCTCGGTCGCGGCTTCCCTGGCGCGCAGCAACTCCAGCTCGGCATCGGCGAGTTGGGCATTGGCACGGTCGCGGCGGCGGGCGGCCGCCAGCCGGGTCTCGGCCGGTTCGAGGCGGGCGGCGAGCTGTTCGGCGCGGGCCGCCGCCTCCTGGGCGGTGTCGATGCGGTGCTGGTGCGCGGTGCGGGTGGCCTCCCAGCCGGCCAGCCAGTCGGCGGCGTCCAGGAGGGTCTGTTCGTCGGCGCGGGCCTCGCGGTCCAGCGCGGCGCGTTCGGTGGCGATGTCCGCGGCGCGGCGCTCGTCACGGCGGGCCGCGTCGAGCGAGCCGAGCTCGCCCCTCAACCGGTGCTCCAGCGCGGCCAGTTGGTCGCTGCCCGCGTCCACGAGGTCGGGGCGCAGCCGCTCGCGGGCGCGGCGCTCGGCGGCCTGCGCCGCCTCGTGATCGCGCCAGGCGGCGTCACGCAGGGCGAGACCGGGGGCGACGCGCTGGGCCTTGCGGGCGCGGTCCAGCCGCTGCCGGGCCCGCTCGCGGTCGGCCGTCTGCGCGGCGAGCGCGTCGGCGCGTCGGCGGGCCTCGGCGTGCCGCTGCTGGAGCCGGGCACGTTCGAGGGTCTCCTCCAAAGTGCGGGCCGCCTCGGCAGCGGCGGTCTCGGCCGTGCCGGCCGCCGCCTCGGCGATCTCCAGCCGCTCGCGCGCGCCCGCCCGGGCGACGGCTGCCCAGGCCAGGACGGTGGCGGCGAAGCCCGGTTCGCCGGGTGCGGGAGCGGCATCCGTCCGTACGGCCGGCTTCTTCGCCCGCGTACGAGAGCCGCGGACCGTACCACCGGAGGCGGAGCCACGCCCCGTACCACTGGCGGGCTCCTCCGCCGGCCCCGGCGCCGGCACCGACGCATCGCGCAGGTCCGGGGGCTCCCCCGCCGCCTGTGCCATCCGGTGGGCGAGCGCGAGCAGCCGGTCGTCGGCGGCGGTGACCCGGTCGGCCGCCGCCTTCCGCAGCACGGCGAGCCGTTCCTCCAGGGCGGCGAACCGGCGGGTGTCGAAGAGCCGGCCGAGCAGCTTGGCGCGGGCCTCGGCGTCGGCCCGCAGGAACTTCGCGAACTCGCCCTGCGGCAACAGCACGACCTGGCAGAACTGCTCCTTGCTCATGCCGAGCAACTGCTGGATCTCCTCGCCGATCTCCTGGTGGGACCGGCTGAGCGCCTGCCACTCCCCCGTCGCCGGGTCGTACTCGCGCAGCGCGCTGTACGCCTTCTCCATCGTCGTGCCCGTGCCGCGCTTCTTCAGGCGGGGCTGCTCGGGCCGCCGGGTGATCTCCAGCCGGCGATCGGCGACGGTCAGGTCGAGGACGACCTCGGTGGACGTGCCGGGGGCCGCGAGGGCGCTGCGCAGGGACTGGCCGCCGGGGCGGGCGCCGGGCACGGAGCCGTACAGCGCGAAGCAGACCGCGTCCAGGACGGAGGTCTTGCCGGCGCCGGTCGGGCCGTGCAGCAGGAAGAGCCCGGCGCCGGAGAGCCGGTCGAAGTCGACGGTCTGGGCGGCGCCGAACGGCCCGAAGGCGGTGAGGGTCAACCGGTGCAGCTTCACGCCGACTCCTTCGCCGCCTGGTCGGTCCGCACCTCGTCGAACGCGGCGCCGAGCAGGGCGCGTTCCGCCGCGTCGGCGGCCCGGCCGGGACGTACGTGGGCCACGAAGTCCTCGGCGATCTCCTGGTCGCTGCGGCCGCGCAGCCGCTGCGCGTAGGAGACGTCGGGCTCGCCGTCGCGTGCTTCGGGCTCGAAGGCGAGCGCGAGGGTGTGCGGGAAGCGCTCGGTGAGCCGGGCCATCGGTTCGTGCGGGCGCGCGGGGTCGGTGAGGGTGGCCTCGATCCAGGACTCCTCGTGCCGGGCGAGCTCCGGGTCGGCGAGCAGATCGTCCAGGCGGCCGCGGAGGCGGGCGAGCGGGCGGGGCACGGGGCACGGCAGCCGCTCGGCCTCCACGGCGCCGTCCGCACCCAGGTCGATCAGCCACATCGACTTGCGGTGCTGCGCCTCGGAGAAGGAGTACGCGAGCGGGGAGCCGGAGTACCGCACCCGCTCGGTGATCGTCTGGCAGCCGTGCAGATGGCCGAGGGCCGCGTAATCCACGCCGTCGAAGACCTCGGCCGGCACGGAGGCGACGCCGCCGATGGTGATGTCGCGCTCGCTGTCGCTGGGCGCGCCGCCGGTCACGAAGGCGTGCGCGAGGACGACGGAGCGGGTGCCGGCGGGGCGGCCGGCGAGATCGGTCCGTACCCGGTCCATGGCCGCGCCCAGTACCTGGGTGTGGCGGGCCTTCTCGGCGCCGAGGGTGTCGCGGACCAGGGCCGGCTCCAGGTACGGCAGGCCGTAGAAGGCCACGTCACCGTGGTCGTCGGTGAGCACGACGGGCGTGCCGCAGCCGGCCGGGTCGGTGCGCAGGTGGATGCCGGCCTTCGCCATGAGGCGGGCGCCGACGCCGAGCCGGCGGGCCGAGTCGTGGTTGCCGGAGATCATGACGGTGGGCACGCCGAGGTCGGCGAGGCGGTGCAGCGCGTCGTCGAACAGCTCGACGGCGGCGAGCGGCGGGACGGCCCGGTCGTACACGTCACCCGCGACGAGCACGGCGTCGGCCTCGTGCGTCCGGACGGTCTCGATGAGGTGGTCGAGGAAGGCGCGCTGGTGGCCGAGCATGTTCACGCGGTGGAACGAGCGTCCGAGGTGCCAGTCGGAGGTGTGCAAGATTCTCAAAGATCCGCTCCGGCCTGCACGTCGTCCCCTTCACGAGCCCCTGGGCCACCCCGCCCCTCACCGGCCTCATTCTTGCATCAGCGGAGCGCGCGGGGGGACGGGGGCAGCAGGTTCGTACAGGGTCGGTCGGCGGGGCTCAGCGCTGCGGGAAGACCTTGCCGGGGTTGAGGATGCCCTGCGGGTCCAGTGCGGTCTTGATCGCGTGGTGCATGTCCAGGACGGGCGCGGACAGCTCCTGGGCCAGGCCGTCGCGCTTGAGGAGGCCGACGCCGTGTTCGCCGGTGACCGTGCCGCCGAGGGCGATCGCGTCCGCGATGATCTCGTGGAAGGCGGCCTGGGCGCGCTCCCGCGCCGCGGTGTCGCCGGGCGGAGTGATCAGCAGCGGGTGGAGGTTGCCGTCGCCGGCGTGCGCGATGTTGGCGATGAGGGTGTCGTGGCGGGCGGCGGCACGCTCGATGCGGGCGAGCATTTCGGGTACGGCGGCCTTGGGGACGCAGACGTCCTCGGTGAGGACCGGGCCGAGGCGTTCCAGCGCCGGGTAGGCGAGCCGCCGGGCGGCGAAGAGCGCGTCGGCCTCCTCCTGGTCGGTGGACTGCGCGGCCCAGGCGGCGCCCGCCTCCTCGAAGCAGGCCAGCATGCGGGCTGCCTCCTGCTCCCCGGCCGGGCCCGGCGCGTCCGTACGGCCGAGCAGGACCACGTCCGCGTCCACGGACAGGCCCATGTTCTTCCACTTGTCGACGGCGGCCAGGCAGTGCCGGTCGATCAGCTCCAGCGCCGAGGGGGTGAGCCCGGCGGCGCCGACCGCGGCGACGGCGCGGCCCGCGTCCACGACGGAGGAGAAGTACCCGGCGACCGTGCGCTCGGGTTCGCGCTGGGGCCGCAGCCGTACGGTGATCTCGGTGATCACGCCGAGCGTGCCTTCGGAGCCGACGAGCAGCCCGGCGAGGTCGTACCCGGCGACGCCCTTGGCGGTCCGCCGCCCCAGCCGGACCAGCTCGCCGGTGCCGGTCACGGCCTCCAGCCCGAGCACGTAGTCCCGGGTGACGCCGTACTTGACGCAGCACAGGCCGCCCGCGTTGGTCGCGACGTTGCCGCCGATGGTGGACCAGGGGGCGCTGGCCGGGTCCGGCGGGTACCACAGGCCGTGCTCGGCGCAGGCAGCGCGCAGGTCGTCGTTGACGACGCCGGGGCCGACGACCGCGAGGCGCTCCACGGGGTCGATCTCGTGGATCGTGTTCATGTGCTCCGTGGACAGCACCACGCATCCCTCGACGGCGTTGGCGCCGCCGGAGAGGCCGGTGCCGGCGCCGCGCGTGACGAGGGGGACGCCGTGCCGCAGGCAGGCGCGGACCACGGCGCGTACTTCCTCCGCCGTGCGCGGCCGGACGACGACGCGGGGCGTCCCGTGCGGCGCCCACTCGGCCTCGTCGTGCACGAACCCGGCGGCGACCTCCGGGTCCTCGACCAGCCGGCCGTCCGGCAGTTCCTGCCGCAGCTCATCGATCAGCACGCCGGACCGCCCGCCTTCCCTCGCACACGTCTGCCATGTCGGCACGGTATCCGCAGGCCGAGGGGCGGTGATCAGCGCCCCTCGCGCGGCTTCTCCTTGCCCGCGCGCCACTCCGGTGCGAGGACCGACCAGACCTCCATGTCGTGCCGCTTTCCCCGGTAGGGATAGCTCTCGCGCAGGACACCGTCCTTGGTCATGCCGAGCCTCCGGGCCACGGCGATGCTGGGCGCGTTCGCCGAGGAGACGTGCCACTCCACGCGGTGGATGCCGCGCTCCTTGACGGCCCAGTCGATGATCACGCGCACGGCCCGGGTGACCAGCCCCCTGCCCGCCGCCGACGGCTCCAGCCAGCAGCCCGCCTCGGCGGTGCCGCTCGCGAGGTCCATCGTCCGGAAGAGGACCCCGCCGACCAGCTTGCCGTCCGTCCAGATGCCGTAGATGCGCCCGGTGTCGGCCGCGGCCTTCTCCGCGTACGAGCGGAGGTACGCGCGGCTCGACTCCAGGTCCGTGACGGCGTCCGGCAGGCCGACGTACTGCCCGATGAACTCCCGCCCCCGCTCGATGTGGGCGAGGAACTCCCCGGCCTGCCACGGCTCGAGCGGGCGCAGTTCGGCGCCGTCGTCCCCCAGTGACCTCGCGTACATCGTCACTCTCCCCGTTTTTCTGCGGATCGGCTCACGGCCGGGACAGCTGTCTGCTGATCACCAGCCGCTGGATCTGGTTCGTCCCTTCGAAGATCTGCATGATCTTGGCCTCGCGCATGTAGCGCTCGACCGGGAAGTCCCGCGTGTAACCGTATCCGCCGTAGACCTGCACCGCGTCCGTGGTGACCTTCATCGCGGCGTCGGTCGCGATGAGCTTGGCGACGCTGGCCTGGCGGCTGTAGGGGCGGCCCGCGTCGCGGCGGCGGGCCGCGTCGAGGTAGGTGGCGCGTGCCGAGTCGACGGCGGCGGCCATGTCGGCGAGGACGAAGCCGAGGCCCTGGTGGTCGATGATCTTCCGGCCGAAGGCGGTGCGCTCGTTGGCGTACGTGACGGCCGCGTCCAGGGCCGCCTGTGCGACGCCGGTGGCGCAGGCGGCGATGCCCAGCCGCCCGGAGTCCAGCGCGGACAGGGCGATCTGCAGGCCCTGGCCCTCGCTGCCGATCAGCCGGTCCGCCTCGATGAGCGCGCCGTCCCAGTGCGCCGCGGTGGTCGGGATCGCGTGCAGGCCCATCTTCTCCTCGGGCCGTCCGAAGGTCAGCCCTTCGGTGGCGCCGGGCGCGAGGAAGCAGGAGATGCCGCGGCTGCCGGCGGCGGTGCGGGCGAAGAGGGTGTAGAAGTCGGCCTTGCCGCCGTGGGTGATCCACGCCTTGCTGCCGGTGATCCGGTAACCGTCCGGCTCCCGCACGGCCTTGCAGGTCAGCGCGGCGGCATCGGAGCCCGCCTGCGGCTCGGAGAGGCTGTAGCCGCCGACCAGGCCGCCGCCGAGGATGTCCGGCGCCCAGCGTTGCCGCTGCTCCTCGGTGCCGTAGGTCATCAGCGCGTACGCAGACATGGTGTGCACGCTGGTGGCCACCGCGACGGCCGCCCAGCGGGCCGCCAGTTCCTCGATGACCTGGAGGTACACCTCGTACGGCTGGCCCCCGCCGTCGTACTCCTCCGGGTAGGGCAGGCCGAGCAGCCCGGCCGCGCCCAGGGTGGCGAAGAGGCCCTCCGGGTAGCGCTCTTCGCGCTCGTGCTCGTCGACGCGGGGCGCGAGCTCCTTGTCGGCGATGTCGCGGGTGAGGTCGAGCAGGTCCTCGGCCTCCTGGGTGGGCAGCAGCCGGTCGACGGTCATCGTGCCTCCGTGTGCGTGCCCGCTGCGGAGCGGGCGGGGGTGGTGCCGAGCGCCGCGAGCGCGGCGCGGGCCTGCTCGCGGAAGTCCGCGACGCGCGCGAGCTTGATGTCCTCGTACCCACGTACGAGGTCCGGCAGCTCCGCGACGGCCCGCACGGCGTCGGTGTTCTCCGGCGTGAGGTGGCCGAGCGCGTCGCGCACCAACTGGCGGTACTCGCCGATCAGGGCCCGCTCCACGCGGCGGACCTCGGCGTATCCGAAGAGGTCCAGGGAGGTGCCGCGCAGCACGCGGCCGGCGCGCAGGGCCCGGAAGGCGGCCGGCGCGGTGCGGCGCAGCCTGATCTTGCGCTTCATGCCGAGGGCGCGCAGGACGGGCGGGTGGAGGAGGACGGAGACCGTCGATCCGGCGCCGAACTCATCGCGCAGCTTGGCCTGTTCGGTGGCGTCCAGGTGCAGCCGGGCGACCTCGTACTCGTCCTTGTACGCCATGAGCTTGTGCAGGCCGCGGGCGTAGGCGAGGGCGATGGAGGTACCGGCTTCGGCGCCGCCGCGCTCCTGGGCGAGGGCCGCGACGCGGGCGACGTCGTCGGCGTACCGGCGGGCGTACTGCTCGTTCTGGTAGTCGATGAGGTCGGCGGCGCGGGTGGCGACGGTCTCGCGCAGCTCCTCGTCGGTGGTGCGCTCGACGGCGAGTGCCGCGGCGGCCGGGGTGATCTCGACGACCGGGCGTGCGGGGGCGGCGAGCGCGGCCGTGACGGCGGCGCGGTCGAGCACCGCGGCGCGGCCCCAGCGGAAGGCGGCGAGGTTCTTCTCGACGGCGGCGCCGTTGAGGCGGATGGCGTCCTCGACGGCCTCGGCGGTCAGCGGGAGGCAGCCGTGCTGGTAGGCGGCGCCGATGAGCACCATGTTGGCGGGCATGTGGTCGGCGAAGAGGGCTTCGGAGAGGCCCTGCGCGTCGAGGTAGAGGTTGTCCTCGCGGCGGGTGACCGACTCGATGCGTTCGAGGGCGTCGTCGGGCGAGCCGGGCAGGACGACGCGGCCGGTGACCATGGCGGCGGTCGGTACGACGGCGGTGTTGACGACGGCGACGGTGTGGCCGGGGCGCGCCACCGCCATGTTGCTGTCGGAGGCGGCGCCGAGCAGGTCGAAGCCGACCAGGACGTCGGCGGTGCCGCGCGAGGCGCGCAGCGAGCCGGTCACCGGCGTCTTGGCGATCCGCAGGTCGCTGAGGACGGGGCCGCCCTTCTGCGCGAGCCCGGTCTGCTCCAGCCCGGCCGCGTACAGGCCGTCCAGCCGGGCCGCCATCTGCAGGATCTGGGAGACGGTGACCACGCCGGTGCCGCCGACGCCGGGCATCCGCAGCAGGGTGCCGGCGGGGCCGAACCGGCGGGCCGGTTCGCTCAGTTCCACCGGCAGGGCCGGGATCTTCCGGGGCTGCTTCCGGCCGGGCTCGACGAGCAGGAAGGACGGGCAGTCGCCCTTGAGGCAGCTGAGGTCGGTGTTGCAGGACGCCTGGTGGATGCGGGTCTTGCGGCCGAACTCGGTCTCGACGGGCTGGACGGACAGACATGTCGACTTGTCGCCGCAGTCCCCGCATCCTTCGCAGACCCGCTCGTTGATGACGACCTTCTCCACCGGGGTGGGCAGCTGGCCGCGCTTGCGCAGCCGCCGCTCCTCGGCGGCGCAGCGGTCGTCGTGCAGCAGGACCGTCACGCCTTCGGTGGCGGCCAACTCCCGCTCCGCATCGGGGAGTTCATCGCGGTGGCGGACGGTCGCGATCGGGTCCAGCCGTACGCCGCGGTAGCTCTCGGGCTCCGCCGTGGTGACGACGACCTTGCGCACGCCTTCGATGGCGAGCAGCCGGATGACGGCGGGGATGTCCAGGCGGCCTTCGGCGCGCTGACCGCCCGTCATGGCGACGGCGTCGTTGTAGAGCAGCTTGTACGTCATGGTGACGCCGGCGGCGACGGCGGCGCGGACGGCGAGCGAGCCGGAGTGGTGGAACGTGCCGTCACCGAGGTTCTGCACGAAGTGCGCGTCGTCGGTGAAGGGCGCGATGCCGATCCACTGGGCGCCCTCGCCGCCCATCTGGGTCAGGCCGATCTGCGTGCCGCGCCCGGCGCCGTCCAGCGCGATCATCGCGTGGCAGCCGATGCCGACGCCGACCAGTGTGCCGTCGTCGGTGCGGGTGGAGGTGTTGTGCGGGCAGCCGGAGCAGAAGTACGGGGTGCGGGCCGCGACGGTGGGCAGGGTGATGCGCGCGGGGCGGGCCGGGGTGAGCGCGTCCAGGTGGGCCTGTGCCGCGTCGGGCAGCCGGTCGGCGCCGATACGGCGGGCCAGTGCCCGGGCCACGTCCTCGGCACCCAGCGTGCCGCGCGCGGTGAGCAGCGGCCGGCCGTCCTCCTCCCGGCGCCCGACGACGACGGGCGCGTCCGCCGTCCGGTACAGCGCCTCCTTGAGCAGCCCTTCGAGGAAGGGCACCTTGTCCTCCACCACGAGGACCTGCTCCAGGTCGCCGGTCATGGCCACCAGGTCCTCGTCCGCGACGGGGAACGGCATGCCCATCCGGATGAGCCGGAGGCCCAGCGCCTCCATGGCCGCCTCGTCCAGGCCCAGGTCGTCCAGGGCGCGCTGCACGACGGCGTAGGAGGTGCCGGAGGCGAGCACGCCGAGGGTGGCGCGGCGGGCGCTGAAGGTCACCTTGTTGAGCCCTGCCGTACGGGCGTACGCGCGGGCCAGGTCGAGGCGGCGGGTGAGCATGTCGTGCTCCGCGTCGAGCGCGGCGGGGCCCACGAGGGCGGGAGCCGTGGGGCGCGCGGCGCGGTCCGGCTCGGGGATGCCGTGGCGCACCGCGTCGAAGTCGACGGTCGCCGAGGCGTCGGCGATGTCCGCGACGATCTTCAGGGCGGTCCACAGGCCGGTGGCGCGGGACAGCGCGACGGCGTGCAGCCCGAATTCGATGATCTCCGCGACGGACCCGGGCGCGAGGACGGGCATCGCCAGGCTCTGGCACATCCGCTCGCAGGTGCTGGGCACCGTGGAGGACTTGCTGCCCGGGTCGTCGCCGATCCAGGCGACCGCCCCGCCGAGCGGCGCGGTGCCGGCGAGGGTGGCGTGCCGGATGGCGTCGGCCGCGCGGTCCAGGCCGGGGTTCTTGCCGTACCAGTAGCCGGTCACGCCGTCGTGCCGACGCCCGGGCACCTGGCCGAGCATCTGGGTGCCGGCCACCGCCGTGGCGGCCAGCTCCTCGTTGACGCCCGCCTGGAAGACCACGCCCGCCTCGTCCAGGAAGCGGGCCGCGCGCCCCATCTCCAGGTCGACGCCGCCCAGCGGCGATCCCTGGTATCCGCTGACGAAGGCCCGGGTGTCGAGGCCGCGGGCCTCGTCCAGCCGGCGCTGTTCCAGCGTCAGCCGTACCAGGGCCTGAACGCCCGAGATCAGCGCGCGGCCGTCGGTGGCCGTGTACTTGTCGTCGAGCGACACCGCAGCGGGTGTGGTGCTCACGCAAGCCTCCTCGACATCGTTGTGAAGGGACCGTGATGGGACCGGAAATGAGGTGGTGACGAACGGCCACAGCACAGCAACAGGGAGAGGAAGACACAAGACTCGAAAGGAAACTCGCCGCCAAGCCGCAAACTATTTACGAATCAACGGCTCCGGCATACATTCCTTTGCATGACTGAGGTCGACGACATCGATCACCGCCTGCTGCGGCTGCTGCGCGAGGACGGCCGCCGGACCTTCTCCGAGATGTCCGTCGAGGTGGGTCTTTCGGTCGCCGCGGTCAAGCGGCGCGTGGACCGGCTGAGGGACATCGGGGTGATCACCGGCTTCGCCGCGCAGATCGACCAGAGCAAGCTCGGCTGGGGCATCGAAGCCTTCGTGGAGCTGCGGTACGCGGGCACGACGCGGGTCAACGAGATCGTGCGCTCGGCCTACAACGTCCCCGAAGTACAGGCCGTCTTCACCATCGCCGGCGACCCGGACGCCCTCATCCAGGTCCGGGTGCGCGACATCGCCCATCTGCAGCAGGTCATCGACGGGCTGCGCAGCGCGGGCCGGGTCACGGGCACAAAGACGCTGATGGTCCTGGGGTCGTGGAGCCGGACCTGAGAGTCCGTGCCGCGACGGTCACTCCTCGCCGCCGAGCCGCTCTACGGCGTCGCGTGCGCAGCGTGCCGCCTCGCGGGCCTGTTCGGCCCGGCGCCGGTGGTCGTCCGCGGCATCCGGGTACGTGGCCGCGAGGCGTTCGTAGCGACGGGCGGCCTCGTCCTCGGCGTCGGCCAGCGCGACCGCGGTCGCGAGGAACCGCGCGCGCAGCCGGGCCACCACGTCGTCAGGATCTGCCCCCGGTGACTGTTGGGTACGGTCCGCTGCCGCCTGCCGCTCCGAAGCCCTGAGCTCACGGTCGATGGCTTTCTGCTCCCGGTCGTCACTGGCGTCCGCGCGGCACAGCGCGGCGTGGCTCCGGTCGATGTCCGCGGCGTGCGCGTCGAGCCGGGCGCGGGACCGCTCGACCGCCTCGTACGACCGCTCCCGCTTGGCGACCGACACCATCCCCATCCGCTGTGCGTGGTGGTCCAGCCGGCGTTCCAGCTCGTGGAGGCGTACCTCCCGGTCGTCCGCGGCGCTCTCCCGGTCGTCGGCGAGGCGTTCCCGTTCATCGGCCACGCGTTCGCGCTTGTCCGCGACACGGTCCCGGTCATCGGCGTGGCGGTCGCGCTCGTCCGAGAGGCGGTCCCGTTCATCGCCTCGCTCCGCGGGTGCGTACCCGTCGCCCTGCTGGGCTCCTGGTGTGTCCGACAGCTCGCTTCCCATGCAGCCAGTATGCGTCGCTCCGCCGCCCGCCGGGCTTCCGTCCGGCACGTTCAGGATGCGGCTCGCCACACTCAGGGCATATGCCCGGATTGATGCCACCCGTCCCCGGGAAGCCGTGGCTACATGGCACACGATCACACGCAGGCCCCGGTACTCGAAGCGCTCGCCGACTACCGCGAGCTCGGGCGGCTCTCCTTCACGCCGCCCGGACACAAGCAGGCCCGCGGCGCCGATCCCCGGGTCCGCGAGGTGCTGGGCGACGCCGTCTTCCACGGTGACGTGCTGGCCAGCGGGGGCCTGGACGACCGGCGGACCTCGGGCCGGGTGCTGGAGCGCGCCGAAAACTTGATGGCCGACGCCGTGCACGCCTCGCACACCTTCTTCTCGACCTGCGGCAGTTCGCTGTCCGTCAAGGCGGCGATGCTGGCCGTCGCGGGGCCGCACGAGAAGCTGCTGATCGGCCGGGACGCGCACAAGTCCGTGGTGTCCGGGCTCATCCTCTCGGGCGTCAACCCGGTCTGGGTGGAACCCCAGTGGGACGCCGAGCGGCATCTCGCGCACGCGCCCTCGGCCGAGGCGTACGAAGCCGCCTTCGACGCCTGCCCGGACGCCCGCGGCGCACTGGTCACCAGCCCCACGCCGTACGGCAGCTGCGCCGACATCGCGGCCATCGCCGAGGTCTGCCACCGCCGCGGCCGGCCGCTGATCGTGGACGAGGCATGGGGTGCGCATCTGCCCTTCCACCCCGACCTGCCGTCCTGGGCGATGGACGCGGGCGCCGACGTCTGCGTGACCAGCATCCACAAGATGGGCAGCGGCCTGGAGCAGGGGTCGGTGTTCCACCTGGGCGGCGACCTGATCGACCCGGCGCTGCTGAAGTCCCGCGCCGACCTGCTCGGCACAACCAGTCCTTCGGTACTGCTGTACGCGGGGATGGACGGCTGGCGGCGGCAGATGATGCTGCACGGCGAGGAGCTGCTCGGCCACGCGCTGGACCTGGCCGCCGAGGTGCGGACCGGGATCGAGAAGATCGACGGGCTGCACGTCAACGACCGCGCCGACTTCTGCGGGCCCGGACTCGGGCACGACTTCGACCCGCTGCCGGTGGTGATCGACGTCAGCGCGCTGGGCACGACGGGGTACCGCTGCGCCGACTGGCTGCGCGCGCACCGCGGCATCGACGCCCACCTTTCCGACCACCGCCGGATCAGCACACAGATCACGCACGCCGACGACCGCTCCACCGCCGACCGGCTGCTCGCCGCGCTGCACGACCTCAGCCGGGCCGCGCCGGAGCTGCGCCCGGCACCGGAGACCGAGATCCCGCCGCCGGCCACGCTGCGGCTGGAGCAGGCGTGTCTGCCGCGCGACGGGTTCTTCGGGGCGACCGAGGACGTGCCGGTGGCCAGGGCGGCCGGGCGGATCGCGGCGGAGATGCTGACGCCGTACCCGCCCGGCATCCCCGCGGCGCTGCCCGGCGAACGGCTCACCGAGCCCGTACTGCACTACCTGCGGACCGGCATCGAGGCGGGCATGAACCTGCCGGACGCCAGGGACACCACGCTCGGCACGGTCCGGGTACTGGTGGAGGAGACGCACCCGTAGCGGCGCGGGGCCCCTGCGCGTGCCTCAGATGCCTTCCGTGACCGTGAAGAGGCCGCCCTCCCGGTCGCGGAGGGTGGAGCGGTGGCCGCCGCCCTCGGTCTCCACGGGCGGGGAGACGACCGCGCCCCCGGTCGCGACCGCGGCCTCGGCGGCCGCCTTCACGTCCGGTACGCAGAAGTGCACGTGCCAGCGGGGCCGGACGTGCGGGTCGGGCGCCGACTCGATCGCTCCCCCACGCAGCTCGGCCACCGTGTGATCGCTTTCGCGAACGATCACCCGTTCCTCCTCGTACGCCACGTCGCAGCCCTTGCCCTCCTCGGCCGCCCACTGCAGGACCTCGGCGTAGAAGATGGCGGCGTCGAACGCGTCCCGCGTCCGCAGCTCCAGCCAGGCCGGCGCGCTGCCCTGGCCGACCGACCAGCCGGCGGGGACGCGCCCCTCCCAGATCCCGAAGGTGGCACCGTCCCGGTCGGCGGAGATCGCGGCGCGGCCGGGCCCGAAGGACCGGGGGCCGACGGCGACCGTGCCGCCGCGCTCCCGGATCCGGGCGGCGCAGTCGTTCGCGTCCGCGACGGCGAAGTAAGGGGTCCAGGCGACGGCGACGTGCAGGGCGCCCGCGAGCTCGCCCAGGCCCGCGACCGGGTTGCCGTCCATGAAGGCGACGGAGAACTCCTCGCCGAGCGCCCCGGGCCGGAAGGTCCAGCCCAGTACCGCGCCGTAGAACTCCTCGGCCCCCTTCAGGTCGCGCGCGCTCAGGCTGACCCAGCACGGAACTCCTGGCACAGGTTCGGTCGACGCCATGCTGGACGTCACTCCTTTCGCTCCGGCCGGGCTGCCCCGCACCGGCCTCCCGCTCCGCGGCGCACGGGGCCCGGGCCCGGCCTGGTCCATTCGCCCCACAGTGTCATCCGTGGGCCGGGGACACACGTGGACGACACCCCGGAGCCCGCGCTCCGAAACCGCCGGACGTACGGACCGCGGGACCGGTCCCGTGTTCGGGCGCTCAGCGCACCGGCACTCCCGAGGCTACGCCTGCGAGCGGAAAGTGGCAGGCCACACGGTGTCCGGGCGTCGCAGGCTCGGCGGGCGGCGGCTCGGCCGTCGCACAGAGCTCCCGCGCGGCGGGGCAGCGGGTGCGGAAGCGGCAGCCGGAGGGCGGCTCGGCGGCCGAGGGCGTCTCGCCGCCCAGCGGCGCGGCCGCGGGCACGGCCCGCGGGTCGGGGACGTTGACCGTGTCGAGGAGACCGCGGGTGTACGGGTGCAGCGGCCGGCCGAGTACGGCCTCGGCGGGCCCGGTCTCCACGAGTTTGCCGAGGTACATCACGCCGACCGTGTCGGCGAGGTGCCGCACGACGGCCAGGTCGTGGGAGATGAAGAGGTAGCCGATGCCCTTCTCGCGCTGCAGGTCGCGCATGAGGTTGAGGATCTGGGCCTGTACGGAGACGTCCAGCGCGGAGACCGGCTCGTCGGCGACGACGAGGGACGGGTCCAGCGCGAGCGCCCGTGCGAGGCCCAGGCGCTGCCGCTGGCCGCCGGAGAATTCATGCGGATAGCGGTCGGCGGCCGCGCGCGGCAGCCCCACGTCGTCCAGCAGCCGCCCGACCCTGGCCCGCTGCCCGGCGCGGTCGCCGATGCCCTGGATGGCGAGCGGTTCGCGCAGGATGGCGCCGACGCGCATCCGCGGGTCCATCGAGGCGTAGGAGTCCTGGAACATCAGCTGGACGTCGCGGCGGTGGGCGCGCAGCTCCCGGCCGCTCAGCGTCGCGACGTCGCGCCCGGCGAAGCGGATGGTGCCGGAGGTGGGCGCCTCCAGGCCGACGACGAGCCGGCCGAGGGTGGACTTGCCGCAGCCGGACTCCCCCACGATCCCGTACGTCTCACCGCGCCGTACGGTCAGCGAGATCCCGGCCACCGCGCTGACCTGCGACGCGGCCCTGCCGCGGCGCCGCGCGAAGGGCCCGGCGCGCAGCGGGTAGTCCTTGACGACGTCGGTGAGGCTGAGCAGCACCCCGTCGTCCTCGCGCGCCGCGTCCCGGGGCAACGGCAGCGGAATGACCTCGGCCCTGGCGCCGCCGTCCGGGGCGGGCTCGACGGGGTGGAAGCACGCGAAGACGTGGCCGGGGGCCGCGCCGCCGCCCCCGTCGAGTCGCGGTTCGCGCGTCCGGCACTCGTCCGTGGCGAAGCCGCAGCGCGGGGCGAAGCGGCAGCCGGTGATGGGAGTGTCCAGGGCGGGCGGCAGCCCCGGGATGGTGGCGAGCGGCTGCACGGGGCCCGCGGCCCGTTCCGGGAGTGCTGCGAAGAGGGCCTGGGTGTAGCGGTGCCGGGGCGTGGCGAACAGGTCGTGGACGGGGGCGCGTTCGGCGACCTTGCCGCCGTACATCACGGCGACCCGGTCCACACGCCGGGCGAGCACGCCGAGGTCGTGGGTGACCAGGATCAGCGCCATGCCGAGGCGGGCGCGCAGCTCGTCGATGAGTTCCAGGATCTGGTGCTGGGTGGTGACGTCGAGCGCGGTGGTGGGCTCGTCGGCGATCAGCAGCCGGGGCTCGCAGATCAGCGCCATGGCGATCGCGACGCGCTGCCGCATGCCGCCGCTGAGCTGGTGCGGATAGTTCTTCATCCGCTCGGCGGGGCTCGGCATGCCGACCAGTCCGAGCATCTCCTCGGCCCGCTCCCGCGCCTCGGCGCGGCTCGCGCCGGTGTGCAGCAGGAGCGGCTCGGCGACCTGGGCGCCGATGGTCATGGTGGGGTTGAGGGAGGTGAGCGGGTCCTGGAAGACCATGCCGAGGGTGTGGCCGCGGATGTCGCGCAGCGTGCGTTCGGACGCGGCGGCCAGGTCCGTGCCGTCGAAGCGGATGCGTCCGCCGGTGATCCGCCCGCCGCCGGGGAGCAGTCCGAGTACGGACAGCGCGGTGATGGTCTTGCCGCAGCCGGATTCGCCGGCGATGCCGAGCGCCTCGCCGGGGGCGAGGTCGAGGCTGACCCGTTCCAGGGCCTGTACGGTGCGGCCGCGACCGGTGATCTCGACGCTGAGGTCCTCGATGCTGAGCAGGGGAGCTGTCATGACGGTCCCTCAGTTCTTCTGGAGTCGCACGTCGAAGGCGTCCCGCAGGCCGTCGCCGAGGAAGTTGAACGCGGCGACGACGAGGACGATGGCGAGGCCCGGCGGGAAGATCAGCCACCAGTGGCCGACCTGGGTGTAGGTGATGCCGGCGGAGAGCATCGAGCCCCAGTCGGCGGCGGGCGGCGGGATCGACAGCCCGAGGAAGGACAGGTACGCGACGTAGAGGATGGCGTCGGCGATCTGGAAGGTGGCGTTGACGACGACGGTGCCGAGGGCGTTGGGGACGATGTGCCGGAAGACCGCGCGGCCGCCACCGCCGCCCATCAGGCGCATGGCGTGGACGTAGTCCCGGCTGCGCAGGGCCAGCGCCTCGCCGCGGATGAGCCGGGCCGGGGAGAGCCAGGCGACGGACGCGATGATCAGGATGAGGACGGGCTTGCTGGGCGTGACGATGGCGGCGACCACGACCAGCAGGAAGAGCGCGGGGATGGCGAGCGCGGCGTCGGTGATCCGCATCATGGCGGCGTCGAGCCAGCCGCCGAAGTACCCCGCGACCGCCCCGTACAGCGTCCCGAAGAGGGTGGCGAGCAGCCCGGCGGCGAGGCCGACCTCGAGGGAGGTCCGGCCGCCGTACATCAGCCGGCCGAGCATGTCGTACCCCAGGTCGGTGGTGCCGAGCGCGGGTGCCCCTCGGTGCCGGGCGGCAGGCTGGCCTGTGAGAGGTCGGTGTGGATCTGGTCGGTGGGGTGGAGCAGCGGGCCGAGGAAGCAGAGCGCGCACAGCGCGGCGAGGACGAGCAGCCCGGCGAGCGCGAGCCTGTTGCGGGCGAAGCCGGCGACGGTGCGGCGGGCGAGTCCGGGCGTGGCGGCGGCCGGGCCGGGCCCGCCGGGTACGGGGAGTTCGGCGGCGGTCATGCGACGCTCCTGATGCGCGGGTCGAGCAGGGCATACGCGATGTCGGTGAGCAGCGAGCCGAGCACGGTCGCGCAGCCGACGACGAGGGTGACGCCGAGCAGGACGGGGAAGTCGCTGCCCTGGGCCGCGTTCCAGAACAGCAGCCCCATGCCGGGGTAGTTGAACATCGACTCGACGACGAGAGTGCCGCTGAAGAGCGTCGGGAGGTAGAGCCCGAGGAGCGTCGCGAGCGGGATGAGGGCGTTGCGCAGCACGTGCCGGGCCATGATGCGGGCGCCGGACTGGCCCTTGGCGCGCGCGGTCCGTACGTACTCCTCGCTCAGGTTGTCCAGCACGGCCGAGCGCATGTAGCGGCTGAACGCGGCGACGATGCCGAGTGCCGTGGTCACGACGGGCAGCACGAGGGCGCGTGGCTCGCCGAGGATGCCGCTGAGGGTGTCGGCCTGCGGGGCCTGCGCGGGGAAGACGGGGAACTGCTGGCTGAAGAGGAGGATCAGGACCAGGCCGAGGAAGAAGACGGGGGTGGCGTAGGCGAGGAAGGCCGCGCCGGTCAGGACGTGGTCGGCGGCCTTGCCGCGGCGTACGGCCTGCAGGATGCCCAGCGGTACGGCGAGGACGGCAGCGAGCGCGACGGCCAGACCCGCGAGCAGTGCGGTACGGGGCAGCCGCTCCCCCAGCAGCGAGGCGACGGACTGGTTGAGCTTGTAGGACTCGCCGAGGTCGCCGGCGAACAGCCGCCCGAGGTACAGGACGTACTGCTCGGGCAGCGAACGGTCGTACCCCTGCTGGTGGTTGAAGTGCGCCACGGCCTGCGGGGTGGCCTGGACGCCGAGGATGGCGCGGGCCGGGCCGCCGGGCAGCATGTGCAGCAGGACGAAGACGATGACGGAGACGAGGAGCAGGACGATCGCCGCCTGGGCGAGGCGCTTGAGCAGGAAGCGGGTCATGCGCCCTTCCCCTTCTTCACGAAGTACCAGTCCTGCGGTGCGAGGCTGAGGGTCGGGTTCTGGTCGATGCCTCGCAGGTCGTTGCGGATGACGGAGACCTGGTAGGCGGGGTTGGGGGTCCACAGGACGGGGAGCTTGGCCGCGACCTTGCGGGCGTAGTCCCGGATCGCGCCGGGGTCGTCGGAGAACTCGGTGTCCTTGATCAGCCGGTCCGTCTCGGGGTCCGACCAGTTGCCCATGTTGGAGGGCGCGCCGGTCGCGAAGAGCTGCTCGCCGCTGGGGTCGACGGGGAAGTACCAGCTGCCCTGGGTGCCGAAGAAGCCGATCTGCCAGGCCGAGCAGACGGGTTCGCTCTTCTTGCAGGGGATGGTCGTGCCGAGCACGGTGTTGAGCGTCTGCTGCCGGATGTCGAGCGTGACGCCCGCCTTGCCGAAGGAGGACTTGATCTCCTGCATGGTGTTGGCGGTCTCGGTGGAGCCGGACTGGGTGAGCAGTTCGAGCCGGAGCTGCCGGCCGCGTGCGATGCCCTTGCCGCACTCCCCCGGCCCGGTGCCGGGGCGTACGCACCGCAGCGTGCCGCCGTCGCGGCCCTGGCGCGCCCATCCGTGCCGGGCGAGCAGCCGCTCGGCCTTCTTCGGGTCGTAGGGGTACGGATCGCGGTCCATCAGGCTCGCGGGGACCGGGCCGAGCGTGGGGTCCGCGCTGCCGTGCCAGATCACCCGTGAGATCGACTTCTGGTCGATGAGCTGCTGCAGGGCCTGGCGGAGGTAGGTCTGGCGCAGCAGGGGGCCGGCCTCGGGATGGTTGAAGTTCAGGACGAGGTAGGTGATCGCCCAGCCTTCCCACGGGTCGATGCGGTACCCCAGCTCCCGGAATTTCGCGGACCGCTCCATGACCGACGGCGGGATGTAGCCGTAGTCCACGCCGCCCGCCCGCAGCACGTTGAACTCGGATTCCGCGGTGGTGAAGGGCTTGAGGACGACGCGGTCGAGATGGGGTTTGTCAGGGCCGCGGTACTTCTTGTTCGGTACGAGAGTGACCTGGCCCGAGGTGTTCCACTTCTCGATCGTCCAGGGCCCTGCGACGGTCTTCCAGAGCGGGTCGGTGGCGAACCGCGACAGCTGCTTGGCGTGCCGTATGAGGCGCGCGAACACCCTCTTCGACCCCTCGCCCTTGGGATTCCAGGCGTGTTCCGGCAGCGGCGTGAAGCTCTGCAGCTCGTTGGCGGTGAACCAGGCGGGGTTGTACGCACGCGTCAGCCGCAGCCGGAAGGTCCGGTCGTCGACGACGTCAAAACGCCGCACGTCGTCGGGCAGCAGCCCCGGCGAATACCCGGCCCACTCCTTCTTGTTGTGCTTGATCAGGTCGAACCAGAAGGCGACGTCGCGGGCGGTGACGGGCTTCCCGTCGGACCACGCGTATCCGGGCTTGAGCCGGACGGTCACGGTCCGGTTGCTGTCGCTGAACCGCGGCTGCTCGGCGAGGTTGCGCGGGCTGTCCATGCTGAGCTCCTCGCCCTTGGGCTCGGGCGTGTAGAGCGGCGGGAACAGCAGGTTCTGGATGGCGCTGTTGTACGAAGCGAGATAGCCGGGCGCGGCGATCGGGAAGATCCAGTTGGGGGTGGAGGCGGGCGGCAGGGCCATGACGGCCGTACCGCCCTCGACTCTCGTACCGCCCGTGGCACCGACGTCCGTGACCTTGTCCGCCTTCGGCGCGCACCCGGCGAGCAGCGTAAGAGCGATCAGGACCACGCCAACGGCCCCTAGTGGGCCGCGTATTCGGGTGGAGCGCGGTCCCATGCTGCCTCCGCTGTGGTCGACCGGCCGAAGATGACGAGAAAAGTACGGACGGCCGCGAAAAGAAGTCAAGACTCTGGCGCAACCGCACCAACTAATGTCTACTGGCCCGGAATTAGTAGCCCTACTTCCTTCGATCACCAAAGGAAGTAGGGGCCGAAACCCGAGTCGAAGGGCGTCACCATGACCGCCGCCGAGGAGCAGCCCGGATCCGCCGCGCACGTCCTCGAACTCGTCGCGAACGGCTCCGCCGCCTCCCGCGCCGACCTCGTACGGGAGCTGGGGCTCGCCGCCTCGACCGTCTCGGCGCGCGTCCAGGAGCTGGTCGACGCCGGGCTGCTGACCGAGGACGGCGAGGGCGCCTCACGCGGCGGACGGCGTCCGCGGCTGCTGCGCGTCCCGGACAGCGGCGCCGTCGCGCTCGCCGCCGACCTGGGCAGCCGGCACATCCGTACCGGCGCCGTGGCCCTGACCGGCGCGGCCTTCGACGTCGAGGAGCGGGCGCACGACCTGACGGCAGGGCCCGGGCCCGCCGTCGAGCTGCTCGCCGAGCGGCTGGCGTCCCTCGCCGAGCGGCAGCGCGCGGCGGGCCGTACGGTACGCGGCGTGGGCATCGGCTTCCCCGGCCCCGTCGATCCGGCGTCCGGCCAGGTCATCGCCCCCTCCCGGATGCCCGGCTGGCATCTGTACGAGCTCCGCGACCGCCTCGCCGAACGCCTCGGCCTGCCCGTACTGGTCGACAACGACGCCAACGTCCTGGCCCTCGGCGAACACCGCGCGTCACACGCCGCCCTGCGGCACCTCGTGGTCGTCAAGGCGGGCCGCGGCATCGGCTCGGGCGTCATCAGCCACGGCCGGCTCTACCGCGGCGCCCGCGGGTCGGCCGGGGACATCAGCCACGTACGGGTGGACGCCGCGGCCGAACGCCCCTGCTCCTGCGGGAACATCGGCTGCCTGGAGACGGTCGCGAGCGGCGCCGCGATCGCCGCCGCGCTGCGCGCCGAGGGCATCGAGGCGGACTCCACCACCGACATCCTGCGCCTGGTCGAGCACGGCGAGCCGCACGCCACGACGCTGGTCCGGCAGGCCGGACGCCATATCGGCGCGGTGCTCTCCGTCGTCGTCAACTTCTTCAACCCCGAGGCGGTGGTACTCGGCGGCGCACTGTCGGGCGCGGAACCGCTGGTCGCAGCCGTACGAGGCGTCCTGTACGAGCACTGCCTGCCGATGGCCACGAGCGATCTGACGATCGTGGCATCGGCCTGCGGCCCGGACGCGGGGCTGCTGGGCGCGGGGCATGCGGCGCTGCGGGAGCTGTCGACGTTTTCCAGCCTGCCCGGCGATTGAGGGCGAACCGCAACCGGAGTGAACGGAGAGCGAGTCACCATGCTGAGGATCGGCATCGGCGGAATGTCCATCGAGTCCAGCCAGTTCTGCCCGCACCGCTCGGCGTACGAGGACTTCCGCGTCACCCGCGACGGCGAACTGCTGGACCGCTACACCTGGACGGACCCCGAGAGCGATCTCGCCGACCTCGTCGAGTGGGTCCCGCTCGTGCACGCCGTGGCGCTCCCCGGCGGCCCGGTCGAGCGCGCCACGTACGAGCGCATCAAGACGGAACTCACGGACCGGATCAGGGAAGAGGAGCCGCTGGACGGCCTCGTCTACGACATCCACGGCGCGATGAGCGTCGTCGGCCTGGACGACGCGGAAGCGGACCTGACCGCGGCCGTACGGGACGCCCTCGGCCCCGACGCACTGATCTCCGCCGCCATGGACCTGCACGGCAACGTCTCACGCGCCTTCGCCGAGCCGCTCGACCTGCTCACCGCGCACCGCCTGGCGCCGCACGAGGACGCCTGGGAGACCCGCGAGCGGGCGGCGCGCAAGCTCGTCGAGCGCTTGTCGCGGGGGCTCGGCCGCCCGCACCGCGCGTGGGTACAGGTGCCGGTCCTGCTCCCCGGCGAGAAGACCAGCACCCGCCTCGAGCCGGCGAAGTCCCTGTACCGGCGGCTCGCCGCCGTCGAGGCGCTGGACGGCATCGTCGACGCGGCGGTCTGGGTCGGGTACGCGTGGGCCGACGAGCCCCGCTGCCGGGCGGCTGTCGTGGTCACGGGCGACGACCCGGACCTGGCCGTCGACCAGGCCCGTTCGCTGGCGCAGCGGTACTGGGACGTACGCCGCGACTTCGTCTTCGTCGGCCCGACCGACGACGCCGACGGCTGCGTCCGCCGCGCCGTCGCGTCCCCCGCGCGCCCCTTCCTGATCAGCGACTCCGGCGACAACCCGACCGCGGGCGGGGCCGGTGACCTCGCGTACATGCTCGGCCGGCTGCTCGCGCACGAGGATCTGGCGAGCGGCCGGGTCACCGCGCTGCACCCGGGCATCACAGACCCGGAGGCGGTCGCGGCGTGCTTCGAGGCGGGCCTCGGCGCCGAGGTGAAGCCGGCGGTGGGCGGCGGGTTCAGCGCGGGCACCGGGCCGCACGCCGAGCCGTACGCGCTGACCGGCACGGTCACCGCGCTGGAGAGCGACGACGTGGGCGGCCGCCGCGCCGCCGTCACCCGGGGCGGCGTCACCGTCGTCCTCACCGAGCGCCGCAGGCCGTTCCACACCCGGGAGGACTTCGGGTCGCTGGACCCGACGGCGTACGACCTGGTCGTCGTCAAGATCGGCTACCTGGAGCCCTACCTCCACGACATCGCCGCCGACTGGCTGCTCGCGCTCACCCCGGGCGGCGTCGACCAGGACCTGCTCCGCCTGGGCCACCACCGTGTCGAGCGCCCCCTCTACCCCTTCGACGACAAAGACTTCGAGAACCCGGATCTCACACCGGTACTCCTTTAGCCGGTACTCCTGCCGGTACTGCTTCAGCCGGATCTCCTGTGTCCCGCTACTCCTGCGTCCCGTACTCCTGTAACCGCGCGGGACCGCACTCAGCGGTCACCGCGGTCGCCGCGGTGACCGTTGCGCCGGGCGCTGCACCGCGCGCACACCGGCACCACGAACCAGCACAGCACGAACCACACCAACATGCCGGCCACCAGCCACAACGCGCCGCTGCTGCCGTGCAGCGCGACGCGCAGGATGAGCAGCATGGCCGACACCATCGTGCAGAGCAGCAGCACCAGCCCGAGCATGGTGAGGCGGGAGGCCCAGGTCACGGTCTGCGGCTTGAGGCGGTGCCCGGTCACCAGCCGGTGCAGTGACACCGGGCCGATGAGGGAACCGGTCGTCGCGGCGCCGAGCACGACCGTGACGACGTACACGTCGCGGCCGACGTCGTCCAGGCGCGCGAAGCCGGGCTGGAAGACGACGGTGAGCAGGAAGCCGAAAAGGATCTGCACACCGGTCTGCGCGACGCGCAGCTCCTGGAGCAGCTCGGCCCAGCGCCGGTCCGCCCGCTCCTCGGGGGTCTCGTGCCGCCCTCTGGCCAGGCCGTCCGGCCCGCCGTCCTCGGTCATCGGCCGGGCTCAGTCGGGCGGCTCCGGCGCGGGGGCGCCGGGCGGGGTCTCGGGCCGCTCGTCCGGAGGCGTGTCGGGCGCGGCCGGTCCGGGCTCCGGTTCGGGGGTCTGCTCGGGCGGATCGGGATCGCGCGGCACGGGTTCCGGGTCGCGCGGAGCGGTCCCGGGCGCGGGCCCGTAGCCGTCGAGTTTCGGTGCTGCGGTGCTGGTCATCGCACCTCCTCACGCATAAATGGTGTGCCGTGACCGGTTACCCCGCACCACGGGGCTCAATCAGGCCATGCCGCCGGGCCGGGCCATGCCGCGGGCACCACTCCCCGGCTACCCCTCGCCGTACGCCTCGCCGCCCAGCTCCAGCGTGGCCGTGCCGGCCGTGGCGTCGGCGAGCCAGGCGAGGAAGGCGGGCAGCTCGCTCTCGGGAAGGCCGATCTCGATCGTGACCGCCTCGGCGTAACGGACGTCCCGGACGTCGCGCCCGGTGGCCCGCAGATCGTTCTCGACCTTGCCGGCCCGCTGGTGGTCGACGGTGACCGTGACCAGCCGGAACCGACGGCGGGTGACCGTGCCCAGCGCGTCCAGGGCCTCCCCGACCACCCCGCCGTACGCCCTGATCAGCCCGCCCGCACCGAGCTTGATGCCGCCGAAGTAGCGGGTGACGACGGCGACGACGTACCGCATCTCGCGCCGTACGAGCATCTGGAGCATGGGCACGCCCGCCGTGCCGCCCGGCTCACCGTCGTCGCTCGCCTTCTGGACGCCGCCGTCGGCGCCGATGACGTACGCGAAGCAGTTGTGCCGGGCGGTCGGGTGCTCCTTGCGGATGCGGGCGATGAACTCCTGCGCCTCGGCCTCGGTCGCCACCGGCGCGAGCGCGCAGATGAAGCGAGACTTGTTGATCTCGATCTCGTGGACGCCCTCGGCGGCGAGGGTGACGTACTGCTCCTGCATCACGCCACCCTAATGCGCGCCACGGATGCTCCCGCAGCCGGACCGTAAGCAGACCGATCCGGCACCGGCCGCCCTGCCGGTCCTACAGACGGACCGGCAGGGCGGTCAGCCGCCAGCTGCCCGGTACCGGTGCCCGCCGCAGGTCGGCCGGGTCGACTGCGAGGGACAGGCCGGGATACCGGGCGAACAGCCGGCCGAAGGCGACCTCGCCCTCCTGCCGGGCGAGCGAGGCGCCCAGGCAGTAGTGCATGCCGTGGCCGAAGCCGACGTGGTCCTCGGCGCGCCCCGCCGGGTGGCGGGTCAGGTCGAGCCGCTCGGGGTCGGTGTAGTGGCGGGGGTCCCGGTTGGCGGCGACCAGGAGCAGCTGTACGGCCTCCCCCTTGCGGATCAAGGTGCCACCGACCTCCGCGTCCTCGGCGGCGTACCGCAGCTGGGTCATGTGCACGGGCCCGGCCCAGCGCATCAGCTCGTGGACGGCGGACGGCAGCAGCGCCGGGTCCTTCCGCAACAGACCCAACTGGTCGGGGTGGGTGAGCAGCGCGGCCGTGCCGTTGGTGATGAGGTGCGCCGTGGTCTCGTGCCCCGCCAGGACCAGGGTGAGGATCATGGTGACCATCTCGACGTCGCTGAGCCGGCCGCCGTCGTCGTCGTGGGCCCGGATCAGCTCGCTGATGAGGTCGTCGGTGAGCGCGCTCCGCCGCTCGCTGACCAGCTCGTGTATGTGCTCGATCATGGCGGGGAACACCCTCCCCACCCGCTCCGGATCCATCGTGATGAGGTCGGCGCCCCAGGCCCGCCACTGCGGTCGGTCCGCCTCCGCGATGCCGACCAGCTCACAGATGACGGTGATCGGCAGCGGGTACGCGAAGTGTTCGAGCAGATCGACGACGCCGTCCTCGGCGTGCTCGGGGAGGCGGTCCAGCAGGTCGTCGGCTATCTCCTCGACCCGCGGCCGCAGATCCATGATCTTGCGCGCCGTGAAGGCACGCGACACCAGTCGGCGGAGCCGGGTGTGGTCGGGCGCGTCGTTGTTCAGGATGGAGCCGCGCATGTAGACGTGGAGGTGCTCGGGCATGCCGAGCATGTCCAGCAGCCGGGTCAGCGGGTCCTCACGCGTGCCGTCCGCCGACACCGCCGCCGGGTTGTTCACGAACCGCGGGTCCCGCAGCACTTCGCGTACCTCGTCGAAGCGGGTCACGAACCATACGGGCGAGTCGTCCATGAACCGGCCCCGGACGACGACCCCCTTCTCCCGCAGCGCGCCGTAGCCGCCGAACGGGTCGGCGATGAGCGCCGGGTCGGCGACGTTCGGCTCACCGGGGTGCTTTCCCACGTGGGCGGTCATCGGGGAGGCCGGTGTGGCGGATGCTTCGGTCATCGTGCGTTCTCCTCCAGGTCGTGGGGGGTCGGTCACGTCAACGACTCAACGACTCCATGACTCGATGGCTCCATGTCTCGATGACTCATTGACGCAATTGCCGCCGCATTTCCTGCTCACTGAGCTCTTCGAGACGCTCGTAGAGCGGGATGATCTCCGACGCGGCGGCTTCCGCGGCCGCACGGGTACGGGCGGCGGCGGATTCGGTATCGGTATCGGTACCGCTACCGGCGCGGGGGCCGGCTGAGGTCTCCAGCGCGCCCCGCAGGGTGTGAGCGAGGATGCGGGCCCGTTCCTCCGCGGCGTGCGGGGCACGGTCGTGGAGCAGCGTTTCGGTCAGGAAGAAACCGGAGGCCGTCGCCAGCAACGCGTACTGCTGCTGCACAACGTCCATATCCACCCGTACGAGCCCATGCTCACGCAGCACTTCGAGCTGGCGGCGCACCAACTGATCCCCGTACGCCGCGAGTTCTGCGAGCTCCTTCTTGGCGATGTCGTTCAACCGGCCGAGGACGTCGGTGTCGGCGCTGTACACGGCGCGCAGTACGGGGTCGGCCAGGAAGTCCCGGTACACCCCGCTCATCATCCGGCTCGGCAGGACCTCCAGCGGGTCGACGCGCATACGGGCCGTCTGGGCACGCTGGCTGCGGAGCTTGGCCCGCAGGATGACGGCCAGGAAGAGCGCGTCCTTGGTCTTCCAGTGCAGATAGACCGTGCCCTTGCCGATGTGGGCGCGGCGGGCGATCTCGTCGATGGTGACGCGCCGGTACCCCCATGCGACCAGCAGCTCCCCCGCCGCCTCCAGAATCCGCTCGCCACGCTCCACGTACTCGTCGCCCCCGTTCCGCCGCCGCCTGTCGACCATTCGTTCTGACTTCGTGACCACATTCGAAATCTGGTCACGAAGTCAACGTAGAGCGACGGGAAGCCCGCCGTAAGACGCTTTCCGGCCACGCGCGCCGAACCGGCAGCCGACCGCTGACCGCTGACCGCTGACCGCCCCACGAGCCACCACCCCTGCCCCTGACCCTGACCTTTGGCCAATACCGGGTACATTGCGCACGCAGGACAACCGCTAGGAGGCCCCCATGCACGGCGAGTACGGCGACGACGACTCCGCGACCATCCGCAGGATCCTGACGGAGCTCGGGGACACCTGGGCCATCGTCGGCCTGTCCTCGAACCAGCGGCGGGCCGCGTACGGCGTCGCGGACGTACTGCAGCGATTCGGCAAGCGGATCGTCCCCGTACACCCGAAGGCCGAGACGGTCCACGGGGAACAGGGCTACCCCACCCTCGACGCCATCCCCTTCCAGGTCGACGTCGTCGACACCTTCGTGAACAGCAGCCTCGCGGGCCAGGTCGCCGACGAGGCGGTCGCCATCGGCGCCAAGGCCGTCTGGTTCCAGCTGGGCGTCATCGACGAGGCCGCCTACGCCCGCACCCGCGCCGCCGGCCTCGACATGGTCATGGACCGCTGCCCGGCGATCGAGATCCCCCGGCTGGGCTGAGAGCCGTGTCTCCGACGCGTCGGTGCGGCACCTCGAAACGCTGAACTGTCAGCGACAGACGGAGCAGCCGTTACCCGTGGCCGGTGGCCGGTGGCCGGCTACAGCGTGAACTCTCCCGACTTCCCCGGTGCGATCGTCGCCGACCGGCCGGCGCACACCACCCGGATCGGCCGCTGTTCCGAGGCCGGAACCGTGATCCGCAGCCGGCCTCCGCTGAGCTGCACGCCGACGTCCCAATGTCCGCGATAGCGAAGCCGGTAGCCGAATTCCGACAGTTGAGGAAGGTTGACCGGGTCGAAGCGCAGGGCGTCCTCCCGTGCCTCCAGGCCGGTCAAACCGCGCTGGACGAGGTCAAGTGTGCCGGCCATCGCACCGAGATGGATGCCCTCCGCGGTGGTGCCACCCTGAGTGTCGGCCACGTCGCCTTTCAGCGTCTCCAGGCAGTGCTCCCAGGCGCCCTGCCGCCGGGCACGGGCCAGGACCCAGCCGTGCACGAGGCTGCTCAGCGTCGAACCGTGCGCGGTCCGGCGCAAGTAGTAATCGACCGTGGTCCGCCACAGGTCGTCATTCATCTCGTGCCCCAACTGCTGGAAGAGGGAGGAGAGTTCGAGAGAGGAGAACAGGTACCCGAGCATCAGGACATCGGCCTGCTTGGATACCTGGTACCGGTTGGGCGTGTCGTTCTCGCCCTCCAGGATGCGGTCCAGCCGCCGGATGTCGCCGTAGCGTGCCCGGTAGGCCGCCCAGTCCAGCTCGGCCAGGTCACCGTATCCCTCGAACTGGCTGACCACACCGGCGTGGAAGGGGACATGAAGGCCGCGCGAGACCTCCCGCCAGCGGTCGAGTTCGCCGTGCCCGATGTCCAGTTGCTCCAGCAGTTCGCCCCGGCGCGGGGCCGGCAGCAACTGGATCGTCTCCAGAGCCCGGGCGAGCACCCAGGCCGCGGTGACGTTCGTGTACGCGTTGTCGTCCAGTCCCGGTTCTGCCGTGTCCGGATACCCGTCGTGGTACTCGTCGGGTCCCACCACCCGCCGGATGCGGTAGCGGTCCAGCGCGGCGTCGTACGTGGCGGCGCTCGACCAGAACCGGGCGATCTGCAGCAGCATCTCCGCGCCCTTGGTGTGCAGGTACGCCATGTCGCCGGTGGCCTCGCAGTAGCGCCAGACGTTGTACGCCACGGCCGAACCCACGTGGTGCTGGAGCCGGGAATGGTCCGGGAGCCAGCGGCCGGAACGCGGGTTGAGGTGCAGGACCTGCGTCTCCTCCCGGCCGTCGCTGCCGCTCTGCCAGGGGTACATCGCACCGGCCCGGCCGACCGTGCTCGCTGCCCGGCATGCCTGCGGCAGCCGCCGGTAGCGGTAGTCCAGCAGGGCACGGGAGACCTCGGGGAAATGGAGGTTGAGATAGGGCAGGACGAACAGCTCGTCCCAGAAGACGTGCCCCCGGTACGCCTCGCCGTGCAGTCCTCGGGCCGGCACCCCCACGTCCAGCTCGGCAGTGTGCGGGGAGAGCGTCTGCAGCAGGTGGAAGGTGTGCAGCCGCAGGATGTCCCCGGCCTGGCCCGGCATCTCCAGACCGGCCCGTCGCCACAGCAGTTTCCACGCGGCACGGTGCGACGCCAGCAGCCCGGGGAAGTCCGGGGCCCGCGTCACGCTGTCGAGCGCGGCCAGCGAAGGATCGCTGATGGCCGGGTCACGGGAGGTGTACAGCGCCACGGTCTTCTCCACCACCAGCGGCGTACCGTCGATCACCTCCGCCGTCAGCCGCCGGCCTGCGCGAGCCGGCTCCAGCAACGAGTGCGAGTCGGCGATACCACCGGCGGTCACCCGGGTCCGGGCAGCAAGGGCGATGCGTACGTCGGAGGTCACGGTGCGGCAGCGCAGCCAGCACGTGCTGGGGTCGACCGTGCCTGTGTGCAGACGGGTGAGGTGCCGGCCGGCGAGATCGCGGTAACGGTCCACGCCGGCGTTGGTCACCTCACCGTCCAGCGCGGATTCGATCTCCAGCGTCCCGGACCATCCGATCGCGGTGAACTCGGTGCGCAGGGCGGCGGTATGGGGGTCGCCCATGTGAACCAGTCGCTTCTGCACCACGCGCAGCTCCCGTCCGGGCCCGCCGTCGCCACGCACGCGCAGGTACCTGGTCAGCGTGCCGCCGTGCAGATCGAGGACCTGCCGGTAGGCCAGCAGGGAACCGTCGTCGGGCGTGAACCACGGTACGGAGTCGTCGTCACCGCGAACGCGGAAGCGCAGGGGCAGCCAGTTCGGCAGGTTGACCAGGTCCTCGTTCTCCACCTGGCGGCCCGCCACGTTCGACAGCAGCCGGTTGTAGCAGCCGGCGGCGTACGTACCCGGGTAATGGGCCGGTCCGGCGGAGGTCTCGGGTGCGGCGCCGCGCGTCGCGAAGTAGCCGTTGCCGAGCGTGCACAGCGCTTCGCGCAGGCGTTCCTGTTGCGGGTCGTACCCTTCGTACTCCCACGTCCAGTCCGCCATCGCCTCAGTCCTCCGCGCTTCCGGGTACCTCGGTCAGCAGCTCGGCCAGGTCACCGACCACGGCATCGGCACCGTGCTCGCGCAGGTCGCGGGCGCTCTCCGGCGTCGCCACCCGGTCCACGCCCACCACCAGCCCGAAGCCGCCGCGCCGCCCCGCCTCCACACCGGCCAGCGCATCCTCCACGACGGCCGCCGTGGGGGCGGTGACCTCCAGCTGGCTGACCGCTTCGAGGAACAGCGCCGGGTCGGGCTTGCCTCGCAGGCCGAGCCGGGCGGCGTCGCGCCCGTCCACGACGGCCCGGAACCATCGCATGATGCCGGCCATCTCCAGCAGCTCACGCGCGTGACGGGAGGCCGACACCGCGGCGCAGGGAATGCCCGCCGCCCGCAGACGGCGCAGCAGGCGAACGGTGCCCGGCCACGTCGGCGCGCCCGACGCGTGCAGCCGTGCGACGAAACGCCGCTCCTTGTCCGCCGCCACGGCCCGTACGGAGTCCGTGCCCGGCTGCTCCCCCACCTCTCCTTCGGGCAGCCGCAGCCCCCGGGAGGCGAGGAAGGCCGAGGCCCCGTCCAGCCGTGACTTCCCGTCCACGTACCGCCGGTAGTCCTCGCGCTCGTCGAAGGGGCGGCGCTGCGCCGGGTCATCAGGTGGGTGAGCACGCAGGCACGCGTCGAACGCCTCCTTCCAGGCGGCCGCGTGCAGCCGCGCCGAATCGACGAGCACACCGTCGGTGTCGAACACCACGGCTCGTACGTCACGCAGGCGCGGCACGAGCCCCGCGCGGGCTCGCGCACGCGCGGCCGTGAATTCCTCCGGACCGCTCACGTCGCCTGTCTCCCTGCTTCCCGGCCGGCGGGCACCAACGTATACGTCTCCCGTCCTGATACCGGCGGTCTCCGGCCGCGCGGTGTGCCGCTCCCATACCGACGATGGCGCGCCCCGCCGGCCACGGGCTGAGCCCGGGACCGAGGGTGCCCTCCTGCGGCGAGCGCTCACCACCAGCAGGGCGGCGGCCCTCCAAAGGCGGTGCGGACGGTGTCGGTCTTCGCTGCCGCCACGGCGAGGCGGCGTCCGCCCTTGCTGCCCTTGACTACGGCGGCGCGCAGACCGTCGCGGGCGAGCTCGCAGGAAAGCGCAAGCCTTGACCCGCTGCAGCCATGTCCGAGTTCTCACGGCCACCGATTCGTGATCGGCCGTCCTCGCACCATGGGGGCCGGACGCGAGCTCAGGGGAACGCGCGGCACTCGGTGCCGTGCGGCCCAAGATCCGGCGGCCTCGGTCACACAACGTCGAGCACGTCTGCTACCGGGCGGCGGGGCGTAGCCGGGCCTCGTGGTCCGTAGCCGAGCCGAAGCACCATCTGCACCTGGCCGGTGCCCAAGCCCGGATCGCGGGCCAGCAGGCGCAGCTCGCGGTCCTCCAGGGCATGGGAGGTCAGGGAGGTGGCCAGGTCGGCCAGCGTGGCCTCCAGCAGGACGCGCTCCAGAGCCTGGCCGGCGCGCAGCCAGTCGGCGGGGCCGTCGCCGGGTGTGCTCAGCAGGGCCAGGTGCGGGGCGTGCTCAAAGGTGGTGGCGCCGCGGTCGGCCACCGGCCGACGCCCGGCGAAGTCCCGTACAGGAGCCTTGCCGTCCCGTTTGCGCGGCCCGAAGGCGTACTCAGGGACGCCGTCGACGGCGGTGTCCGCTTCCGGCCCGATCCGGGTCCAGCAAACCAGGTCCTCGTTGGCACCGGGATCCACGACGTCGCGGCTTTCCGCGTCGCGCACCAGGTCGAGCACGGTCTCGGTGTGCCAGACGCCGGGGAACAGGAGCTCGGCTCCCTCCCGCCCGGCGGCATCCTGCAACGTGGCCCGCACGTCCTCGGGCACGTCCTTGTCGGCGAAGGGGTGACGGCTGGTGTGCCGCTGCCTGATCGCCGGGGAGAGCCGCGCCAGGCCCTCGTCCTGCGGGCGTCCGGCCGGGTTTCCCAGACGCACGGCGGCGAGCAACAGCGGATCTTGCGGCTCGGGCAGCAGTCGCGTCTCCGGGGCAAGGGCCGCGTGCTCGGCGGCGACGCGCAGGTTGAACAGTGCCGCGCCGCAGCCGATGTGCAACGCCCGGTTGTCGGGGTCCGAGCGGGGCATGGCCCGCTCCTGGTCGGCGTACAGCAGCACAAGACGCTCGCCGGTCAGGAAGCGGAAGCGCCACGGCTGCGCGTTGTGCATGGACGGGGCTGCGCCGGCCTCCGCCACCAACTTCGCCACCGTCTTCTCATCAAGTCGCGAGGTCATGGCATCCTCCTCACAGGCTCCGGAACGGCGATCCCGTCCGGGCGGGTGCCCCGAGGCGAAGTGCCCGAGCTGACGGCCCCTGCCGCTTCTCCTCCGAGGACCCGGGTTCATCAGGTCCGCGGGAACCGGGCGGTGACGTACCCGGTGAGGTCGAGGAGCCGATTGGTGCAGCCCCACTCATTGTCGTACCAACGGAAGCCCTTGACCAGTCGTCCTTGGGCCAGCGGGGTGTCCAGCACGCAGGAGCGGGGTCGCCCACGACGTCCCATTCCGCGGCAGTGCGTTCCGCCCCGGACGAGGGGCAGATTCGCGCAGCTCGGGGCCGACCGGCCCTCCCCATGAGGACGTCCAGCACCTGCCACCGTGCTCGGACGCGCGCGACCCTGGAAACCGCCCCCGCACCGTCACCGCACCGCACCGCACCGCACCGACCGAGGCTGAGGAGCATTTCATGGCGGTATCAATCGTCCGGTCCTTCGGCAAGCCGCTGATGATCGACGAGCGGCCGGCGCCGGCCCGGTCACCTGTTCCGTGCCGGATACAAAGATCACCGGAGCCACGGTCGCCGCGATCGACGGCACCGGGCGGATGAAGACACACATCGTCCTCAAAAGGTGATCCGGGCGCGCCTCGCTGCCGCGCCACGTGCGCCGATGAAGGTGCAGCTCCGCGAGTGGTGAGGATCCACGTCTCCCCTGGCACATGGAAGGAAGAGCACTCATGGTCCGTTGTGTGTATGCGTTCACCGAGGGCGGCCGCGACATGGCCGGTTTGCTCGGCGGCAAGGGCGCCAACCTGGCCGAGATGACCCGCATGGGCCTGCCGGTGCCACCCGGCTTCACCGTCACCACCGAAGCCTGCCGCGCCTTCCTCGCCACCGGTGCCGAACCCGACGGCCTGGCCCACGAGATCTCCGACCACCTGACCGCCCTGGAGGAGGCTGCCGGACGGCGGCTGGGGCAACCGGACGACCCGCTGCTGTTGTCCGTCCGCTCCGGGGCCCGCTTCTCGATGCCCGGCATGATGGAGACGGTCCTGGACATCGGCCTCAACGACGCCTCCGTCATCGGCCTGGCGAAGTCCTCCGGGAACGACCGCTTCGCCTGGGACTCCTACCGTCGTCTTGTGCAGATGTTCGGCAGCACCGTCATGGGTGTCGACAGTGCGCTGTTCGAGAACGCGATGGCCCGCCTCAAGGAGGCCCGCGGCGCGGTGGACGACCTGGGACTGGACGCAAGCGACCTGTCCGGACTCGTCGAGGCGTACAAGAAGCTGATTCGCCAGGAGACCGGCGATCACTTCCCCCAGTCCCCCGCCGAGCAGCTGCGCCGGGCGGTCCTGGCGGTCTTCGAGTCCTGGAATGGCGAGCGGGCCCGCCTCTACCGCCGCCGCGAGCACATACCCGACCACCTGGGCACTGCGGTCAACGTACAGACCATGGTCTTCGGCAACGTCGGCCCCGACTCCGGCAGCGGCGTCGCCTTCACCCGCGACCCGGCCACCGGACAGCCCGGCCTGTACGGTGACTACCTGCCCAACGCACAGGGCGAGGACGTCGTCGCAGGCATCCGCAACACCGTCCCGCTGGCCGAACTCGGCCGCCTGCACCCCGACGCGTTCGCTCAACTATGCGACCACCTGCGGAAGTTGGAAGCTCACTACCGGGATCTGTGCGACATCGAGTTCACCGTCGAGCGCGGCCGCCTGTGGATGCTGCAGACCCGGGTCGGCAAGCGCACCGCCGAGGCCGCGTTCGCCATCGCCGCCGAGCTGGCCGACGAGGGGCTCATCACCTCCGATGAGAGTCTGGCGCGAGTCAGCGGGGGCGAGCTGGCCCGGCTGATGTTCCCCCGCTTCGACACCTCCGCCATGGGAGCCGCGCTCGCGCACGGCATTCCGGCCTCTCCGGGCGCTGCTGTAGGTGCCGCGGTGTTCGACTCCACCGAGGCGGTCCGGCGTGCCGCCGCCGGGGAGAAGGTCGTCCTCGTACGGCAGGAGACCACCCCCGACGACCTGCCCGGCATGGTCGCCGCACAGGCCGTGCTGACCAGCCGGGGTGGCAAGACCAGCCACGCGGCTGTGGTCGCCCGCGGCATGGGCAAGGTATGCGTGTGCGGGGCCGAAGAGATCACCGTGGACCCGCAGGCGCGCCGGTTCACCGTGGGCGGCACCACCTTCGAGGAGGGCACGGTCATCTCCGTGGACGGCTCCGAAGGGACTGTCCACGCAGGCGCTGTGCCGCTGGTGGACTCGGCGGTGATGCGGTACTTCGAGGCCGGCAGCCAGGGTGAGCGGCCGACCGGACTGGTCGACGCGGTGGCCCGTGCCATCCAACAGGCCGATGGCGTGCGGCGGCTGGAAGTGCGGGCCAACGCCGACACACCCGAGGACGCCGCCCGCGCCCGCCGGTTCGGCGCCCAGGGCATCGGCCTGTGCCGCACCGAGCACATGTTCCTCGGCGACCGCCGGCAGCTGATCGAGGCGATGATCCTGGCCCGTACCGACGCCGATCGCGAGCGCGCGCTGGCCGCGCTGCTGCCGCTGCAACGGCAGGACTTCATCGGCATCCTGGAGGCGATGGACGGCCTGCCCGTCACCATCCGGCTCCTCGACCCGCCGCTGCACGAATTCCTGCCCGACCGCACCGAACTCTCCGTACGTCTGGCCGCAGCCGAAGCACACGGCACCCCGTGCGACGCCCACGACGCCGAGCTGCTGGACGCCGTGAACCGCATGCACGAGGAGAACCCGATGCTCGGCCTGCGCGGCGTACGCCTGGGTCTGGTGGCGCCGGGACTGGTCGCCATGCAGGTACGCGCGATCGCGGAGGCGGTCGTCGAACGCAAGCAGGCGGGTGGCGATCCGCGGGCGGAGATCATGGTGCCCCTGGTCGACACGGTCGAAGAGCTCCGGCTCGTGCGCGAGGAGGTGGGGCAGGTGCTGGCCGAGGTGGCCAAGGCCACGGGCGTGCTCGTTGAATGCCCGGTCGGCACGATGATCGAGCTGCCCCGGGCCGCGCTCACAGCGGGCCGTATCGCCGAGGAGGCTCAGTTCTTCTCCTTCGGCACCAACGACCTGACCCAGACCACCTGGGGCTTCTCCCGCGACGACGTCGAGGCGGCGTTTTTCTCCGCCTACCTCGACAAGGGCATCTTCAAGGTGTCCCCGTTCGAGACGATCGACCGCGACGGTGTGGGGCGCCTCGTCGACATCGCGGTCGCCGAGGGCCGCGCCGCACGCCCCGGCCTGAAGATCGGTGTCTGCGGCGAACACGGAGGAGATCCGGAGTCGGTGCACTTCTTCCACGCTGCCGGGCTCGACTACGTCTCCTGCTCACCCTTCCGCGTCCCGGTCGCGCGTCTCGAAGCCGGACGTGCCGCCCTCTCCGAGACGGAGACCAGCGACAGCAGGTGACGGGCGCGCCGCGCATCTGTCACGCCGCGCACCTGTCACCCCGAACGAGCGCGCTTTCACAGCGCCCGCAGGCCGTGCTCCCGGAACTGCTCGCGCACCCGTTCCGTCAGGTCCGGTACTGGCACGGGCGTGTCGCGCAGTGGGAAGGGGATTCCCAGCGCGTCGTACTTGTGGGCGCCGAGCTTGTGGAACGGCAGGATGTCCACCCGGTCGACGTTGCCCAGCCCGGCGAGGAACGCGCCGAGCCCGTCGACGGCCGCCGGGTCGTCGGTCCAGCCGGGCACAAGGACGTAGCGGATCCACACCGGGACGCCGAGCCGGTCCAGGCGGGTGGCGAAGTCGAGGGTCGGGGAGAGGTCTCCGCCGGTCAGCTTCCGGTAAGTACGGCTGTCGAAGGACTTGATGTCCAGCAGGACCAGGTCCGTGTCGGCGAGCAGTCCGTCGGTCGCGCGGGCACCGAGGAAGCCGGAGGTGTCGAGGGCCGTGTGCAGACCCAGCTCCTTGCAGCGGCGGAAGATCCCGGCCGTGAACGCCGGCTGCAACAGGGGCTCACCGCCGGTGAGTGTCACTCCCCCGCCCGCGATGCCGAGGAACGGCCGGTACTTCACGATCTCGGCCATCACCTCGTCGACAGTGGTCTGTCTGCCATCGCGCAGGTGCCAGGTATCCGGGTTGGCACAGTACAGGCAGCGCAGCGGGCAGCCGCTGAGGAACAGCACGAACCGGGTCCCGGGGCCGTCCACTCCCGTGGACAGGTCCCAGGAGTGGATCCGGCCCGTCGTCGGGGCGACCGTGGTGCTCACAGCGATCCGTGGAAGGTACGGCTGATCACGTCGAGCTGCTGCTCGCGGGTCAGGCGGCCGAAGTTGACCGCGTACCCCGAGACCCGGACCGTCAGCTCCGGGTACTTCTCCGGGTGTGCCATGGCGTCCTCGAGTGTCGCCCGGTTCATGACGTTGACGTTCATGTGGAAGCCGCCGGAGGCCATGTACGCGTCCAGGATGCCGGCCAGATGCCCCGCACGCTCGGCGGGGTCGTGCCCCAGTCCCTCGGGTGTGATCGTCGTGGTCAGCGAAATGCCGTCCCGGGCCTGCTCGTACGGGAGCTTGGCCACCGAGAGGGCCGATGCGGCCACCCCGTGCCGGTCCCGGCCGTTCATCGGGTTGGCACCGGGCGCGAACGGGGCGCCCGCGCGGCGGCCGTCGGGCGTGTTGCCGGTGTGCTTGCCGTACACCACGTTCGAGGTGATGGTCAGCACCGACTGCGTGTGCTCTGCGTCGCGGTACGTGGGGTGCCTGCGCACTTTCGCCATGAACGACTGGACCAGACCGGCAGCGAGCGTGTCGACGCGGTCGTCATTGTTCCCGTAAGCCGGGAACTCGCCCTGGACCTCGTAGTCGACGGCCAGCCCGGTCTCGTCCCGGATGACTTTCACGCGAGCGTGCTTGACGGCGGAGAGGCTGTCCACCGCCACCGAGAGACCGGCGATCCCACACGCCATGAAACGGTGCACGGGGTAGTCGTGCAGAGCCATCTCAATGCGTTCGTAGGCGTACTTGTCGTGCATGTAGTGGATGACGTTCAGCGCGTTGACGTACGTGGCCGCCAGCCAGTCCAGCATCCGGTCGTACGCCTTCGACAGCTCCTCGTAGTCCAGGTACTCACCGGTCAGCGGGGGTGCCCCGGGCGCGATCTGTTCGCCGGTCATCTCGTCCCGGCCACCGTTGATCGCGTACAGCAGTGCCTTGGCCAGGTTGACGCGGGCGCCGAAGAACTGCATCTGCCGGCCCACCGCCATCGCCGAGACGCAGCAGGCGATCGCGGTGTCGTCGCCGGTGCGCGGGCGCATCAGGTCGTCGGACTCGTACTGGATCGCGCTCGTGTCGATGGAGATCTGCGCGCAGAACCGCTTGAAGCCGTCCGGCAGCCGCGGTGACCACAGGACGGTCAGGTTGGGCTCGGGGGCCGGACCGAGGTTGTAGAGGGTCTGCAGGAAGCGGAAGGAGGTGCGGGTGACCAGCGGGCGGCCGTCGGTGCCGATGCCGCCGATGGACTCCGTCACCCAGGTGGGGTCGCCGGAGAACAGGGCGTCGTACTCCGGGGTCCGCAGAAACCGTACGATCCGCAGCTTGATGACGAAGTCGTCGATCAGTTCCTGCGCCCGCGTCTCGCGGATCGTCCCCTCCCTGAGGTCGCGCTGGAGGTAGACGTCCAGGAAGGTCGAGGTACGGCCCAGGGACATCGCGGCGCCGTTCTGCTCCTTCACCGCCGCCAGGAAGCCGAGGTAGAGCCACTGCACGGCCTCGTGCGCGGTAGCGGCGGGGCGCGAAACATCACAGCCGTACGAGGAAGCCATCTCGGTCAGTTCGCCCAACGCCCGTATCTGCTCGGCGATTTCCTCGCGGTCGCGGATGATGTCCGGGCTGGAGGGCTGCGCGTCCAGCCAGGTCCGCTCGGCCCGCTTCGCCTCGGCCAGCCGGGTCGTGCCGTACAGCGCGACACGCCGGTAGTCGCCGATGATCCGGCCGCGGCCGTACGCGTCCGGCAGCCCCGTGATGATCCCTGCCTTGCGGGCGGCCAGCATCTCGGGGGTGTAGGCGTCGAAGACGCCGTCGTTGTGGGTCTTGCGGTAGGTGCCGAAGACGCGCGTGACGAAGGGGTCCGCCGCGTAGCCGTACGCCTTCAGTCCGTTCTCCACCGTCCGTAGCCCGCCATTGGGCATGATCGCCCGCCGCAGCGGCGCGTCGGTCTGCAGGCCGACGATCAGTTCGCGGTCGCGGTCGATGAAGCCCGGGCGGTGCGAGGTGATGGTGGACGGGATGCTCCGGTCGACGTCGAGGATGCCCCGGCGCCGTTCCTCGGGAAACAGACGAGCGACCTTGCCCCAGACGGCCAGGGTGCGCTCGGTCGGCCCGGCCAGGAACGCGCCATCGCCCTCGTACGGTGTGTAGTTGGCCTGAATGAAGTCGCGCACGTCGACGTGGTCCCGCCAGCGCGTGCCGGTGAAGCCCCGCCACGCCTCGGTCCTCGCCCAAGGTCCGGCTGTCACCGTTGCCGTCATCGCCGATCTCTCCCTCGATCTGCGCACGAGCTGCCTGCACCTTCAATGCTCGTCACTCCAGATGTCGGCAGGGAGGGCCTGTCGGTGCACCTGGGCGCGCCATCCGTCCCTTGCGTGCCGGGCCACTGGGCCCGGTCGGGCTCGTCGGCGGCGACGCGGCCATGGTGCGGTGCGCGGCGGCAGAGCCTTCGGTGACTGCGGCTCAGCGCGCTCAGGATGAGCTCGCCCGTTGCCGCCCGCGCGACGGCGCGCTTGCAAAAATGCGCGAATATCGCCTTCCGGAACGCTATCCGTCAAGAGGGTATTCACTCACCTATTGACTTCCCATGAGGGCAAGCGCAGCCTTCCCTTTACTGGGGTCGCCACCCGTGGAGGGTGGAAAAGGATATCGGGTGGATCGAATCCGATACCGCGCAGCCGTGGCCATAGCTTCACTCTCCGTGTGGCGATTATCCGTTCACGCGGACCCTGTGCAGGGTGACATGTGCTGCGATTTAGCGGGCGCACGACAATTTCGATGAGGTGGCGCAGATGTTGCGTCGTTTCTCCGACTCAAGAAGCGCGATCGCCGCCGCGGTGATCTTCGGACTCATTGGTGCACTGGCGGGTGTTCTGGGTGTTTGGGACGCCTCGACGGCGCGCACCACTCCGTACCGTCTGCTGGGAGTGATGTTCGCGCTCTCGGGGGGACTTCTGCTGCTCACCTCGGCAGTCCTCGCCCGCCCGCAGTGGCGCGCAAGCCTCGGCCGTGTATGCGCGATTCTGGCATGCGGTGCGGGGGTTTTCGTCGGAACGTCCCTCTGCTTCCTCCAACTCACGCTGCCGATGGCCTCGGAAACGCGCCGCTGGTGGCAGTTCTCCCTCTGGCTGTTGATCGCGCTCGCGTCGGTAGTCGCTCTTCTGCTCGCTCGACTGCCCACGGCCACCGCGGAGCGGGTCCCCTTCGGCAGGCTGGCGAAAGGGCTCGCGGCAGCGGGGTTCACCGGCGTCACATTGTGGGGCGCCGTCAACTGGTGGTACCAGAATCAGTACTTGCCTGATTCAGTAGCCCCCGCATTATCGGTACAGGCGAAAATGCGGGAGGTGTCACCCCAGAAGGACCAGCCGTCGAACATGCGGATCTTTCGAGGAGAGGTGACCTCGAAGAACGTCAGCGAGACGCAGGTAAAGGTCATCGCATCGTCGTACTCCGTCACTCGTGAAGCCGTGGGCAAGCCCCCGGCGGCCTCCACATCAACCGAGTCGGGAAGTGGTGAAGTTTTCAGTCAGGACTGCTTCTGGTGGCAGAACAACCCACTGCAGACATCGAGCTGCGGAGGATCCGCATACCGTATGCGACTGGATGACCCGCAGACGGTGGCCAACGTGCCGAACATCGCGCGTTTCTCGGCGTCCAGCGACGGACCGGTGTTCGCATACGGCTCGGTCGCCCCGGACGGCGCTTGGTTCGAGCCGGGACAAAAGCTCGTGACCAACTTCCTCCTCCGGGTGCCGAACACCCCTTACTTCGACGAAGACAATCTCAAGTTGCTGGTGTACATAGAAGTCGCGAAAGGGGCACGCCTCGCCCTGGAAGCCTCTCCACGCCTCCAGCCCACGCAAATAGTGCCGGCCGCGGTGAGTGCAGACGAGAAAGCAGATATCGAGCAGCTGCATAAAAAGGAAGGAGCGCTGCCTCATTTCTATCCGTACCGGTATGTCGTATCGGCGTGGGGAATTCAGCCGTTGAGCACGGTTCAGCAAATGCTGGCCGGACCCACTCAGACCGTGAACACCCTCCGCATCCTTCAGGACAGGGCGTGCTTGAAGGGGCAGGGCGACGGATCGACCCAGGCTGAATCGGATCGCAATTGTTCCAATAAGTACTGGGACAACCCCTCTATAATATCCTGCATAGGATCTGCGGATGACCTGCCGAATCCAGCCGAGAATTGGACTACCGTGTACCGGGATCCTACGCGGGTCTGCCCTCTTGCCGGAAGCCCCACCCGCGAGGCGGTGAATGCCGAGGTGGAGAAGGTTTCCTATTACGGGATGTCGATCCAGTGGGCGCAAGACGTGATTTCCCTGCGGCCGTCGTCGGGTAAACGCCCGATCCCGGCGGGCGCGACCGACCCCGCAGCGTACTCTTTGTGGGACTTCCCGACCTCCGCGAAGGCGTCATGCGGACCGGCCATGGAAAAAGCCGACTCGATCCTGAAATCCGGCAAAAAGATCGAGGCTGCCCTACTCGAACACAAGGCGATCATGGACGAGCTGCAGAACGGGCGGATCGACTCGCGGGAAGCCACGCGCCGAGGCATGTCGTCGGCCAAGGCGGGAAAGGGACAGTTCGGTACCTACGATTCCGGGAAAGCTGACTTCGATCGCGCGGTCGCGCGGTGCAGGAATGACAGGGATATCGCAACCAATGGTACGGCCCCGGCAGAAGGGCTGGCGTCGTGGCAGTCCTTCGGGCGGCGCGTTGACGCGGCGCAGGAAGCGGTCTCCCATGCAACGCGCATCAGGTACTACCTGGAAGACCACATCAACATCATGGGCCGGCCCGGCGTTTCCATGGAGCAGTCCATGCTTCCGCTGGTGGAGGGCGGAATCGAGGCCGAGCGTTTCGAGGAGGCCCTGAGCAAGTACCAGGAGACTGCTCGGTGAGCTTCTCCGGTCCGGCCGCCGATAGCGCGGCCGGACCGTGCGCGTCCAGGTGCGCCGCCCCTTGGTGGTCAGTACGGTGCTGTTCCGGTCTTCGGCCGGGCACCAGTGATGACGTCGAAGTCATCGACGTAAGCCATCGGGCGATGGAGGCGGCGTGGCCGGCAAGAAGGCGGCGAAGGTGCCGCGCGCGGTATACGAACGGGAACTGCTGCGTCTGCAGACGGAGCTGGTGAAACTGCAGGAGTGGGTGCGCGCCGAAGGCGCCCGGCTCGTTGTGATCTTCGAGGGCCGTGACGCGGCCGGCAAGGGCGGCACCATCAAGCGGGTCGCCGCGCACCTCAACCCCCGCGTCGCACGGATTGCGGCACTGACGAAGCCGACCGAGCGCGAACGCACCCAGTGGTACTTCCAGCGGTACGCAGCGCATCTGCCGGCCGCCGGGGAGATCGTGCTGTTCGACCGTTCCTGGTACAACCGGGCCGGGGTCGAGCATGTGATGGGTTTCTGTACCGAGGAGGAGTACCGGCTCTTCCTGCGGCAGTGCCCCGTCTTCGAGCGGATGCTGGTGGAGGACGGGATCATGCTGCGCAAGTACTGGTTCTCAGTGAGCGACGTCGAGCAACAGGAGCGCTTCCGGCGTCGGCTGGAGGATCCTCTGCGGCGCTGGAAGCTGTCCCCGATGGACCTGGAGTCGCTCACTCGCTGGGAGGCGTACTCGCGGGCCAAGGACGACATGATGGCGCACACCGACATCGCGGAGGCGCCTTGGTACGTCGTCGAGAGTGACGACAAGCGCCGGGCCCGACTGAACATGATCGCTCACCTGCTGGGCTCCGTTCCGTACCACGAGGTGCCGCCGCCGGTGCTCGAGCTGCCGCCCAGACCCCCGTCGACGGGCTACGCACGCCCGCCGCGTGACGTGCAGACCTACGTACCCGATCACGCGTCGAACCTCTGAGGTGCCTGTCGGGCGTCCTGAGGTGCCCGTCGGGCGTCATGTTGCCCCCAGGCCACTCGGCGCGGGCCCGCAAGCCGCTCCGGGCATCCGCAGAGCGTCGTTCCCTGCCCGGGGAGAAGGGACGTCCTTCCCGGGCGGGCCGGAGAGGACGGAGAAGATGGACGCCATGAAGCCGCGCCATGCGTCGCAGCCAGGCCGGGCGGCGGCACCCGGGCAGGCAGCCCGGATGCTCGCGCTCGCCACCATCGGGTTCGCTCTCGCCTTCTGGGCATGGGCCCTGCTGGCCCCACTCGCTCCCACGCTCCGCCAGGACCTGGGCCTGAGCCCGTTCCAGCAGTCCCTCGTCGTGGCCGTTCCCGTGATCGTCGGTTCGCTCGGCCGGATTCCGGCCGGTGCCCTCACCGACCGCCTGGGCGCGCGCCGGATGCTGCCCCTCGTCGCCGCCCTGACCATCCTGCCGGTGCTCTATGTCGGCCACCTGGCCGACTCGCTCGCCGAGGTGCTGGCCGGCGGATTCTTCCTGGGCCTGGGCGGGACGACATTCGCCATCGGTGTGCCCTTCGTCAACGCCTGGTACCCGCCCGAGCGGCGCGGGCTGGCCCTGGGCATCTTCGGCCTCGGCACGGGCGGCACCGCCGTCGCCGCCTTCACGACCGTACAACTGGCCGACGCCGTCGGGCGGAGCTTCCCGTTCGACCTCGTCGCGGTCGCCCTGGCTGTCTACGCCGTCACCGGCCGGCTTCTGCTGCGCGATCAGCCCGACCGCCCCGTCACCACCGGTTCGCTGCTCGCCCGCACCACGGTGGCCCTCCGGATGCCCGCGGCCTGGCTCCTGGCCTTCCTCTACGCGGTGGCCTTCGGCGGCTTCGTCGCCTTCAGCGTCTATCTGCCCACCTACCTCACCACGGCCTATGATCTCGGCCGCTCCGACGCATCGATGCGCACTGCGGGCTTCGTGGTGCTCGCCGTGGTCATGCGGCCGATCGGCGGATGGCTCTCCGACCGGCTGAATCCCGTGGCCGTCCTGCTCGCCGCGTACGTCGTCGTCTCCGCACTCGCGCTCATCGCGTCGCTCGAACCGACGCTCCTCCCCGTCGGGACGATCGTCTTCCTCGGCATCGCCGCCGCGCTGGGCGCGGCGTCGGGCGCCGTCTTCGCGCTGGTCGCCCGCTTGGTGCCGATCGATCGGGTCGGCTCGGTCACCGGCGTCGTCGGCGCCGCCGGAGGACTGGGAGGCTTCTTTCCCCCGCTGGTCATGGGCACGGTCTACGGCGTCACCGACGACTACACGTGGGGATACGTGCTCCTTGCGATCACGGGGGCCGTCGCCGCTGTCTGCACGGCCACGGCCGTGCGCCGCCGTGCCCGTCCCTCGGTGTCCTCGCGGGTGACACCGTGACACCACGTCGCCGCGGATACCGGCACCGTCGTCGTCCCTTGATCGTCATCCCGGGATCAGGCCCTCGCCCGACAGCAGCTCCCGCACCTGGAGCAGGCTCGTGTCCTCGTCCGGCAGGGCCAGGTCGGACGGGATGATCCGCTCGTCCGGGAGCGGGGTGCCCAGGCGGCGTACGGCGTCCAGGAGAGCGCGCAGTGCTGTACCGAAGGCAGCCTCGTCGCCGGCGCCGGTCGCCGACTGCAGCGCGGCGTCCAGGGCGTTGAGTCGGCTGATCGGGCAGCGACCGGAACTGGCGCAGGCCCGAAGGCTGTTGGAGAGGTCGCGGCTGGTGACGCTGACGGGGGTCGGCGGGGTGGGCAAGACGCGGCTGGCGCTGCGGGCGGCATAGGAGGCGCAGCCGTCCTAGCGTGACGGGGCGTGGTGGGTGGAGCTCTCGGCGCTGCGCAAGGGCACGCTGCTGTGGCACACCGTGTGACCGGCATCCGGGAGCGCCGACGGTTCAGCGAGGAATTCCGTCCACGCCCAGGTAGACACGATGGCGTATTAGTACCGATGTCCGGATGCGGCCTCGTGCGCCCGGCTCCACGATGAGGTCATGGTTCCCGTGGATCCTGCGGACCGTTTCGATGCCTTCCGGGCCCTGGACGCCCGGAAGGGGCGACCAGGAGACCGGCTGATCCAGTCTTTGGCCGAGGCCAGGGCCGGCACGGCGGACGGCCCCGAGGCGTGGGCTCCGGCCGTCGCCGCCGGTGTCGGCCTGCCCGCTGCCGCCGCCCTCGGACCGGCCGGTTATTACGCCGACCTCGCCGCCCCGCACGGCCGCCGCCACGTCCGGGTGTGTACCGCGACGGCGTGCTTCGCCGCGCAGGGCGGGCGGCATGTCGGCGAGGTGGAGGACGAACTGGGTGTCACCGCTGGTACGGCCGCGCCGGACGGCGGAACGTCGCTGCAGGCCGTCCGCTGCCTGGGGTACTGCTACGCGGGCCCCGCGGCGCTCGACGGTGACATGCCCCGCACCGGCCCGGGGCTGGCCGGTCAGCTCGCGGGGCGCGAGCCCTCCCGGGCGCCGGACATCCCGGCGGCCGACGACACCGGCGACCCCGTTCTGCTCGGCGGCGTGGTGGCCGGCGAGTCCGCGTGGCAGGTGTGGCCGCGGATCGTGACGGCCGGTACTCCTGACGAGGTCCAGCGGGAAGTGGCCGCATCCGGGCTGCGGGGGCGTGGCGGCGCGGGGTTCCGGGTGGCCTCGAAGTGGGAGGCAGCGGGCCGGGCGCCCGGCACCGTAGTGGTGGCCAACGGCGACGAGGGTGACCCCGGCTCCTACGCCGACCGGCTGTTGATGGAGGCGGACCCGGAGCGGGTGCTGGAGGGGATCGCCCTGGCGTGCTTCGCGTGCGGGGCACGGCGGGGTGTGGTGCTGGTGCGCTCGGAGTATCCGCGGGCACTGGCCCGTATGCGGGAGGCGGTGGGGCATGCCTACGCCGACGGGCACTTCGGTCCGTCCGTTCACGGCACCGGCATCGCGTTGGACGTGGGGGTGGTGGAGGGCGCCGGGTCGTATGTCGCGGGTGAGGAGACCGCCTTGATCGCGAGCCTGGAGGGGGGCCGGGGCTGTGCCCGGCCGCGCCCGCCCTACCCGACCCAGCGCGGGCTGTGGGGTGCGCCGACGGTGGTGAACAACGTCGAGACCCTGGCCGCCGTGCCGTGGATCGTCTCCCGGGGCGGTGCGGCGTACGCCGGGCGCGGGGCCCGGGACGAGAGCGGGACGAAGCTGGTCTGTCTGTCGGAGCGGTTCGCCCGGCCGGGGGCGTACGAGGTCGAGCTGGGCACCCCGCTCCGGCGGATCGTCACCGAGCTGGGCGGCGGTCTGCGGGACGGACAGGAACTGGCTGCTCTCCAGGTCGGCGGGCCGCTGGGTGGTTTCCTCTCGGCCGACGCGCTGGATGTTCCGTTGACCAGCGCCGACCTCTCGGCCCGCGGCGCCGCCCTCGGCCACGCCGGACTCGTGGCCTTCGACCGGCGGGTGGCACCGGAGGAAGTACTGCGGCACATCTGGCAGTTCGCCGCGGCGGAGAGCTGCGGTGCCTGCTCGCCGTGCCGTGTGGGCTCGCGCCGCGGTCTGGAGCTGGCGTCCGCGGACGCTCCGCCCGGGCCGGAATGGGCACGGCTCTCGCATGTTCTGGCCGAAGCGAGCCTGTGTGCCTTCGGGCGGGGCATCCCGCCCGCCGTACACAGCCTCGTCCGCGCCTACGGGGACCGACTGGCGGGATGGGGGCCATGACCGGAACCACCGGAACCGGGATCGAGGTAGAGGTCGACGGCACAGGCGTCGCCGTGCCCGAGGGGGCTTCGCTGCTCGCGGCGGTGCGGGCGGCCGGCGTCGAGCTGCCCTCGCTGTGCTCCGACGACCGGCTCAGCCCGGCGGGCTCCTGCCGTACGTGTCTGGTACGAGCCGACGGGAGGATCGCGGCGGCCTGCGTGACCCCGGCCGCGTCCGGGGTCCGCGTCGAGACCACCGCCGAAGAGCTCCGGCGGCTGCGCCGGGAGGCGGTGGAGGTCATCGTGTCCGCCCTGCCGCCCCGCGCCCTGGCCCCCGACAGCCCCAGCGAACTGGCCGACGCCTGCCGCTCGTTGGGCATCGGCCCCGAGACGGCACAGGGCTCCGGAAGCCGGGGCCGGGACGACTCCCACCCGTACGTCCACCTGGACCGGGACCTGTGCATCGCCTGCGGCCGGTGCGTCCGCATGTGCGCCGAGGTGCAGGGCACCTTCGCGCTGACCCTGACCGGCCGGGGCGCCGACACGGTGGTCGCTCCCGGCACCGGCGGGCCCTGGGCCGAGTCGGACTGCGTGTCCTGCGGCGGCTGTGTCGACACCTGCCCCACCGGTGCGATCACCGAGCCGGGACCGGGGCGCGGGCTCACCTCCGCCCACCGGCCGGCCACCACCACCCGTACGACGTGCGGGTATTGCGGCGTCGGCTGCTCCCTTGACGTCGTCACCGCTGACAATGCGGTCACTGCCGTACTGCCCGCCCGGGACGGCCCGGTCAACCAGGGGCACGCGTGCGTCAAGGGCCGTTTCGCCCACGGATATCTCATCTCTCCCGAACGGCTCACCCGGCCCCTGCTGCGACGCGACGGCCGCCTGGAGCCCGTGAGCTGGGACGAGGCGCTCGGCCATGCCGCACGGGGGCTGCGCGCGGCCGTTGACGCCGGCGGCCCGGACGCCGTGGCGGCGATCTCCTCGGCCCGCGCCACCAACGAGGAGAACTACCTCGTACAGAAGTTCATGCGGGTCGTCATCGGCACGAACAACGTCGACAACTGCTCCCGTCTCTGCCACTCCCCCTCCGCCGCCGGCCTGACCGCCTCCTTCGGGCTCTCCGGCGGCACCGACAGCTTCGACGACGTGGAGCGCTCGGACTGCCTGCTGGTGGTCGGGGCCAACCCCGTCGAGGCCCACCCGGTGGTCGGAGCGCGCCTCCTCCGGCGGGTACTGCACGGGGCCCAACTGGTCGTGGCCGACCCCCGCGCCGTGGGCCTCGCCCTGCACGCCGACGTACACCTGCGGCCCCGCCCCGGTACCAACGTGGCGCTCTTTCACGGGCTGGCCCATGTCCTGCTCACCGAAGGACTCGCCGACGAGGAGTTCCTCCGCGAGCGGGCCACCGGCCTGCCGGAGCTCGCCGAGCTGCTGGACGACTACCCGCCCCATCGGGTCGCGGCGATCACCGGCGTGCCCGCCGCGGACCTGGTCGCCGCGGCCCGGCTGTACGGCCGTGCCCGACGACCCGCGATCATCTACGGCCTGGGCGTCACCGAGCATCTGCACGGCACCGACGGGGTACGGTCGCTGGCCAACCTGGCGATCCTGCGCGGCGCCGTGGGCACCGACCGCGGGCACGGGGTCAACCCGCTGCGCGGTCAGAACAACGTCCAGGGCGCCTCCGACATGGGCGCGCTGCCCGACCTGCTGCCCGGCTACGGAAAGGTGACCGACCCGGATGCCCGGTCCCGGGCCGAGGCGGTGTGGGGCGTACCGGCTCCGCACCGGCCCGGCCTGCGCATCCCGGACATGTTCGCCGCCGCGCGGGCGGGGGATCTGCGGGCGCTGTGGGTCATCGGCGAGGACGTCTGCGCCACCGATCCCGACAGCAACCGGGTGGCCGAGGCCCTGGCTGCGTGCCCGCTCGTGGTGTGCAACGAGCTGTTCCTGTCCGAGACCGCCCGCCACGCCGACGTCGTGCTGCCGGTCGCGTCCTGGCTGGAGAAGGACGGCACCTTCGTCAACTTCGACCGCCGGTTCCAGCGCGTGCGCCCCACCGTGCCGCCGCCGGGATCGGCACGGAGCGACTTCGACGTCGTACGCGCCCTCGCCGCGGCGATGGGAACCGACCTGGGCTGTCCCACTCCGGCCGATGCGCTGGCCGAGTGCGGGCGCGTCGCCCCCGTCTTCGCCGGTCTCTCCCACGAGCGTCTGGACCGGGAGGGGGCCGTACCGTGGCCCTGCCCGGACCCCGGACGGCCGGGGGAAGCCAAGCTGTACGGGGAACGGTTCGCCACGCCGGACGGGCGGGCCCATCTCGCCGCGGCCCCGTATCTCCCGCCCGGTGAACAGCCCGACGACGACTATCCGCTGATCCTGGTCACCGGGCGGCGCTGGGCCCACTACAACTCGGGCAGCATGACCCGACGCGGCGGCAACCTCGCACTCGACCCGGTCGACTTCCTCGACCTGCACCCCGACGACGCCCTCCGGTACGGCGTACGGGACGGCGCGCGCCTCACCGTGGAGAGCCGGCACGGCCGGGCGCGGCTCATCGCCCAGGTCACCGAACAGACAGCCCCCGGCCAGGTCTTCTGCTCCTTCCACTTCCCCGCGAGCGGGGTGAACCGCCTCACCTCCGACCACACCGACACCGTCACGTCCTGCCCCGAGTACAAGGTCACGGCGGTACGTCTGGCCGCGCCGTGACACGTCCTGCCAGGGCACCCCGCCGGTCCCGGCCGGCCCCTGGGCGGGTCAGGTGAGGGAGGGAGCAGGCCGGTGTTGCGGCCAACGGCGGGAGGAGGCGGCGGGCGGCCCACGCGCCGGTGTTCAGGTGCGGTGAGGGATGACGGCGACCGGGCACGCGGAGTGGTGCAGCAGGGTGTGGGCGACATGACCGAGCTGCAGACCGAAGTGGCCGTGTCGCCGCAGAGCGCCGACGACTATCAGGTCGGCATCGGTCGATGCGTGCAGGAGGACCTTGTGAGCGGGGCCTTCGGCCGGCCGGTGGTGTACGTCGACACGGGGATGATCTTGTACGGCCTCGCGCAGCGCTTCCGTGAGGAGGGTCGAGGCCCGTTCCTCATGAACCCGCGCGGCGTCGTCCGCGATGAGGGGGTGGTCCACGTGCTCATGGGCCGGGCAGCGCCAGGCCCGCACGGCGTCCAGGGCACAGCCGCGTGCCTCGGCCTGGCGGAAGGCGAACCGTAGGGCCTCCGAGCCCTCGGTCGAGTCGCCCACGCCAACGACCACCCGTCCCCATGCTCCCTGCCGGTTCCGCTCCGAGCCACGGACCACGATAACCGGGCACGCGGCTCGGGCTGCCACGGTGAGGCTGACCGACCCCAGCAGGAGCCCGGCGAACTGGCCACGGCCGCGGACGCCCGTGACCAGGGCGGCTGCCTCACGTCCCGCCTCCAGCAGAGCGGACACCGCATCGTCGGGCAGCACCTCGCCCGACACCTTCACCTCCGGGTTGCGAAGCCGGACGCGTTCCGTGCAGGAGGCGATGATGTGCTCCGCCGTGACCTCCTCAGCGGGACGATCGGTGCTGAAGGACGGGCGGGCTCCCTCATAGCGTTCCCAGAGGGAGGCATGGACGAGGCGCAGCGGCAGCCCCTGGCGTGCCGCTTCAGCCACCGACCAGTCCACTGCCTGCAGGCTGGAATCCGATCCGTCGACGCCCACGACCAGCGGGAATACCATCGTCCCCATCGCCTTCCGCTGCAGCTTCCAACAGAGCTCCTGGAAATACCGTCGCACCGCCCGCGGTCCGCCGCTACATGCGGACCGGCCCGCCGGCCCGCGGCTTTCCGCCGGGTCGTACCGGCCCCCTCCTCGGCCCCGGCGCCGACCTGCTGCCGGTCACTGACGGAAGCGCGCGGACCAATGCGGCTCCACCAGGTCCCACTCGGCCTCCCACCGCGCGTACCTCCGGCGGTCCAGTGCCAGGCGCGTGCCCGCCCGTGCCGCGAAGAGTCCCGCGGCCACGGCGACCGCCGTCCCTCCGCCCACCGTCCAGCCCATAGCCGTCGCGTTGTGCACTGTCATCGGCGGGCTGGTGATGGCTCCGTCCCGGTCCACCCAGATCCGGACAGTGGCGCCCTCGCGCGTACCCGCCTTCACGAGGGTGGCTCCGGTCCGTTCCTTGCCGTTCTTGTCGGTCCAGCGGACCCGCGCCCGTTGCTGTACGTACTCCGCGTCTTGGGCTTCGTCGGCATTCGACGTCAGCCGGGCGGCGACCGCATGCCGTTCCGCTGCCTGAGCATGCGCGCTGCGCATCGCGGACTCGTAGGCCGTCAGCCCCACGCCGAGCGAGGCCATCGGCAGCCCGAGGGCGAACGCGAGCATCAGGAAACGGGCGACCCAGCATTCGATCCGGTCGGATGTACGCCTCAGCGGGTTCGCTCCCTTGGACCGGTGCTCCTGGTGCGGCGGATGCGGACCGGATGCGTATGGCGAACCTTGTGCACTCATGATCTGCCCTCCGTCCGGCCTCCAGCACGCTGCTGGTCGTTCGCCCAACTCCATGCGCCTGATCAGCGGAGACGATCTCCGTCCGGCCGGCTTGCCGAGCCGCCGGGGAACGAGCCGTGCGCCCCCTGGACGCGAATCCGGCGCCCCGTGATCCGAGCCGGGCGAATGGCGATCCACTGCTCGCGCCCGCCACCGGCCCACGGTGCCGTGTAGGCGCTTTCCTCGAGCGCGCGAGATTCGGCGGCGTCGGTGACCAGGTGGGCGGGGCCGACCACCAGGACGCTCCAGCCCTGGCTGAACGCCTCGTCGATGTGATCGACTTCGAGCGCGGCCTCGTGGCCCGCCGCTGCGGCCGGACCGGCCTCCGGGGCGGTCCGGTAGGCAACCAGATCGCCGGCAACGGTGTAATTGACGGGGAAGATCGCGAGCGTACCGGCCACGGTGACCGCCACCCGCCCCACGCCATGCGTGGAGAGCTTCTCCCGGCAGTCGTCCTCGCTGAGTTCCCGCAGCTCTGGATGCCTGCCGGCCTTTCCGAGCCCTGCGGGGAGCTCCCCCGTCCCGCCGACCAGTTCGGCCACGGAGGTCTCCAGCGCATCGGCCAGGCTGAGCAGGAATCCGATGTCCGACACGGCGCAGCCTTCCTCCACGTACTGGAGGTAGCCGGGCGCGGCGCCCGCCCGCGCCGCCACCTGTTCGCGGGTCAGTCCCAGCTGTTGCCGGCGCAGTGCGACGCGGCGCCCCAGGTCGCTTCCGCCCGGCGTCGGCTCGGGCCTGGAGCCGGTCTCGTGCTGCGACATCATGCACATCCCCTTCGTCCTACGCGGTCAGCGGCGGTCCCTCTGCCACGACGGGCCGAGTTGGCCGAGTGCTGTCCCCGATCGTCAGCCTGCAGCAGCGGACCGGCTCAGGACATGGGCCGATCGGTCCCCACGGCGGGGGTGAAGCGGCCCCGGTTTGCCGAGACCTCACCGCGCCGTCCGGGGCCAGGAGCGGCGGGTGGGTCGCTCGGCGCGACCGAGGGGCCGTCCGGCCCCTGAACAGGACCGGACGGCTCACTCGTGGGCGGCCCGGGGCTGCCACGCTGGGTGCATGGCCGCAATCGGCTGTCGCGACCCGGAAGGGAGCAGGGACATGCAGAACCGAACTGTCGGCGAGCTCATGACCCGAAGGGTCGTCCGGGCGCGACGGGATCTGCCGTTCAAGGAGATCGTCAGGCTGCTCGCGGAGAACGACGTCACCGCCGTACCCGTGGTGGACGACCTGGACCGTCCGATGGGTGTGGTGTCCGAGGCGGACCTGCTGCGCAAGTGCTCCGGGCAGTCCGACCCGTCCGGCCTGGAGCCGATTCCTCATCTGGAGGCATGGGAGCGGGCCAAGGCCGAGGGGGCCAGGGCCGAGGAGCTGATGTCGGCTCCCGCGGTGTGCGCACGCGCGGACTGGAACGTGGTGGAGGCCGCGCGCCTGATGGCCGTGCAGAACGTCAAGCGGCTGCCCGTGGTGGACGAGGCGGACCGGTTGCAGGGCATCGTCAGCCGCGGCGACCTGCTGCGGATCTTCCTGCGCCGCGACGACGCCATCCGCGAGGAGATCGAGCGCGATGTGCTGCAGGGGACGATGGGCCTCGCTCCCCGGGACGTGACCGTGGAGGTGCGCGAGGGGCAGGTCACGCTCGGCGGATCGGTCGAGGTCAGGAGCCTGATCCCGATCATCGAGCAGCTGTGCCGGAGCGTCGACGGCGTGGTGTCGGTAGCGGAACACCTCACCTTCCGGGCCGACGACACCCGCCGCGTCACCGCACCCACATGAGAGGTCCTCCATCCGATACGGAGGTAGTCGCCATGGATCCCGTGATCACCGTAGGGCTCGACGGTTCCCCCGAGAGCCTGGCCGCGGCCCGGTGGGGTGCCGGCGAAGCGGACCGGCGTGGGTACACCCTTCGCCTGCTGCACGCCTGGACGCTGCTGTCACCGGACGCAACCGGTGTTCCCTCGAAGAAGGACCAGAACTACTGGGCGAACCGCATCGTGCACGATGCGCGGACCGAGCTGCACAAGCACCACCCCGATCTGCCCATCATCGAGGACCTGGTCGCCGAGGAGGCCGCTCCCGCACTGCTGAGTGCGGCTGCGCAGTCCCAGATGGCCGTACTGGGCTCGCGGGGGCTCGGGCCGGCACAGCGGTTCTTCCTCGGTGACACCAGCATGGACGTCGTCTCGCGGGCCGAACGGCCCGTGGTGCTCGTACGTAAGGGCATGGACGACGACGCATCCGCTGCGCACGAGGGCGGCGTGGTGGTGGCGCTGAGCCTCGGTGGTTCCTGCGACGACGTTCTCGATTTCGCCTTCGCTGCCGCCGCCGCGCGCGGGGTTCCCCTGCGGGCCGTCCACGGGTACAGCCTGCCGGTACAGGCGTACGCACCCTGGGGCGTGGACCCCGATGCCGCCGAAGCGATCAGGCAAGGCGCGGCGGAGGAGCTGGACCGGACGCTCCGCCCGTGGCGCGAGAAGTTCCCCGGTGTGCGGGTGATCGACGAGATCCGGCTCGAAAGCCCCGCCCATGCCGCCGTACGGCGCGCGGAAGACGCCGACCTGCTGGTGGTCGGCCGGCGGAAGCACCGCGGTGCCCTGGCGCCGCGCCTCGGGCCCGTTGCCCATTCCGCCATGCACCACGCGGCCTGCCCCCTCGCCGTCGTCCCCCACGACTGAACCGTCCCGCCGCAGGAGTACCGACACGGACGTACGCAATGCCTGTCCGGCTGGGAATTGCTCTCCTGCGGCCGGTTTTCCGCGCATGCGGCCCGGCCTGCCGTGCCAGTACCGTGGCGTACAGGGAGACCAACGCCCTGACGGCGCGAGCCGGACCGGAGGCAACGATGGGCAGGGAAGGGCACCCGCGGTCCGGACCACTTCCCCAGACGCGGCTGGACGAGCTGCTGGACGAGCTGCAGGCACGCATCGACGAGGTGCGCGGCACACGCGACCGCGTGCACAGCCTGCTCGAAGCCGTGCTCGCGGTCGGCCGGGATCTGGATCTGCCGCATGTGCTGCGCGGCATCGTCGAGGCCGCCGTGTCACTGGTGGACGCCGAGTACGGCGCGCTGGGCGTGATCGGCCAGCGAGACCGGATCACGCAGTTCATCACTGTCGGCATCGATGAGGGGCTTCGGGCGGAGATCGGGGACCTGCCCAGCGGGCACGGGCTCCTCGGGGAGCTGATCCGCCATCCGGAGCCCCTGCGGCTGCCGGAGCTGTCGGACCATCCGGCCTCGTACGGGTTCCCGGCACATCATCCGCCGATGCATTCGTTCCTCGGCGTGCCCATCAGGGTGCGCGACACGGTGTTCGGGAATCTCTATCTCACCGAGAAGCGCGGTGCCAAGGAGTTCGACGCCGAGGACGAAGCGGTGCTGTCGACGCTCGCCGTGGCGGCCGGGGTCGCCATCGAGAACGCGCGATTGTACGAGGAGGCCAGGCTCCGTGAGCGCTGGCAGCGGGCGGGCGCCGAGGTCACCAGCACGCTGTTGTCGGGGGCGCCGCGTGGCGAAGTACTGCGGCTGATCGTCGAAGAGGCCCGCCGGATCGCGTCCGCGGATGTCGGGATGATCGCGGAGCGCGTCCCGGGTGAGAAGGAGCTGCGGCCCCTGCTGGCCGACGGGCCGGCCGCCGGGAGGCGGAGCGGGCTGGTGCTGTCCTGGGACGACGGTTTCGTCGGCGCGGCGCTCACCGCGTCGGAGCCGGTCCTCAGCGCCGACATCGGACGGGACCCCCGCACCGACGCCCACGGGCCGCAGTGGGAGGGACTGGGGCCCGTGGTCGCGGTGCCGCTCGGCGGTGCCGCGCCGGTCCGCGGTGTGCTGGTGCTGGGCCGTACGGCAGGCCGTCCCTGCTTCGCCGAGGTGGAGGCCGGACCGCTGCTGGGCTTCACCGGCCAGGCGGCACTCGCGATGGAGCTCGCCGAGCGCCGCAACGACGCGGAAGAGATCGCACTGCTCCAGGACCGCGACCGGATCGCGCGCGATCTGCACGATCTCGCCATCCAGCGGCTCTTCGCGACCGGCATGACGCTGCAGGGCACACAGCGCTTTGTCAAGCATCCGGAGGGGACCGAGCGGCTGGCCCGGGCCGTCGACGACCTGGACCACACCATCAAGATCATCCGGTCCACCATCTTCGGGCTGCGGAGCCACACCGGAGGGCCGAAGGGGGGTGGTGGCCTGCGCGAGCGCTGCTCCGCCGCGGTGCAGGCGTCGGCCGCCCAGCTCGGCTTCTCCCCCGGTCTGCGGATCGATGGGCTCGTGGACACCGACGTCCCCGGCACGGTCGCGGACCACGCGGTCGCGGTACTCGGCGAAGCGCTGAGCAACGCCGCCCGGCACTCCGGAGCGCGGACCGTCGATGTCCACCTGCAGTACGCCGACGGCCACCTGACGCTCACGGTGACCGACGACGGCCGCGGCATGCCGAAGGCGGCCGCCCGCAGCGGCCTGAAGAACCTGGAGGAACGTGCCGTCGCGCTCGGCGGCACGCTGACGCTCGGCGAACGGCCGGAGGGCGGCGGCACGGAGCTGCGCTGGCGGGTGCCGGTGCACCAGGACGGCTCGCCGCCGTCCTGAGCCCTGACTCCGGCTCCGGCTCCGGCTCCGGGGCCGGCTTCGTCGCAACCCGGCGTACGGCCTTGAGTCCCTTGCCCGGACGGCCGCCGCCGTTCACTCGGTCGGGTGATCCGTGGGCCCGTGCTGTTCCAGCTGGCTCGCCAGGACCGCCGCCTGGACCCGGCGGTGGACGCCCAGCTTGGCCAGCAGGCGGGAGATGTGGTTCTTCACCGTCTTCTCGGACAGATACAGCCGCTTGCCGATCTGCCGGTTGGTGAGCCCCTCGCCGATCAGCTCGAGGATGTCCCGCTCGCGCGGGGAGAGACCCGCCAGCGCCGCCGGCACGCCCTCGGACTCATCGGGCTCGGTGCGCAGGCTGCGCATCAGCCGGGCCGTCGTCGCCGGGTCGAGCATGGACTCCCCCGACGCGACCGTACGCACCGCCGCCACCAGATCCGAGCCCTTGATCTGCTTGAGCACATAGCCCGCGGCGCCGGCCATGATGGCGTCGAGCAGGGCGTCCTCGTCGTCGAACGAGGTGAGCATCAGGCATGCCAGGTCAGGCATGGCGTCGCGCAGTTCCCTGCAGACCGTGATGCCGTCGCCGTCGGGCAGGCGTACGTCGAGGACGGCGACGTGCGGGCGCAGGGCGGGGCCGCGCGCCAGCGCCTGCTCTGCCGTGCCCGCCTCGCCCACCACCGTGATGTCCGGCTCGGCACCGAGAAGGTCGGTCAGCCCGCGCCGTACGACCTCATGGTCGTCGACCAGGAACACCCGTACGGGCTCCTCCTCCGTGAATGTCCTTGTCTCGGTCATGACGGCCCCTCGGTCTGCTCCGTCCCGCGCCGGGACCGGACTGCCTGAGATGATCCTCACCCGCCCCGGACGGAAGTGCCAGGGCCGACCGGCCCTCGTTCACCGCCTCGGGCGTCCCGGCTCCGTTACAGCGGTTTGCCGCTGCCGTAGGGCGCGTACAGGTCGAGCAGCCGGGTCCTGGCCGACTGCAGCCTGCGGGCGACCACCTGCCCGGCCCACCGTGCGACGGCCGCACCGAACTCGGGCTCGGCCTGGCACATCAGCCGTACCACTGTGGCATCGAACTCGTAGGCGCGCACCGAGGACAACGCCTCGGCGCTCAGGTGCCACACGTGCGGCGGAAACAGCCAGGACCAGCCGACGAGTTCGCCGGGGCCCAGGGATTCGATGACGGCCGCCTGGCGGCCCGGGACATGCATGCTGAGGGTGACCGTTCCGGTGCGGATGACCCAGAACCGGTCCGCCCGCCGGCCCTCTTCGAAGATCTGGGTACCTTGCGGGAAGGCCACCTCATGCGCGATGTGCATCAGCCGGTCCTGGTGCTCGGCGGGCAGCGCCCGCAGCACGGTGGTCGTGGTCGTAGTCATGACCGGGCCTCTTCCTGTTCCTGGCTGCTTCCTGGAATGCCGTAACGCGCTGACAGCCTCAGCGTGCAGCGACCACCACGCCCGCACCATGGGCCGCATGGCCCTCGACCCGGGCAATCGGCCCTCACGACCCGCGTCACGGTCGCGACGTCCGCTCCGCATCGATTTCCTTGGCGATGCCGCCCGCCCAGGCACGTATCCGGTCCATGTCACGGAAGTCTCCGCCCCTCCCCTGCTTGAGGATCATCCGGGCGACGAACCCCTTGGCGCCTTCCGTGAGACAACCGCCGAAAGTGATGTGCTCCCGCGCATCGATCCGGGTCGCCGCGCGAGCGGCGCCGCGCACCGGCGGGATGTCACGCTCGCCCGCCGAGGGATCCAGCGGTCCGCTGCTGAACAGCCACACGGGCCGGTCGGCCAGGGCCTTCCGGTGACGCCGGGCGAAGCGGGCGGCGTCACGGTGCCAGCGTCCCGCGTAGACAGCGCCACCGAGCACCACCGCGTCGTACGCCGCGACCTCGTCCACGTCCCCCGCGGGCCGCGCCTCGCAGCGCAGCCCCGCGCCCCGCAGGGCGTCGGCGATGACATCCGCGATCTCCGCGGTCGAACCGTTCTTCGTGCCGTACGCCACGAGTACGTTCGGGATCCTGGTCATTGCTCTTACCTCCTCACGGCCTGCGCAGCCATACCGCGACAGCGGCCGGACACGGACGTCCGGGGCACCCCCTGTCGTGGCGGGCCCTTCCAGCCTCGGTGAGGAGCGAGACCGGCCCCAGGAGCCGACCAGGGCCATACGCAGGGCCGACCGGCCCTCCGCCGGCGTCCGGGCGCATCACCTCCCCGCACGGCCCGAACCGGCCGGCGAGCCGTCCGGCCCCCGGACGACCCCGATCGGCCCATAGGGGCCACGGCTGTACGAGGGCAGGCTGGCCGTGCCGGCCGATCGAGAGGTGACAGTCATGAGCGGACGGACATGGCAGGACACGCGTGAGGTCCACGCACTGCTGTCGGACGGCACGACGGCACGCATCCGGCCCGTTACCCACGCGGACCGTGACCAGGTGCTGCGCCTGTACGCGGGAATGTCGGACGAGAACCTGCGGCTGCGGTTTTTCGGCGTGAGCCGCCGGTCCGCCGAGCAGGCCGCGGACCGGGTGTGCGCCACGGACGGCGGGGGCGGCGCGGGCAGGCAGCAGGCGCTGGTGGCGGTCGTCGCCGACCGCATCGTGGGGATCGCCGAGTACGAGGCGGGCACCGGAAGCACCCCCGCCACCAAGGCGCCGGATTCCGCCGAGGTCGCCCTGGCGGTGGCCGACGACTGGCACCACAAGGGCGTGGCGACCCTGCTGCTGGAGCACCTGGTGAACGCGGCCCGGACGGCAGGCATCCGCACGTTCACCGCCGACGCCCTGTCCGAAAACCACGAAGTGCTCAAGGTCTTCGCCGATCTGGGCCTCCGCACCTCGCGGCGGTTCGACGGCCCGGAGGTCCACTGCACGGTCCACCTCGAAGAGGCCGAGCCGTATCTGACAGCCGTGGACGAGCGCGGCCGCACCGCCGCCGTCGCCAGCCTCCTGCCGCTGCTCAAGCCCCGGTCGGTCGCCGTCGTGGGCGCCGGCCGCAGCCCCGGGTCGGTCGGACGGGCCGTGCTCAAGCACCTCAAGAACGGTGGCTTCCCGCACACCCTGCACGCGGTCAATCCGCACGCCGACTGCATCGCGGGGGTCTCCTGCTACCGCTCGGTGGCCGCCCTGCCGTCCGTACCCGACCTCGCCGTACTGGCCGTGCCCGCGCCGGAGGTGCCACGGGTGGCGGACGAGTGCGGCAGGGCGGGAGCCCGTGCCCTCGTCGTGGTGACGGCCGGGCTCGACGCCGGGCAGGGGGCCGCGCTGCTGGCGGCCTGCCGCCGGTACGGCATGCGGCTGGTCGGACCCAACTGCCTGGGGATCGCCAACACCGCCGAGGACGTACGCCTGGACGCGACCTTCGCGGCACGCCGCCCGGCCCCGGGGACCGCGGGGGTGGCCGTGCAGTCCGGCGGTGTCGGCATCGCCCTGCTCGACCGGCTCGCCGCCCTGGGGATCGGTGCGTCCAGCTTCGCCTCCCTGGGCGACAAGTACGACGTCAGCGGCAACGACCTGCTGCAGTGGTGGGAGAGCGACGGCGTCACCGACCTGGCGCTGCTGCACCTGGAGTCGTTCGGCAATCCGCGCGCGTTCTCCCGTACGGCCCGGCGGGTGGCCCGCAAGATCCCCGTACTGACCGTCGACGCGGGCCGCTCCGACGCCGGCCGCCGGGCCGCGGCCTCGCACACGGCCGCCGCCGCGACCCCCACCATGACCCGGCAGGCGCTCTTCACGCAGGCCGGCATCATCGCCACCCGCAGCGTGGGCGAACTGATCGACACCGCGGCCCTCGTCCACTCCCAGCCGCTGCCCACCGGCACGTCGGTCGCCGTGGTGACCAACGCCGGTGGCATGGGCGTCCTCGCCGCCGACGCCTGCACGGAAGCCGGGCTCACCCTCCCCTTCTTCGGCCCCGAGCTGGTCCGCGACCTCCTCGGCGATCTGCCCGCAGGGGCCGGCGCGACCAACCCCGTCGATGTCACCCCGGCCGTGTCCGAGAGCCAGTTGCGGGCCTGCGTGGACCGGCTGGCCGGGTGCGGAACGGTGGACGCCGTGCTGGTGGTGCTCGTCCCCACAGCACTGGCCGCGGCGACCGGCGACGACCTGGCCCGCCCGCTCACCTGGGCACCCGGCCTCCACTCCCGGCCCGTCGCCGCGGTCCTCATCGACCAGCACTCCCCCGTCCGGCTGCTCCGGACCGGCGACGGTGCGGCGGTACCGGCCTACGGCGACGCGCGGCAGGCCGCCGGGGCCCTCGCCCACGCGGCCCGCCACGCCCGCTGGAGGGCTCAACCGATGGGGACCGTACCGGAGGTGGCGGACGCCGACACCGAAGGCGCCCGTGCCGTGGTCGACGCGTTCCTGACCGAGCACCCCGACGGCGGCTGGCTCGACCCGGCCCCGTGCGCCGAGCTGTTCGGCCGCTACGGCATCCCCCAGGTGCCCTGGGCCTGGGCCGAGAACGAGGAGCTGGCGGTGGCCGCCGCCGAGAAGCTGGCCGGCCCGCGGGGCAGGGTGGCACTGAAGGCGCACTGGCCGGGCCTGCTGCACAAGAGCGAGGTGGGCGCGGTCCGCCTGGACCTCGAAGGCGCCGACCAGGTCCGTGCCGCCTACCGAGGGCTCTCCCGGCGCTTCTCCCAGATCATGACCGGTGCGGTCGTCCAGCCCATGGCCGAGCGGGGCATCGAACTCTTCGCCGGCATCGTGCAGGACGACATCTTCGGACCGCTCGTCCTCTTCGGCCTCGGCGGCACGGCGACGGATGTCCTGGCGGACCACGCCGCCCGGCTCGCCCCGCTCACCGACCACGACGTGCACGACCTGATCACCTCACCACGCTGCGCGCCGCTGCTGTTCGGCCTGCGCGGCGGCGGCCCGGTCGACCTGGAGGGCCTCGAACAGCTGCTGCTGCGCCTGTCCCGCATGGCCTGCGACCTGCCACAGCTCGCCGAGGCCGACCTCAACCCCGTGGTGGCCCGCCCCGACGGCGTCACGGCGCTCGACGTCCGCGTACGTCTGGTACCGCGCCGCCCCCACGACCCCTATCTGCGCCGCCTCCGCTGAGAAGGCGACGCGGCGGCGCACGTAACCGAATCCACCGAGGAGTTCCGATGCCCAACAGCATGCACACCGTGAGCGATGTGATGACGCAGACGGTGGTCGCCGTCGGCAGCGACGCCACGTTCAAGGAAATCGTCAAGACGATGGACCAGTGGAAGGTCAGCGCGCTGCCCGTCCTCGCGGGTGAAGGACGGGTGATCGGCGTGGTCTCCGAGGCGGACCTGCTGCCCAAGGAGGAGTTCCGCGACAGCGATCCAAGCCGGTCCGAGCAGATCCGGCGGCTCGCCGACCTCGCCAAGGCGGGTGGGCTCACCGCCGGTGAGCTGATGACGAGCCCCGCTGTCAGCATCCACGCGAACGCGACTCTCGCCCAGGCAGCCCGTGCCATGGCCGTACGCAAGGTCAAGCGGCTGCCTGTGGTCGACGACGCGGGCCTGCTGGTCGGCGTCGTCAGCCGCGCCGACCTGCTGAAGGTCTTCCTGCGCAAGGACGAGGACATCGAGAAGGAAGTGCGCCACGACATCGTGGAGTACCTCTTCCCGCATGCGGTACAGCCCGTTCGGGTGAGCGTGAACGAGGGCGTGGTCACCCTCACCGGACAGGTCCGCGACACCTCCCTCATCCCCATCGCCGCCCGCCTGGTCCGCGCCGTCGAGGGCGTCGTGGACGTGGACAGCGCCCTCACCGGTCCAGCGGCGGAGACCTGACGGAGGTCAAGGGCAAGCCCCCCGTGTTCGCAGCCGTCGACGGTACACACCGGTCGGAGTGCCGGCCGAGGCCGACATCCCCCTCGTCTCCGGCAGCCACCACCGGCGAACGGCTCCCATCAGGAGGCGGTCCGCGGTGAACTCCGGCCCTGCGCCGAGCCCGAACCGCCTTGCTGCGCCGGCCACAAGGCCGATCTGCTGGCTCGGTCGCCCCACGGATGACCACTCCGGCCACGGGCAGGGGCGAGGACCGATGCGACTGCCCGGCCCTCCGCCCGGCCGGTCCGTCATCCGTTGCCGAGGAGCTTGTTCATCTCGGTGATCTCGGCGCTCTGGGAGGTGCCGATGTCATCGGCCAGCTTCTTGGCCGGACCGTACTTGCCCTTGGCCTTCTCGGTCGTGGCCATCTTCACCGCACCCTTGTGGTGCTCGATCATCATGGTCAGGAACATGGCGTCGAAGTCCTGCCCGGAGAACTTCTTCAGCTTCTCCACGTCTTTCCTGCCCATCATTCCGGGCATGCCGGGAGGCACGGAGTGATCCCAGTCCCGGCCCGTGCCGTTCATGCCGGGCATCCCCCGTGGCACGTCCTCGCCCCAAGCTGTCAGCCAGCCGGACATGGTATTGATCTCGGGTCCCTGCGCCTTCTTGATCCGTTCGGCGAGGTGCCTGACCTTCGGCGAGGAGGCGTGGCCGGAGGCCATCTCGGACATCTCAATGGCCTGACGGTGGTGGGGAATCATGCCCTGGGCGAAGGCGATGTCCTGGGCGTTGTGAGTCCCCGCCTCGGCACTCGCGGAGGCGGGCGGCTTGGGCGACAGACTCTGGGCCTCATCATCGCTGCCGCCGCCCCCGCAAGCGGCGAGGACGAGTGCAGCGGTGGCGGCCACCGTGGCAGCCGCGGCGCGGCGCGACAGGGAACGGTACATGAGCATGGTCGAACTCCTAGTACACCGAGTGGTACACCGAGTGAGGATCTGGACGTTCTGGATGTATGCGTGTGCTGCACCGTGCCGAATCGGCAGCACGGCGCGTCGGCGCGATGCGGTTCCGCGGCGCAGCGGCCGTCTAGATCCTCAGGAGTTGGAGCTCGGCCAGTGAAAGAGGTGCGCATCCGCCCTCATGAGCGGTAGAGGTGTCCGTACATGCCAGCCGCTCACGGTCGGCCGCGGAAGCCCGGCAGGGAGTCAGGCCGGGCAGCACGGGAGTTCGCTGGAGGGCGTCGGAAGCGCAGGTGGGGTCGGCGTGCCTGATGTGCCCACTGCTGCCGTCACAACAGCCGTCGTGGCAGCAGTGGGCAGCTGCCACAACCCTCGCACGCAGGTCGTGCCCGTCGTGGGAGAGCACAGGCATGGCTGGGGCGAGGGCATGCATGCCCAACAGCCCGGCCAGCAGCCCGAGGACGAGCAGCGTACGCCACCGCCGCCGGGGTGGTCGCGGATTGTACTGCTCGCGGCCCGTCATGCCTCTCATGTTAGGAAGAACAGCGGGCACCCGGTCCCGTGATGACAGGTTTTGGGCGACCTCTCGCGTTTCTGACCGGTCGTGTTCCTCGGATACCGCTCCCGCGAACGATGTGTCGTACTGTGCCGGCCCGGCGCACACCGCCACTCTTGCGCCAGTGGGCGTGCCGGCGGCCGCAGCGGCGGGCCAGTTCGGCCCGGGCGAGCAGGTAGTCGGCGTAGGCCCGCATCCATACCTCGCCGTGCCGCTCGCAATCGGCGCGCAGGTGCTCAAGGACGGCGACCGCCTTTTCGATCTCTTCGTCGAGGGTGTGTGCGTGGCCGAGGAACAAGGCGGCCGCCAGGACGGGATGGGCCAGTCCGCCCTCACATCGGTTGGTGGCTGCGGGCCATCGGCGATCCGGCCCGCAACCGATCAGGCTGCGTCAGGCGCGTCCGTGATCGCGTGCGTAGGCACGGAAGATCTGCTGTGCGGTGCTGTTCGTGTGGAGGAAGCGCTGGTCGAGGATGCCGGCGAGGTCCTCGAGAGCGGCGGTGAGCACGGCTGCCGGCACCCTGATGTCGGAGTGTGGGTCGGCCTGGGCCCGCTCGGCCAGCTCCCAGGCGTAGCGGGCCTGGAGCGCGAGCGAGGAGTCGTCGCGACCGTCGTGGAAATAGTAGGACTCGGCGTATTGAAGGAAGTCCACGCAGATACGCGCGATGTCCGCGGCCAGATCGTCGAGTACGGACCCCCTGACGGCGCAGTCGTGCTGGTACGGAGCGGTGTCGATGCGACGGATGTGGGCGATCCGCAGGGCAAGAGTTCGCCGTCGCGCAAGCGCCGGGTAGATGCCCAGAATCCAGGAGACGGTGGCGGTCAGGAGGGCGAAGCCGACAAGCGCCTCGATGGGCGCGACGACTCGGAGCCATGCCTCGGCCGGCGCGATGTCGCCCAGTCCGAGCGTGGCGAGTATGACCAGCGAGATGTACAGGGCGTCCACGAAGCCGACATGGTCCGTAGGCTCCAAAGCGCTGGAGAAGGCGAAGCCCTGCGGCATGTGCGGCCAGTAGACCAGTGCCCACCCCAGGGCCACGAAGCCTGCCCATGTGGCCACCACGGCCACCATGCCCAGCGGACCGGCCAGACCAGCTGTCCGCCAGCGTGGGTTCAGACGTGAGGACAGCCTCCACAGTCCCGTCATGATGATTCTGCTCAGACCTCCATGACGAGTCGGATGCCAGAGGGTATGGAAGACGTCTCGCAAAATGGCGAACACGAAGACCGCACCAACCACCGTGAGCAGCCACATCGTGGGCCTCCTCCTCACTGACCGCACCGGACCCGGCGTCCAGGCCACTCTGCCCCCAGAGGAGAGGAGAGGCCGGACCACCTCCTCATTCTTCGCCACCTCCCGGTGCTCATCGGCGACCCGACACCTGGACGAGCAGAAGAGCGGGGTCGCCGAACTCCGAAGGCGAGACGGTGCGCAGTTCCCCGTCAGGGCGCGCAGGCGGCCCATCGCGCGAACCTCGCGGAGGATGTTGCAGCAGCCGAACAGCGCGGCGGCGCCGGCCGGGAGAGGGCATCAGCCGTGAGCGGCAGGGCGTATCCGGTGCGGCGGAATCTCGCCGCTGTCATCGCCCGGTGGCGCTGTGGGGCTCCTTGGCGGGGATCGCCTTTGCCGGGGTGTCCCACCACAGGTGCTGGCCGTGCGCGGTGACCGTCAGGCCGAAGTGTTGGGTGTCCGGTCGGCCGCGGGTGGTGTACTCCGTCTCGACCTCCGCGATCTCCGCCCACAGGTCCCGGGGCCCGTACACCGTAACCGTCCCGCCGCCGGCCACGGCCGCCGAGCCGTCCTCGGCCTGTAGCCATACGGTCCGGACGTCCTGGTGGAAGCCGTGGGTCATCCGTACGCCCGGCAGGCGGGCGCTGCCGTACAGGGCGAAGCCCAGCGGGTACAGCCGCTCCGGGGCGAGGCCGGTGTCCCGGCGCCGCGCCGTGGTGGCGTCCGGCGGCCCCAGCTTCTCCAGTCGGTGGGAGCGCATGGGCATGTACGACGCGCCGTGGAAGAACCGGCCGGAGAGGTCCCCGTTCTCCTGGCGGGCCAGGCGGACCGTGGCACCCCCGTAGAAGACATCGGTCATCGGGGTGACCAGGACGCCGCCCGGCGCGAGCTGTTCGGCCAGCGACGGCGGTACCTCGCGCAGTGCGCAGGTGGACAGGATCCGGTCGTACGGAGCGTGGGCGGGCAGGCCCGTCTCCCCGTCGGTAACCACTGTCGTAGGGCGCAACCCCTCGCCTTCGAGGTTGGCCCGCGCCTGCCCGGCGAGCACCCCGTCGATCTCGACCGTGAAGACGTTCTCCTCCCCCACCCGCCGGCACAGCAGGGCGGACACGTACCCCGTGGCCGTGCCGATCTCCAGGACGCGGTGCCCGGGCCGTACGTCCAGGGCGCCGAGCTGCCGGGCGACCATCGAGGGCATGGAGTTGGAGGACGTGGCGATGCCGGGTCCGCCCTCCTCCCCGTTGTCCAGCTGCGTGACCACCGGCTCATCGGAGTAGATCAGGTCCATCCGCTCCTGCCCGGTGACCAGCTCGCACGAGCGCCGCAACTGCCGCCAGGCCGGGTCCGGGATGAAGCGGTGCCGCGGTGTCCGCTCCCAGATCTCGCGCCACTCCGGGGAGAGCAGGCCGCCCTTGGCCAGTTCCCTGACGAGCGCGGCCTGACCCGGGTGGACCGGTGAAGGGTGAGTGGTCACGTGGTCAGTTCCTGGGGGCGGCTGCCGTCGGGGCTGGGCTCTTCGTCGGGCACCGGCCAGGGCTGGTCATCCGGCGGGCCACCGTGCTTGCCGCCGTCGGCTGCGGTCACGGCCCTACGGAGATCAGGCATGACGTCCTCCTTTGCGGATCGGCTACGTCACTCCCCGCGACGCTAGGGCAGACAGTCAGAGGCAGGAAGGGCGCACGGAGACAGGCCACCCGAAAGCGCGGTCACGCTCCCGGCATCCGGGGCACAGCTCCGGGTGCTGCGGTGCATGGATTCGGAGGTCTGTCGGCGGTGGCGCTCAGCCCTGCGTCGGCCGAGCTCGATTCACCCGCTGAAGAGCGGGGGCTCGGCCGACGGTGGAGCGGTGCTGCCGCGGAGTACGAGGTGTGTGGGGGTGGTGATGTGCCGGGCGGCGTGGGTGCTGGGGTCGTCGATGATGGAGAGGGCCAGCTCCGCCGCGGTGCGCCCCATCTCGGCGGCCGGCTGGGCGACCGTGGTGAGACCGAGGGCTTCGGCGACGTCGCGGTCGTCGAAGCCGAGGACGGACATCCGGCCAGGGACGTCGATGTGGTTGGATCGCAACACGCCGAGTATGTGGATGGCCATGTTGTCGTCTTCGGCGACGAGAGCTGTCGGAGGTTGGGGCAGGCTCAGCAGGTGGCCGACCGCCTCGCGCACTTTCGGCTGGGGTGAGCCGACGACACGGGTCACGAGAGCGTCGTCCCAGGGCAGTTGCGCGTTCTCCAAGGCATGCCGATAGCCCGTCAGCCGGTCCTGTGCGCTCCACAGGAAGCCGGTGTCGTCGCTCCATCCGACGAAGCCGATGCGCTGGTGCCCGACATTGATGAGGTGTTGGGTGCCACGGCGGGCTCCGTCCACATCGTCGACATAGACGCTCGCACACCCCGGAGCGTGCTGGCTGACGAGCACCACCGGCATGCTCAGCTCTTTGAGCCGTTGCCGTTCCGAGGGGGTCAGGGCGAACGAGAGCACCAGCAAGGCGTCGGCGTTGCGTCGCACCGGAAGTTGCTCAAGGAATTCGGAGCGCTCGCGCATGCTCGTCACGCTGTAGACCAGAAGGTCCAGGCCCCTCTCGCGCAGCACCGTGGCGATGCCTGAGAGCGCGGTGCTCTGAAACCAGTGGTGTATGGAGGGCATCAGGACAGCGATTCGCCCCGTCTTGCCGGTTACCAGGCTGGAAGCGCTGCGCGAGATGGCGAAGGACAGCTCATCGGCCGCGCGCTCCACGCGAAGGCGCGTCTTCGCCGAGACGGGGAGTCCGCGGAGCGTACGGGAGACGGTCGAGACGGAAACCCCGGCCCGCTCGGCCACGTCGGCCATCGTCGGCTCTCGCCGCTCTCCCTCTCCTCCCGCCATGGCGGGAAGGTAGCACACAGTAACGAGGCGCCGGCGTGTGCGGCGGCCGTGCCGGTCTGCGCTCATATCCGCCCAGCGTGCCTCGCCCGACCGAGATGAGAGCGCTGCAAGCGCGGTCTCCAGGAGGCGGAGCGCCACTTGGTGCCGATATGCCCTCATTGTTCGCGAGATTCTCTCGAAATTATGAGTTCACTTTCTGTTGACGTGGTCACGGGCAACACCTAGTTTGCAAGCGCTGCAAAAAGCTGCGACAGCGACCTGGGGCGTGAGGTTGAAGATCCAGCCAACGCCTTCTACTCGCTGGTCAGAGCCCATACACGGGCTAGCTGTACACAGCGTGACCCTGCCCTTCCGGGGCACGCGCACGGCCGGTACGGGACACCTTGCCTGCGCAGTTGAGTTTCGATCTTGAATACATGAACTCTGTGGGACGCCCCCCTGCTTTTAAGTGGTGTCTCTTGGCGGCTCTTGCCAAGGAGAGACGTTGACGAGCGCGAGCGGCCCCCGCCTCACTACAAGGAGCACGATGTGAGCAGACATCCGCAGAGCCGCACCAGGCATTCCTCTCTTCTCCGTGGCAGACCAGTGGTCAAGGCCGTTCTGACGGCGTCCATCGCCACAGTCCTGGCGGCCACCATGCCCTCCGCGCCGGCCGTGTCGTCGTCGGCAGTCACCGGCACCGCAGCTGCCGGCGCCGCACGGTGCGCCGTCCCCGAGGAGCCGGGACGCTTCAAGGACGGCACCGGTTCGGCCACCATGACGGTCACCGACGTCGACGCGGACTGCCTGCGCACGTACAAGCTGGTCAGCTCCGTCGCCGGCGAGCGGGTCTTCAAGGAGGCGCCGGGCAAGCCGACCCTGCGATCCGGCTCCGTGCTGCTGGACGGCCTGTACGCGATGGCGCATGACGACGCGGAGCTGAACAAGACCGACCGGCTGACCGACGGCTCGTACAACGACGGCAAGCCGATCGACTGTCCGGGCGGCTGCTACCAGACCGGCAAGCTCTGGACGTACGTCTGGACGCGGGACGTGGCGTACTCCGCCGACCTCGGACTGACCACGGCCGACCCCGAACGGATGCGCAACACGCTCGCGTTCAAGCTGAGCGAGCGGCGCGACGGGTCCGGGGACACCCAGATCATCCAGGACACCGGCACCGGCGGCAGCTACCCCAGCTCCACCGACCGGGTCGTATGGGCGCTCGGCGCGAGCGAGATCATCAACTGGTTGCCCGACGGCGAGCGGCAGGCGTTCGCGGACAAGGCGTACGAGGCGATACGCAACACCATCGAGCACGACCGCAAGGTCGTCTTCGACCAGGGCGACGGCCTCTACCTCGGTGAGCACTCCTTCCTCGACTGGCGCGAACAGAGCTACGCGGACTGGACCAAGGACGATGTGGCCACCATCGCCACCTCGCGCTCACTGTCCACGAACGTCACCCACTGGGCCGCGATCGACGCGGCCTCCCGTCTCGCCGCCGACGCGGGCGACAAGACCGCAGCTGCCAAGTACCGAGGCTGGGCCGATGACTTGATGCAGGCCGTCCGGGAGAAGTTCTGGCTGCCCGAGAAGGGCCAGTTCTCCCAAATGCTCAGCACCGAGAAGGACAACTCTCCGGTCAACCGTTACGACGCCCTGGGCACCTCGCTGGCCGTGCTCACCGGCGTCGCCACACCGGAGCAGGCCAAGCAGGCCGTTGCGAACTACCCGCAGACCGCCTACGGCCCGTCGGTGCTCTGGCCGCAACAGCAGGGCGTGCCCTCGTACCACAACAACGCGGTGTGGCCCTTCGTGACCGCCTACATGATGCGGGCCGCCGCCCGGACCGGCAACGATGCCGTCGCCACGCAGCAGGCCCGCTCCCTGGTCCGCGGCGGGGCGCTGTTCGCCACCAACAAGGAGAACATCAACATCCTGGACGGCAGCACCAAGACGGTCCTCAACTCCGACCGTCAGCTGTGGAGCGTCGCCGGCATGATGTCGATGGTCCAGCAGAGCATCTTTGGTATCGACGCCCGCGAGGACGGCCTGCACATCGATCCGTTCCTGCCCGCCCAGCTGCGCGGAACCTACTTCCCCGGCAGCGAGCGGTCGGTGCTGAACGGCCTCGATTACCGGGGCCACAAGCTGAACGTCGCGCTCGACATCCCGGCGGGCAAGGCCGGTGAGGGCGCATACCAGGTGGAGTCGCTGACCCTCGACGGCAAGGAGGTGCCGGCCGGTACACCGATCACCGAGAAGATGCTCGGCGACGGCGAGTCCACCGTGGTCGTCAAGCTCGCCAGGCCCGCGGCCGGATCGGGGCAGAAGGCGCCGAAGCCGGCGGACCTCTCCTCCAAGGAAGCCCTCTACGGGCCCACCACTCCGGACGTCAAGAACGTCACCGCCAAGGACGGCCGGACGCGGCTGTCCCTCGACATCGGCGACGAGAACCCCGCCAAGGTCACCATGGACGTCCTCCGCGACGGCAAGGTGATCGCCGAGAACGTCGCGGTCGGCGCCGGTGAGCAAACGTGGACCGACAGGACCGCGCGGCCGGAAGAGGTCTCGCACTGCTACAGCGTCCGCCTGACCTACACCTCCAGCGGGAACACCTCCCAGCACGCCGAGCCCGAGTGCTACTGGGGTCCGGGTGATGACCGCGTGCACAAGGTCACCGGCGAGGACTTCGAAGCGACCGGCGGCAAGAAGACCACCGGCGACAACGGCGTGTACTACGCCGACTGGGGCACCGGCCCGAGCGACAAGCTCGCCGCCCGCATCACCCCGAAGGCCACTGGCGAGTACCTGCTGCAGGCCGATGCCGCGGTCGGCGGGCCGATCAACACCGGTGTCTCCAGCGGCATGAAGATGCTGCGTGTCTACGACGACGCCACCGGCGAACTCGTCACCGAACACGTCATCGCCATGCCCAACACGGGCAGTTGGACGACGGTGCGGGGCTCCACCTTCGCCAAGGCCGAGCTCACCGAAGGCAAGACCTACCGCATCGAACTCGCCCAGGACCCGCTCGCGGTCAACATGAGCTACTTCCAGCACAACGCGCTCTACAAGGACACCCGCAACGGTCCCTCCAACTACAGCGACGTATACGCCATCAAGGCACTGCTGAAGCGCACGACCACAGCGGGCCCGAAGCAGTAAGCGAGCCCGCACCGGCCATCCACGAGCCTCCACCCCTCTCTTCTCGAAGGAGAACGAGTGACCCGCACCCGGAAGCTGACAGCAGCCATTGGGGCCGTCCTCGCCCTGACGGTGGGATCGTCCCTGACGCCGCAGTGGACACCGGCGACGGCGGCCGAATCCGATGAGGCCCCAGGAGCGCCCGGGGCCGCCCCGTCGACGGCCCGCCCGCCCGCGGACAAGACCGGATTCGGTACGAGTTACGGAACGTCCGGCAAGACGTGGTTCACCCTTCAGGGCGGACGCCTGGGCGAGGTGTACTACCCGACCCTGGACACACCCAATGTGCGCGAGCTCGGCTTCGTGATCACGGACGGGAAGGACTACGCCGTCCGCGCCGACGAGGCGTCCCGCCAGGTCACCCGGCTCTCCGATCCGCAGAGCCCGACCTACCGGACCGTGGCCACGGACAAGGACGGCCGCTGGCGGCTGACGACCACCTACGTCACCGACCCCGACCGCTCCGCCGTCCAGGCCGACGTCGAGTTCGAGTCGCTGACCGGCCGCCCGTACCAGGTGTACGCGCTCTACGATCCGGCCCTGAGCAACTACGGTGCCGACGACTCCGGTCGTACGAAGGACGGCGCTCTGGTCGCCTCCGACGACCGGACCGCCAGCGCGCTGGTGGCCTCCACGGGCTTCACCGCCACCTCCAGCGGCTACCTGGGGGCCAGCGACGGCTGGACGGACCTGCTGCGGGACCGGCGGATGGACTGGACGTACCCGTCCGCCTCGAAGGGCAATGTCGTCCAGACCGGCCGGACCACGCTCACCGGACTCGGCGACCGCCGCCGCACCACCCTCGCCCTCGGCTTCGGCCCGGACGCCACCCGGGCGTTGAAGACGGCGAACACCTCGGCCGGCACCGGGTTCGAGCGCGTTTCGGCAGCTTATGCGGCCGGCTGGCACCGCTATTTGTCCGGGCTGCGCCGCCCGCCGACGGTGCTGCGCACCGAGCGGGAACGCCAGGCGTACCGGATGTCGGCGATGGTGCTGGCGGCGACCGAGGACAAGACCCACCGCGGCGCGTTCGTCGCCTCACCCTCCATGCCGTGGTCGGGCAAGGAAGAACCGGACACCAGCGGCTACAACGCGGTCTGGGCGCGCGACCTGTACCAGGTGGGTACGGCCCTGATCGCCGTCGGGGACCGGGCGGGGGCCGAGCGGGCGCTGGACTTCCTCTTCGAGAAGCAGCAGCGGCAGGACGGCTCCTTCCCGCAGAAGTCCGCGACCGACGGAACGCCGATCTGGACGGGCATCCAGCTCGACCAGGTCGCCTTCCCGATCCTCCTCGCCGACCAGCTCGGCCGTACCGACGCGAAGACCTGGTCGCATGTGAAGCGGGCCGCGGACTTCATCGTGGGCTATTCCAAGGACGGGCACACCGCTCCCTGGTCGGAGCAGGAGCGCTGGGAGAACCAGAGCGGCTACTCGCCGGCCACCATCGCCAGTGAGATCGCCGGCCTGGTCACCGCCGCGAAGATCGCCAAGGCCAACGGTGACACCGACTCCGCGCAGCGGTACCTGGACACCGCCGACGCCTGGCAGCGCAAGGTCAAGGACTGGACGGTCACGCACAACGGGCCGTACTCCAACAAGCCGTACTTCCTGCAGCTGACCAAGGACGGCAATCCCAACGCCGGCACCACGTACGACGTGAGCAACGGCGGCCCCGCCGACGCCGACCAGCGCACCATCGTCGACCCCAGCTTCCTGGAACTCGTACGGCTGGGCGTGCTGCCGGCCGACGACCCGGACGTCGTCCACAGCCTGAAGGTCGTCGACGAGCAGCTCGGCTTCGACACCCCGAACGGCCGCTTCTGGTACCGCGGTTCCTTCGACGGCTACGGCGAGACCGCCGACGGCAGCCCCTGGTTCATCTCCCAGCCGGGTGACGGCCGCACCCACGGCCGCGGCTGGCCACTCCTCAACGGTGAACGCGGCGAGTACGACCTGGTCGCCGACGATCCGGCCGGGGCGCGCGAACAGCTCGCCGCGATGGCACGTACCGCGGGATCCGGCTATCTGATGGCCGAACAGGTCTGGGACGACAAGGCCCCCGCCGGCTTCACCCCCGGGACCGGCACCACCTCCGCGACGCCCCTGGCCTGGACGCACGCCCAGTACCTCCGGCTCGCCGTCAACCTCGCCGACGGCCACCTCACCGAGCAGCCGCCCCTCGTCGCCTGCCGCTACACCGACCGCTGCGACTGACTCACCGGAGACCCACGCGTTCGCTGGGGAGTTACGGGACAGCGCGTGGTCCCGCTCCAGCGCGGTGCAGGTTTTCCCGCTCGTCGAAGGACCTGACGATACGGGGCAGGGCCTGCCGCACCGATTCGTTGTGGTCGTAGTCGCCGACGTCGGTCAGGCGGTGTGCGGCGCCGTTGCTCGTCAACTGGTCGGCGCAGTACGCCGCGTGGCTGAAGTCGACGTCCTTGTCGCCGCGGCTGTGGAAGATCTCCACCGGTACGTTCGGGCGCCAGTCGCATGTGTTGTCCATCGGGCGCAGCTTGTCCCTCAGGACACCGTCGGGGTTGCGGATCTTGTTCAGGAAGTCCTCGGTGAACAGGTCCTTGGAGGCCGCCGGGAGTTCGCTGACGATCTGTCCGGCGGTGTGATAACCGTCGAAGAGACCCTCCACCTTGCTGTCGTAAGGAGAGCGGAAGGCGTCGCCGGGTGAGGTGTAAAGGCCGTACATCTTGTTCCAGGCGGTGGCGAAGTACGCGAGGTAGATGCCGGATTTGGCGATCTTGTCGTCGGCCGCGGCGGCCTCGAAGGCCGAAATGTGGAAGGGGCCGCTGACCGGGGCGAGTGCCCCCAGCCGGAAGTAGCCGCCGGCGCGCTTCTCTTGCAGCGCCCGGCCTACCAGCATGGTCGCGGGGCCACCCTGCGAGAACCCGCTGACCTGGACCTTCCGCTTCAGCTCCCGGCCGCTGCGGTGGGCGACGGTCCGGGCCGCGCGCAGGCCGTCCACCGAGGCCGCGACGGTGGCCCGAGGGTCACCGTAGGGGTGGAAACCCTCGCCCGAGCCGAGGCCCACGTAGTCGGGTGCCGAAACGGCCCGCCCGGTCGAGGCGAACAGCAGGGCGGCGAGCCGGTCGTTCGACTTCGGATTCTCCGAGGCGACGTCCTTGCGGTAGACGGTGGTGCCGTGCAGCCAGGAGACGGTGGACAGGTGGCGCGCCCGGTTCTTGGGCAGGTTCTTGGGCAGGTTCTTGGGCAGGACGACGAGCTGGCTCGCAGTCGTGGGGGCGCCCGCGCTGTCGGTGGTGCGGTAGGCGACCCGATAGGCGGTCACGCCGTAGCGGACCTGAGACGAGTCGATCTTCCCCCGGAGCTCCCCGGCCACTTCCTCCGCTGTGAGGTCGGCCGCTTGCTCTATGGAGACGACGGCCCCGCTGTGTGCGCGGTCACTGCGGGAGCCGGCCGCCGCCGAGAACGGAGCCACCAGGACGGACATACTGCCGAGGGCCACCGCACCAGCCAGTATCCGGATTTTTGTTCCCCGTGAAGTCATGGGTGGATCATGCCCGTCGGCCGCTCCGCCGGGACATGGAGCGACCCCCCGGGCCGCAAAGGGGGAAACCCCCTCGGGGCCCGTAGGGGTTGCGGTCGACCGGCGGGCTTACGGGTGGTCGGGACGCTGGTCGGCAGGTACGCCGCCGCCCGGGCCGCCGCCCTTGCGGCCCTTGTCGGTACCGTGCGCGTGCTCGGCGCCGCCGGGGCCCACCTTCCGGTCGGAGCCCGCCTTGGCCTCTGCCGCGTCCTGTACGGCGGCGCTCTTGCCACTGCGGCGCAGTTCGTTCGACTGCGGGTTCTTGCTCTTGCTCACCGCGTCCTCCTCAGGAGTTCCGCTGGTCATCAGGGTTTCGCTCGTCGTCAGGGATTCCGCTGGTCGTCAGGAGTTTCCCTGGTCGTTCCGCTGGTCTTCGCGCTCGTTGCGCCGGCCCTTCGGGCCGAGCCCGCGCTCCGTCCGGGGGCCGTGGGTCTGCCACTGCGGATCGTCCTCGAGCCGCCCCTTCGCGTCCTCGTTCGCGTGTTTGTCCGGGATTCCCTGGTCCTCGGCTTCCCGACGGAGCTTCGCCCGTCGCCTGTCGAACTTCTTGCTCCCTGGTTCGGGCATGGCTTCCACACCTCCACTGGACCGGTTCTCCTCTCTCAGCGTCCCAAAACAACCAAAAAGCCGCTAATGGCGCTCGTGGCCAATGCGCTGCCCTCGCGACGCAGGCATGACGCAGGCACGCCGCACGCGCGCGCTCACACGCACGCGCGCGTGCGCTAGCGTCCCGCCATGATCGAGATACGACAGGCAGGCCCCGAGGACGCCGAGGAACTGGTACGGCTGCGTCGGCTGATGTTCGCGTCGATGAACGGCTCCGACGAGCCCGGCAGCTGGGAAAAGACCGCCACGGAGATCGCACGCCGGCAGCTTTCGGGCCCTGACCCGGTACTGGGCGCCTTCGTCGTGGACGCGGACGGCGCGGCGGACGCGGGGGGCACCGTGGACGCGGACGGCACGGCGGCCGACGGCGCCGCTCCCCGGCTGGCCGCCTGCGCCGTGGGAACGGTCGAGCAGCGGCTCCCCGCGCCGCAGCACCCCACGGGACGCTTCGCCTTCATCTTCAACGTGTGCACGGACCCGGAGTACCGCGGCCGCGGTTACGCCCGCGCGACGACCGAAGCACTGCTGGCCTGGCTGGCCGAACAGGGCGTGTCCCGCGTCGACTTGCACGCCACCGACGAGGCCGAGGCCCTCTACCGGTCCCTCGGCTTCGCGGAGCACTCGACGCCCCTGTCCCTCGACGTCCGCGCCCACGCAGCCACGCGCCGCCTCTGACCAGCCAGTTCGGCCATACACTGCCACCACCCAGTTCTCGTTCCGCTCCCGTCCGGTCCCATCCGGTCCCACCTGAAGGAAATCACCACCGTGGCCGACTCCCCCGCCACCGCGCCCTCCCGCACCGAGACGGCGCACCGTACGTCCGTCGTCATCATCGGTGCCGGCCCCGCCGGGCTGACGCTCGCGAACGTCCTGCACGCCGCCGGCGTCGGCTGCGTCGTACTGGAGGCGGAGAGCCGGGAGTTCATCGAGCAGCGGCCGCGGGCCGGCTTCATCGAGGAGTGGGTGGTACACGCGCTGGACCGGCACGGGCTGGCCGGCCGACTGCTGGAACGGGCCGAACGGCAGCGGACGTTCGAGTTCCGGTGGGACGGCGAGCGGCACGTGGTGGAACCGGGCAAGTTCTCCGGGCAGAGCCATTTCGTCTATCCGCAGCCACTGTTGGTGACGGACCTGGTCGCCGCCTACGCGGACGCGGCGCGCGGCGACATCCGCTTCGGCGTACGGGACGTCCGGCCGGCCGGCATCGACACCGACCGGCCCTCCGTCTCGTACACCGATCCGGAGACGGGCGAACGGCACCGCATCGACTGCGCGTACATAGCCGGCTGCGACGGCGCGCGGAGCGTGGCGCGCGCCGCGATACCCGCCGACGAACTCCGCATCTCCCGCCTGGACTACGGCATCGGCTGGCTCGCGCTGCTCGCCGAGGCCCCGCCGTCCGCCGAGGGCGTCGTCTTCGGCCTCCACGAGCGCGGCTTCAGCGCCCACATGGCGCGCACGCCCGAGGTCACCCGGTACTACCTGGAGTGCCCGCCGGGCGACGACTCCGCGAACTGGCCGCACGAACGGATCTGGAGCGAGCTGCGCACCCGCCTCGCCGCGACCGGCGCGCAGCCGCTCGCCGAGGGCCGGATCATCGAGAAGACGGTCCTGGACATGCACAACTACGTGGTCGAGCCGATGGGTTACGGCCGCGTGTACCTCGCCGGCGAGTCGGCCCACCTGGTCGCGCCGATCGCGGCGAAGGGCATGAACCTGGCGATCCACGACGCGCTGCTGCTCGCCGGCGCGCTCGTCGCGGCCTGCGCGAAGGGGGACGAGAGCGCGCTCGGCTGCTACTCGGACGCCTGCCTGGCGAAGGTCTGGCAGTACCAGGAGTTCTCGCAGTGGCTGTCCGAGGTGATGCACGGGCCTTCGTCCGGCGACCGCTTCCGCGCGGGCACGGCGGCGGCCCGGCTGCGCCGGCTCCTCGCGTCGGACGCCGCGGCGGCGGCCTTCGGCGAGACGTACCTCGGCTCGGCGACGGACATCGCGGCGCTCTGACACGACCGCCCTCCCGCGGCCGGGCATGAATCCAGGCGCTAAGAGCCTGCCGGGCGCCCCAGTCCCTCCAGCACCCGGGCCCCCGGCAGGCTCGCGAGCGCCTCGCCCGGGACGATGAGCTTGCCGCGCCGGGCGCCGCTGCCGATCAGGAGGTACGGCGCTTCGGCGACGGCCGCGTCCACCAGGAGCGGCCAGTCGGCGGGCAGCCCGATGGGCGTGATGCCGCCGTACTCCATGCCGCTGCGGCCGACCGCGGTGTCCATCGGGGCGAACGACGCCTTGCGGGCGCCCAGTTCGCGGCGTACGACGCCATTGACGTCCACGCGGGTGGTGGAGAGCACGAGACAGCCGGCGAGGGTGACGGTGTCGCCGCGCTTGCCCGCCACCACGACGCAGTTCGCGGACTGGTCGAGCAGCCAGGAGCCGTAGTGCTCGACGAGCAGCGCGGTGTCGGCGATGGCCGGGTCGGTGTCGACGTGCAGCAGCTGCTTGACGTCCACCGGCCCCTGCCAGTCGCGGATCGCGGCGGCGACGGGCTCGGGCAGCAGGTCCAGGCACTCGACGGCGGGCCGGACCTCCTCGAACGCGTCCATGGGCGTGGCCGATGAAGAAGAAGACGAAGGCATTGATGTCGGCATGCCCGTCAAGCTAACAGGATCATGGGTGCAAATGACTCCTGTCGCGGCTCCTGTCTCACCTTCCGGACGCAGCGGCCGGGCTCACTTTCCGGACGCGACGGCTGACCTCAACGGCCGACCTCCGCAGTCGGACTCAGCGGCCGGAGGGCACCACCACCGCCATCGTCATCTCCACGACCTCCTCGCCGTCATTGCGGTACTCGTGCGCGGCCGACGCCTCGAAGGTGGCCGAAGCGCCCGCCGGTATCGCATGTTCGTCCCCGTCCACGACGAGGATCAGCTCCCCGCGACGCACATGGAGCAGCTCCGTCGTCCCGGCCGGATGCGGATCCGACTCGCTGTGCTCGCCCGGCATCAGCCGCCAGTCCCACATCTCGAACGGGCCGGGCGCCTCCGTACCGACGAGCAGCGAGGTGTAACTGCCGGACTCGGTCGACCACATCCGTACCGCGTCGCCGGGCGCGACGATCCGCACCTGCGGCCCCTGGTCGTACTCCAGGAGCGTGGTGATGCTGATGCCGAGGGCGTCGGCGATCTTCACGGTCGTCCCCACGCTCGGGTTCGTCCGCGCCTGCTCGATCTGGATGATCATGCCGCGGCTCACGCCCGCCCGGGCGGCCAGGGCATCGAGCGTGTAGCCCCTGTCAGTGCGCCAGTGCTTGAGATTGCGCGCCAGCGACTGCGTGAGCTGATCGAGGTCCGTCACCGTTCCGTTCCGTCCAGTCCGCTAGAGAAGCGTCGAGAGGTCAAATATAGGGAGGCAGAGAAAGGTCAAATATATTGGATGACGCGGTGCATCATTCTGAACTACGCTGTCCTGCACTACATCGTTCAACACACTGTACTTGCGAGGACTGACACCATGACCGCGGTATTCGCCCTGGCCAGCAGTTTTCTGTGGGGAGCCGCCGACTTCGGCGGCGGCCTGCTCACCCGACGCATGCAGGCGCTGACCGTGGTGGTCGTCTCGCAGGTGATCGCCGCGGCGGTGCTCGGCGCGATCGTCGTCGCCACCGGCGCCTGGCACGCGGCGACGCCGCAGCTGTGGTGCGCCGTCGCGGCCGGTGTCATCGGCCCGGCGGCGATGCTGTGCTTCTACCGCGCGCTCGCGCTCGGCCCGATGGGCGTGGTCTCGCCGCTCGCCTCGCTCGGCACCGTCCTCGTACCGCTCGGCGTGGGCTTCATAGGCGGCGAGCGCCCGGGCCTGGTGCAGATCGCGGGCATGGCGGTGGCCGTCGTCGGCGTGGTGCTGGCCGGCGGACCGCAGCGCGGCGGTGGCGCGGTCACGCGCGAGGCCATCGTCCTCACGCTGATAGCGGCGTTCGGTTTTGGCGCGGTGATGGCGTTCATCTCCGAGGCGTCCACGACCGTGACCGGGCTCTTCCTCGCCCTGTTCGTACAGCGTGTCTGCAACGTCGCGGTCGGCGGCGCCGCCCTGTACGTGGCGACCCGGCGCGGCACCCCCGCGCTGCCCGAAGGCGGCATGCCCGTCATCCGGGCAGCGCTCCCGGCACTGGCGTTCGTCGGTATCGCCGACGTCGCGGCCAACGGTACGTACGCGATCGCCACGCAGAGCGGCCCGGTCACCGTCGCCGCCGTACTCGCCTCGCTCTACCCCGTCGTCACCGCGGTCGCCGCGATGGGCGTACTCAAGGAGCGGCTGCGCGCCATCCAGACGGCGGGCGCCTCACTGGCCCTCGCGGGGACGGCGCTGCTGGCTTCCACCGGCTGAGCCGACCGAGGCGGCGGAGACGGCCGCGGGGGTCGTGGGCGTCGTGAGGGTCGTGGGAGTCGTGGGGGTCGCCGCCTCCGACTCCGCCAGCGCCAACAGCTGATCCGGGGTGACGCCTTCGGGGATCGGCACCGGCGGCGGCGTACGCAACGGGGGCTGCCAGCCCGCCGCCGGGTCCCAGGTACGGACGACCTTGGCGGGCGCCCCGGCGACCACGGCATGGTCGGGCACCTCGCCGCGCACGACCGCGCCCGCCGCGACCACGACGTTCCGGCCCAGCCGCGCGCCCGGCAGGATCACGGCGCCCGCGCCCAGCCAGGACCCGCTGCCGATCTCGACGGGCGCGGTCCGCGGCCACTGCTTGCCCACGGGCTGCGCCGGATCGTCGTACGAGTGGTTGTCACTGGTGATGTAGACGTACGGGCCGCAGTAGACCTCGTCGCCGAGGGTGACGGTCTGCGAGGCGACGACGTGGCTGCCCCGGCCCAGTACGACGCCGTTGCCGAGCCGCAGCACGGACTCGGGGCCGAGATCGAGCCCCGGCATCATCCCGGCGGTCAGCGTGACCTGCTCGCCGATGATGCAGTACTCGCCCAGCTCGATCCACTGCTCACCGAACACCGTGCCCTGGGGATAGGCGAGCCGAGTGCCGCCCCCGATACGGCGGAAACGGTACGGCCCGGGCCGCTCCGCCGTCACCGCGCCGGCCTCCTGGACCCAACGCGTGCCCCGGTGCACGACCCACGACGCGGCCCGGCGCCGCCAGGCCCCGACAGATGAGAACACGTTCTTCTTCGCACGCACCCGCTCACCGTACTCACGAGTAAGGCGAACGCACCCCGCCCCGCCCTGTGATCTTCACCCCACGGGCCGCGGCTTGATTCGTTCCCCGCACCGGCCGTGGGTACGGGATGCGGCGAGCGGAATGTGGCACGGTGCAGGTGCGTCTCATGGCAGGGACCGCCCGTGCGTGCCTGGACCGTGGACGTGAACGCAAGCGCAACGAGGAGGAGAGCCCATGTCGAATCCGCCGCTTCCCGAGGCCGCCGTCGCCATGCTGAGGAAGGCGAATCCGGCCGTCATCACCACGCTCCGGTCCGACGGCCAGCCGGTGTCCACGGCCACCTGGTACCTCTGGGACGACGGACGGGTGCTGGTCAACATGGACGAAGGCCGTAAGCGGCTGAGCCATGTGCGCAAGGACCCGCGGGTGACGCTCACCGTGCTCGACGAGGAGAACTGGTACACGCACGTCAGCATCATCGGGCGCGTCGTGGAACTCCGTGACGACGAGGGCCTGGCCGACATCGACCGGCTGGCCCAGCAGTACCTGGGCAAGGAGTACCCGCAGCGGGACCGCAAGCGGGTCAGCGCCTGGATCGAGATCGACCGCTGGCACGGCTGGGGCACCCTGAAGGACAGCAGCCAGCCGGGCTGATCCGCGGCGGCTACGACGACCGTTGCCGCGGCCGCTTCCGCTACGCCTCGTCGGGCACCGCTATCGCTACGCCTCGTCGGGCCGTGCCGGCTCGGCCGGACCGTTGCCGGGCCGCACGGTCCGGCGGTGGCGGGCGGCCAGGTCGACGTAGACGGCGGCGTTCAGCTTGATGGACTCGCGCTCTTCGTCGGTCAGCTCGCGCTTGACCTTGGCCGGTACTCCGGCGACCAGTGAACCGGGCGGCACCTGCATCCCCTGCGGGACCAGGGCCTGCGCGGCGACGAGGGAACCGGCACCGATGCGGGCGCCGTTCAGTACCGTGGCGCCCATGCCGACCAGCACGTCGTCCTCGATGGTGCAGCCGTGCAGTACCGCGTTGTGGCCGACCGACACGCGCTCGCCGACCGAGACCGGGAAGCCCGGGTCGACGTGAACGGTGCAGTTGTCCTGGATGTTGCTCTCGGCGCCGATGGCGATGGAACCGCCGTCGGCCCGCAGGACGCTCTGGTACCAGACGCTCGAACCGGCAGCCATGGTGACCTCGCCGAGCACGACGGAGGTGGGAGCGGTGAACGCCTCGGGATCGATCCTCGGCTCCGGCCCGCCGACCCCGGAAATCAATGCCTGCTCCGCCATCGCTGTCTCCTCGTCGCGTCTCATCAGGTGCGTGTTGCGCCGAGAGCACCGTAGGCGACGTACGCCGGGGCCTCGCCGCGACGGCGGTCAGTCCGTTGCCGCGGCAGCGGCCGGCTGGTGGTCCTGCTGGTCAGCGGTGGCGGTGGCCTTGGCCGCCCGCCGCTTCATGACGACCAGCGAGCCGAGACCGAAGAGGACCGCGGCGACCAGGCCCAGCCAGGAGAAGCGCTTCAGCCAGGGCTCCGCAACGATGCCGACGCTGTAGATCAGCGCGGTGGTGCCGCCTGCCCAGACGATGCCGCCCAGGATGTTGGCGATGAGGAACTTCCAGTACGGCATCCGCAGTACGCCCGACAGCGGCCCGGCGAAGATCCGCAGCAGGGCGATGAACCGTCCGAAGAAGACCGCCCACATGCCCCACTTGTCGAACTTCGCCTCGGCCATCGCGACGTGCTCGGGCCCGAAGTGGCGCGGGAACTTCCGCCCGGCCCAGTCCAGCAGTGGCTGGCCGCCCTTGCGGCCGATGACGTACCCGATGGAGTCGCCGACGATCGCGCCGACCGACGCGCACACCCCCAGCACGACCGGGTTGATGTGGTCCTGCGTCGCCGCCAGCAGCGACGCGCTGACGAGAACGATCTCGCCCGGCAGCGGAATGCCCAGGCTCTCCAGCCCGATGACCACCCCCACCAAGAGGTAGACACTCACCGCCGGTACGGACTCGAGCCACTCCTGGACGTGCAACGCGGCTTCCTCCACCTCATATCGGGCCCCTCACGGGCCGCCCCCTGACGCGCGACGCCGCACGTCAGGGAAGGGTACTCGATCTGCTGCTCACGAAGGCGGCTGCCGCGCATGACGCACGGCAGCCGGCAATCGCTGATCAGCGGCCTGAGCCACTGTTCGTCATCAGAGGGTGGGACGCAACGTGGAGCACATCAGTTGCCCACGACCGCCGACGGATTCTCCGGCACGATTCTCCCGTACTTATCGATTTATCGATAAGCAGCCAGCTGCTGGCTGCTCGGCCGGGAACTCGAAGTGCTTGCCCTCGTCCAGCGCGGCCACGTACGCGGAACAGCGTGCGTCACGCAGAAGGCTGGGTGCCGGGCATGAGCTGGATCAAGGTATTGCCGTCGTCCTCGATCACGTAGAGGGGGTCGGTACGTTTTTGCCAGCCGACAGGCAGAAGGTAGTAACGACGGTCTCTTTCGAGCAGTAGGCGCAGGCCCGTGTAGCGGTAGCGGTAGCGCATGCCCTTCAGCTCTTCGGCCACCAGACCGGGACCGGTGATACTGAGGCGCTCGGTGCTCAGCACTACGACGGCCGTACGACGGACCAAGTGGTCGGCGGCCTTGCGAGCATCCTGTCTGCCCAGTTCACCGGCGACCAGAGCAACGGCCCAGACCAGAAAGAGCCCGGCGGCGGCAGTGGGCAGCGCCCTGCTCCACAAACCGCGCACCGGGCCGGCGGGATGGGCCGCGTCGCTTTGCCCCAGGAGTAATCCAGCGGCTACCAGGACGGGGGCTGCCCAGCCGTAGGGCTGTATGTGCTGCCACATCAGCATGAGTGCCACGCCGGCGGCTGTGACCAGTGCATACCTGCGGGCGGCCGCTCGCCCGGTACGGCAGGTCCAGTCGGTGATACGGCGCGGCACCCGTAAGGAAATCAGTAACTCCGGCGTATGCGGCGCCAGAGCGAGCAGTGCGAGCGCGATGAGCACCGGCAGCGTGACCAGCCGCACGCTCCGGATCATCATCTGCGGAAAGCCGAAGTCGAGCGCGAACACGTGAAGATGGAAGTAGGAGTAGTAGGCGCTGCTGTACATGACGCCTGCGTAGAACATCAATCCGGCGATGACGGAGCCGGTTCCGACAATCGTGTTGATGATTTCGAACCGGCTGCTGGACCGGCTTGCCGGAGCGGACGCAGGTGCGGGATCCATCGCCGGCTCACGGGTGGCTCGCAGCCGGCGGGCTGCCCCCTGGTTGCCGGACGGTGGGCGGGCTGGTCCGGGTGGGTGATGTGGGACATGTGCTGTCCGTGGCCGTGGGCACAGGGCACGATGGGGACTCGGGGGGCGGGTGGACCCCCACGTCCGTCTTTTCCGGCTTCCCCGTATCCGTGCCGGGAGACGCCACACCAGGGATCGAATCACCGCCCTGGCGCGCCGGCCCTCCCCCACTGCTCTGCGTCGGCCCGCCGGAGTCCTTTTCCGCCTCCGACGCAGGCGGTAAGCCGTCCCGTTGCTGGGACGAAGACGGGTTCTTCCCCGACGGAACGTTGGCGGGGTCCTCCTCCGAGGGGTGGGCACATGCGGTGACACCGACGCACACGATGAACGCCGCCGCTGCGACGGCGTGGGCGGCTTTGACTGCTCGCGCGTTCATGACGGACCCCCGTCCGCAACCCTCTCCCCCAAACTAGCAGCGGTCCGGTGGCCGGTCGCCGTCGAAGAAGAGGGCCGCGGCCGCAGCGGCGGCCCGGCCCGGCATCAGGTCTCAGAGACCCCTCGAACGTGCCCTCAGCCGTTCAGTCGCAACGTCCACACCACCGTCATCTCGCCCGTGACGGCCCCGTCCTCGCGGTGGATGGCGATACTGACCGGGAACTCCGGGCGCCCGCCCTCATCGAGCTCGGCGACGACCTCGGCAGCCGGGCGGCCCAGGGTCGCCGTGGCCGTTATCGGGCCCTTGGCCACCTTCTTGTAGCCGATCTCCGCCCGCACCGCGAGCGGCACCGCGCGAGAGAGCTGATCGCCGAACGCCTTGAGGACGATGGCGCCGCTGGCGGACTCGGCCAGGGTGAACATGGCGCCCGCGTGGGGGCCGCCGATGTGGTTGTGGAAGTCCGGCTGGTCCGGGAGCCGCAGCACCGCACGCTCCGAGGTGACCTCGACGAACTCCAGATTCAGGGTCCGCACCATCGGAACCGCGGCGGCCAGCATTTCGCCCATCGAGGGGTTCTCAACTGTCATGAGCGGGATGTTACCGCCGAGTAGCTCAGCTGACCACCCCCGGCTTACGCTCCGCGACGCACCGGCCGGCGCCCCGCGAAGTACAGGCCGACGATCTACCAAGCGCAGGCCGACGCCCCGCGAAGCCCACGCCGACACCCCGCCGAGTACATGCCAAACACTCCCGAAACACCCGCGCGCGGCATCAGCCAACGTCAGGGTTCTGTCACGCTCCCTGGGGCAGCTGTGACACCTCCCACCTCGGACCTTTATCGTTAGCGCCCATGTGGCCAGGACAGCAGCCGCCCGGGGGCGAGCAGAACCCGCAGGATCAGAACCCGTATCAGCAGCCGGGTTACCAGCAGCAGCCGAATCCGTATCAGCAGGCGGGTTATCAGCAGCCCAATCCGTACCAGGGCCAGCAGCCCATGCAGCCTCCGCAGCCGCAGTGGCAGGGGCCGGGCGGGCCCCAGGGGCCGTTCGGGCCGCAGTCACCCAAGGGCGGCGGTGGCGGCAACGAGAAGAAGACCACCATGGCGATCGCCATCGTCGCGGCGGTCGCGGTCGTGGCGGCCGCCGTGGTCACCGGCGTCTTCGTCCTCCAGGACGACAAGGGTGACAAAAAGGTCGTCGCCAAGGAGGACCCGAAGCCCACCCACTCGCAGTCCGCGACGGCCGAGCCGACGGAGTCGGCGGGCGGGGAGAGCGGGGGCGCGGGCCCCGGTGGCGACCCGAACGCTCCCGATCGGCCAGTGATCAAGGGCTGGCAGACGGTGGTCAACTCCAAGCGTCACGTGGCATTCGACGTCCCCACCAAGGACTGGACGACCACCTCGGCGGACACCTACACGGGGTTCCAGGACGAGAAGGACAAGTCCGGTTTCCCCAAGACCCTGATCTCGATGACCGCACCGGCCTACCTCAAGGAGGACTGGTGCACCATCAAGGACAAGGACGGCAACGAGTCCACCGCGTCGCTGGCCGGCACCGGCGTCAAGGGCGCGCAGGGCGCGAAGAGCCAGGCCGAGGCCGCCCAGAACGAGGCCCTGAACTGGGTCTGGGCCGGTTACGATCAGAAGAAGACCGGTACGTTCAAGGGCACCAAGGCGAAGTCCTTCAAGAGCGATCACGGCATCACCGGAAAGCTGTCAACGGCGACCGTGACCGGCGTGAAGAAGGACAACAAGTGCGACTCGGACGGCAAGGCATACGCGGTCACGTACACCGACACCACCGGTGAGTACGCGACCTGGATCCTCTACGCCGCCAAGGACGTCAAGGGCGAGATCGACGAGGCCACGGTCAAGAAGATCATGAGCTCCCTCCGGCCGCTCGAATAACCCCCTCGGACAACGACACCACGCCTGCGGGCAAGAACGCGGGACAAGAACGCGATGCTGCTGTGATGAAGATGGCGCGCCCCGCCTGGGCGGGGCGCAATTACACGCTGCTGACGGCCGCCGCCGTGGTCACGGGTCTCGGAAGTTCCGGGGCCCTGATCGCGGCGGCGTTCGCCGTGCTGGCAGCCGGCGGTTCGGCGACCGACGTCGGCCTGGTCGCCGCCGCCCGTACGATCCCCCTGGTGATCTTCCTCCTGGTCGGAGGAGCGATCGCCGACCGGCTGCCGCGGCACCGCGTCATGGTCGCCGCCAACGCCCTGAACTGCGTCTCCCAGGGCGCCTTCGCGCTGCTGGTGCTCACCGGCGAACCACGGCTGTGGCAGATGGCGCTGCTGTCCGCGCTGGGCGGCACCGGCCAGGCGTTCTTCGCGCCCGCCGCCGAGGGCATGGTCCTCGCCAGCGTCTCCGGCGAGCATTCGGGACGCGCCTTCGCGTTCTTCCGTATGGGCATGAACGGCGCGAACATCGGCGGCGCCGCACTGGGCGGCGCGCTGATCGCGGCGGTCGGGCCCGGCTGGGTACTGGCCGTCGACGCCGCCGCCTTCGCGCTCGCCGGGCTGCTGCGGGCGTTCCTCGACGTACGGGGCGTGCCGCCGCGCGAGCCGGGGCACGGCCTGGTCGCCGATCTCCGGGACGGCTGGCGGGAGGTGGTCTCGCGGCCCTGGCTGTGGGCGATCGTCCTGCAGTTCGCCGTCGTCAACGCGGTGGTCGCGGCCGCCGAGGCGGTGTACGGACCGCTGGTCGCGCAGGACCATCTCGGCGGTCCGGGCCCGTGGGGGCTCGCGCTGGCGGCGTTCGGTGCCGGTACGGTCTGCGGCGCGCTGCTGATGACCCGGTACAAGCCGCGCTACCTGCTGCGGGTGGGTGCGCTGTGCGTCTTCCCGCTCGCCCTGCCGTCCGCCGCGCTGGCGGTGCCGGTGCCGGCCGGTGCGCTGACCGGGGTGATGTTCGGTGCGGGTATCGCCGTCGAGGTGTTCGCGGTGACGTGGATGATGGCGCTGCACCAGGAGATACCGGAGGAGAAGTTCTCCCGGGTCTCGTCGTACGACTGGCTCGGTTCCCTCGCGATGGTGCCGCTGGCGACCGCACTGGCGGGCCCGGTGCAGGATCTGGTGGGCCGTACCGCCGCGCTCTGGGGCTGCTCGGCCCTGATCGGGCTGCTGACGGCCGCGGTGCTGTGCGTACGGGATGTGCGGTGGCTGCGGCGGCGTACGGAGCCGGTGGCGACGACGGTCCTTGAGTCCCCGGCGGGAACCGCTGACGAGGCTTCGGCCGAGGCGCCCGAGGGTGCACCCACCGCTTCGGCCGAGGCGCCCGAGGGCGCGGGCACCGCTTCGGCCGACGAGATCACCCCACGCTGAACGCGCCCGCGGGCGGCTCCGGTGACGCGACCGCCTCCGCGTCCCGTACCGGCCGCGCGTCGCCGATGAGCTGCCGCAGCCGGTGGCCGTGCTCGACCCGGGCGGGGAAGGCGTCGGCCGTCACCCGCCGCGCGATGTCGGCCAGCGGCAGCTCCTCCTGCGAGGCGACCAGGACCGCGTTGCCGAACCGGCGCCCGCGCAGCACCGACGGCTCCGCGATCAGGCAGAGCTGCGCGAAGACCGCGGTGAAGTTGGCGAGCTGGCCGCGCAGGAAGGTGAAGGGTGCGCTGTCGGCGAGGTTCGCCACGTAACAGCCGCCCGGGCGCAGCACGCGGCCGGCGGCCCGCGCGTACTCCGCCGAGGTCAGGTGCGCCGGCACCCGCGATCCGCCGAAGACGTCCGCCACCACGACGTCCACGGAGGCCGCCGGCGCCGCTTCCAGCGCGGTACGGGCGTCGGCGGCGTGCACCGATATCCCGTTGTCCGCGGGCAGCGGGAGGTACCGGCGTACGAGGTCGAGCAGGCCGCGGTCGGCCTCGATCACGTGTTGCCGGGAGCCGGGGCGGGTCGCGGCGAGGTAGCGCGGCAGAGCGAGCGCGCCGCCCCCTAGATGCAGCGCGTCGAGCGGGCGGCCGGGCTCGCCCGCCGCGTCCAGGACGTGGGCGATCCGGCGGGCGTACTCGAACTCCAGGTACGTGGGCTCGTCGAGGTCCACGTACGACTGGGGAGCGCCGTCGACGGTGAGCAGCACGGCGCGCGGCCGGTCCACATCGGGCAGCAACTTGGCCGTGCCGCAGTCCACTTCCTGGGTGACGGGCACGAGGGCCTCGGGCGCGGGCGTCTCCGACAGGAGAGAGGTCGGGGTGGGGACATCATCGGATCGGTCTGTCACCGTCCTATTGTGCGGTGCTCAGGCGGTGTTGCGTACCGCTCGCCGCCCTCCGACGCGGACGCGGACCGGCGGGCATCCCTCACCCGCCATCCGTCCACACCCGGGCCGCCTCCGCCGCGTGGGCCGTCGCCTGGATGCGGCCGGCGCGGGCCGCGGCCGCGCGCTTGGACGGGTCCAGGACGTTGCGGCCGAAGGCCGCCCGCGCGGCACGGTCGGGCGTGATGACCAGTACCTCCGCTCCTTCCGCCGCGAGCCGCGCGGCCTGCGAGCGCGGTGTCGCAACGGGGCCGCCGCCCGACGCCATGGGCGCGATCACGACGACGCGCCCGTACCCGGCGGCGAGGTCCGCGTTCGCGCACGAGTGGACGCCGCCGTCGATCCACCGGCGGTCGCCGATCGTCACCGGCGGCCAGACGCCGGGCACCGCACAGCTCGCGGCGACCGCGTCGGCGAGCTTCACCCCGCTCCCGCCGTCGAACGCGCTGCGCTCCCCCGAGAGCGCGTCCACCGCCGTGATCATCAGCCGCCGGGCAGGCCACTCCTGCGAGAGCAGCCGTCCGGCGATCACCGCCCGCTGGGTGTTCTCGGGACCGGTACGGGCGGCCAGCGCCAGCCGCCCCATCCGTGCGCCGAAGGTCACCGCGTCCCGCGACCGCAGCGCTATGGCCGCGAACCGGGCCATCGACACGGCGCCCATCCGCGCCGGCGCGCCGCCCCCCTGCGCGATGCCGACGCCGCCTGCGGATGCACCGACCGACGGGCCGCCCGAAGGCCCGGCCAGCTGCCGCTCGTACAGCTCCTCCAGCGTCAGCTGTCCGGAGGTGAGTTGTGCGCCGACCAGGGAGCCCGCCGATGTGCCGATGACGACGTCGGCCGTGCAGAGGTTCACCCCCGCCTCGGCCAGTCCGGCGAGCATCCCGATCTCCCAGCCGATGCCCGTCAGCCCGCCACCGCCCAGCACCAACGCCGTACCCGCCATGCGTGCCGCTCTCCCATTCGTCGATGGTCCGACATTCCTCGGTCCGGCGTTCCCCATGCTCCAAGGGTCCGCCGGACGTGCAGTCTTCCATCGGGAACGCGCCACCGACAGGCCCCATCCGGACCCGGCCCGCACACCCGGACACCCGCGCCCTCGCACAAGAAATTGCACGTGAACGCGGGTGTGCAGGTGCACGTGTGACCGCACGGTACGGGCTTCCGGAACTCGCCCGAACGGCCCTCGGAACCGGTCCCGCGGACCTGGCCCTTCAGACCCCGGTCCTTCAGACCTGGTGCCTCAGACCCGATCCCTCAGCCCCGATCCCTCTGACCTGGCGCCTTCGACCAGGCCCCTCAGCCCCCGTCCGTGATCACGTCGCGGACCGTGCCGGCGCCCACCGTGCGCCCGCCCTCGCGGATGGCGAAGCCGAGGCCCGGCTCCAGCGGCGTGCCGCGGCCCAGTCGTACCGTCACGTGGACGGTCTCACCGGGGCGGGCGGTGCCGCGCTCGCCGAGGTCCAGCTCACCGACCACGTCGGCCGTGCGGATGTAGAACTGCGGCCGGTACCCGGTCGACAGCGGGGTGCGCCGGCCGCCCTCGTCGGCGGACAGCACGTACACCTCGGCGGTGAACGCGCGGCGCGGCGTGACGCTGCCCGGCGCGGCGATCACCTGCCCGCGGCGGACCGCGTCCCGGGCCACGCCGCGCAGCAGCAGCGCCACGTTGTCGCCCGCCTCCGCGTACTCCATCGGCTTGCCGAAGGTCTCCAGGCCGGTGACCACGGCCGTGGCGCCGTCCCCCGTCTCGCCGACGAGCTGCACGCGGTCGCCCATGCGTACGCTGCCGCGCTCGACCGCCCCGGTGACGACCGTGCCCCGCCCCGTGATCGTCAGGACGTTCTCCACCGGGAGGAGGAACGGCGCGTCCACGTAGCGCTCGGGCACCGGGACGTACGTGTCGACGGCGTCCAGCAGCGCCTCGATGGCCGCCGTCCAGCGCGGGTCGCCCTCCAGGGCACGCAGCCCGGAGACGCGGACGACCGGTACGTGCTCACCGTCGTACCCGTGCGCGTGCAGCAGCTCGCGCACCTCCAGCTCTACGAGGTCGGTGAGCTCCGGGTCCCCGGCGTCGGCCTTGTTCAGGGCGACGACCAGGTGCCGCACGCCGACCTGCTTGGCGAGCAGCACGTGCTCGGAGGTCTGCGGCATGACGCCGTCGAGCGCGGAGACGACCAGGATCGCGCCGTCGAGCTGCGCCGCTCCGGTGACCATGTTCTTGATGAAGTCGGCGTGGCCCGGCATGTCCACATGGGCGTAGTGCCGCGTGCTCGTCTCGTACTCGACGTGCGAGATGTTGATGGTGATGCCGCGGGCGCTCTCCTCCGGGGCCCGGTCGATGCGGTCGAACGGGACGTACGTGCCGCTGCCGCGGTCGCTGAGGACCTTGGTGAGGGCGGCGGTCAGGGTCGTCTTGCCGTGGTCGACGTGCCCGATCGTGCCGATGTTGAGATGCGGCTTGGTGCGCACGTAGGCCGTCTTGGGGCTCTGGGACATGGGTGTCTGTCTCCTTCGCGCGGGCCGCGGCCGACGGCGTGCGTCGGCCCCGGCCGGGCGCGGTACGGAAGCGCTGGGGGCGTGCGGTACCGAGGCGGTACTCACCTTCCGCTGCAGCGCTGTGATGATGACGGCGGCTCAGCGCCGTACGGACCCCTCGACCGGCCCGACCCTCCCCCTGCGGGGCCCGCCGGACGATCCGGGGAGGGTCAGCTTCGGACGCCGTCGAATGCGGCGGTGGCCGGCAGGACGACAGTCCTCGCCAGGGCGGTGACGGCAGCCTTCGGCGCGTCCGCGACGGCGGACGTGAGCGCGAGGAAGGCGAACCGGGTCATGGGGAAAGGATCGCGGGCGGACGGCGCCGCGTCGACCGATTTATCGGGCCCGCGGCGGACGGCGGGTACCGTTCCTGCGGCGAGCAGCGAGCGGCGAGCAGCGGGCAGCCGGCCGGCTCCCTCCCCGTAGACCGTCCGTAGCCCGTCAGTAGACCGCCTGTAGAACGCCCGTAGAACGCCCGTAGACCGCTGTTACACCTCTATTGCACCGCTATTACACCGCTCCGACGCCGAGTCGGTTACGCTCCCCTGATGCTCGATTCCGCTGCCCCGCCCGACGGCCTCGCCGTGCGCTGTACGCGGCTCCTCCTGTCCCCCTGGTCGCGGCTGGCACTGCTGGTCGCGCTGCTCGCGTGCGCCGCGACCGCCATGCTCGTATGGGAACCGCAGCGGCTGCTCGCCAACGGGTGGCCGCCGCACCTCTCCGGTGGCGTGGCCGTGGTGCTCTTCACGGTCGCGTACGGGCTGTGCACGACCGCGTTCGTCCCACGGCCCGTGCTGAACGCCGCGGCGGGCGCCCTCTTCGGCGCCCAGGTCGGGACGCCTGCCGCGCTGCTGGGAACGGTGCTCGGCTCCGCGCTCGCCTTCGGGCTCGGCCGACTGCTGGGCCAGGACGCCCTGCGACCGCTGCTCCGTACCCGCTGGCTCTCCGCGGCGGACCGGCAGTTGAGCCGGCACGGCTTCCGCTCGATGCTGGCCATCCGGCTCTTCCCCGGCCTGCCCTTCGCGGCCACCAACTACTGTGCCGCGGTATCCCGTATGCGGTGGCCCGCGTTCCTCCTCGCGACCGCGCTCGGCAGCATCCCGAACACCGCCGCGTACGTCGTGGCCGGTGCCCGCGCGTCCACGCCCACGTCACCCGCATTCCTGATCTCGATGGGCTTCATCGCCGTCACGGGCCTCGCTGCGGTCGCCGTCGCGTGGTGGAAACGCGGTGCGCTGCGCGCCGGTTCGGAATCCTGAGCGAGCTGTATTGGTGAACGTGCCGGATTCCTGAGCGTACTGTTTTACTGCATTCGCATACGCATTTGCCGTTGCATGTGCATCCGCACGCGCATACGAGAGTTTCCCTTATCGGACACAAAGACGAGATCGGGTACCGAGACAAGATCGGACACCGGGACAAGAACGGGCACCGAGACGAGAACGGCGACCGCGTGCTGCGGGGGCCAGGCAGCACCAGTCGCGCATTCATTCCCATTCACCGCCGACTTCATCGTCGACTTCGCCGTCGACATCCACTGTCAACGACGGCCATTCCCCTGACCGGTACTGAGCAGTAGAACTCAACCTCAATCAATTCCGGTCAAGTGCCCGCCCGGTACGAGCCATTCCCTTTATCGTCCGCGCGGCGTCTCCGACGCGCCCTCAGACGCAGCGCAGCGGCACGCGCGCGCCGGCGAGATGCGCCGCGGAACCGCCTCCCGCCGGAGCCGTCGTGCGCGGCGCCCAACTGACCGCGATCTCCGCCCAGCACCGCTTGCCCGTCGGCGTGCGCTCGGCGCCGTGGTCGACGGACAACGCCGCGACGAGGAACAACCCTCGCCCGCCCTCGTCGTCCATGTCCGCGAGGCACGCGCTCGGAAGCTCGGTACTGGAGTCGGAAACCTCGATCAGCAGGGCCGCACCGTTCAGTCGCACACTGACAGCGACGGCACCGCCGCCCGCGTGCTGGACCGCGTTGGTGATCAATTCGCTGGTTACCAGTTCGACGTTATCGAGTGACTGGGCGTCGAATTGCACGCTCCAGCCCCGTAAGTCGCTCACTACCCGGCGCCGCGCTGCTGCCGCGGCGGCGGGCGTACCAGGCACGGAGAAGCTGAGCCCGTGCGCTTGCATGAGTGGCCTCCTGACTGAGTGGGCAACTCAGGCAAGCAGCGAAACGGCCGCGATGGCCAGATCGGACGCGGCGGCTGCATAACTCATGCAGGAGTTGCATCACTCTCGATTATGGTTTCATTACGCTCGGTAGAGCAGTCAGGATCGGCGACGGCAAAGGGGCCGTGGCACACATGGTCGACGCACAAAGTGAAGCGAAGAGGCTGGGCGAAGTGATCCGCCGGGCGCGAGTGCTGAAGAAGCTCTCGCAAGCGGATGTCGCCAAGGCCCTTGGCTATCACCAGTCGAAGGTGAGCCGCCTTGAAGGCGGCCGGGGTACCGAAGACACCCGCCTGTTGCGTGAAGTCGCACAGGTGCTTGGTATCCCGTTGGACAGTCTCGGCCTTGCTGCCTCCCCGGAAGTAAGCACCGCCGACCCTGAGGCAGAGGACATGTACCGCCGCACCTTCCTCGCCGCGAGCATCGCCGCGCTCGCGACACCGGACGTACCGGCCCCCGTCGCCCATGACGACCTGGTCCGTTCGCTTCTTCCCGGACCGGGCAAGGCAGCCGCCCGGCCGGCACTGAAATTCGCCGAACTGCGCGAGCGGGTGGCCGCCGTGCGCCGGCTGTTCTACCACTGCAGCTACAAGGAACTGGAGGGCACGCTCCCCGGCGTCATCGCCGATCTCCGGGCCGCCGCCGGCAGCAATTCGGCCGAGCTTTCGCAGCTTTCCGGCCTGCTTGCCACCGCGTACCAGACCGCGGCCGGCCTGCTTCTGAAGCAGAGCGACCACGGGAACGCCTGGCTCGCGGTCGGCCGCGCGATGGCGGAGGCGGAGCGCTCGGAGGACCCGGAGGTACTCGCGTCCAGCGTCCGCGTACATGCGCACGTCCTGGTGCGCGAGAAGCACGCCGCGCAGGCCGTGGCGATCGTCCGGCACACCGCCGACCAGCTCTCGGGCTCCTACGACCGCCGTTCGCCGCGCTATCTGGCCGCGTTCGGGCTGATGCTGCTGCGCGGGGTCACCGCGGCCAGCAGCAGCGGAGACCGGGCCGCGACGCGCGAAATGCTCGACGAGGCACGGGAGGTCGCGCGGTACGTCTCGCACGACCGGCCGGACGCCTGGGCCAACTTCAGCCCCACCAACGTGGAGCTGCATACGGTCAGCGCGTCCGTCTCGCTCGGTGACGCGGGGCAGGCGCTGGAGGCCGCGCGCCCCCTCATGCGCCGACACATCCCCGTACCGGAGCGCCGCGCCGGCCTGTGGGTGGACGTGGCACGGGCGTACAGCCAACAGGGCAAGCTCGCCGACGCGTTCCAGGCACTGCGCATCGCGGAGCGCTGCGCGTCCCAGGACATCCGCCGGCCCGCGGTACGCGAGATGGTCGCCGACATGGCCGCCCGCGACCGCCACCGCGCCCTCCCGGAACTCCACCTCTTCAGCCGCCGCCTGGGAGTCCCGGCGTGAGTCCGACCGCCGCACCGGACGGGGTCTCGGACTCGGACGCGCCTGGTGGGGGCGGCGATCCGAACGTGCCCGATGGGGACATGGACGTGGCCCCGGACGGAGACCTTGACGGAGACCTGGGAACGGTCGGCAGCCGGCGCCGGGAGCCGTTCCTGTATGTCGTACTCTGCGCGGCCGGCATCGCCGACGACGTCGACAAGCTGATCACTTCCGCGCAGCGACGCACCTGGCACGTCGGCGTCATCGCCACCCCGCGCGGCCTGGAGTGCATCGACGCCACCGCGATCGAGGCCCAGACCGGCTACCCCGTGCAGTCGGCCTGGCGCGCGCCGGGCGAGCCGCGCCCCCTGCCGCCCGCTGACGCGATCGCGGTCGCCCCGGCGACGTTCAACACGATCAACAAGTGGGCCCAGGGCATCGCCGACACCCTTGCGCTCGGCATCCTGTGCGAGGCGCACGGCTTCGGCATCCCCGTCGCCGCGCTGCCCTACCTGAACGCCGCGCAGGCCGCGCACCCCGCGTACGCACAGAGCCTGGCCCGGCTGCGCCGCATGGGCGTCCTGCTCGGCGACTACGCGCCGCACCCGCCCCGGACGGGCGGCGGCCGCATCCGCTTCCGCTGGGAACAGGCACTCGACCTGCTGGCACCGGTACTGAAGCGGGCCTAGGCACTCGGCGGGGCGCGGCTGGGGCTCGGGCTGGGGCTGGGGCTCGGGCTGGCCGGGAGCTGAGCGTGGGGTTGGGCCGGGGGCCCGCCCCTCACCAGTACCGGGGCGTGGGGCGGGGGCAAAACCGGGCCAGACCCGGGCCGATCGCCTGCCGGTCACTTGGGGACGCTACGCTGCCCTACGACCGGCGCAAGATCGCGCCGCAGCCCGCCCACGAGCCACCCCGTTCACCAGCTGTGCCATCAGTGATCCGCACGTGCGTCTGCACGCGTACGCGCTCAGCGTCCGTGTCGTACGCCTCACGCCCTGCGCGTTACGTCTCAGGGTCGCCTGATGCGTCATCAGCACCGCCCGAGGACGACGACACGACGCTGAGCCCGATCCACTCCCCCGAACCGGCACGCACAGCGGCCGCACGCATGACGGCCGCCACCCCGAATCCCTGCCGACCCGCACAATTGCCTGCACCTTCGCCTGCACGTCTGCTGGTAACGGCAACATCACCTTCCGGATGGCGTACTCCCCATGTCTTGGTTTGAATCATTCATCCTTGGACTCGTCCAGGGCCTGACCGAATTCCTTCCGATCTCTTCCAGCGCGCATCTGCGCCTGACCGCGGCCTTCGCCGGCTGGCACGACCCCGGCGCCGCGTTCACCGCGATCACCCAGATCGGTACCGAGACGGCCGTACTGATCTACTTCCGCAAGGACATCGTCCGGATCATCTCGGCCTGGGCCCGCTCGCTGGGGAACAAGGCGATGCGCCAGGACCACGACGCGCAGATGGGCTGGCTGGTCATCATCGGCTCCATCCCGATCGGCGTCCTCGGCATCACCCTCAAGGACGCGATCGAGGGCCCCTTCCGCGACCTCCGCCTGATCGCCACCACGCTCATCGTGCTGGGCATCGTCCTCGGCATCGCCGACCGCCTGGCGGCGCGCGATGAGACCGGCGGCCGCCACCGGGCCGCCAAGCAGCGCAAGACGCTCACCGACCTCGGCGTCAAGGACGGCCTGCTCTTCGGCGTCTGCCAGGCGATGGCCCTGATCCCGGGCGTCTCGCGCTCGGGCGCGACGATCAGCGGCGGTCTGCTCATGGGGTACACCCGGGAAGCCGCCGCACGGTACTCCTTCCTGCTGGCCATCCCCGCCGTACTGGCCTCCGGCGTCTACGAGCTGAAGGACGCCGGCAAGGGCCATGTGTCCTGGCCCCCCACCATCTTCGCCACGATCATCGCCTTCGTCGTCGGCTACGCGGTCATCGCGTGGTTCATGAAGTTCATCACCACCAAGAGCTTCATGCCGTTCGTCATCTACCGCGTCCTCCTGGGCATCGCCCTCTTCGCCCTGATCAGCGCGGGCGTCCTGAGCCCCCACGCAGGAGAATCGGCCGGCTGACCCCAGCCCCCGTCGGCCCCGCCCATCCCCCACTACGCCCCGCCCGGCTCCGCCCGAGGCGGGGCGTCGTCGTCGGCGGCGATCAGCTGCCGGGAGCGGCACCGGGCAGCCCGGGAGCGCCTCGAGGGGGTCGCCCCCTCCGCTGCCCCCCTCCGCTGACCAGGGCCGTCGCGGCCCGGACGAGGCGGCCGCACCTCTTCTGCTTCAGCGCGCTGACCGGCTTCGCCCTGGCGATCGGCGGGCTAGCGCTCACGGTCGGCCGGGCGCCCACCGCTCTGACGCTCGCGATCGCCCTGCTGGGCGGGGGCTGCGGCCTGATCGTCTCCGGTGGGCCTGTCCAGCCCCGTGGCCGTACTGGCCCCGGACGGCACCGGCCGTGCACGTGCGTATGCACTGGACGCCGCGGTGGACAACGGCCTCGGTAACCGGCCCGGCCGTCAGCAGCCTGCCGACAGGGCTGACGATCTCCGCGACTGCCTGCGGCGCGGCGCTGACCGGCGCGGTGACCGCGCTGCCGGCTCCGGTCCTCCTGCTGATCATCGCTGCCCTCCAACTCTGCGCTGCCGCGGCTTACCTCGTCGTGCGAGCGCGGGCCCGCGTGACCCCGCGATCGGTCGTTCCCGGTGGCCCCACTCCCCGCGCTGTCAGGGAGTGGGGCCGGTCCGAGTAGCGCCAGCAGCTCGGATAGGAACGTTGCTCACGGTAGCGGGGGCCACTGACAATCGCGGGCGCGCCGCCGGCCGGCGAACCGTTTCCGGCCGCTCGGTTCGTCGCGTTCGCCCCGCAATTCCAAGCTCCGGGCCGCCGGAAATTCCCCCGCAGGAGTGAACTTGCCACGGCCCGCGGCTCCTTGACGCCCCTGTCCCCGCTCCGGAAACGTACCTGTCAAATCCTTGTCGACTGACACGACTGACTCGACCGACTCGACCGACCACCCCAAGTACCCCAAATACTCCAAGTACCCCAAGGAGCCCCGTGGGCGAGCACAAGGACCGCATGCTGGCCGGTGACTGGTACATCGCCGATGACCCCGAGCTCCTCGCGGACACCGAACGCCGCATCGAACTCTGCGCGGCCTTCAACGCGGCCGCCGGACACACGCCCGGCATGTACGACCCGGCCCGGCGCGACGCGGTCCTGGCGCAGCTGCTCGGTTCGGTGGGTACGGACGTACGGATCCGCCCGCCGTTCCACTGCGACTTCGGCTACCTCATCAGCATCGGCTCCGGCACGTTCGTGAACTTCGGGGCGGTCTTCCTCGATGCCGGGCCCATCACCATCGGCGCCCACGTCCAGATCGGCCCCAACGTGCAGCTGCTGACCCCGACCCACGAGCTCGACAGCGAGCGGCGCCGGGCCGGCTGGGAGAAGGCCCTGCCCGTGACGATCGGCGACAACGTCTGGCTCGGCGGCGGCGTGATCGTCTGTCCGGGCGTGACCATCGGTGAGAACACCGTGGTGGGCGCCGGTGCAGTGGTCACCAAGGACCTGCCGCCGGGCGTCCTCGCCGTCGGCAACCCCGCCCGCGTACTGCGCAAACTGGACGAGACGACGAACTGACGGCCCGGCGGCCGGACAGCCCCGCGGCAGTCCGGCGGTCCGGCGGTCCGGCGGTCCGGCGGTCTACCCCGACATAACTCACGGTCGATTGTCAGTGCCTCCCCCTAATATGTGTCCCATGTCCGCAACTCATCTCCTTCCGGGCCAAGTCCGCCCCTCTGCCGCCGAAGTGAACGACTCCATACGGCGGTTCGTCCGGGCTCGGCGCGGTTGTGCCTGGACGGCCGAGGACCGCGAGGAGTACGCACGCCTTCTCGCGGCATGGACCTCGGCGATGCGGGACGACATCGTCACGGCGGCCTGAGACGGACGAGCCGGCGACGGACAGCACGACGGGCGCAGGGGGCAGGAGGGCAGGAGGGCGGTAGGACAGGCACAAGAAGAGGGACGCAGGACGACGACGCGGGACGACGAAACCGCACGTCGCGCGCCCCGCCCGCCAACGAGGGAGACTGGCCCCATGTGCCGCAGTATCAAGACGCTCCGCCCACCGACCACCCCTGACGTGACAGAGGAGGACATCCGCGCGGCGGCCTTGCAGTACGTACGCAAGGTCTCCGGATTCCGCGCGCCCGCCGCGCACAACCGCGAGGTCTTCGACGAGGCCGTGGACGCCGTCACCGCCGCGACCCGTGACCTCCTCGCGAACCTCCACGTACGCGGCAGCAGCCCAGCCACGCCCTCACACCCGACGACCTGACCCCCTCACTCGCCATTCACCACTCCAGATCCGCCTGTACCGGCAAGTGATCGCTCGGATACTGTCCGTCCTTGGCGAAGGTGTTGATCTCCGCGCGCAGTGTCCGCACGGACGGAGAGGTGAGCACCCAGTCCACGCGGTCGCCGTTCGGGACGAGCGGCCGGTAGCCGTGGAACGTGGCGTACTGGGCGCTCCGCTCCTCCGCCGTATCCCAGGAGTCCACGAGCGAGCCGGCGCGCAGCATCGTCTCGTACACCGGATTGCCGTGCGCGGCGACATTGAAATCGCCGGTCACGATCCGGGGCAGCCCCGCCTCGAGGGCGCGCAGCCGGTCGGTGATGAGCCCGGCGGAGCGTTCGCGCGAGCCCTGGTGGGCGTGATCAAGGTGGGTATTGAGGGCGTAGAAGTCCGTACCGGTCAGCAGGTCGCGGAAGCGCACCCACGTCACCATGCGGATGACGGTATTTCCCCAGGTCGCCGAGCCGATCACGTACGGCGTATCGGACAGCCAGAAGTGGTCGTACTCGACGGGCCGCAGTCGCCGCGTGTCATAAAAGATCGCCGCGAACTCGTCCCGGCTGCCGCCCGCGCGCCCGGTCCCCAGCCACGAGTACCGCGCTCCCAGGTCCTGCGCGATCTCCTGCAGCTGCCCGTACAGCCCCTCCTGCGTCCCCAGCAGGTGCGGCGCCTCCCGCCGCAACAGCTCCCGCATGACCGGGCGCCGCTGATCCCAGGAATTCGGCCGCTGCGCCGAGGCGTACCGCAGATTGAACGACATCACCCGCAGCCGCCGCCCGGCGCCGCCTTCCGAAGCCGCCCGCCGTTCCGCGGCCGCGGCCTGCGTGGCCCCACCGACCCCCACGGCCGGCATTGCCGCCGCGGCAACCACCCCCGCCGCCCGCAGAGCAAGCCGCCGCCCCACCCAGCCACTGCCGGCCTCGCCGACAGCCCCTCCTGCACGTGCCGATGCATTTGCGGTCACGGTTGCGGACACATCCCCTCCAGCCGACCGACCCGAGCCCTGCCGCCCTTCGCCCCTCCTGCTCTCCCACCCTTCCCTCGCAGAGCCCCGGAGAGTCTCAGCTCTCCTCGTTATGCGGAAGTGGCCACGGCCCGGCGCCCTCCGGAATTCGCCATGACGCCACGGCCCAGCACTCGTCGAGCCCTCGGCCGGATCGCGGAGCCCGACGACATCGGCGATGTCGTGCTGTTCCTCGCTTTTTCATGAGGCGGTTCGAGAACAAGGTAGCGCTGGTCACGAGCGGGCGGTCCGGCATCGGGAAGGCCATCGCTCAGCGGCGGCGGGACGAAGGCGCAGCGGTCTGTACGGCACAACGCGGGCGTGATGCAGGAAGCCGCGGTCGAGGCGATGACTCCGGAAGACTGGCAGCACAGTCTCGCCGTGAATCCGACAGCCCCCTTCCTGCGCGTCAAAGGCCGGCCTTCATGGGCTGACCCGTGCCGTGGCGGTGGATCACGGGCATGAAGGCTCCGGCGCGACATCGGCTGTATCCACCCGGTGGCCCGCACGGGAAAGCCGGAGGAAGTCGCGGCGCTCGTGGCCTTCCTCGCCGCCGACGAGGCCGCTTTCATCACCGGGCAGGCGTACACGGTCGATGGAGGCCGCATAGCGAAGTTGAGCCTGCCCTGACCCTTGCCGGGTAACTGCGCGTCTGTGGCCGGAATGGGTTCACTCGGTGGGGCGCTTGGAGACCAGACGTTTCAGGGCAGGCAACAGGAGGACAGCTACTTCCTGAAACGCACAAATGCCCTTACCGGAACGGGAGTTACGTGATGTTACGTCGCCTGCGCGGCATGCTGGTGGTCCTGGGAGTTCTTTCAGGTGTACTCGGTCCGGTCTCCGTGGCCGGTGCGCGGCCCGCATCCGCCGCGGCGGTGGTCGACATCAGCTGCCCCGTGGGCAGCCAGGTCGGCACCTACACCCCGGGCCTTACGTACGAGCCTCGCGATGTCGCCTTCCGGACGAGCGGCAACGTATCCGGTTGTGTGGACCTCAGCGGCAGCGGCATCTCTGGCGCGTCTTTCTCGGCCGTTGGCCAGGGGAGGGCGAACTGCCTGGCGGGCAGCTTGTCCAACACCTCGACGTATCGCTGGAACAACGGGCAGACCAGCACCGTCAGGGGCACAGTCACGATCGGTCTCAGGCCCAATGGAGTCAGGGTCATGGTGCTGACGGGCACGGTGGAATCCGGACTGTTCACCGGAGCGACGGTCGTTCAGACGAAGGTTCTTCTCAACTCCGATCTGACCGCGTGTCTGAGTCCGGAAGGGCTGACCTCTGTCGGGGGCCCGATCAGTCTGACCGTGGCCCTGTAGGAGACCGGGGACACCTCGTACGGAACCCACGAGCGGCTGACTCGTCCGTGTCACCTCGTGTGGAGTCCGGTCGCTCCGGACCACCGAACTCGGGCCGGCTTCTGTACGGCTTCGCCCCGTTCCGCAAGACGTCCCCACACGGCATCCAAGCCAAGTAGCTACGCAACGGTGATAGCCCCCGCGAGGAGGGCGAAGGCGATGTAGGCGAGGGAGACGGGGACGCCCCCGTGCAGGGCGGTCTTGTGGAAGTCGCCGAGGCCGGCCTTGACGAGGCCGAGCAGGACTCACAGGGGTGCGGAGGTGGGGCCCATGCTGTGGAGGATCTGGCCTATCGCGCCGGCGCGGGCCGAAGAGGGCGGTGATCACCATCCACAGGACGGCGCCGGGGCCGCCGGAGGCCACGGCCGTGGCGATGCCCGCGATGGTGCCGACACCGACCCGGCTCGACAGGCTCAGCGCCAAGAGGGGCAGGTCAGAGGGCCGGCCGACGACGTCTAGGTCATACACCTGGATACGCGGCCTCGGCCCGGGCCGCAGTGGCGGCGTCCGACGGGCAGGCCGGACGCCGCTGCCGCTCACCTTCAGGCCGGTGAGGTGACCGCCCGGCCGAGATGCCGGGCGAGGAACCGGACCGAGCTGTCGACCTCGTACATGGGGAATTCCACGTGCGTGCCCGCGTTGGCGTGCAACGTCTTCTCCTTCGAGGCGAAGGCGTCGAACAGCGCGAGGCCGGCCGCGCGTGGGATGCGCTCGTCGTCCCACTGCAGGGCGAACTCGACCGGGACGGTGATCTGCTTCGCCTTCTCGAGCAGGGCGTCGGGCCACATCATGCCGAATACCGCAGCCGTGATCCTGGGCTCGGCCGCCACCAGCGGCACCCCGATCGCGGTGCCCATGGCGATACCGACGTAGCCCACCGGCCCATCGGCGCCGATCTCCGGAAGTTCCTGAAGGGCGTCCAGGGTCGTCTGCCACTCGGGCACGGCGAGCTCCGCCAGGCGGGCGTTGTATCGGACGACGATCGGGCCCTCCGGCTCGCCCGCCGCCTGCGCCCTGCGCAGCTCGTCGATGTCCCGCTCGTCCTGCGCGGTGCGCGGCCGGTCGCCGTGACCGGGCGCGTCGATGACGGCGACATGGAAGCCACAGCCGGTCACGAGAAGCTGGGCGCGGCCCGCCATCGCCGGATGCTTCTTGTGGCGGCCGCCGCCGTGGCCCATCAGGACCAGGGGCGCGCGATCGGCGCCGGAGGCCGGCGACCAGAGAACTCCGGGGACGCCGCCCACGGTGAAGTCACGTTCGCGCACGCCGTTCGACGACGACTCGGCGGTGAATTGCAGAGATTGCAAAGAGTGCATAGGTGTTGCCTTTCGGGAGTGCCTTGTTGTCGAGGCGCTCCCGGCGACACCTACATCAATCGCCGGCCGTGACGAGAAGGGGGAGCACCCACGTCGAAACAGCGTTCATGGGTCTCACCTCCTCGGGCGGTGTCACGGTCGACTGGAAAACTACAAGCCCGCGCATCGTCCCGTCCAATGCCTTTCCCAGCCAGGTGATGACCAGTCCAAACGGCTCCTAAGGGAGCAGGATCGGGCCCGGGTCGAGGGCGTAGGTGAGGGCCGTGTCGGGGCTGGACTCGTAGCCGGCGCGAAAGGCCGCTGTGTATGCCTGGTTGCCGAGGGCATCGCGGGCCTGCTGTTCGCAGGTTCGGCGGGTGGCGGTCCAGAGTGGGTTGCATTGGGGTTTGCCGAGGACGTCCCGGATCTGCTGGGCCAGGCCGAGCAGGTAGGCCGCGTACTCCTCCTGGCCCACGTTCGCGGCGGCCTGGGCGAGCACGACCACAGCCAGCGCAACCCCTCGGCTGTCGTTGAGTCGCTGCTTGACGGCCAATGCCGCCTGCGCGCTCACCCGCGCGGCCCCGGGCCGGCCGCAGGCCAACTCGGCCTGGGCGCGCATAAGATCCGCGTGCGCACGCATCCATCGCTCACCGTGCCGATGGCAGTCGGCACTCAACTGCTCCAGTACGGCGATGGCCTTCTCACTGTTGCCCATGACGGTGTGTGCGTAGGCGAGGTCGAGCTGGGCCAGCAGCGTGGCAAGGTTGAGCTCGCCGCTGTCCTGGTACTCGGCGAGCAGGTCCTCGGCCAGAGCTGCCACCCGCGCCGTGTCGCCGCGCATCAACGCCGCGCACATACTGAGGGCCTGTGCCTGCTCTGCCGCGTCGGCGTCGTCGAGGTACTCGGCGATCGCCGCACAGGCAGCCGCCGCCTCGTTGTCACCCTGGGGCAGCAGGGCCAGGCCGCGCGCCCACAATGCCTTGCGACGTGCCTGGCTCGGGGTGGGATCGGCGGCCAGTGCCCGGTTCAGATAGTGCTGTCCTTCGGTGAAGAATCCGCAGCAGAACCAGAAGAACCACAGCGCGCCGGCCAGCTCCAGTGCGGGACGCCCCTCCGGCCGGTCCAGGCTGAACTCCAGCGCGGCTCGGAGGTTGTCGTGTTCGGCGTTCATCCGGTCGTACCAGGAGAACTGGTCGCGTCCTATCCATGCGGCGTCGGCCCGGCGGGCCAATCGGCGGTAGTAGTCCCGGTGCCGGAGCCGCACCTCGTCCTCCTCGCCCAGACCGCGAAGCCAGAAGGCGCCGTACTCACGGATGGTGTCCAGCATCCGATAACGTTCGCCGTCCCCGGTGGGCAGCCAGATCAGAACCGACGTGTCCACCAGCTCCGCCAGCACAGCAGGGACGTGCTCATCGGGGAGGTGGGCGTCGGCGCACACCTGCCGGACCGCCTCCGCGTCGAAGGTGCCGGCGAAGACCGACAGCCGCGCCCAGGCCAGCCGCTCGGCCGGGCTGCACAGCTGGTGGCTCCAGCCGATCGCGGTGTGCAGCGCCTGGTGCCAGGGCGGCTCCGCGCCGTGGACCGCCTCCTCGGTGGTGCCCAGGACCGCGAACCGGTCTTCCAACCGTGTGTTCAGTACGGCCAGCGGCATGTCCCGCAGGCGGGCGGCGGCCAGCTCGATGGCCAGCGGGAGCCCCTCCAAGTGCCGGGACAGCCGCAGCACTTGGTCGCGGTTGGCGTCGGTGACGGTGAAGCCGGGCACCGCTTCGGCGGCACGGTCGGCCAGCAGGGTCACCGCGTCCGCCGCCACCGCAGCACAGTCGTCCCCCACCGGCAGCGGTTCGAGGGCGAGCACTTGCTCGCCGGGCACGCCCAGCGGCCGGCGACTGGTGGTCAAAATGCACAGTCCGGGGGCGGCGAGCAGCAGCGCCTGGGCGGTCAGGGAGCAGGCGTCGGTGAGGTGTTCGCAGGTGTCCCAGACCAGCAGCAGCTCCCGGTCGGCCAGGTACTCCGCCAACACATCGATCATGGAGCGATTGGTCTGGTCGGTCGTCAACGGGAGGGACTGGGCGATGGTGTGCGGCAGCAGTCTGCCGTCCTGCAGCGGCGAGAGCTCCACCAGCCATGCCCCGTCCGCGAACTCCGACTGGAGAGCGGTCGCCACCTGGAGGGCCAAGCGGGTCTTGCCGACCCCGCCGACCCCGGTCAAGGTCACCAACTGTGCCTGTCGGCACGCCTCCTGGACCCGGTCCAGCTCATCGCCGCGACCGATCAGCTTCCTCATTTGTACGGGCAGATTCCCTGCGCTTCGTGCTCCCGCGCCCATTGGCCTTCCTCCCCGTCTGCCTCCGCGGAGCTGACCGGATCCTTTTGCCTTCGATCAGGTGGTACCAGCACCAGTACCAGTACTAGTAGCCACAGGTGACATTCACGCTGTTTCGGTGGAATGCATGACAGCGCCTGGCCAATGGTGAGAGCCTGCCCCTCCCTGGCCTCACCTCCGCTTGGGTAAGGCCGTGCGCCGGCCAGGGCCCGCCCCGCGTGCTCGGGTGGGCCAGATGCCTAGCGCAGGGCGGCGGTGACCAGACCTTCGAGGGCCTCGCGCGGTACTTCGCCGCCGCTGACCAACCGGTCCAAGACCAGGCCGTCGACGCAGGCCAGCAGGGTGTGAGTGCGCGTCTCGACGTCTTTCACACCGTGCGCGGCGAGGAACAGCCGGACGGCCTCGCGGCCGGCGTTCTCGCGGGGTACGAGGATCTCGCGCAGCTCCGGGTCGCGCACGCTCTCGACGGCGCAGGCGTAGCGGGCGAGCGAGCGGCGGCGGCCCTCGCCGGTGAGCCGCTGCCGGGTGAGCAGTGCGATGCCGTCCACCAGTTCCTCGACGGTGCGCAGGGGGGAGAGCCGTTCGGCCGTTGTGTGCAGTTCGGCCTGGTCGAGTTGGACCAGGCGTGCGACGAGTCCGGTGAGCAGCGCGGCCCGGGTGCGGAAGTAGGCCGAGGTGGTGCCGGGCGGCAGGGCCGCTTTGCGGTCGACCGCGCGGTGGGTCAGGCCACGTATCCCTTCGTCGGCGAGTACGTCGAGTGCTGCGTCCGCGAGGAGGGTGCGCCGATCCGAAGCCATGACTCCTTTCTACACCTGTAGAGCACGTCTGCAGAGGCATCTGTGGAGCACACCCGCAGAGCTCCGCTACGATCGGCTTTCTACAGGTGTAGAAGAACGGGGGCTTCGGAATGGGCAACACGGCAGTGGTGGTCGGAGGGGGCATCGGCGGGCTGGCCACCGCCGTTGGCCTGCGCCGCATCGGGTGGGACGTGACGGTGGTCGAGCGCGCGCCCGTGCTCGGGGACGCGGGGGCGGGCATCTCGCTGGCCGCCAACGGCCTGCGGGCACTGGACGAACTCGGCCTCGGCAAGGCGGTACGGGATGCCTCGCGAGGCCAGTACAGCGGCGGCACCCGCACGCCACGGGGCAGTTGGCTGACCCGGATGGACGGCGCGGCGCTGGAGAAGGCGGTGGGTACGCCGATCATGGGCATCCCGCGCTCCACCTTGCACCGACTACTTCGCGACGCCCTGCCCTCCGAAGCGTTGCTGATCGGCTCCGAGGCGGTCTCGGTCGAGCAGACCGGCCCCGGGACGGTACGAGTCGACTGCGGCGGCACGGTCCTGGACGCCGATGTGGTGGTGGCGGCCGATGGCATCGGCAGTACAGTGCGCGGCCACCTCTTCCCGGACCATCCCGGCCCGGTCTACAGCGGCTCGACGGTGCTGCGTGCCATCACCGAGCAGGCGGTCGACCTGCGCACCGACTTCGAGCTGACCTGGGGACGCGGGGCCGAGTTCGGGCACATCGCCTTCCATGACGGGCGGGCCGAGTGGCACGCCGTCCTCAACCTCCCCGCCGGCACGCGGTTCGCCGACCCACTGGCCGAACTGCGCCGACGGTTCCACACCTGGCACGGCGCGATCCCCGCCCTGCTGAATGCGACCCGGCCCGCCGCCGTACTGCACCACGACGTCAACGAACTCCGCACGCCGCTCCCCTCGTACACGGTCGGCCGCATCGCGCTGCTCGGCGACGCGGCACACGCGATGACCCCGAACCTCGGGCAGGGTGCCTGCCAGGCGCTGGAGGACGCGGTAACACTGGCCGCCGCGCTCGCCACCGGGCCCACCGTGGAAGCCGCGCTCGCCCGCTACGACGCCGAGCGCCGGCCCCGCAGTCAGGCGGTCGCGCGGGCAGCCCGGCAGGCCGGACGGATGGGTCAGCAGCTCTCCCACCCACTGGCCGTCGCCCTGCGGAACACGGCGATGCGACTGACGCCCTCCCGCGCCGCGACGCGCATGATCCTCCGTCATCACACCTGGGTTCCACCACAGCTGGACTGACGTCGGCGTAGGGTCGACGATGGGTCGGCGTTGGCACGCGTGTACCCCAGAGAGGGCAAACCCTTCTCCGCTCCGGCCTTCTCAGCCGCTGAACGTCCACGCCACCGAGTCGTCGGCGGCGACGAGGACGCCGTACACGACCAGGTCGCAGAGTCCCAGTCCGAGCCCCGCCAGCGCGGGGCCGCGGCGGCCGGTGGAACGGTACAGCGCGAGGCTCGCCAGGACGATGGCGGCGGGCCCCAGGATCAGGTTCATGACCAGCAATCCGATGAGGCCCATGACGAACGAGGCGACGGCCATGCCGTCGGCGTCGCGCAGTCCGGTCCGCCTGCGGGCGGAAGCGGTGACCTCCATCATGACGCGGTGACCTCCATCATTCGACTCCTTCGGGTCATTGGTGCCGGTGGCGGGCGCGCTCGCGTACGGCGACCACGAGCAGGCAGCCGCCGATGACGACGGCGGCCGGCAACGCGGCGGAGGGCGGCGCGTGCGCCGAAGCGCCCATCAGACCTTCCGTCAGCAGGAGACCGAGAAAGGGAAGAAGCATGTGATGCCTCTCATCCTGGACTTCGATGTCATGAGCACCGTTCGCGCTCTTTCGCCGCGCGGGTACCCACCCGTCCCGGTTTCACCACCCCGCGCTTGTGCCCGCGCGTCGCAGCCGCGCCGAGAGGTGGTGCTGCAGCGGTTGGCCGACCGCCGCGAGGTCGTGGACGAAGTCGAGGGTGTCCGCGTCGGTCAGGGTGTAGCGGCGGCGGGTGGCGTCGACCTCCTTGGCGGTGGGCGCGAGCGCCACCTGGTGGGTGGTGAGGTCGACCGTCCGGCCGTCCGCCCGGCCCTCCAGCATCTCCGCGATCCCGGTGGGCTGGGTGATCAGCGCCTCCACCTGTCCCTCGGGCCGCAGCCGCCACCAGCCGCTCTCCCGGGCCGCCGGCCGCAGCGGTGCGCCGTCGGCGTCCAGCAGCCAGGCCCGGGCCTCGTAGGCGAGGAAGGGCCGGCCGTCGTGGCTGAAGGTGACCTCCTGCGCGTACGTGAAGTCCTCGGCGAGCGTCGGGTACTCACCGCTCCCCCGTCCGGTCCAGGTCCCCAGCAGCCCGGCCACCGGGGCGAGCAACGGGTGCGGCGCGGGGGTGCCGTCCGGGTCGAGGGCGTCGGGGTACGGGAGTTGCCGGGTGGGGTGGGACATGAGGAGTGCTCCTGGGTCGGGGCCGGTGCCGGGTGGCAGCCTAGAGGGTCGGCGAGCCGGGGAGCCGCGACGCCGCGGAGATCCATCAGAAGCCCCGTGCGTCCCGGCCCCGCGTGAGCGCCCGCACGGTCGCGCGCGCCTTCAGGGCCGGGACGGGATGGTGCCGTTACTGCACGCCGAGCGCGCCGAGCACCGCGTCCATGGCGAAGACGCCGCCGAGGCCGAGGACCGCGAGGACCGTTGTATAGGTCGTACGTGCCTTGATGGCGTCCAGGACCGACAGGTTGAAGTACTCCTTGAACATCCAGAAGCCCGGGTCGTTGACGTGGGAGAAGGCGATGGAGCCGCAGGACACCGCCAGGACCATCAGTTCCGGGGAGGTGCCGCTGCCGGCGACGAGCGGGGCCGCGATGCCCGCCGCGGTGGTCACCGCGACCGTCGCCGAGCCCAGCGCGATGCGCAGAATGGCGGCGATCAGCCAGGCCAGCAGGATCGGCGAGATGCTCCAGCCGTGCGTGAGCTCCTTGATGTAATCGGCGATACCGCCTTCGACCAGGACGTTCTTGAACGCGCCGCCGGCGCCGATGACCAGCAGGATCATCGCCATGGCCTTGGCCGCGTCAGCGCAGGAGGCCGCCACGTCCCCCAGCGAGCGGCCGATGCGGGGCCCGAACGCCCAGGCCGCCAGGATCAGCGTGAGCAGCAGGGCGACCGGGGCGGAACCGAGGAAGGCGACCAGTGGCATCCCTGCGTGGTGTTCGCCGATCACCATCTCGGCCACCGAGGCACCGGCGATGAGTACGACCGGGAAGAGCGCGACCGACAGGGACCAGCCCATGCCGGGCATCTCCTCGTCGGTGAACCGGCGGTCGCTGACGAGTCCGGTGGGGATGGACGGGTTCATCCGGCGGACGAAGGCCAGCCGGGGCCACACCAGCGCGATGAGCGCGCCGGCCGGGACCGCGATGAACAGGCCGAAGAAGAGCGTCTTGCCGATGGAGGCGTCGAACATGGCCGCGACGGCGGTCGGGCCGGGATGCGGCGGCAGGAAGCTGTGCATGGTGGACAGCGCGATCGACATCGGCAGGCCGATCCACAACAAGTTCTTGCCGGTCACCCGGACCAGGGTGAACGCCACCGGCACGATGATCACGAAGGCTACTTCGTAGAACATGGTGACGCCGATGAGCATGGCCGTGACCACCATGGCGACCTGGACCCAACGGTCGCCGAACCGGTCGGCCATCGTCGTCGCGATCCGCTGAGCCGCGCCGGAGTCGCCCATCACCCGGCCGACCATCGCGCCAAGCCCGATGACGAGCATGGTGTCGCCTATCTGGCCGCCAACGCCTTCACTGAGTACGTCGGGGATCTTCTCCAGGTCTATTCCCCGGACGGCTGCCACGGCCACCGCGACCAGCAGCAGGGCAATGAACCCGTTGAGCTTGAGCCGGGTCATCAGGAAGAGCAGCGCCACCACACTGAGCGCCACGACGAGCAGGGGCATATCACTTCTCCCTTGAAGTGATGCCGGGATGCGGCCGCCAGAGCCGGTGCCGTGACGGCCCGGTATCCCGGGTGGTGAGTGGAGGGGGGCGGTGCGTGTGGGGGTGTCAGCCAACGAGCGCCGGCCGCTGACGGTGTCAGCGGACGAGCGCCGGCCGCTTCGGATCGAACTTCCAGCCGGGCATGAGGTACTGCATGCCGGCGGCGTCGTCGCGGCCGCCGAGACCGAGGCTGACGTAGAGCTCTTCGGCCGCCTCGACGCGTTCCATGTCGAGGTCGATGCCGAGGCCGGGGCGGTCGGGCAGCGCGATGGCACCGTCGCGGATGGCGAGCGGCTCGCGGGTCAGGTGCTGGCCGTCCTGCCAGATCCAGTGCGTGTCGATCGCCGTGATGTGCCCGGGCGCGGCGGCGGCGACGTGGGTGAACATCGCCAGCGACACATCGAAGTGGTTGTTGGAGTGCGAACCCCAGGTCAGTCCCCAGGCGTCGCAGAGCTGGGCCACGCGCACCGAGCCGTTCATGGTCCAGAAGTGCGGGTCGGCGAGCGGGATGTCGACGGCGTCGGCCTTGACCGCATGCCCGAGCTGCCGCCAGTCCGTCGCGATCATGTTGGTCGCGGTGGGCAGACCGGTGGCGCGGCGGAACTCCGCCATCGTCTCGCGTCCGGAGTAGCCGCCCTCACCGCCGCAGGGGTCCTCGGCGTACGCCAGGACGTCGCGCAGCCCGCGTCCGATCTCGATGGCGTCCCGCAGCGGCCAGGCGCCGTTGGGGTCGAGGGTGATGCGTGCCTCGGGGAAGCGCTCGGCCAGGGCGGTGACGGCGGCGGCCTCGGCGGGCCCGTCCAGTACGCCGCCCTTGAGCTTGAAGTCCTGGAATCCGTACCGCTGCTGGGCCGCCTCGGCGAGCCGGACGACGGCTTCGGGGGTGAGCGCCTCCTCATCGCGGAGCCGCAGCCAGTCGTCCTTGGCGTCGGGGTCGTGGCGGTAGGGCAGGTCGGTGCGGGTCCGGTCGCCGACGTAGAAGAGGTAGCCGAGGACGGGGACGCTGGTGCGTTGTACCCCTTCGCCGAGCAGTGCGGCGGCCGGCACACCGAGGTGCTTGCCGAGCAGGTCGAGCAGCGCCGACTCGACGGCGGTCACCGCGTGCACGGTGACGCGCAGGTCGAAGGTCTGGGCGCCGCGGCCGCCCGCGTCACGGTCGCCGAAGCGTTCGCGTATCGACCGCAGTACGGCGTGCGGGTCGCCGACGGACCGGCCGACAACCAGGTCGCGGGCTTCCTCCAGGGTGGTGCGGATGCCCTCTCCCCCGGGCACTTCGCCGACGCCGGTGCGGCCCTCGGAGTCGGTGAGCAGCACCAGGTTGCGGGTGAAATAGGGGGCGTGCGCGCCGCTGAGGTTCAGCAGCATGCTGTCCTGGCCGGCGACCGGGATGACGCGCATCGCGGTGACGACGGGGGTGCCGGCCGGGGGTGGGGTGGTGTTCATGATGCGGTGCCTTTCGGAGCGGGATGCGGCGGGTGTGCGCGGCGGCGGCTCAGGCGCCGATACCCCGGACGAGGGCGGTGAGCTGCTCCAGCTCCGCCGGCTCCAGGTCGGTCAGCGGCGGCCGGACCGGCCCTGCCGAGTGGCCGGTGACCGTCATGCCGGCCTTGACGATGCTCACCGCGTAGCCCGGCTTGCGGTCGCGGATCCGCGTGTAGGGGAGGACGAAGTCGCGGAGCATGCGCTGCACGTCGGCGCGGCGGTGCTCGCGGACGGCGGCGTAGAAGTCGAGCGCGAACTCCGGGACGAAGTTGAAGAGGGCCGAGGAGTAGGTCGTCACTCCCACTTCGAGGAGCGGCAGCGCGTAGGTCTCGGCCGTGGGGAGGCCGCCGATGTAGGTGAGGCGGTCGCCCAGGCAGGCGTGGAGCCGGGTGAGGGGGTCGATGTCCCCGACGCCGTCCTTGAATCCGATCAGGTTCGGGCAGCGCTCGGCGAGGCGGGCGACGGTGTCCGGGGCGTAGACGGCGTTGGATCGGCTGTACACGATGACACCGAGGCCGGTGGCCCGGCAGACCGCCTCGACGTGGGCGGCGAGGCCCTCCTGCGATGCCTCGGTGAGGTACGGCGGGAAGAGGAGCAGGCCGTCGGCGCCGGCGCGCTCGGCGGCCTTGGCGTACTCGATGGCGGTCGCGGTGCCGTATCCGGCGGGGGCGACGATCGGCGTCCCCTCGGGCGCGCTGTCGACGGCGGCGGTGACGACCCGCTCCACCTCTGCCGGGGTGAGCGAGAAGAACTCCCCGGTACCACCGGCTGCGAAGAGCCCCGCGACGTCGTACTTTCCGAGCCGGGCGATGTTCGCCCGGTACGCGTCCTCATCGAACGAGTGGTCCTCGGGCCGGAAGTGTGTCACCGGGAAGGACAGCAGGCCGGAACCAAGGCGGCGGCCCAGTTCGGCAGGGGTGTGATCGGTCATGGCGGGAGACTCCTGGGTTGCGCGGAGACGTGCGGCTCACGCGGCTTCCCGGTGCTGGGCGTGGCCTGCCCACGACTTCCGGAACTTCCGGGCGGGCGGGGGGCGATGGCCCGTGCCCCGGACGGAAGCCGCTTCGATTGCTGGCCGGAACGTTAAGAGCCTGTTGCGATGCGGGTCCAACACCATTTCGGCATGCTGTGATACCCGGGGTGCATCATTCGGAGCGCCTGCTCGGACGGTGTTTCACACGTCGGGCGCCGAGGCACCGGGCGCTTCGCTCACAGGTGGCGGAGCAGTGCGTGCAGGGCCGGGTTGTCGTTGGCCTTGCGCCATACCAGGTGCAGCTCGACGGGGGCGGGGTCGGGCAGTTCGAGAGGCCGGAAGGTGATTCCCGGAAAACGCATCTGGGCGGCCGCCTCGGGCACGAAGGCGATGCCCCAGCCCGCGTTGACCATCGCCAGGAGGCTGTGGATCTGGCTGAGGTACTGGGTGAACCGTGGCGTGACCCGGGCGGCCCGGAAGATGCTGACCAGCAGTTCGTGGAAGTAGCGGGCCTCCACCGGGGAGTACATGAGGACGTCCTGCCCGTCGGACTCGCTGATGCGCAGCGGGCCGTCCTCCGCACCGAGCGGATGGTTGCGAGGCACGGCGGCCAGCAGCCCTTCGCGCATGGCGAGGCGGGTCGCCAGGTCGGGACTCGTACTGGAAGGGCGGATCATGCCGAGGTCGAGCGAGCCCTCGGTGATCGCTTCGAGCTGGTCGCGGGTCACCTTCTCCCGCAGCACTACCTCCGTGCCGGGCATGGTGGAGCGCGCGACGTCGAGCAGTGTGCCGAGCGCGGAGTAGGCGCTGGCCGCGGTGAAGCCGATGGCGATGGCCCCGGCCTGCCCGGCGGAGACCTGCTTGGCGGAGAGGGTGGCCGCTTCCGCCTGGCGCAGGATGTTGCGGGCTTCGTTGAGGAAGGCCCGGCCGGCGGGGGTGAGCCGTACGGTGCGGTTGGTGCGGTCCAGCAGTTGCACGCCCAGTTCGTGTTCCAGCAGCTGTATCTGGCGGCTCAGCGGAGGCTGGGTCATGCGGAGGCGTTCGGCGGCCCTGGTGAAGTGCAGCTCCTCTGCCACCGCGACGAAGCTCACCAGCTGCACGAGTGTGAACACCGATACCCTCCAGGTATTGAATCATCCAAAAGCAGAGTTGGACGTGGATCAATCGCCGACCTTAGCGTCAGGGAAAACCACGGCGAGCCGCCCCTTCTCCACCGGCGTCCGGCCGGTAGGGCGCTGCCCGCACCTCTGGGGCCCGACGGCGGCCACCGCGGCGGACCGGTATCCGCATCCACCCACGACCCCAGGGACACGAAGTGGTGACCATGACGCACACAGCCACCTCCGCAGCCGGCCGTCCCGGCGAGGCGACGCTCGACACCATCGCCTGGATCAAACTCTCCTCGGTCACCCTGCCGCTGGCCACGCCCATCAGCGACGCGAAGGTACTGACCGGACGGCAGAAGCCGATGACCGAAGTGGCCTTCCTGTTCGTGGAGATCGAGACGGAGCAGGGGCACAACGGCATCGGCTTCAGCTACTCCAAGCGCGCCGGCGGCCCCGCCCAGTACGCGCACGCCAAGGAGATCGCCGACGAGCTGATCGGCGAGGACCCGAGCGACACCGGCAAGCTGTGGACGAAGCTCGTGTGGGCCGGGGCCTCGGTGGGCCGCAGCGGTGTCGCCACGCAGGCCATCGCCGCCTTCGACGTCGCGCTGTGGGACCTGAAGGCCAAGCGGGCCGGACTGCCGCTGGCCAAGCTGCTGGGCGCGCACCGCGACTCGGTACGTTGTTACAACACCTCCGGCGGTTTCCTGCACACCCCCACCGAGCAGGTCCTCGACAACGCCACCGCGTCGCTGGCCAGCGGAATCGGCGGCATCAAGATCAAGGTCGGCCATCCGGACGGCAAGCAGGACCTGCGCCGGCTCGCCGCCGTACGCGAGCACATCGGGGACGACGTGCCGCTGATGGTCGACGCCAACCAGCAGTGGGACCGCCCCACCGCCCAGCGCATGGGCCGCGCCATGGAGGACTTCGGCCTCAGCTGGATCGAAGAGCCGCTGGACGCGTACGACACGCAGGGGCACGCCGCGCTCGCGGCCTCACTGGACACCCCGGTCGCCACCGGCGAGATGCTGGCCAGTGTCGCCGAACACTACGAGCTCATCCGCCACAACGCCGCCGACATCATCCAGCCCGACGCCCCGCGCATCGGCGGCATCACCCAGTTCCTCAAGCTCGCCGCGCTCGCCGAGCACCACCACCTCCAGCTGGCACCGCACTTCGCCATGGAGATCCACCTGCACCTCGCCGCCGCCTATCCCATCGAGCCGTGGGTGGAGCACTTCGACTGGCTGGAGCCGCTGTTCAACGAGCGCCTCACGATCAGCGACGGCCGGATGCACGTCCCCGCGCGCCCCGGCCTGGGCATCACCCTCAGCGAGCAGGCCCGCGCGTGGACGCGGGCGACGCATGAGGCGGGCAGGCGGGTCTGAGCCGTCTGCGTCGTTCCCTCCGGCATGACCGCCACCGGCCACACCGTCGGCCCCGTACGGCCCCCACTGACCGACCTGACGAAGAACGAACTCGCCGAACTCACCGAGCTGATCGGCAACTTGCCGACTGCTACGGCCTGACGCCCCCACACGGCTGACCGGCCGGAATTACTCGCGTCCCTGCTCAAGCCCGCTTTATACGATCAGCCGATACGGTCCGACAAACGGGGAGCGGAAATGTCCAAGGACGACGTGCGGCGGGGCGCGATGGCTGCGTTGCGGCTCGCCAAGGGAGAGCCACTGCGGGACGTGCTGAACGTCTCCGACCCCGGCGAATGGCTCGCACTGGACGCGGGCGTGCGGGAGGTGCGCTGGTACCGGTCGGGGCCGGTGCCCGAGTGGGAGGAGTGGGCCGCCCCGCTGCCCGAAGACCTCACACAACTCGGCGAGCTCGGGACGCAGCTCGGCGAGTCCGGGCTCGCGCTCGCTCTCTGCCACCGCAACGGGTGGCTCCGCGAGGCGGCGGTGCGACGGGCAGCACAGTACCCCGGACTGCTTCCGCTGCTGGCGATCCGCTGCGCCGACTGGGTGGCGCCACTGCGTCAGTACGCCCGGCAACTGCTGCGTGACACGTTGGATGTGGAGACCGCGGTGGCCCTCGCGCCGCTGATCCTGCGCGTCGGCCGCCGGGGCCGAGGCATCTTCGGTGTTCAACTGCTCTCCGAGGTCCTGCGTTGGGCTCCTCAGGAGCGGCTCGCCGCGCTCTTCAGCGCACCGGACCGCGGCGTACGGCGGTTCGCGTACTGGCTGGCCATCGAGGAGGGCCGCCTCGGCCCCGTCGAGCTGGCACGCACTGCCGCCCAGGACGAGGACAACGTCGTTCAGGACCTGTGCGCCACCGCCGCACTCACCGCACTCACCGCGTTGGGGGACGCGGACCGGGAAACGTACGACGACGTGCTCGCGCCACTGCTGGCCGCGCGCAACCCGCGTACCCGCTCGACCGGCGTGACCGCCCTGCGGCGCGCGGGGCGCCCGCGGGAGGCGGAGCCCTTCCTCAACGACCGGTCCGCCGTGGTCCGCGCCTGCGCCCGGTACGTCGTACGGCAGTACGGCGGTGATCCGACGGCCTGGTACCGGGAGCGGTGCACGGGGCCGGACGACATCACACTGCCGCCCGGCACGGTCATCGGGCTGGCCGAGTGCGGGGACCGTGCCGATGCCGGACTGCTGCGGTCACTGCTCACGCACCCGGCGGGCGCGGTGCGGGCACAGGCTGTGGCCGGACTGCGGGCCCTGGACCGCGCGGACACCGCAGCGCTGCGACCGCTGCTCGACGACCCGGCGCCCGCTGTCGTCCGCGAGGTGGCCGTCGCGCTGCTGCCGTCGGCGACGGAACTGCCCGCCGACCGGCTGCTGGACCGCATCGGCCCCCAGCAGCCGCGCCACATCCGGGGTGCCGCCTTCCGCCTGCTCGACGCGCACGGCGGAACTCCAGCACTGCGCGCGGCAGTCGAACTCCTGGCGGACCAGGACGCGAAGCTCCGTACCCGAGCCGAACAGTCCATCCGCCGCTGGCACCCGGCCGCGGACACACGGCGCGGCGACCCAGAAGTGGCACGGCTGCTCGACCGGAGCCGGCATCTCCTCACCGACCGCGCGCTCCGGCGCCTCAAGTGGGAGACGGGCCTGGACTACTGAGGCCGCCCGCACGACCCCCCGGGCGGGGAGCGAGAGCTCTTGACGGACCCCCACCAAGCGCTATGGTCTAGACTAATCCGGCTCTCACACTCCTCACACTCGTCACCTTCCTCATACTCCTCACGCGCTCAACTCGCCCAACTCACCCACCCTCCGCCGGAGAACTTCACGCAAGCCCCCCTCCCATGCACCACCCCCACGAAGGAGAACGCATGGACAGCAAGCGGAAGTTGGCCGCCGCCCTCGGTGCGGCAATGGCACCCGTACTGGCCCTGACACTGCCGACCGGCTCGGCGTCGGCGCACGGCTGGGTCAACGCGCCGGCCAGCCGTCAGGAGCAGTGCGCCAACGGCACCGTGTCGTGCGGCGCCATCACATGGGAACCGCAGAGCGTCGAAGGCCCCAAGGGGCTGCGGAGCTGCAGCGGCGGCAACGCGAGATTCGCCGAGCTGGACGACGACAACAAGGGCTGGAAGGCCGCCGACGTCAGCCGCACCACGACCTTCACCTGGAAGTTCACCGCCCGGCACCGCACCTCGAACTACGAGTACTTCGTCGACGGCACCAAGGTCGCCACCATCGACGGCCACAACCAGCAGCCGCCGGCGACGGTCTCCCACCAGGTCAACCTCGGCAGCGCCACCGGCCGGCACAAGGTACTCGCGGTATGGAACATCGCCGACACCTCGAACGCCTTCTACGCGTGCATCGACGTGAACATCCGCTGAAGGCCGCCCGTATGCAGCGCTTCGCAAGCGAGATGCGCCCTCGGTCAAGTCGCCTACTCCTACCGGGAAATGACCGACAAAGCCCTGCTACGGTACGCCGATGTCATCGATCAAGCAGTTCCAAGTCACCTTCGACTGCGCGGAACCGGAGCGCGTCGCTCGTTTCTGGTGCGAGGTGCTGGGATACGTCGTACCGCCGCCACCGAAGGGGTTCGCTACGTGGGACGACTTCAATCGCTCTCTGCCACCTGAGCGGCAGGATTCAGCGTTCGCCTGCATAGACCCCTCAGGCGTGGGCCCGCGACTGTTCTTTCAGCGCGTTCCCGAAGAGAAGGTTGTCAAGAACCGGGTGCATCTCTGCGTACGGGTCGGCACCGGCCTCGTGGGCGAAGAACGTCTCGCCGCCCTCGAGGCCGAGTGCGCACGACTGCTCCCACTCGGCGCGTCACGCGTGCGACTGCTGCCCGCCGATGGCGTCAATGAGTCGTGCATCGTGATGCAGGACATCGAGGGCAACGAATTCTGCCTCGACTGATCCTCGCGGCGATCCTGCTCGAGTTGATGGGAACCGGCGGGCCGGTCAGCGCAGGTCGGGCCACTCCAGCGCATGGGAGGTGAGGGAGGGGGCCAGATCGCGGACGAGAGCCGTCACGGTCTTCGTATCAAGCGGTGGCACCTGCCGACGCACCGTCTCCCCTCCTCACGAGTGCCCCACGTGGCCAATGAGGGGCGGTCCGGCAGGGCCGGCCGGCAGTGGCCGGGGCTGACCGGCCCATGGCTGCCCATCCCACGCCAGCGCACGCTTGGAGTCGACTCTCCGGGAGGTGAGTGACGTGATGTACGGCTACGGCACCGGGATGACCGGCTGGGGATTCGTCGTGATGGCAGTTGCCCAGCTTCTCTTCTGGATTCTGCTGCTCGGGGGCGTGGCGCTGCTTGTCCGTTACCTGGTCCGCGGCCACCGTGACGCGGGCACAACGCCGGTCCATCAGACACCGGAGCAGGTCCTGGCGGGGCGTTATGCGCGTGGGGAGATCGACGAGGAGGAGTACCGGCGCCGCCTCACGGCCCTGCGGGGCGGCTGAGCCGACGGCGTGTGACGGTACCCAGAGGATCTACTGTGACAACGGGACACGCCAGATCAGACGGGTTCCCCCCTGGGCCGGCGTCTCCAAGCGCAGGCTGCCGCCGAGCAGGTCGGCGCGGGAGCGGATGTTGGTGAGGCCGCCTCCTCCCGGTGTGCCGGACCCAAGGCCCACCCCGTCGTCCGTGACACTGAGAACGGCCTCGTCCGCCACGGTGAGCGCCACGTCCACCCGTCGGGCGTGGGCGTGCCGGGCCGCGTTGCTCAGTGCCTCGGTGAGTACGGCGAGAAGGTGTTCGGCCGTCGCCGCCGGCACATCCGTGTCGACCTGCCCCTCCATGCGAAGCGAGGGCGAGAACCCCAGCGCTTCACCCGCCGTCCCGACGACATCGAGGATCCGCCGCCGCAAGCCGGCACCCTCCCGAGGATCCGCGGCGGTGCGCAGGCCGAAGATGGTGGAACGGATGATTTTGATCGTCTCATCGAGGTCGTCGACCGCACGTCCCACCCGCAGCGCGGCCTCCGGCCGCTCGATCAGCCGGCCGACGCTCTGCAGCGTCATCCCTGTCGCGAACAGCCGCTGGATGGCGAGGTCGTGGAGGCCCTGGGCGATCCGGTCGCGTTCGCGCAGGGCGTTCACCTGCTCCGACTCCCGTCGGCCACGGTCCAGTTCGAGAGCGAGGGCGGCTTGCTCGGCGAACCCGGAGATCAGTCGTACGTCGCTGTCCGAGAACGGCTGCCGGTCCTCCGTGCGAATGAGCCAGAGGGAACCGCGGGTCTGTGCGTCGCTCCGCAGCGGAACGGCGACGGCGGGGCCGGTGGCCGCCGTGTGGGAGCACGTTGCGTACGCCCGTGGGTCCGTGGCGAGGTCGCTGGTGACCACCGGTTCACCGGTGCAGGCGGCAAGGCCCGCGAGCGATCCATCACGCGGCACCACCGATCCGGTGAGCCATTCCACTCCCACCCCTTGAGCCACCACCGCGGTCAACTCACCGGTGCCCGCGTCCGGAAGGAAGACCGCCACCGAGTCCGCGTCCGCCAGTTCGCCACTGCGCCGGGCGATCAGGTCCAGTACATCGCCGGTCTCGGCCCCGGACAGCAGCGTCCTGGTGATCTCGCCCAGCGCTTCGAGCCACTGCTCCCGCCGACGGCTCTCGTGGTAGAGCCGCGCGTTGTCGATCGCGACGCCCGCGGCGACCGCCAGCATCGAGAGCATGGCCTGGTCCTCGGCGTCGAACCGTGCGCCGCCGCGCTTCTCCGTGAGGTAGAGGTTGCCGAAGACCTCATCACGGACGCGTATCGGTACGCCGAGGAAGCTCCGCATCGGCGGGTGGTGCTCAGGGAAACCGTAGCTGCTGGGATGAGTGGTGAGATCCGTCAGCCGCAAGGGCTTGGGGTGGCGGATCAGCTCGCCGAGCAGACCGTGCCCGGAGGGCAACGGGCCTATTTTCCGGGCGAGTTCGTCCGCGATGCCGACAGGAAGGAAACGGGACAGCCGCCGGCCTTCTCCGATCACTCCAAGAGCGCCGTACTCGGCGTCGGCGAGCACCACCGCGGCCTCGACGATGTGCTGCAGTACCTGTTCGAGATCCAGGTCACCGCCGATGTTCAGGACCGCGTCCAGAAGGCCGTGCATACGGTCTTGGGTGGTGCGGGCGGCCGCGAGCCGGGACTGCAACTCCTCCAGCAGTGCGTCCGGACGCAGTGGCGACTGCGACAGCGACTGCGTCCCGGGCTGTTGCTTGTCGACCGGCTGCTTTGCGTCGATCGGCTGCCGTTTGTCGACCGGCTGCTTTTCGTCGACCGGCTGCTGTTGGTCCGCCGATTCCGGCATAGGGCGAGCCTCCCCGCTCCCCCGTGTGCGATCCGCTTCCGGCAGACTAACCCGGAGGCAGCAGTTCCTCCTCTCTCCGTACCTACCGGTTCGGCTGCCGGTTCAGCGCTTCCTGCGGGAGTCGTGGCTGCTCAGGTTTCCGGGACGACTGCGACCGGACACCGCGCGTGGTGCAGCACCGTGTGAGTGACCAGTCCGAGCTGCAGCCCTGCATGGCCATGCCGTCGATGCGCGCCCACCACCACCAGGTCGGCGGTGTGCGACGCCGCCACCAGCGCCGCGCCCGGAGCCCCCTCGACCGCCCGGCGCTCCACGGTCACCTGCGGGAACGCGGCGACCGGTTTGTTCATCACCTCGTCCAGCAACTCCTGCGTACGCCGCTCGTGTTCGGCACGGTATTCACCGTGGTATTCGCCGTGCGCACCGCACTGTTCGGGTACTGCGGTACCGGGACAGCGCCAGGCGTGGACGGCTTCGACGGTGCAGTCGCGGAGGGATGCCTCTTCGAGGGCGAACGTCACCGCCGCCGTGTCCGCCGCGCGCTCGCCGACCCCCAGGACCACCTTGCATTCACCACCGCGGATGTTTTCCGTACGGCCGCGCACCACGATCACGGGGCAGTGCGCACGGGCCGCCACGCCCAGTCCCACCGAACCGAGCAGCAACGATGTCAGCCGCCCTCGGCCACGATGCCCGACCACCACCGCCTTCGCCCGTAGTCCCTCGGTCAGCAGTGCCTCTACCGGGTCGTCCGGAGCGAGCTGGGTGGTGACCTCCAGTCCTGGCACGCGTCGAGAGGCTCGTTCGGCTGCGACGCCGACGATGGTCTCCTCCCTGACGCGTTCGGAGGAGGGCTCGGTCCGCCCCTCAAGGAGGTGTACCTCGTACCTCTCCCAGCGCGAGGCGTACACGATGCGCAGGCGAATGCCGTACCGCACAGCTGCGTCGGCTGCCCAGTCCACCGCACCCAAGGCGGCGTCCGAACCATCGACCCCCACCACGAGCGGACGTTCCATCATCCTGCCCTTCTCCTCCCTCTCGTCACCGCCGTCACCGTCGTCACCACCGTCACCGCGGCTTCGACAACCCCGCCCCGGAATCCGCGGACAGCGTCACACCTGCCGTTCGCTCCGGGCAGGGGCCGGTCCGGCTCCGGCTCAGGGCCGTTCAGCCCCGCAGCCGCCCCGGTCGGCCCCTCCGGCCGGAGCCCGGCCCGGCCGGACGATGGCCTCACGGGCTTCAGCCGATGAGGCGAAACCCGGGCCCGCCGCACGCGGGGCCCACTGCATCCGACGGACACCCTCAGGTCCGACGGACCCCCTCAGGAGGTGTGATCCATGAGCACGTACCAACGGGAGCTCAGCACGTACGCCGGCACCTGGGAACCCGCGAGCGTCTCCCCCGCCCTCGAGCGCTCCCGGCTGCTCCAGTGCCGGGCGCTGCTCCTCGGCATTGACGGGCTGGTGACCGATACCGCACGCCTGCACGCCGGCGCCTGGAAGCGCACCCTCGACCGCTTCCTGCGGGACAGCGGACACGTACACCGCCTGTCCGTCCGGCCGTTCGATCCCGAGGTCGACTTCCGCCGCTTCTTCCAGGGGCGGGCACGGCTCGACGGTCTCCGGGCCTTCCTCGCCGACCGTGGCATCCACGACCCCGGCCGTCCCGACTCCCCGAACGTGCTGCGGGCGCTGGCGGCTGACGAGGACCGGTTCTTCGACGAACTGGTGGGCAGACACGGCGTGCCCGTATGGCCGGACAGCCTCCGTCTCGTAGCGGCGATGCACGCCCATGCCATCCCGGTCGCCGCGGTCTCGGCGTCCCGGCACGGCCGCCGTCTCCTGATGGCTGCCGCCCTGACCAGCCGGTTCGACGCCATCGTCGACGGCTGCGACCGCGCCCGCCTCCAGGTACCGGCCGGCCCGGACCCGGCCCTGCTGATCGAAGGCGCCCGGCAGCTGCGGACGGTGCCGGCGCACAGCGCTGTCGTGGTCGCGGCCCCCGCCTGGATCATCGCGGCCCGCCGGGGCGGCTTCGCGTGCACTCTCGGAGTGGACCGGGAGGGGCACACGGAGAACGCCGTCGAGCTGTACGAGCACGGAGCGGCCCATGTGGTCCGGAGCCTGGCGGAACTCGTCCCGCGCGCATGATCCCCGTCCGGGCGAAACGGTCCGAGGAGGTACGTATGCCCCAGCCGTCCCATTCATCCCAGCCGTCCCAGCCGCCGCAAGTGCCACAAACGCCGCACGGCCGGGTGGTCGTCGGGTTCGACGGGTCGGCGCATGCCGAACGGGCTTTGGACCGCGCGGCCGACGAGGCCCGGCGGCGTGGCGCGGCCCTGGAGATACTGGCCGGCTGGCCTTGGCCCAAGCACTCGCTGCCCGATGACGGAGTCCAGGACGACGAGGGCAAGCTGCTCTACAGCAGCGCGCGGCGGATGATGGACAGCGCCGTGGAACGGGCCCGCTCCCGAGCGCCCGACACCCTCATGATCCCGTCACTGACCACGGAGTCCGCCGCCGAGGCACTGCTCCGCTGCGGCCGCACCGCCTCACTCACCGTCCTCGGCACCCGCGGACACGGCGGATTCACCGGACTGCTGCTCGGCTCGGTCAGCCTGCGCGTCGCGGCCCACTGCACCAGCCCGCTGATGGTGGTGCGCGGGAACCTGGAACGCGTACACGGCGCCGTCGTCCTCGCTCTGGCGTCGAACCCGGATCGGGAGACGAAGGCCCTGCGCTTCGCCTTCGACGAAGCAGCCCGCCGCACAGCCGAACTGCAGGTCCTGCACGCCTGGCAGTTCCCGGCGCCACACGGTGAACGCATCCGGCCCGCGCAACTGAGCTGGGGAGATGTCACAAGGTTGCGCAAAGCCGCCGAAGCGGTCCCGCACTATGCCCTCTCCGCGCTGGCACAGGAGTACCCCGAGGTCCGGACGTCCGCACTGGCCGTCTGCCAGGGTCCGGCACAAGCGATCGTCGACACCAGCCGGGAGGCCGACGTCATGATCCTGGCCGCACACCGCCGCCCCCGCCCCTTCGGCCTCCAACTGGGCCCGGTCACCCACGCGGCCCTCCACCACGCCCACTGCCCGGTGGTCCTTGTACCTACTGACTGAACCAACCAGCCGAAGGTGCCGGGCCGTTGAGCACCCTCGCCCTCCCCGCAGGCAGGTGGGGCCTGCACCCGTTGGCTGCGGCCACTTGCTATAGCAACCTGCCGCCGCTCGTGCACGCATTATCCGGAAATCCCGTGGAGCCGGCCGCTGGGCTCCCTACGATGCGCTGCATCAAGCCATTTCGAGGCAAGCCATTCGAGGCCGATGCATCCCGTCGTTGGGCCGAGCGGCCCTTGTCGTCGCGGAGTCGGCCCGCAGAAGGAGGCTCCATGACGCCATACGACTTGACCGGGCGAACGGCGCTGGTGACAGGCGGTGCGCAGGGGCTGGGAGCCGGTATGGCCGAGGCGCTCGCCCGGGCCGGCGCGGCCGTCATGATCGGCGATGTGCAGAAGGAGGCAGGCCGGGAGACCGCCGAGTCGCTGCGGGAGTCCGGCGCCAGAGTGGAGTTCGTCCCGCTCGATGTGGCCGAGGACGCGAGCTGGGAGTCGGCCGTCGGGCGGACCGTCACCGAGCTGGGTGGCCTGGACATCGTCGTCAACAACGCGGGAGTACTGGCCTCGGGGCTGATCGCCGACTTCGATCGGCAGGCGGTCAGCGAGATGCTGGAGGTGAATGTCCTCGGGGTCGGGCTCGGCATCAAGCACGCCTTCCGGGCCATGCGCCCCGGGGGCCCGGCCGGGGGTGGCGGTGCGGTCGTCAATGTCTCGTCGGTGGCCGCGACGGTCCCCTTCCCCGGCATCGCGGGCTATGCGGCGACCAAGGCCGGAGTCGACCGGCTGACCCGCGTGGCCGCGCTGGAGTCCGGCAAGCTCGGCTACGGTGTGCGGGTCAACTGCGTCTATCCGGGCCTGGTGCCCACCGCGATGGGTATCCAACTCGCCCAGGACATGGAGGATCTGGGGCTGTGGCCCAGCGCGGAGGCGGCCGTCGGCGATGTCATCGGGCTCACCCCGCTCGGTCGGCTCGGCGAGGTCGCCGACATGGCCGATGCGGTGGTTTTCCTCGCCTCCGACGCGGCCCGCTTCGTCACCGGCGCGGGGCTCCCGGTCGACGGTGGCATGGGTACGTAGAAGGAACATGTGAAGCATGTCAAGCATGTGGAACATGTGAACGATAAAGCGGCGTATGAGCGGCCGGCGCGGAATGGCGTTCGGTCGAGGACCCGGATCGTTCTTCAGGATCCGGGCAATACATCGGCTGATCGAGCTGGAATGGCGATGAGGTCTCCCCGGGACTACTCCTGGTACTTTCCCGCAGTGGCAGGCGCGGGCGCCGCCGCAGCCATTCTCGCCACGCTCGCATGGAAGTCTTCCGATGCCGTGATGGCCGGTATCTGCATGGCACTGATAGCGGCGTCCGCCGCCGTTTCCGCGGCGGTGCTCCGTCGCCAGGGACGGGGCTTCAGGGAACCGGCGGCGGTGGCGGACACGGTCCAGCGGGAAATGCTGCGACCGCTGCCGGTCCGGCTCGGCGGACTGCGTACCGCGGTCCGCTACGAGGCCGCACAGTCCGGGACACTGGTCGGCGGGGATGTCTACGGCGCCGCCCATACGCCTTTCGGCGTGCGGCTTTTCATTGGTGACGCCATGGGCAAGGGCCTGTCGGCGGTGGGGACCGCCATGGATACCCTCGGCGCCTTCCGTAACCTGGCCCAGCGCGAAAAGCGGTTGTCCGCGCTGGCGCAGCGCATGGACACGGTACTCGCCGGCCGGGGCGGCGGCGTGGACTTTGCCACCGCCCTGTTGATCGAGGTCGCCGACGGGAGCGAAAGCGCCGAGCTGGTCTGCTGCGGACACCCGCCACCGCTGCTGATCCGCGCCGGCCGGGCCACCTTCGTGGACGTTCTGCCGCCGTCGCCGCCGCTCGGCCTCTTCGGCCTCCAGGAGGACTGGTGCCGGGTGAACACCGTACCGCTGACCGACAACGACCAGCTGCTGCTCTACACGGACGGCGTCACCGAAGCACGCGACGCCAAGAGGGACTTCTACCCCCTCGCGGAGCGCGTGGCGGTGCTGCACGACGAGGATCCCGACACGTTTCTCGACGCCCTCACCGCCGACCTCATTCAGTACTCGATGGGCAAACTGGACGACGATGCCGCGCTTTTGCTCATCGACTTCGGAGAGATTCGTGCACGTGCGCGCCAAGTGCGGGCGGAATGTTGCCAATCGCCTCAAAGGAGTGCCACGAGGCCGATACGGTAGGGGCCAACACCGATACGGTAGAGGCCAATAAGGGCCATGTCGGTGGCCGTTCCCATCCATGGCCCATCCTTGACCCATCCCTGTCCCCTTCCAGGCCCATTCCTGGAGAAGGCTTCGTCCATTCCCGGCGAAGGCGTCCATAATCACTGAGGTGAGGCGGCTGTGACTGGCGGTCTGCCTGCGGAAAAGCCTGGCTTCATCGGCCGAAGCCGTGAACTCGCCGCCCTGCGAAAGGCGTGGCAGCGTTCCCGGTTGGTGACACTGACCGGAATCGGCGGTGTCGGGAAGACCCGTACCGCGCTGCGCGCCGCCGCCGAGAGCGCGGACGACTTCGGCGATGGAGCCTGGTTCGTCGAGCTCTCCGGTCTCCAGGACAGTGAGCTGCTGTTGCACGCGGTCGCCAGGGTGCTGTGCCCCACCGACCATACGGCCCGGTCCATGGAGGAGGTGCTGGCCGATCACCTCAGCGGCAGACATCTGCTGCTCATCCTCGACACCTGCGAACACCTCCTGGACGCCTGTGCGGGCCTCGCGGATCTGCTGCTGCGCGCCGCCCCCCGGCTGCACGTTCTCGTCACCAGCCGGCAGCCCCTCGGCGTCCCCGGCGAACATGTCTTCCTCCTCGAACCGCTGCCCGTCGCGGAAGACGCGGTCGCCCTGTTCGCGCAGCGCGCCCTCACCGCTCGTCCCGGCTTCACACTGGCCGGCCCCAACAGGGCGACCGTGAAAAGGATCTGCACACGGCTCGACGGCATTCCGCTCGCTATCGAACTGGCAGCCGGGCGGCTGCGGACCGAAACCCTCGGGGACCTCCTCGACCGCCTGGACGACCGCTTCCAGCTCCTCGTCGACGAGAAGACCATCACCGAGAAGGCCACTGCTGAGCAGGCCACCGCCGAGAAGGCCGCCCCCGAGAAAACCGCGACCGCCGGCGATCCGGGCGGGCCGCCGCACAGCGCCTTCCGCCACGACACGCTGCGCACGGCGATCGGCTGGAGCCATGAGCTGTGCCGGCCGCACGAACGGCTGTTGTGGGCCCGCCTCTCCGTATTCATCGGCGACTTCTCCCGCGCGGCCGTTGAGCACGTGTGCAGTGACAACATCCTGGAGAAGGCGGAGATCGGCGATCTGCTCACCGGGCTCGTCGAGAAATCGCTCCTGGTCCGGGAGAAAGGACCGGACGGCGAGCGGTTCCGGCAGCTCGACACTGTACGTGCGTACGGCGCCGAGTGGCTGCGGCTCCTCGGCGAGGAGCTGCCCCAGCGCGCCCGCCACCTCGGCTGGTGTCAGGCGTTCGCCGAGCAGGGTGAGCGGGACTGGTTCGGACCGGGTCAGGCCGCCGTCTTCCACGCCACCCGGCGCGAGCACGCTCAGCTCTTCGCCGCCCTCGACTTCGCGCTGTCCACTCCGGGCCAGGAGCAGGCCGGACTGCGGCTCGCCGGGACACTCTGGTTCTACTGGGTCGGCTGCGGCCTGCTCGGCGACGGCCGCTACTGGCTCGACCGGGCCCGCGCCCTCGGGTCCGATCCCACCCGCGAGCGGCTCAAGGTGCTCTGGGTGGGCGGTTATGTCGCCATCCTCCAAGGCGACTCGGAGGCGGCCATGGCCATACTCACCGAGTGCCGGTCGCAGGCGTTGCGGACCGGCGACGACGTCGCGTACGCGTACGCCACCCACCGGTTCGGCTGTGCCGCACTGATGCGGGATGAACACCGTACGGCGCAGCGGTTCTTCGAGTCCTCACTCAGCCGCTACGCCGAACTCGGGGAGCTCAACAGCAACGTGATGATGGCTCAGGTCGAACTGGGTATGGCCCTCGCCTTCCAGGGTGACCTGGAGACCGCCGTCGGCCTCTGCGCGGAGGCCCGCTCCATCTGCGAGTCGCACGGCGAGCGCTGGGCCAAGGCGTACGCCCTCTATGTCCTCTCCTACGCGGCCTGGACCGCGGGACGCCATGACGAGGCCGCGTTGCTGGCGCAGGAGTGCCTGATCATCAATTACGAGTTCCGCGACCTGGTCGGCGTGGTCCTTCCCATCGAACTCATCTCCCTCTTCCGCGCCGCCGGCGGGCACAGCTTCCCGGCCGCCCTGCTGCACGGCGCGGCCCGCCGTATCTGGCGGAAGGTCGGGCTGCCCCTCTTTGGGTCCGCCTACTTCAACGCCCCGCACGAAGCGGCCGTCGCCCTCGCCCGCAAGGCCCTCGGCGACGATGAGTACGAAGCGGCCATTGAGCACGGCATCCGGCTCCCCCTGGACGAGGCGGTCGCTTCGGCCCTGGTCGAGGTGGACCAGCTGCTCCGCAGCTCCGAGCCGGAGATGCGCTTCCCGTAAGAGGTGCCAAGAAATCGGGGTCGCCCACGTCCAACGGCGGGGACGCCATCGGCATGGAGAGCGACGTACCCAACGGCTATGTCACCTGGTCCGGTCCCGGCGAGGAGTACCACCCCGCCGGCCCGAATCCGCGGTCCAACATCTCGGGCGGCATCCCCTACCCGTACAGCCTCGGCAAGGCCGCCTGCGTGCCGGAGATCGTGAGCCGGGCCGCGGGAGCCGGCAAGGGGCTGCGGGAGTCGAACGGCGACTGCTCGGCGTAGCCCGCCGACCGTCGACCGTCGACCGCTGACTGCCGACCCGGACCGATCATGGCGCCCGTGACCAGCGGTTTCGTGGTCGGTGCCTACCCCATCATTACCGAGGGGTAGGCACGTCGTGGCTCTTGCTATAAAGTCCGTCAACAAGCTGGCGCCGTTACCGCCGGTAATAGCAGCATGGACGAGGTACTTCCCGGACTCGACTCGAGGAGCCCCGCATGGCCATCAGCACCCCGCGGCCGGAGACCCGGAACCGCACCCCCGAGACGCCCGAGACCACCGAGGACGGCATCGCGCGGCGGCTGCTCGATTCGTCCGCGCAGCTCTCGTACGACCCGCTCACCGAGGTCGACTGGGAGACCCCGCTCGACGAGGGCTTCCACGGCGCCAGCCCGGAGTGGAGCACCCTGTACGGGACGGCGTACTGGAATGAGCTGACCGACGCGCAGCGCAAGGCGCTGACGCGGCAGGAGGCCGCCTCGGTGGCCAGTACCGGCATCTGGTTCGAGATGATCCTGCAGCAGATGGTGCTGCGGGACATCTACGCGAAGGACCCGACGGACGACACCTTCCAGTGGGCGCTCACCGAGATCGCCGACGAGTGCCGCCACTCGATCATGTTCGCGCGCGGTGCGAAGAAGCTGCGGGCCCCGGCCTACCGCCCGCACCGGGCCGCGGTCGAACTCGGCCGGGTCTTCAAGACCGTTGCGTTCGGCGAGGCGGCGTACGCGGCGATCCTGGTCGCCGAGGAGGTCCTCGACGTCATGCAGCGGGACTGGATGCGCGACGAGCGCGTCGTACCGTTCGTCCGCACCATCAACAACATCCATGTCGTCGAGGAATCACGGCACATGAAGTTCGCCCGCGACGAGACGCGCAAGCGCCTCGCGCGCGCCGGACGGGTGCGCCGCCAGATCCACTCCCTCCTGATCGCCGTGGCGTCCTACGTCATCGTCAGCAGCATGGTGAACCGGAAGGTCTACGCGAACGCCGGCCTGGACGAGGAACGCGCCCTCCGCGAGGCGAAGGCCAACGAGCACCACAAGTCGATGATGCGCTCGAGCTGTGCGGGCCTGATGGAGTTCCTGACCTCGGTGGGGCTGCTCACCAAGCCGGCGCTGTACTTCTACAAGCGCGCCAACCTGATCTGACGACCGAACCGACCATTGACCTGACGCCCCCATCTGACGACCCGATCTGACGACTTCAGCCGAGCGGACGACATGGCCTTCGCGATCACCCAGACCTGTTGCACCGACGCCACCTGTGTGGCCGTTTGCCCGGTCAACTGCATTCATCCCACGCCCGATGAGCGGGCCTTCGGCAGTACGGAGATGCTGTACGTCGACCCGAAGGCGTGCATCGACTGCGGCGCCTGCGCCGACGCCTGCCCGGTGGACGCCATCTTCCCGGTCGAGAGCCTGACCGGCGGACAGCGGGAGTACGCCGACATCAACGCGGCCTACTTCGAGCAGTCGGGGCAGGCGGAGCAGTCAGAACAGTCGGAGGTGACGTCGCGGGCGGAGACGCACACGGAGGCACAGGCGGAGACGCCGGCCGCATCGGATGCAGCCGGCCACGGCCCCAACTTCCACGCCTGGGGCAAGCCGACCTTCGAACGCATCCTGCCCGCGGACTTCCAGCCGCTCCGAGTGGCGATAGTCGGCACCGGGCCGGCCGGCATGTACGCCGCCGAGGACCTGCTGCTGCACACCCGGAGCGAGGTGACGCTCGTCGACCGGCTGCCGGTCGCCGGCGGGCTCGTGCGGTACGGAGTGGCGCCTGATCACCCGGCGACCAAGAAGATGGGCGACGCCTTCGCCCGTTTCTACACTCATCCGCGCGTGCGCATGCACCTCGGCCTCGAGGTGGGCGGGAACGTCACGGCGGAGGAACTCGCCGCACACCATGACGCGGTGATCTACGCCGTGGGCGCCGCCACGGACCGGCGGCTCGGCATACCCGGCGAGGACCGGACCGGCAGCGTCTCCGCGACCACCTTCGTGGCCTGGTACAACGCGCACCCGGAGGTCGCACCGGACGCCGTCGACCTCTCGGCCGAGCGGGTGGTCGTGGTCGGCAACGGCAATGTCGCCCTCGATGTCGCCCGGATCCTGGTCTCCGACCCCGAAACACTGGCCGGGACGGAGATCGCCGGCCATGCGCTGGAGGAGTTGCGCCGCAGCAAGGTGCGCGAGGTGCTACTGCTGGGCCGCCGCGGTCCGGAACACGCGGCGTACACCAGGTCCGAGCTGCTCGCCCTGAAGCACCTCCCCGAGGTGGACCTGCTCGTGGACGACCACGACCCACGGATCGGTACGGCGATCGACGCCGCCGGGCCGGTGGAGAAGGCGCGGGTACTGCAGGACGTGGCACGGGAGGCCGTCGACTGGTCCGCGCCCGCGGGGGCGACTGGAGGGCGGCGCCGCATCGTGTTCCGCTTCCACTCCACTCCCGTGGAAGTGTGCGGGGACGAAGGCATCCGCGCGGTGCGCGTTGCCGGCGGCGCCGGTGAGCTGGAGATCCCGGCCGGCCTGGCACTGCGGGCGATCGGCTACCGCGGCGTGCCCCTGGCGGGGCTGCCGTTCGACGAGGCCACCGGGACCGTGCCGCACGAGCGCGGCCGGGTGACCGACAGGCCGGGGACGTACGTCGTGGGCTGGATCAAGCGCGGGCCCTCGGGCGGCATCGGCGCGAACCGTACGTGCGCGGCCGAGACGGTCGGCACACTGCTGGCCGACGCGGTGGCGGGCGCACTGCCCACGCCGACCGGCGGACAGAAGGCATTCCACCGCCTCGCGCGGCGCCGACGCCGCCGCTGAGGCGGCATGGGACGATCATGGCCGGTCATGGCCGGTCATTCGGCCCCAAAGTTTTCTTGTTCAACTTATTGACCGACTTGGGCCACGGCCATAACTTTCGGTGCGTCAATACGCCTAGTGCGTTCGGTAGTTGAAGCCGCGTTGACGCATGCGCTGAAAGGGCCGCCCATGCTCACCACTCGTTTGCGCCGCGCGTGTACCGCCCTGCTGGCGGGCGCGCTGCTGGCGCTCACCGCGCCACAGGCAAATGCCACCACAAACGCCACCACAACACCGCCACCGGACACCACCGTGCGTACCCAGCAGGGCTGGGTACGCGGCGAGGCCACCGCGGCCGGGCGTCAGTTCCTCGGTATTCCGTACGCCGCGCCGCCCGTCGGTGCGCTGCGCTGGCGGGCCCCGCAGCCCGTGGCTCCCTGGGCCGGTGTACGGGACGCCACCGCCTTCGGCCACCGTTGTGTTCAGTCCGCCGGCTGGGACCCCGGCTATGAGAAGCCGACCCATACGGAGGACTGCCTCAACCTCAATGTGTACAGCCCCACCGCCGCCCGTCCCGGCCGGAAGCTCCCGGTCATGGTGTGGCTGCACGGTGGCGGGCTCACCGGCGGTGCGGGGGCCGATGTCGTGCCCGACGAATTCGCCGCCAAGGGGTCCATCGTCGCCGTCACCCTCAACTACCGCCTCGGCGCGATGGGTTTCCTCGCCACACCGGGGCTGGACGAGGAGGCCGGGGACCGCACCTCCGGCAACTTCGGCATGCAGGACCAGCAGGCGGCCCTGCGCTGGGTGCGGGCCAACATCGCGCGGTTCGGCGGCGATCCGGACCAGGTGACCATCGCGGGCGAGTCGGCCGGCGGCCGCTCCGTCTGCACCCATCTCGCCTCGCCCACCGCACGCGGCCTGTTCCACCGCGCGATCATCCAGAGCGGCGCCTACGGCGACTGCGGTGCGCGGACGCGCCGTGCCGCCGACGCCGACGGCACGTCCTTCGCCGCTTCCGTCGGCTGCAAGGACCCCGCGACGGCCCTCGCCTGCCTCCGCCGCACGCCCGCGAAGGACATTCTCGCTGCTCAGGCGGGCCACGACTGGGGGCCGGTGGCGGGCGGTTCCTTCCTTCCCGAACAGCCCGCCAGCGCCTTCGCGAGCGGCCGCTACGCGAAAGTACCGGTGATCAACGGCGCGAACAGCGACGAAGGCACCCTCTTCGCCTTCGGCAGTTACGACGCCCAGGGCACACCGCTCACCGCCGAGCAGTACCCGCAGGCCCTGCGCACGTCGTACGGCGCGGAAACCGGTGAGAAGGCCCTCGCCCGCTATCCGCTCGCCGACTACCCGACGCCCACGCTCGCCTACGCCGCCACCGTCGGCGACCAGCTGATGGCCTGCCCGGCGCTGCGCCTGGACGCCCGCCTCGGCGCGCGCACCCCGGTGTACGCGTACGAGTTCGCCGACCGGACCTCGCCGCCCTTCGAGTCGCTGCGCAACCTCGGCACCGACTTTCCCTTCGGCGCGACCCATGTCAACGAAGTGCAGTACCTCTTCCGGCACTTCGGCCACGATGCTCCGCTCAACGCCGAACAGCGCGTACTGGCACGGCAGATGACCGCCTACTGGACGTCCTTCATCCGCACCGGCACCCCGCATGTCACCGGCCAGCCCGACCTTCCCGACCAGCGCACCGAGCCGGGACGCGCCCTCTCGCTGCGCACCGCGTCGGCGGGCGGCAACGCGGTGACCTCCACCCTCCACACCGACCACCTGTGTGACCTCTGGGACGCGAGCTGAGGACTCAGCGGTGTGCAGCGCTACTTGCGTTTGGAGGCGCCCGGGTCGAGGGGCGGCGCTGACACACCGCAGTGGTACGCGCACGGGGTGCGTTCCGGGGTGCGGGAGCGCACCGTGAACCAGGCGAGGGCCGCGCCGGCGATCAAGAGTGCCGCGCAGAGGAGGAGGGAGCGCCGGTAGGCGGCGGCGAACGCGGGGGCCGAGAGGTACGTTTCCGGGCCCATGCCGGCCAGCAGGGGCAGGGCCGCCACGGCCAGCAGGCCGGCGGCGCGTGCCGCGGTGTTGTTGACGCCGCTGGCCAGCCCGGCACGGGTGACGTCGACGGAGGCCAGGACGGTGGCGGTGAGCGGCGCGACCAGGAGGGCCATGCCGCAGCCCAGTACGGTCACGGCGGGCAGCACCTCGGCGAAGTAGGAGGCGTGGGTGCCGGCCCGGGTCATCAGCAGCATCCCCGCAGCGCACAGGAGTGGGCCGAGGACCAGGGGGATGCGCGGGCCGATGTGCCGGGCCAGTTCGCCGGAGCGGGCCGAGAGCAGCAGCATCAGCACGGTGGTGGGGAGCAGCGCGGTGCCGGCGGCGAGTGCCGAGTAGCCCGCGGCCACTTGCAGGTACAGCACGGTGAGGAAGAAGAAGCCGCTGAAGGCCGCGTAGACGCAGAGGGTCACCGCGTTGACCGCGGTGAACTGCCGCAGTGTGAAGAGCCAGGGCGGCAGCATGGGGTCGGGGTGGTGCCGCTCGACCCGGAGGAAGGCCACCGCGAGCAGCACGCCGGCGAGCGCGGTGAGCAGCACGTCGGGTGCCGCGCCCCGGCCGGGCGCGGCGATCAGGGCGTAGGTCACCGCGCCGAGCGCCAGCGCGCCCAGGGCGGCGCCCAGCACGTCGAAGCTGCCGTGCGTGGCGGGGTCGCGGGTCTCGGGCACGTGGCGCGCGGCGATCGGTACGCAGGCCACCGCCAGCGGCACGTTCAGGAAGAACACCCAGCGCCAGCCGGGGCCGTCCACCAGCCAGCCGCCGAGGAAGGGGCCGACCGCGGTGGCCACGCCGCCCAGGCCGGACCACGCGCCGACCGCGCGGGACCGATCGTCGGGATGGAAGACGGCCTGGATGAGGGCGAGCGAGCCGGGGGTGAGCAGGGCGCCGCCGACGCCTTGGAGGGCCCGCGCCGCGAGGAGTACCGGGGCGTTGGGAGCCAGGCCGCACAGCAGGGAGGCGCCGGCGAACCACACCATGCCGATGAGGAAGATCCGGCGCCGGCCGTAGCGGTCGCCGAGGGAGCCGCCGAGCAGGAGCAGGGCTGCCAGGGTGAGCAGGTAGGCGTTGACGGTCCACTGCAGGACGGACAGCGGAGTGTGCAGGTCGGTGCCGATACGGGGCAGGGCGACATTGACGACCGTACTGTCGAGCATCGCCATGCCCGAGCCCAGTACTGCCGTGAGCAGGACCCAGCGGCCCTGGGCTGTGGACATCCGTACAGTGCCGGGTGCAGCGAGGTTGCTCATAAGGTGAGCATGCACCCTCTACCGCACGGAACCACCCGAACAGCCGGGACAACGCTGAACGCGTCGCACAACCGTGCATGAATACCCGTATGCCATCGTTCTCCCAGAGGCGGCCGACGGGCCGGCGGCGTCTCGCGGCCGCCGCGGCCCTGGCCGGCGTGCTGCCGGCCGCGGGCTGTGGCGGGCCGGCCGCGCACGAGGGCCGCGACGACCGCACCGCATCTCCCCCGGCATCCCGCACCGCGGCGGAACGCGCGCTCCCCGGGATGCCGCCGGTCCTGAACCCGCGCGACCTGTACGCAGCGGACCGGCCGAACAAGCTGTCCCCGGTGGTCAGGGACTTCCCGTCGCGGGTGTACGTACCCAACACCGAGTCGGACACCGTCAGCGTGATCGACCCGAAGACGTACAAGGTGACCCGGACGATCCGCGTGGGGCGGCAGCCGCAGCACGTGGTGCCCTCGTGGGACCTGAAGACCCTGTGGGTCAACAACGACCTCGGCAACAGCCTGACCGCCCTGGACCCCGCCACCGGGAAGAAGGGCCGCACGGTCGACACGCACGACCCGTACAACCTCTACTTCACGCCGAACGGCAAGTACGCGGTGGTCATGGCCTCCAAGGACCGTCAGGTGGTCTTCCGGGACCCGCGGACGCTGAGGGTCCGCAAGGCCCTCTCCGTGGACTGCGCCGGGGTCAATCACGCGGATTTCTCACCCGACGGCCGGTACTTCATCGTCTCCTGCGAGTTCTCCGGTGAACTCCTCAAGGTCGACACGGCGCGGATGGCGGTCACCGCCAAGCAGCGCCTGCCCCGGAAGGGCGCGATGCCGCAGGACGTGAAGATCTCCCCGGACGGCAGGACCTGGTATGTGGCGGACATGATGTCCGACGGCGTGTGGGTGCTCGACGGGGACCGGTTCACCGAGCCCAGGCTGCTGCATACGGGTGAGGGCACCCACGGCCTGTACGTGAGCCGGGACTCCCGGACGATGTACATCTCGAACCGGGAGGAGGGCTCGATCTCCCTGCTGGACTTCCGCAGTGGCCGGCTCGTCGGGAAGTGGCACATCCGCGGTGGCGGCAGTCCGGACATGGGCGGGCTGTCGGCCGATGGCAAGGTGCTGTGGCTCTCGGGACGCTATGACGCCGAGGTGTACGCCATCGACACCAGGAACGGGCGCACGCTGGCCAAGATTCCGGTGGGCCGCGGGCCGCACGGCCTCGCCGTCTATCCGCAGCCGGGCCGCTACTCGCTCGGACACACGGGCATTTTCCGGTGATCACCGGCCATCATCGGCCATCCCTCTCATAATTTGCATCCAATATTCGCATTTGGCTAGGCTTCCGGCATGCGCCTGACGAAGTCCACCGATCTCGCGCTGCGGACGTTGATGTTCCTGGCCGTACGCGATACCGCGTCGACCGCCCGTGACGTCGCGCAGGCGATGCGGGTGCCGCATTCACATCTGGCCAAGGTGGCCGCGCGGATGCAGCACCTCGGTGTCGTCGAAGGCCGCCGGGGACGGGGCGGCGGGCTCGCGCTCACCGCCGCGGGGCGGACGGCGTCGGTCGGCCGGCTGGTCAGAGAACTGGAGGGGGTCGGCGATGTGGTCGACTGCGAGGGTGATCCACCCTGCCCCCTCGCCGGGGCCTGCCGGCTGCGCAGAGCACTGCGCGAGGCCCAGGAGGCGTTCTACGCCACGCTGGACCCACTGACCGTGGAGGACCTCACGGCCTCACCGACCGGTCCGGTACTCCTCACGCTGTCGAGTCCCTGAACCACCACACCGCCAGCGGCACCCTCTCTCGCTTTTAAATACGCATCTAAGATTCAGATTCGGAGCCCCGTCATGCTCGCGCCCGCTTCGGCTGCCACCATCCGCGCCACCCTGCCCGCCGTCGGCGCGGCCATCGGAGACATCACCGAGCGGTTCTACGACCGGCTCTTCACCGCCCACCCCGAGCTGCTGCGGGACCTGTTCAACCGCGGCAACCAGGCGGCCGGGACCCAGCGGCAGGCCCTCGCGGGCGCCATCGCCGCCTTCGCCACCGCCCTCGTGGAACACCCCGAACAGCGCCCGGACGCCATGCTGGAGCGCATCGCGCACAAGCACGCCTCCCTCGGCGTCACCCCCGGCCAGTACGAGGTCGTGCACACCCACCTCTTCGCCGCCATCGTCGAGGTGCTCGGTGACGCGGTCACCGAAGAGGTCGCCGCCGCGTGGGACGAGGTCTACTGGCTCCTCGCGAACGCCCTCATCGCCATCGAGACCCGGCTGTACGCGCAGCACGGCGTGCTGATGGGCGACACCTGGCGGCCCTGGGTCGTCGCGGAGCGCACCCAGGAGACCGCTGACGTCGTCACCTTCCGCCTCCGCCCGGCCGACGGCGGCCCGCTGCCGACCGCTCGCGCCGGCCAGTACGTCTCGGTGCGCGTCCCGCTCGAGGACGGCGCCCGCCAGATCCGTCAGTACAGCCTTTCCGGCGCCCCCGGCAAGGAGACCCGCACCATCACCGTCAAGCGCGACGGCGAGGTCTCGGCCCACCTCCACGACCACGTGCGCGAGGGCGACCGGCTCGATGTGTCCGCGCCCTACGGCGACCTCGTGCTGCCGGACACCCGGACGCCGCTGCTCCTCGCGTCCGCCGGGATCGGCGTCACCCCGATGCTGGCCATGCTCGACCACCTCGCGGAGAGCGAGTACCACGCTCCCGTGACCGTCGTGCACGGCGACCGCTCCCCCGCCGACCACGCCCTGCGCACCGAGCAGCGCGCGCTGTCCGGCAAGCTGCCGGACAGCGCGGTGCACTTCTGGTACGAGAACACCGAGGACGCCGAGCAGGGCGACCGGTCCGGGCTGGTGGATCTCGGTGACGTGGCCCTGCCGGACGGGGTGCAGGCTTACCTGTGCGGTCCGCTGCCCTTCATGCGGGCCGTGCGCACCCAGCTCCTGGAGCGCGGCGTGCCCGCCTCGGCGATCCACTACGAGGTGTTCGGCCCCGACATGTGGCTGGCGACCGCCTGAGCCACCCCTGAGTCGTCACTCGAAAGCGGCCGCCGCCTCTCGCAGGGTGTTCGCCACTGCCTCCGGTGCGTCGGGTCCCGGCGCGCCGGGGCGGTAGGTCACCGAGTGCAGCCTGCCGTCGTACCGGAAGGCGCGATGGCGCTCGTACAGCGGCCAGGAGACCGGCGATTTGCGGTCGATGCCGACGCTGATGCCCTGGAAGGGCGCCATGCCGATGAGCTGGTGCACGCTGCCCAACGCCGGCCGCTCCGTGCCGTCCACGGTGAGGGTGAAGTGCCAGCGCAGGCCCTGCTCCGCGCTGGCGGTGAGCAGGATGTCGCGGGTGCCGGGCGGTAGCGGCCCGGCGTCCGTCTCGTGCAGCCGGCCGTACTCGTTGTACGCGAAGTGCAGCCGGCCGTCCTCGACGTAGAGGCTGTAGCCGCCGCCCTGGTCACCGTGCGAGACGAGAACGCCCTGGTCACCGTGGGCGTACGACGCCAGGCGGACGGCGATCTCGAAGGAGCGGAAGGCGATCAGCCGGGAGGAGCGGTAGCGCTCCAGCTCGGGGGTGCCGGGCAGCAGCCGCAGCTCGCGGGTGTAGCGCTCGTCGGCGGGGTGCCGGTGGGCGAGCGCGCCGCTGCCGTCGGGGAGCGGGAAGACACCGTTGCGCCAGGCGGCCTGCTCCCACGCGGCCGCCAACTCCTTCACCATGTCCGGGCGTTGGTCGGCCAGGTCGTGGATCTCGGTGGGATCGGTGCGCAAGTCGTACAAGGCCCACTCGGCGTCGTCGTACGGGGTGCCGGGGCGGTGCAGGGTGACGAGTTTGTGGCCGTCGCGGTAGTAGCTGCGGTTCCCGGTCATCTCGCAGTACTGCTCGCGGTGGGTGGAGCCGGCGGCCGGGTCGGCGAGGACCGGGGCGAAGCTCGCTCCGTCCACCTCCTGCAAGGGCACCCCGCGGCGCTCGTCCGGGCGCGGGGTCCCGGCGAGTTCGAGGAGCGTGGGGGCGATGTCGGTGACGTACTGGTACTGGGTGCGCAGCCCTTGTGCGAGGCGGCCGTCGCGGACGCCGCGCGGCCAGGACAGCACGAACGGCACGCGCACCCCGCCCGCGTAGGTGTGTCCCTTGTACAGGCGGAAGGGTGTGTTGGAGGCCATCCCCCAGCCGCGCGGGTAGTGCACGAGGCTGCGCGGGCCGCCGATGAGGTCCGGGTCGCGGTCGACGTCGGGTTCCCAGTCGCCGGGCAGCCGCGGGTGGTGCACGAAGCGGCTGAAGTAGGAGCGGGTGCCCTCCGCGCCGCCCTCGCCGGTGCCGCCGTTGTCGGAGGTGAAGACGATGACGGTGTTGTCGAGTTCGCCGAGGGCTTCGAGGGTGGCGGTGAGGCGGCCGAGATTCTGGTCGATGTTGTCGACCATCGCCGCGTACACCTCCATGTAACGGGCGTAGCGGCGCTGTTGGTCCGCCGTGAGGGAGTCCCAGGCGGGTACGTCGAGTCCGGCCTCGCTGTTGCGGTCGGGCAGGGCGGTGCCGGGCGGGAAGAGGCCGGCGGCGATCTGGGCGGCGAAGCGCTGGTCGCGCAGTGCGTCCCAGCCCGCGTCGTAGCGACCGCGGTGGCGGGCGATGTCCTCCTCCTTGGCCTGGAGGGGGCCGTGCACGGCGTTGTGGGCGAGGTAGAGGAAGAAGGGCTTGTCCGGGTCGTGGGCGCGCAGGCCCTTGATCATGGCGAGGGCCTGGTCGGTGATGTCGTCGGTGTAGTAGTAGCCCTCGGGCAGCTCGTCGATGTCGAGGGGGCTGTTGTCACGGACGAGCTGGTGCGGGTGGAAGAGGCTGGTCAGGCCCTCCAGGACACCGTAATAGCGGTCGAATCCCTTCTGCAGCGGCCAGTTGGCGCGGTCGTCGGCGGTGTTGGAGGCCGAGTCGCGTACGAGGTGCCACTTGCCGACGGCGTAGGTGGCGTAGCCCTGGTCGTGCAGGAGTTCCGCGAGGGTGGGGACGTCCTCCGCGATGGTCATGCCGTAACCGGGGAAGCCGGGGTCGGAGTTGGCCACGTGGGCGTAGCCGACGCGGTGCGGGTTGAGGCCGGTGAGGAGGGCGGCGCGGGCCGGGGAGCAGAGCGGCATGGTGTGGTAGTTGGAGAGCCGTACGCCCTGGCCCGCGAGGTGGTCCAGAGTGGGCGTGGGGATCTCCGAGCCGAAGGGGCCGATGTCGCTGTAGCCCATGTCGTCCACGAGGACGACGACGATGTTGGGGGCTCCCGCGGGAGCGGTACGACGTGCGGGCCAGGCGGGCTCGGACGCGGCGAAGGTGCGGGCGACGCGGCCGGGGAAGCCGTCGTAGGGGTCACGGCGGGTGGTCACGGTGCGGGTCTCCTAGGAAGCGGCGGGGTGCAGGCGGGCGAGCTCTTCGCGCGGTGCGACGGGTATGGGCTCCGGGGCCGCCGCGAGCAGCGCCCGGGTGTAGGGGTCGCGCGGGTTCTCGCAGACCTCGTCGGCGCTGCCGGTCTCCACGATCCGCCCGTTGTGCATCACGGCGATGCGGTGGCTGACCTGCCGGACCACCGCGAGGTCGTGGGCGATGAAGACCAGCGCGAGCCCGAGGTCGCGCTGCAGGTCGCCGAGGAGGTTGACGATTTGCGCCTGTACGGACACATCGAGCGCGGAGACGGGTTCGTCGCAGATCAGCACGGTGGGTTCGGGGGCCAGGGCGCGGGCGATGCCGATGCGCTGCCGCTGGCCGCCGGAGAAGGCGCGCGGGTGCCGGGCGGCCGCTGACGGGTCGAGACCGACCTGCCGGAGCAGCTCGGCGACCCGCGCTTCCCGCGCCCGGCGGTCGCCGAGACCGAGGGAGATCAGCGGCTCGGCCACGATCTGACCCACCGTCATGCGCGGGTTGAGGGAGGCGTACGGGTCCTGGAACACCATCTGGACGGCGCGCCGCACCTCCCGCAGCTCCGTGCGCGACGGCCGGGTGATGTCCTGGCCGTGCAGCCGCAGCGTGCCGCCGTCCGAGGGGTGTGCGTGGGCGAGGACCCTGGCCAGGGTCGACTTCCCCGAGCCGGACTCGCCGACGATGCCGAGGGTCTCCCCCGCCGCGAGGGTGAGCGACACCCCGTCCAGTGCGGTGAAGCCCTTCGTGCGCCCGGTGAGGCCACGGCCTCGGTACACCTTGCGGAGGTTCTCGGCGGCCAGCACGGTGCCGCCGGGCGCCGGCCGGTCGATGCGTTCAGGGGTCGCGGGGCCGGGCAGCGGTTCCGTACGCGCGGCAGCCGGCGGGCAGGCGGCGCGCACCCCGTCGTCAAGGGTGACGAGCCGGGGCCGGGCGGTGCGGCAGCCGTCCTCGGCGAAGGCGCACCGCTCCGCGAAGGCGCAGCCCTCCGCGGGCATTGCGGGGTCGGGCGGGCTGCCGGGGATGCCGGTCAGCCGGGTGCCCGAGGGCGCGGAGAGCCGCGGTACGGCGGCGAGCAGCCCGGCGGTGTAGGGGTGGCGCGGCCGGGTGAGCACCCGGTCGGTGGGGCCGTCCTCGACGACGGAGCCGCCGTACATCACCAGGACGCGTGCGCAGGTGCGGGCCACCACGCCCATGTTGTGGGAGATGAGGACGAGTGCGGTGCCGGTGCGTTGGTTGAGCTCGGTGAGCAGGTTCAGGATCTGGTCCTGGACGGTGGCGTCGAGGGCCGTGGTGGGTTCGTCGGCGATCAGTACGTCCGGTTCGCCGGCGAGGGCCATGGCAATGAGGATGCGCTGGCGCTGGCCGCCGGAGAACCGGTGCGGGTGGTCGTCGAGGCGCCGCTCGGGGTCGGGGATGCCGACCAGGCCGAGGAGTTCGGCGGCGCGGGCGCGGCGCGCTGCGCGGTCGCCGTAGCCATGGGCGCGGAGTACCTCGTCGAGGTGTCTGCCCGCGGTGAGCACCGGGTTCAGGGAGGTCATCGGGTCCTGGAAGATCATCCCGATGCGGGCGCCGCGTACGGTACGGAGCCGGCGTTCCTCGGCCGCCACCAGGTCCTCGCCGTCGAGGAGGACGGAGCCGCCGGTGACCCGTCCGGTACCGGGCAGCATCCGGGCCACCGCGAACGCGGTCGTGGACTTGCCGGAGCCGGACTCACCGACGATGGCCAGGGTCTCGCCGCGCCGCAGTGTGAACGAGACGTCGCGCACGGCTCGTACGGGGCGGCCGTCGGGCCCGGCGAACTCGACGGACAGATCGCGTACTTCGAGCAGTTCGGCGTCTTTCCGCTCGGCCCTCTCACTGGCCGGAGCGCTGGTATGGGTGGTGGTCATCGGCGTATCTCCCGGTTCAGGGCATCGGCCACCAGCGAGAGACCGAGGACGAGCGCGGTCACCGCGAGCAGCGGCCCCGCGGCGAACTGCGGAGCGTCGGCGAGGTAGGGCATGGACTGGTTCAGCACGCTGCCGAGGGTGGGTTCCGGGGGCCGGACACCGACGCCGAGGAAGCTCATCGCGCCTTCCAGGAACACCGCGACGGTGAGCGAGAGGGCGAGCTGCACCACGAGCGGGTCGGCGGCGTTGGGCAGGATGTGGCGGACGAGTGACCAGGAGCCGGAGGTGCCGCCGACGCGCGCGGCGACGACGTACTCGCGTTCCCGCTGGACGAGGATGCCGCCGCGCAGCTGCCGGCCGAAGACGGGGATCTCGGCGAGGGCGATCACCAGGATGACGGGCAGCCGTCCGGGGCCGAGCACGGCCGTGACGGCGAGCGCCAGGATCAGCCCGGGGAAGGCGAGGATCAGGTCGAAGACGCGGTTTACTGCTGTGTCGGCGACCGGGTGGGCGGCCGCCAGCAGTGCGAAGAGGCAGCCGAGCAGGGCGCCGAGCGGTACGGCCACCGCGATGACACCGAGGTCGGTGCGGATGCCGTACAGCACCCGGCTGAGCAGGTCGCGGCCGAGGTCGTCGGTGCCGAGCGGATGCCCTGCGGTGCCGGGCGTGGCGAGGCCCAGGCCGCTCTGCGCGGTGGGGTCGTGGCCGCTCAGCAGGGGTGCGAGGAGTCCGCCGAGGACGATCAGTGCGACGAGGGCGAGGCCGGTGAGGCCGCGCGGGGTGCGCAGCGCCGCCAGGTACGGGTGGCGGCGGGCCGGTGTCCTGCGGGTGGCAGGTGCGGTGCTCGGGGTGGCATCGGCGGTCGGTGTGGTGGTGGTCATGGCGGTCACTCCCACCTGATCCGGGGATCGAGCCAGGCGTAGACGAGGTCGGTGAGCAGCTGGACGAGGACGAAGACGGTGACCAGGAGGAGGAGCAGGTCCTGGACGACCGGGTAGTCGCGGCGGACGAGGCCCTGTTCGGCGAGCTGGCCGAGCCCCGGCCAGGCGAAGATGGCCTCCACCAGGACGGCGCCGCCCAGGAGTTGGCCGATCTGCATGCCGAGGACGGTGACGACCGGCGGCAGTGCGTTGGGCAGGGCGTGCCGCCACAGGAGCCTGCGCGGCGGGACGCCGGCCGCGGTGGCGGTGCGGACGTATTCCTCGCCGAGGGTCCGCTCGATGCCGTCCTTGAGGTAACGGCCGAGGACGGCGGCGCTGGGCAGGGCGAGGCACAGCGACGGCAGCAGCAGGTACTGCACGGAGAGGTCGGGCGCTTCGAGCAGTGGCACCCGCCCGCCGGAAGGCAGGACGCGGACGAGCACCGAGAAGACGAGGACGAGCAGGACTCCGGTGACGAACGGCGGCACGGCCAGCGCACCGGTGGTGACGGTGCGGACGGCGGTACGGATCCAACGGCTGCGTGACGTCGCGCCGAGTACACCGAAGGCGGTACCGAGGAGGACGGTGCACAGCAGGGCGCCCAGGGTCAGTTCGACGGTGGCGCCCAGCCCGCCGGTGATGAGGTCGGCGGTGTCGCCGCCGATCACGTACGAGGGGCCGAGGTCGCCGCTGACCAGGCCGCCGATCCAGGAGCCGTATTGGGCGAGCAGGGGCTCGTTCAGCCCCAGCCGCTCGCGGATGGCGGCCACGGTGGCGGTGTCGGCGTCCGGCCCGGCGAGGGCGCTCGCGGGGTCGCCGGGGACCAGCCGCAGGATGCCGAAGATCAGGAAGGAGGCGAGCACGAGGACGAGGAGAGCGGACGGCAGCCGCTTGAGGAGGTAGCTGCGCATGATCACACCAGGTAGGCGTCGTCGAGGTTGAGGTACATGAATTTGTTGAGCGTGACGCCGTGCAGTTTGCTGCTGGCGACCTGCACACTCCCCTGGACGACGAGGTCGATGATGAACGCCTCGTCGAGCAGGACGTCGGAGACGTGCTGTGCCAGGGCGTGCTGCCGCGCGGTGCCGGCTCCAAAGGCCGTCCATGCCTCCCGTACCACCTTCGTGTAGTGCTCCGAGCGGTACTTCGAGGTGTTCTTGGCCTCGTTGAAGGGGTACGCGCTGACGGCGAGGGTGGCGGGCCGCACCTGCGCGAAGCCGTGGTCCATGGTCCACAGGGCCGGCATGTCCTGCGAGATGAGCTTCTTCTGCGCGGTGGCCGGGTCGGTGGGCTGCAGTGTGACGCGGACGCCCGCCTGCTGGAGGTCGTACTGGACGGCCTCGGCGATGGCGGTGGATTCGGGCGAGTTGAGGTGGAGCAGGGGCGCGGTGAGCCTGCTGTGGCCCGTCGACTTCAGCAGCCGGCGCGCCTTCGCGGGATCGTAGGTGTAGTGGGTGCGGTTGGCCTCGGTGTAGGCCGGGGACGACTTGGGCCAGGGTGCCGCGGAGGCCAGGCCGTAGCCGCCGAGGGACTGTTTCAGGATCCGGTCGCGGTCCACCGACCAGGCCAGCGCCTGGCGGACGGTCTTGTCGTCGAAGGGTGCGATGGTGGTGTTGACGCCGAGATAGCTGGCGCCGGCGCCGGTGTCGTACGTGGTGACCACCAGGTCGGGGTTGTCCCTGACCGTGCGGATGCTCTTGCCGGGCACCTGGTAGGACAGGTGGGACTGGCCGGAGCGGAGGGACGAGATCAGGGCCTCGGCCTGCGGTATGACGCGCAGTTCCACCGCGTCGAGGTAGGGACGCCCGGGCTTGAAGTACCTGTCGTTGCGGGTCAGGCTCAGGGTGGAGCCGGGGCTCCACTTCTTCAGCCGGAAGGGCCCGGTGCCGTTGAGCGTCTTGCCGGTGACGGCCTGCTCGACGGTGTACCGATCCGGGATGATCATGAACTCGAAGAGGTCGAAGAGGTTGGTCACCGGATGGGCCAGCTTCAGCACCAGCTCGTGGTCACCGCGCTTCTCGAAATCGGTGATGGCTGCCGCCGTCGCTCTCAACTGGGCCGCGCGCTGCGGGTCCTGGAGGTTGCGGACCGCGAAGACGACGTCGTCGGCGGTGAACCGGCGGCCGTCGTGGTACGTCACATCGTCCCTGAGCTTCAGGGTGATGCTGCGGCCGTCCTTCGCGTACGTCCACGACGTGGCGAGTTCGGGATGCGGCCGCAGTGCGTCGTCGTACCGGGTGAGGGTGTTGAACAGCAGCCGGTTCTGGAGTGGTTGGGAACTCTGGGAGAACAGCAGGCTCGGGGTGAAGTCGCTGTTGATGGCCACGCTGAGGGTGCCGCCCCGGCGGGGGCCGTTGTTGTCGTCGGCCCGGTAGCTCGAAGCGGACACCGCCGAACGGCAGCCGGTCAGCCCCAGTCCGAGCAGCAGGGCGCCGGCGCCGGTGGCACGCAGGGTGGCGCGCCGGGAGGGATGGGAGTACGGAAAAGGGGATGGCTCGGTCATGGGGCCTGCCTGGAATTCATTGCCGCCGGAACTCACACACGGCGGCTGAGGGACACGCAACGGCCTGGCGCCCGCGTGCAAGCAGGCGGGGCGGCCTCAAGGCGTGGTGCGAAGAAGAAAGGGTGAATCAGCCGCGGACGGCACAGACCGCGCTGGCCTGTCGACAGAGGTCGACGTGCCTGCGGGCGATGAGGCGCATGTCCGGATTCACGCGAGCAATATGACAGCGAGTCCTACGAGCGGTCAACCGGCGTCCATGGCCGACGCACCGTCAGTTGTTGCACCCATGTGTACCTCATGTGTCGCCCGCACCCCGAGGGTCCGCAGAGGCCGCCTGAACAGGGGATTCAGCACAACGGTGCCGGCCGCGACCGGAATTGCTTCGCGTCCGGCATGTGGACTCACAATCCGTTCCGGGTCGTCGCACACGTGCGACAGGTCGACCGCCGCGCCCCGGATCTCCGCCAAGTACGCCGGGTTCCGGGCACTCGAGATCTCGGTGATCACCACCAGGTCGGGGTTGAGCACATCGAGCAGCAGCGCGGTGGCACGCCCCACCGCCCTGGCCCGCTCGCGCAGCAGCCGGTCGGCCCGCGCGTCCCCGGCCGCCGCGGCCTCCACCAGCAGCGCGGCATCGGGCTCGGGAATGATGCCGCGGCGCACCGCCGTACGCGCCGTCGCGGTGTCGGAAGCCGTCGCCCCGAGACAGCCGACACGCCCGCACTCGCAGGCCACCGTGGAGTCGGGCACTGGCAGATGGGCCACGTCACCGGCGCCCGCACGCGGCCCGCGGTGCACCACACCCGCGATGCCGACCGCCGCGTCGACCACATTGCCGACGAAGAGATGCACCAGACTGCGGCGGGCCGCCGGCCTGCCGAACAGGATCTCCGACTGGGCGATGGCACGGGCGTGATTGTCGACCGCGGCGGGCAGGCCCAGCCGCGCGGCGAGGGCGCTGCCGAGCGGGCGGCCCCGCCAGCCCAGCAGGTCGTGCCGTACCACGGTGCCCTCGCGCGGCTCGATCCAACCGCCCATCGCCGCGCCCACCCCGAGCAGCGGCCGCCCGGGCACAGCAGCCAGGACGAACTCCCGCAGCGCGTCCAGCACTTGTTCCTGGAGGTGCTCGGCGGCGATCCCCTCGTGCGGGAACACCTGCTTGGCCAGCACCGTGCCGCGCAGGTCCACGACGCCGAACGTCGAGGCGGGCACGCCGATGTGGACTCCCGCCGCGACCGGTCCGCCGTCGGCGGTGTGCAGGTCGACGGGGACCTGGGGGCGGCCCACGCCACCGCTTTCGGCGCGGCCCGGCACCTCACGCACCAGGCCGAGCCGCGTGAGGTCGGTGCACTGCCGGGAGACGGCCGCGGGGCTCAGCCCGGACAGCTTGGCGATACCACTGCGCGCCACGGGACCGTGATCGAGCACCGTTCTCAGCACGGCGGCGGCGTTGGCCTCGCGGCGTCCGTCGCCCGCCATGCGCGGACCGGGGGTGGCAGGTGTCATCGGTCGGCCTTCCTGGTCTTCCCTGGTCTTCATATGTGGTGTGCACGTTGCGGCAGTTGGTTGTCACATTGCCGGAGTGTGAAATCCGTTCGCCGGGGCGACGACGGGGCGGCAGTGGGCGACCGAGCGGCTCCCCGCTTCCGGTCCTGCCCCAGCGCTGCGGTCATCGTCGCTGGTCAGGGCCATTTTCCCAGTCGTACGCCGATGACGCGACGGCCCCGGCGCAGAGGCCGATTGAACCATCAGAGAGCGCTGTGAGGGGAGCCCGCGACCGCTTGACGCACTTTCACGGACGCTGCGACGCTCCCGGTCATTACTTCCGCTCCGAGTCGAATTCCACGACGAATCGAGACCGGACGTCCCCCACCTCCGCTTCCCGAAGGGACACCCCGTCATGACCTCCACCACGACAGCGCCCGCCCCCGCCTCCGGAACGCTCACCGTCGAGAAGGTGGGCGGCCGCCTCGGCGCCGTCATCTCCGGAGTACGCCTCGGCGGCGACCTCGCGCCCGAGACGGTGGCCGCGATCCGCGCCGCCCTGCTGGAGCGCAAGGTCGTCTTCTTCCGCGGCCAGGACCACTTGGACGAGCGGAGCCACGAGGAGTTCGCCACGCTCCTCGGCACCCCGGTGGCCCACCCCACCGTCCCCTCGGCCGACGGGCGCTACGCCCTGCCGATCGACTCCGACTACGGCGGCCGGGCCAACCAGTGGCACACCGATGTCACCTTCGTCCCCGCCTACCCGGCCTTCTCCATCCTCCGCGCCGTCGTCATCCCGCCCTACGGCGGCAACACCCTGTGGGCCAACACCGCGACGGCGTACAGCAACCTCCCCGCACCGCTGCGCGCCCTCGCCGACGGTCTCCGGGCCGTGCACACCAACGACTACGACTACGCGGCGCTGCGCCCCAACGCCGCGCCCGAGCAGCTGGTCCACTACCGGGAGGTCTTCACCGCCACGAAGTTCAGCACCGAGCACCCGGTGGTACGGGTGCACCCGGAGACCGGCGAACGCGTCCTGCTGCTCGGCAACTTCGCGCAGCGCATCGCCGGCCTCACCGGAGCGGACTCGCGCGCCCTGGTGAACCTCTTCCAGTCGCACATCGAGCGGCCGGAGAACACCGTGCGCTGGCAGTGGCAGGTCGGCGACGTGGCGATCTGGGACAACCGCGCCACCCAGCACTACGGCGTGGACGACTCCGACGACCATGTGCGCAAGCTGCGCCGGGTGACGATCGACGGAGACGTCCCGGTGGGCGTGGACGGCAAGCCCTCCGTACTGCTGTCCCCGGAAACCGTGCCGGCGCCCGCCTTCGGCCCGGCCTCCGGGGCCTCCACGACCGCGGCCGAGTCGTAACCCCAGGGTCGGTTCAGAGCAGTTCGAGGACGGTCGCGTTGGCCATGCCGCCGCCCTCGCACATGGACTGCAGGCCGTAGCGGATGCCGTTGTCCTTCATGTGGTGGACCAGGGTGGTCATCAGGCGGGCGCCGGAGCCGCCGAGCGGGTGGCCGAGGGCGATGGCGCCGCCGTTGGGGTTCAGCCGGTCGTAGTCCGCGCCGGTCTGCCGCTGCCAGCCCAACGACACGGAGGCGAACGCCTCGTTGATCTCGAAGGCCCCGATGTCGGCCAGGGTGAGGCCGGCCCGCTCCAGTACCTTGCGGGTGGCCGGGATCGGGCCCTTGAGCATGGTGATCGGGTCGGCGCCGGTGACCGTGCCGGTGTGGAAGCGGGCGAGCGGCGTCCAGCCGTTGCGTTCGGCGACCTCCCGGGTCGTCACCAGCAGTGCCGCCGCGCCGTCGGATATCTGCGAGGCGTTGCCCGCGGAGATGACACCGTTCTCCTTGAACGGGGTCGCGAGGCCACCCAGCTTCTCCAGGGTGCCGCCGCGGCGCACCCCCTCGTCGGTGTCGAAGACGCGCTCGTTGCCGTCCGCGTCGGTGACCGTGACGGGTGCGATCTGGCCCTTGAAGCGGCCCTCGTCGATCGCGCGGGCGGCCTTGGCGTGCGAGTCCAGCGCGTGCTGGTCCAGCTCCTCGCGGCCCAGCCCGAACTCCTCGGCGATCATCTCGGCACCGACGCCCTGGTTGAAGCGGTAGTGGTCGTACCGCTCGGCGACCAGCGGGCCGTACGCCTCGCCGAACCGGCCGCCGGAGCGGCTGGCCCCCATCGGCACCTGGGACATCGACTCGACGCCGCCCGCGATGGCGATGTCGTACTGACCGGCGATGACGCCCGCCGCGGCCTGGTGCACGGCCTGCTGGGAGGAGCCGCACTGGCGGTCGATGGTCAGGCCCGGGACGTGCTCGGGCCAGCCGGCGGCGAGGACCGAGTACCGTCCGATGCAGCCGGCCTGCTCGCCGACCTGGGAGACGCAGCCCCAGATCACATCGTCGACGGTGGCCGGGTCGAGGCCGTTGCGCTCGGCCAGCGCCTTGAGGACGTGCGCCGACAGGTCGGTGGGGTGGATACCGGACAGCGCGCCGCCCGGCTTGCCCTTGCCGACGGGCGTGCGTACGGCGTCGACGATGACTGCGTCACGCATGAGGGGGTCCTTTCGGGGATGTCGTCACAGGCCGAGCGACTTGGCGATGATGGTCTTCATGACCTCGTTGGTGCCGCCGTAGATGCGCGAGACGCGGGTGTCGGCGTAGAGGCGCGCGATCGGGTACTCGGTGATGTAGCCGTAACCACCGTGCAGCTGGAGGCACTTGTCGATGACGCGGCCCGCCGCCTCGGTGCAGTACAGCTTCGCCTTGGCCGCGTCGGCGACGGTCAGCTCGCCGGCGTCGTGCAGCTGCAGGGCCCGGTCGGCGAACAGCTGCGCCGCCTCGACCTCGGTCGCGCACTCCGCCAGGACGAACTTGGTGTTCTGGAAGTGCGCGACGGGCTTGCCGAAGACCGTGCGGTCCTTGACGTACCCGGTCGCGAAACGCAACGCGGCGGCCGCGGAGGCGGCGGCGCCCAGCGCGATGGAGAGGCGCTCCTGCGGGAGGTTGTGGGAGAGGTAGGAGAAGCCCTTGCCCTCCTCGCCGAGCAGATTCTCCACCGGCACCTTGACGTCGGTGAAGGACAGTTCGGCGGTGTCGGACGCCTTCAGCCCGATCTTCTGCAGCTTGCGGCCGACCGCGAAGCCCTCGGAGGCGGTCTCCACGCACAGGATGGACAGGCCCGCGCGGCGGTCCTCGGGGTCGTACGGGGTGGTGCGCGCAACGACCAGGATAAGGTCGGCCAGCGCACCGCCGGTGATGAAGGTCTTGGCGCCGTTGAGGACGTAGTGCCTGCCGTCCGCGGAGAGCTGCGCCTTGGTCTGGATGTTCGCCAGGTCCGAGCCGGTGCCGGGCTCGGTCATGGCGATCGCCGTCATGATGTCGCCGCTCGCGAAGCCGGGCAGCCAGCGCTGCTTCTGCTCCTCGGTGGCGTACTTCATCAGGTACGGCAGGATCAGGTTGGAGTGGACCGAGTAGTTGCCGAAGGAGACACCGGCGCGAGCCGTCTCCTCCATGGTGACCGCGGCGAACTTGAAGCTGCTCTCGCCGGCGCCGCCGTACTCCTCCGCGACCTGGATGCCCAGTACGCCCAGCTCGCCGAGCTTGCGGTAGAAGTCGCGCGGCGGGTGGCCCTGCTCCTCCCACTCGTGGTGGACCGGGGCGACCTCCTTCGCGATGAAGTCCCGCAGCGTCTGGCGGTAAGCCTCGTGATCCTCGTTGAACACCGGAAGGCGCACAGCAACCCCTTTATCCCACGGTCTCTCGCACGATCCTTGACTGCTTCCTGATCTCTCGAACGATCGTTAAGTTATACCTGCACTGCACACCTGTCCATAGATCCGCCCACGGCGTTCGCTCCCCCGGCGACCGGCCGCGGCACCGTCGTGGCTGGTCGCGCAGTTCCCCGCGCCCCTTACGGGGCACGTGACGCACCCTCAGTCATGGATATCGCCCGCGGCCGTCCCGTACCGCTCCCGCAGCCGGAATTTCTGTATCTTGCCGCTCGCGTTGCGCGGCATCGCGGTCACGAAGACCACCGAGGTCGGCTTCTTGTACGAGGCGAGTCTGGCGCGGCAGTGGTCGATGAGCTCCTTCTCGGCCGGCGGGTTGGCCGGGTCGGCGGGGACGACCACCGCGCGCGGTGTCTGCACCCACTTGGGGTGGTCGACGCCGATCACCGCGACCTCGGCGACGCCGGGGTGCGCGTCGATGGCGGCCTCGACCTCGGCGCAGTAGATGTTCTCCCCACCGGAGATGATCATGTCCTTCTTGCGGTCGACGACGTAGATGAAGCCCTCTTCGTCCATCCGGCACAGGTCGCCGGAGTGGAACCAGCCGCCCGCGAACGCCGCCGCGGTCTCCGCGGGCTTGTTCCAGTATCCGAGCATCGTCGTCGGCCCGCGGTAGACGATCTCGCCGACCTCCCCGGCCGGGACGTCCCGCATCTCCTCGTCGACGATCCGCACCTCGATGCCCGGCAGCGCGGTACCGACCGACCCCATCTTCCGCACCGCGTCCTCGGCCCGCAGCATCGTGGTGGTCGGGCTCATCTCGGTCTGCCCGAACGCGCTGTAGGCGGGGGCGTCCGGGAAGCACTCCCGCAGCGACTCCAGTACGGACGGCGGCGCGACGGACGCGCCCCATACCAGCGTGCGCAGCGCCAGCTCGCGGTCCTTGATGCCGGGCACCGCGCAGACCGCCTGCCACTGGCTCGGCACGAGGAAACAGCTGGTGATCCGCTCCTTCTCCAGTACGTCGACGAAGGCCGCCGGGTCGAACGCCGACGCCGCGTCGATGACCAGCCGGCCGCCGTCGAGCAGCCCGCGCAGGGTGACGCCCAGCCCGGCGATGTGGAACATCGGCACCCCGAGCAGCGCGACATCGGGCTCGCGCGGGATGCCGCCGGTCGCGGAGAGCACCGTGAAGGCGGCCATGACCAGGTTGAGATGGGTGAGCACGGCGCCCTTGGGACGGCCGGTGGTGCCGGAGGTGTACATGAGGAACGCCGGGTCGTTCTCCGGTACGTCGATACCGGGGTCCTGCGGCGAGGCGGCGGCGAGTACGGCCTCGTACGGCTCGGCGTCCGGACCGTACGCGGCCGGGTCCCCGGTGACGAGCACGGTGCTCAGTCCTTCGACATCGCGCGCTGCTTCCGCGCAGGTGGCGGCCAGCCGCTCGTCGGACACCAGCACGGTGGCGCCGCTGTCGGCGAGGATGTACGCGATCTCGGCGGCGACCAGCCGGAAGTTCACCGGTACCGCGATCGCCCCCAGCCGGACGGCGGCCAGATAGCTCTCGGCGACCTCGGTCCGGTTGTGCATGACGACCGCGACCCGGCTGCCGCGCTCGACCCCGCGGGCGCTCAGCGCGTTCGCCAGTCGGCTGACCCGCTCGTCCAGCTCGGTGAAGGTGAGCGCGCGGGTTCCGTGCTGGACGGCGACGCGGTCGGGGAACTTCCGTGCGCAGCGGGCGAGTTGTGCCCCGTACGACATCCGTCGGGCGGCGGCCACGGCGTCGTTGTCGTGTGCCTGCATACGGCCTCCCTCTTCCCCGCCGTCCCCGGCGAGGTGCGGTTGAAGGTCACTCCGAGGTGCGCTTCTCCTGTGGGGTGCGGCGCTGCCGGTACAGCTGCTCCTGAGTGAGGCTCGCCCGCAGGACGCCGTCGGTGCTGCTGACCGTGCCGGTGTACCAGCCCCGCCCGCCACCCGTCGTATGCGGTACGAGGTCGAGCAGCACCCAGTCGTCGAGCCGTACCGGGCGGTGGAACCACACCGCGTGGTCCAGGCTGCTCATCGGGGTCCAGCTCTCGTCCCGCAGCGGCGCGAGGCCACTGAGGACGTCGGAGAGGTAGGTCAGCGCCGCGGTGTGCAGCAGCGGGTCGTCCCCGAGGTCCGCGGTGCAGCGCGCCCAGAAGCGGGTCGGCCAGGACGCCTCGGGGTAAGGCTGTTGCGGCTGGCGGGCCTCGAAGGAGGCCAGCCGCGGCATCGTCCCGGTCGGCAGGGTGTCCGGCGGGGGCGCGTCCGGTACCGGCGACGCCTGGAGGTCCCGGCCCTCCTCGGCGACGTGGAACGAGGCGGACATGCTGAAGATGACCTCGCCGTCCTGCAGCGCGACCACGCGGCGCGCGGAGTACGAGCGGCCGTCCCGGTCCCGTTCGACGCGGAACACGGTCGGGCGGCCGGAGTCACCGGCGCGCAGGAAGTAGCCGTGCATCGAGTGGGGTGCCCGGTACGGGCCGACGGTGCGCCCCGCCGCCACCAGCGCCTGCGCGGCGACCTGCCCGCCGAAGAGCGCGAACGGCTCGTCGAAGACGACGTTTCCGCGGTACAGGTCGCGGTCCACGGTCTCCAGATCGAGCAGTTCCGGGAGCGAGACGCCCGCGGGGGCGGGCGGCGGCAGCGGCTGGGTGGACTTCGTCCTGATCACGCTCACGCTCAGCGCCTCTCAACTAAACGGTCGTTCGACACGTTCGACAAGGTGCACTCTTCCCATCGGACCGCGGCAATGTCAACGAGTCGGATACCAACGAGCCGGGCCTTCCCCGCCCTCAGCAGCCTGGGCGACCTCACCCCTCGCCTCCAGCAGCTTCAGATGGGCCAGCGTCTCCCCCAGGGCGAACCGCCGCTGCTGCATGCCGAAGGCGCTCCAGGGGCGCGACCACTTCAGCCGGGCCGCCAGCTCCCACGCGGTGCCGCCGGACGCCGCCCGCACCGCGGCGAGCGTTTCCGCCAGCCGCTCGGTGTGGTGCCGCGCCATCTGGACCAGCCGCTCGTCCAGCCGGCGGAAGCGGTACTCGTGCGCCGGGAGCACCTCCTCGACCTCGAACCGCTCCAGCCGCTCCAGCGAGAGCAGGAAGTCGGCCAGCGGGTCGCCGGGGGTCTGGGCGTACACGCCGACCGCCGGGGTGATCCGGGGCAGCACATGGTCGCCGGAGAACAGCAGCCGCCGCTCGGGCTCGTAGAAGCAGGAGTGACCGGGACTGTGCCCCGGGGTCCACACCACCCGCAGGTCGAGCCCCGGCAGCTTGATCCGCTCCCCGTCCTGCAGCAGCACGTCCGGCGTGGCGGCCCGGAACAGCAGGTCGCTGTTCATGCCGTCCACCGTGGCGGCGGCCTCGGTGCCGGGCACCCCGTGCGTGGTCAGGTAGTCCAGGACGCTGCCGTGCCACTTCTCCTGGGTCGCGGTGTCCGCGCCGAGGAGGGTGGCGTCCAGGGCGTGCAGGGCGACGTACGCTCCCGATGCCTCGCGCACCCGGCCGGCCAGGCCGAGGTGGTCGGGGTGGCTGTGCGTGACGAGGACGGCCTTGACGTTCTCGACGGTGGTCCCGATCGCGGCCAGACCGTCGTTGAGGGCCTGCCAGGAGACCTCGGCGTCCCATCCGGCGTCGATGAGCACGACGCCGTCGCCGGCTTCGAGCGCGTACACCAGGACGTAGCGCAGCGGGTTGTCGGGGATGGGTACGGGGATGGACCACAGCCCCTCGCGTACCCGCTCGACCGGCGGCAGGACACGGTCCTGCCACGCCTGCCACTGCACGGTGCCGCTGATCTCAAGTGCCACGGCTGTCCTTTCCGTTGACACCGCCATAGGGCTGTGGTTGCCTGTGGGCGGCAATTGCCGAACGATCGTTAAGTTAGCAGAGGCAGTCCGCCGCAGGGAAGGAAATGGGGTTCTCTCATGCGCACCGATGGTGTTTCCGCTCTTGTCACCGGTGGGGCCTCCGGTCTCGGCCTGGCCACCGCAAAGAAACTGCTGGCCTCGGGCGCCCATGTCGTACTGCTCGACCTGCCGACCTCCGACGGCGAGGCGGTGGCCAAGGAGCTGGGCGAGCGCGCGGTGTTCGTCGCCGGTGACGTCACCGACGAGGCGGACGTGACGCGTGCGGTCGAGGCCGCGACTGCGCCCGCGCCGCTGCGGGTGACCGTCAACTGCGCCGGTATCGGCGGATCGGCCCGTACGGTGGGCAAGGAAGGCCCGTTCCCGCTGGAGCGGTTCACCAAGGTGATCACGGTCAATCTGATCGGCACCTTCAACGTGATCCGGCTGGCCGCGGCGGAGATGGTCGGCAACGAACCCCTGGACGGCGACCGGGGCGTCATCGTCAACACCGCGTCGGTGGCCGCGTTCGACGGCCAGATCGGCCAGGCCGCGTACTCCGCCTCCAAGGGCGGTGTCGTCGGCATGACCCTGCCCATCGCCCGCGACCTGGCGAACCGTCAGGTCCGCGTGACGACGATCGCGCCCGGCCTGTTCGACACCCCGCTGCTCGGCCGCGCCCCGCAGGAGCTGCGCGATTCGCTGGGCAAGCAGGTACCGCACCCGTCGCGCCTCGGCACCCCGGACGAGTACGCCTCGCTGGTCGCGCACATCGTCGACAACCCGATGCTCAACGGCGAGGTGATCCGCCTCGACGGCGCCATCCGGATGGCGCCCAAGTAGGCCCCCGTGTCGCCCTCGGCCCCGAAGTGACAGCGCTCGCCGACCGATCCCGTACGGAGCCACCGATGACCGATGCGGTCCACACCGAATTCTCCGACGGCATCGCCGTCATCACGATCAACCGCCCCGAAGCCCGCAACGCCGTCAGCCTGAGCGTCGCCGAGGGTGTCGCCGCCGCGCTCGACGAGCTGGACGCCCGCGACGACCTGGCCGTCGGCATCCTCACCGGCGCCGGCGGCACCTTCTGCTCCGGGATGGACCTCAAGGCGTTCCTCAAGGGCGAGCGTCCCAGCATCGAGGGGCGCGGCTTCGCCGGCCTCACCGACGCACCGCCCCGCAAGCCCCTGATCGCGGCGGTCGAGGGGTACGCGCTGGCCGGCGGCTGCGAACTCGCCCTCGCCTGCGACCTGATCGTGGCCGCCGACAACGCGCAGTTCGGCCTTCCCGAGGTCAAGCGCGGTCTGGTCGCGGCGGCCGGCGGACTGCTGCGGCTGCCGCAGCGCCTGCCGTACCAGATCGCCATGGAACTGGCCCTGACCGGCGCCTTCCTCGACGCCCACCGGGCCCACGGCTACGGACTGGTCAACCGGCTCGCCGAGCCCGGCGGCGCGCTGGCCGGCGCCCGCGACCTCGCCGCCGCCATCGCGGCCAACGGCCCGCTCGCGGTCCGGGTCAGCAAGGAGGTCGTCGTGGGCTCCACCGTCTGGCCGGCCGCCGAGGCCAAGGAGCGCCAGAAGGCCCTGGTGGAGCCGGTGTTCGTCTCCGAGGACGCGAAGGAGGGCCCGCGCGCCTTCGCCGAGAAGCGCGCCCCGCGCTGGACCGGCCGCTGATGGCCGGCGCACGAGAAGTACAGGACGCACCGGACCCGCACCACCGGCAAGAGGCGCAGCAGCCGCCCGGCGGGCCGCTCGCCGGGGTACGGATCATCGAACTCGGCGGCATCGGCCCGGGCCCGTTCGCCGGGATGGTGCTCACCGGCCTCGGTGCCGAGGTGATCCGGATCGAGCGGCCCGGCGCGCGCCTCAGCGCCGCCGACACGGTCCTGCTGCGCGGCCGGCGGTCGGTGGCCGTCGACCTCAAGGACCCCGAGGGCGCCGCGGTCGTACTGCGCCTGACGGACTCCGCCGACGCCCTCATCGAGGGGTTCCGCCCGGGCGTCACCGAGCGGCTCGGACTCGGCCCCGACGTATGTCTGGCCCGTAACCCGCGCCTGGTGTACGGGCGGATGACCGGCTGGGGCCAGGACGGCCCGCTCGCCCGGGCCCCCGGCCACGACATCAACTACATCGGGCTCACCGGTGTGCTGCACGCGATCGGCCCGGCCGGCGGCGACCCCGTACCCCCGCTCAACCTGATCGGCGACTTCGGCGGTGGCGGGATGCTGCTGGCGCTCGGCGTGGTCAGCGCGTTGCTGCACGCCCGCGCCACCGGCAGCGGCCAGGTGGTGGACGCGGCGATGACCGACGGCAGCGCCCTGCTGCTCGCCATGACCCATGGGTTCCTCGCCCACGGAATGTGGCAGGACGAACGCGGCGTCGACCTCTTCAGCGGCTGCGCGCCCTTCTACACCACCTACCGCTGCGCGGACGGCAACCATGTCGCGGTCGGCGCGATCGAGCCGCAGTTCTACGCCGATCTGGTGCGGGGGCTGGGCCTGGCGGACGACCCCGAGTGCGGCACCCAGGGCGCGCAGGAGAGCTGGCCTGTCGTACGGCAGCGGTTCGCAGCGGTCTTCGCGACCCGCACCCGGGACGAGTGGGCCGAGCACTTCGCCGGTACGCAGGCGTGCGTCACGCCCGTGCTCTCCCTGACCGAGGCCGCGGCGCATCCGCACAACGCGGCCCGCGGCACGTTCCTGGACGGAGACGGCCCGCTGCGCCCCGCCCCGGCGCCCCGGTTCTCCGCCACACCGGCCACCGCCCCCGGTTCCGCGCCCAAGGCGGGCGAGGACACCCGGGGCGTGCTGGCCGGCGCGGGCCTCACCGTTGCTCAGCTCGACAGACTGACCGCGCGAGGAGTCATCGCATGACCCGTACCGCCCTGGAGTACCCGTCCGTCGATGCCGGTGCCGTCCTCGCCGGAGCCGCGCACCACTATCCGCAGCGCGTCGCGGTGCGCGACGGCGAGCGGACCCTCACCTTCGCCGGACTCCACGACCACGCGTTGCGTTTCGCCCGGGGACTGCGCGAGTACGGCATCGAGCCCGGCGACACCGTACTGCTGCTGCTCCCCAACACCCTGTGGTTCCCGGTCGCCTACTGGGGCACGCTGTACGCCGGTGCGGTGGTCAGCCCCGCCAACCCCGCGCAGCCCGCCGCGGCACTCGCCACTCAGATCGAGGACTCCGGAGCCCGCGCGGTCATCGTCCCCGACCCCGAGGAGCTCGCTCAGGCACCGTCGGGACAGACCGTGGTGGCCGCCGAGGCCCTGCTGGAGTACGGCACCGCCGAGCGCGTCCCGCGCCGCCCGGACGACCTGGCACACCTCTCGTACACGGGCGGAACGACGGGCCGGTCCAAGGCGGTGCGGGTGCTGCACCGCAACCTGATCGCCAATGTCACGCAGGTCAGCTGGGTCCGCGCGGCCTCCCGTACGGTGCTCGTCGAGGGGATACTCGGCGCCGAGCAGGACAAGGAACGGGCCACGCCCTGGCACCGGCCGCCCGGCACGGGGGTCACGCTCGCGGTGGCACCGCTCTTCCACGCACTGGGGCTGGCGAGCATGGTCGCCAACACTCTGGTCGGCACGACCACAGTGCTGTCCTCCCGCTTCGACCCCGAGCGCTTCCTCGCCGATGTGGACGAGTACCAGGTCACCCTGCTCAACGGCTCCCCCACGATGTACCGGGCGCTGCTGGCCTCGCCGGCGGCCGCCGGGCGGCGGATGGAGCCCGTCTCCGTCGTCAACTCCGGTGCCGCGCCCATCGATCCGGAGACCTGGCGGCGCCTGGGCGACCTCTTCCCCAACGCCCGGATCACCGAGGGGTACGGCCTCACCGAGGCAACGGTGGCGCTGGTACTGCACCCGCTGGACAGCGACGCGGGCATCCCGCCGGGCTCCGTCGGTCTCCCGCTCCCGGACACCGACATATCGATCCGCGATCTGACCGACCTGGAGCGCGAGCTGCCGGCCGGCGAGACCGGCGAAGTATGGGCCCGCGGACCCCAGATCACCGATGGCTACCACGGCCGGGCAGACCTGACGGCCGATCAGTTCCGCGACGGCTGGCTGCGCACCGGCGATACCGGCCACCTGGACGCCCGGGGGCACCTCTTCCTTTCGGGCCGCGCGAAGGACATGCTGATCTACAAGGGTTACAACGTGTACCCCGTGCATCTCGAGGACATCCTCGCCGGTCATCCCGCGGTCGCCGCCGCTTCGGTGATCGGCGTACCGCATCAGGAAGCGGGCGAGATCCCCGCCGCCTATGTGGTGCTGCGCGACGGCGCCGCGGCCACCGCCGAGGAGCTGATGGCGTATGTGGCCGAGCGGGTCGCCCCGTATCAACGGGTGCGCGAACTGCACCTGATCCAGGCCCTCCCCGTTTCCGCGGCAGGCAAGATCCTCAAGAACGAGCTGCGCGCCCGGCACGCGGCGGCGGCAGGGCCGGCGGCCCAGGACACCCGGAGGCAGGCATGAGAATCGGCATGATGCTGAGCTACAGCGGCGGCTTCAAGGAGACCGTCGAGGTGCTCGGCGACTACGAGAAGGCCGGGCTGGACATCGTCTTCGTCCCGGAGGCGTACTCCTACGACGCGATCAGCCAGCTCGGCTACATCGCCGCGCGCACCGAACGCCTGGAGATCGCCTCCGGCATCCTCCAGATCTACACCCGTACGCCGTCCCTGACCGCGATGACCGCGGCCGGCCTGGACTATGTCTCCGACGGCCGGTTCACCCTGGGGATCGGCGCGAGCGGTCCGCAGGTGATCGAGGGGTTCCACGGAGTGCCGTACGACGCTCCGCTGGCCCGCACCCGGGAGATCATCGACATCTGCCGGCAGGTGTGGCGCCGCGAGAAGGTCGTCCACGAAGGCAAGCACTATCAGATCCCGCTCCCCGCCGAGCAGGGCACGGGGCTGGGCAAGCCGCTCAAGCTCATCAACCATCCGGTGCGTGACCGGATACCGGTCGTGCTCGCCGCGATCGGACCGAAGAACGTGGCGCTGACCGCCGAGATCGCCGAGGGCTGGCTGCCCATCTTCTTCCACCCGGAGAAGGCGGGCGAGGTCTGGGGACCGTCGCTGGCCGAGGGCTCGGCCCGGCGCGACCCGGCGCTCGGACCGCTGGACATCGTGGCGCAGGCGCCGCTGGCCATCGGCGAGGATGTCGATGAGCTGGTCGACCTGGCCCGGCCGCAACTCGCGCTCTACATCGGCGGCATGGGCGCGCGCGGCCGCAACTTCTACAACAACCTCGCGCGCCGTTACGGCTACGAGGCCGAGGCGACCAAGATCCAGGACCTCTATCTGGCCGGCCGCAAGGAGGAGGCCGCGGCCGCGGTCCCCGCCGATCTGCTGCGGGACATCTCGCTGATCGGCCCCGCCTCCTACATCGCCGAACGCCTCGCCGCCTATCGGGCCGCCGGAGTCACCACCCTCAAGGTCAACCCGGTAGCGCCCGATCCGGCGCGTCGCCTGGCCGACCTGGAACGGCTGAAGGACATGACGCGATGACCCACGACGAGCCCGTACTGCTGACCGACCGCGCCGGTGGCGTCCTGACGCTGACCCTGAACCGTCCGCGCCGCAAGAACGCCATCAATGACGAGCTGTGGAACGCGCTGGGCGAGGCGCTGACCGCGGCGGGCAACGATCCGGAGGTACGGGCGGTCGTACTGGCCGGGGCCGGCGGGGCGTTCTGCGCCGGGGCCGATCTCACCGGCCGGCGCGCCGAAGCGCATCCGCTGTCCCGGATGCACCGGATCAACGAGATCGCACTGCGGTTGCACGAGCTGCCCGTACCGACCGTGGCCAAGGTCGACGGCGTGGCGGTCGGCGCGGGCTGGAACCTCGCCCTGGGCTGCGACTTCGTCGTCGCCACCGCGCGGTCCCGGTTCTCGCAGATCTTCGCGCGCCGCGGTCTGTCGCTGGACTTCGGCGGCTCCTGGCTGCTGCCCAAGCTGGTGGGGCTGCAGCAGGCCAAGCGGCTGGCGCTGCTGGCCGAGATGATCGAGGCGGACGAGGCGCACCGGCTGGGGCTGGTGACCTGGCTGGTCGAGCCGGACGAGCTGGACAAGTTCGTCGCCGGCCTCGGCGAGCGGCTGGCCGCCGGGCCGCCGGTGGCGCTGGCGCAGAACAAGGCGCTGCTCAACGAGGGGGCGGACCGGACGCTGCGGGACGCACTGGCGAGCGAGGCACGCGCGCAGACGGTCAACTTCGCGACCGCCGACGCGCCGGCGGCCATCGCGGCCTTCAACGAGAAGCGGGAACCGGAATTCACGGGAGAATGGGCCGTCACATGACCGACAACACCCGGACCGACGACACCGAAACCGGCTACGAGCAGATCGCCTACGCGGTCGCCGACGGCATCGCCACGATCACCCTGAACCGCCCGGACCGGCTCAACGCGTTCACCACCACGATGGCCGCCGAGCTGATCGCCGCGCTGGACGCCACCGACGCCGATGACACCGTACGGGCCGTGGTGCTCACCGGCGCGGGGCGGGGCTTCTGTGCCGGCGCCGATCTGCAGGGCGGGGCCGCGACCTTCGACCACCGCGATCCCCAACGGGCCGCCGAGCGCGCCGACTTCGGCACTGTCGACGGCGCGCCGCGCGATGGCGGGGGCTGCGTGTCCCTGCGAATCGCGGCCTCGCTCAAGCCGGTGATCGTGGCCTTCAACGGGCCGGCGGTCGGCGTCGGCGCCACGATGACGCTCCCGGCGGACATCCGGATCGCCTCGGACACGGCCCGGTTCGGCTTCGTCTTCGCCCGCCGCGGGATCGTGCCGGAGGCCGCGTCCAGCTGGTTCCTGCCCCGGATCGTCGGGATCTCGCAGGCGATGGAGTGGGTGGCGACCGGGCGGGTCTTCGACGCCTCCGAGGCGCTGGCCGGCCGGCTCGTCTCGCGGGTCGTACCGGCTGCCGACCTGCTCCCGACCGCGTACGGCATCGCCTCCGAGATCGCGGAGAACACCTCGGCCGTGTCGGTCGCGCTGTCCCGGCAGCTGCTGTGGTCGATGCTCGGCGCGGCGTCGCCGTGGGAGGCGCACCGGCTGGACTCGCGGGCGATGAACCGGCTCGGGCAGGGCCCGGACGCGGCCGAGGGCGTCACCTCGTTCCTGGAGAAGCGCCCGCCGAAGTTCCCCGCACGCATCGCCGACCACCTCGATGTCGTACCGCCGTGGCCGGTCCGCCCGGAAGAGATGTCGTGAGTTCCGACTCCTGGGTTCGGAGAGTGAGTTCCGGCTCCTGAGAGCACGTCAGGCGGGGTGGCGTGGGCGCCGTCCCGCCGGGCGGTACTCCACCAGCACGAGCGCCAGCTCCACATAGCGCTCGGCCAGTTCTTCCACGCTCAGTTCGCCGCCCTCGCGGTACCACTGCGCGATCGCGTTGCACATCGCGATCACCCCGCGCCGCGCGTCCTCGGGGTGCGGGGTGCGGAAGACGCCCTGGTCCACCCCGTCCTCGACGATCTGCTGGAACATCCGGGAGCCGTCGAACTGGCGGCGCTGGAATTCCTCCAGCTGCGCCTCGGACATGCTGCGCCACTCGGTGAGCGTCAGGCTGCTCTCCAGCCGGTACTCCGCGCGGTACCGCACGGTGGCCCGCACCAGGGCGGCCAGCCGCTCCCCCGGGTCGTCGCCGGCCGCTTCCAGCTCCTTGCGGCAGGATTCGAAGTACGTCCGGCCGCTGTCGTTCACCAGCGCGTGCAGCAGCTCCTGCTTGCCGGTGTAGTAGTGGTACATCGCCGACAGGCTCACACCGGCCCGCCGGGCGATGTCCCGGATCGACGCGGCGGCATACCCGCGCTCCGCGAACTCGTGCCGGGCGGCCTCCAGAATGGCCTGCTGGCCTGCACCTCGCACGGTGCCCTCCTCACGCCTTAACGAACGTCGGTCAGTGTACGCGTCCCGGCCACGGCCGAGGCCCGCCCGCCGCGGGGCCGCCGCTGACGTTGCGTCAGAGCAGCCCGAGTTCCCGCACCGCCTCGAAGGCGATCTCGCCCTGCCGGCCCCCCTGCTGCGCCCGGATCTCGGCCGCGTAACCGTCGTCGGCCATCACCCCCGCCAGATACCGTGCGCGCACCCCGGCGCTGATGCACGCCGAGCGCCAGCGGGCGAAGGCGACGTAGTACGCGATGCCGGAGACATCGCGGCCGGAGAGGCGCGCATAGCGGTCGAGTAGCTCGGCCCGGGTGGGGAACCCCGGTGCCGCGCTGGGGCCCGGAGTGGTCGGCGGGACCTTGTCCCCCGGCTCCTCCCAGGTCGAGACGAGCCAGCCCAGGTCGGCGAGCGGGTCGCCCAGGGTGGCCAGCTCCCAGTCGAAGACGGCGAGCACGGTGCCGTCCGCGGCGAAGGACAGATTGCCCGGCCGGTAGTCGCCGTGCACGATGCCACCGCGCTGCGCGGGTACGTGCGCGAGGAGCGCGTCGTGCACCTCGTCGAGGAGGGCCAGGTCGGGCGCGCCGGACTGGTGGACCTGCCGTTGCCACCGGCGCAGCTGCCGCTCGACATAGCCGTCGCGCCGCGCGGTACCGCCGAGTCCGACGTCGTCCGGGTCGCCCCGGTGCAGTGCTGCCAACACCTCGACGACCTGTTCGCCCGCCCGCCGGCGGACCTGTGGTGACCAGGTCCGTACGGCATCCCGGTCGGCCGGCACCGTTCCGTCGACGAAGGCCATGACGTAGAACTCGGCTCCGGTGACCGCCGGGTCGTCGCAGTACGCGAGGGGTTCCGGCACGGGTATGTCGGCCGGGGCGAGTGCGGTGAGGAACCGCCACTCCCGGCTCATGTCGTGGGCGGTGCCGAGCACCCCGCCCGTGGGCGGGCGCCGCAGGGCGCGTACGGTGCCCGCGCCGTCGGTGACGCGGTAGGTGAGGTTGGAGCGGCCGCCGGAGACGGGCGAGAAGGTGAAGGGCGGGGTCGCCGCTGGTAAGTGAGCGGTCAGCCACCGGCTCACCGCGACCGGGTCAATACCCGCCGGTTCGGTCGCGTTCACGCCTCACCTCCGGCAGCCCTCGCGTACCGCTCCTTGAGCTTGCCCTTGACCAGCTTGCCGGTCGGCGTGCGCGGCAGTTCGTCGACGAAGTCGACACTGCGCGGCGCCTTGTAGTGCGCGATGCGGGACCGTACGTGGTCGATCAGCCTGCGCTCCAGCTCCGGCCCCGGACGGGCGTCCGGCGACGGCCGGACGACCGCCTTGACCGCCTCCCCCATCTCCTCGTCCGGCACGCCGATCACCGCGACGTCGGCGATGTCGGGATGGAGCGCGAGCGTGGCCTCGACCTCCTGCGGGTAGATGTTCACCCCACCCGAGATGATCATGAATGCCTTGCGGTCGGTGAGGAACAGGTAGCCGTCCTCGTCGACGTGGCCGATGTCGCCCGTGGTGGCCCAGTTCGGATGCTCCGGGTGGTGCGCTTCCCTGGTCTTCTCCGGGTCACCGAGATACTCGAACTGCCGCTCCTCGCGCGCGAAGTAGATGGTTCCGGTGCGGCCCGCGGGCAGCACCCGGCCCTCGTCGTCGCAGACGCGCACCTCCCCCAGCAGGGCCCGGCCCACCGAGCCCGGTTTGGCCAGCCACTCCTCGGACCTGATGAGCGTCATGCCGACGCCCTCGGTCGAGGCGTAGTACTCGTACAGGATCGGCCCCCACCAGTCGATCATCGCGCGCTTGACGTCCGGCGGGCACGGCGCGGCGGCATGCACCGCCACCCGGTGGCTCGACAGGTCGTACGCGGTACGGGCCTTCTCCGGCAGCCGCAGCATCCGCAGGAACATGGTCGGTACCCACTGGCTGTGCGTCACGCCGTAACGCTCGATCGCCCGGAGCGCGCCCTCGGCGTCGAAGCGCTCCATCATCACGACGGTGCCGCCGAGCGCGTGCACCGAGGCGCCGTACCGGAGCGGGGCCGCGTGGTACACCGGCGCCGGGGACAGATACACCGCGTCCCGGTCGAACCCGTACACCGTCCGCAGGACCTCGACGAGCGTGTCACCGGGCTCCCCCACCTGGCGGTCCGGGAGTTCGGGGCGGATGCCCTTGGGCCGGCCGGTGGTGCCCGAGGAGTAGAGCAGATCGGCGCCCCTGGGCTGGTCGGCGGGCGGCCGGGGCGACGCGGCGGCCAGCGCGGTCCCGTAGTCCTCGTACCCCTCGACCGGGCCGCCGTAGGCCAGCCGGACCCGGACGGCGGACGTCTCGTCCCGCAGCTCTTCCGCCAGGTCGGCCAGCGCGTGCGACACCACGAGTGCGGAGGCCGCGGAGTCGTTCACGATGTAGGCGACTTCGGAAGCGCTGAGGTGATTGTTGACGAGGGTGATGTACAGGCCGGAGCGGACCGCCGCCCAGTACACCTCGTACGCGTGGAGCGAGTTGTCGGTGAGCAGGGCGACCACATCGCCCCGGCGCAGGCCCGCCGTGCGCAGCACATGGGCCAGGCGGAGGGAGCGTTCGTCCAGCTCCGCGTAGGTCAGCCGGTCACCGGACGCGGCCATGACGACGGCGGCGCGGTGCGGGTCCCGTGCGGCATGGGCACCTGGGTACATGGGGTCCCTTCCTTCTAAGAGCGCCTGCGCAGTCGGGCCGCGTCGCGTTCGGGGTTGACGCCGAGGAGTGCCGCGAGTCCGCCCACGAGCACCATGCCGCCGAAGATCTGGAAGGCCCGTCCGTAGCCGTCGGCGGGGTTGGCGGCCTGGTCGACTATCCAGCCGGTGAGGTACGGGCCGTAGACGCCGCCGAGGGACATCAGGGCCATGAAGATGCCGAGGGTACTGGCGAGTTGGCGAGGCGGCACGATCTCCGCCAGGCCGGCGTTGAACAGCGGGAAGATGCTGGCGCCGAAGGCGTAGCCGAGTGAGACGACGGCCACCGCCGCGGCCGGCGTGCCGATGCTCGGCAGCAGCGCCATCGTGGCACCGCACACCAGCAGTGCGACCGAGGGGACGACGCCCCGCAGGACGCGCGAGGTGGCGCCGCGCGCGATCAGCCGGTCGCCGATCCAGGAGAGCCCGAACATGACCACGATCGACGCAATGCTCGGGAAGCCGAACATGGTGCCGGCCTGCACGCGGCTGTAGCCGAGGCCCATTTCGAAGTACGACGGCAGCCAGGTCAGCACCACGGTCACCAGGGCATACATCGACATCGTCGCGAGTGCGGACGCGAGGAACGTGGGCGACAGGAGCACCTTGGCCCACGGGACGGCGGGCTCGTCGGCGGTCCCGGTCGCCCCGCCGGCCCCGGCGGCCTTGTCCGCACCGTACGGGCCGGGAGTCCAGGTCGGGAGCCAGATCACCAGCCAGACCAGACCCGCGGCCGCGAGGACCACGAAGGCGGTCCGCCATCCGTAGGCGGCGACCACGACCGCCAGTCCGGGGGCGACCGCGATCTTGGCGATCGAGGCGCACGCCGTGATGCACGCCGAGGGCAGGCCGCGCTTCTCGCGCGGGTGCCAGGAGTAGAGCGCCGTGTGGATGATCGGGCCCGACGGCCCCTCCAGGAAGCCGAGCAGCATCCGGCTCAGCAGCAGGACGGTGAAGGTCGCGGAGACGACCAACGGGAGCATGGCGAACGACCAGCCGACCGCGAGGAGCGCGAGCGACCACTTCAGGGTCATCCACCGGTTGAGCAGGCCCGCGACCAGGTTGCCGACGGTGAAGGTCAGGAAGAACGAGCTGCCGATCAGGCCGATCTGCGAGGAGGTGAGGTGCAGTTCTTCGGCGAGCGGCTGGGCCACCAGGCCGAACACGGCCTTGTCGGCCCAGTTCACGATGTACAGCAGCATCAGCAGGCCGGTGAAACCCCAGGCTTTGGCCCGGGACTCACCGGCGGACGGGGCCGGCGCTGCGCGGGTACCGGGCACTTCGGTTGTCGGCACGGGTGTCTCCTTCGGGGAGGGGTACGCCTCGTCGGCGGGCAGTCCGCGGCACCGGTGGGGGACGGTCTGAAGAGAAACCAGACGAACGCTCGCTAAGGTAATCGGCGGCCCAGGGCCTGTCCACGCTCCGGACACGATGGGTCGAAGCGGGGGGGGCGGGTGTCGAAGCGGGGTGAGTGGTCGTCGAGCGGATGAGTGGGGCGAGCTGGCTGACGACTCATCGCGGCGCGGCTTTGGCGATCGGCACGGAAAGGCCGACGAGTGAGACCCCTCGACAGAAAATTAACGACCGCTTAGTATCCGAGGCCGAGCCGCCTGGACACGAGAGACACGAGAGAGAGGCCGACCATGAACGGCGCCCAGTCGCTGATCCGCACTCTCGTCCGGGCCGGCGTGGACGTGTGTTTCGGCAACCCCGGCACCTCGGAAATGCACTTCGTCGCCGCGCTCGACGCCGTACCCGAGATGCGCGGAGTGCTCGGCCTGTTCGAGGGTGTCGTCACCGGAGCCGCCGACGGCTACGCGCGGATCGCCGGCAAGCCGGCGGCCACCCTGCTGCACCTGGGCCCCGGCCTCGGCAACGGGCTGGCCAATCTCCACAACGGCCGCCGCGCCCACACCCCGATCGTGAACGTGGTGGGCGATCACGCGACGTACCACAAGAAGTACGACGCGCCGCTGGAGTCCGACATCGAGCCGGTGGCCGGGTCGGTGAGCGGCTGGGTGCGGCGGTGCGAACGGGTCACCGACGTCGGAGCCGACGCGGCGGCGACGGTGGCCGCGTCGATGGAACCGCCGGGGCAGGTCGCGACGCTCATCCTGCCCGCCGACGCCTCGTGGGGCGAGGGCGGCGAGGTGGCCGCACCACTGCCCGTACGTACCCCTCCGGCTCCCGACGCCCGGGCCGTGTCGGCCGTCGCCGACGTGCTGCGCAGCGGCGAACCCGTCGCGCTGCTGATCGGCGGCCGGGCCTGCCGGGCGGCCGGGCTCCGCGCCACGAGCCGGATCGCGAACGCCACCGGCGCGCGGGCCTTCGTGGAGACCTTCCCCGCGCGGCTGGAGCGGGGCGCGGGCCTGCCCGCGATCGAGCGGCTCGGTTACTTCGCCGAGCAGGCCGCGAAGCAACTGGACGGCGTCGCGCATCTGATCGTCGCCGGGACCGGCTCTCCCGTGTCGTTCTTCGCCTACCCGGACCGGCCGAGCGACCTGGTGCCCGAGGGAGCTCGTGTGCACACCCTCGCCGGGCCGGGCGAGGACGTGGTCGCCGCGCTGGAGGCGCTGGCCGGGCAGGTGGCCGCCGACACCGCGCCGACCGTGGCGGAGGCCGCCCGGCCGGCACTGCCGAGCGGCCCTCTCACCAGGAAGAACTGGGCCGATGTCGTCGGTGCGCTGCTCCCCGACGGCGCGATCGTCGCCGATGAGGCGAACACCTCGGGAGCGTCCCTGCCGCAGGCCACGGCCGGCGCGCCCCGGCACGACGTACTGACCCTGACCGGCGGCGCGATCGGCCAGGGCATACCGGTGGCCACCGGAGCGGCCATCGCGGCACCGGACCGCCCGGTGCTCAACGTGGAGGCCGACGGCAGCGCGATGTACACCATTTCGGCGCTGTGGACGCAGGCCCGCGAGAACCTCGACGTCACGACGGTGATCCTCAACAACAACGCCTATGCGGTACTCCGCCTCGAAATGCAACGGGTGGGCGCCGACCTGTCCGGCCCGGCCGCGAAAACACTCCTCGACCTCTCCTCCCCCGCGCTGGACTTCGTCCGGATTGCCGAAGGCATGGGCGTCCCGGCCTCCCGGGCGACCACCTGCGAAGAGCTCGCCGGCCAACTCCGGCGCGCCTTCGCGGAACCGGGGCCGCATCTGATCGAGGCGATGGTCCCGGCGGCGCTGTAAGTCCCGGAGGTACAGGCGGTCCGCAGCCGTCGTTCTTGGCGACCAGCCGTCAGCCGCCAGCCGTCAGCCGTCAACGCAGGGCAACCGCCGCGCCCGTTCGTTCGGTGGCCATCCTGACCGCGAAGCCCGCCAGCGCGGTGCCCATCACATAGCGGTGCAGACGCTGCCAGAGCGGGTGCCGGGCGAAGAACCCGGCGACGGAGCCGGCCATCACGATGAAGAACGCGTTGCCCGCGACCCCCACCGCGATCTGGGTCAGCCCCAACACCATTCCCTGCAGGCCGACGTTGCCGCGCTCCGGGTCGACGAACTGCGGGAGCAGCGAGATGTAGAGGATGGCCACCTTGGGATTGAGCACACAGGTGAGGAAGCCCATCAGGAAGAGCTTTCGGGTCCCGTCCTGCGCCAACTCCTGGGGCGCGAAGGCGGATCGGCCGCCCGGCCGGACGGCCTTCCAGGCCAGCCAGAGCAGGTAGGCCGCGCCGGCCAGCTTCATCGCCAGATAGATCTCCGGCACCAGCGCGAAGACGGTGGCGATACCGGCGGACACCGCGATGAGGTAGACCAGGAAGCCGAGGGCGACCCCGGCCAGCGAGACCAGCCCCGCCCGGCGGCCCTGAGCGATCGAGCGGGAGACCAGGTAGATCATGTTCGGCCCCGGCGACAGCACCATGCCGAGCTCCACCAGCGCGATCCCCGCTATAGCTCCCAGCCCGACCACAGCACTACCTCCGTACACACGTTCGCCTGGACGCAACCTATCAGCCCACGGTCATATGCAGCGCCTGGCTCACGGCCGCCCTCGCCCTCAGCAGCGCGGCCATCGCTTCCTTGGCGTCCACGGAATCCCGGACACTCTCGGCATCGGCATCACCGGAGGACGAAACTCGCGTTACTTTGAGGGACGGGCGGGCCGACAGGCGAGAGGCGGGACACCGGGTGCGCTACTACCTCTACTTGTCCGACGCGAAGCTGGACATGCTCTTCGAGCAGATTCCGCGGAAGCTCCTCCCCCGGCTCGTGACGGAGGCCAAGGTCGACCTCAAGGTCGTCAGCTTCTCGGTACAGCGGCCGCAGACGGAGCTCTCGCGCTACGACCGGCTGGAGATCGTCGAGGCGTATCTGGAACGCGAGTACGACGTCGGCTGGATGACGGAGCCGGCCTTCTGGTTCCGTGGCGAGTCGGGGCTGCGGGTCTCGGGAGCCGACGGCGCCGGGGGCCCGGTGCTCATGACGGGCACGGACAGCGACCCGGTGGTAGTACTGATCGGGTCCGCGCATCACGTGATGGGCGGTGAGCAACCGTCGCCCGAGCTGGGCCGGGTGGGCCATTCGTGGCTGCCGTCGCTCCACAGGCTGCTGGAGAACTCCCGGCCCGGCCCGCGCTCCATGGAAACCCCGTCCCTGGACACCCGTTCCCTGGACGACCGGGGAACTCTGCGCGACTCCCTGGCGTTCGCCCAACAGGCGACCGGGCCTGCCATATGGTGCGAATTCCTGGCCCGGCAGCTGATGCGGGGCACGGTCACCGGCGAGGAGGGCCGGACCCGGGAAGTGGTCATCGGCACTCCGCTGTATGTGGCGATGTGCGACGAGATCCAGGCGCCGTGAAGGGGCGGACGACGGGGGTCGCCCGGCTGCGGCTGGCAGGTGATGCCGAGGGCCTGGCCCGGGTCGCGCAGCACGGAGACGACCTCTCGGCGGCGCAGGCCACCGCACTGCTCGCCGACCTCGGCGGCCAGTACGCCCGCGATGTACTGCTGCGCTGCGTGGAGCGGCACCACGCACGCCTCCGCGTCGAGGCGTACGACGACCACCGCCTCGCCCCCCTGCTGGAGGCAGTGCGAGGACTCGGACGGCTGGGGGAACAACGCTCGGTACCGCTGCTGTGCCGACTCCTGGACGACGGGCGGCAGAAACTCGGCTATCTGACCTACCGCCTCGAAGTCGCCGTGCTCCAGGCGCTGGTGGACCTCGGGGCTCCAGAAGGCACGGAGCTGCTTCTGGAGCGGTTGGCGCGGGAACCGGAATCGACACACGTCCGTTTGATGAGTGAGGTCAAGGACCCGGACGCGGTCGTACCGCTGCTGGCCGTGCTCTGGAACGTACTGCCCGGATACGCCGTCGAGGCGGTACAGGCACTCGGGTCCTTCCGCGATGCCCGCACGGCGCCGGCTCTGCTGTATCTCGCCGACTCCACTACACCCTCGCCACGACTCCGCAGAGCGGCGCTCCGGGCCCTCACGGAGCTGCCCGGAGCGCCGTGGGCAACCCCACTGCGCTTCCGGAACGTCTCGCACAAGCTGCGGACCCTCCTGCACGACGACGACCGGGAAACGGCCTCACTGGCTGCCGGATTGCTGGCCCGCACCGAGGACGGCCGGCAGACCCTGGCCGCCATACTCCGCTACCCGCACGGCAGGCACGGCAGGTCGGTACGGCAGTCCTACTCGTCCGAGACCGCCTGCATCGCGGCCTGCGGCGTAGTACGCGACAATCCCACCGTCTTCCGCGAGGCCGGTCTCGCCCGGGAGTTGACGCGGCTGCTCGCCGGGACCGCGCCACGTACGGTACGCCGGGCCGCGGCCGCGGCCCTCGGGGCACTGGGCGGCGAGGCGGCGGTCAATGTCCTGGTGAGCGGGCTGGCGGACGACCGGATCGCCGACGCCGTGGCCGAGGCGATCGCCCGGCTTCCGGAGCCACCGACGCAACGACTGCTGGCGCTGCTCGCCGGGGCCGAGGGCGACGGCGGTACTGCCGAGCGCAGAGGTGCGGCCGTTGCCCTCGGGCTCATGACATGCACGGACGCCGCCCCGCAGCTCGTGGCCGCCCTCGATCCGGCGGGCCGGGCATCGCTGCGGGCCGCGGCGGTGGATGCGTTGGGAACCCTGCGGTACGGGCCCGCGGCCGGTCCGTTGGGAGCACTGGCCCTGGACGACGCGGAGCCACGCAGCCTCCAGGCCCGTACCGTACGGGCGCTGGGACTGATCGCCGCACCGGACTCACTGCCGGTCCTGCTGGCGGCCACCCACTCCCCCTCCGAGGCGGTGCGCCTGCGCGCAGCCGAGGCACTCGGCCACTTCCCTGCGGACGAGGCGGTCGCCCGACTCGGCACCATGGCCACAACGGAAGTGAGTACGGGCGGTACGGACATCGCACGGGCCGCGATCCAGTCCCTGGGCCGGATCGGTCCCCCCGCCATCACCACACTGTCGACGCTCGTGGGACGCGCGAGCGAGTGGCCGCTGCCCGTCCAACGGGCGCTGGCCACCGCGCTCGCCGAATGCCCCGGCTCCGAGGCCATCGCCGCCCTCGCCCGTCTGGCCGACCGGCCCTTCCCGGAGGACATCCGGTGCCTCGCGGCCGAGGCGCTGAGCGAGCGACGGGACCCGGAGTGCGTGGCGCCGCTGATCCGGTACCTGGACACCGTTCAGTACTACGGGAAGGGCATCGCGCTGCGCGGACTGGCGCGGATCGCGACGGAGGAGGCCGTCGAACGCGTCATCGCGCACTTCGAGGACCAACTCCCGGGCGCCCACGCCGATTACCGCGATGCGGCCCGCGCGGCGCTCGCCGTCATCGCGGCGAACCGGCGTCCGGGCCCCGCGACACCGGCGTCAGCTGCCCGCCTTCGGCAGGTGGGCGAGGAAGTCCAGTAGTGCCACGTTGACCTCTTCGGGGCGTTCCTGCTGGGTCCAGTGGCCGCAGCCGGGGAGTGTCACGCTGCGGTGCAGCTTCGGCGCGATCGTGTCGAGCGAGCCGATGACCCGGTCGATGCCGTGCAGCGAGGTGACCATGTCGCGGTCGCCGACGACGTACAGCGCCGGGACGTCGATGCCGCGGCCGCGGAAGACGGCCAGGAGTTCGTTGTTGCGCTCGATGTTGCGGTACCAGTTGAGGGGGCCGGTGAAGGCCCGGTCCCCGTGCCGGGCGTAGTCGTCGGCGAAGGCGTCGATGTCCTCGGGGGTGAGCCAGCCGGGCAGCTCCGGGTCCGGTCCGGCGCCGAGCAGCGGGGCGCCTTCGGGCACGATCCAGGGACGCGGCCGTGCGTTGGCCGGGTTGTCGCCCGAACCGTTGAAGAGCATGCGGCGGAAGGTCGAGGCGAGATCCCGCGCCAACTCGGCGTCGGCGGCGCCCGGTTCCTGGAAGTACACCTGGTAGTAGCGGTCACCGTACTGCTGCCGGGTGACCGACGGCGGGGCCATGCCGCCGGGCAGTACGGGCGGGACGCTGAGGCCGGCGACGGCCCGTACGACGTCCGGGCGGAGCATGGCCGTCGTCCAGGCGACCGGCGCGCCCCAGTCGTGGCCGACGACCACGGCCTGCTCCTCGCCGAGCGCGTGGATCAGGCCGATCACATCGCCGGTGAGGTGCAGCAGGCTGTACGCGTCGGTCTCGGCGGGCTGCTCACTGCGGGCGTAACCGCGCTGGTCGGGCGCCACCACCCGGTACCCGGCGGCGGCCAGCGGCGCGAACTGGTGCCGCCAGGAGTACCAGCTCTCCGGAAACCCGTGCAGCAGGACGACGAGCGGGCCTTCGCCCTGCTCGGCGACGTGCAGTGTGACTCCGTTGACCTCAACGGAGCTGTGCTTGATCCCGGCGTGCTCGGCAGCCACGGCTACTCCTGACGTTGCGTCTGGACAGACAGTACGGTCCGGGTCGCGCCCGGCTACCCGTGAGTACAACATCCGTCCCGGGTCAGGAATTCGCCGGGGTTCCCCGCACGGCGCGCGGCCGACGCGCGTCCATGCAGTCCTCCAGATGATCGATGAGGTCATCGGCCGCCCCCAGGCTGGTGCTGCGATCGGTGATCACGGTATGACCGTCGTGCTCCAACCGGTACTCGAAGCGGTCGCCTGAACCTGCGTCGATGCTGCGGGCGGGAAGGCCGGCGAAGTCGACCGCCTCCAGCAGCGAGCCGAGCTTCTCCCGCTCGGCCCCCGACAGATCCCGCCCCGCATGCCTGCCCTCGCGGTCAACGAGAACCACCGACGCACCGGGCCCCACCTCGATACCGCGCTGAACACCCGCAATACCACCACTGACGCCAAGACTCACCGCATCACTCCCGGACGCGACCGACTCTCCACACCCGACCAGCAACAACACACCCGTAAGCAGAGCAAGAAACCGCCCGGTACACGTCGCCATACTTCCGCCTCCGCCGGCTCAGATTGGCGCCACTTTACTGAGGAGACGGCCGATTCATCGCCGACACGACTCGACGGGACTCCCGCCAGCCGTGGCCGACATCTCCGAGAGCGCTCTCACGCGCTTATTGACAGGGGCACGTCAGCGGCGCTTCACTCGCGGAGGCAGACAGGTCCGGACCAATTGAGGCGGGTCATTATGTCCCTTCGTATGCCCTTCAACGTGTCGTCAGGAGAGCGGCGACGGCGCCTGCGCGGCGTCGCACTGGCTACTGCGGTGGTCACCGCGGCGCTGAGCTGGGCCCCCGGCTCGGCCGTCGCGGCGCCGCCGACGGACGCGCCCAGCGCGGCGATACGCGCCGTAACGTTCGAGGACACCTTCGACGGGCCCGCCGGGGCAGCGGTCGACGGTGGCAAGTGGCAGACCGAGACCGGTGACAACGTCAACAACCATGAGCGGCAGTACTACACGGCGGGGAATGCCAACGCCGCCCTGAACGGCCAGGGTCAGCTGGTCATCACCGCGCGCAAGGAGAATCCCGGCAACTACCAGTGCTGGTACGGGCGTTGTGAGTACACCTCGGCGCGGCTGAACACCGCGGGCCGCTTCACCGCGAAGTACGGCCACGTCGAGGCGCGGATGAAGGTGCCGCGCGGGCAGGGCATGTGGCCGGCGTTCTGGATGCTCGGTGACGACATCGGCCAGGTCGGCTGGCCGAACAGCGGTGAGATCGACATCATGGAGAACGTCGGCTTCGAGCCAAGTACGGTGCACGGCACGCTGCACGGCCCCGGTTACTCGGGCAGCGGCGGCATCGGCGCGGCGTACTCACTCCCGAACGGGCAGGCATTCGCCGACGCGTTCCACACCTTCGCCATCGACTGGGCGCCCGACTCCATCACCTGGTCCGTGGACGGCACCGTCTACCAGCGCCGCACGCCCGCCGATCTCGGCGGCAAGACCTGGGTGTTCAACAAGCCCTTCTTCCTCATCCTCAACCTCGCCGTCGGCGGCTACTGGCCCGGCGACCCCGACGGCTCGACGTCCTTCCCGCAACAGCTCGTCGTCGACCACGTCCGCGTCACGACCTCGGACACGGCCGGCTAGCCGAGCACCACGTCGTGGCCGAGTTCTCCGCGCTCGCCGGGGTGCTGGTCGATGAAGGTGTAGCCGTCGCCGACGAGCACGGTGGACGCCTGTGGCCGGTGCCCGTCGGCGGTGGCGATCAGTACGTAGCTGCCGGCGGCGGGTACCGGCAAGTCGTATCCGCCGTCCGGCCCCACCGGCACGCGGCCCGACTGCCGCCCCCGCGGGGAGATGAGGGTGACGGTCGCGGCACGAACCGGGGCCCCTTCGGCATCCCGTACAAAGCCATGGATGTGGCTTCCGCTGGTGTCGGTTCCCGTGCTTGGCTGGGCCTGTCGCTGTTGCTGTTGCTGTTGCTGTTGCTCCTGTGCCTGCTCCTGAACCTCACCACCTGTGGTTGCCTTCTCCTGAACCTGAACACCTGTGGTGTCCGCCGCCTCCTGCAGAGAGTTCGCCGTCTTCAGTGGCACCTCCCTGATGCACAGGGCCAGCAGGAATGCCATGCAGGCGAAGGGGGCGGCGTAGAGGAAGACATCGGCGATGCCGTGTCCGTAGCTGCTTTCGACGATCCCGCGGATCGTGGGAGGGAGCTCGTCCAGGTCGGGGATGTTGCCCCCGCCGTGCGTGTGCGGCATCGGGATGCCGAGCGAGGCGAAGCCGTCCTTCATGTACCGGCTGATCCGCGTGGAGAGCGCGGCGCCCAGCGCGGAGACGCCGATGGCGCCGCCGAGGGTACGGAAGAACGTGACGAGCGAGCTGGCCGCGCCCAGGTCCTTCGGGGCGACCTGGTTCTGTACCGCGAGTACCAGGTTCTGCTGCATCAGGCCGATGCCGATGCCGAGTACGGTCATGTAGACGACGACCTGCCAGTACGGGGTGTCGTACCGCATCAGGCCCAGCGTGGCCGCGCCGCCGGTCAGGAAGAGTCCGCCGCCGACGAGGAATATCTTCCAGCGCCCGGTGCGGGTGATGATCCGGCCCGAGCCCATCGAGGCGACGAGCAGCCCCGCCACCATCGGGATGGTCGAGACGCCCGACATGGTCGGGGTCTGACCGCGGGAGAGCTGGAAGTACTGGCTGAGGAAGACGGTGCCCGCGAACATCGCGACGCCGACGAAGACGCTGGCGAGGGAGGTGAGTGTGATGGTCGCGTTGCGGAACAGCCGCAGCGGGATGATCGGTTCGCTCGCCCGGGTCTCGACGAAGAGGAAGACCAGGCCCAGCACGACGGCGCCGGGCACCATCACATACGTCTGCCAGGACAGCCAGTCGTACGCGTCGCCGGCCAGCGTGACCCACACCATCAGCAGGGAGACCGCGGCGGTGACGAAGAAGGCGCCCAGCCAGTCGGCCTTCACCTGGCGCTTGACCACCGGCAGATGAATGGTCTTCTGGAGCACGATCATCGCGAGCACGGCGAAGGGTACGACCGCGTAGAAGCACCAGCGCCAGCCGAGCCAGTCGGTGTCGGTGATGACGCCGCCGATCAGCGGGCCGGACACGGTGCCGACGGCGTACGTCGCGCCGAGGTAGCCGCTGTACCGGCCGCGCTCGCGCGGCGACACCATGGCCGCCATGATCACCTGGGACAGCGCGGACAGCCCGCCCGCGCCGATGCCCTGCACCACGCGGCAGGCGATCAGCATCCCGGCGTTCTGCGAGAACCCGGCGACGACCGAGGCAACGATGTAGAGCAGCAGCGCGAACTGGACCAGGAGCTTCTTGCTCACCAGGTCCGACATCTTGCCCCACAGCGGGGTGGTCGCCGTGACCGAGAGCAGCGCCGCCGTGACGACCCAGGTGTACGCGCTCTGCCCGCCGCCGACGTCGGCGAGGATGGTCGGCAGTGCCGAGGAGACGATGGTGGAGGACAGCACCGCGACGAACATCCCGAGCATGAGCCCGGACAGCGCCTCCATGATCTGCCGGTGCGACATGGCGGCGGCGTGCGCGCCCTGTCCCCCGTGCCCCTGTCCCCCGAGCCGGGAACTGCCGGACCGCGCCTCTGCGGATGCTGCTGTTGTCGTCATGGCCTTCCTCTTGCTGCCCCCAGCACTAGCTCTCCAGCACTAGCTGCCCAGCACTAGTTGGGTAGCGCAACCATAATTCACTTGGTTGCTGCATTCAACTGAGCGGCGAGACGTCGCCACTTCTTCTGGCGAGACGGCACTCCTTCTAGAGTGGTCTCACGGCAGGACGCACGCCGGGGGGTGGTCCAGCGATGGCGTACCAACAGCGAATCGACCGGCGCAGGCCGGGATGCTTCCTCTTCCTCGTCGACCAGTCATGGTCCATGCGCGAAAGCATCGGCGACACCGATGTCCCGAAAGCGCAAGCACTGAGCGAGACCGTCAACGACGCGCTCTACGCCATACTCATCGAGTGCACCATGGACGTGCGGGAAGAGCCCCGGCACTACTTCGACATCGGTGTGGTCGGTTACGGCGGCGCTCGCCAAGCCGTTCCCCTTCTGGGTCGTGGGCAGGGCGACGGACTGATCCCCAGCTCGGATCTGCCCCGGCATGCGCGCGTCGTGACACGCGAAAAGCTGGCAGCCGATGAGACCGGCACGTATCGAATGGTCAATCGCCGTTCGATGGTCTGGCTGGATCCCTTGTGGGACGGCTCGACTCCCATGTGCACCGCGCTCCAACGGGCACGCCAGATCCTCAAAGGCTGGGTCTCCCAGCACCGGGACTCCTTCCCTCCCATAGTGCTGCACATCACTGATGGCATGGCCACGGACGGCGATCCCCGGCCTGTTGCTGCGCGCCTGCGAAAGCTGAGCACCTCGGACGGCAACGTGCTGCTGTTCAATCTCCATTTGTCCGCCGAGGGCGGCGAACCGGTGTACTTTCCTGCGGACGCGCTCACAGATGCCGAAGCAAACACTCAAGTGCTGTTCGAGATGTCGAGCGAGCTGCCTGTCAGCCTGATCACACAGTCCGGGTACACGGACCGGATCGTCTCGGGTGCGCGGGGCTTCGTTTACAACGCCGACATACCGGAATTGATTGACTTCGTGCAGATCGGCACAGCGGGCCCCGGGATCTGCTGAAGTGAACGGTATCGGGGCCAGGGCCACTCCCCGGGTCACGCTCAGGGCAGAAGTCATGGGATTGCCGAAGACTCCGGGGGAACCCAGCGAGGACGCGGCGGCCCACGACCTCGGATTGGGACGCGTCGCGGTCGCCGACGGCGCCTCGCGAGCGTTGGGGTCCGGGGCCTGGGCGCAGTGCCTGGTACACCGCTTCGTCACCGCGCCTCCCCGCGGATTCGATCCCGTCCGGCTGCGTACCTGGGCCACTGCGGCCGCCGACGATTGGGCCGCCGGTGTGGACCTTCCCTCGGATGCTCCGCCCTACCTGGTAGACGCAGTGGCCAGAGGAAGCGCGGCCACCCTGCTCGGCATACTCGTGGACCCGTCCCCGGCCGGCACGAACAGCGTGTGGTGGCGGGCGGTGGCCATCGGCGACACCTGTCTGTTCGCGTTGCGGAACGATAGCGTCGTCGAGGCATTCCCGCTGGACGAGCCGGGGCAGTTCAACTCCACCCCCGCCTTGATACCCACGGCCGCAACGGCGCTCGCGAAAGCGTTCCACCGGCCCCGTACCACTCGTGGTGCTTGCGGGGTGGGTGACAGCCTCCTGGTGATGACCGACGCGCTGGCGCGGTGGACGCTGCGCCGCGCAGCGCAAGACGGTGGCGTGTGGCGATTTCTCAGCCGAGTGGAACGCACACGATTCGAAGACACCGTACGTACTCTCCGGGATAGGCAGGAGGTGGAAGCGGACGACATCACCTTCCTGCGCTGCCGGGCCGTCCCCGCCCCCGCGCCTGGCGCCCCTGGCTCATGACGACACCGCGAGCAGTTCCTCGGGGCCGCGGCCCGGATCAGTGGCCTGCGCGCAATCATTGGCGAGGTGCCGGGCAAGAGCGGCTACGCGGCTGTCCGGGGATACCGCCAGCCGTTTCCACAGATTCGTGCGACCGGGCTGCCGGAAGTCCGGAGCGCGGAAGATCAGGTTCTCTTGCGTGTGCAGCTCCCAGAGCGCAGGGTCCGCGGCCACCGCAAGCATGGACAGGAAGATGACCGAGGCGGGGAACGCATCCAGCTGGAATGCCTCGGCCGATCGCCTCTGGTGCGGATGCTGGTAGTCGGGATGGCCCGCTTCCGATCGGGGCCACTGCCCGGTGCCCGGGACCCACACACTGTCCAGGTCGACCAGCCGGAGCCGCAGGTCCTCATCGACAAGTACGTTGCCGTGCTGCAGATCGCCGTGTCCCACCCCCGAGCGACGGAGCTGCGCGAGGACGACACGCCAGTTCGCCGCCATGTGACGCAGCGCGCGTGGCTCGTCGAGACGGTCGGCAACCGCAGTGTCCAACGTGCCACCAGGGATCCAGGGCATCAGGACCACCGGCCACCATGCGCCTCTGACCAGAATGCCGGGGTCGACCCACTCGGCCGCCGTCAGTACGGGACAGGGGCTGCTTCGTACATGCCGAACGAGGGCGTTGTACCGACGCGCGCCTTCCGCCGGCGCCCGCGTCATGCAGCGCACGGCCCAGGGGCCACCCGGTCCGGTCAGCCGGAAAACCACCGCGTTCCGTCCCGATGCGGTGCGCGGCATTCCGAGCCGGTCCTGCTCGACCTCACCCGCGCGGAGCCTGGGATCGGCGAAGGCCATGCTTGGATCCTGTACGACCTGGGCATAATCGACCTTCGCTGGCCATGGCCCCCGTTCGGGCACCTCCGGACTCATCCCCGATACACCACCCGTCCACGCAGCTCTCTGCCTTCCACCGAGGCCCACAGCCGCAGCACGGCGAGCACCTGTCCTGTCCGGCCACCCGCGTCCAGTGGGATGTCGTTGCCACCGGTACGCTGCCGGGCCTCCTTGTACGAAGGGGCCAATACCTCGACGGCAACATCGGCGCCACGCTCCCGTGCCCGGCGCCGCAGGTCCAGGACGATGCGCTGCGATGCCTGCGCGAGCTCTGCCCACCAGCTGCCCGGCGCGGCAGGAGGCAGGTGGACGACCGAGCACACGGCCTCATCGACGGCCAGTGCCGCCCGCAGTGCCGCAGGCGAATCGCCGGCCTGCCGGGCCAGCCGGTCGATGCGACCGTTGAGTTCGCGCACATAGGCGTTTCGGTGCTCGGCCTCTTGCAAGGGCAATAGACCTCGGTGCGTGAGGCTCTCCAGACCGTGGTGCAGCTGTTCGTCCATGGCGGCCAGGCCCGTGACCCACTGGGCCAGTACCGCGTACTTGTCGGCGGGAGCCGGCACAGCGGACGTCCGGCCCTCACCGACGATGCGCAGTCCCGGGACGTCGTGCTCTGGCAGCGGTGGCACCAGCAGATGTTCCTCCTCCAGCGCGGGCCATTCGGTCCACCGCTCCCGCCCGGCACACCCGGCTCGCGCTCCCATGACACGGGCCCGCTCCCGCCACCGGTCGGCGTACGGCCTCGGCAGCCTCAACAAGGTCAGATGGAACCAACGCCACAGTCGCGCGACGTCGGCGGCGGCCGGCACGGCCAGCGGTCCGAGATAGTCGGCCGCCTCCCCACTTGTCGCCAGCTCTCCGGCGAGCGTCGCGAGCTCGTCACCGGCGCGGCTCTTGGGCGTTTCCGCGGCGAGGGCGACGCCGGGCTCCTCCCGCCGGTGTGCGAGCAGTTCGTCCAGTTCATGCAGTGCCTCGCGGCAGGACGCGGCCCCCGGGTCGTCACCTTGCGTGTCGAGCAGCTCATGCAGTGCCGCGCGGACACCGGTGAGCTGCGCGCGTGCCGTCACAGCGAGCAACGACCCGCGCTCGGCACACAGCCTCCTCAGCGCGTCCACGGCAGGTCAGTGAGCCCCGTTGAAGGGATCACGCTCGGCGAAGCGCGGAGCGCGTACATCGTCCATTTCCACGCGAAGGACTGATCCTGCCTTGTGCCACATGTCCGCCATCGACCGGGCTTCCCAGTACGGCACGGGGGCCTGATGCACTGCCAGGTGCCCGCGCTCGTCGAGAGTGGCGACGTATTCCGCCTTGTCCTGCCACGGCTGTCCGCGCACCGGTGCGGGCACGGGAACGACGTCGATGAGTTCGTCCCGACGGTCCGGGATTCTGGGGAAACGCAGGTAGAACGGCCAACCGTCCAGAGAGGGGACGCCCAGCCTGCCACTCGTGGCGCCCCAGAACGTCGCGGCCTCTTCCTCCTCGCCCGTCCTGAACAGTTGATCGAAGCGGATTCCCGCTGTCGGGTCCGGCCGGCCGGCCTCTGGACGACCTTCCGCGCACCGCGGGTCCTCTTTCAGGTCGAAGACGACGGTGCCGGTGTCCGGCCGGTCCCCCGCGACCCGTGTGTCCACGACGATCTGCATCGGCTCCCAGCCGCCAACTGTGGAGTCGGGCAGCTCGACCCGGCAGAACTGCTCGCCTCCGACCACGTATTGCGGTTCGCCGCGGCACAGGTGAACCTGCAGGAAGAGGTCGGCATCCACCTCGACCTGGAAGGACACCTCATTCGCCCACTGCTCCATGTCCAGCTCGAAGCCCGGCTCGTGCTGCTTGACCCAGGCATCGGCGTCGAACGCGCCCCATTGGATCCATCCGGTACCCGTACCGCGGTGCACCACCAAACTCTGCGGAAGCCTCTCCCACTCGCTGCGCACCGCCCAGTTGCCCCTCGGACCGGTGGGACTCAGACGTGTCCCGGAGGTCAGCATGGAATCCGTGGGGGTGGGGCCCGCCGCCAGCTGGAAGGTGGCACCGAAGTCGCAGGGCAGGTAGTAGCGGAGATTGTCGACCTCGATGCGGAGTACGTACCTCCCGCGTTCCAGCACCTTGCGGGCCGTTCCCTCCGTGTGGGCGAAGCGCCTCACGTGATGTCCCCAGCAGGCTCCGATGGACGTCGCCAGCTTGGCGTACTGCTGCTCTTCCACCGCGATGCCGGCCGCGTTCCACACCACGTCGTCCTCGGCATTCAGCCGTTCCACCAGAGCCTGGCGGATGAGCGGCATGCGGCTGCTCTTGCCCGTCAGGAAGATCCGGTCCAGCTGTCGGCCGTCCAGCCCCTTGGCCAGCGCGACGGTGAGGTCCATGATCTCATCGACGACGGGGCGGAGAAGTTCTTCAAACACCGATGCGTCCATCAGCGGCGACCAGTCGCTGCCGAGCTCGTCGGCCGCACCGGTGCGGGCGAGGATCGCCGCCACTTCGTCGGGGGGCGCCAGGTACTCCTCAATCCCCCTTCCCAGTTCGTACTTGGCTTCCTCGGCCAACCGCCACAGCATCCAGAAGGTCTGCTCGGCCTTGCCCCGCTCCGCGGCGGGCAGGGCGTCCCACCGCGTGGGAAGCACCATGTCCACGAGGTCGCTTGGATAATCGTCGGATTCAAACCCCTGATGCAGTAGAGATCCGGGCACGTAGCGCCCGTCCACTGCGAAGGGCTTCTTCAGGCTGCCCACCACCCGCTCGTAGCGGTCCGCCTTGCTCTGGAGGAGATGATCCGCGAGCGCGGACTTGTACCAGCGGAAAAGCTTCAAGGTCATCAGATCACCGCCGAGCTGGAGGTGCCCGGTGGATCCCAGCAGCTTGGGAGTGAGGACATACAGCCGCCCGGTGAAGCGTGGATCCACGCGCGGTGCCGGAGTCGGCGTGCGGTCCTTCAGGAGCAGGCTGATCAACCCCAGATCGGTGGTGCCACCGCCGATGTCGAGGGTCAGGGCGTTCTGCTGCCAGGCTGCGCCCCCGGCCAGAACGCGGCACCTGGACCGGAACGACTCGACCCCGGCGGCGAAGTCGCCGCCGAAATCCCGCATGATGAAGAAGAGCGCTGCGGCCACCGCCTCATCGAACTGGGTGTCCACCAGAGTCACGCCCAGCCCGGTCCGGCCGTCCGCGCCCGCTCCGACCAGATCGCGAAGGCGGCGCCGCACTCCGGGTGGCGCGATGGTGGGATAGGTCATCACGACATGATCAATCTTGCCTTGGTGGAGCTTCTTGGGGTTGGCGGCAATGTATTCGTCGCCCTGGTCCAACAGATACCGGAGCCCCTCTCGTATGAGGTCGTCGGCCGTGGTCGGGCTGCCGTCCGCACGGGCGGGCAGGTCGGCCATCGGCTCGTCACGCCCGAGATGTTGCTTGAGGCCCCGGTACGCACGTGGGGTGCCGTTTGCCGTTCCCGTGACGGAGATGCGTTCTTCTCCCATGCGGGCCCGCAGCTCGGGCTCGGTGCTCAGCACTTCGATCCGGCTGGCGATCTCGGCTCCGCCGACTTGGTCGAGCTCCGCCGGGAAAAGGCGGAGAACATCCAACGGCAACTCGGCGAAGGCCCGGTCGTAGCACGCGTGGAGGAGCGGCGACACCTGTTGCAGCAACGGTTCACCGTAAGCGGCCAGCCGTAACTCCAGGGCAGTGTAGAGCCGGTGCAGCCAAGCGTCCCCGCCGTATCCTCCGCGTAGCGCATCGGCCAGAGCACCGCCCGGATCCGCAGTCTTGTCGTCAGCCGTTCCAGGCATCAGCTGACGAGCCACATCATGCAACAGCTGCCGCCAGCGCTTGGCTTCCGCACCAGTTGGTGGTGGGGAGGCCAGCACGCCGGCGAGCTCCCGTCGCAGGCATGCCTCCTGGTGCCGGGACATCGGGCGGAGTTCCAGCTGCCACATGTCGTGGATGGTCAGGGTCGAGTTGGTCGTTCCGAAGTCCACCGCCGCGAAACCCTTGTGCCGGGCGGCGCCCTGCGGTACTCGCCCCGCCGGCACGGCCTCGGTCGGGGCGGCTGCCGCAGAGTTCCCTCCCGGCCCGGTGCCGCCAAGGCCCTGTCGCCTGCCTTCGGGCTCCGTCGCCGGACGTGCTTCCCCGCGCTGCTCGTCGTCGCTGTCCTGTGGTGAATCGAGGTGCAACGTCATGGTGACTTCCAGCGTTTTGCGGATAGTGCGGACCGGACGCCCGGTGAGCGCACTCAGATCGTGGTAGTGCACACGCACCGTCAACGGCAGCTCGGTCGCACCGAGCTCACCAGGTAGCGCCATAGGTTGACCGCTGTCCACCGTCGTGGGCTCGGTCACCACCCGGCCGTCGGCTCCAGCCCACTGCGCGCGCAGCGGGGTCAGCAGTTCCGCCGGGAGGGCAGGTGGCGCGGCCACCTCCGTCCGCATGACGAGAACCCCGGTCCCGGGGGTCGGCGAAAGCTGCAGTACGGGAAGATGCAGGCCGGACCGGGGGCCGGTGAGAGTGAAGCCCTTCCCCCCGTCGTCCGGCACGCAAGACGGGTCTGATGAGACGAACCGCGCGTGGAGGCCCATGACCCTCGCTCCTCATCTCAGGACGACTGCCGTTGTGTACGGCGGCGCAGTCGATGGGACATGCGGGCACCGGACGTCGGCGGGGACAGCATCTCCAGCTTTGCGGCGAATTCCAGGATTGCTGTCTGCGGTGCCTCATCGGTCCCGCCCGTTCCCGAGCGAAGCAGTTCGAGCGTATCGGGGGCATTGATCAGGTCCTCGGCCGCGTCGATGTACTTGTCCGCAGTGGAGGCGATCCGCCTCTCCTCCGCGGCCAGATGTCCCGAGACCAGGTAGAGCAGGGCGGATACCAGTTCTCGGCGTACACGCACCGCGTGCACAATGTGCCGCTCCAACGGGTCCCGGCCGTCCGGCATCTCCGGATGCCAGGTCAGCGCTCGATCCAGGCGGAGGGGGTAGGCCGCGTCCGCGTCGGCCGCCTTCGGCTCGACCGCGGGGATCTGCCGAAATTGCTCGATCCACTCATCGACATCCACGATGACCAGGAGCTCCGCCAGCCGCTGATTGAATTCCGGCTTCGCCTCGCCCTGTTGCCGCACGGCCAGGCTTTCCCACTGCTCGTAGAGCTCATCCATCGAATCCGCGTAAGGGTCCAGCCGTTGTTCATACTCGGCGAGTACCTGCCCCCTGAGTACCCGGAGGAGTTCACGATAACAATCGCGAAACTGTTCAAGCATTTCTTCGGGCTCGCCAGGGAGAGCCGTTCCGCCTGTCTTGGGACTTGCCTGATCGGTCACCGTAAGGCCGAGTTGACGCGCTTTGCGCGCAGCGCGCTCACCGATGCTGCCGAGGCCGGAGGTTATTGCGGATTCCCGTGCCGTGATGAGCTGCTTGTCCCGGTCCACCGCACCGAAGAGGCGTTTCCACTGCGGCCACCGAGCGACCAGGCCGGCCGCCTCGGCCTCGATACGCCTCCGCGCGGCCTCGCGCGGCGCGGATTCGCTGCGCAGCACGAGGCTTTCCCGAAGGTCCGCCAACAATCGGCGAGTGCGGCCGAGGGCCTCATGTATCTCATCATGGACAGGCAGCTCGTCCATCTCGGGAGAACAGTCCCGGGCGATGGTGATCAAAGACAGCCGGTGCCTGTCCACGGCCTCGGCACGTCGGCGCACTGCGTCCAGTTTGAGGGGGCCGCCATGGATCCTGGCGTGCCGGGTGAGCCTGCCCCTCAGGTAGTCCAGTCCGCCGTCCTTGGCGAATTCCTCCAACGCCCGACCCAGCGGCGTCCCGTGATCGTCTTCGTCCAGACGTTCGGCCACTTGTTTCCACAGGGTGACGACGGGGGCTGCTCTGTTCAGAGCCTGATCGAATCGCAGCCGAGCGCGGAAATCCTGGTCCAGGCGGAGAATACCCGCCCTGGCCATGACGTCCAGCCCCACCACTGCGGAGGCCAGCACGAGTTGTTTTTCCTGAGTGCCCAACGGTAGCCGATAAGCGGCCTTCACCAGCTTGTTCAGCACCGCCATGTCCGCGAGACCCATCAGCTTGCGCTCCGTCAGGGCAGCAGAGCTGTCCAGAGCAGCATGCAAGGCTGCTGGGGCCACAGGCATTTCGTCGAAACGACCGCTCGCGACGAGGAGACACTCCCGCAGTATCTCCTCCGGACGCTGCGGCCGTCCGTCCGCAGTGGGCTCACGGAGCATGTCGAAGAAATCTTGTTCGCTCCCCACAGGCCCGTGCTGGGCATTGATGAGAACAAGGATGGTGTGAATGTCGCGGAGTTCACGGATACTCAGGAACCGGTCCCGCTGCCTGGACTCTTGGCTATTGAGGCCGGCGGAGTCCACGAGCGTGAGCCCACCCTCTTCCCCCAAATCCCAGATCCGAGGCGGAACGCGGACCGTAAGCTCCACCCGCCGGATGAGCTGCGACGTATCGGCCAGCACCTTGTCGGGGACCCAGTCACCCTCACCCACGTCAGCGCGGGCTTCGCCCGCTCGCCCGGCCTGGGCAAGCTGCACGTCCGGCAGAGTCATCGCGCGCTTCGCCTGTTCGTCCGAGACGCGGTATCGCCGACCGAGCAGCTGCGCGCCGCTCTGATACGCGGCGTCCAGCGATTGGATCTCCTTCATGAGAGAGCCGGCGACCGGTCCCAGCACGCTCCCGGCGTGCTCGCTGCACCACGTCGTCAGCGCCGCCCAGCCTTCTCGCGACGGACGGGCCGCTGCCAGCTCGGAGACAGCCTGATCACTCAGCTTTTCCGGACCCACCACCCTGACGAGCTCTTGGTGAAGGTGTGACATGAGTTCTGCCGTCTCAGCGGGGGTGCAGTATGTGACAGCGCGGCCCACTGTCGTGGGGCGGGATGCGTCATCAGGTGCCTGGGCGATGTGGATGGCGGTGACATTTCCGGTCGTCGCCACATCGCTGACGGCAAGGAGGCCGGGCATGCCCAGGAGCGCCTCGATGAGCAAGGTCTTCCCGGCGCTGTACTCACCCACCACACCCACTGTCAGCGGGTCGGACACCTCTGTCACGAGTTGGCGGGCAGCCTGCAGCGCCGCTGCGCGCTCCGCCGTCAGTTCACGGCAATCGACGTCCGCCGGGGCGCCGTTCAACACCTCGATCAGATTTTCCGCCCATTGCACATATGCGGCTGTCCCCAATTCCGCCATGCCGTCGCCTCCCCCATGTCCGCCGGCAGGCATCGATAGACCAATGTCTCGCAAGATCCGCATGCGGGACAACCGCCCGTGCCGCATTCCCGCATTCCGACGCCGACGGTACTCATCCCACCTCTTCCTTGGGATGCTCGCCGCATGAGTTCGAACAGTCATGAACACCACGGAGATCCGTACACGCCCCGCCCTGGAGAGCATCAGCTCCCGTATTCTCCGACTTCTCCCCCACAGGAGCCCTTTTCCCCTCAGCCCTCATCCGGTTCACCTCCCTCTGCGGTCTCCAGCCACTCAGCTGAACCGACTCCTCGCCCTCGGCGACACCGGCTCAGGCGTGCACTGGTCGCGCTGGTCACCGTTCTTCTCCTCGGCGGAGGAGGCATCACGGCTGTCAAACTCGATTTATTCGAGGGAAACGGGCCGGGGCCTTCATATTCTCCTTATGTCCCGGACACAACTGAGCCGGAGACAACGGAACCGGAAACAACGGAAGCGGACACAACGCCGCCTGAAGAGGAGAGCCTCGCCACCGTCGTGTCCCATACCGAGCTATCCGTCGGCGACTGCGTCATCTGGCACGACACTTACGTGGAACGAGTGGACTGCGACACGGCCCACCAGTACGAACTCTTCGCCACCCTGCCGCCACTTGGCGGCTCTCAATACCCCGGCAGGAAAGCTGCCAAATCGGACGCCGACGATAAGTGCAGCGAAGAATTTATCGCTTTCTTGGATGCATATTCGGGACCGGAGACTCTGCGGGCGAGCCACCTCGCGCCTGACGAGGAAGAATGGTATGCCGACGAATCCGTGCAATGCTATCTCAAGGACATCGACGGAAGCTCCCTCTACGGATCAGCATTGGACGACGCCCCGAACTACCAGCGCCACGAATACCCTTGATGATGCTGCCGAGAACGGTGCCTCATGAGGCACCTCATGAGGCGACAGAAACATTTCTGCGCAATTATGCATAGCATTCCGGACTAGGTGGCGCATCGACTTCCCACAGTCAGAACGCTAACGTTATCCGGGATGGCCCTACTGTGCGGCGGGGCCTCTGAGGCATGGACCATGGGGGCGGCGATGGCTCTCCAATTACTGATCGAAGGCGAAGCCGCCGGGCGGGCCGCCGAGGAACTGACGGACATCAACGGCCTGTCGGTGGAACTGAGCCATCCGGAAGAGGCCGGGCCGGTGAGGGAGCCGGTGACGCTCACGGTGATCGCGACGGTGGCCGGAATCCTCAGCGGCAGCGCAACCGTGGCGGACCTCGTCCTGAAGTGGTATCGCCGGCACAAGGACGCACCCGATACACCGATCGAGAAAGTCGTGCTCGTCCATGGTGATCGCCGCGTTCTGCTCGACCAGGTAACCGTAGGACAGTTGGCTGATCTGCTGCAGGAATCCTCCCGGCAGGGGAACCCCGAAGCGCCGTCCTGACACCCGAGGTGGCGACAACGGTGAAAGACACGCGTCAGGGCTGCGTCACAGTGACGCTCCGGCAGGTGCGCGCCGGCCAGGTCAGGTTGCGCTATGAGTACGACGACGGTGCCTCCCCGACGCTCGCCGAGGTATCCACGGACGAGGTCAAGGGCTTGTTGAACCGTGCCGAAACCGATTACTACGCCATACCACCGGACGACCCAGAGCAACGCAATCGACTGCTGGAGAAGCTCGGGCGGAACCTGTACGACTTCATCGACCATGACCGCTGCCTCTCCGCCTACCGAGAGCGGTCCAAGGGCCTGCGTGACCTGATCACGCTGGCGATCAGGAACGAAGCTCCCGCGGACGTCTGGATGGACCACCTCCCGTGGGAGTTGCTGCACAACGGGCGGGGGTTCCTCGTCGCGGGAGCCCCTCCTTTGGTCCCGGTGCGGCTCGTCGGTGGTGCCGCCTGGCCCACCGGGCCGAAGCAGCGAGCCCTGCGCATCCTCTTCATGGCCTGCGCACCCGAAGACGTGCCTGCCCGGCTGGCCTACGAAGCGGAGGAAGGAGCGATCAGGGCCGCCACGAGCCGACACGCAGGGCAGTTCAGGACCGAGGTCAGCGGCAACCTCGACCGTCTGAGCAACCTCCTCCACGACTATGCCCCGGACCATTTCGACGTCGTACACATCAGCGGGCATGCCCGGCACGGCACAGGCGGTCCCCGTTTTCTCACCATGGGCGCGGACGGCAAGGCGGTCGAGGTGAGCTCGGAAGATCTCCGGGACACCTGGGAATTCACCAGTCCCACGCTGATCTTCCTCTCCGGCTGCCGTACCGGCGAAGCCTCCGAGGTGGGAGTCGTGCCCTCGCTCGCCCAAGCGCTCGCTGAGGGACCCGGGCCCGCCGATCGTGATCGGCTGGGGCCGGCAGGTTCCGGACGCGTTCGCCGTGGAGGCGACGGCGAAGTTCTACCAGTCCTTGGCCCAAGGGCTCTCACCCGTGGCCTGTCTGGCGCTCACGTACCGCCAACTGCTGGAACACGGGGCGGCACACTGGCACTTGCTTCGCATGTTCGTGCGGGGCAGCGGACTGCCTGGCCCCCTTGTGCTACCGAGCCATGAGGCATTTCGCGACGTGGCTGTAAGAAGGCGACTGGGGTTCCGGCCGAGGCGCAATGACCTGCCGATCCCGGAACCGCAACTCGTCTTCGACCGCCGAACGGAAATGCAGACCTTGCTGGACAGCCTGGATCGCGGCCGGGCCAGTGGCTCCAGGAAGGTGGGAACGGTGGTGCACGGTATGGGCGGGATCGGCAAAACGTGGCTGGCGGGCCGGGTGGTGGACCAGCTGGCCGACGACTACCGTCCGGTGGTCCTCCATGACTATCTCGATGAGACGTCCCTGTTCGACGCCATCAGCACAGACATTGAGTTGGAGACGGTACTGGAGGCGTGTCCGGCTACTCTCCCGTTCAAGTCGCGGATGGCAAGGTTTCTCAAATCCGTGGCCAAAGAGCCGTACGAAGTGGGTAAGCCCAACCTGCTCTTTGTGATCGACGAGTTCGAGTGGAACTACCGCCCCGTGGGTGCGGCAGGGACGGCCTTCACCTCCGATCACGCCATCGCCTTCGAGAACGGTGCGCCGAAACTTCGTCCGGTCGCTGCCAGTGTGCTACGTGATCTGGTCGACGCGGTGGCCCAGTCCGATGTCGTCCATCAGATTCTCATCACCACACGATACATTCCGGACCTCGACTGTATGCGTGATTTCGCGGTCCTCCAGCTGTTGCCGCTGCCGCCGAAGGACGTTGACCGGATGGTGGCCGACCTGGCCGGGCGAGTTCGGATACCGGAGGCATTGGTGGCGGACATCCGGGATGTGGCCGGGGGCAATCCTTGGGTCCTGGACCGGCTCTTCTCATGGGCCGACGAGGGGGTGGCCGTCAATGTCCATACGCTGCGCGCCCGGCTGGAGGACCAGCAGCGGACGGTCTTCCTGGAAGAAAGGATCGCCGCCGAGACTCTGCTGACCTCTCGTACGGACGCCGAGCTGGCCCTGCTGCGCGCCGCTCTGCCGTTCCGCTCCTTCGTCACCATCGACGTGCTGAGCGAACTGATGGATATCTCGCGCGGAGACGAGCTCGACCTCGGTGACGCCGCTGCCACCATCGCTGACCACGTGGCGCGTCTGGCTCAATTGACCCTTATGGAAACCGACGTCCGGCCCGGCGGACAGATCGGTTTCCGGGTGCCACGCGCCCTCCTCTTCCACCAGTTGCTGCGCAATGAGGACTCTCAGGCTTCGGCGCACTGCGCGCGGGCTCTGGCCACCAGTCTGGGTGACTTCAGGCGGGAGCCCGACGCGCGCAGGCTGGATCGGGAGCTGCTACGTGAACTGCACCGACTCGCGGTGGCCGGAGATGTCCGCGAGCTGGCAGTCGAGGCCACCATGGCCCTGGCCTACATCGAGCACTGGAACTTCCGCAACGACGCGATGGCCCAGCTCTGCCGGCACGAGCTGGCCCGTTACCCGGACTATCGGCTCCATCGCGCGCTCGCCCTGTCTGAAATGGAATTGGGCCTCGTGAAGAGCGCACGAAACCACTATGCCGAGGCCCTGCGCACCTGCCCGCCGGACACACCCGAGGACCGAGCTCAGATACTCATCGAGCAGGCCCTCTTCAACCGCGAAGACATGTGGTCGTCCGAGTATGCCCAACAGGTGGAAGAAGCCTGGCAAATCATTCAGCATTCCGATTATGCGCCGCTGCGCTTGCACGGCTTGTGGGGGCGGGCCGTCGTGCTCAGCTGTCAGGGTGGTACCGACCAGACCGAAGCCGCCCGCATTTTCGAGGAAGCACTGGAGTTGGCCCGGACCATCCCCGACGGTGGCGTCCGTATGGCACTCACCCTCATCGGGCGGGCGCGACTGATCTACAACCAGGAGAGCGACTTCGAGCGAGCCCTCGCGGACGAGCAGACGGCACTCGGCTGGTACGAGAGAAACGGTCTGGTGAGTCACCAGGCCGATGCGCTTCTTGCCCTCGCCCAGACCTGCGGGCACTGGGGACGGCTCGACCAGGCCGAAGAATGGCTCAAGAGAGCAGAACAACGGAATGCGGTCGCCAAATCCCTGCAATTGCGCCGGAACATCACCCTGGAGCGAGGGTGCTTGATGCTGGGCCGCGACGATCTGTCCAACGCTGAAGATTTTTTTCGAAAAGCGCTGGAGATTTCGAGGGACACGGAGGTCGTCATCGACCAGGCCCGCGCTCTGGACGGTCTCAGCAGCGTCCATCGACGTCGCGGAGAGTCGACACGCGCGGACGAGGCCATGCTGTCCGCCAGAGAACTGTGGCGGCAGCTGGAGTCACCATCAGCCCAAGTGATGGCTCTGCTCAACTCAGTGAACGCAGACCTCCGCGAAAGCGAGGACCCCGATGACGCCGCCAAGGCACTGGGCCGCGCCCTGGAGGCCGCCGAGCTCGCACGTGCGGCTGATCTCCCTGATTACGAGGTGGCGGCCTGGGGCGCCTATACCAGGCTCGCGGACGGGGTGGCCGTCGCCGCAGAGGACCTGGAACCGGCGTTGCGCCGCCTTGCGGTACTGCAGCGCGCAGCCGAGGACCGCGCGGGCGAAGCTGCCACGCTGACGCGTCTCGGCAGCCTGCTGCTGGCCGGCAGCCCCAGCGCCGCCAGTGAGCCATTGGGCCGGGCACTGACGCTCTACGAGGAGTCGGGGCTGGTTTCCCAACAAGCCCACGCCCACACGCAATTGGCCGCTGTTCGCACTGCTCTGGACGACTCCCAGGAGGCCGCGGAGCACTGGTTGAAGGCCGTGGTGCTGTATGCCGGTGTCGAGGACTGGAACAGTGCAGCTCTCAGCCTTCGGGAAGCCGCGCAGTCGGTCCGGCAGATAACACATTCGACCGCGGTGTCTGAACGTGCTCTTCTTTTGGCTCTCTCATGGGGCCGCAAGGCATCTTCTCCCGACATCGAGACCCAAGTACTGCGTGACCTGGCCGACATCGCTCGATCCGAAGGGCGAACCTCGGTTGCAGAACGGCGTGGTACCGATGCGGAACACATAGAGCGGCGCAGCGAAGCCCTGCAAGTACTGATCGGCGAGCACTTGGTCCCCTTGGTCGACCCGGCCAGAGGAGCCGACTTCATTTCCGAAATCGGGCGTCTGCGTGCGGAACTGGAGGCGAGGGAGCAGCTGCTCCTTCCCGGTGTGCGCCTCAAGGAGGCTGCCGATCTGCCACCACGCGACTATGCCGTCTACATCTGGGGGGAGCTCGTCCACCAAGGGACGATACCGGCGGACGCCGCCGGTCGGATTCCGGTCGGCATGGAACGCATCGGGACCGGACTAGACGACCCAGCGGCTGCTCTGTTGTCCGAATTCACGGCTGTCGTCCGCAGCCGGCAAACGGACGTCACGCTGCCCGGCCCACCGCCTCGTCCGGACATCCCCGAGGACCACGCCCCACCGAGTCTCGACGAGGTTCTCGCCGAGGTCGCTGTCATCGAGCCCGTGACGGGCAGGAAAGGACCGAACCTGGCACACGGCCTGTCCGAAATCGCCCGGCGTTTGATCACCGATATCTCCGGGCGCCGGTTCAAGAAGAATTGACCGAATGGTGCATGCTCGCACCCTCACCGACAGATACAAGCCACGTCCGAAGAAAGCGGAGACATGCGACTGAGCGTGGCGAGACAGCTGGCGGCCGACATGAAAGGTGAGGCCGCCCCCATCGTCCTGGTCACAGCCGGCGTCTTCGCCGGTCTTGCGCCCCTTGTGGGGCTGAGCTTCTGGGTCTCGCCGGCCGCGGCGCTGATCGCCATGCTGTCGGGTGCCAGAGTCCTGCTCTCCGACATCATCGCCCCTGCCCGTGCACGTACTGCGGCGCGCGCGGTCCGTCCGTTGCACACCAGCGGGGAAGACGGAGCGTTCCGCAGAGTCGCAAATATCCTGCAGATCGGTGCGGGCGTCTGGGTCGCTCCCGCCTACCTGGCGCAGCACGGCACCCGGTACCGGGTCGGGCTGCCCTCGGACGAGTCGGTCGTACTGTCCTTACGCTGTTGCAACGATTCGCAGACCATCGCGGTCTTCCATTCGTCGGCCGACTGGCCCTGGGTGGCCAAGCCTCAGGAGAGCGTTCCGGAGCCGGGCGACCGGGCCAGGGTGGTGGGCTGGCTGGTGGGAGGCGCGATTTCCGCCATGCAGGCCGCGGTGGACTGCACCGTTCAGGAGTCGCAGGCACCTGAATTGATCACTATGCTCGGGCCGACGCCGCCCCCGGGGTCAGCCGGCTCGGCGGTGATCCTCGCTCGCACGGGACGTGTAGTAGGAATCCTGACCGGCGTCGGGCCATTGGACCGTCAGCAGAGGATTCCGGCATCAGGGAACACAGGAATCGTCCTGGGAGCGAGCCTGACCGCCTTGCCGCCTCAATGCCGTGCGCGTGATTGACATCCGCGTGCCCAGCAAACCGAACAGCGCGTCGGCCGCGAGGGCGAGGGCCGCTACCCAGAGGGCCGCGGCGATGACGCCGGAGAGGCCGTACGAGACCTGGTTGAGGATGATGTCGCCGAGGCCGCCACCGCCCGCGACCGCGGCGAGCGTCGCGCTGGAGATCACGTACACGGCGGCGATGCGGATGCCGGTGAAGAGGACGGGGAGGGCGAGCGGCAGTTCGATGCGGGTGAGGATCTGGCGTTCGGTGAGGCCCATGCCGCGGGCTGCACGTACGACGTCGCGGTCGATCTGTTCGACGGACAGGTAGGCGTGCGTGAGGGCGGGCGGCACGGCCATGACGACGAGGGCCGTCATGACGTTGACGAAGCCGATGCCGAGGAGGCCCAGGAAGATCGCGATGAGGGCGAGGGAGGGCAGCGCGCGGCCGATGTTGGAGACGCTGACGGTGAGGAACGAGCCGCGCCCGCGATGGCCGAGCCACACGCCCAGCGGCAGCGCGAGGAGGAGGGCCACGGCGACGGCGGCCGCGGACAGCAGCAGATGGTCGACCGTGCGGTCCAGGAGCAGGCCGAAGTGGCTCGCCATGAAGGCGAAGCAGTCGAGGAAGGTGTGCATCAGACGGTCCTCCGCGTCGTCGCCCAGGGGGTGAGCAGCCGGCCGGCCAGTACGATCAGCCCGTCGGCGGCGAGGGCCAGCGCGACGGCGAGCAGTCCCGCACCGATGAACTGGGTGTTGAACGGTGACTGCAGGCCCTGGATGATCGGCGAGCCCAGCCCCTGGTCGATGATGAACGCGGCGATCTCGACCACGCTGATGGTCGTGACCGTCGCGACCCGAAGGCCGCTGACGATGGCGGGCAGGGCCAGCGGGAGTTCGATGCGTACGAGGATCTCGCGCCGGGTGAGTCCCATGCCGAGGCCCGCCCTGCGGACGTGCTCCGGTACCTCGGCGAGTCCGGCCAGCGTCGACTTGAACAGCACCATCAGGGTGTACGCGACCAGTGCGATCTCGGCGGTCAGCACGGAGAGGCCGGTGACCGGGACGAGGAGGGTGAAGAGGGCGAGCGGCGGGATCGTGTACAGGAACGAGGCCAGGCCGCCGAGCGGGCGCACCAGCCACCGCCGGAAGTGCGCGAGCAGCGCCAGCGCGAAGGCCAGGGCGAAGCCGATGCCGACCGCGATGACGGTGAGCCGGACGTGCTGGGCGAGCGCCGGCCAGAAGACGCTCGACCAGTTCGCGGCGAACCAGTCCGCGCAGAAGAGTCCGTTGTCGCGGACGCAGGGGCTGACCGTGCCGAAGTCCGGGATCACCGGGCCTGTGGCCATCGGTGTCATGCCGCCTCCCGGATGAGATCGACGGTGACCGTGCCGAGCGGGCGTCCGGCCGCGTCGGTGACCGGCAGCCGGTCGGTGCCCGCCGCGAGCAGGGCGGAGAGTGCCGTGCGAAGGGAGTCGTCGGCGCGTAGGGCCGTATCGTCCGCAGTGCCTCCGTACGGCTCCAGTGTCAGGTCGGACAGCCGGCGCAGGGTGAGCGCCTTCAGGCCGCGGTCGGCGCCGACGAAGCGGGCCACGTAGTCGTCGGCGGGCGCGTGCAGGATGCGCTCGGGGGTGTCGTACTGGAGCAGCCTGCCGCCCTCGGCGAGGACGGCGATGCGGTCGCCCATGCGTACCGCCTCGTCGATGTCGTGGCTGACGAACAGCGTGGTCTTGCGTACCTGTGCGTGCAGCCGCAGGAACTCGTCCTGCATGTGCTCGCGGGTGACCGGGTCCAGCGCGCCGAACGGCTCGTCCATCAGCATGATCGGCGGGTCCGCCGCCAGTGCCCGCGCGATGCCGACCCGCTGCTGCTGGCCGCCGGAGAGCTGTGCCGGATAGCGGTCGCCGTACTCGCCGTGCGGCAGCCCTACCAGCTCCAGCAGCTCGCGTACCCGCTCCTCGATGCGCGGCCTGTCCCAGCCGAGTACCTGCGGGACGGTCGCCACGTTCTGGGCGATGGTGAGGTGCGGGAAGAGACCCGCCTGCTGGATGACGTAGCCGATGCCGCGGCGCAGTGCGATGACGTCCTGCTCGCGGATGCTCGTGCCGTCGATGCGGATGTCGCCGCCGGTCAGCTCGGTGAGCCGGTTGACGAGGGTCAGGGCTGTGGTCTTGCCGCAGCCGGAGGAGCCGAGCAGGACGCAGATCTCGCCCGCCGGGACGGTCAGGGAGAGCGCGTCGAGCGCGGGCCGGCCGGAGCCGGGGTAGGTCTTGGTCGCCTCGTCGAAGACGATGTCGGCGGCGCTGTTCATCCAGGAATCCCCTTTGCTACGTGAGGCCGTTGTCGCAGCTGTCACTTGAGGCCATTGGCGCAGCTGTCACTTGAGGCCGTTGGCGCGCAGGAAACGGTCGGCGACCTTCGCCGGGCTCAGGCGCAGGATCGCGGCCGCTTCGTTGAGCGCCTGCATCGCTTCCTCGGTGAGCAGCGCGTCGACCTCGTCCAGCGGGTCGGTCAGCCGGCTGCCGTGCTCCTCGACGAGCGGGCGGCGGACGACCGGCGCGACGTTCTGGAAACCGAAGATGTGCTGGTCGTCGTCGAGGATGGTGAAGTCGTAGCGGCGCAGCTGCGGGTCGGTGGTGAAGACGTCGGCGGCGTCCACGTCGCCGTTCTTCAGCGCCGGGTACTGGAGGCCGATGTTGAGCGGCCGCACTTTCATCTCGCGCAGTCCGTACGCCTTGACGATCGCGTCGTAGCCGAGCGGGCCGGTGATGTTGTCCGGGTACTCGGCGTAGGAGATCTTCCCCAGGCGTTTCAGGTCGCCGACGGTCTTCAGGCCGTGTTTGCGGGCGTCCGCCGTCCGCACGGCGACGGCGTTGCGGTTCTGGAACGGTGTGGCGCGCAGGAGGGTGAGGCCGCGGCCCTCCTCGTACTCCCTGGCCGCGCGGAAGGTGCCGGCGGCGGTCGTCGGCATGTGCTCCGGCTGTGCGAAGGTCTGCAGGATGACGCCCGTGTACTCGGGATACAGGTCGATCTGGCGGGCGCGGATCGCCCGGTCGATGATGTCGGCGCTGCCGATGTTGGATTTGAGCACGACCTGGAAGCCGCGCGCGGTGAGCACCTGCGCGTACAGCTCCCCCATCACCCAGGACTCGGTGAACTGCTTGGAGCCGACCGTGATGACGGGCCCGGTGCCGGCCACCGAACGGGTGGCCGTTGCGACGCCGGCGGCGGCCACGGCGGCGAGCGAGCCGGTGAGGAGCGTGCGTCTGCGCATGCTCACACCCCCCGGCGCGGTATCACACAGTCCTTGGTGCGGTGGTACACGCGCTCTTCCCCTTCGTAAGCGGTGACGGTGTTGCTGACGGCGAAGGACGTGGCGTCCGCGGTCATCCGGCTGCAGGTGACGACCCGGGTGCGCCAGTCGCCGCGGCCCACCTCCTCGGTGCGCTCGCACTCGACGAGCGCGGAGTGCGGGTCGCCCTCGGTGAGCGTGAAGCGGTCGAGGGAGCCGGTGCGCCGCCATCCGCCGTCGGCGAGGTCGTGGAACTCCCCGTCGTCGATGGTCAGTGTGACGACGGTGGTGCCGGACACCGGATCGTGTTCGATGCGTCGCGAGGAGGTACCGGGCGTCTGGCGCAGCGGCGCCGGGAGGTCGGGCAGCGGTGGCACGTACGGGCGCAGCTTGGCGTCCTCGGCGCGCTCCGGGCGTACGGGGAGCCGCAGTTCGGCCCGGCCGTCCGCTTCCAGGGTGACGGTGACGGGCTCGGGTGACGGCCAGGCCAGCGGCCAGTACGCGGCGGAGACGGCGACCCGGATGCGGTGCCCGGGCGCGAAGGCGTGCGCGGTGGCCGGCAGTGGCACGGTGACGTCGTACGCCCGCCCGGGTTCCAGCGGGAGTGGCGTCTCGTGTCCCTCCCGGTGGGTGAGGTTGAGCAGGCCGCGGGTGATCAGCCGGGAACTTCCGTCGGGGGCCACGTCGGTGAGGCGCACGGCGAGCTGGGCGGCGGGCCGGTCGGCGGTCACCCGCAGGGCGACGGTGGGCACGCCGAGGATCTCGGTGCGTACGTCCAGCGGTGCGGTGGTGAAGGTGTGCGAGAGCCCGTCGTCGGCGCCCTGCGGGCCGAACTGCCCTGCTGCGTCACCGAATTGGAGCCAGCTGCCGCCGGTGAGGCCAATGACACGGGTACTGTCCAGCCGTGCGGGCAGCCCTTCGGTGAGCGGCAGTGCCCGCTCCTCGATACGGGCCGAGGGCCACTCGTCCTCGGCGACCCAGCGGCCGGTCCGCCGCTCGCGGTCGGTGCCGGGCGCCGCCCAGTCGGGCATCCACACGCGGAGCGCCGGATCGTCCCCGACGCCGGTGTCCCGGCCGCGCAGCCACTGGTCGAACCAGCGCACCACTTCGGTGTGGAAGTCGATGGCGGGGCCGGGCTCCGCCTGATGCGGGTAGGTGTGCGCCCAGGGGCCGATCAGCCCGCGCACCGGCGCGTCGAGCCCTTCGAGGAGCCGCAGTACGGCCCCGCAGTACGGGTCGTACCAGCCGCCCACCGCCAGCACCGGCGTCTGGATCGCGGTGTAGTCCTCGCACACGGAGCCGTGCCGCCAGTACGCGTCGCGGGTCTGGTGGGTGAGCCACTCCTCGACGTACGCGGGTGTCTTCTCCAGCCGCTGCCGCCACTGCTCGCGCCAGCCCTCCCCCACCACGGCCGGGTCGGCGGGGCGTGCGTTGTAGGCGAGCATCGTCGACGCCCAGGGCAGCATCTCGGAGGCGAGCAGCGAACCGCCCGTGTAGTGCACGTCGTCGGCGTACCGGTCGTCCGTCGAGCAGACCGTGACGACGGCCTTGAGCGCGGGCGGGCGGAGCGCCGCGATCTGCAGTCCGTTGAAGCCGCCCCAGGACTTGCCGATCATGCCGACGCTGCCGTCGCACCAGGGCTGCCGGGCCAGCCAGTCGATGACCTCGACGCCGTCCGTGAGCTCCTGCTGCGCGTACTCGTCGAGCAGCAGCCCGTCGGAGTCGCCGCTGCCGCGCAGGTCGACGCGTACGGCGGCGTAACCGGCCTGTGCGAAGCGGGCGTGCAGGCTGTTGTCACGCGCCGCGGTCGCGTCGTTCTTGCGGTACGGGATGTACTCCAGCACGGCGGGCACGGGCTCGGCGGTGGCGCTCTCGGGCAGCCATACGCGCGCGGCGAGCCGGGTGCCGTCGGCGAGCGGGATCCACTGATGCCTGCGGACGCGAACCGGTGTGGTCGCCAAGGGGGCTCCTGGGGATGCGGGTTGCGGCACGGTTGCGACACCCCTCTACTGAATCTCCGTGCAGTAGGGGTGGCGCGACTCTAGCGGCCCGCCGCCTCGGGAGGAACCCTCCGGACGATCTACGGTTGCGCGGCTCCCGGCTCGGGGACGGCCGTGCGCAGCGAGGCGGCCAGCACGACGGTGGTGCCGCGGTCCCCGGGGCCGGGATGCACTTCGATGCGGTCGGTGAGCGCCTCGGCGATGAGCAGGCCGTGGCCGCGCCCGGTCGCCGGCTCCTGCCGGGTGCCCGGCGCGCGCGGGTCCGGGGGACGGAATTCCGGCGCGGGTACCACCGCGGAGGGGCCGGGGCCCGAGTCGACGACCTCGCACCGCACCTCGCCGTCCGCCGAGTCCACGGTCAGCCGCCCCGCGCCCCCACCGTGCAGAACCGCGTTGGCCATGGCCTCCAGCACCGCCTGCGCGAGGGCGTCCCGCACCGGACCGGGCACTCCGGCGCGGTGCAGCGTCGCGGCGAGCGTGACCCGCGCCAGGGGCAGGTCGGGGCCTGTGAAGTCCAGTTCCAGCAGCCGGTCCCCGGTCATGCCACGTCCTCCCCCTCCGCCGTCTCCGCCGTGTCCCCGGCGCCCGTCACGCGCAGCTCCAGCTGCGGTACGTCGGCGGAGCCGAGGCCGCGCAGGGCCGTCTCCGGCATCGGGCCGCACCGGACGACGGCCGTGTCCTCCCGCGGCAGCCCGGCGACAAGATCCAGCAGCTGCCAGGCGCAGTACGCCTCCAGGTACGCCAGGTCGGTCAGGTCCAGCTCGTACCGGAAAGGGCCACGGCCCGGCCGCGGGCCCAGGGCCTGGTGCAGAGCCCTGGTGAACTCCACGCGCGTGCCCAGCTCCGCCGAGCCGGCGATCCGCGCGCCGCCCGGGGCCCGGGTCACCTCCAGCGCCCCCAGACAGTCCATGACCTGGAGCGGATGGACCCTGCGCGTCGCGGCCACCAGATCGTCGCCGCACCGCTGCCGGTCGTACCAGCAGAGCCCGGTGACGTACCCGTCGGCGAACAGCCCCGCCACGGACGCCTCGTAGTCGATCACCTCGTCGTCGGCGACTCCGGCGCGCGGTGCCCAGCCCATGTCGCCGGCGCCGCGCAGCCGGGGATAGCCGGCCTCCCGGGCCCGTTCGGCCTCGGCGGCGAAGGTGCGGACCTGGCGCTCCTTGGAGAAGCGGCCGTCCGGGAGGTAGACGGGCGTGTTGCGGTCGAGCACCAACTGCCCGCTCCGCACCGCCGCTTCCGTATGTCCGGTGCCACCGTCCAGGCACGCCACGGCGTCGTCGTCGTTCAGGTCGCTCGGGTCGAGCAGGAGCATCACCTTCTCCCCGCGGGCCAGTCCGGTCCGGGTGAAGGCGGCCAGCACCTGCCAGCGGTTCGCTCTGTCGGTGACGTCCATGCACGAGTGGTCGCCCGGCTGCAGCCGCTCCACGGGAATGATCCGGCCGGTCGTGCCGTGGTGTTCGATCATCGGGCAGCCTCCCCCTGTCGTCGGCGTGGCGCGCGCCGGCCGGTACATTCCTTGCCCTGCTCGCTCCGGACATTAGAGAGAAAGCGCCTGCGGCACTCTCCGAAGCCCGCTGAATTCCCTCTTTTGGCTATGGCCTTGACAGCTGCTGCACTGCTTGTGATCGGAGTCGATTGCCGAACACCTACAGCGGGGACACATCCCGCGACACGTATGCGCACGACGATGCATACCCGTGCGTACGTGGGGCCGGTCGGTGCACAGTAGGGCCGACCGGAAGGACAACGATGCACATGCACGTCTGCACGCCCGCCGAACTCGGTCCGCCCACCGCCTATCTCAGTGCCACGATCGCCGCCGATGCCGAAGAGCTGGCCCAGACCCGGCGGGCCGTCCGCGGCTGGCTGGCCGCGAGCGGGCTCACCGAAGCGGCCGACAGCGCCGTACTCCTGATGAACGAGCTGGCCACGAACGTGCAGCAGCACGCTCCCGGTCCGGCGAGGCTGCGGCTGTTCCTGCGTCCGGGACTGCTGCGCTGCGAAGTCCTGGACAGCCACCGGGCCCTCCCCGTACTGGTGAGCGCGGACACCGACGCGGAGGGCGGACGTGGCCTGCGCCTCGTGGACGCGCTGGCCCTGTGCTGGGGCAGCGTCCCCGCGGGCCGCGGCAAGGCAGTCTGGTTCGAACTGCCCGTGCCGCGTGCCGCGCGGGAAACGGCCGCGCGGTGACCGGCTAGCCGCCGGCCCCGGCCGGTACCCGGGTCCGCAGCCGTACATCGTTCAGCGAGCGGCCGATCTCGGCGGTGTACGTGCCGGGGACCAGCCGCCGGTCGTACGCCTGCTCGTCCCAGATCTCGGCGGCGCGGCGGGGGACGGTGACGCGCACCTCGGCCGTGCCGCCGGGAGCCGCCGCGACGGCGGCGAAGCCCGCGAGGCGGCGGGCCGGACGGTCGGCGGTGTCCGCGTCGGTGTCGGCTTCCGGGGTGGCGAGGTAGACCTGGACCACCTCGCGGCCGGGACGCTCACCGGCGTTGCGCACGCGCACGGTGAGTGTGCCCAGTGCGTCCTCGTCCTCGGCGTTGCCGTCCAGTGCGGGCGTGTATGTGACCGTCTCGTACTCCCAGTCGGTGTAGCCGAGGCCGTGCCCAAAGCAGTACGCGGGCTCGGTGCCGGCCCGCTGCCAGGCGCGGTAGCCGATGAACATGCCCTCCGAGTAAGGGAGTTCACCGTTCTCCGGTGTGACGCGGGTGACGGGCGCCTCGGCCAGCCGGGCGGGCCAGGTGGTGGGCAGCCGCCCGCCCGGCTCCTCGGCGCCGAGGAGGACGTCCGCGAGGGCCGCGCCGGCCTCCTGGCCGGGGAACCAGCTGAGCAGTACCGCGGCCACCTCGTTCCGCCACGGCAGCTCCACGGGGGAGCCGGAGTTGACGACCACGACGGTGCGGGGGTTGACCGCGGCGACCCGCCGGACCAGCTCGTCCTGGCGGCCCGGCAGCCCGAGGTCCGTGCGGTCGAAGCCCTCGCTCTCCACCCGCTCGGTGGTGGCGACCACGACGACCGCCGTATCGGCCGCTCGCGCGGCGGCCACGGCCTCCTCGATGAGCTCCTCGGCGTCGCGCCGGGGCTCGCGGTGGACGAGGGCGAAGCCGACGGCCCGGACCGGCGCGTCCGGCAGGTCGGGGACGGTGTGGCGGAGGGCGACCTCGACCGGCTCGCCCGCGGTGAGCTCCACCTGGCCGCGCTCCACGGGCGCGCCGAAGAACGCCTCGAACGGGTCCTCGTGGTCGGGAGCCTCGACGCCGTCGTAAAGCGCCCGGTCCCCGACGGTGAGCCGGAAGCCGCCGATGCCCTTGGTGCCGAAGCGGTGCGCGCCGCTCTCGCGCGGGGTGAAGGTGCCGGTGATCTCGACGGTGTGCAGCTCCTCGTGGGTGACGCCGGCGGGCAGGTCGTCGCCGTGCCACTGGACCGCGCCGCTGGGCAACGGGGTCTCCCCCAGCACCCGCCCGCCCCGGTCCCGGCAGACGGCGCGCAGCGTGAACTCCCCACCTGCGGCGGCGAGTTCATCACTAGGGTCGGCGCCGACGCAGTAGGTGAGGTCCCCTTCGGGCAGCGCGGCGCGCAGGCCGTCCAGCGGGGAGACGATGTGGTCGGGGAAGACCTGGGCCGAGCCGCCGCCGAGGACGCGGGCGTCGCGGGCCGCGGCGCCGATGAGGGCGACGGTGCCGGCCCGCGCGGGCCCGAGGGGCAGGATGCCGTTCTCGTTGCGTACGAGGACGAAGGCGCGGCGGGCGATCTCGCGGGCCAGCGCTGCGCCGTCGACGGTGGCCGGGAGGTCGGCGGGGGCGACGGCGGGCGGCACGCCGTCGAGGGCCCCGACGCGGGCGGCGAGCCGCAGGACGTTGCGTACCGCGTCGTCGACGAGGGCTTCGTCGACCTCGCCCGCTCGGACGGCGGCGGCCAGCGCCGGGCCGTACACGGTCTTCGGGCCGGGCATGGCGACGTCGAGGCCGCCTTCGATCGCGCCCTTGGTGGAGCGGGCGGCCATCCAGTCGGAGACGATGAAGCCGTCGAAGCCCCATTCGCCGCGCAGCACTTCGTTCTGGAGGTAGCGGTGCTCGGTCATGGTGGCGCCGTTGACGGAGTTGTAGGCGGCCATGATGCCCCAGGGGTGGGCGTTCTTGACGATCGTCTCGAACGGTGCGAGGTAGAGCTCGCGCAGCGGTCGCGGGGCGACGGTGTTGTTGACGGTGAAGCGCTCGGTCTCGGCGTCGTTGGCGACGAAGTGCTTGACGGTGGTGCCGACGCCGCCCTCCTGTACTCCGGTGACGTATCCGGTGCCGATCGCGCCGGTGAGGTGCGGGTCCTCCGAGTAGCACTCGAAGTGGCGGCCGCCGAGCGGGGAGCGGTGCAGGTTGACGGTCGGGGCGAGGAGGACGTGTACGCCCTTGCGGCGGGCCTCCTGGGCGAGCAGGTGCCCGGCGCGGCGGGCCAGTTGGGGATCCCAGGTCGCGGCGAGCGCGGTGGGGCTGGGCAGGGCGACGGAGGGGTCGTCCGCGGTCCAGCGCACGCCGCGCACGCCGATGGGGCCGTCGGACATGACCAGGGACCGCAGGCCGATCTCCGGGAGCGCGGGCAGCGCCCACATGCTGCGGCCCGCCAGCAGCCGGGTCTTGGCGTCGAGGTCCAGCTTGCCGAGCGCGTCCTCGATGGTCGCGTCGTATGTGGGGTACGAGGGCGTCATGCGTGTCTCCTTGGTGCGCGGGGAGGGCGTGGCGGGTGCGGGCCGGCTCATCGTGCGCCCTTGATGCGGGTGACGAGCACCGAGCCGACGAGCGCGGCGGCCGCGGCCACGCCGAACAGCAGGGGGTAGTTCCCTCCCCCGCCGATCGCCAGGAGGAAGGGCGCGATCATCGGCATCAGGGACTGCGGCAGCGCGTTGGCGATGTTGACGACGCCGAGGTCCTTGGCGGCGTTGTCGGGGTCGGGCAGGACGTGGGTGATCAGCGCCATGTCGACGGCGTAGAAGAGCCCGCCGCCGACGCTCATGACGCACTGGGCGACGATGATCCAGGTGAGGTCCGGGGCGAAGGCGAGCAGCGCCAGGCCCGCGGCAACGACGAGGCCGGAAGAAATGACGAAGGGCTTGCGGCGGCCGAAGCGGTCGGAGACGCGGCCGCCGGCCGCGGCGGTGACGGACTGGACGGCGTAGCCGGCGGCGACCAGGACGGCGACGGTGCTCGCCGTGGCGGCGGCGCTCACGCCCATCCGGAAGGGCAGGTAGTAGGCCAGGTAGGTCATCGGCGCGACTGACCCGAACATGACAATGAACTTGGTGAGCCAGGCCCAGCCGAAGTCCGGGCTGCGGCGCGGGTCGAAGACGAAGCTGCCGAGGAACTCCTTGGCGGAGAACGGCTCTGGTGCATCAGCCGGCGCGCGGTCGTCCAGCTTCCACACGAACCAGCCGACCAGTACCACGGTCAGGACGGCCGGCAGCAGGAACATCACGCGGGCGTCGGAGCTGAGCGCGGCGATGCCCGAGCCGGCCAGCACGGCGGCGGTGAGGCCGGTGCCGACGGCGCCGGAGGCGCTGCCCCGGGCGGCTTCGGGCACCTGGTCGGGGATGGTCGCCATGAGGGCCGCGTACACGGCGTTGAAGGAGGTCTGGACGACGGCCCAGCCGATGACGAGGGCGGGGACGGCGGGGATGAAGGCGATCACCGCCAGACCCAGCAGGCCGCCGAGGAGGCCGCCGACGAGCCAGGGGCGGCGCCGCCCGAAGCGCGAGCGGGTGCGGTCCGAGAGCCTGCCGAAGAGCGGGTTGGCGATCACTGCGAGGACCGCGCCGATACCGAGCACGAGGCCCAGTACCGATTCCTTGTTGTGCGGTGCGACGTCCGCGACGCGCAGCGCCATGGTGACGATGACGGGCGTCAGCAGGGCGCTGTAGAGGCCGAAGTTCGCGAGGCCCAGGCGGAGTACGAAGCCCCGCGGGGCTCTTTCCGCGTCCGGGTCGGTGCTCGCGGGCCCGTCGGACGTGGTGGCCGAAGACGGAGCGGGGACAGCTGCCTGATCCACTGCCGTACCTCCTCATTGAGGTGAAAAAGCGGCTCGAAGGCAGGGAGGAATCACGCCATCCCGTGGCGGGCTCCCTGCGGTTCGCAGCATCGTGGCCCAGTCACCTGTAAAGCGGTAGGCTTCGTAATCTCTTCGTTACCTTCAAGGGTTCGGACCGTTTCGTCGTTTAGGCTCGGCCCGTGGCAGCGAATGATCGGTCCGTGGCGGACGAACGGGAAGCGCGGCGGGGACGGGCCGTGCGCGGTGCGGACCGCCGCGCGGAGATCCTCCGGGCGGCGCTGGAGGTGATCGCCGAGCGCGGTTACCGGGGCGCCTCACTGAGCGCGGTCGCCGAGCGGGTCGGCATCACCCAGCAGGGTCTGCTGCACCACTTCCCGACCAAGGAGGCGCTGCTCGTCGCCGTGCTGGAGGCACGGGACGCGTGGGACACCGGCGGCGGCTCCCCGCGGCACGGCGAGCCCTGGCCGCTGGACCTGTACGCCTCGCTCGTCGAGTACAACGCCATGCGCCCGGGCATCGTGCAGACCTTCTCCGCGCTGCTCGGCGAGAGCGTCACCGGGGAGGACCACCCGGCGCGCGAGTTCTTCGCCCACCGCTACGCGACCGTGCGCGAGTCGGCGGCCGCCTCGCTGCGCGCGGAGTTCGGCGACCGGCTCCCCGGCGGCCGGACGCCGGAGGAGGCGGCGCCGCTGCTGATCGCCGTGATGGACGGGATGCAGTTCCAGTGGCTGCTGGACCCGGGGGCCGTGGACATGTCGGCCGCCTTCCGCACGCTGCTCCAGCTCCTGGGCCGGACGGAGCCCGCGGACTGAGCCCCGTTCAGGGGGCGTTAGGTGCGTCGTCCCCGCCGCCCCAGCCACGTCTGGGCGATCACGACCACCGCGAGGAACGCACCGCTGACCACCTGCTGGTAGGCGGAGTCCAGGGAGCCGATCTGGTTGATGACGTTCTGGATGACCTTCAGCAGGAGGACGCCGACCAGCGAGCCGCTGAGGAAGCCGGAGCCGCCGGTCAGCAGCGTGCCGCCGATGACGACCGCGGAGATCGCCTCCAGCTCCATGCCGGAGCCGAGGATCGTGACACCGGAGACCAGCCAGGCCGCGTTCAGCGCCCCGGCGAGCCCGGCGCACAGCCCGGACAGCGTGTACACCGTGATCTTCGTCCGGGCGACCGGCGCACCCATCAGCGCCGCCGCGTCCTCATTGCCGCCGACCGCGTAGACGTACTGGCCGAAACGGGTGCGGCGGAGCACCAGCGCGCCGGCCGCGAACAGCACCAGCGCGATCCACACCGGCACGCCCACCCCGAGCAGCCTGCCCTGCCCGAGCGTCGCGAAGAACGTGCCCTTGTCGACGAGGTACGTCTGCGATCCCTCGTCCGTGACGGCGAGCAGCAGGCCGCGCGCGCCCAGCATCGCGGCGAGCGTCACGATGAACGGGGCGAGCCGGGAGCGGGCGATCAACACGCCGTTGAGCAGGCCGATGAGGCCGCAGACGGCGAGCGGGAGCAGCAGCGCCACCGCCGTCCCGTACTGCGAGCCCCACGCCGCGAGCACGCCGCCGAGCGCGAACAGCGAACCCACCGACAGGTCGATGCCGCCGGTGACGATCACGAACGTCATGCCGAGCGCCACGACCGCGAGGAACGCGGAGGACAGGGCCATGTTCTGGAGGTTGTCGGCCGTCAGGAAGGGTTCGAAGGTGAGGGCCGCGGCGATCACCGCCAGTACCAGGGTCACCAGCGCGCCGTGCTGCTGGGCGAGCGCGCTCAGCCGCTCGGCGGGCCGCGGCGCATCGACCGCCGCCTCCTCGGGCCCGGCCGCCCGCGGCACCGGATCGCGGACATCGGCGGTGGTCATCGCTTCCCCCGTTCCCTGGCCGCGTAGACCGCGAGGACGATCACCACGGCCTGGGCGATCTGGGTCCACGACGGCGGCAGGTCGTGCTTGATGAGTGTGGCGGTCAGCAGCTGGATCAGGACGGCGCCGGCGACGGTGCCGCCGATGCGCACGCGGCCGCCGCTGAGCGGGGTGCCGCCGACGACCACGGCGGTGATCGCGGACAGCTCCATCAGGGTGCCGAGCGAGGTGGGGTCGCTCGCGGTGAGCCGGGCCGTGGCCAGCACGCCGGCGACCGCGGCCAGCGCCCCGGAGGCGGCGTAGACGAGGATCAGTACGCGGCGTACCGGCAGGCCCGCCAGGCGCGCGGCCGGGCGGCTGTCGCCGATCGCGAGCAGCTGCCGGCCGAAGGTCGTGCGGCGCACCACGAAGGCGGTGAGCAGCGCGAGGGCCGCGGCGATCAGCACCAGGTAGGGGATGCCGAGTACGGCACCGGAGCCGAGGGCCGCCATACCGGGATCGTGCACCTGCTTGAGCTGGGGCAGCAGGACGAGCGCGAGGCCGCGCCCGGCCACCATCAGGGCGAGCGTGGCGACGATCGGCTGCACCCCGACGAAGGCGATGAGCGAGCCGTTCGCGAGGCCGACGACGAGGCCGCCGGCCACCGCGACGAGCAGCGCGGTCCACGGCCCGTATCCGAGGTAGAGCGAGACGAGCGAGGTGGCCAGGGCCATCACCGAGCCGACCGACAGGTCGACGCCCTCGGTGCCGATGGCCAGCGCCATGCCGAGCGCCACGATCAGTACCGGCGCGACCTGCACGGCCTGGGTGCGGAAGTTCTCGGCGGAGAGGAAGTGCGGGGTGAAGGCCACGTTGACCAGGAGGAGTACGGCGACGCCCAGGTAGACGCCGTAGTCCTGGAGGCGGCGGCGGAGCCGGTCGCGGTCGGCGGTGGCCCGGCCCAGGGTCAGTTGGGTCATGCGGGGCCTCCCACGGGCGCGGCCGCGATGGCCCGCAGCAGACGGTCGGCGGTGACCGCTTCGCCGGTCAGCTCCTCGACGACGGCGCCGTCCTTGAGGACGACGATCCGGTCGGAGCCCTCGATCAGCTCCTCCGTGTCGGAGGAGATCAGCAGGACGCCGAGGCCGTCGGCGGCGAGCTCGTCGATCAGCCGTTGCACTTCGGCCTTGGCACCGACGTCGATGCCGCGGGTCGGCTCGTCGAGGAGCAGTACCTTCGGGTGCATGGCGAGCCAGCGGGCGAGCAGTACCTTCTGCTGGTTGCCGCCGGAGAGTTCGCCGACCTTCTGGTGCGGCCCCGCCGCCTTGATGCGCAGCCGCTGGACGAAGGTGTCGACGATGCGGTCGATCCGGGCCTCGTCGACCAGGCCGAACCGGGACAGCCGGGGCAGGGCCGCGAGCGCGATGTTCTCCCGCACCGACAGGCCCGGCACGATGCCCTCGGCCTTGCGGTCCTCGGGCAGCAGGCTGATGCCGGCGCGGATCGCGGCGGGTGAGGAGCCGGTGCGGACGGGGGCGCCCGCCACCACGACGGTCCCGGAGTCCAGGGGCAGCGCGCCGGCGATCGCCTTCGCGGTCTCGCTGCGGCCGGAGCCGAGCAGCCCGCCGAGGCCGACGACCTCACCGGGACGTACGTCAACACCGACATTCCGGATGTGATGACGTACCGTCAGGTTACGCGCAGAGAGCACTGGTTCGGTGTCCATGGCATGGTGGGCGCCGGTGAATTCGGTGCGGCCCTCCTCGCGTACCTCGCCGGTCTCGCGGCCCAGCATCAGGGAGACCAGCCGGAGCCGGTCCAGGCCGGCCATCGGGCCCGTGTGAACGGTCCTGCCATCGCGCAGCACGGTTACCGCGTCACAGATCTCGTACAGCTCCTCCAGGCGGTGGCTGACGTAGACGACGGCGATGCCGCGCTCGCGCAGCATGCGGATCACACCGAACAGCGTCCGCACCTCGCGCGGTTCGAGGGAGGAGGTCGGCTCGTCCATGATGACGACGCGCGCGTCCACCGAGACCGCGCGGGCCAGGGCCACCATCTGCTGGGCGCCGACGCCGAGTTCGCGCAGCGGGCGGCGGACGTCGACGCGTACGCCCAGCTCGCGCAGGGCCTCGTCCGCCGCGCGGTGCATCCGGCGGAAGTCGATCAGGCCGAGGCGGTGGCGCGGCTCGCGGCCGAGGAAGAGATTGCGGGCCACGCTCATCAGGGGGACGAGGTTGACCTCCTGGTAGATGGTGGAGATGCCCGCGTGCTGCGCTTCGAGCGGGGTGGCGAAGGATGCCTCGGCGCCGTTGTACGTCATCGTGCCCGCCCCCGGGTCCGGCCGGTACACGCCGGTCAGGACCTTGATGAGGGTGGACTTGCCCGCGCCGTTCTCGCCGATGAGGGCGTGCACCTCCCCGGCGCGAGCGGTGAAGTCGACGCTGTCGAGCGCCAATACGCCGGGGAAGGTCTTGCTGATGCCGGTGACCGACAGCACCTCAGTACGCCTTCGTGAGGTCGGCCTTGGCGTTGTCCTTCGTGTACGCGCTGTCCTTGATGACGATGTCCTGCGGTACCTTCTCGCCCCTGGTGAAGGCGTCCAGGGTCTGGAAGGCGAGCGGGCCGAAGCGCGGGTTGGACTCGATGACGCCGTCGATCCAGCCGTCCACGATGCCCTGGACGGCGCTGCGCGTGCCGTCGACGGTGACGATCTTGACGTCGCCGGGCTGCTTGCCGGCGCCCTTGAGCGCGTTGACCGCGCCGAGGCCCATCTCGTCGTTCTCGGCGTAGATCCCGTCGATACCGGGCTTGGACTGGATGAGCTGCTCGGTGACCGACTGGCCCTTCTCGCGGGAGAACTCGCCGGTCTGCTGGAAGACCACCTTCAGGCCCGGGGCCTTCTCCTTGACGCGCTGCTCGAAGCCCTTGGTGCGTTCGGTGGTGACGTTGTTGCCCGCGGCGCCGAGCAGGATGGCGATCTCACCCTTGCCGCCGGTCGCCTCGATCATCCGGTCGGCGGCGCGCCTGCCCTGCTCGACGAAGTCCGAGCCGATGAAGCTGACGTAGTCCTTGCAGGCCGTGCCGTTGATCTTGCGGTCGACGGTCACGATGGGGATGTGCCGGGCGCGCGCCGAGCTCAGTACGGGCTCCCAGCCGTCGGAGTTGAGCGGCGCGATGACCAGCAGGTCCGCGCCCTTGGCGATGAGGTCCTGCACGTCGCTGATCTGCTTGGAGAACTGCGACTGGCCGTTGGCCGTGAGCAGTTTGATGCCGCGCTTTTCCGCCTCGGCCTTGAGGGAGGCGGTCTCGGCGATCCGGAAGGGGTTCGCCTCCTTCTCGGACTGGGAGAAGCCGACGGTGGCGTTCTTCAGGTCGAGCTTCTTGCCGCCGAAGGTGTCGAGGGTGCAGGTCCTGCCGCCGGCGCCGGTGCCCGACGCGGCGGCGGCCCCGCCGGAGCCGCCCTGCGCGGCGGGCTTCTTGTCCGCCGCGGCGTCGTCCTCGGACTTGGCGCAGCCGGAGACGAGCGCGAGGCCCGTGATGAGGCCGGTGGCGAGCAGGGCTCTCGCGGAGGTGCGGCGACGGGAGGAGATCGGCTTCATGGTGTCCCCAAATGGCACGGCCCCGGCGCGCGGAACGCTCGCGGGGACTTCGGAACGTGCGGGCAACTGGTGGCTCAGGTGAGGGTTTTACATCGTTGCAAGAACGCTGACAACCCTCCGCGTACGAAATACCGGGCGTCGGCTCGGTTCGCGCGACGTGCGCAACCGCCCCTCCACGGTGGCGACTTCGCTCACCGGCGCCCCAGCGTGGACTCCCGCTCCACCAGCCGGAATTCCGCGACCAGCTCCCGCCCCGCGGGCGCCTCCGCGCGGTTCTCCAGCGTGCGCAGCAGCGACTCGACGGCCAGCCGGGCGATGGACCGCTTGTCCGGCGAGACCGTGGTCAGGCTGACGGCGCCGAACCGCCCCTCGGCGATGTCGTCGAAGCCGACCACCGCCACGTCCCACGGCACCCGCAGCCCCCGCTCGTGCAGCACCCGCATCGCGCCGATGGCCACCAGGTCGTTGTACGCGAACACCGCGTCGGGCCGCACGCCGGCGTCCAGCATCCGCGCCATCGCCTCGGCCCCGTCCCCCCGGTCCCAGCCCCCGGTCGGGCCGATCAGGCTGTCCGGCGCGGGCACGCCCGCCGCCGTCAGCTCCTCCCGCCAGCCCGCGAGCCGCAGGTGCGCGGGGCGGTTCGCCGAGTCGGTACGCGCTCCCAGGTAGGCGATGCGGTTGCGGCCGCGGCCTAGCAGGTGGCGGACGGCCGTCCGGGCGGCCGCGACGTTGTCGATCGCGATGTGGTCGTACGGCAGGTCGTACTCACGCTCGCCGAGCAGCACCAGCGGGACGTCGTCCTCGCGGCCGCGCAGGTCCTCGACTTCCAGCTCCAGCGGGCTGAGGATCAGGCCGTCGATGACGCCGGCCCGGAAACCCTGGCTGACCAGCATCTCCCGCTCGCGCTCGCCGCCGGTGTGGTCGAGCAGCACGGTCAGGTCGTGCTCGGCGGCGACGTCGATGACGGCGCCCGCGAGCTCCGCGAAGTACGGGTTGCCGAGCTCGGGCACGGCGAGCGCGAGGATGCCCGTGCGGCCTTTGCGCAGGTGACGTGCCGTCATGTTCGGCCGGTAGCCCAGCTCGTCGATGGCGGCCTGGACCCGGGCCCGCATTCCCGGGGTGACGTGCTGGTAGTTGTTCACCACGTTCGAGACGGTCTTGATCGAGACACCGGCGCGTTCCGCGACGTCTTTCAGGCTCACTCGCAAAGGGATCTCCTCGGTATCGACGGTGCGCGCAACACTCCCCCGTCCGGCGTGCGCAACGCTCCCCGCCCGGCTTCTGTGCCGCACCTGGACAGGATCGGGGAGCCGTGCTGTCATGCCAACTGCCGCTCCTTCCAACGTTGTACAGAATGCTGCAACGAGCCGCCACCCTTCCTCGACTAGGAGGATTTGTGCGCACCACACGGTTCACCAACCGCTTCAGAGACAGACTCACGCTGCTGCTCGCGGCGACGCTGGGCGCCGCCGGACTCGCCGCCGCACCGTCCGCCACCGCGGCAGACGAGCCACGGTCCGACGCCGTCCACGGCCTCAAGGGCGAGTACTACACCCAATCCGCGCCCGGGGCCTTCGACTTCCATCAGCTGAAGGCCACCGGAGTCGACCCCGACCTCGACTTCGACAACCTCGAGCCCCGGCTCGGGTACGCGACCGGGCAGCAGGACGACGTCAGCGTCCGCTGGACCGGGAAGATCGTCCCCGCGAAGACCGGTCCGACCACGTTCTCCGTCTCCGCCGACAACGGCTTCCGCCTGTGGATCGACGGCAAGATCGCCATCGACCACTGGGTGGACGACTGGGACAGGGAGCAGACGTCCCGGCCGGTCGAGCTGACCGCGGGCAAGGCGTACGACATCAAGGTCGAGTACTTCGAGCACTACGGCGGGTCCAATCTGCACCTGCGCTGGACGCCGCCCGGCGGCAGCAAGGCCGCCGTCCCGCAGTCGGCGTTCCGGCTGCCCGACGGCTTCGACTACGACGGTGCGACCGCCGCCACCGTCCTCGGCGACGGCCGCACCCTCAAGCTGGACTTCCCGCAGGCGCTCGGCGCGCCGCCGGCCGGCCTGACGGACCACCTCGACGCGGTCATCGGCGGCAGCACCTGGCCGCTGGGCGCGGCGAAGGCGGACCCGGCCGACCCCAAGGCGCTGCTCGTCGGGCTCAAGGAGCCGGTCGTCGGCAACAAGAGCGGTACCGCGCGCGGTGACGTCGAGGTCCGCTACGACGGCGAGGCGGGTCTGGCCCGCGCGGACGGCGAGCGGATCGGCCGGTTCTGGTCCAGCGGTGCGAACAGGTCCACGTACGAGCTGCGCACCAAGTGGGCCGACGAGGTGAGCGAGAAGAACGCGCATCCCGAGTACCCGCGCCCGCAGCTGACGCGCGACGCCTGGCGCAACCTCAACGGCTCCTGGCAGTTCGCCGCCGCCAAGGCCGGCGAGCGGCCGCCCGTCGGCAAGAAGCTGGGCGAGAAGATCCTGGTGCCCTACCCGGTCGAGTCGCAGCTCTCGGGCATCGAGCGGCACGAGGACCGGATGTGGTACCGCCGTACGTTCACGGTGCCGCCCGGCTGGCAGGTGGGCAGCGGCAAGCGGCTCCAGCTGAACTTCGGGGCCGTCGACTGGCAGGCCGAGGTGTACGTCAACGGCACCAAGGTGGCCGCGCACAAGGGCGGTTACGACAAGTTCAGCGCCGACATCACCGACGCACTGAAGCCCGGAAAGACCCAGGAGCTGATCGTCGGCGTCTACGACCCGACCGACGCGAAGAACGGTGAGAACCCGCCGGTCGGCAAGCAGCGCCTGGACCCGAGCGGCATCTGGTACACCCCCTCCTCCGGCATCTGGCAGACGGTGTGGATGGAGCCGGTCGCCGCCGACCACGCCGACTCCCTGAAGATCACCCCGAAGGTCGCGGACGGCACGGTCGCGGTCGAGGCGCGGGGCGTGCGGGACGGCGTTCCGGTCACCGCGACCGCGTACGACGGCAAGCGCCCGGTGGCGACGGTGAGCGGCCGGACGGGCGAGCCGCTGACGCTGCGCATCAAGGACCCGCACCTGTGGTCCCCCGACGACCCGTTCCTGTACGGGCTGAAGGTGCGCGTCGGCAGCGACCGCGTCGGCAGCTACTTCGGGATGCGCTCCATCGCCGTGGAGAAGATCGACGGCACGCCGCGCACCGTGCTCAACGGCAAGCCGGTCTTCATGATGGCCACGCTCGACCAGGGTTTCTGGCCGGACGGACTGCACACGGCGCCGACGGACGAGGCGCTGGCGTACGACCTGAAGCTGCACAAGCAGCTGGGCTACAACTCCGTGCGCAAGCACATCAAGGTCGAGCCCGACCGCTGGTTCTACTGGGCGGACAAGCTGGGCCTGCTCGTCTGGCAGGACATGCCGGCCATGACGGCGGGCGTCAATCCGTCCGCCGCGTCCCGCGCCGAGTACGAGCGGGAGATGAAGACGATGATCGACCAGCATGACAGCCACCCGTCGGTGATCATGTGGGTCACCTTCAACGAGGGCTGGGGCCAGTACGACGAGGGCCGGATCGCCGACCAGGCCAAGTCCTGGGACCCGACGCGGCTCATCAACGGCCAGTCGGGCCTCAACCTCGGACGGGACGGCGGCACCGGCGACATCATGGACGAGCACGGCTACCCGAGCCCGGCCCTGCCCCCGCACCCCGACGGCGAACGGGCCCTGGTCAGCGGCGAGTACGGCGGCCTCGGACTCGGCGTGCCCGGTCACGCGTGGTCGGTGCAGCAGTCGTACGTCGACGTGGACCCGGCGACTTACACGGACGACTACCTCACCAAGCTCGACGAGGTACGGCAGCTGGCCTGCCGGGGTGGCAACGGCGCCGTCTACACGCAGATCTCGGACGTCGAGGGCGAGCTGAACGGCCTGGTGACGTACGACCGCAAGGTGGTCAAGCCGGATGTGCAGCGGCTCAAGGCCGCGCATGAGGCGCTGATCCACGACGCCTCACAGGCGACCCCCGCGGGCTGCCGCTGATCAGCGGGGATGCCTGAGCCCCGCCCTGCCGGTACCGGCAGGACGGGGCCGTCCCGTGTCGTTCCGGCTGCGGCTCAGACCAGCGTCGCCGCCACCAGTTCCGCGGCCTTCGCGACCAGTGCGTCGTCGGAGGGGCCTTCGGGCGCGTGCGTGGTGGACAGCACGGAGAGCAGGACCGGGGAGCGGCCGGGTGGCCAGGCGACGCCCACGTCGTTGGCGACGCCGTACTCGCTTCCGCCGCCGGTCTTGTCCGCCGTGATCCAGCCCTCGGGCAGGCCGGCGCGGAAGCGCTTGGTGTTGGTCGTGTTCGCGATCAGCCAGCCCTTCAGCCGCTTCCGGTCCTCGGCGGCGAGGGCGCGGCCGACGACGAGGCGGCCGTAGGTCGTGCCGATGGCGCGCGGAGTCGTGGTATCGGTCGTGCGCCAGGGTTCCGCCGAGTTGAGCTGGGGTTCCCACCGGTCGAGGCGGGTCACCCCGTCTCCGAGGGAACGGCAGAAGCGGGTGATGGCGGTGGGGCCGCCCAGCTCGCGCAGGAGGAGGTTGGCCGCGCCGTTGTCACTGTGGCTGACGGCGGCGGCGCACAGTTCGGCGACGGTCATGCCGTGGGCGACGTTCTCCGGTTCGCTGCTGATCGGCGCGTAGCCGGCGTCCGTGACGTACTTCTTCGTGTAGTGGATGCGCTCGGCCAGGAACTCGCCGTCGTGGTCGAGGTCGCGCAGCACGGCAGCGGCGGCGAGACCCTTGAACACCGAGCACATCGGGAAGCGCTCGTCCGCGCGGTACCGCACGGTGCGGCCGGTGGCCAGGTCGCGGGCGAACACCCCCAGCCGCGCGTCGTGTTCCCGCTCGAGTCGCTTCAGCTGCCCGGAGATCCCCTTGCCGTGCGGTACGTCGGCGGTGGCCGTGCCGCACGCGGGGAGCGCGACGGACAGCGCGGTGCCCGCGCCGAGGGCCAGAACCGTGCGGCGGGACGGAGTCACTCGTCTCATGCCCGTGAGTGAAACGCGCCGCTCCCTCCCATGTCGAATATGCTCTCGACTCACGATCGATTCGCAGAAGATATCGCCGCACGCCACGGGAGTGGAACGAGTGGAATGCTGACGGAACGGCACTTGGAAATCTTCGTGGCGCTGGCGGAGGAGGAGCACTTCGGGGCCGCCGCGCAGCGGGTGGGGATCACCCAGCCGCCCCTGTCGCAGGGGCTGCGCCGGCTGGAGGCGCTGCTCGGGGTGCGGCTGTTCGACCGCACCCGGGGCGTCGTGCTGACCGACGAGGGGTCGCTGCTGCTGCCGCACGCGCGCAGGGCGCTCGCCGCGCTCGGGGAGCTGCGGGAGCTCGGCGCCCGGGAGCACGCCGACGGCCGTCGGCTCCGGCTCGGCCTGGCGCCGGAGGTACCGGCGGGGCTCGCGGCGGCCGTGGCGGCGGCACCGGTACGCGCGGGCGAACAGAACCGCATAGGGGTACTGACGGCACCGACCGCCACGCTGCTCTCCGACATCGCGGCGGGCCGGCTCGACCTCGCCGTGATCCGGCACCCGGCGGTGCTGCACGGCCTGGCCGCCGGGCGAGTGGTGCTCTTCCCGACCTGGGTGCTCTCCCCCACCGACACGCACGGCCGGGCCCCGGCCCGTGGACTGCCCGTCGCCGTGCGGCCCCGCGAGGAGGCGCCCGCCGCCCACGATCTGTTCGTCGACACGCTGGCCAGCCGCGGGCGGCGGGTGGAGACCGTCGTGGTGTCCGACGAGCGCGCCGGGCTCGCGCTCGTCGCGGCGGGCCAGGCGGTACTGGTCACCGCCGACGCGACGCTGACCGCGGACGGCGTGGAGCGCAGACCGGCGACCGATCCGGCGCTGCCGCTGCGGCTGCGGGTGGTGTGGGACCCGCGGCGGCCGGACGCGGCGGAGACGGCGGACACCGCCCAGCTGCTGGTGGACACCCTCGAACGGCAGGCGGCGACATGAGCGGGACGAGGCGGGGAAGCGGCGTGGAGCGCACGATCCGCGAGATGTTCGCCGACGCGGGCGTGCGCGGCTGGCTGCATGTGGCGGAGCTGGACCGGCCCTCGGCGCAGGTGACCATCGACCCCGACGAGGCGGTGCCCATGGGCTCGGTCTACAAGGTGCCGCTGATGGTGGCCTTCTGCCGGCTGGCGGACGCCGGCGAGCTCGACCCGCGCGAGCGGCTGACACTGGAGCCGCCGGACCGGGTCGCGGGTCCCACCGGCATCTCGATCCTGCGGGACGCCGTCACGATGTCGCTGCGCGACCTGGTCGTCATGATGATGAGCGTCTCCGACAACACGGCGGCCGACGCGGTGCTCCGCACGATCGGCACCTCGGTGGTCGACGAGGTCTGCCGCGACCTCGGCATGCCGGACACCCGTATCCACGGCGGTGTCGCGGGGACCTGGGACCGGCTGCTCACGGAGACCGGTACGGACTCGCTGCCGGCCGCGATGGCGCGGCTGGCCGACAACGACGACACCGTGCCCGAGGTGGTCTACAACCCCTTGTCGAAGGCCGCCACCACGCCCGCCGACATGGCGCGGCTGCTGCGCGCGATCTGGACCGGGCGCGCCGCGTCCCCCGAGCGCTGCGCGTTCATGCGCGAGGTCATGGGCCGGCAGCCGTGGCGGCACCGGCTGGCGTCCGGGTTCCCGTACGACGACGTGACCGTGTCGGGCAAGACCGGCACGTTCGGCTCGATGCGGCACGAGGCGGGCGTGGTCGAACTGCCCGACGGCAGTGCGTACACCGCCGTGGTCTTCACCCAGGCGGCCCGCGCCGACGCCGTATTGCCACGCGCCGACGCGGTGATCGGCACGGCGGCCCGCACCGCCGTGGAGGAACTCCGGGGGAACGCGGGCACGTGAGCGGGGCTCAGGCCCGCTTCTCCTCTTCCCCGGTCGCCAGTCGTCCCAGCAACGCACGCAGTTCGTCGAGTGCTGCCGCCGTGTCCGCCGCGTCGCCGAGGGTCAGTTGGTGCAGGACGAGGCCGTCCAGGGCCGCGAAGATGAGGCGGGCGAGGGCGGGGCTCGGATCGTGCGGGAGCATGCGGGAGAGTTCGCGCGCGGTGGCGTCGAAGTACGCGTCGTACAGGCCGCGCACCTGGGGCAGCAGGTCCGGGCGGCGGCGCGCTTCGAGCAGCAGCTCGTACTGGAACACCTGGGGATCGGGCCCGGTCTCGACCATGGCGGAGACGCCGGCCGCGAAGTCCTCGGGCCTGCCGGTGCCCGGCTCCAGCAGGCTGCTGCTCAGGCTCTGCCGCACGACGTACCCCAGCGCCTCCTCGATCAGCGCGTCGCGGGACCCGAAGTGGTGCACGACGAGGCCGTGGGTGACGCCGGCTTCCTCGGCGACCGCCCGGTAGGTCAGCTTGCGCAGGCCGCCCCGCGCCACGACCCGTACCGCCGCGTTGAGCAGGGCCTCCCGGCCCTCGCCGTACCCCACCTCCCGGTGGCCGCGGCGGCCGCGTGCCTGCTTGGCTGCTTCCGTCATGGCGGCCAGCCTATCCACAGGTCACGCGGGGCCGGGCGGCCCGGCGAACCGGCCATCAGCCCCGCTTCGGCGGGCGGATGCCGCGGAATTCCCAGTCGCCGCCGAGCGCGGTGGAGCGGACCTCCTCGGACTCGGTGGGCTGGGCGCCGACGTCGCCGCGGATGGCGGCCGGGCCGGTCACGATGTGGTTGGTGAGCCGGCCCAGGCCCTCGGCCTCGACCTCGACGACGTCGCCGGGCTGTACGGGCCGGGAGTTGGCGGGCGTACCGGAGAGCAGGACGTCGCCGGGGTACAGGGTGATGGTGCGGGCGATGTCGGCGACGAGGTAGTGCATGTCCCACTGCATCTCGTCGGTCGAGCCGTCCTGGACGAGCTCGCCGTTGACATAGGTGCGGAGGTACTTGCCGCGGAAGTCCCAGTCGGTGACCAGCCCGGGGCCGAGCGGGCAGAGGGTGTCGGAGCCCTTGACGCGGAGCATGGAGCCGGCGTCGGTGTCGCGGAAGTCGTGCAGGCCGTAGTCGTTGGCGACGGTGTAGCCCGCGATGTACTCCGCCGCGTCGGCCGGTGCGATGTTGCGCGCGGTCCTGCCGATGACGATGGCGACCTCGCCCTCGTAGTTGAGCCACTTGCAGCCCTCGGGGCGGACGATCGCGCCCTGGTGGGAGTTGAGGGAGGAGGTGGGCTTGTGGAAGTACGTGGGCGTCGGGGGCAGCTTGATCTGGAACTCCTCGACCCGGCTGCGGTGGTTGAGGTGGACCGCGACGATCTTGGAGGGGACGACGGGCGGCAGGTGCCGGGCGTCGTCGGCCTTGACGCGGCGGCCGTCGCCTGCCACCAGCTCCTCGCCCTCGCGGACGGTCTCGGCGACGGCGCCGTCGAGGAGGATGCGGCGGTACTCAGGCATGGGTGGTCTCCGTAAGGATGTGGGCGGGGCGGGGCGCGGTCCAGCCGTCCGCGGGACGGTCGAACCACAGATGGACCTGGCCGGTGCCGACGGAGTTCTCGTACTCCCCGTACTGGCGCCCGCGGGCGGTGCAGGCCGCCTCGCCCAGCGCGCCGGCCAGCATCAGGTAGTGGAAGAACTTCGCCTCGGGCTTGTACTTCCAGAAGTCCGGCATGGTGCGCAGCACCTCGCCGTGGCGGCCGTCCTTGAACCAGGCGATGCGCTGCTCGTCGGCGGCGCGCGCCTCGGGGCTGAAGATGTGGACGGGGTCGCTGGCCTCGTGGTCGCGGAGCTGCCGCAGCGGCCAGAAGGTGTGCGAGAGGGCACCGGAGGCGATCACCAGGACCTTGCGGCCCTCGGTGGCGGCGATGCCGTCGGCCAGGGCGCGGCCCAGCCGCAGGTGGTCCTCCATGTCGCCGGTCTGGCAGACGCCGATGGAGATCCACTTCTTGTCGGGCAGGCCCTCGCCGAGGTGCTTCCAGAGGTTGATCGTGGCGTAGTAGATGGGCAGGTAGTCGTCGTCGATCGGGGTGATCCAGGTGCCGTGCTTGTCGGCGAACCGGGCGATGTTCGCGGCCAGTTCGGGGTCGCCCGGGAAGTCGTACGGCATCCGGCACATGCCGCGCGGCAGTTCTTCGGAGGTGAACAGACCGGCGCGGCGATCCTGCGCGGTGACTACGAACTCCACCGTCGTGGCCCAGTGCGAGTCCAGGACGACGACGGTGTCGTAGTCGGCGGTCTCGAAGACGTCCTTACGGAGCTGCCGCAGGCCGGTGACGAGGGTGATCTCCTTGCCCTCGTTGAGCTCCCGCCGCGTCTCCTCCGGCAGCACGATGGTGGGGACGTGCGCGAGCAGCCCGGCGCCGACGATCTCACCCATGGTCGTGCCGGCCCTTCGGCGACGTGACGGTGTTCTTGAGGTCGCAGTAGAAGTCGAAGCTCCAGGTGCCGCCCTCGCGGCCGACGCCGGACTCGCGGGAGCCGCCGAAGGGCGCCTGGAGGTCGCGGACGAAGAAGCAGTTGACCCAGACGGTGCCGGCGACGAGCTGTTCGGTGACGCGCTCGGCGCGTTCCTGGTCGCCGGTGGCGACGGTCGCGGCGAGGCCGAAGCGGGTGTCGTTGGCGAGCCGGACGGCTTCCTCCTCGGTCTCGAAGGTCTGCAGGGTGAGGACCGGGCCGAAGACCTCCTCCTGGACGATCTCGGAGTCCTGGGCGACGTCGGTGAGGAGGGTCGGCGCGTAGTACTGGCCGTCCTTGCGGTGTCCGCCGATGACCGCGCGCGCCCCGGCGGCGATCGCCCGCCGTACGAAGCCGTCGATCTTCTCCAGCTGGCGGGGGTGGATGTTGGGGCCGATGTCGGTGGTCTCGTTGCGCGGATCGCCCTGCCGCAGCTGCGCTGTCTTCTCGACGAACCGGCGGGTGAACTCCTCGGCCACCGAGGACTCGACGAGGAGGCGGGTCGCGGCCAGGCAGACCTGCCCGGCGTTGTCGTACTGCTCCACCGCCAGGTCGACGGCGAGGTCCAGGTCGGCGTCGGCGAAGACCAGCAGCGGGGACTTGCCGCCCAGTTCGAAGCTGGTGGGGACGAGGTGGGCCGCGGCCGCCGCGGCAATGGTTTTCGCGGTCGGTACCGAGCCGGTGAAGCTGATGCGGCGTACGTCGGGGTGGGCGACCAGGGCGCTGCCCGCCTCGGCGCCGTAGCCCTGTACGACGTTGAACACGCCCGCGGGCAATCCGGCCTCGTGCGCGATGTCGGCGAGGAGCGAGGCGGTGAGCGGGGTCCACTCGGCGGGCTTGAGGACCACCGTGTTGCCGGCGGCGAGGGCCGGGGCGATCTTCCAGCTGGCGAGCATCAGCGGTGCGTTCCACGGCGTGATCAGCACGCAGGGGCCCGCCGGATCCCAGGAGACGTGGTTGGTGTGGCCTCGGGTCTCGAAGTCCTCGTGGTCCAGCTTCAGCAGCCAGTCGGCGAAGAAGCGCAAGTTGTGCGCGACGCGGGGCATCACACCGCGGCGGTGCGAGCGCAGCAGCGCGCCGTTGTCGGTGGTCTCGACGATCGCCAGCTCTTCGATGCGCTTCTCGACGCCGTCGGCGATGGCGTGCAGGAGGCGGGCGCGTTCGGCGCGCGGGGTGGCGGCCCAGCCGGGGAACGCCGCCTTCGCCGCGGCGACGGCCGCTTCGGCCTCCGTCGCGGTGCCGCGGGCGATCTCGCCCAGTGCCGCGCCGTCGACGGGCGAGACATCGGTGAAGGTGGCGGCGGAGGCGACGCGGGCGCCGCCGATCCAGTGCCGGGTGTCGACGGCGACGCCGGCGACGGTGGTGAGGTGGGCGGTCATGTCCGGTCTCCCGAAAGGTGGTTGTAGTGCGTTACTCGGCGGCGGAGGTGCCGGACTCCAGGAGGGTGCCGCCGTTCCAGACGACGCCGACCTGGCGGTAGTACGCGGCGATCGGCTCGCGGATCTCCAGCCGGGCCAGCTCCTCGGTGGGCCCCTCGAACAGCTCCAGTTCGGCGTCGCCGCGCCAGGCGGGGCCCGCCTCGAAGGACGCGGCGCCGGACTCGATCAGCTCGTCCAGGGCGAGGCCCTTGCCGGGCTCGATGGACGGCAGCCAGCGGTGGTGGGCCATCGGGTGGCCGTTGACGAAGCCATTGCTCTCCGACTCCTCGCGGAGTGTCACGACGGCCTGCGCGAGGCGCCGGTCGGCGGCCGCGAGCGTGGCGCCGAAGCGGGCGCCCGCTTCGATGCGCGGCGCGGGACCGTAGGGGTGCGGGCGGGTCTGGTGGATCGAGCCGAGCTTCTTCGGGTAGCCCTGGTGCAGCCCGCGGGCGATCGCGAAGTCCTTGTCGACCCAGATGTATACGCAGCGGGAGTAGGTACGGCCCTGGTACGAGCAGCGGACGACCGCGAAGGCTTCCCTGTACTGGGCGCGTACGGGGTCGAGCAGCTCTTCCCCCGAGGCGGCGCAGGACTGCCAGTCGGCCCAGATGAGGGCGACGGCGCCGGGGTCCTCGTCGGCGAGGCCGAGCGGTTCGGGCAGCAGCTCGCGGACGCGCGCGGGGTCGGTGCGGTACTCGACGGTGAGCAGGTCGCCGGAGTAGTGCCAGGGGGGCGAGGGGATGAGCGAGGCGGAACCGGTCGCCGTCTTGGGGTGGAAGTAACCGCGGACGCTGGCCATGGTGGTCGGACTCCTTCAGGCGTGCTGGGTGCTGGGGGCCGGCTGCTGGAGCAGTTCGGCGCGGTAACGGGCGGCGGCGGAGGCGGCGGCCGGGCCGCCGAGGGCCAGGACGCCGACCAGCCGGCCGTCGGCGTGGTAGCCCACCACCACATCGCCGTCCGGGTCGCCGGCCAGGACGCGGATGTCGTCCAGGCCGAGGGACGGGGCGCCGAAGGACTGCAGCCGGAAGTCGTGCTGGTCGCTCCAGAAGGTGGGAAACGGCGCGAAGGGGGCGGGGTCGGGCTCGGCGCAGGCGAGGTGGGCCGCGAGGGTCCTGGCGGCGCGCTTGGCGGTGTCGCCGGGGATCGACCAGTGTTCGACGCGGCGCGGGACGTTGTCATAGCGGGCGTTGGGGAAGCGGGCGACGTCGCCGACGGCGACCGCGTACGGCAGGCCGCCCGCCCGCAGCAGTGCGTCGGTGAGGACGCCGTCGGTCAGGTCCAGGCCGTTGCCGGCCAGCCATTCGGTGTTGGCCACCGAGCCGACCGCCTCGACGACGACGTCGGCGGGGAGCACCCTGCCGTCGCCGAGTACGACACCGGTGACGTGGTCCTCGCCCTCGAAGGCGGTGACGCCGGTACCGAGCGCGAAGCGCACTCCGCGCTCCTGATGCCGCGTGAGCAGCAGCCGGGCGGGCAGCTCGCCGAGGGGGCGCAGCATGGGCAGTGGTTCGGGGTCGACGACGGTGACCTCGGCGGCGCCGAGGCCGACGGCGGTGGCGGCGACCTCGCAGCCGATGAAGCCGGCGCCGACCACGACGATCCGGGCGCCGGGCCGGGTCAGCGCGGCGCGCAGGCCCTGGGCGTCGGCGAGGGTACGGACGGTGTGGCGGCCGGCTGCGGGGCCCGGGCAGCGCAGCCGCCGGGGCCGCATACCGGTGGCGATCACCAGGCCGTCGAAGGCCAGTCGCTCGCCGTCGGCCAGCTCCACGGTCCGCTCGGCGAGCCGGGCGGACCGCACCCGGGTACCGAGACGCCATTCCACGTCGGCGACGCTCGCGCGGGGCCGGAAGGCGAGGGAGTCGAACGGGGCCTTGCCCGCGAGGACTTCCTTGGAGAGCGGCGGGCGGTTGTACGGCATGTGCGGCTCGTCGCCGATCAGGGTGACCGGGCCGGTCCAGCCGGCGGCGCGCAGCTGCTCGGCGGCGCGCAGGCCGGCCATAGAAGCGCCGGCCACCACGATGCGGGCGGCCACCGGTCAGTCCTCGATCCGGATGGCCTGCAGCGGGCAGACGTCGGCGGCTTCCTCGACGTCCTCGCGCAGCGCGTCGTCCGGGTCGCTGACGTACGCGAGGCGTCCGCCCTCGTCGAGCCGGAAGACATCGGGCGCCGCGAAGACGCACTGCCCGTGGTCCTGGCACTTGTTCATGTCGACGACGACCTTCATGGCCGGCCTCCTGAGGATGCGGAACGACGAACTCGTTTGACCTCAAACAAGGTAGAGAGGCCCCGGCCCGCGGTCAACACCTATCCGTATGGATAAATTTTTGCCGCCCGACCCTTGCGGTCCCCTCTGCCGCTCCCTACCGTTTGGCTTCAAATGAGGCCCCGGCTGCTCCCCAGCGCGGCCCCACTCCCTTCCCCGCCACCGTTCCCGCCCCTCCGAGGAGACACTGGTGAGCGCTCCCGATTCCCCCGCGATCGATTTCCCCGCGATCCGCCGGCACATGGACCGACTGGCCGCCGACGGCATCGACGTCATCCGCGTCGCCTATCCCGACCTCATCGGCACCGACCGCGCCCGCGACGTCCTGCTGGACCACCTGCCCTCGGCCTGTGACCACGGACTCGCCTTCTGCCGGGCCGTCTACCACACCAGCCCGCAGGGCGACGTCGTCGAGGTCGCGGGCGGCCTGGACGCCGGCCTGCCCGACATCGCCGTCCGCCCGGACCTGAACACGCTGGTCCCGCTGCCCTGGGAGCCGGGCGTCGCCTGGTGTCTCGGCGACGTGCTCGACCCCGCCACCGGTTCACCCGCCCCCGAATCCCCCCGCGACCTGCTCCGCCACGTGCTCGCCCAGTGCGCCGAGGAGGGGCTGGCCCCGGTGGTCGGGCCCGAGCTGGAGTACTTCCTGTGCGAGCCGGACCCCGGCTCGCCCTCGGGCTGGAAGCGGTACGCCGAGGCCCCCGGCAACGTCTACACCGCGGGCCGCCGCGGCGACCCGGACGGCCATCTGCTGCGTACCCTGCGGCAGTTGCGCGACCTCGGCATCGGCGTCAGCATGGGCAACCACGAGTTCAGCCCGGGCCAGTTCGAGATCAACCTGACCCACTCCCCCGCGCTCGACGCCGCCGACCGGGCCTTCCGCTTCAAGGCCGCCGTCAAGGAACTCGCCCGTACAGAAGGCCGATTGGCCACCTTCATGGCCAAGCCCTTCAACGACGAGGGCGGTTCGGGCTTCCACGTCCACGTCTCCTGCCGGGACGGCGAGGGCCGCAACACCTTCGACGACCCCGCCGCGCCGCACGGACTCTCCGCCACGGCCCGGCACGCCATCGCCGGCGTCCTCGCCCACGCCCCCGCGCTGACCGCACTGCTCAACCCCACGGTCAACTCCTACAAGCGGTTCGGGCCCGACACCCTCGCCCCCTGGCTGATCGACTGGGGCCTGGACAACCGCAGCGCCATGGTCCGCATCCCGCCCGAGCGCGGCGCCGGCGCCCGCTTCGAACTGCGCCTCGCCGACGCCAGCGCCAACCCGTACCTCCTGCTGGCCGGCGCCCTCGCGGCCGCACTGCTCGGCGTGCGGGCCGGCCAGGAGCCGCCCGCACCCCTGGAGGGCTACGGCTACGACACCACCCGGGCCGCGACCCTGCCGATGACACTGCCCGCGGCGCTGGACGCCTTCGAGGCCGACACCGCGCTCACCTCGGTCCTCGGCAAGGGTTTCACCTCGGCCTTCCTCGCTTACAAGCGCAACGAGGCCGCCCGCTTCCAGCAGCACGTCACGGACTGGGAGTTCACCGAGTACGCGTACCACCTCTGACCCACGCGCCCGCCCGTACCCGTCGCCCCCGCATCCGCAAGGAGCCACCGATGACCAGCACCCTGCCCGACGTCCACGAGCCGCTGCCCCTGGACGAGGTGAACCTCGCCGACCTGGACAACTTCACCGACGGCGTCACCCCGTGGCGGATGTTCCACACCCTGCGCCACCAGGACCCGGTCCACTGGCAGCCGGAGGAGGCGCCCAACTCCGGCTTCTGGTCGGTCACCCGGCACTCCGACATCGCCCGCGTCGACCGGGACGCGGAGACCTTCACCTCCACCAGGTTCGTCAACCTCGAAGAGGTCAACGAGGACCAGATCAAGAAGCGCGCCTCCATGCTGGAGCTGGACGGCGTCCGGCACCGCGCGATGCGCAGCCTGCTACAGCGCCAGTTCGGCGCGAGCACCATCAACCAGTACGCGGACTTCCTGCGCGGGCTGACCGCGAAGACGCTGGACGCCGCGCTCGCCAAGGGGAGTTTCGACTTCGTCAAGGAGGTCTCCGCCGACTTCCCCATCAACGTCCTCGCCCGGCTGCTGGACGTGCCGCCGGAGGACAACCAGCAGCTCATCGACTGGGGCAACCGCATCATCGGCCACACCGACCCCGATTACGCCGACGTACTGCTGGAGAGCGAGGAGAGCGAGCGGTACCGCGACCTGCCGTTCCGCTCCCCCGCCTCCCTGGAGGTCTTCGAGTACGGGCGTGAGCTGGCCCGGCAGCGGCGCGGCGGCGACGGCACCGACCTGATCTCCCGGCTGGTCAACCAGACCCCGCGGGACGGCGTCCCGCTCTCCGCCCAGGACTTCGACAACTACTTCCTGCTGCTCGTCGTCGCCGGCAACGAGACCACCCGGCACTCCATCACGCACGCCATGCTCGCGCTGATCAACAACCCCGACCAGCTCGACAGGCTGCGCGAGAACCCCTCGCTCATCCCCACGGCGGTCGAGGAGTTCCTGCGCTGGGCCTCGCCCGTGTACCACTTCCGCCGCACCGCCACCCGCGACGTCGAGCTCGGCGGCAAGCGCATCAAGGAGGGCGACAAGGTCGTCATGTGGTACGCCTCCGGCAACCGCGACGAGCGGGTCTTCACCAACCCCTACGACTTCGACGTGACCCGCGAGAACAACGACCACGTCACCTTCGGCAAGGGCAGCCCGCACCTGTGCCTGGGCAACCTCCTCGCCCGCACCGAGATGCGCATCATGTTCGAGGAGCTGATCCCGCGGATCGCCGACATCCGCGTCACCGGCGAAGTCCCCCGTGTCCGCTCCAACTTCGTCAACGGCATCAAGAAGCTCCCCGTCGAGGTCACCCTCGCCTGACGCGCCGCCCCCAGGTCATGCGGCCGAGGAGCCGGTCGCGCAGGACGAGGGTGTGGAACAGCACCGCGCACGCGTGCGTCAGGAAGGCCGCGAAGAGCAGGTACGCCAGCACCGTGTGCGCCTGCCGCAGCAGCGCGTACAGGGCCGGGTCGGCCGGCAGGAGGCCCGGCAGGCGCAGCGGCCCGTACAGCACGATGGGGTACCCGGCCGCCGACAGCATGCCCCAGCCGATCAGCGGCAGCGCGAACATCAGGGCGTAGAGCAGGTACTCCGAGCCCTTCGCCGCCGCGCGTTCCCACCGGCCCATGGCCGGCGGGAGGGCCGGCGGCCGGTGCCGGAGCCGGTTCACGAACCGCACCACCGTGAAGACGAGGATCAGCATCCCCAGCGGCCGGTGGACGTCCTGCAGCGCGTCGTAGGCGGTCGGGGAGGCCACCATGGCGGCGCCGATGAAGAGCATGGCGACGACCATGACCGCCATGCTCCAGTGCAGCAGGCGGGCGAGGACGCCGAACTTCTCCGTTCCGCTCATCGCCGCTCCTCCTGTGTCCGCCGCGCCTTCGCGACGTCGACCGGGCTCGGTGTCTTCGGCTCGCCCGCCCTGCGGGTGAACGACCGGGAGTAGACCGCCGAACGGGCGCTGAGCAGCGGGTCGTCCGACGCCGCTATCCCGTCCGGCAGGATCAGCGGATCGAAGTTGACGTCCCGGGCGTTGCCGACCGCCTCTGTGTGTACGGAGTCGATCGTCAGCGTCCCGGCGTCGATCGTGCGGCGGTCATCGGGCCACGGTCTGGTGGCGTCGTGGGTGGGGTCCCCGGACCTGCCCACCGTCAGCAGCAGGCGCCAACGCAACGGCTCCTGCGCGACCTTGGCGATCAGCGCGTCGAAGAGGTGGTCGCGGCCGGGCGGCGGGGGCGCGTCGCCCCGCCGGACCGGCTGGAGCGGCTTCAGCGACCAGCGTACGGGGACGGTGTCGCCTGCGTCGTTGGTGCAGCGGAAGGCGTTCAGCGCGTTGTAGGTGCTGTCGTCGAAGCCGGAGGTGGGCGGGTGCCGCTTGACGATGGCCATCGCCTTGGCGGTCTCGGGGTGCCGGGCGAGAAAGGCGGCCATCTTCTCGGGGTCCGGCTTGCCCGTTTCCGGCAGCGGTTTGGCCGCGAGCATCCGCGCATAGAAGCCCTGCGGCGTGCTGTCGGGGAACACCGGCAGGTTGATCATCGCGGTACGCCACTGCTCGCCGTCCGGCAGGTGGAAGAGCAGCCCCAGCCCCCGCACGGTGGGCGCGGCGTCGGGGGCGTCCGGCAACCCGCCCGAGAGCGAGAAGCGGCCGGTCACAGGGGTGCGGCCGGGCGCGAACACGGTGGCCCTGGACACCTCCGCGCCCGCCCCGTTGGCGGTGAAGTACCCGGCGGCGCTCACGCCCTTCGCGTGGTTGCGCCGGAAGCCGGTGTGCTTTCCGTAGACCTGCTCGAAGCGGTCGGCGAAGCGGGCGGGGGTCAGCCGCTCCCCCCGCGGCAGCCATCCGCCGGCGTAGGCGAAACCACCGACGCTCGCGGCGCCGACGCCGCCGACCGCGGCGAGTCCGAGCAGCGCGCTCCGCCGGGTGAGTGCTGGGCGGTGCGGTGCCGCCTGCGGTGGTGAGGTGTCCTCACTCATGACGCATCGTCAGCGGACGGCTCGATCACCACGGCGTGCCACACTCCCTTGACCCCGTCGCCGGCGGTCTTGCCCGGCGCGGTGTCCTTGGCGAAGCGGTACAGCGCGTGCCCGTCGTACGTGGCCTGGGTGGCGCCGTCCGGGCGCTCCAGCGTGCCGAGGCCCTTGGGGAGGCCGGCACCGCCCTGCGGGGTCCCGGTCACCGGCGGCCAGAGCGTGGCGCACTTCCCGGTGCAGGCCGAGGTCTTCGCGGTGTCCTTGTCGAAGGTGTACAGCGTGTGGCCGCGGCCATCGGTCAGTACCTTGCCCAGCTCGGTGGTCCGGGTGGCCAGCCGGGCGTCCTGCTTTCCGCCCTCGGGCGAGGCGGTCGCCGAGGGCTTGGCCGAGGAGCCCTTCTCCGCGGCGTCGCTCCCCGCTTCCCCGCCGCCCCCGCATGCCGCCAGCAGCAGTGCGGCGCCGACGCCCGCCGCCAGGCCGAGCCCGGCCCGCGCGGCTCCCCGGCGCCCGCCGGTCCGCCGGCTCCCCTGCTCAGCCGTCGTCCGCCCCATCGTCTCGCCCATCGACGTACTCCGTCCGTGTCGTGCCGTGTCCTGTCGTGTCGTGCTGGTGCGCGCGACGACGGGGGATACGGGGCACGGGCGGCGGGTGTTTTCCGCCGGGCGGGTGAGCCACGTCACAGTGGCCGTGGCGGCCGGAGGGGCTACGCCGCGGGCAGCGGCGGCCAGGTGGGGCGGTGCTCGGCGGGGAGGGAGGCGAGGGCCTGGCTGACGGTGGTGTGCTGCGGGAAGAGCTTGTCGCTGCCGGTGTGGCGGAGCAGCTCGGAGAGGCGGCGGCCGGCGCACGCGAGCAGCAGTGCGCCCTCCCGGCGGCGCAGCAGCCAGTGGAGGGCGAGCAGGCAGTTCAGGCCACGGGAGTCACAGAAGGTGAGCGCGGCCACGTCCAGGACGAGGTAGCGGTACCCGTCGGCGAGGATGACGCCGGTGGAGGAGAGGAACGCCTCCTCCGACGCATGGTCGAGCTCGCCGCGCACACGCAGCACGGCGCAGGCGTCGCACTTCGTGAGAACGGTGACGGCCAGCCGGCCGGTGCCCGTGGACATCGCTCCTCCGATCACCTGACGCACGGACATCCACGGACGTTCCACGGACATTCCCTGGTGGTGGCCGCTCGTCGGCCCCACGTTGTGAACTACAGGCATGTGATACAAGACGAGTGTCCCACATGAGCTGATACATGCCGGAAATCGCGCGGCCGCGGCCGGGTGACAATACGATCGCGCTCCACCCGGACGGGTGAACCTCGGGCGTGCGCCCCCTCGGCGCCGGGGAGCCCAGGGCGGCCCGGGCCGTCAAGACCACACCCTCCCGGCGCTTGTGCCCGGACCGACGCGGGGTGGACGCTGACGACGTCGCGTGGCCGATGCATCGACCGGCCGGACCGGGTGGGAGATGCCGGCTCAGGAGCGGCACGGCTCAGAGGGGGCGCTGCGACATGGTGGAGAGCACCGTCAAGGACTTGGTCGCCGTTCTGGCACAGGGCCGCGAGGCGGATTTCGCCGCGCAGTGGACCGGGGAGGCGGCGGCCGCGCTGGGCCTGGACGGGCTGGCCGCCTCCTTGCTCGTCGGGGAACCGGAGCTGATCTGGTTCAGCGAGGAGGTCAGCGCACAGCTGGAGGACTTGCAGTTCACCCTGGGCGAGGGGCCCACCCTGGAAGCCGCGCGGGCGGGCGCGATCTGCCTGGTGGCCGATGTGTCCTCGGCGCCGGCGGCGCGCTGGACGGGCTTCCTGCCGGCCGTCGCGCAGCTGGGCGTCCGGGCGGTCTTCGCCTTTCCGCTACGGCTGGGCTCACTGAAGGTGGGCGCCCTGACCGGCCACCGCCAGCGGCCGGGAATGATGAGCGGGGAGAGCATCGAGCACGCGCTGACGCTCTGCGACGCGCTGACCGACTTCCTCCTGCGCATGCGGCTGCCCCCACCGTCCACCGAAGACGCGGCGGGCGCCTCACCGGGGACGGCCGGGCTGGTGCCTCTCCCTCGCGCGAAGGTCCACCAGGCCACCGGCATGGTCGCCGTCCAGCTCGGCATCCCCCTCCCGGCGGCGCTCTCCCGGCTGCGCGCGGAGGCGTTCGCGACCAACCGCTGCATCACCGAAGTCGCGGCCGCGGTACTCCGCGGCGACCTGCGTCTCACCGCGAACAACGAGCCCAGCGATTCCGCGTGAGAGGCGCCCCGCCCCGGCGGGACGGGCGGTCCGTTCCGGCCAAAGTCGGGTGGTGGGGCGGGGGCAGACGGGTGAGCATGCGTCTCTCTGGTCCCGGCGGCGGGCCACGCCGGTCTGTTCCTTCACAGGGGGCGTCTCCAGGCGGGCGGGCTACTGGCCGACAGCTTCCGTGTGCCGGCAGGTGGCCGCCGGGCGGCGTTCTCGCGTCCCCGGCCCGGGTACGCGTGCGCCGCACCCGGCGACCGCCGGGTGACCCTCGTCAGAAAGCAGGCGCACCATGACCGCCGCTTCGTCCCCCGGGTACTCGGAATCCGGTATGCCGAGGACCAGCCGTACCGCCGTGCGACCCGCGCACACCGAGACCAAACCGTCGTTCAAGACCACCGAGTTCTTCGTCTACGTGGCCGCCGTGGCGGCCGTCCTCATCGCCTCCGCCGTGGTGGGCAGCGGCCCCGGCGGCCTCGTGGACCGCTTCCCGGCCGACCGGGCATGGCTGTATGTCACGCTGCTCAGCATCGGCTACCTGCTCAGCCGGGGCCTGGCCAAGAGCGGCAGCCGGGAGCCCACCGACCACACCAACGCCTGACACCCCTCCCGTCCCCTGCGGGCCCCGCCCGGCCGGAAGGCCGGGCGGGGCCCCGGGTGCGCCGTCAGCGGCCCGGGTGAGCCGTTCAGAGCGGAAGGAAGACGTCGGTCTCCTGGTCGTGCGCCATGACGAGGCCGGTGTGCACCTCGTAGAACCAGCCGTGCAGCGTTACTTCACCGGCGTCCATGCGCTCACGGACGCAGGGGTAGGCGCGCAGCCGGTCGAGCTGTTCGCGCACATGGCGCTGGACGGCGCCGGCCACCGCCGGGGTGTCGTCCAGGGGCAGCTCGGCGGAGAACTGCTCGGCGAGCCAGTCCCGTACGGCGGGCGCGTCGTTCAGGTCCTCGGCGCGGGCCCGGGCACCGACGGCGCCGCAGTGCGAGTGGCCGCAGACCACGATGTCGGCGACCTTCAGGACGCGCATCGCGTACTCGATGGTCGCGGCCTCCGCACAGGCCGGCATTCCTTCCTGGTAGGCGGGGACGGCGTTGCCGGCCGTCCGCAGTTCGAAGAGTTCGCCGGGCCGTGCGCCGGTGATGAGAGACGGTACGACCCTGGAGTCGGAGCAGGTGATGAACAGGGCGAGCGGCGACTGGCCGGCGGCGAACCGGCCGAAGCTCTCCCGTTCCTCAGGACGGTCGGCGATGCGGGCGTTGAGGCCCCGGGCCTGCTGGATGAAGGTCTCCACGAGGAGGTGTCTCCTGTTGGTGAGGGTGCCACTGTGTGCATGGCGGAATCGGATCGCGAGGGTCGTTGCCGTGCGGGGCTGCTGGGTGGTCCGGTAGGACGGAGTGGCCGGTGGCGCCCGCGCGCGCGTGCTGTGTGTGCCGGTCATGTCAGGGGCTCCCCTCGGGCGCGCCGGGGCGCGGCCGGGGCCGCCGTACGGTCAGCGCCAGGACGGGCACGGCCGCCAGCGCCAGCGCGCCTCCGGCCAGGGCCAACAGCGGGAAGCCGACCGCCATGACGACCACTCCGGAGGACAGGCCGCCGGTGGCTCCGGCGAGGGCGAGGGCCACGTCCAGCAGGCCCTGCGTACGGGCGCGGGTGGCCGCCGGGAGGGCGTCGGTGACCAGGGCCGTGCCGCTGATCAGGCCGAGGTTCCAGCCGAGGCCGAGCAGGACGAGCGCGGCGGCGAGCGCCGGTACGGAGTGGGCCGGTGCCAGGGCCGCCACGGCGCCCGCCGCGCACAGCGTCACGCCGGACGCGGCCGCGACCGGCACCCGCCCGGCCCGGTCGACGAGGAGCCCCGTCAGCGGCGAGGGCAGGAACATCGCCGCGACGTGCAGGGCGATGACCAGTCCGGCGGCCCCGGTGCTGTGACCGTGCGCCCGCATGTGGACCGGCGTCATGGTCATGATCGCGATCATCGCGAGCTGGCCGAGCACCATGACGGTGGTACCGGCGAGGAGGCGGGGCCGGTCGGGGCACGCGGCCGTACTCCGCTCCGGGGCTGCGTCAGCGGACTGCGCCGGGTCCGCACCGGTTTTGACGGCCGCATCGGCCGCCTCGGCCAACGTGCGTGCCAGCCGCAGCGGGTCCGGACGCAGCAGCGTGCCGAGGAGGCCGGCGGCCGCCGCGAAGGCGACGGTGGCCAGGGCGAACGGGCCCGCCAGCCGCGGGATGCCCCAGCCGTGCGCGATCTCGCCCGTGGCGGTCACCAGCAGCGGCCCGGCCACCGCGCCGAGCGTGGTGGCCATCAGTACGGTGCTCACCGCCCGGCCGCGCCGCTCGGGCGCCGCCAGGTCGGCCCCCGCGTAACGGGCCATCAGATTCGTGGCCGTGCCCGCGCCGTAGACCGTGAGCGAGACGAAGAGCAGTACGACGTCGGCGGTGGCGGCTGCCACGACGACACCGAGGCTGCCGAGCGCGCCCACGCCGTAGCCCAGCGCGAGGCCGGGGCGCCGGCCCCAGCGCTGGCACAGCCGGCCGACGGCGACGGCGCCGACGGCGGACCCGCCGGTGAACAGGGCGCTGGGCAGCCCGGCCGACCCCGTGGAGCCGAGCATCTCCTCCGCGAGCAGCGCGCCGACGGTGATGCCGGCGGCCAGGCCCGCGCCGCTGAGGATCTGGGAGAGCACCAGCACGGTCAGTACGCGCCGCTGCGCGGTGGCCACGGGCGGCGCGGCGAGCAGCGGTGGCCCGTGCGCGGGGGCGGTCCCGGTCCGTTCCGTCATGCGGTCCCGCCCCGTGCCGGTTCCAGTGCGGAGATCTCCCGCAAGGGCATGTCCAGCCGCTCGTGCAGGAACCGGACGATGGTCCAGTGCGGCAGCGCGCCCTCGTCGAAGGGGCCGAATTCCCGGCAGTACAGCGGAATCCAGCGCAGCGCCTCTTCGATCGCCTGCTCGCGCCCCGGCTCCTGCTGGTACTCCTCGTACGCGATGCTGCGGTGTTCGATGAAGAACTTCCCCGGGAGGCGTTCTTCGCACAGCGTCCGGTATTCGCGCGTCTGCAGGATGAGGTAGTGCCAGAATTCGTCGATTTCCTGCTCGACGGGGAGGAAGAGCCCGCTGAGTTCCTCGGGGTACTTGGAGATCAGGTAGAGGTACCGCAGGCATTCCAGCGCCTGGCGTTCGGTGTACGCGCGGGGCGCGTCGGTGCCGGCCGCGAAGTGATCGACCAGTTCCGCGTACAGCGTGGGCCCGAGCAGTGCCGTGAGGTCGTCCTCGGTCACGAATGTCGTCGTGGTCATGGTCCCTCTGTCCCTCTCATTTTCCGTCCGGGGCGAGCCAGGCGTACTTCCCCGACCTTCCGATGGGGATGTGGTCCCGGTGGTCGAGTACGCAGCGGCGGCCGGTCAGTTCGCGTACGCCGCGGCCCAAGGCGGCCACCCGGTCGGATTCGAGGGGCTTGCCGTCGAAGGTGGTGTACGCGAGCACGGCCTCGGCGGGGCTGAGGACCCGGAGCTGGTGCACGAAGACGCGGGGCGAGACGGCGCCGACGAGCGCGTCCAGATCGCCTTGCGACACCGGGCCCGCGGGGGAATCCAGCAATTCCTTTTCCCGGCCGCAGAATTGCGTGATTTTCGCCGGGTCCGGCGTGCCGTCCGACGTGCGGGCGCAGTCGCCGGAGCGGTAGCGGACCAGCGGCATGTGCGGATTGCGCAGGCTGGTGACGATGAGGTGGAAGAGCCCGCTGCCCTCGGCCACCGGCGCGAGTTCGACGCTCATGTCGTCGAGGAAGGGGTGGTAGCGGCCGCGGCGGTCGCTGTAGAAGAGGTAGCCCAGCTCCGTGCTGCCGAACAGGTCGATGATCGGGCACGCGAAGTGCTGCTGGAGATACCGGCGCACATTGACCGGCGTGTATTCATAGGCGTGGATGATGCTCGCCGGCGGGGAGAACGCGTCCCACAGTCCCCAGATATGGATTTTCCGCAGCAGGTGCGCCAAGTGGTAGCCGGAACAGTCCAGGTGGTACCAGCCGCGCGGATGCGTCTGCCGGGCCGCTTCGATTTCGGCGAGCATCCGCTCGACCTCGGCGCGCTCCCAGAGTGCGGGATCGAGGCGGAGGTTCAGATAACAGGTGCGGGCATCGAGCCGGCGGTCCTCCATGCGCGGTACGGGCGGCGGCTCCTCGCCGCGCTTCCTGGCATTCACCCGGGCGACGTGTTCCGTCGCGAGCACCGTCGTCAGGGAGACGCGCCGGCAGCCCGCTTCCCAGGTCTCCCGGATGTCCGGGTGCTCGCTCCACAGCCGGTAATAGGAGCGGAGAAGGAAGTACGGCGGGCGGATGATCTGCATCCGGGCGTGGTTGGTGCCCGTGGAGAGCACGAATTCCGCCTCGCCCGATTCGAGCGCCGTCGCGAGCGCGGGCGTCATCCAGTTGTCCGGGAAGCCGCGCGCGATCTCGGTCTTCTCCAGTACCGGGAAATGGCCGCGCGCCACCGCGGCACGGTAGATCGGAATGTCCTTGACGCGTGCGATGACCTCGGCCGTCGGCTGACCGTCCGGAGAAACCTTCAGCTGACGGTCCGGGGAAACCTTCAAGGGAAACCTCAACAGGGCTCGTGGGCCGGGGCCGGCCGACGGCGGAGACGGCCGCCGCCGGCCGGCCCGGGAACACCGGGCGGCGACGGGTCAGGAGATGCAGCCGGTCTTCGTCGCGCTGATGCAGCCGGACTTGGGCGACGCGCTGATGCAGCCGTCCTTGTCCGCCTTCTGCGCCGAGTTGGCGGCTACCCAGCCCTGCCAGACGTCGTCCTGGGCCATCTTCTTGATGAGCTGTTCCATGCGGGCCTCCGAGAGGTGGGGTATCGAGTCGGCCGTGCCGCAGTTGCGGCGCTGACGTGCGCCTTTACTGCACGGAACGAAGGTAAAAGGTTGACCAAGTGGATGTCAACGAATGGCAATGGCCAAAGGTCAAGAAGGATGCCGGGCGCGCCAACTTTGGCCGGTTCGAGTCGTGACGGCCGCGCTCCTTCGGGGCGTGCCGGCCGGGCCCCGCCCGGAGGCGTGACCGCGCCGTGCGAGGCACGATGGCCGTATGCTGCTGGCCGACCTCGCCCGCGTGTCCCAAGAAGTCGCCGCGACCTCCGCGCGCTCCCGGAAGGTCGCGCTGCTGGCCGGGCTGTTCCGCGAGGCCGCACCCGAGGACGTACCGGTGGTCATCCCCTATCTGGCCGGACGGCTGCCCCAGGGGCGGATCGGCATCGGCTGGAACGCCCTGCGCGACCCGCCTCCCCCGGCCGAGCAGGCCGTACTGACCGTACGCGGCGTCGACGCGGGACTCACCGCGCTGTCCCGGATCACCGGGACGGGCGCACAGGCCGAACGCCGGCGCCTGGTACAGCAGCTGCTGGCCACCGCCACCGAGCCGGAACAGCGCTTCCTCACCGGCCTGCTGACCGGCGAGGTGCGCCAGGGCGCGCTGGACGCACTCGCCGTCGAGGGGCTGGCGGCGGCGACGGACGCGCCCCCTGCGGACGTGCGCCGGGCCGTGATGCTCGGCGGGCTGCAGGACGTGGCCAGGGCCCTGCTGGCCGAGGGCCCGCCCGCGCTGGCCGGATTCCGGCTCACCGTGGGCCGGCCCGTCGGCCCGATGCTCGCGCACAGCGCGAAGACACCGGCCGAGGCGGTCGGCAAGCTGGGCGCCTGCGCCGTGGAGGAGAAGCTCGACGGCATCCGGGTACAGGTGCACCGCGACGGCGACGACGTGCACATCCACACCCGCACCCTCGACGAGGTCACCGACCGGCTCCCCGAGGTCGTCGAGGCCGCGCGCGCCCTGCCGGCCACCCGCTTCGTGCTCGACGGCGAGGTCATCGCGCTGGACGCCGACGGCCGCCCGCTGCCGTTCCAGCGCACCGCCGGGCGGTTCGGCTCCCGGACCGACGTGGCCGCCGCGCACGCCGCGCTGCCGCTCTCACCGGTCTTCTTCGACATCCTGGCGGTGGACGACCGGGACCTGATGGATCTGCCCTTCGCCGACCGCCACGCGGAGCTGGCCCGGATCGTGCCCGAGCCGATGCGGGTCCGCCGGGTGGTCGTCCAGGACCCGGCCGATCCCGCGGCGCAGGACGCGGTGGCGGAGTTCTGGGCTGCGACGCTGCGCCGCGGACACGAAGGCGTCGTGGTCAAGGCGCTGGACGCGCCGTACAGCGCGGGGCGGCGCGGCGCCTCCTGGCTCAAGGTGAAGCCGGTGCACACCCTCGACCTCGTCGTGCTGGCGGCGGAGTGGGGGCACGGCCGCCGCGCCGGCAAACTGTCCAACCTCCACCTCGGCGCCCGCGGGCCCGACGGCTCGTTCGTCATGCTCGGCAAGACCTTCAAGGGACTGACCGACGCCACCCTCGCCTGGCAGACCGAGCGGCTGCGGGAACTCACCGTGGAGGAGCGCGGTCACGTCGTGACCGTACGCCCGGAGCTCGTCGTGGAGATCGCCTACGACGGTCTCCAGACCTCCACGCGCTACCCTGCGGGCGTCACGCTGCGGTTCGCCCGGGTGGTGCGGTACCGGGAGGACAAGACGCCGGAGGAGGCCGACACGGTGACGGACATCCTGGCGGCCCACGACACGGCGGACTCGTGACGCATGACGGGGAAACGGAGCGCCGGGCTGCTGCTGTACCGCCGCACGAGCGGCGGCGTCGAGCTGCTGCTGGCGCACATGGGCGGGCCGCTGTGGGCCCGCCGCGAGGCCGGGGCGTGGACGGTGCCCAAGGGCGAGTACGTACCGCCGGAGGAACCGCTGGCGGCCGCCCGGCGGGAGTTCGAGGAGGAGCTGGGCCTGCCGCCTCCGGAGGGGCCGTACGTTCCCTTGGGCGATGTCCGTCAGTCGGGCGGCAAGACGGTCACCGTCTGGGCCGTCGAGGGCGACCTCGACCCGGCGGAGATCGTGCCGGGTACGTTCGAGATGGAGTGGCCCAGGGGCTCCGGCGTCCTGCGTGCCTTCCCCGAGATCGACCGGGTGGCATGGTGCGGCCCGGAGTCGGCCGGGGAACGCCTGATCGCCGCCCAACGCGCCTTCGTGGACCGGCTCCTCACGTACGCCGGGCCCGGCTGAGCCGCTCCTCGAACAGCGCCTCCGCCTCGGCGACGGCCCGTGCCAGGTGCTCGGCCTCCGGGCGCAGCCCCGCGACGACCGTGTCGATGCCGCGCAGCCCCGCCTGTTCCAGGAGCCGCTTCTCGTTGGTGGTCCACTCGCCGCGCGCGGCGAGGACCGCGTGGGCGGTCTGCATCGCGGCGGTGGCGAGCGCGCCCGCGACCTCGGTGGCCCGGCCGCGCGGCACGTACGCGCCCTTGGCGTACCGGAGCGTGAGCTCGGCGCGCCCGCGCCATACCGGCGGGGCCGCGGCGCGCAGCGGTTCCGGGTAGGCGGGGCGCGGCAGTCGGCCGCGCAGGACCTGGTTGACGGCCAGCTCCGCGACCACCAGGTAGCTGGGGATGCCCGCGAGGTGGAACATCAGCGGCTCCCAGTGGAAGCGGCCCTGCCCGGCCTCGGCGAGTTCGTGCTCGACGACGTCGAGGTCGCGGTAGTGGACGTCGACGCGCCGGCCGTCGACGACCAGCCAGGCACCGCCGTTGAAGACGCCGCCGCCCCACTCCCCGAGCCCGGAGACCTCGCCGTCCCAGCCGACGGCGCGCAGCTCCGCCGGGTCGAAGGCGCCGCGGTAGTACAGGGCGAAGTCCCAGTCGCTGTCCGCGGTGTGGGTGCCCTGGGCACGTGAGCCGCCGAGGGTGACGGCGCGCACGGCGGGCAGCCCCGCGAGCCGGTCGGCGACGTGGTCCAGGAACTCCTGATCGGTCATCACGGCGTCTCCCATGCGGCCGACCCTAGCGCCCGCCCCTCCCCCGCACCGAAGCCATTTCACCGAAGCGTCAGCGACGCCCGGGAGTTGAGCTCGTGCACGTCGCTGCCCGTGGCCTGCCGGTAGGTGTCGGTGATGCGGGCCAGTTCCTGCGGGGTCCGGCCGCCGGCCCGGTGCATCTCCCGGTTGGCCCGGACGACGGCCGTGGTCACGGCGCGGCGCGCGTCCTCGTAGCGGGCCAGCCCGTCCGGTACCTCGGGGGCCCGCGCAAGTGCGTGGGCGAGGACGCGGGCGTCGACGACCGCCTGGGACGCGCCGTTGGCGCCGACGGGGTACATCGGGTGGGCGGCGTCGCCGAGCAGGGTGACCCGGCCGCTCCCCCAGGCGGGCAGCGGGTCGCGGTCGGCCATGGGGTACTGCAGGAGCGGTTCGCCGCCCGCCAGCAGCGCGGGCACGTCGAGCACGCCCAGCGTCCAGTCCGCGTAGTGCGGCAGGACGTCGGCGAGCCGGCCCGCGCGGTTCCAGGCCGCCTCCTCGGCGAGCGGCTGCGGCTCGGCCACCCTGACCTGGCAGACCCAGTTGATGCGGCCGCGGCCGATCGGGTACGCGATCAGCTCCGCGTCCCCGCCCGTCACGAGCACCGCCGAGGCACCGGTGAGGAAGGGTCCGGCCTCGGTGACGCCCCGCCACATGCGGATGCCCGACCACTGCAGCGGGCCGCCCGCCGGATGCAGCCGGGCCCGGACGACCGAGTGCAGGCCGTCGGCGCCCACGAGCGCCGCGGCGTCGTACGCCTCGGTCTCTCCGGTCGCCCGGTCGAGCAGCCGGGCCCGCACGGCGCCCGGCCGCTCCTCGAAGTCCACCAGCCGGGTTCCGGTACGGACCGCGCCGGCGCCCAGCCGGGCGCGCACCGCCGCGAGGAGCATGAGCTGCAGTTCGCCGCGGTGGAGGGAGTACTGCGGCCAGTGGTAGCCCTGCGCCCGGCCGCGCGGCTCGGTGAAGAGCCGCCGGCCGGACCGGTCGTAGTAGACGTTCTCGGTGGTGGCCACGCCGATGGCGGCGAGCTCTTCGGCGAGGCCGAGCTCGGTCAGTTCGCGTACGGCGTGCGGCAGCAGGTTGATCCCGACGCCGAGCGGCCTGATCCGGCGGGCGCTCTCCACGACGACCGCGTCGATGCCCGCGGCGTGCAGGCTCAGCGCGGCGGTCAGCCCGCCGATGCCCGCGCCGGCGATCAGTACGGTCATCGCCCGGTCCCCGCGTCGGTGCTCTCGGGGCGGTCCATGATGCGCAGCCAGCTCCCGTCCGGCTGCCGGCGCGCGACCTGCACCCGGCCGCCCGTGCCGTCGGCGGGCCGGGTGGAGGTCAGGGCCAGGTCGCCGTACCGGACCGTCGGCAGCGGCTCTTCTTCCACGAACGGCAGGGGCGCGTGTGCCACCAGCCGCTCGCACACGGCGCGGATCGCGTCGCGGCCGACCGTGACGGACCCCGGCGGGTAGGCGAGCACGGCGTCGGGTGCGTACAGCTCCGCCAGCCCCTCGGCGTCGCGGGCGTTGGCCCGCGCCACGAAGAGCCGGGCCAGGTCCTCGGGGGTGGCGGCGCGCTCGCGGTTCTCGGTCATGGCGGTCCCTTCTCTGGTTCGTTCGGCGTTCTGCATCCACTCTGGAATGGCCCGAACGAGAAGTCCAAGAGATGGTTCTTCTATAAATGAGAAGCATTGCTTCTGGCACGGCTAGACTTGCCGCCCATGGAGCTTCACCAGTTGCAGTACTTCGTCGCCGTCGCCGAGGAGCGGAACTTCACCCGCGCGGCGGAGCGGCTGCACGTGGCCCAGCCCGGGGTCAGCGCGCAGGTCCGCCGGCTGGAGCGGGAGCTCGGCCAGGAGCTGCTGGACCGCACGGGCCGCTCGGTGCGCCTGACCGAGGTGGGCGAGGCCGTCCTTCCGTACGCGCGGGCGGCGCTCGCCGCGGTCGACGGTGTCCGTTATGCCGTCGACGAGCTGACCGGGCTGCTCCGCGGGCACGTCGCCGTGGGGACGGTGACCTCGCACCACGTCGCCCTGCCCGACCTGCTGGCGGAGTTCCACGAGGCCCACCCGGCGGTCGAGATCACCCTCTCCGAGGCCAACTCCGACCAGCTCATCGACGGCCTGCGCACCGGGCGGCTGGACGCGGCCATCGTCAGCGTGGGCAGTGAGACGCCGGCCGGCATCGAGATCCAGGTGGTGGACGATCAGCCGATCGTGGCCGCGGTCGCTCCGGGCCACGAACTGGCCGTGCACTCGGTCATCTCACTCGACACCCTGCGCGGCCGGCCGCTGATCAGCCTGCCGCCCGGGACGGGGCTGCGCACCCGGCTCGACGAGGCGTGCGCGGCGGCGGGGTTCACCCCGCAGATCGCCTTCGAGGCCAGCAGTCCGGAGGTGCTCGCCCAGCTCGCCGCGCGGGGCCTGGGGGCCGCGATCCTGCCGGGCGCCTTCGCCGAGGCGCGCTCCGGGCAGCTGCGCACGGTCCGCATCGACCCGCCCGCCCTGCGCGGCCGCCTGGTCCTCGCCTGGCGGGCAGCCGGGCCCAGCGGCCCCGCCGCCCGGGCCCTGGTCGACCGCGCCCGCGCGATGCTGCGCTGACGCCCTAGAGCCCGACCGGCAGCGTCAGATGCAGCCGGAAGCCGCCGTCGGCCGTGGGGCCCGCGGTGACCGTGCCGCCGAGGAGTTCGGCGCGCTGGCGGAGGCCCACCAGGCCGTGGGAGGCGCTGGGCAGCGGCAGGGCCGGGCGGGTGGGCGCGGTGTTGGTGACGGTGGCGTGCAGGACGCCGCTCTCGTGGTGGACGCGGACCGTCGCGGTGGCGCCCGGGGCGTGCTTGCGTACGTTGGTCAGGGCCTCCTGCACGGTGCGGTAGACGGCGCGCTGGACCGGCGGCGGGAGGCCGTCGGGCAGGTCGGTCTTCAGCTCGGCCTCGATGCCGCTGCACTCGACCAGGCGCTGCAGGTCGGCGAGGGAGGGCTGGGGGGTCAGCTCGGTCGGCCGGCTGCCGGAGGCACGTAACACGCTGACCATGTGCCGCAGTTCGTCCAGGGTCTGCACGCTGAGCCGCCGGATCGTGGCGGCCGCCTCCTTCACGGCGGGGTCACGGGTGCCGACCTGGAGCGCCCCGGCCCGTACCGCGATCAGGCTGACCTGGTGGGAGACCACGTCGTGCATCTCGCGGGCCAGCTGGGCGCGTTCCTTGGCCAGTACGGTCTGGGCGAGCAGCAGCCGCTCGTGGTCGCGGGCCTCGGAGATCTCCGCGAGCCGCAGGGACAGGTCCCGGCGGGCCTGGACGAGCTGGCCGAGGAAGACCGGTGCGGCCGCCATCGCGAGCTTGTACCCGACGTGGATCAGGGTCGAGGTGTCCTGGTAGTCGTCGTACTCCGGGTACGGCCAGGGCACGACGTGGCCGGCCACGACGATCAGGGCGCAGACGGCCAGGACCACGCGGCGGTGGGTGATCGAGGCGAAGGTGTACAGGGCGGCCAGCGACGCGTACTTGGCGTCGGCGATGACGAGCGCCGGGAGGGTGAGGACGAAGGTGGTGAGTGGCAAATGGCGGCGGAGCGCCAGCGAGAAGGCGCCGAGCAGTGAGCAGGCCGTGCCCCACGGTTCGTCCGGTTCGTAGTGGGCCCAGGCGTCGAGCAGGACGGCGACGATGAGGGCGACGTCGATGAGCCAGCGCGGCGGCCGTCTGTTCTTCATCCGCCCTCCCCGCCGCGCAACGGCCGTAACAGGCCCGCGCGCTCGGCGAGCAGCGCCGCCTGGACGCGGCTGCTCACCCCCAGCTTGGTGAGGATGGCGCTCACGTGGTCCTTGACCGTGCCGGTGCTCAGATGCATCTGGGTACCGATGTCGACATTGGACAGCCCTTCGGCGATGAGGAGGAGCACGGCGCGCTCGCGTTCGGTCAGCCGGGCGACGCTGCGCACGGCGGGCGCGTCGGGGCCGCTGTCCAGATAGCCGTTGACGACGGTCCGGGTGACCGTGGCGGACAGCACGACGCCGCCTGCGGCCAGCGTCCGGATGAGGTGCGGGAGTTGTTCGGGGTCGGTGTCCTTGAGCAGGAAGCCGTCGGCTCCGGAGCGCAGCGCCGTCGCCACGTATTCATCGGTGTCGAACGTGGTGAGCATGGCCACCACGGGTGGCCGCCGCAGCCGGCGCAGCTCGGCCAGGACGGTGAGCCCGTCCACGTCGGGCATGCGGATGTCGAGCAGCACGACGTCCGGCCCCAACTCCCGTACGGTGCGCACCGCCTGGCCGCCGGGGACCGCCGCCACGACCTCGATGTCGTCCGCCGCACCCAGGATGTGCTGGAAGCCCGTACGGATCAGGGCCTCATCGTCCACCACCAGTACCCGGATCACGCGTGCTCCGCTCACCCAGCGCCATTCGCCCGATGTGTACCACGCCGACCGCCTCATTCCGGGTGCCCGGGACCGGTTCCCGCCATGCGGCGGGGGTGCTCCGGCCGGTCGGCGGGATGCGATCAGCCGGTCGGCGGGGCGGCACCGGCCGTCCGGCGGGGCGGCTCCGGAAATCTGGGGGATCGGTTCGGCGCCGTCCGCTCCGAAGACTGTGGACCGTTCAATGGGCGGCCGCACCACCCAGCGGCCGCCCCCTTCGGACCACTTCGCCCGAGTCCACTTCCCCCGGCATCGGACCAGCCCCCCCACCGCGCCGGCGGGCGGCAGGCGCCCTTCAGCCTCTCGCCCGCCGGCTCGATCGTCACTCTCAAGGAGTTCAAGTGGTGGGAAAGAATGTCCAGGTCTCGACAGCCGACCTGGACGCACCCGCAACCGTCCCACGCGCGTACGCCGCACCCGCGGCCGGCGCCGGGAACCACGCCGAAAGCCAACTGGCCGAGGTGCTGGCCGGCGTCATACGCGTCGAACACGTACCGCTCGACAGCCACTTCTTCGACGACCTCAGCGCCGACTCGCTGCTGATGGCGCAGTTCTGCGCCCGGGTCAGGAAGCGCGAGGACCTGCCGTCGGTGTCGATGAAGGACATCTACCGGTACCCGACGATCCGCAGCCTGGCGTCGGCGCTCGCCGGGCCCGCACCCGCGCCCGGACCCGCCGAGTCACCGGCGCCCGCACCGGCGCCGCCGTCCGAGGCCGTGGTGCCCGCGCGGTCCGGCACGCCGCAGTACGTCCTGTGCGGGGCGCTGCAGCTCCTGATCTTCCTCGGCTACACCTGCCTCACCGCGCTCGTCATCGCCCGCGGCTACGACTGGATCGCCGGCGGAGCAGACCTGCCCGACAAGTACCTGCGCGCGGTCGCGTTCGGCAGCGCGGTCTTCGCCGCCATATGCGTCCTGCCGATCCTGGCCAAGTGGCTGCTCGTCGGCCGGTGGAAGGCGCAGCGGATCCGCATCTGGAGCCCGGGATACCTCCGGTTCTGGCTCGTCAGGACGCTGGTCCAGATGAACCCGCTGGTGCTGTTCGCCGGTTCACCGCTCTACGTGCTCTACCTGAAGGCGCTGGGCGCGAAGATCGGGCGCGACGTCACGGTGCTCTCCAAGCACCTGCCCGTCTGCGCCGATCTGCTCACGGTCGGCGACGGCACGGTCATCCGCAAGGACGCGTACGCCACCTGCTACCGGGCCGAGGCCGGGTGGATCCGGACCGGCCCCGTCACGCTCGGCAGGGACGTGTACATCAGCGAGGCCACGGTGCTCGACATCAACACCTCGCTCGGCGACGGAGCCCAGCTCGGCCATGCCTCGTCGCTGCACGAAGGGCAGGCGGTCCCGGCAGGCGAACGGTGGCACGGCTCGCCCGCGCAGCCCACCGACACGGACTTCCGCACGGTCGGCGTCACCGCCCTCCCTCTGCGGCGCAAGGTGTCCTACAGCGTCACGCAGCTGCTGACCATGCTGTTCGTGTACGTCCCGCTGACGATCGGCGGCGTGGACCTGCTGCTCGCCGAGGCTCCGCAGCTCACCGCTTTCCTGTCCGACCGGCCGCCGTCCGTGACCAGTTGGGCGTTCTACCGCGACGCGCTGATCGCGTCGTTCGTGCTCTTCTTCGGCTCGCTGGTCCTCGGCCTGTTCCTCGTGTGCACGGTCCCCCGCCTGCTCCACCTCCTGGTGAAGCCGGACCGGGTCTATCCGCTGTACGGGTTCCACTACTCCGTCCACCGGGCGATCGCGCGGCTGAGCAACAACCGGTTCTTCCTGCGCCTCTTCGGGGACAGCTCGTACATCGTCCACTACCTGCGCGGCCTCTCGTACGACCTGTCCGAGGTCGAGCAGACCGGGTCGAACTTCGGCACGGAGGTCAAGCACGAGAGCCCGTGCCTGAGCTCCATCGGCACCGGCACCATGGTCGCCGACGGCCTGTCGCTGCTGAACGCGGAGTACTCCAGCACGTCCTTCCGCCTGACCCGGGTGACGATCGGTCCGCACAACTTCCTCGGCAACCAGGTCACCTATCCGGCGCGGGGGCGGACGGGGAACAACTGCCTGCTCGCCACGAAGGTGATGGTCCCGATCGACGGACCCGTCCGGGAGGGCGTCGGGCTGCTGGGCTCGCCCAGCTTCGAGATCCCGCGCACCGTCGAGCGCGACACGTCCTTCGACCACCTCCGGGACGGCGACGCCTTCCGCCGCCGGCTGCGGGCAAAGAACCGGCACAACCTCGTCACCCTCGGCTCCTTCCTGCTCGCCCGCTGGATCCACACCTTCGGCGTCCTCGCGGTCGGCTGGGCCATGGTCGCGCTGTACGCCACGTGGGGCGCGGTGGCGATCGCGCTGGCCACCCTGCTGACCCTGGTGTTCAGCGTTCTGTACACCGGGCTCCTGGAGCGCGCCAGTACCCGGTTCCGGCGGCAGGTGCCGCGCCTCTGCTCGATCTACCACCCGCACTTCTGGCAGCACGAACGCTTCTGGAAGCACCAGGCGATCGAACTCAAGCTGCTCAACGGCACGCCGTTCAAGGGCCTGTTCTGGCGGCTGCTGGGCGTCCGCGTGGGCCGGCGGCTCTTCGACGACGGTGCGCGGATGCCGGAGCGGACGCTCGTCACGATCGGCGACGACTGCACGCTCAACGTGGGCACCGTCATCCAGTGCCACTCCCAGGAGGACGGCACCTTCAAGTCCGACTACAGCACCCTCGGGAACGGCTGCACGCTGGGGACCGGCACCCTGGTCCATTACGGCACGACGCTGGGCGACGGTGTGACGCTGGCGCCCGACTCGTTCCTCATGAAGGGCGAGGAGGTGCCCGCGCACGCACGCTGGGGCGGGAACCCGGCCCACGAGATGTGAGAGCCCCACCGGGGTGTGGTACCGGGCGGTTGCCGCCCGGCACCACTCCACCCCCGGCTCGTCACCCGCTGCCGTGCGGCCGGGTGCCGTTGGGCAGCGGGACGCGCCAGACCAGGCGGGTGCTGCCGCCAGGCTCCGCTCCTTCCGGCAGAGTAACCCGGAGGGCGTGCTTCCCACCCCGCGCTGCCGCCGATGGCCGGGCTTCCGGCCACCGGCGGCAGCGCGGGCCGCGTGTCACTCCCCGGACCTGCCGAGCCCCGGGGCCGCGTACACCGCTTCGACCAGCTTGAGGCTGCGGGTGTCGTCGCCGGTCGTGCTGCCGCCGAACTTGTTCATCGTGTACGCGTAGGACAGCCGGTTCTCCGGGTCGGCGAAGGCCAGCGAGCCGCCCGCGCCGCCGTGCCCGAACGTGCGGGGGTTGGGGCCGAGGTAGCCGAAGCCGTTGAGCATGTACCCGGCCGCCCAGGCGAACGGCAACTGCTCCGGGGCCGCGGCGCTGAGCACCAGGTCGAACTCGTCGTCACGGCTCTGCCGCGCGCGCATCGCCGCCAACGTGCCGGCGCCGACCAGCTCGCCGTTGGCGAGGGCGCCGTAGACCGCGGCCAGGCCGCGCGCGGTGGCGTTGCCGTTGGCCGCGGGGATCTCGGCGCTGCGGCACGGTGCGCTGTTCACGTTCCCGAGGGGCAGGTGGCCCATGGCCACGGCCAGGCCCGCCAGCGGGTGTGCGTCCAGCGACCGGATCGGCCCCTCGGGCATCCCGGGGAACAACGCCCGCAGTGTGCCGCCCCCTTCGGGCCCGATCATCTGCGCACAGCGGGCGTGCTCGGACTCGGGGGTGCCGATGTACAGGTCGGCGCCGAGCGGTTCGGTGATCTCGGTGCGCAGGAAGGTGCCGAGCGAGGTGCCGGTGATACGGCGGACGACCTCGCCGACCAGGAATCCGAAGCTGACGGCGTGGTAGCCCTGGGCGGTGCCCGGCTGCCACCACGGTGCGGTGGCGGCCAGTACCGCGCAGGTCTTCTCCCATTCGTAGACGTCCGCCGGGGTCAGGGGCTCGCGCGGCGCGATCAGGCCCGCGCGGTGGGAGAGCAGCCAGCGCACCGGGATGTCGCCCTTGCCCTCCTGGGCGAACTCCGGCCAGTAACGGGAGACGGGCGCGTCGAGGTCCAGCTCCCCGCGGTCCACGAGCAGATGGGCGCAGAGCGCGGTCATGCCCTTGCTGGTGGAGTAGACGTTGACCAGGCTGTCCCGCTCCCACGGGCGGCTGCGGTCGGCGTCGGCGTGGCCGCCCCACAGATCCACGACGAACTCTCCGTCGACAGTCACCGCGAGCGCGGCGCCGACCTCGCCGCGCTCGGCGAAGCTGCGGGCGAACTCCTCGCGGACGTTCTCGAACCCGGGGGCACAGATGCCCTGTACGGCTGCTGTCACGTTCCCTCGTCTCTCGCAGACGCCCCTGACAGGGTGAATGGTTGCCTTCGGCAACGTAGCCCGTCAGGAATCGTTCAACAAGTGCATGAACATCGTGTCATGCAGGGTGCACACATGCCGCTCGGCGACCTCCGCGGCGGCGGCTGAATCACCCCGGCGCAGCGCCTCGACGAGCAGGCGGTGTTCGCCGTTGGACTCGCGGAGGTGGTCCAGCGGGTACGGCAGGTAGTAGTGGTACAGCTCCTTCAGCGCCAGCCCGTAGGGCTCGACGACCGACGGCAGGCCGGTGGCGGCCGCGACGGCGAGGTGGAACCGTTCGTCCGAGCGGTGGAATTCCGCCCAGCTCTCCGCCCCGTCCATCTCCTCGACCAGGCTCCCCAGCTCGCGGTCGGCCGCCTCGCCCAGGCCCCGTGCGGCGGCGAGGTGGGCGATGCCGCATTCGAGGACGAGGCGGTGGTCGATCAGGGCGTGCACGTCGGGCGCCGCGGCCCGGTAGGACTCCACGGCGCCGACCGCGCCACGGGGCGGATGCTCCGCCACGAGGGTGCCGCCGGTACGCCCCCGCCGGCGCTCCAGCACGCCGTCCTTGCACAGGGACACGAGGGCGCGGCGGACGGTGATCTCGGAGGTGTCCAGCGCCGCGGCGATCCGGTCGCTGGCCGGCAGCCGCTCGCCGGGCTTCAGAAGCCCGAGGTCGACGGCGAGTGCGATACGGGCCCGCACCGCGTCCAGCGCCGACAGCCGGCGGATGCCCGTCAGCGGCGGCGCGGTCAGGGCGTGCGCGGTACGGGAAGGAGAGTCGGCCACGGGATCACCGTAGCCAAAAAACTGCTCATCTTGAACACTCTTGTTTAACTGATCAATGTGCTCTATTTTTCTCGGGCATCCGCTGACCGCCCTCCCGTTCCGCTCGAAGACAGGTGACGTCCATGTCCCGCCCGCTGCCCGTCGCACTCGCCCAGGCACCGGCCCGCCCCGCCGAAGCACCCCTGTCCGGCTTCGCCGAAGACGTCCATGCGCTGCTGGACAAGTTCCCGCGGACGCGGCTGGTCGCCTATCCGGAGCTGCACCTCTGCGGCGTGACGGGCAACCGGGAGGAGAGCGAGGCCCGGCTGCAGGACGCCGCCGAGCCGCTGGACGGCCCGCGGACCAAGGCCCTCGCCGAGCTCGCCGGTGACCTCGGCATCTGGCTGCTGCCCGGCACCGTGTGCGAACGGGGGCCCGGCGGCGAGCTGTTCAACACCGCCCTGGCCTTCTCCCCCGAAGGCCGGCTCGCCGCCTCGTACCGCAAGGTCTTCCCCTGGCGGCCGTACGAGCCGTACGCGGCCGGGGACCGCTTCGTCGTCGCGGACCTCGGGGACGCCGGCCGGGTCGGCTTCGCGATCTGTTACGACGCCTGGTTCCCGGAGGTCGCGCGGCAGCTGGCCTGGATGGGCGCCGAGGTGATCGTGAACCCCGTCATGACGACCACCGCCGACCGGGCGCAGGAGCTGGTGCTCGCGCGCGCCAACGCCATCGTGAACCAGGTGTACGTGCTCAGCGTGAACACGGCAGGGCCCGACGGCACCGGCCGCAGCCTGATCGTCGACCCCGAGGGCCGGGTCCGTACCGAAGCGGCGGACTCCGCTCCCACCGTCCTCACCGACGTGCTGGACCTCGACGACGTCGAGCGGGTCCGCACGCACGGGACGGCGGGCCTCAGCCGGATGTGGGACCACTTCGGGGAGCGGGACGCCGCCATCGAGCTGCCGCTGTACGACGGCCGGATCGACCCGCGCACCTGGCACCCCGGCCCGCACCGGGCCCGCCCCTGATCCCATGCCCTTAACACCCGCCCCTGCCCCCCGTGCCGTTAAGTCCCCTGAGAGCCCCCTCCCCTCCGCACCACCACTTCTGGAGCCCCGCCGTGACCGAGCCAGCCCCCGCGCTCCGCCGGACCCTGACCCTGAGAGGCGTCGTCGCCTTCGGCCTCGCCTATATGGCCCCGCTGATCGTGCTCGGCACCTTCGGCGTCGTCGCCGGTGAGACGCACGGCGCCGTGCCCACCGCGTATCTGCTCGCCATGGTCGCGATGATCTTCACCGCGCACAGTTACGGCAAGATGGCGGCCCGCCACCCCGTCGCCGGCTCCGCGTACACCTACGTACGGCGTGCCATCGACTCGCGGGCCGGGTTCCTCGTCGGCTGGGCGACCCTGCTGGACTATTTCTTCCTGCCCATGGTCATCTGGCTGATCGGCGCCGCCTACCTCAAGGCCGAGTTCCCCGCCGTCCCGTCCTGGGTGTGGATCCTCGCCTTCATCGCCCTCACCACCACCTTGAACATCTGCGGCATCCGCACCGCCGAGCGCGCCAACGACCTGCTCATGGCCTTCCAGGTGCTGGTGATCGGCTTCTTCGCCGTCCTCTCCCTGCTGCACGTCTTCCACCAGGGCGGTACCGGGGCGCTGTTCAGCACCACGCCGTTCGTCAACGACGCGACCACCGTGACCGGCATCTCCGCGGGCGCTGCCGTCGCCGCGTACTCCTTCCTCGGGTTCGACGCCGTCACCACGCTCACCGAGGAGGCCGTCGACCCGAAGCGCACCATCCCGCGCGCCATCCTCCTCACCGCCCTCATCGGCGGCGGCATCTTCGTCGCCCTCGCCTACACGACCCAGCTCGTCCACCCCGGCGCGGCGTTCGACGAGCCCGACTCGGCGGCCTTCGAGATCGCGAAGACCATCGCGGGCGACCTGTTCGCCTCGTTCTTCCTCGCAGGGCTGGTCGTCGCCCAGTTCGCCTCCGGCATCGCCGCCCAGGCCAGCGCCTCCCGGCTGCTGTACGCGATGGGCCGTGACGGCGTCCTCCCCCGCCGCCTCTTCGGCTACCTCCATCCCCGGCTCCGCACCCCCGCCCTCAACATCGCCCTCACCGGCCTGATCGGCCTGATCGCCCTGCGGCTGAGCGTGACGACGTCCACGTCCTTCATCAACTTCGGTGCCTTCACGGCCTTTACGCTCGTCAACGTCAGCGTCATCGCGACGTACCTGCGCGAACGCCGAGCCGGGAACCGGCTCAATGCGGTCACCTACGTGGCCTTCCCCGCCGTCGGCGCCGCGGTCGACCTCTGGCTCCTCAGCCGCCTCGACGGCAAGGCCCTCACCCTCGGCCTCATTTGGCTCGCCCTCGGCATCTGCTATCTCGCCTACCTCACCCGCCTGTTCCGCGTCCCACCGCCGGAGATGGACTTCACGGAGGAACCCGCGAAAGCCGGTACACCCAACTGATCATTTCCGGGCAGAATGTGCGGCATGCCGAACATATGCACCCCGAGAGCCGCCACGCCCGGCGACGCGGAGTCGATCAGCCGGTCACTGGCCAGGGCCTTCGACGACGACCCGTTGATGTCCTGGCTGCTGCCCGACGCCGCCACGCGCGGTGAGCGGCTGGGGCGTTACTTCGCGACGCTCTTCCGCCGGCAGTACGGACCGCACGGCAGGTGCGAACTCACCGGCTCCGCCGCGGCGTTCTGGGTCCCGCCGGAGGCCCGCGACAAGGCCGTACCGGACGCCGGCACGGTGCACGAGCTGATGGACATCCTCGGCGAACGTGCCCTGTTGCTGCGTGAGGTCGTGGAACAGGTCGCCGCGCACACGCCCGAGGAACCGCACTGGTACCTCGCGGTGATCGGCGCCGACCCGGAGGTCCGCGGCCGGGGCCACGGCGCCGCCCTGCTCCGCTCGGGCCTCGCCCGCGCCGACGCGGCGGGCCTCCCCGTCCACCTGGAGTCCTCCAAGCCGGACAACATCCCGTTCTACGAGCACTTCGGCTTCACCGTCAGCGCGGAACTCCGCCCGCACGCCGACGGCCCGGCGCTCTGGCCGATGTGGCGCCCGGCGCAATGACGAGGAGGGCGGCATCCGTACGCACGGATGCCGCCCTCCTTGGAGTCCGGGGTGTCAGTCCCCGTACGTGAGCGTGATGTCGAAGCCGTCGTGGCCCGCGGCGCCGACGGTCAGCGGAGTGGCGACCGGCGGGTAGCCGCTGGCCACGACCGTGTACTCGCCGCCGGACAGGTCGGTGAACGCGTACGCGCCGTCCGGACCCGTCGTGCGGACCGCCACCACATTGCCCGCGGGGTCCAGCAACGAGACGCGGGCCTCGCCGAGCGGCGCGCCCGCGCCGTTGTGCACCGTGCCGCTGAGGGTCGCGGCGGACTGCAGTACCGCGTCCTGGCGGGTCGGCACGCCACCGGAGACCTCGACGAGGCCGGCGTACGGCTGGAAGCCCGTCGCGCTCGCCGTCAGGGTGTAGGTGCCCGGCACGAGCGAGGCCAGGCGGTAGCCGCCGTCCTCGCCGGAGGAGGCCGCCTCGATCACGTCACCGCGCTCGTCGGTGGCCACGACCAGCGCATTCGGCACCGGCGACGAGCCGGCCCGCACCGTGCCTTCGAGGCCGCCGGTCCCGGCGAGCATCAGGTCGAACGCGACCGGCTCCGCGCCGACAGCCAGGGTCGCCACCCGCGGCTGGTGCCCGGCGGCCGCGCCGACGAGTACATAGCTGCCGGCGGCCGGGGTGGCCATCGCGTACTGGCCGTCCGCTGCCGCCGTGGCGCGGCCGAGCTGGCTGCCCTGGGAGTCGATCAGCGTGACGGCGGCCTCCGGCACGGGCGCGCCCGCCGCGTCCAGCACCCGGCCGTGCACGGAGGGGCCGGCCGGCACCGCGGCCGCCGCGGTCACCGGAAGCCCGGTCGTCGCCGTGCCGTCCTCCGGTACCGACTCGTCGTGCGCGGCGCCGTGCCGGCCGTGGCCATGGCCGTGGTGCTCCGGCTCCACCGGTACGGCCGGGCCGTGATCGGCGACGGCCTTGCCCCTGCGGTACAGCAGCAGCGTGATGACCAGTCCTGCGGCGAAGAAGGCGGCGGCCCACCAGTACGCGACGTCGTAGCTGTGCAGCGCGGCCTCGGCCTGGTTCAGCTTTGTCGGCTTGCGGTCCGCGAGGTAGTTGGTGACGGCGCTGGCGGCCATCGTGTTGAACAGTGCGGTGCCGATCGAACCGCCGACCTGCTGCATCGTGTTGACCGTCGCCGAGGCGACGCCCTGGTCGCTGGGTGCGACGCCCAGCGTGGCCAGGCTCATCGCGGGCGGCATGACCATGCCGAGGCCGAAGCCCATCACCAGCAGCGGCGGCAGGACGTGCGCGGCGTACGTGCTGTCCAGGTCCAGCCGCGTCAGCCAGATCATGCCGGCCCCGGCGAACAGCATGCCCAGCGGCACGATCGGCTTGGGCCCGATCTTCGGCACGAGGAAGTTCATCGACAGCTGCGCCATCACCATCAGCATGCCGACCATGGGCAGGAACGCGAGACCGGTCTTGACCGGCGTGTACGCGAGGGTCTGCTGCAGGTAGTAGGTCAGGAAGAGGAAGACCCCGAACATGCCGGCGCCGGAGATGAACACGGATATGAAGGACGCGGCGCGGTTGCGGTCACCCAGTACCCGCAGCGGCAGCAGCGGATGGCCGGCGCGCGTCTCCCAGAGCACGAACGCGAGGAGCAGCACGCCGCCGCCCGCGAGGAACGCCCAGCACATCCAGTGGCTCCAGGCGTGCGTCTCGGCACTGGAGAAGCCGAAGACGATGCCGAAGAGCCCCGCCGCCACGAGCAGCGTGCCGAAGAGGTCGAGCCGGGGCCGCGCGGTGGGCGCGGGGCGGCGGACGAAGATCAGCGCGCCGATGACCGCCACGACGGCGATGGCGAGGTTGACGTACAGGGTCCAGCGCCAGTCCAGGTGCTCGGTCAGTACGCCGCCGAGCAGCAGCCCGATGGCGCCGCCGGAACCGGCGATCGCACCGAAGATGCCGAATGCCTTGGCGCGTTCCTTGGCGTCGGTGAACGTCGTCGTCAGCAGGGACAGCGCGGACGGCGCCAGCAGCGCGCCGAAGAGTCCTTGCAGCGCCCGGCCGATGACCAGCATCGAGAAGCCGTTCGCGGCGCCGGCCAGCGCCGAGGACCCGGCGAAGCCGACCAGACCGATGATCAGCGTCGTCTTGCGTCCGAAGAGGTCGGCGAGGCGTCCGCCGAGCAGCAGCAGGGAGCCGAAGGCGAGGGAGTAGGCGGTGACGACCCACTGCCGGCCGTCGTTGTTGAAGCCCAGGTCGCGCTGGGCGGACGGGAGGGCGATGTTCACGATGGTGGCGTCCAGCACCACCATCAGCTGGGCGAGGCCGATGACGGCCAGCACCCACCAGCGGTGGGGCGTGTGCCCCGTCGCCCGGCCGCCGGACGGCGCCTCGGCCGGCTGCCCGGCGTCGGCGCCTGCATCGACACGGGTGGAGGTCATACGGAGTCCTTCGGATCTTCCGGGGTCCGGTGCTCCTCTTCCGGGGTCCCCGGGGGTGGTTCTCGTGCGTGCCGCCCGGCGTCGCGCCCGGGCCGGCGTCAGGTCCGCAGCAGGGCGGGAAGCACCACGGCGTCCAGATAGCGCGTGAGGTACGCGGCGTCCGCGGGGCGCTGCTCGATCATCGGGCGCGCGAAGACGGCGCCGGACAGTGCGTGCGGGAAGAAGGGGATCGCCGGGCAGTCGGCATCGACCTCGCCGCGGGCGACCGCCCGGTCCAGCATCGCCTGCATCACCTCCAGTTCGGGTTGGATCAGGGCCGTGTGCATGGCCTCGGCCAGCTCCGGATCCCTGTGCACGGCGTGCGTGATCCCGCGCATCAGGTCGATGTCCTTCTTGGCGTCCCCGATCCGCCGGGCGAGCTCGTGCACGTCACCGCGGAGCGAACCGGTGTCCAGGTCCTCCAGCGAGAACGGCCGCAGAGCCCGCAGCGCGGCGGAGACCAGCCGGGGCTTCCCGTGCCAGCGGCGGTACAGCGTGGCCTTGCTGCACCGGCAGCGGGTGGCGACGGCATCCAGGGTGAGGTTCTCGTAGCCGACCTCGCGCACCAGGTCCAGGACCGCGGTGTACAGCTCACTCTCGCGCTCCGGCGAGAGCCGCGTCCGGCGTGCTGCGGACGGCGGCGTGGTGACGGGCATGTCCACCCCGAACAACGGATCGAAACGGTTTCGTACTCTTAGCCTCTTCGAGCGTACGCCCCGCTCCGATCGAAACGCAAACGTTCCGATAGTCGCCTCCGTAACAGCAGGTGGGATCCCTTACCAGGCTGCGCCCCCACCCGCCGCCCCGCATCCGCGCGGTCTCAGGCGGGCAGCACCACGGCCGTCGTCACCAGCCCCGAGCCGATCAGCCACCGGCCGCTGAACCCGGTGAGCTCCCGGCCCCGGACCACCGGCCCGGGGACGAGGAAGCGGGCGGTGAAGGTGGCGTCCGTCGGGTCGAGGGTGAGGTGCGCCTCTTCGAAACCGAGCCAGCGGCGGGCGAGCGGATACCACGCCTTGTAGACGCTCTCCTTCGCGCTGAAGATCAGCCGGTCCCAGCAGACCTCGGGCATCAGCTCGGCCAGCCGGGCCAGTTGGGCCCGCTCCTCGGGAAGGGTGACCAGCTCCAGTACGCCGTCATCGGCCACCGGCTCGTGCGGCTCCGCGTCCAGGCCCACGGTCAGCACCTCCGTGGCGCGGGCGACCGCCGCGGCGCGGTAGCCGGTGCAGTGGGTGAGCGCCCCGACGACGCCGGCCGGCCAGCGCGGTGCGCGATCGGGCCCCGGCAGCAGGGGCGCGGGGGCGAAGCCCAGCCGGGCGAGCGCGTCGCGGGCGCAGCCGCGCACCGTCCCGAACTCCTGCTGCCGCTTGGGTACCGCGTCGGCCACCAGGGCCAGTTCCTCGGGGAACATGTCCGACACCGGGACGTCGTGGAACGCCTCGGCGGTGATCACGGGCGCGGGCAGCAGCTTGTCGATCATGCGGGGGTCCCGGAGGTGGTGGCGGGAAGGGCGCGGAACTCGTAGGTCACCACTGAAGTAAAGACGGTGCGGGGCGCAGAGTGAAGGGCGGCCGGGGCGGTGCGCAACCGGGCGGGCAGGCAGTTGCCCCATCCGAGGGGCGCGGACCGGAGCGAGGGATGAGACCGGGCCCGAAGGGGCACTCGTGCGCCATGCTTGTACTGCGACTTCTCGCCCGGCCCATGCTGGCCTCGACCTACGTCATCCAGGGCCTCCAGACCCTGCGCAATCCCGAGCCCCTGGTTCCGGCCGCCGAGCCGATCGCCCAGCCGATCGCCCAGCGCATTCCCGGCCTGCCGGAACAGACCGAGCACCTCGTCCGGATCAGCGGCGGTGTGCAGCTGGTGGCCGGCTCCCTGCTGGCGATCGGCCGCTTCCCCCGGGTGTCCGCGCTGGCCATCGCGGCCACGCTGGTGCCCACGACCCTCGCCGGGCACCGGTTCTGGGAGGCCGAGGACGAAGGGACGCGCACCCAGGAGCGCATCCAGTTCCTCAAGAACCTCTCCATGCTCGGCGGGCTGCTCATCGCCTCGGCGGACACCCACGGCAAACCGTCCCTCGCCTGGCAGGGCCGGCACGCGGCACACCAGGCCCGCCGCGAGGCGGCGCTGCGCGCCCGCACGGCCTGCAAGACGCACAAGATCAGCAAGCGGCTGCCGGTCGGCTGACCGCCTGACCGGGTGCGGCCCGCGGCAGGTCACCCGTGGCGGAGGAGGCCGGGCCCCGGCGGGCGTGCTGCGATGCCGCTGTGAAGGAACACCCCGGCGGCTGCGCCGTCCCCTGGGGCCGGGCCGCCGCGCTCCGGGCCGTACCGGCGGGCGTGGGTCACGCAACCAATGCGGTGCGGGAGCTGGCCCGCGCAACGGCCCGTACGACGCTCCGTACGGCGGTCCGGGTGCTGGTCCGTACGGTGGTGGTCCCCGTACTGGAACAGCTGGACCTGGACGCGGTGGTGGACCGGGTCGATGTCGACGCGGTGGCGGCCCGGCTGGATCTCGACGCGGCGGCAGACCGGGTCGATGTGCGCAGGATCGCCGACCGGGTCGACATCGACGCGATAGTGGACCGGATCGACCTGGTCGCGATCACCGAGCAGGTGCTCCGGGAGATCGACCTCGGCCAGGTCGTGCGGGAGACCGGCGGCGGGATGGCCGAGGAGACCGTCAGCACGTTCCGCGTCCAGGCCATGCACGCCGACCGCTTGGTGAACCGGGCCGCCGACCGGCTGCTGCGCCGGCGCGGTGACAGCATCCCACCGCAGCTTCCGGGGCTCGGCCCGCCCGGCCCCGACCCACCCGCGCCGAAGGACCCCGCGCCGCCGTGACCGCGGGCGGGCGGCGGTACGACCCGGTCCGGATGCAGGGGCGGGCGGCGGGACTGGTGTCCCGTACGGTCGCCGCGCTCATCGACGCGTTCGCCGTACTCGGCATCGGGCTCGCCGCGCTGCTGGCCGCCGCGGCCGTGCGGTTCATGGTCACCGGGCCGCCGTTCGCGCTCCCGCACCTGCCGCCCCGCATCAGTACCGCGTGCGCGGCCGCCCTCGCGGTCGGCTACCTCGCGGGAAGCTGGCTGATGGGCGGCCGTACGGCCGGGGCCCGGCTGATGGGGCTGCGGGTGGCCGCGCGGTCGGGACGGCCGCTCGGGCCCGGCCGCGCCCTGTTGCGGGCGGCGCTGTGCGTGGCGTTCCCGTGGGGCCTGCTCTGGATACCGGTCAGCCGGCACAGCCGATCACTCCAGGACCTCGTCGTGGCCAGCGTCGTCGTCCACGACTGGGACGGGCGCACTTCACCCGTTCCGGGTGACGCGGCCGGGCGCGCGAGGCGGCTCAATGGGACGCCGGAGTCAGATCCGTAGGGGGCTGCTCCGTAGAAGGCTGCTCCGTAGGAGGCTGCGATGACCGATCTCGTCGTACTCGGTTTCCCGGACAAGGAGAAGGCCGAGGCCGTCATGCGGCTCGGCCAGGAACTCTCCCGCCAGGAGCTGCTCGACCTGGAGGACGCCGCGCTGGCGTGGCGGACGCAGGACGGCAAGATCCATGTGAAGCAGACGTACCACCCCACCGCCACGGGGGCGGCCGGCGGCGCCCTGTGGGGGACGCTGTTCGGCATGCTGTTCCTGATGCCGGTCTTCGGCGCGGCCGTCGGCGCCGCCTCGGGCGCGGCCATCGGCAAGCTCACCGACGTCGGCGTGAACGACTCGTTCATCAAGGAAGTGGCCGGCACGCTGGAACCCGGGCGCGCCGCGGTGTTCGCCCTCGTCCGGCGGTCCACGCCGGACCGGGTACGGGAGGCGCTGCGCCCGTTCAACCCCACCGTCATCCGTACCTCGCTCACCAAGGACCGCGAGGAGGAACTGATCTCCGCACTCCAGGGGACCTGACCGACGCAGCAAAGAGACGGGGCGGCACCCGGCCGGTTGAGGAAGGCAGTACGGCCGCGGAGTGAGATCCGTGCGTACGGGCTGCCGCGCGCACGGAGGGACGGCAGACTCGTCGGACACATCCGCTCCGCGAGCGACTCGAACCGTCCGCTCCGTGAGCGGCCCTGCGACGCGAGGGGCCGGCGATGGGCGAGTCCCCGGGCGCACGGCTCGTCCCCCGGCCCCGATTGGTGGCACGGCTCTCCGCCGGCGTACTCGGCCCGCTGACCGTGGTCATCAGCCCGCCGGGAGCCGGCAAGTCGGCCTTGCTGACGCAGTGGGCGCACACGGGCACCGCACCGGGCCCGGTGGCGCGGGTGACGTGTGACAACGCCCCCGAGCCGCCGGGCCTCTTCTGGGCGCGGGTGACACGGGCGTTGGGGGCGGCGGGCGTTGGGGTACCGGACGGGGACGCAGTACCGGACGGGGAGCGGCCCGGTGTCGTGGGCAACGGGCTCCCGGTGGCCGCCCGGCTCGCCGAGGCGCTGGTGGCCGGGGGCGGGCCGGTGGTGCTGGTGCTGGACGGTTTGCCGACCGGGGCCGACGCGCCGTGCGCCGCCGGGGTGTCGTACCTGCTCGCGCACGCCGGCCGGACGCTGCGGCTGGTGGTGGCGGCGCGCGGGGACCCGCCGCTGCACCTCCACCGGCATCGCCTCGCCGGCGACCTCACCGAACTCCGTACCGACGCGCTGTCCTTTGACGACCGGGAGACGGCGGAGCTGCTCGCGCTGCACGGCATCGCACTCCCCCGCCGCGCCGTCGCATCGCTGCGCGAACGCACCGAGGGCTGGGCGGCGGGGCTGCGGCTCGCCGCCCTGGAACTGGCGCGGCAGCCCGATCCGGAGCGGTACGCGATGCGGTTCAGCGGCACGGACGACGCGGTCGTCGGCTACCTCGTCGAGGAGTTGCTGGACGGACAGCCGCCCGAAGTGCGCCGCCTGCTCCTGACGACGAGCATCCTGGACCGGGTGAACGCGGCCCTGGCCACCGCGGTGGCGGGCGACCGGCCGGGGCGGCACTTCGCCGCGGTGGCCGGCGAGCAGGCGTCCCTCGAGGCGTGCGGGCAGGGCTGGTACCGGTACCACCGCATGACCGGTGAGGCACTGGGCCGCCGGCTGCTCGACGAACACCCGGGACAGGCCGCCGCACTGCACCACCGGGCGGCGGCCTGGCTGAGCGACAACGGCTCGCTCTCCGAGGCGGTACGCCACGCGCTCGCCGCGGACGACCGCCCGTACGCACACCGGCTGATCGTCCACCACCTGGCGATCGGCCAGGTACTGGGCCTGACGGCCACCCGGCTCCCCCACACCGCAACGGCAGCCGCAGCCTCAGCCACAGCCGGCGCCGGGACGGCCATCGACGGCAGTCCGGAGACCGTGCTCGTCACCGCGGCGAGTGCGCTGTCGCACGGAGACGTGCCGGCCTGCGCCACGGCCCTGACGCAGGCGGAGCACCTGCTCGCCGCTACGACGACGCCCGCCGACCACGCTCTTGGGACCCGGCTCCGCCTCACGCACGCGGTGATCCGTACGCAACTGGAGCGCATGCGGGACCCCGTGGCGGCGCCGGCCGTGGCGGCCGAGGCACAGCGCCTCTTCGCGCTCCTCCCCCGCGAGTCCCAGGTGGACCATCCCGAGCTGCGCGCCCTGATCCAGCTGGTCCGCGGCGGTGCCGAGCTGCGGCGCGGCCGGCTGACGGCGGCGGAGAGCGCCCTGACGACGGGGCTCAGGGCGGCCGGTACCGCGGGAAACGCGGCGTTGCGCCGCGACTGCCTCGTCGAACTCGCCCTCCTGGAGGCGCTCCGCGGGCGGTCCCGGGCCGCCGCCGAACTCGCCGCGACCGCGCAGCGGCCCCCGTTGCCCGCCGCCTCCCCCGGTGACCCCTCGCACGCCGCGCTCCAGATGGTCCGCGCCTGGACCGGCCCGTCCCGCAACGGGGCGCCTCCCGCCGGCAATGGAGCGTCCCCGGCCGACGGCAACGGCACCGCCCGGCAGCCGGCCGTGGCGCTCAGCAGGCGTGAGCTCGACGTACTGGCCCAGCTGGCGCGCACGATGGCCACGGACGAGATCGCCGCCGAACTCCAGCTGTCGGTCAACACCGTCAAGACGCACCTGAAGAGCGTCTACCGCAAGTTGTCCGTGAGCCGCCGGACCGCCGCCGTCCGCCGCGCCCGCGAACTGGGGCTGCTCCCCCACCTGACGTAAGAGCCGGTGCCCAACCGGTTCAATACGACGACGGGGCGGGCCGGAAGACCGGCCCGCCCCTCCGTATCCGCGGTCGCGTCAGCGGATGTTCAGCGTGGTGTTCGGCGTTGTGTTCACCGTTGTGTTCAGCGGGTGTAGCGCATCAGCGTGCGGACCATGTGGCAGGTGGTGTCGGACGGGCGGTGGATGCCGACAAGCGCGGCGGTGTCACGGATGAGTCGGTTCGGCGCGCGGTCCGGTGTGTGGACACCGGAGTCGAGCAGGGCGATGGCCAGACGCATGGCCTTGAGCCGGCGGTTGTGAGCGATGTACCACTCGCGCGGCCGGCCTGCCGGCAGCGGCTTCTTCGCGAGCGGGGCGTACGGCAGGTCGAACAGCGGGCGCGTCGAAGACATTGCGGCAGCCGTCACAGGGTCCCTCCTGTCGTGGTCGAGAGCCCCGGACCCCCCGTGAGCTCCCTCGAACACTGCTTCTATTTTAGTCGATTCCGGCCAGCTCCAACACCCCTCTTGAGGGCTCTTTTTCGCAGGTCAGCGGCACAATGCGCCCTCCGGAGCGAGCAGTTCGCGCCGCCTCCGACGAGGGGGTCGAGCCCGGCGGGCGACCTGAACCAGGTACTGAAAGGTTTCAAAGCGAAAACCCGCTTCACCTATTGACTCCAGAGGATCTCCCCTCCATGGTTTGAGTCGTTTCAAACATGCGAGGGGCGAAGGAGTCCAGGTGACATCCGTGCAGGGCACCAGCACGCAGTCCGCCGCCGACGGGGCGGCCGGGGACGGCGCCGTCTCGCGGCAGCAGTGGAAGTGGACCGGGCTGGCCGGCATGGCGTCCTACCTGGACGCCGGGTCGATCGTCGCGCTCAGCTCCGGGCTCGCCCTCTTCCAGGACCGCTTCGGGCTCTCCTCGAGCGGCCTCGGCGCGCTGACGGCCATCGGCCCCAACGCCATCGGCGCGGCGATCGGCGCGTTCATCGGCGGGCGGCTGGGCGACAAACTCGGCCGCAAGCGGATCTACCAGTACGACCTGCTCGTCTACGCGGCGGCCATCCTGCTCATCGCCTTCGCGGTGAACCCGCTGATGCTGTTCACCGGTACCTTCGTCGTCGGCCTGGCCGTCGGCGCGGACGTGCCGACCTCGCTCGCGCTGGTCGGCGAGTTCTCCCCGGCCAAGGCGCGCGGCAAGCTGCTCGGGCTGACCCAGGTGACCTGGAGTCTCGGCCCGGTGGTGGTGCTGCTGGTGGCCTGGGCCCTGTCGGACCTCGGCCTGCTCGGCATCCGCATCGTCTTCCTGCACCTGTTCGTGGTGTCACTGGTGACGTACGCGCTGCGCCGCGGCATGGTCGAGTCGGCGGTCTGGCGGACCGCGGCGCAGGGCGGCGCGGCGGCCCGGCCCAAGGTGCGCGAGCTGCTGCGCGGCGCGCATCTGCGGGCACTGCTGTTCACCGGCGGCATCTACCTCTTCTGGAACCTCGCGGCCGGCACGAACGGCATCTTCACCCCGTACATGGTCCAGAGCCTGGGCGCGGGCACCCAGGCCACCAGCGTCGCCCTGTCCTGCGCCAGCTTCGCGCTGGTGATCGTCGGTACGGTCGCGGTGTACATGCGCTACGCGGACCGCGGGCACCGCTACCGCAAGGTGATGTGGGTCGTCGGCTCGGTGATGCAGGTCTGTGCGTACGGTGTCTTCCTCTTCCTGCCCTTCACCCTCCCCGTCATCGTCTTCAACGTGGTGCTCTTCGGCGTCGGGCAGGCCATGGCGGGCGAGGCCGTCTACAAGACCATCAGCCAGGAGGTCTTCCCGACGATGCTGCGCGGCACGGCGCAGGGCATCACCTTCGGTACGTCCCGCGTCGTCCTCGGCGTCTGGTCGTTCTTCGTGCCCGCGCTGGCGAGCACCGGCATCGCGCCGGTCGCCGCCTTCCTCACCGCCGCGCTCCTCCTCTGCGGCGTCATCGGCCTGTTCATGCCGAACACGGCGGGCAAGTCGCTGGAGCAGGTGGAGGCCGAGCGGGCCGCGTAGCGGACTGGACGACACTTGCCTGACGCATCGTCAGGGAAGGTGCGGCAGCAGCGCGTCCGGCGTGACCGGGAGCGAGCGGATACGCACGCCGGTCGCGTGGTGAACCGCGTTGGTCACAGCCGCCGCCGTGCCCACGATGCCGATTTCGCCGATGCCCTTGGAGCCCATCGGGTTCAGGTGCGGGTCCTCCTCCTCGATCCAGTGCACGTCGATGTCCGGCACGTCGGCGCAGACCGGGACGTGGTACATGGCCAGGTCGCGTTCGGCGTAGTCGCCGAACTCGCGGTCCATGGTGCTGTGTTCCGTCAGCGCCATGCCGAGGCCCATCGTCATGCCGCCGAGGAACTGCGAGCGGGCGGTGCGCGGGTTCAGGATGCGGCCCGCGGCGAAGACGCCGAGCAGCCGCCGTACCCGGGTCTCGCCCGTCGCGGTGTCCACCTGTACCTCGGCGAACTGGGCGCCGTACGCGTGGCGTGCGTACTCCTTGCCGCCCTTGCTCTCCTCGGTGGTGTCGGCGGCGACCGTCAGGCCCGTCGCCGGTACCTCGCTGTGCTCCTCCAGCGCGCGCCGCAGTCCGTCGCACGCCTTGTGCACCGCCGAGCCCCACGAGGAGGTGCCGGAGGAGCCGCCGGCCACCGGGGCCTCGGGCAGTTCGCTGCAGCCCACGCGGATGCGGACCCGGTCCATGGGCAGCCGCAGCGCGTCGGCGGCGATCTGGGCGAGGACGGTCCGGGCGCCGGTGCCGATGTCGGTGGCGTTCACCCGGACGTCGATCAGCCCGTCGGCGCGGGCGTGCGCCTCGGCGTGGCAGGGGGCGACCATGACCGGGTACGTCGAGGCGGCCACGCCGGTGCCGAGCAGCAGCCGGCCGTCGCGGCGCGCCGCGGGGCGCGGGTCGCGGTCCTGCCACCCGAAGCGGCGGGCGCCCTCGCGCAGGCATTCCACGAGGTGGCGGCTGCTGTACGGGCGGCCTGAGTCCGGCTCGCGGTCGGGCTCGTTGCGTACCCGCAGTTCGATGGGGTCCAGGCCGCAGGCGAGGGCGAGTTCGTCCATGGCCGCTTCGAGCGCGTACATGCCGGGGCACTCGCCGGGCGCGCGCATCCAGGAGGGAGTGGGCACGTCGAGCCGGGCGACCCGGTGGGTGGTGCGGCTGGCCGGCGAGACGTACATCGTGCGGCTGGGCGCCGCGGCCTGCTCGACGAACTCCTGGACCGTGGAGGACTGGGTGGTGATCTCGTGCGCGAGGGCCTGGATGCGGCCGTCGCGGTCGGCTCCGATGCGCAGGTGCTGGATCGTCGGGGCGCGGTGGCCGGTGACGGCGGGCATCTGCTGGCGGGCGAAGGCGAGGGTGACCGGGCGGCCCGTGACGCGGGCGGCCATGGCGGCGAGTACCACGTGCGGGCGCGGCGTGCCCTTGGAGCCGAAGCCGCCGCCGACGTGCTCGCTGGTGACGAGCACCTGGTCCGGGCCGAGCGCGAAGAGCTGGGCCAGCATCTGCTGGACGGTCGAGGAGCCCTGGCTGGAGTCGTGCAGGCAGAGCTTCCGCTCGCCCTCCCACCAGGCCGTGGCGGCGTGCGGCTCCATGGGGTGGTTGTGCAGCGGCGGGGTTTCGTAGACGGCGTCGTGCTGTACGGGGGCGTCGGCGTAGGCCGCCTCGAAGTCGCCGCGCACGCGGTCGGCGGGGTGGCCGCCGTTGGCGGTCTCGGGCGCATAGATGCCCGGGTGGTCGGTGGTGAGGAGGACGTCGTGCGGCTCGGAGCTGTAGTCCAGGCGTACCGCGGTCGCGGCGGCGCGGGCCGCTTCCAGGGAGGTGGCGACCGCGAGCGCGACGATCTGGCCGCGGTGCGCGACGTGCCGGGACTGCAGGACGGCGAGGGTGGGGTCGTCGCCCTCGGCGAGCCGGGGCGCGTTCTCGTGGGTGAGCACGGTGACGACGGCGGGGTCGGCGAGCGCGGTGCCGGTGTCGACGGCCGTGATCTCGCCGCGGGCGATCGTGGCGGGTACCGCCCAGGCGTACAGGCCGTCGGGGCGTGCGTGGTCGGCGGCGTACCGCGCGGTGCCGGTCACCTTCTCGCGGCTCTCCAGCCGTGCGGTGTCCGCGCCCAGGGTCCGGGGCAAGGTCGTCATCGCATACCCTCCGCGTGCGTGCCCGCGAGGTCCGTCAGCAGGGCGACGGCCAGCCGGCGGGCCAGGGGGATCTTGTAACCGTTGTCGCGCAGCGGCTCGGCGGCCGCCAGTTCCTCGTCCACGGCCCGGCCGAAGGACTCCTCGGTGGCGGGCCGGCCGCGCAGCGCCGCCTCGGCGGCACGGGCGCGCCACGGCTTGGCGGCCAGCGCGCCGAACGCGAGCCGTACGTGCTCGACGTTGCCGTCGCTCACCTTCAGGTCGGCGGCGGCCGAGGCGAGCGCGAAGGCGTACGAGGCGCGTTCGCGGGCCTTGCGGTACGCCGAGCGGGCGCCGGGCACCGGCGGCGGCAGCTCCACGGCGGTGATCAGCTCCCCGTGCCGCAGGACGGTGTCCTGGTCGGGGGTGTCGCCCGGCAGCCGGTGCAGCTCGGCCACCGGCAGGGTCCGCTCGCCGTCGGCGGAGACGCAGTGCACCTGCGCGTCGAGGGCCGTCAGGGCCACCGCCATGTCCGAGGGGTGGGTGGCCACGCAGTGCTGGGAGGCGCCGAGGACCGCGAGGTCGCGGTGGATGCCGCTGCGTGCGGGGCAGCCGGAGCCGGGCCGCCGCTTGTTGCACGGCTTGCCGATGTCCTGGAAGTACGTGCAGCGGGTGCGCTGCAGCAGGTTGCCGCCGATCGTGGCGAGGTTGCGCAGCTGGGGCGAGGCGCCGGCGAGCAGGGCCTGGGAGAGCGCCGGGTAGCGTTCGCGGGCGGCCGGGTGCACGGCGAGCGTGCTGTTGCGCACGGTGGCGCCCACCCGCAGTCCCCCGTCGTCCGTCTCGGTGATGTCGTCGAACGGCAGCCGGCTGACGTCGACCAGCATCTCGGGGACCTCGACCCCGAGCTTCATCAGGTCCACGAGGTTGGTGCCGCCGCCGAGGAAGGCCGCGCGCGGTGCGCGGGAGAGCAGGTCGACGGCGGTCGCGGGGTCGGTGGCCGTCTCGTAGCGGAAGGGTTTCACCGGGCCGCCTCCCGCACCGCGTCGATGATGTTCACGTAGGCGCCGCAGCGGCAGATGTTGCCGCTCATCCGCTCCCGTACCTCGCCGCCGGTCAGCTCCACCGGGCCGTCCGGCGCGCCGTCGGGCGTCACCGCGCTGGGCCAGCCGGCCTGCGCCTCGGCGATCGCCCCGACGCCGGAGCAGATCTGGCCGGGCGTGCAGAAGCCGCACTGGAAACCGTCGTGCGCGATGAACGCCTCCTGGAGCGGATGCAGCGTGTCCCCTTTTGCCAGGCCCTCGACGGTCGTGACCTCCGCACCGTCGGCGGCCACCGCGAACACCAGGCAGGAGTTGACGCGCCGGCCGTCCAGCAGGACCGTGCAGGCCCCGCACTGGCCGTGGTCGCAGCCCTTCTTGGCGCCGGTCAGCCGTGCTTCCTCGCGGAGCAGGTCGAGCAGCGTGGTGCGGTTGTCGACGACTTGCGCCCGGCGTTCGCCGTTGATGTGCAGGGTCAGCGCGGTGGTGGTGTCCGCGTCGCCCGTACCCTCCGTGCTTCTCATGGAGTCAGGGGTGCCCCTGAAGGCGAGCAGTGAAAACGGACCAGGGCGCTCCGCACCTCGTCCGGGCCAATGCGGACCGCTTCGTCCGGGCCAATGGCCGCCCCTCGGGCCACCCCGGTGCGGGCCGCCGCGGCGCCCCGGGCGGCCCGGAAGGCGGCGGCTGTCCGCGTTACGGACCTGCACAACACCGTGCCCGGCAGGTCGACGGCCTGCCGGGCACGGTGGGTCATAAACGGTTCACGGCTGCTGGCGGGCCTGCTTCCCCGCCGCCCGCGCCGCGTCCGTCTCGCTGGTCTGCCGCGCCGTGCTCAGCTTGCCGCCGGAGTTCTCCAGGTGCGCCCGGATGAACCACTGGAACAGCTCCAGGCTGCGCAGCTGCTCGATGAGCATGTCCTGGGTGATCGGGTCGGGCTCGTCCGTGGCGCGCACCGCCGCGCGGTGGTCCTCGATGATGCCCGTGTACACGACGTCCAGCGCGCCCAGGTGCTCGATCGACTCGGCCCGGCCGATCGCGTAGTCCTCCCAGGTGCGTTCGGCGACCATGACGCCGGGCGTACCGGCGGGCTCGCCGCCCAGCGTCGAGATGCGCTCGGCGGTGGTGTCGATCATGTCGCGTACGGCGTCGACCTGCGGGTCGAGCATTTCGTGCACGGCGATGAAGTGCGGGCCGACCACGTTCCAGTGGACGTGCTTGAGCGTGAGGGCGAGGTCGTTGAGCGCGTGCAGCCGCATCCGCAGCAGCTGGATGACCTCCGAACCCTCGGAGGCACTCATGCCCGGAACCGTATAGCTGAGCTGCGAGTCGGCTTTCGAGGCCACGGCACTGTCTCCTTCGACGGGCTTCTGCCGGCCCGGCCGGGGTGCCGGGCGTCCGGGCCCGGCGAGCCGCCGGGCGTGCGCCACAGGGGTACCACCGCCCGGCACGCGGCAAACGCCCGTTTCCCGCCGGTATACGGGCTTCCTCGGCTTCCTCCCGTTGTACCGCAGGCAGTGCGGTCAGGACCCGGCGGGCGGGCCGTCGGACGCGTCCGGCGCGATGAGGGCCAGGCCGGTCTCGGGATCGATCCGCTTGCGCAGGTGGGCCGGGGTCTCCGTCACGATGACCTCCATCGTCGGGAAGACGACGCACTTCTGGAGGTGGCCGCCGATGACGGAGGAGTCCTTGCGGCCGAGGACGAGGTGCGCGTGCAGCGCGGGCTCCCCGTTGTGCGTGGCGATGTCCCCGAGCAGGGACAGCACCTCCAGCTGGCCGTCGAAGTGGGTGCTGCGGTAGTCCATGATCTTGGGGTCGAAGTAGCCGAGGGTGGCCTGGCGGCAGGCGCCGATCGCGGTCAGTCCCGCGCCGCTGATGCCCTGCTCGCGCGCGAAGGCGGTGATCCGGCCGGCCGCCTCGTCGCCCTTGTCCATGACCAGTGCGAACGTGCGCAGCCCGGCCTCCTCGTACAGCAGCCTGGTCTTCATCGCGCTTCGCCTCCGCTCGTCGATGGTGCGCGGCACGTGTGCCGTGCGCCTGCCCCACGGCGCCCGCCGCCGAACCCGGGGGTCCGGCGGCGGGTGCGATGTGCGGTACGGCGACCGGTCAGCGGTTCTTCCAGTGGTGGTGGCCGTGGTGGCCGTTCACGCAGGTGCCGTGTGCGGGGTTCAGCAGCCCGATGATGTTGATGCTGTTGCCGCACACGTTGACCGGAACGTGCACGGGCACCTGGATGACGTTGCCCGAGATGAGACCCGGGCTGCCGTGCGCCGAGCCTTCCGCTTCGGCGTCGGCGACGGCGGTGGCGGCGCCGCCGAGGACCGTCGCGGCGGCCAGGGCGGTCGCCACGAGGGCGGTACGGATGGACATGTTTTCTCCCATGAGGAGGTGGCTTGTTCTCAGGGAGAATCACCGGCCGCGACCCATTCGCCACCTGGCCGAAACCGGGACCGCCTGATTGCAGTAGTACTTAAGACCGTACGGAGCACATCAAACCGTACGAAGCACCAGTGTCCGCCGGCCGGCCCGGCCGGTCAGCCCCGGCCTGCCGGAATGGCCAGGTACTTGATCTCCAGGAACTCCTCGATGCCGGCCCGGCCGCCCTCGCGGCCCAGCCCGGACTGCTTGATGCCGCCGAACGGCGCGGCCGGGTTGGACACCAGTCCGGTGTTGACGCCGACCATGCCGGTCTCCAGGCGTTCGCCGACCCGCAGCGCGCGGTCCAGGTTCTCCGTGAAGAGGTACCCGACCAGGCCCCATTCCGTGTCGTTGGCGGCGGCGACCGCCTCGTCCTCGTCGTCGAAGGTGAGGATCGCGGCGACCGGGCCGAAGATCTCGGTGGACATCAGCGCGGAGCCGGGGTGCACGTCGGTGAGGACGGTGGGCGGGTAGAAGTAGCCCGCGCCGTCCGGTGCCTCGCCGCCGATCAGGGCCTTGGCGCCGCGTTGTACGGCGTCCTGGACCAGGTCGGCGGCCTTGTTCCGGCCCGCCGCGTCGATCAGCGGGCCGACGTCGGTGCCGTCCTGCGTACCGGGGCCGACGGTGAGGGCGCCCATCCGCTCGGCGAGCCGGGTGGCGAACTCGTCGGCGACCGAGCGGTGCACGAAGAAACGGTTGGCGGCGGTGCACGCCTCGCCCATGTTCCGCATCTTGGCGACCATCGCGCCGTCCACGGCCTTGTCCAGGTCGGCGTCGGCGAAGACGAGGAACGGCGCGTTCCCGCCCAGCTCCATGGAGGTCCGTACGACGGTGTCGGCGCACTGGGCCAGGAGGATGCGGCCGACCTGGGTGGAGCCGGTGAAGGACAGCTTGCGTACGTCACCGCTGCGCAGCAGGGGCTCCACGACGCCGGCCGCGTCCGTGGTGGTGACGACGTTGAGGACGCCGGGCGGCAGGCCCGCCTCGGTCATGATGGCGGCCAGCGCCAGGCTGGAGAGCGGGGTCTGCGGGGCGGGCTTGAGGACCATCGTGCAGCCGGCCGCGACCGCCGGGCCGATCTTGCGGGTGCCCATCGCGAGCGGGAAGTTCCAGGGGGTGATGAGCATGCAGGGGCCGACGGGCTGGCGCATGACCAGGACGCGGTTGGCGCCGTCGGGCGTCCGCGACATGCCGCCGTCGATGCGCACGGCCTCCTCGGAGAACCAGCGGAAGAACTCCGCCGCGTAGCCGACCTCGCCGCGCGCCTCGGCCAGTGGCTTGCCCATCTCCAGGGTCATCAGGAGGGCGAGGTCCTCCTTGCGCTCGATGATCAGCTCGTAGGCGCGGCGCAGGATCTCGCTGCGGGCGCGCGGCGCCGTGGCCGCCCAGTCCGGCTGCGCGGCGACCGCGGCGTCCAGGGCGCGCCGGCCGTCCTCGGCCGCGGCGTCGGCGACCTGGCACAGCTCGCGGCCGGTGGCGGGGTCGTCCACGGGCAGCGTGCGGCCGCCGGCCGCGTCCTGCCACCCGCCGTCGATGAAGAGCTGCTTGGGGACGGCGTCGATGACGCGGATGCCGGAGCGCGGTGCGTCCGGGGAGCCCGACGGCTGGGTGCTGGTGGTCGTGGTCATGAGCGGTGCCTCCCGGCGGGTCGGTACGCGGAGCGGGCGGGTGTACGGGCGGCCGGTCCCCCGCGCGGGAGGGACCGGCCGGTCCGGCGGCGGGCGGGCCGCAGCGGTCGGCGCTGCCCACCGCATGGCTCAGCGGTCGGCGCAGCCCGCCTGGACGGCGGCGGACCAGGCCCGCAGCCCCTCGTCGATCTGCTGCTCGGTGACGATCAGCGGCGGGATCAGCCGGACGACGTTGCCCCAGGGGCCGCAGGTGAGGAGCAGCAGCCCCTCCTCGACGGCGGCCTGCTGGACGCGCGTCGCGGTCTTCGGGTCGGGTTCCCCGTCCTCGGTGGTGAATTCGTTCGCCAGCATCAGGCCGAGTCCGCGGACGTCGCCGATGGCGGGATGCTTGGCGGCGACGTCCTCCAGGCCGGAGCGGAGCCGGGCGCCCATCGTGGCGGCGTTGCCGACCAGCCCCTCCTCCTCGACCACGTCGAGGGTGGCGAGGGCCGCGGCGCAGGCGACCGCGTTGCCGCCGTACGTACCGCCCTGCGACCCGGGCCGGGCCTTGGACATGATCTCGTCGGAGGCGGCGATGCCGGACAGCGGGAAGCCGCTGGCCAGGCCCTTGGCGGTGATGACGATGTCGGGCCGGACGCCGAAGTGGTCGTGGCCCCAGAAGCGGCCGGTGCGCCCGACGCCGGTCTGCACCTCGTCCAGGATCAGCAGGATGCCGTGCCGGTCGGCGCGCTCCCGCAGGCCCTGCAGGTAGGCGCTGTTGGCGGGGACGTAGCCGCCCTCGCCGAGCACCGGCTCCACCATGATCGCGGCGGTGTCGTCGGGGTCCGTGACGGTCTGCAGGAGGTGGTCGAACTCGCGCAGCGCGAAGCGGGTGGTGGCCTCCTCGTCCCAGCCGTAGTGCCGGCCGTAGTAGTACGCGTTCGGGAAGGGCGCGACGTGCACGCCGCTCATCAGTGGGCCGAAGCCCGTGCGGACCTTGGTGCCGGAGGTGGTGAGGGAGGCAGCGGCGACCGTGCGGCCGTGGAAGCCGCCCTGACAGACGACGATGTTGGGCCGCCCCGTGGCCTGCCGGGCGAGCCGCATCGCGGCCTCCACGGCCTCGCTCCCGGAGTTGGCGAAGAAGAGGCTGTCGAGCCCTTGGGGCAGTACGTCGCCGAGCCGTGCGACCAGCTTCTGGAGCGGCTGGTGCATGACGGTCGTGTACTGGCCGTGGATCAGGGTGGCCACCTGTTCCTGGGCGGCGGCGACCACGCGCGGGTGGCAGTGGCCGGTGCTGGTGACGCCGATGCCGGCGGTGAAGTCCAGATAGCGGCGGCCGTCCGTACCGAAGAGGTGGACGCCCTCGCCGCGCTCGGCGACGACGGGTGTGGCCTGGCGCAGATGCTCGGAAAGGTGGCTCATACGACAGCTCTCTCCCACGGCGTTGAAGCGGTGCGGATGGATGGTGGAGTCTGTGCCCGGCCCCTGGCGGGATCAATCACAGGCTCCTACTCACCTTGTGGGAGAGGAGTGGGGAGGGTCAACGACCCACGTGTTCGCCACGCGCGGCGACTGCGGGCGCCGGGCCCGCAGTCGCCGCGTTCACGGCATGATCACACCGGTGACCGGTCGCCGCGCAGGGAGGCCGAGATGTCCTCCAGGCTGCGGCCCTTGGTCTCGGGGAGCTTGCGGTAGAGGTAGCCGACGCCGAGCAGGCCGAAGACCGCGTAGAGCCAGAACAGGCCGGTCGGGGTGAGGGCCTGGATGGTGGTGAGCACGGTGAGCGAGATGGCGAAGTCCAAGCCCCAGTGCGTGACGTTGCCGAAGGAGGACGCCTTGCCGCGCGCCGCGGTGGGGAAGATCTCGCTGTTGATGAGCCAGATCGCCAGGCCCAGGCTGGGCGCGAAGGCGCCGATGTACAGGCAGAGCCCGGCGACCAGCAGGCCGCCGCTCGCGGGCTGTCCGTCGCCGAAGAGGTAGAGCGCGCCGAGCAGGACGAGGGCGAGGACGACGACGCCGGTGCCGCCGAGCAGCAGCGGGCGGCGGCCGACCTTGTCGACGAGGAGCAGCGCGATGCCGGTGAGGACCATGTTGACCAGGCCGATGCCGAGCGAGGAGAGGATCGCGGCGGAGCTGGCGAAGCCGGCCTGCTGGAGCATGGTGGGCGCGTAGTAGATCACCGCGTTGACGCCGACGAGCTGGTTGGTCGCGGCGACCACCACGCCGAGGACGACCGCGGGGCGCATGGCGGGGCGCAGCAGATCGCGGTAGCCGATCTTCGACTCCTGGGCCGCCAGCGCCTCGATCTCGCGTACCTCCCGCTCGGCCTCCTCCGCGGTACGGGTGCGGCAGAGCACCGCGCGGGCCTCGTCCGGGCGGCCGTGGGTGAGCAGCCAGCGCGGGCTCTCCGAGAGCCGGAAGACGCCGGCGAGCATCAGCAGGGACGGCAGGGCGCCGATGCCGAGCATCCAGCGCCAGCCGTCCGTGACGTCGTCGAACGCGTAGCCGACGAGGTAGGAGACGAAGATGCCGACGGTGATCATCAGCTGGTTGAGCGAGACCAGCTTGCCGCGGCTCTCCTTGGGCGCGATCTCGGCGATGTAGGCGGGCACGGCGAGCGAGGCGGTGCCGATGGCGAGGCCGAGGACGAAACGGGCGGCGATCAGTACGGCGTCGTCCGGGGCCGCGGCACAGCCCAGGGCGCCGACGGTGAAGATGCCGGCGGCGGTGAGCAGCGTGCGGCGGCGGCCCACGGCGTCGGTGACCGCGCCGCTGACCAGCACGCCGACGATCGCGCCGAGCAGCAGGGACGCCACGGTGACCTGCTGCATGCCGGAGCTGAGGTGGAATTCCGGCGTGATGTGGAGCAGCGCCGAGGAGATGATCCCGGTGTCGTAGCCGAAGAGGAAGCCGCCGAGCGCGGCGACGGCGGAGGCGCCGACCGCGGCACGTCCGCGCTTGCGCGGCGGTGCGCCCGGTTCGGGCGAGAGGACGGTGTCGGTGCGGGCCAAGGCAGCTCTCCTTCAGGTGGGCTGACGCGGGGTCAGCTGGTACCGGTTGCGCTCCGCCGTGCCCCGGCCCGTCGTCCTGCGGGCCGGGGCGTGCGGTGCTCCCGCCGCCTGGCGTCCGTCGGCGGGGACGGGCGGCGGGAGCCGGTGCCGCGTCGCACGGCAGCCGGAGGGGGCGGTCACGGATGCCTCGGCACGCGACGCTGGGTGCCGGGACGTCCGGTCGGGATGCGACCGCCCGGTACGGCATCGTGACCGCTCGAACGATTTCGCGCAAGCGTTTGCGCAAGCGCTTTTCTCGTGCCCCGCTTCACGTACGATCACGGGGACGGCAGACCGGAGGAGGCACGCATGGCGACCATGGCCGACGTGGCACGTCGGGCCGGGGTCTCGGTCTCGACCGTGTCCCACGTGATCAACGGGACCCGGTTCGTGAAGGAGGAGACCCGCGACCAGGTCCATGCCGCCATGCGCGAGAGCGGCTACATCCCCAACAGCATCGCCCGCTCGCTGGTGACCTCCAGCACCAAGACCCTCGGCCTCGCGGTCTCGGCGGTCACCAATTTCCACTTCGCGGACATGGTCTCGGCGATCGACGCCACGGCCCGCGCCGCCGGGTACACGCTGCTGATAGCCGACACCCACGACGACCCCGCCGAGGAACTGCGGGTCGTGCAGAACCTCCACCAGCGCCGCGTCGACGGACTGCTGCTGGCCACGGCGGCCGGGGCCCGGGGCGCGGCGCTGCGGTACCTCACCGACACCGGCCTGCCCACCGTCCTGATCGACCGCTGCGCCTCCACCGCCTTCGACCAGATCGGCACGGCGAACGTGGAGTCCACGGCCCGCCTGGTCGACCACCTCGCCGACCTCGGCCACACCCGGATCGGCATGGTCGCCGGGCGGCGCGGCGTCCGTACCAGCTCGGAGCGGGTGCGCGGCTGGCAGCGCGGCATGAAGCGGCAGGGCCTGGACCCGGCCAAGGAGCTGGTGGTGCCCGGGCACAGCCACGCGTACATGGCCCAGCAGGTCACCGAGCGGCTGCTGCGCAGCAAGGACGCGCCGACCGCGCTGGTGGTGGGCAACAACCACATGACGCTCGGCGTGCTGCGGGCGCTGTCCCGGCTGGGCCTGAAGGCGCCGCGGGACGTCGCCCTGAGCGTCTTCGACGACTTCGAGTGGGCGGATCTGCTGCAGCCGCAGCTCACCGCCATCGCCCAGCCGGTCGAGGAGATCGGCACCAAGTCCGTACGGATGCTGATCGACCGGCTCGCGGACCCGGACGCCCCGAAGCGGACGGTGCTGCTGGAGCCGACGCTGGTGCACCGGACGTCCTGCGGGTGCCCCGCGGAGCCGGTGCGCTGACCGCACCTCTGGACATTTTCGAGCACGGCCTTCTACAGTCTGCCGCGGCCGCCATGTCGGCGGCGGCCGCGCAGTAACGCACCACCCCAGCCGTCCGGTTCGTCGGGAGCCGTGGACGCGCGGGACTCATCCGCCGTTTTCCTGCCCCGCACGCAGGCCAGTTGGCCGCGCTGCCGTACCGGAGGCACTCGCATGCCCGACACCCCGCACCGCCACCCCGCCCGCCGCACCGTTCTCGCCGGGGCGCTCGCCCTCGCCGGTGCCGGTGCGCTGAGCGCCTGGTCCACCGCACCCGCGACGGCGGCCGCGCTCCGTGCGTACGACGAGCCGTACCGCCCGCAGGTGCACTTCTCCCCCGCCAAGAACTGGATGAACGACCCCAACGGGCTCCTCCACCACAACGGCACGTACCACCTCTTCTTCCAGTACAACCCCTCCGGCGCCACCTGGGGCAACATGTCCTGGGGCCATGCCACCAGCACCGACCTCCTGCACTGGGAGGAGCAGCCGGTCGCCATCCCGCACGACGACGAGGAGATGGTGTTCTCCGGCAGCGCCGTCTTCGACCGCGACAACACCAGCGGCCTGGGCACCGCGGCGAATCCCCCGCTCGTCGCGATCTACACCAGCATGGTCAAGGCGACCGGCGGGCAGCGGCAGTCGCTCGCGTACAGCACCGACGACGGCGCGACCTGGACGCGGTACGCGGGCAATCCCGTGCTGGACATCGGCTCGGACAACTTCCGTGACCCCAAGGTGTTCTGGCACGAGCCGACAGCCCGCTGGGGGATGGTCCTCGCGCTCTCCGCCGAGCACCGCATCAGCATCTACACCTCGCCCGACCTGAAGACCTGGACGCACCGCAGCGACTTCGGGCCGAGCGCGGCGACCGGCGGCGTGTGGGAGTGCCCGGACCTCTTCCAGCTGCCCGTGGGCGACGACCCGGCACGCCGCAAGTGGGTACTGATCGTCAACCTCAACCCCGGTGGTCCGGCGGGCGGTTCGGCCGGGCAGTACTTCACCGGCGAGTTCGACGGCACCACCTTCACCGCCGACCCGCACGACGCGCCGCGCTGGCTGGACCACGGTGCCGACGCCTACGCGGGCGTGACGTACAACGACGCGCCGGGCGGCCGCCGCATCATGGTCGCCTGGATGAACAACTGGCTGTACGGCGAGAAGATCCCCACCAGCCCGTGGCGCAGCGCGATGGGCTTCCCCCGCGAACTGGGCCTGCGCGCCGCGCCGGACGGCGGTGCCACGCTCGTCCAGCAGCCGGTCGCCGAGCTGGCCACGCTGCGCCGCACCCCGGCGCTGCGGATCGCCGGCCGCCGGGTCCGGGCGGGCGCCGCCCGGCTGCTGCGGGACGCCGGCCAGACGTACGAGATCGAGGCCGTGCTCCGGCCGGACGGGGCGCGGCGGTGCGGTCTGGAGGTGCGCACCGGCGGCGGGCATCGGACGCGGATCGGTTACGACTCCGGCGGCGAGCTGTACGTGGACCGCACAGCGTCCGGCGACGTCGGCTTCGCCGCGGAGTTCCCCGCCGTGCACCGCGCCCCGCTCGCGCTCACCGACGGCGTGCTGAGACTGCGGCTGATCGTGGACCGCTCGTCGGTGGAGGTGTACGCGAACGACGGCACGGTGTGTCTGACCGACCAGATCTTCCCCGGCCCGGACGCCACGGGCCTGGGCACCTTCGCCGAGGAGGGCGGGATGCGCGTCGAGCGGCTCACGGTGTGGCCGCTGCGGTCCGCCTGGTAAGACACCGGCACGGAGAGCCGGACACCCGGCGCGTACTCGTTGGTACGCGCCGGGTGTCCGGACGTCGGTGGCCGCCCGCCCGCGAGTTGTAGGGTCGGAGCCCGGCCCGCCCGCATAAGGGCAGGTGGCAGCGGAGTGGACGCCGACGCAGAGGGAGGGTGCCGTGATCGGCATCGCGGACATTGAGGCAGTGGCCGACCGGATCGCCGAGTACGTCGTGCGGACTCCGACGGTGTCCAGTCCCGGCCTCACCGCGCTGCTCGGCGCGCCCGTCACCGCCAAGCTGGAACTGCTGCAGCGGACCGGCTCCTTCAAGGCACGCGGGGCGACGGCCAAGCTGCTGTCGCTGAGCGAGGCGGACCGGGCCGCGGGCGTGGTGGCGGTGAGCGGCGGCAACCACGGGATCGGGCTGGCCGTGATGGCCGGGGCGCTGGGCCTGAAGGCGACCGTGGTGATGCCGCGGTCGGCGCCCGCGCGTGCCGTCGCGATCGCCGAGTCGGCCGGTGCTTCGGTGCGGCTCACCGAGGACATGGAGGGCGCGTTCAAGCTGGTGTCGGAGTTGGAGGCGGACGGCCTGACGCTGGTGCACCCCTTCGACGACCCGGTGGTGGTGGCCGCCCAGGGCACCGTAGGGCTGGAGTTCGCGGAGGACGCGGGCGAGCTGACGGACGTGCTCGTCAGCATCGGGGGCGGCGGGCTGATCTCGGGCGTCGCCGCGGCGCTGCGCGCGCGCCGCCCAGGGGTACGCGTCTGGGGCGTGGAGACCGAGGGGGCGGAGGCCATGTCCGCGGCGCTCGCCGCGGGCGGCCCGGTGCCCGTCGAGCTCTCCTCGATCGTGTCCACGCTGAGCGCCCCGGCCGCCTCGCAGCTCACGTACGACCATGTCGCGGCCCTGGTGCACGAGGTGCTGGTGGTGCCGGACCGGGAGGCGGTGCGGGGCGTCCTGGACCTCGCGGAGCACGCGAAGGTCTGGGCCGAGCCGGCCGCCGGCGCGCTGCTGCCGGCGGCCCGTCAGGTGGTCGAGCGGGTCGGGGACGAGGCCCGGCTCGGGCTGGTGCTGTGCGGCGGGAACGCCGCGACCGGGGACGTGATGCGCTGGGCCGAGAAGTTCGGCCTGCCGGCCTGAGGCCGTACCGGCCGGACGCCCCCGGCGCCGCGTCGCCTCACGGCGTCACCTCGTCACTGCATCACCGCGTCACGGCATCACCGCATCACGGCTGCAACAGCGTCTTCACCATGCCGTCCCGCTTGGCCTGGAAGGTGGCGTACGCCTCCGGGCCCTCCTCCAGCGGGAGCCGGTGGGTGGCGAAGTCCTCGACGCCCAGGACGTCCGCGTCGTCGAGGAGCGGCAGGATCTCGTCCACCCAGCGGCGGACGTTCGCCTGCCCCATCCGGATCTGGAGCTGCTTGTCGAACATGGTCAGCATCGGCAGCGGGTCGACGTTGCCGCCGTAGACGCCGGAGATGGAGAGAGTGCCGCCCCGGCGGACCGCGTCGATCGCGGTGTTCAGGGCGGCGAGCGGATCCACTCCGGCGCGTTCGGTGATCTTCTCGGCCACCGCGCTCGGCAGCAGCCCGACGGCCTGCTGGGCGAGTTTCGCGCCGGGCGTGCCGTGCGCCTCCATACCGACCGCCTCGATGACGGCGTCGGTGCCCCGGCCGTCGGTGAGCCGGCGGATCTCGTCGGCGGTGTGCTTGCCGAACTCGTTGAGGTCCAGGGTGTGCACGCCCCGGTCCCGGGCCCGCGCGAGGCGGTCCGGGACCAGGTCCACGCCGATGACCCGCGAGGCGCCGCGGTGCAGCGCGATCCGGCAGGCCATGTCGCCGATCGGGCCGAGGCCGAGGACCGTGACGGTGCCGCCGGCCGGGATGTCCGCGTACTCCACGGCCTGCCACGCGGTGGGCAGCACGTCGGAGAGGTAGACGAAGCGGTCGTCCGGCGGCCCGTGCGGGACCTTGATCGGCAGCTGGTCGGCGAAGGGGACGCGCAGGTACTCGGCCTGCCCGCCGGGCACCTGGCCGTACAGCTTGGTGTACCCGAAGAGCGAGCCGCCCTTGCCGCGCTCGCGGTTCTGGGTGGTCTCGCACTGCGAGTGCAGGCCCTGGGAGCACATCCAGCAGGTGCCGCAGGAGACGTTGAAGGGCACCACGACCCGGTCCCCCGGCTTGAGCCGGGTGACCTCGGAGCCGATCTCCTCGACCACGCCCATCGGTTCGTGGCCGAGGATGTCACCGGGCTCCAGGAAGGGGCCGAGTACTTCGTACAGATGCAGGTCCGAGCCGCAGATGCCGGTGGAGGTGATCTTCACCAGCACATCGGTCGGATCCTGGATCTTCGGGTCGGGGACGGTGTCGATCCGTACGTCCCGCTTCCCGTGCCAGGTGAGGGCGCGCATCGCTGCCTCCTGCTCGGAAAGAGCTGTGTCAGGAGTGGGGGACGCTCAGGACTGGTGGTCCTGGGCGGTGAATTCCTTGACCAGCGCGCCGTTGAAGGCGCTCAGGTCGTCCGGCTTGCGGCTGGTGATCAGTGTGTTCGGGCCGCCTGTGCAGACCTTGACCTCCTCGTCGACCCAGGTGCCGCCCGCGTTGCGGATATCGGTCTGCAGGCTGGGCCAGGAGGTCAGGGTGCGGCCGCGCACCACGTCCGCCTCCACCAGCGTCCAGGGGGCGTGGCAGATGGCGGCGACGGGCTTGCCCGCGTCGAAGAAGCCCTTGACGAAGGCGACGGCCTGCTCGTCCATGCGCAGGAAGTCGGGGTTGGCGACGCCGCCGGGCAGGACGAGGCCGCCGTAGTCCTCGGTACTCGCGTCGGCGACGGCGGAGTCCACGTCGAAGGTGTCCGCCTTGTCGAGGTGGTTGAACGCCTGGATCCGCCCTGACTTGGTGGAGACCAGCCGCGGGGTGTGCCCGGCGTCCTTCACGGCCTGCCACGGCTCCGTCAGCTCGACCTGCTCGACGCCTTCGGGGGCCACCAGGAATGCGACCTGCATTGCGCTCACGTCCTAACGGAACGATCGGAATAACGGTTCGAGACAAGGGGCGATATGAGTGCCTTGTGGTTGCCTTGTCCAGGGTTCCACGCTGTTGGCGGACCATGCGTGTCCTGCTGGGCCGAACGCGCCGCGCCGCGCGGCGGGCCGGGCTGTTTCACCCCACGTACCGCCGCGCCCCGGATCCCCGCCGCGCCTCCTCCAGCGCCGCGATCCGCGCCTCCGTACCGGCGGAGACGGCGGCCCGCTGGCGCAGTACCCAGGGCAGCCCGGCCAGGGCGCGGCCGAAGGCACGCAGCGAGGCACGGTCGTGCGGGACGGTGCGTGCCAGGTGCGCCGTGCGCCGCACCGCGGGCAGCAGCGGCCGCCGCAGCCAGGTGAACCACAGCGTGTTCCGCAGCCCCAGCACCCGCCGCTCCGTGCTGTCCCGGGCGGAGGACGCCGCGTGATGGATCGTCAGCCGCTCGTCGTACGCGAGCCACCAGCCGCGTTCGATGAGGTCCGTGGCCAACAGCTCCTCCTCGCCGCCCAGCCACAGCCCCGGGTGGAAGCCGCCGCCCTCACGGAACGCCTCGGTACGCACTACGGTCGCGGCCGCGAGGAACGAGCCGAGCGCGGGGCCCGGCAGCCAGTCGGGCCCGGACAGCGGGGAGTCGCGCAGCTCGGCGACCACCGGGTCCTCGGTCCCCTCGGGTTCCACCACGATGCGGGCGGTGACGGCGGCCAGCCTCGGCCGGTCGTCGAGGACGTCCGCCGCGTGCCGCAGCGCCCCGGGGTCCCACCAGGTGTCGTCGTCGCAGAACGCCACGTAGGGCGTGTCGGCGAAGTGGACGGCGAGGTTGCGGCCGATGGCACCGAGGTTGCGGCCCGGGCGCAGCAGCCGTACCTCGGGGAACTCCCGCGCCACCGCCTCCGCCGTGCCGTCGGTGGAGGCGTTGTCCGTGACGATGACCGGCGGCCGCTCCGGCAGCGCGCGCAACGAGCGGAGCGTGCGCAGGAGTTCGGTACGGCGGTTGTGGGTGATGACGACGACGGTAGTACGGCCGTCCGGCCCGGCTTCCTGCCGGGCCGGGACCACCGCGGGGGCGCCCTCGGGCTGTGTCATGGCTGGTGTGTCCCTGGTCGTACGGCGGACGGGGTGCGGGCCGGGCGCTCCAGGAGGCCGATGGCGTGCTCCACGTCGGCGGGCAGCGGGTGGCGTTTGGCGAGCGCGGGCGGGATGCGCGCGAGGAGGCCCAGCAGGGCGGCCGTGGCGCCCGGTTCGCCGCGCGCGGCCGCGCCGGCCAGCGTGGCGGTGCGGCGCAGGGCGACGCGCAACGGGCGGCGCAGCCAGCCGGTGAGCGCTTCGTTGCGCTGCAGCAGCGGGGACCGGCCGGGCCGCGCGGTGGCGGCGTCCGGGTGGTGGTGCGCCGTGAGTTCGGGGGTGTACGTCACGCCCCAGCCCGCCGCCGTCAGGTCGTACGCGAGCAGCGTCTCCTCGGCGCCGAAGAAGAGCAGCGGGTGGTAGCCGCCGGCCTCCAGGTAGGCACTGCGGCGGACGACGACGGCGCAGGCCAGGAAGCCGAGGACGGGCCTGCCGGGGAACCGGTCGGACGGCGGCAGCGGCGAGTTCGCGAGTACGGCGTTCAGCGGGTCCTCGGTGTTGTCCGGTCCGACGAGGGTGCGCGCCGCGACCAGCCCGAGGTCCGGGTGGTCGTCCAGCAGCCGCGCCGCGGTCGTCAGCGCGCCGGGGGCCCACCAGGAGTCGTCGTCGCTGAACGCGACATAGGGGGTACGGGCGTGCCGCACCGCGAGGGTCCGGCCGAGCGCGCCCGTGTTGCGGCCGGGGCACAGCACTTCGGCGCCGGCCGGGTGGGCGCGTACGGCGTCGGCGGTGCCGTCGTCGGAGCCGTTGTCCACGACGATCACCGGGGGCCGCTCGGGGAGTTCGGCCAGCCGGTCCAGGGTGTGCAGGACGCTGTCCCGGCGGTTGCGGGTGATGATCGCGACGGTGGTGCGGGACGTGTGCCGCGCGCCGTCCCCGGCGAGCCCGGTAACGGCGTGCTGGTCAGCCGTCATGGGCGGGCCTCCCCCGTGGTCCGGGGCCGGGCCGCGCCGGGTGCGCTGTGGTACGGGACCGCACCGGGGGCCCGCAGCCTGCGCCGCAGCCGGGAGCGGCCGGACGGCCCGCCGCCGGTCTCGGTGGCGCGGGGCATCGGGGCGATCTCGCGGTCGTGCCAGAACACCGCCTCCAGTACCTCGTCCACGCCGATCCGCAGCAGCAGCGGGTCGGGCTCGGTGCCGTGCGGGTCGCCGGGCGGGCCCGGGTGCCACAGGGCGGTGTGCCGCTCGCTCGGCGGCGGGCCCCACAGGCGCGGCGGGACCGGGCCGAAGAGCGTGACCGAGGGCGTGCCGTGGGCGACCGCCAGGTGGGCCGTGCCGGTGTCGCCGCTGACGAGCACGGCGGCATGCGCGACCAGCGCGGACAGCTCGGCGAACGGCAGGCCGCCGGTGAGGACTTCACCGGGCCCGAGCCCCGCGGCCTCCGCGACGGTCAGGGTCAGGTCCTCCTCCCCCGGGCCGCCGAGCACCACCACGCGGCGCCCCGCGGCGCGCAGCCGCGCGGCGACGGCGCCGTAGCGGCGGGCCGGCCAGCGGCGGGAGCCGGCGTCCGCCCCGGGGTGGATCACCACGGCACCGGGCGCCGGGGAGGGCTCCTCGGGGGCCGGGATGCGGTAGTCCTCGGGGTCGGCGGCGATGCCGTACGCGCCGAGCACGCTGCACCAGCGGGTGCGTTCGTGCTCGCCGCGCTCCCAGACCTCCAGCGCGGCGGCGGGCGAGTCCCGCGCGGCGTACGCGATGAGCCGCCCGGGGTGCAGCTCGGCGAGCACGTCGGCGCTGGCCGGGCCGTTGCCGTGCAGGTCGATGGCGACGTCGGGGGGCGCGCCCGGCCAGTGCCGCAGGGAGGGCACGCCGCGGGCCGGCGCCTGCGCGGCGAGCACGGCGTCCACGGCGCCGGTGGCCAGCGCCGCGTCGCTCAGACCCGGCGGCGCGGCCAGCACGATCGCGTGGCCGGGGAAGTGCCGGCGTACGCCGCGCAGCGCGGGCACCCCGGCCAGCAGGTCACCCAGGCCCAGCGCGCGCAGCACCAGGAGGCGGGGGCGGGGCGAGGCGGGTCCGGTCGAGGCGTCGGCGGAGGTCATCACACCACCCTGTCGGCGGCGGCACCGGGCAGCGGGTCGCCGTGCGGTTCGGCGAGCCCGCCGGCGGCGCGCTCGGCCAGCTTGGTGCTGGACCGTCCGTCCAGGTACGGCAGCAGCATGACCTGGCCGCCCCAGCCCTCCAGTACCTCCGTCTCCGGCATCCGGGTCAGCGCGTAGTCGCCGCCCTTCACCCAGATGTGCGGGCGCAGTTCCTGGAGTACCTGCTCGGGCGTGTCCTCCTCGAAGACCGTGACGGCATCCACGCAGCCCAGCGCCTGGAGTACCCGCACCCGGTCGGCCTCGGGCACGATCGGCCGCTCGTCGCCCTTGCGGCGGCGTACGGACGCGTCGGAGTTCAGGCACACGATGAGGCAGTCACCGGCCCGCCGGGCGGCCTGCAGCAGCGCGACGTGCCCGGCGTGCAGCAGGTCGAAGCAGCCGCCGGCCGCGACGACGGTGCCGCCCGCCGCGCGCACCCGGGCCGCGAGTTCAGCGGCGCTCTCGCCGCCGTCCTGGGGTGCGGCCTCGGAGGTGAAGTGGGTGGTGAAGCCGTGTGCGCCGCCGTCCTCGACGAACTGGGTGGCCGCGTGGACCGCGCCCTGCACGGCGTCCTCGGGCAGCGCCTCGTCGGCCAGCAGCCCGGCGGCGCAGGCGGCGAAGCAGTCCCCGGCGCCGCAGGCGTCGCCCTGCGCGCTCCACGGCGCGGGCACCAGCATGGGCGCCTCGCCGTGCGTCAGCAGCGCGCCGCGCTCCCCCATCGTCACCGCCACCGAGGCGGCCTTCCAGAACCGCAGCAGCGTACGGGCGTCGGCCGCCGCCTGGGCGAGCTGGACGCGCGCGCCGTCGGAAGCCGGCTCCTCGCGGCCGGGGCGGACGCGAGGAGCGGCGGGACGGGTGTCCTCGGCGAGCGCGGTGGCGAAGGCGCGCGCCTCGGTGGCCGCCGGGGTGGCCAGCTTCACGCCCGGGACGGGCGGCTGCCCGTGGGGATGCGGGTCCCAGACGAGGGGCACGTGCCGGGCGGCGCGGGCGAGCGCCGGGCGTACGGCGTCGGCGGTGCCGCGGCCGTAGTCCGCGACGAGCACGGCCCCGGCGGCGGCGATCGCCCGCTCGGCCTCCTCCGTCGCGCCGCCGGCCCTGCCGTCGCCCTCGTCCAGCCGGAGCAGGGGGCGGTCCCGTGCCATCAGCCGGGTCTTGCTGGACAGCGTGCCGGACAGCGGGAGTTCGACCAGCCGGACCCGGTCGGCGAGCAGCCGGCGCAGGGTGCGGCTGGTCTCGTCGTCGCCGAGCGCGGTGACGAAGGTGACCTCGCGGCCGTCCTCGGCCGCCAGGCAGGCGGCGAGCGCCGCGCCGCCCGGCCGGACGGTGCGGCGCAGCCCCTTCAGCACGGGTACCGGCGCGTCGGGCGCGAGGCGTTCAGCACGTCCGGACAGGTCGTGGTCGAGCAGGCTGTCGCCGACGACGAGCAGCGGGGCGTTACGGCTCATGCTTCCTCCACCCGTACGGCGTCCAGGGCCGGTTCCTGCCGTACGGCGCCGTCCTGCCCGGCGATGGTCCGGTCGAACGCCTCGCAGATCATGTGGACGGCGACCAGGTGGAGTTCCTGGACGGTGGCGGGCACCGGCGCGTCCACGCACAGCGCCTCGTCCCCGGCCGCCTCCAGCGGGTTGGGGGCCGGGCCGGTCAGCGCCCAGACGGTCATGCCGATGCGGCGGGCCTCGGTGGCGGCGGTCAGCAGGTTGGCGCTGGCGCCGCTGGTGGACATCAGCAGCAGGATGTCGCCGGGGCGGCCGTGGGCGCGGGTCTGCCGCGCGAACACCTCCTGCACGCCGTAGTCGTTGGCGATGGCGGTGGTGGAGGAGGTGTCGGCGTGCAGCGCGAGCGCCGAGTAGGCCGGGCGGTCCTCGCGGTACCGGCCGACGAGTTCGGCGGTGAGGTGCTGGGCCTGGGCGGCGCTGCCGCCGTTGCCGGCGACCAGCAGCCGGGCGCCGTGGCCGAGGCGGTCGGCGAGCCGGCTGCCCCAGGATTCGAGTCGGGATGCGGAGGCACGGAAGCGGGCCAGCGCGTCCTGCAGTTCGTCGCAGTGCCGGCCGTCGTCGAGTGCGGTCATCGGGCCACCCCCGAGAGTGCGGGTACGGAGAGCAGGCCGTCGTAGACGGCGGCGACGCCTTGGGCGACGCGGTCCCAGGTGTAGCGGTCCAGGGCGCGTTCGCGGCCCGCCGCGCCGAGGCGGGCGAGCAGGTCGGGGTCGGCCAGCAGGTTCCGGATGATCCGGTCCAGGCCGTGCTCCTCTACGGGCGGTACGAGGACGCCGGTGACGCCGTCGACGACCGTGTCGAGGTGCCCGCCGACGGCGGTGGCGACCACCGGGGTGCGGCAGGCCATCGCCTCGATGGGAACGATGCCGAAGGGCTCGTAGCGCGGCAAGGAGAGCACCAGATCGGCGCTGGACATCAGGGCGGGCATCTCCTCGTGCGAGACCCGGCCCAGCAGCCGTACCCGCTCGCTCACGCCGTGCTCCTCGGCCACCTTGCGCAGCCGGTTCGCCTCGGGGTCGTCGAAGAGCAGCGGCTCGTCGGGCCCGCCGGCGATGAGCAGTTCGGCGTCAGGGATGCCGGCCAGGGCGCGGATGGCCCGGTCGAAGCCCTTGCGGGGCACGAGCCGGCCGACGGCCAGCAGCCGCTTGGGGCCGCCCGGGCGCCGGGCTCCGGGCACGGGCGCGAAGTGCGTGGTGTCCACACCGCACGGCACGACGCGTACGTGGCTGCGCGGGATGCCCATCGCGAGCAGTTCGCCGACCTCGTCGGAGCAGGTCGCGAGGACGCGGCGGCAGCTTCTGCCGATCCGGGCCTCGGTCTCGATGCGCTCGGGCGGGCTGGTGTCGTCCGAGCCCTGGTAGCGCCGCTTGACGGTGCCGAGCGCGTGGTACGTCTGCACGACGGGGATGCCCAGTTCGCGGGCGCCGGCCAGGGCCGCCGTGCCCGACATCCAGAAGTGCGCGTGCACGAGACCGGGCGGCGCGGCTGCCCAGGTACGCGCCAGGTAGCGGCCGAACTCCGGCATGTGCGCGGGCAGTTCGTCCTTCGGCACGGGGGCGGGGGGTCCTGCCGGTACGTGCACGACCTTGAAGCCGTCGCGGGTGGTGACCGTGTGCGCCAGTGCGGGATCGTCACGCCGGGTGTAGACCGTGACCTCGTGCCCGCGCCGGACGAGGTGCCGGGCGAGCTGCGCCACGTACACGTTCTGACCGCCCGCGTCCGGCCCCCCGAGCGCGGCCAGCGGACTGGCGTGCTCGGAGACCATGGCGATGTGGGGGGCGGATGCTTCGTGCTTCATCGCGTGACCTCTTTCATCAGTTGGTCCCAGTCGTCCAGGAAGCGCCCCACCCCGTAGCGGGCCTGTACGGCGGCCCTCGCTTCCCGGCCCGTCCGTTCGGCGAGGTCGCGGTCGGCGGTGAAGGCGCGGACCGCGTCGGTCAGCGTTTCCAGCCGGTTCGAGACCACGCCGGCCCCCTCGGGGACGGCCTCGCGTACCTCGGTGGTGTCCAGTGCCACGACGGGCATCCCGAGGAACATCGCTTCCAGGAGCGAGAGCCCGAGCGAGGTCCAGCGGATCGGGTGCACGTACACCCGGCACTGGGCCAGCGCCGTATGCAGCTCGTCCTGCGGCAGGTCACGGGTGCGGCACCGGTCCGGTGGCAGGCCCAGGTGGCGGGCCAGCCCGTCGGTGCGCATGCCGAAGACGTCCAGTGGCGCCGCGGCGGCGAACCGCGGCAGCAGGTCGGTACCGGTCGTACGGCCGCGCCGCACCGGTTCGTTGACGACGACGGCGGCCCGCTGCTCCTCGCCGGTCCAGCGCGGGCCCGGGTCGATGATGCCGTGCTCCACGACGGTGGTCGGGGCGCGGCCGTTGTCCCACATCAGCCGGTTGAAGTGGGTGACGTGGACGAGCGGGATGTCGTCGCGGTCGGCGAGCGGGTGGCGGGTGTCCACGGGCGTCTCGTGCGGGCTGTTGTGCTCGACGTAGACGGCGGGCACGTCGCGTCCCGGGCGCCGCCCGGTCCATTCGTACGCCAGCTCCACCTCGTGCGGACGTTGCAGGACCATCAGGTCGATGTCGGCCTCGCGCAGCTGCTCCGGGGAGAGTTCCTGGACGGTGGCCGGCCAGTCCCAGGTCCGGGCGCGGCCCAGGCCGTCCGGGCCGCGGTCCGGTGTCACCGGGACCAGGTAGGTGTGGGCCCCCTGGACGAATGCGGTGATCCAGGAGCCGTGCACATGCCAGATGAGGATGTTCATGTGCTCTCCTTGAGCAGTTTCTGCACGGCGAGCACCACGTCGGTCGCGGTGACGTCGTCCAGGCAGGGGTGTCCCGGCTGGGGGCAGTGCCGCGCACGGGTCCCGGCGCACGGCGCCTGCTGGTCGCCGAGGAGGATCGTCGGCACTCCGTACGGCGCCCACCGCTCGGCGGGTACCACGGGAGCGAACAGCGACACGACGGGCGTGCCGACGGCCGCTGCCAGGTGGGCGGGCCCGGTGTTGCCGCTGACGACGGCGTCGGCGGAGCGCAGTACTCCGGCGAGGCTCCGGGAGTCGGTCTGCCCGCCGAGGTCGCGGGCCACCTCGCCGCTGACCTCCCGGGTCAGCGCGATCTCGTCGGGGCCGCCGGTGACGATGACGCGGTGGCCCGCGTCGGCGAGCGCGGCGACCGCCTCGGCGCAGCGGTACGGGCTCCAGGCGCGGGCCGGTGCGCTGGCGCCGGGGTGCACCACGACGTACGGGCCGTTGCCGGTGAGGCCCACGGTGTCCGGTGGCGGCAGCACGCGCAGCCGGCCGTCGTCGCGGGGCTCGGGGACGAAGCCGAGCGCGGCGGCGGTGTCGAGGGCTGCCTCGGTCTCGTGCCGGTCCGGCAGCCGCCGGTGGCGGACGTCCAGCAGCCGGCCGGGGTGGTCGCGGCTGTCGGCGCCGATCCGGCCGACGTGGGCCATGCGCAGCAACAGGGCGGCGGGCAGCGGGCTCTGGTGGAAGGAGGTGAGGATGAGGGCGGTGTCGTACGCGCCGTCGCGCACCCGGCGGATGAGGCCGTGCACGTCCGCGTCGTCGACGCTGGGCGGGCTGAAGCCTTCCCAGGGTGCCTCCCAGACGATTACCTCGTCGACTCCGGGCAGCATCCGCGCCGCGTCCTCGCCGCGGGGTCCGCACAACATGGTGACGTGCGAGGAGTGTGCGGCGACGGCGCGGACGGCAGGGCCGGCGAGCAGGACGTCGCCGAAGCTGTCGAGGCGTACCACGAGTGATTTCACCGGTCCCACCCCCAGGTCTCCGCGACGGGGACGGGTGCGGTTTCCGGGCCGTGGCCGAGCAGTTGCCGTACGGCGGTGAGCACGTCGGGCGCGGTGTGCGGTGCCGCGGTGACCTCTTCGGTGCGGGTGACGGCGTTGGGGACGAGGACGGCGCGGGCGCCGGCGGCGTGCGCGGCCAGCACGTCGGCGCCGATGTCCCCGATCACCACGCACTTCTCGGCCGGTACGGCGAGCCGCCGGGCCGCCTCGATGACCAGGCCGGGCCTGGGCTTGCGGCAGTGGCAGCCGGCCTCGGGGTGGTGCGGGCAGTACACCCAGGTGCCGAAGCCGCCGAGGGCGTCGTCCACCCGGGCGTTGACCAGGCGTACCTGGTTCTCGGTGAGCAGGCCGCGGCCCACGCCCGACTGGTTGCTGACGACGGCGGTGGGGATGCCGGCGGCGCGTAGCAGCCGGAGCGCTTCGGGCACGCCGGGCAGCACGCGGACCAGCCGCGGGTCGCTGTTGTAGGGCACGTCTTCGATGAGCGTGCCGTCCCGGTCGAAGAGGACGGCGGCGGGCCGCTCATGGCGCCCGCCGGGCGTATCCCCCGGGGGGAGCGTGTCGTCGTGGCGCGGATCGTTCATGCGGCACCTCGCCAGGCCGCCGCGCGCCGGTGTGCCAGCTCGCCGCGCAGGCGGTGGGCGACGGCGAGCGGCGGGATGACCACGCTGGTGGAGAGCATGGTGGTGACCTCGTGCCGGGTGCGCGGGCCGGGCGCGATGCGGGCCCAGGCGAACTCGGCGGTGCCCAGCGCCCAGAGCGCAGCGGCGACGGCGGCGGCGCGCGGGCGGCGGGCGAGGGCCAGAGCGGCTACCCCGGCAGCGGTGATCGCGGCGTGCCGGGCGAGCCGGCCGCGCGGCGCTTCGGCGCGGTGCCACCAGTCGCCGCCGTGCAGCCGCCGCATCAGGGCGTCGTCGGCGTTGCCGCGCTGGACGCGTACGGAGACCCAGCGGTCGGCGGGGCGTACGGGGTGGTGGGTGACGCGTTCGCCGCGGCGCAGTGTCCAGCCCGCGTCCAGGACGCGCAGGGCCAGGTCGGCGTCCTCGCGGAAGGCGCGCGGGAACCGTTCGTCGAAGCCGCCGACGTCGCGGAGGGCGGCGCTGCGGTAGGCCATGTCGGCGGTCGCCCAGGCGGCGCCTTCCAGGCCCGCGGTGCCGCGTTCCCAGTCGGTGGGGCGGCGGCTCGCGTCGAGCGGCACGTGGAGGCGGCCCTGTACGCCGCCGGTGCGGACGTCGGCCGCGGCGAGGTCGGCGGTGAGCCGGCGGCTCCAGTCGGGTGTCACCCGTACGTCGTCGTCGAGGAAGACGACCCAGGGGGCTCCGACGGCGGCCAGGCCCGCGTTGCGGGCGGCGGCGGGACCGCGCCCGCCGGTGGCCGTCGTGCGGATACGGTCCTGGAGCGGGCCCGCGGCCTCCAGTGGCAGCGGTTCTCCGGGCTCGGGCCGGTCGTCGACCAGTACGACCTGGTCGGGCCACGGCTCGCCGGCCTCGGCGAGGGAGCGCAGGCAGTCGGTGAGGCAGGGCCTGCCGAGGGTCGGTATGACGACGGCGTAGGCGACCTCCGCTCCGGCGGCGCGGTGTGCCGGGTCGGTGGTGTCGGTCGCGGTACTTGCCGGGGTGTCGGGCGGTGTCATGCGAACGCCCTCCCCCGGCGGACCGCGAACGGCCCGATGGCCAGCAGGTCGACGGGCGCGCTGCCGAAGCACTCCAGTGCCTCGCGCGGGCTGTCGACCATGGGGCGTCCGGCGGTGTTGAGGCTGGTGTTGACCACGACGGGGATGCCGGTGCGCCGGTCGAAGGCCGCCAGCATGCGGGCCACCAGTGGCTCGGTGCGTTCCTCGACGGTCTGCACGCGGGCGGTGCCGTCGACGTGCACCACAGCGGGGATCTTCGCGCGCCACGGCTCGCGGACGTGGTGCACGAAGAGCATGTACGGGCTGGGCAGCGGCCCGCCCTCGAACAGCTCGGCGGCCCGCTCCTCCAGCACCATCGGCGCGACCGGCCGGAACTCCTCGCGGCCCTTCACGGCGTTGAGCCGTTCGAGGTTGTCCGGGTGTCCGGGGTGGGCGAGCAGGGAGCGGTGGCCGAGCGCGCGCGGGCCGTACTCGCTGCGGCCCTGGTACCAGGCGACGATCCCGTTGTTCGCCAGCTCCTCGGCGACCGTCTCGGCGATGTCCTCGGGCTCCTCGTACGGTACGGCGGCCTCCTCCAGGACGGCGCGCAGCTCCTCGTCGGACCAGCCGCGGCCGAGCGCGGCGGTCGGCATCGGGGAGACGGGGGCCGCTTCCTGTTCCTGGGCGACGTGCAGCGCGGCGCCGAGGGCCGTGCCGGCGTCACCGGCGGCGGGCTGGACCCAGATGTCCTCGTACGGACCGTCCCGGTACAGCCGGGAGTTGGCGACGCAGTTCAGTGCGACGCCGCCGGCCAGGGAGAGGGTGCGCCGGCCCGTCTTCTCGTGCAGCCAGCGGCCGAGGTCGAGCGTCATGTCCTCCAGGCACGCCTGGGCGCTGGCGGCGAGGTCGGCGTGGTCGGTGGTGATGCGGCGCCCTGCGAGCCGGCGCGGCACCATCCGCTCCCAGGGCACGTGTTCGGCGACGTAGCCGCCGGTGCCGTCGGCGTAGACGTACTCGCGCAGCTGGTCGCGGAAGCGGGGCGTGCCGTAGGAGGCGAGCGCCATCACCTTGTACTCGTCGCTGCTGCGCAGGAAGCCGAGGTGGTCGGTGAGCTCTTCGTAGAACAGGCCGAGGGAGTGCGGGAGTTCCTGGGCCGCGAGGACCTTCAGCTCGCCGTCGGAGTAGGCGCCCGCGAGGTGCGAGGCGCACTCGCCGCGGCCGTCGAGCACCAGGACGGCGCTGTCGTCGTACGGGGAGGCGAGCCCGGCGGAGGCCGCGTGGGCGACGTGGTGGGCCACGAAGCGGACGCGCTCGGGCTTCAGGCCCGGCAGTGCTTCGGCGAGGAACTCCGGTGCCCGGCTCGCGTACTCCTGGCGGAGGTGGTCCCAGGGGTCGTCCAGGCCCATCATCTCGGCGGGGCGGGCGAGTTCGGGGTCGTAGGAGTAGGCGACGGCGTCGAGGTCCGCGGGGGTCAGGCCGGCCTGTTCCAGGCACCAGCGGGCGGAGAGCTCGGGCAGTTCCCAGGCGGAGAAGGGGACCGGCCGCTTGCCGTGCTTACGGCGGCTGAACCGTTCCTCCTCCGCGGCCGCGACGGTCGTGCCGTCGATGACGAGGGCTGCTGCGGGGTCATGAAAGAGAGCGTTGACACCAAGGACGCGCATGGAGTGATCCGTTCACGGGTGCGGGGCTTCTTCGGGCGGGGCGGCGTGGGCGGGAGCGGACGCCGCCGGCTGCGCGGTGAGCCGTTCGCGGGGGTCGCGGCTCGCGAAGTAGCCGATGGTGCGCTTGATCCCTTCCTCCCACGCGACCTTCGGCTCCCAGCCGAACATCTCGCGGGCCAGGGAGGTGTCGGGCCGCCGCCGTTCGGGGTCGTCCTCGGGCCGTTCGATGTAGCGCAGCTCCGACCGGGAGCCGGTCAGCGCCACGATGCGGCGCGCGATCTCGGCGACGGGCGTCTCGTCGCCGCCGCCGATGTTGACCGGGCGCACCGCGCGGCTCGCGGCCACCAGCAGCACGCCGTCGACCGTGTCGTCGACGTAGCACAGCGAGCGGGTCTGCTCGCCGCTGCCGGCCACGGTCAGCGGTTCGCCGGCCAGCGCCTGGCAGATGAACGTGGGGACGGCGCGGCCGTCGTGGGCCCGCATCCGCGGACCGTAGGTGTTGAACATCCGCACGATGCCGGCGTTGGTGCCCTTGGCGCCGACGTGTGCCGTGACCAGTGCCTCGGAGAACCGCTTGGACTCGTCGTACACGCTGCGCGGGCCGACCGGGTTGACGTTCCCCCAGTAGTCCTCGCGCTGCGGGTGCATGAGGGGGTCGCCGTACACCTCGGAGGTGGAGGCGAGGACGAGGCGTGCGCTGTCGCGGTGCGCGATGGCCAGCGCGTTCCGCGTCCCGAGGCTCCCGACGTCGAGCGTCTCCAGGGGCATCCGGAGGTAGTCGGCCGGTGAGGCGGGGCACGCGAAGTGCAGCACCAGGTCGTAGGGGCCGCGGAGTTCGTCCACGCACTGCGGCAGGCAGACGTCCCGGTCCAGGAAGCGGAAGCCGGGGCGGCCGAGCAGGTGCTCGATGTTGTCCATCGATCCCGAGGACAGGTTGTCCACGCAGTCGACTTCGACGTCGCTCTCCAGCAGGCGTTCGCAGAGGTGGGAGCCGAGGAAGCCGGCGCCTCCGGTCACGACGGCACGCCGCCACGTCGGTCGCAAGGGCAGGGCAGTCACGCGTCGTCCTCCTTTCCGTGCGGCATGGCACTGGGTGGCACGGACCTTGAGTGTCCTATTTCAATGCTTTTACACATCTGCGTCCGTTCTACCGGCGACAGCCCGGGTACGCCTCCTGAGTGCGCGTCCCGAGCGCGCGCAAACGTGAAGGAGTACGGCATGCGAGAGCCACTGACCGCCCTGACCGACGACCTGCTCGCCCGGCCCGGAGGACCCGGACGGACGCTGCTGACCGGGTGGTTCAGCTTCGACGACGGCGAGGTCACGGTCGGCGACGCGCTGGCCCAGCGCCGGGTTTCCGAGGCCCTCGCGACCTGCGGCATCGCGCACGACACCGCCTGGAGCCGCGGCTTCGCGCCGGAACGCATGCCGCTGGACGCCGCCGACCCCGCCGCCTACGACCACGTCGTCTTCACCTGTGGTCCGGCACACGGAGAGCAACTGCGGCGACTGCACCGCCGGTTCAGGAATTGCAGACGACTCGCCGTCGGCGTGAGCGTCATCGACCCCGGCGATCCCGCGGTGACCGGCTTCGACCGGGTCTTCGCCCGGGACGAGCCGGCCGCCGCACCCTCCGTCGACCTGGCCGCGGCGGCCCCACTGCACGCAGTGCCACCTCTGGCGGGGGTGGTGCTGACGTACGGGCAGGGCGAGTACGCGGAGCGGCGGCGGCACGACACCGTCGGCGGACAGCTGATCGAGTGGCTCACTCGACTGGACTGCACCCGGGTCGAAGCCGACACCCGGCTCGCCATCGACGACTGGCGGCACTGCGCGACCCCGGAGCAGTTCATGGGGCTCGCCGCCCGGCTCGACGCCGTGGTCACCAACCGGCTGCACGGCATGGTGCTGGCGCTGCGCGCCGGCACGCCGGTACTGGCCGTCGATCCCGTACTGGGCGGCGCGAAGGTGAGCGCCCAGGCCCGGGCGCTGCGCTGGCCCGCGGTGGTCCCGGCGGACGAGGTGACGCCGAAGGCGCTGGACCGGTGGTGGGAGTGGTGCCTGTCCCCCGCGGGCCGGGCCGCGGCGGCGCGGCGGGCGCGGCTCATGGAGCGGGACCGCGGGTCCCACCGGCCATGATTACGTTCCGCGATTACGGTAACCCGGGGGACAGACAGGAACAGCTCCCCTATATGAGGAGGAATCGTGCTCAGCGCCATCGCCGACGTACTGCGGGCCATCGGCAGCACCATCGCCGCCGTGGTGACACTCCCCTTCCGCGCGCTCGCCCGGCTCTTCGGCGGCGCCTCGCGAGGCGCCCATCGCTAGCCCCTCACGAAGGAGTACGAGCCCATGACGGGTGACCGGCGGAAGACCGTGCGGGCCCTGCTGGAGACGCACGGGCAGACGTACGCGGCGGAGGCGGGCATCACGCTCCGTGACACCCCGCAGCCGCTGTATCAGCTGCTCGTGCTCTCCTGCCTGCTCAGCGCGCGCATCCGGGCCTCGGTGGCGGTGGCCGCGGCGCGCGAGCTCTTCGAGGCGGGGATGCGGGACGCCCGGTCGATGCGGGAGGCGACCTGGCAGCAGCGGGTCGACGCGCTGGGCCGGGGCAGCTACCGCCGGTACGACGAGCGCACGTCCACGCAGCTCGGGGACGGTGCGCAGCTGCTGCTGGACGATTACCACGGTGACCTGCGGCGGCTGCGGGACGAGGCCGGCGGGGACGTGGCCCGGCTGAAGGAGCTGCTGCAGAAGGTTCCGGGGCTCGGCCCGGCCGGCGCGGACATCTTCCTGCGCGAGGCCCAGGCCGTGTGGCGGGACCTCTCCCCCTACCTCGACAGCAAGGCCCTGCAGGGTGCGGAACGGCTCGGCCTGCCCAAGAAGCCCGACGAGCTGGCGCGGCTGGTGTCCCCCGACGAGACCGCCACGCTGGCCGCGGCGCTGGTCCGGGCCGCGCTGGAGAAGTCCGTGGTGGAGGACGTCGAGGAGGAGACGTCCTGACGAGGCGCAGGAGACCTCGCACCGGGAGATCTCGTAGCGACGCGAAGGGGCCGGGACTCACCACGAGTCCCGGCCCCTTCGCGTGTGCGGAGCTACGTACGCGCCCCTCAGGCAGCCGTCCGGTAAGCCGCCGCGTCGGCCGGCGCGGTACGGATCGTGCCCTTGCGGGTGTGCAGCACGGCACCCAGACCGGTCACGGCCGCGATGATCAGGCCACCGGCCACCAGGGCACCGCGCGCACCGGCCCACTCCATGAGGAGGCCGAGCAGCGGCGGGGCCACCAGGCCCCAGCCCGTGCTCAGGCTCCGCCAGACGCCGAGCACGCGGCCGCGCATGTTCGCCGGCGGGTCGGTCTGCAGCACGGTCGTGCCCGCGGTGTCGGAGACCGACTCCACCACCGACATCGGCAGCACGAGGACCAGCAGCAGGATGAGCGAGGGCGAGAGCCCCGCGACGGCCTGGAGCAGTCCGCCGGCGGCGGCCAGCGCGCCGACGAGCTTGACCGAGGGCTTGCGCAGCCGCGCGGCGAGGATAGCGCCGACGATGCCGCCGGCCGCCAGGACCGAGGAGACCGTGCCGAACGCGCCGGCGCCCGCGCTGAGCGGCCCGGTGACCAGGACGGCCAGGGTGAGCTGGTAGTTCCGGCCGAAGATCGCGCTCAGGCCGGTGATCACGGCCAGCGCGACCAGCCGCGGACGGCGCATGAAGAAGGCGATGCCCTCGCGGGCCGTCATGGCGGGCTCGGGGTCGGCGGCGGGCTTCGGGTCGGCGGGCTCGGCAACCGGCTTCGGCGCCTTCTCGGCCCCGGCGGCCTTCTCCAGGCTCACCGGCGCCTCCGCCGCGGCCTCGTCGGCCCCGGCACCGGCCCCGGCCCCGCGCAGCGCCTGGCTGACCGGCCGCAGGAAGGGGATCACCGCGGCGACGAAGAGGAAGGAGAAGCCGTTCGCGGCGTACGCGGCGCCCGTGCCGAGGACGCCGACGGCCACACCGGCCAGCGCCGTACCGCCGAGCCGGCCCACGCTGTGCACCAGCGAGCCGACCGCGATGGCCGAGGGCACGTCCTCCCGGCGCACGAGGTCGTTGCCGAGCAGCGAGGTGGCGGGCCCGTCGACCGTGGCGATGATGCCGGTGACGGCGGACAGTGCCATGAGCACGCCGTAGCTGAGCTGGTCGGTGGCCACCAGGAAGGCGGTGGCGAACGCGACCAGGCCCAGCATGGCCTGGCTCACCCCGGCGGTGAGCTTGCGGGGCCAGCGGTCGACGGCCGCGCCGCCGAACAGCCCCATGAGCAGGCCGGGGCCCGCCTGTACGGAGAGCGAGAGGCCGGTGGCGGCGGCGGACCCGGTCAGCTGCAGCACCAGCAGGTTCTGGGCGGTCAGCTGCATCCAGGTACCGGCGTTGGAGACCAGGTTGGCCACCGACCACCAGCGCATGCTGCGGTAGCGCAGCGAGCGCCACGGCGCGTGGTCGCCGCCGGTGCCGCCCGTACGGCGGCGACCGAAGAGGTACTTCAGGTTCGCGGTGTACCGGCGTACGGCGGAGGGGGCCTTGTCGCCCCGTGGATCACCGGCCGGATCGACCGGGTCGGCCGGATCGGCCACGGGGTCGGCGGTGACCGCGGAATCGGCGGTCGCACTCTCGGATGCGTTCGGCTGCGCGGGGACGCGGACGGGAGAAGGCACGGCAGAAGGCACGGCAGAACACTTCGTGAAGAGCCCGTCAGGCTCGGAAAGCGGCTCGGCGGGCGCGCGGGGGCACGGCTGTGTGCGCCGGCGGGCCTGGAGTGCCGAGATCGGTCGGTGCCGGTCCGGAGGAGGGCGCGGCTGCGCACGCCCCGGGCACGGCAAGGTTCGACTTTCACATACCGGTGCGGCCGGGGAAACGTTCTTGGGGTGCGATGGCCGTCACCCTGCCGCGGATCCCTTGCGCCCCAAGGGTTCCGCCGAGTGGGTGCGGATTCTCACAGGGGGCGGTGAGCCGGTGACACAGGGGTACTCGCTGACGGTCCGACGTTGCATTTGCACGATGTGTGACGGTTCCGCAGGGTTGGGTGCAGGGGGACAGAAACGGGCACCCGTGCTGCGGAACGGCAGTCCAGGAGAGGAGAGCGGCCATGTCCGACGAGGCGATGGGTGACGACGTGTACCAGCCGCCCGCCTACGACGTGTCGGCCAAGCCCGACGACCTCGACATGGAGGACGCCCTCGACGAGCCGGATGCCGACCAGCAGCTGGACGAGGGCTACTCACCGCCGGAGAAGCCGCTCGGGGTGAACAAGACCGGCACCACGGCGAACGAGCAGCGCAGGGGCGAGAGCCTGGACGAGCGGCTGTCCGAGGAGGTCCCGGACGTGGCACCACCGGAGGGCAACGGCATCGGTGACCTGCCGGGCGGCGACGGCGAGCCGGTCGACGAGCAGGCCGGGGCGGACCGTGCCGGCCGCCTCGTCAGCGGCGACCAGGGCTTCCCGGAGCACGGCCGGAACGCCAACGACGTCGTCGCCCAGGACGTGGGCATCGACGGCGGCGCCGCGGGTGCCGAGGAGGCGGCCGTGCACGTCGTGGACGACGAGAACGTCAACGACGACGAGTCCCCACCGCTGCCCTGACGCGGTGGGAAGGGGGGACACGCGGTGGAGAGGGGGGCCATGACCGTCACCGCCGTGCGCGGTCCGCTCGTCCGCTTCCCGGCGGACCCGTTCCGCGCCGGCCGCGACGAGGCGTTCGCGTACACGCCGGACGCGCTGCTGATCTGCGCCGACGGCCGGATCACGGCGTCCGGCGAGTACGCCGCGCTGCGCCATCTGCTCCCCGCGGACGTCACCCCGGTCCACTACCCGGACCACGTCATCCTTCCGGGGTTCGTCGACACCCACGTGCACTGCGTGCAGACCGATGTCATGGCGGCCTTCGGCGCCGACTTGATGGGATGGCTGGAGCAGCGCGCGTTCCCCGAGGAGGAGCGGTTCGCGGACGGCCGGTACGCCCGCGAGGCCGCCGCCGTCTTCTGTGACGCGCTGCTGCGCAACGGCACCACCACCGCGCTGGTCTTCGGCTCCGTGCACCCGGAGTCCGCCGACGCGCTGTTCGAGGAGGCGGCCCGGCGGAATCTGCGGATCGCCTGCGGCAAGGTCCTGATGGACCGCAACGCGCCCGACGCGCTGCTCGACACGGCGCGCAGCGGTTACGCGGAGTCCAAGGCACTGCTCGCCCGGTGGCACGGCAAGGGCCGCGCCCAGTACGCGATCACGCCCCGCTTCGCGCCCAGCAGTACGCCGGAGCAGCTGGAAGCGGCCGCCGCGCTGTGGCGGGAGCACCCCGGCACGCTCCTGCACACCCATGTCTCGGAGACGCCCGACGAGGTCGAGTGGGCCCGCTCGCTGTTTCCCGGCCGCGCCGGCTACCTCGACGTCTACGACCACTACGGGCTGCTCGGGCCGGGCGCGGTCCTCGCCCACGGAGTCCACCTCTCCCCCACCGAGCGCGCCCGCTGCGCCGCCACCGGCACCGCGCTGGCCCACTGCCCCGGCTCCAACCTGGCCCTGGGCAGCGGGCTGTTCCCGGCGCGCGAGACCGCGGGCGGCCCGCACCCGGTGACCGTCGGACTCGGCACGGACGTCGGCGCGGGCCCCACCTTCTCGATGCTGTCGACGGTGTACGAGGCATACAAGGCCGCCGCGCTGTGCGGTGCCCCCATCGACGCCGTGCAGGCGTACTACCTGGCCACGCGGGGCGGCGCCGCGGCGCTGGGTATCGCGGACACCGTCGGCTCGCTCGCGCCCGGGCAGGAGGCGGACTTCGTGGTGCTCGATCCCCGGGCCACGCCGCTGCTCGCCCGGCGCGCGGCACGCGCCGAGGACATCGAGGAGCTGCTGTTCGTCCTGGCGGCGATGGGCGACGACCGCGCGGTGCGCGCCACGTACGTGGCGGGGCGGCGCGCCCACGACCGGGAGGCCGCACCGGCCGGGCGCAGCGCGGACAACCGGTAACCGATCAGCGGCCGAGGGCCTTGGCCAGCTCGTCCTTGGTCATCGAGGAGCGGCCGTCGATGTTCTTCTTCTTGGCCTCGTTGTAGAGCTGGTCCTTCGTCGGGCCCTGCGGGCCGGTGCGGTTGCCGGAGCGCTGGCCGCCGCGCTGCGACGCCGACTTGGTGTCCCGCGTGGACGACTTGCTCGCCGTCTTCGACTCGCCGGCGCGGGCCCGCTCCTTGTTGACCGTCCGCGCGGCGATCTCCTTCGCCCGCCCGGTGGAGGTGCCCCGCTTCTGGGCGCCCTCCTTGATGTGCTCGTACTGGCGCTCGCGCTTGTTGCTGGAACCTCGCGGCATGTCACGTCTCCTCGTGGTCGGCCCCGGCCCGCCGGGAGTGCGGACCGGTGGCACGTTCCACTCCACTCCTCAAGTCGGGTCACCGCGAGAGGAGGTGGGCCGTTCGGGCACGCCGTCCGCGCCGGCCAGCCGGACCGCGCACTCCAGCATCATCGCGTGCACGAAGGACTGCGGGAGGTTGCCCCGCAACTGACGCTGTGTGATGTCGTACTCCTCGGAGTACAGCCCGGACGTGCCGCACGCGGCGCGGTTGCGTTCGAACCAGCGGTACGCCTCGGTCTCCCTGCCCTGCTGGTGTTCCGCCAGCGCCATCGCGAAGCCGCAGAGCACGAAGGCGCCTTCGGCCTCCTCCAGCGGCCGCTCGTCGTGCCGGAAGCGGTACGCGTAGCGGTGGTCGGTCAGCCGCTCCTTGTAGGCCCGCAATGTGGCGCGGGTGCGCGGGTCGTCGGCGGGCAGCGCGCCGCGCAGGGACGGTATGAGCAGGGCCGCGTCCAGCGCCGGGTCGTCGGCGGCGCGCTGCCAGTGGCCGTCGGGGTGCAGCGCGGTGGCGGTGGTGACGTCGAGGAGGGTGTCGGCGAGCGCGCGCCACTTGCGGGTCTGCGGCCCGGGCGGCCCGGCGGCGGCCATCGCGCGCAGTCCGCCGGAGCAGATGAGCCGGCTGTGCGTCCAGGCGCGCGCGTCCAGTTCCCAGATGCCGGCGTCCGGCTCCCGCCAGCGGCGCGCCACGGCGTCGGCCGCGATCTCCGCGGCCTTCCAGCCGTCGCCGTCGAGCCGGCCGGCCCGGGCAGCGGCGGCGAACAGCAGCAGCGCCTCGCCGAAGGCGTCGAGCTGGAACTGCCGGCTGACCCGGTTGCCGATCCGGTCGTAGCCGCCGGGGTAGCCGGCCAGATCCAGTTCCCGCTGGTCGGGCACGGGGCCGCCGTCGATCGTGTACGCGGGGGTGAGGGCGGGCCCGTCCTCGTGCAGCCGGGCGCCGATGAAGCGGACGGCGGCGTCGAGCAGCGGGTAGTGCCCCACCGCCGCCATGGCCTGGCCCGCGTAGCACTGGTCGCGGATCCAGACGTACCGGTAGTCGTAGTTGCGGCCCTCTTCGGCGCGTTCGGGCAGGCTGGTGGTGGCCGCGGCGATCATTCCGCCGCGCGCGCCGGTCATGCCGCGCAGTACGGCGTAGGAGCGGCGGGCGTCCCCGGCGGCGACGGTGTGGTCCAGCGCGGGGACCGCTTCCCGCCAGGCCCGTTCGGTGGCGGACCAGGCGGCGCCCGGCTCCGGTGGCGGGCCGTCCGGCGCGGTGCGGCCGATCTCCAGGACGAAGTCGTGCCGCCGGCCGGGGTCGAGGCGCAGGTCGAGGACGAGCCGGGTGGCGCGGCTGCGGTCGAAGTGTCGCGCGGTGCCGGGGTCCTTGCCGGTGCCGGGATCGTTGCCGGTGCCGGGGTCCGCGTCGGGGCCAGGGTCCGCCGGTTCGTCGGTGAGGCGGGCCTGCCCGCCGCCCGTCCAGCGCAGGTGCAGGCCCCCGGCCCGGGCGGTCCACACGCCGTGTTCGTCGCGGTGCGGGTCGCGCAGCGGCTCGGCGCCGTAATCGGCCAGCGGGTGCAGTACGACCCGCAGCCGGGCCGGGCCCTCGCACGCCTCCACCCGGCGCAGCAGGACGACGCGGTCGGGGTCGCCCGGGAACGCCAGCGCCTCCCGGCATTCGACGATGCCGCTCTGGGTGATCCAGCGGCTGCGCCAGATCATCGTGCCCTCTTCGTAGTGGCCGCCGGGCACGTAGCGCTCCCGCGGTGTCACCGCGTAGACCCCGCCGCCGCCGATGAGGGTGGCGAAGACCGCCTCGTCGTGCCAGCGCGGGGCGCACAGCCAGCAGATCTCGCCACGCGGGCCGAGCAGTGCCGCGCGCTCGCCGTCGGCCAGTACGGCGTAGTCGCGCAGCACCTGTGGCGGATAGGCGTGGCTCTCGGGCAGTTCGATGGCGGTCATCGGTCTCCGTGGGGGGTGTCGCGTGGCGCTCCGTACCGGGGTGTGGTCAGCCGGTGCGGTACTGCTCGGCGAGGTCGGCGCGGAGCGTCAGCCCGTGTCCGGGCGCGCCGTCGGCGCCGGGCCGGATGCTGCCGCCGGACGGGTCGAGGGCGCCGTCGAAGAGCAGGTTCTCGATGCGCACGTGGTCGTGGAACCACTCCAGGTGGCGCAGGTTGGGCACGGCGGCGGCCGCGTGCGCGTGGACGTGCGGGGCGCAGTGCCCGGAGAGTTCCAGCCCGTTGGCCTCGGCGAGCGCGGCGGCGCGCAGCCAGACGGTGAGGCCGCCGCAGCGGGTGGCGTCGGCCTGGAGGCAGTCCACCGCGTCGGCGCGCAGCATGTGCCCGAAGTACGGCAGGGTGTAGCCGTATTCGCCGGCGGTGACGTCGGGGGTGACGGCGGCGCGGAGGTGCGCGAGCCCGGTGAGGTCGTCGGAGGAGACCGGTTCCTCGAACCAGGTGACGCCCTGGCTCGCGAGGTGGGCGGCGACGCGGACGGCCTGCTTGCGGGAGTAGCCGCCGTTGGCGTCGACGTAGAGGTCGGTGGTGTCGCCGATGGCGCGGCGGGCCGCGGTGACGCGCTCGGCGTCCCGCCACGGGGCGCCGCCCCAGGACTCACCGATCTTGATCTTGACGCGCGGGATGCCCTGCTCCTCGACCCAGTGCCGCAGCTGGCGCTCCTGCTGCCCCGCGTCGTACGTGGTGAAGCCGCCGCTCCCGTACACGGGCACGTCCGCCCGGCACGCACCGAGCAGCCGTACCAGCGGCAGGTCCAGCAGCCGCGCCTTGAGGTCCCACAGCGCGAGGTCGACGGCGGAGATCGCCCCCGCGATGAGGCCGGGCCGCCCCGCGTTGCGGACGGCCCGGCTCATGGCCTCGTTGGCGCCCGGTACATCAAGCGCACAGCGCCCCGTCACCACGTCCGCCAGCAGACCGCTGACGACCTGGGCGGTGGCGGGCGCGCCATAGGTGTACCCGAAGCCGGTGGTGCCGCCGGACCGCACGGTGACCAGCACCAGCGTCGTGGAGTCCCAGGTGAGCGTGCCGTCCCCCTCCGGGGCGGGGGGGGGGGGGGGGGGGGGGGGCCCCGCCCCCCCCCCCCCCCCCCCTCCACCGGGGGTCCGTCGTGCTCCTCGTGCTCGTCCGTCATCAGGCGTGCTTGCCGTCCTCGGTGCCGGGCCGGTCCTCGCGGTGCCGGTGGCCCGGCAGCATCTCCTGCACCTTGGCCTTGAAGCCCTGCTTGATCACGTCGGCGCGGTCGCTGTCGCCCTTGAGGATCGCGGTGGCCGCGGCCTCGATCTGGTCGAAGCTGGCGTGCGGCGGGATCGGCGGCACGGCCGGGTCGACGCGGAAGTCGATGACGAACGGGCGGTCGGCGGAGAGCGCCTGGCGCCATGCCGACTCCACGTCGCCGGGCTTCTCCACGCGGACGCCGCCGAGCCCGATGGAGCGCGCGAAGTCCGCGTACGGCACGTCCGGGATGTGCTGCGAGGGCTCGAACTGCGGCGCGCCCGACATCGCCCGCATCTCCCAGGTGACCTGGTTGAGGTCCTCGTTGTTCAGGACGGCGATGATGAGCCGCGGGTCGGACCACCCCTGCCAGTACTTGCGCGCGGTGATCAGCTCGGCCATGCCGTTCATCTGCATCGCGCCGTCGCCGACGATGGCCAGCGCGGGCCGGTCGGGGTGCGCGAACTTGGCGCCGATGACGTACGGCACGCCGGGGCCCATGGTGGCCAGGGTGCCGGACAGCGAGCCCCGCATGGCGCCGCGCAGCCGCAGGTGGCGCGCGTACCAGTTGGCGGCGGAGCCGGAGTCGGCGGCCAGGATCACGTCGTTGGGCAGCAGCGGGTCCAGCGCGTGCACGACGTACTCGGGGTTGATCGGGTCGGCGTCCACGGCGGCGCGCCGCTGCATGACCTCCCACCAGCGCTTGGTGTTCTTCTCGATCTTCTTGCGCCAGTCGCCGTGCTTCTTCCGCTTCAGCTGCGGCAGCAGTGCCCGCAGCGTCTCCTTGGCGTCGCCGACGAGGTTGACCTCGAAGGGGTAGCGCATGCCGACCATGTGCGGGTCGATGTCGATCTGGACGGCGCGCGCCTGGTCCAGCTCGGGCATGAACTGGGTGTACGGGAAGCTGGAGCCGATCACCACGAGGGTGTCGCAGTCCATCATCAGCTCGTACGAGGGCCGGGTGCCGAGCAGCCCGATGGCGCCGGTGACGTAGGGCAGGTCGTCCGGGAGCGCGTCCTTGCCGAGCAGCGCCTTGGCGACGCCGGCGCCGGTGACGTCGGCCAGCTCCTCGACCTCGGCGCGGGCCCCGCGGGCGCCCTGCCCGATCAGGATCGCGACCTTCTCGCCCTCGTTGATGACCTTCGCGGCCTCGGCGATCGCGGGCTTCGCGGGCAGCGGCGCGTAGTTGGCCATGCCCAGGCTGGAGGGCACCATCTTGAACGCGTGCTGCGGCGGCGAGTAGTCCAGCTCCTGCACGTCGGCCGGGATGATGACGGCCGTGACGCTGCGCCGGGCGATCGCGGTGCGCATGGCCCGGTCGATGACGTTGGGCAGCTGCTCGGGGACGGTCACCGTCTCGCAGAAGTCGGAGGCGACGTCCTTGTACAGGCTCGCCAGGTCGACCTCCTGCTGGTAGGAGCCGCCCATGGCGCTGCGGTTGGTCTGGCCGACGATGGCGACGACGGGGACGTGGTCGAGCTTGGCGTCGTAGAGGCCGTTGAGCAGGTGGATGGCGCCGGGCCCGGAGGTCGCGGCGCAGACGCCGACCTTGCCGGAGAACTTGGCGTAGCCGACCGCTTCGAACGCGGACATCTCCTCGTGCCGCGCCTGGATGAACTCCGGCTTGTTGTCGGCCCGCCCCCAGGCGGCCAGCAGGCCGTTGATGCCGTCACCCGCATAGCTGAACACGTGGTCGACGTCCCACTCGCGCAGCCGCTGGAGAACGTAGTCGGACACCTTGATCGACACTGGGATTACCTCTCATTTCGCATGGGTGACGTGCGGTGCGGAACGGCGGGCCGCCGACCGGCCGACGACGGCCGCGGCGACGCCGAGCGCGGCCAGCGCGCCCGCGGTGAGCAGCCGGGCGTCCCCGGTGCGGGCGGCGGGCCGCTGGGCGAGCGCTTCGGGCCCGGTGGCCGGCAGCGGCCCGTCGAGGCCGAGCGCGAGGGCCTCGGCGAGGTGCAGCGCGCGCCGTCCCGTACCGCCCTGTTCGATCTGGGTACGGCAGCTGAACCCGTCGGCGATGACCAGGGCGCTGGGCGCGGCGTCCCGTACGGCGGGCAGCACGCCGAGCTCGCCGACCTTCATCGACAGCTCGTGGTGGCCGCGCTCGAAGCCGAAGTTGCCGGCCAGCCCGCAGCACCCCTCGTCCAGCACGTCGGCCTCGATGCCGGCCCGGCGCATCAGCTCCCGGTCGGCGTCGTCCTTGAGGACGGCGTGCTGGTGGCAGTGGGTCTGCACGGTGGCGTCACGGGCCAGCCGGGGCGGCCGCCAGTCGTCCGGCGCGTGGTTGAGCAGCTGCTCGGCGAAGGTGCGGAACTGTCCGGCGAGCCGCTGGACGTCCTCGTTCTCCGGCAGCAGTTCGGGCGCGTCGGCGCGGAAGACGGCGGCGCAGGACGGTTCCAGGCCGATGACCGGCGTACCGGCCGCCAGCCAGGGCCGCAGCACGTCCAGGGTGCGCTCCAGGACGTGCTTGGCGGTGCGCAGCTGCCCGGTGGAGATCCAGGTCAGGCCGCAGCACACGGCCCGGGTGGGCACGGCGACGCGGAAGCCCGCGTCCTCCAGTACGCGCACGGCCGACTTGGCGATGGCGGGGTGGAAGTACGTACTGAAGGTGTCCGGCCACAGGACGACGGTGCGCGGGTCGGCGGGGTCGGGCTCCGGTGTGGAGCGCCCCCGCCACCACTGGACGAACGACTCCTCGGCGAAGACCGGCGCGGCGCGCTCCCCGGCGACGCCGGCCACGAGCTTGCCGAGCCGTCCGATGCCGGGCGCGGTCAGCGCGGCGTTGACCAGCCGCGGGGCGGCCCGGGAGAGCCGGGCCCACAACGGCAGCCAGCCCATCGAGTAGTGCGCGGCGGGCCGCAGCCGGCCTTCGTAGTGGTGGGCGAGGAACTCGGCCTTGTAGGTGGCCATGTCGACGCCGACCGGGCAGTCGGACTTGCAGCCCTTGCAGGCCAGACAGAGGTCCAGGGCGTCCTTGACCTCGGTGGAGCGCCAGCCGTCGGTGACGGGCGAGTCGTCGTGCCCGCCGAGCATTTCGAAGAGCAGCCGGGCGCGCCCCCGTGTGGAGTGCTCCTCCTCGTTGGTCGCCCGGTACGAGGGGCACATCACGCCGCCGGAGTGGGTACGGCAGTTGCCGATGCCGACGCAGCGCATGACGGCCCGGGTGAAGGAGTGGTCGTCCTCGGGATAGCCGAAGTGGGTGTCGTGGCTCTCGGGGCGCCAGTGCGGGCCGAGCCGGAGGTTCTCGTCGACGCGGTACGGTGCGACGACCTTGCCGGGGTTCATCCGGTCGTCCGGGTCGAACAGCGCCTTGAGCTCGCCGAACGCGGTGACCAGCCGCTCGCCGAACATCTTCGTCAGCAGCTCGCCGCGGGCCTGCCCGTCGCCGTGCTCGCCGGAGAGCGACCCGCCGTAGGAGGCGACGAGGTCGGCCGCGCGGTGCACGAACTCCCGGAAGGCGGCGACGCCCTCGGCGGTCTTCAGGTCGAAGGGGATGCGGGTGTGCACGCAGCCCTGCCCGAAGTGCCCGTAGAGGGACGGGTGGTCGTAGTCGAACTCCCGGAAGAGCCGCTTGAGGTCGCGCAGGTAGTCGCCGAGCCTGGCGGGCGGTACGGCGGAGTCCTCCCAGCCCTCCCAGGTCTCCCGGTCGTCCGGCGGGCGCGCGGTCACGCCGAGCCCGGCCTCGCGCGCCTTGAGCATCTTCTGCTCGCGCTCGGGGTCGTCGGAGAACGCCACGTCCGGGGCGTCCTCGCTGCGGCCGATGGCACGCAGCAGGTCGCACGCCTGCCCGTCGACGTCCTCCCGGCTGTCGCCGCTGAACTGCAGCAGCAGCCAGCTCTCGCCTTCGGGGAAGCGTTCGAGGGAGTCCAGGAACGCGCCCTCTTCGCGCATCAGCTGGGCCATCCGCCCGTCGATCGCCTCGAGCTGGGTGGGCCGGCAGTGTTCGAGCAGCCGCGGCACGTCGTCGGCCGCGGCGCAGATGTCGTCGTACCCGAGGACCACTATGGCGTCGTACGGCGGTACCGGCACCAGGTCCAGCTCCGCGTGCAACACGGTGACCAGGGTGCCTTCGCTGCCGATGAGCGCGCGGGCGAGATGGAACTCGTTCTCCGGGAGCAGCGCGTCGAGGTTGTAGCCGGAGACACGGCGCGGGATGCGCGGATAACCCCGCCGGATGTCGCCCATGTAACGGTCGGCGATGCGGCGCAGCCCTCGGTACAGCTCGCCCTTGCGCCCGCCGCCGGCCACGGCCTCCTCGTACTCCGTGTCGGAGGTGGCGCCGACCCACATGCGGGTGCCGTCGTAGGTGAGCACCTCCATGCGGCGTACGTTGTCCGCGGTCTTGCCGTACGCCTGCGCCGAGGCGCCGCAGGAGTTGTTGCCGATCATGCCGCCGAGCGCGCAGTGGCTGTGCGTGGACGGCTTGGGCCCGAACTTGAGCCGGTACTCCGCCAGTTGCTGGTTGAGGTCGTCCAGCACGATGCCGGGCTCGACGACGCACGTGTGGCGCTCCGGGTCGACCGAGACCAGGCGGTGGCAGTACTTCGTCCAGTCGATGACCACCGCGGTGTTGGTGCACTGGCCGCCCAGGCTCGTGCCGCCGCCGCGGGAGAGCACCGGAGCGCCGAACTCCGCGCACACGGCGACCGCGTCGGCGCCCGCCCGTACGTTCCGGGGCGCGACCACGCCGATGGGCACCTGCCGGTAGTTCGAGCCGTCCGTGGCGTACGCGCCGCGGCTGCCCGCGTCGAAGCGCACCTCGCCGTCGACCCGCTCGCGCAGCGCCCGTTCCAGCGCGCCCACGTCCAGGTCCGCGACCCCGCTCTCCGCCGCGCGCTTGCGGTCGGTGAGCGCCGCTTGCTCGTTCGGTGCCATGGTCACCTTCCTCGTCCCTCCGCCGCCTCCTGCGGTGCGCCGGCGCCCGTACGCGCGCGATCCCACCGGTGACACCGGTACGCCCGGCCGTGCGGACGGGCGTACCGGGAACCGGCGGGTCGGCGCTTCAGTCCGTCGAGAGCGCTTCGAGAAGGTCCCCGGACTGCGGGTCGGGCAGCGCGCGGGCGACGTCCGCCAGCGCGACCATGCCGATGAGGCTGTGGCCGTCGATGACGGGCAGCCTGCGGACCTTGTGGTGCGCCATGGTCGCGAAGATCTCCTCGGCGCCGTCGTCGGCGCCGATGGTGACCGCTTCGCCCTGTGCGAGCTCGCCCGCCGTGGTCTTCTCCGGGTCCTTGCCGGCCCCGAGCACCTTCACGACGATGTCACGGTCGGTCAGCATGCCCTTGAGCTTGTTGTCCGTGCCGCAGATCGGCAGTGCCCCGACGCCGAGCGAGGTGATCCGCCGGGCGGCCTCGGTGACGCTGTCCTCGGCGCCGATGCATTCCGTGCCGGGGGACATGATGTCGCGTGCGGTAGGCATATAGCTGCTCGTCTCTCCTTGTTGACGTAGGTGGCGTGGATGACGTGGCCGACCCGGCTGACGTGCGTGACGTAGCTGCTGGGCCGTGCTTACTTCTTGCCGCGCCCGGTGACGAAGTCGCGGGCCCGGTCGACCAGCCCCGCGCCGGGGGCCAGCAGCTTGTTCGCGGGCGGCGTGGTCGGGGACTTGGGGTGCGGCCGGGTGGGCGCCGACTTCTTCGCGCTGCGGATCTTCTCGCCGAGCGCGTCCAGCTCCTCCTGCGGGCAGGCGTCCTTCAGCTGCGGGAAGAGCCGGCCCTCCTCGTCCCTGACGTGCTCGGTGACTTCGGTGCGCAGCTTGACGACGAGGTGGTTGAAGTCCGGGTGCTCGGCCTCGGTCTTCTCCAGCTCCTTCAGCAGCTCCTCCACGCGGCCGTGATCGGCGATCTCCTTGTCGGCGAGCGCGTTGCCCTCGGGCAGGTGCTTGCGCACCGCCGGGTACAGGTGCTGCTCCTCGGCCACCGAGTGCCGGACCAGCTCGATCGTCAGGTGGTCGGCGAGGTTCTTGCGCTCGTCCGAGCCCGGCATACTGCTCTCGATCTGCTGGAAGAGCTCGGTCACCTCGCGGTGGTCGGTGGTCAGTTCTTCGATGACGTCGCCGCCGTGACCCATGGGTGCTGCCACCTTTCGCGGAAACGGCGCGGCCGGACCCTCCGGGCGCCATCGGACGAGTTCCCGTTACCTCAGTCCCGTAACGCCGCAACTCGACCGTTCGGGCAGGATTGGGCCGAATGGCTCTCTTTCTGGACAGGAGAGCGCGCCGGGCCGGTACGACGGTCCCGGCCCGGCGCTTTTCCCATCCCCATGGAGCCCATGGCCCGGCGCACGAGTGCCATGCGAAGGCACGGTCAAACGTCCCGGAAACCGGAAAAGGACGATCAGGCGGTGGGGGTGAGATCGGCGCGTCCGAACAGCAGCGCGTAGCCACGGGGCAGCTGCGCCAGCACCCGCTGCAGCAGCTCCTCGCCCAGGTGGCCGCCGATCGCCGTGAGGACGGTGCTGGCGTCCCAGCGCGCGGTGGCGTGCGTGGCGCCCTCCATACGGGCCGCCACGCTGTCCACGAACTCGCACGCGGTACGGCGCCGCTCGTCCTTTATCCCGCCGGCGATGATCCCGGGCGGCACCGACTTCAGGAACGCGCGCCGTTCCTCGCCGGTGAGCTGGCCCGCGAAGGCCGCCAGTACGTGCTGGACCGCCCGCTCGGCCTCCGCGACGGTCCGGTAGCGTCCCGAGGTCCGCACCGCCGCGAGCAGATCGCCGCCCATGATGCCGCCTCCTCGCCCGGGTCGCCCCCTCCCATGGTCCCGGTCCCGGCGGAACCCGCAACACCGGACGGGCCCCGGAGACCGCACCGCCTCCCGGTGGCCGCCGCCCCTCCGTACGGGTGCGTCACCGGTCCGGCAGGCTTCGGCCAGGGCCGGCAGGGGCACCCGTCCCCGCATGTCCCACACTTCAGACCTTCCCGGCATCGACGAGTCGTACTGGATGGCCAGCGCGCACACCACGTCGTACGCCCCGCTGACCGAGGACACCGAAGCCGACGTCACGGTGATCGGCGGCGGCATGGCGGGGATCAGTACGGCGTGGGAGCTGTCCCGGACGGGGCGCCGCGTCGTCGTCCTCGAAGCGGACCGGATCGCCGCCGGTGTCACGGGCTACACCACCGCCAAGCTCACCGCGCTGCACACGCTGGTCTACGACAAGCTGCGCCGCACCCGCGGCGGCGGCGCGGCCCTCCAGTACGCGGTCTCCCAGCAGGGCGCCGTGGAACGCGTCGCCGAGGTCGCGCAGGAGCTGGGCATCGACTGCGAGCTGGAACGGTTCCCCGCGTACACCTACGTCCGCGACCCGGCCGGCACCGACCAGCTGCGCGCGGAGGCCGACGCGGCGCGGGAGGCGGGGCTGCCGGCCGCCTACGTCACCGAGACCGGGCTGCCGTTCGACGTGGCCGGCGCGGTGCGCGTCGAGGACCAGCTGCTCTTCCACCCCCGCAAGTACCTCCTCGCGCTCGCCGAGGACCTGCGGGAGCAGGGCGGCGAGGTGTACGAGCGCACCCGCGCCACCGGGCTGCACGAGGGCGCGCCGTGCCGGGTGACGACCGAGACCGGTGCGACGGTCACCTCCCGTGAGGTGGTCGTGGCCACGCACTACCCGGTGTTCGACCGGGCGCTGCTCTTCACCCGGCTCTCGCCCCGCCGGGAGCTGGTCGTGGCGGCCCCGATCGAGGCGGACCGCGACGTGCAGGGCATGTACATCACCGAGGAGGAGGGCAAGCGCTCGGTGCGCACGGCACCGTACGGCGAGGACCGGCGGCTGCTCGTCGTCACCGGGGAGCAGTTCCCGCCCGGCACGGGCGACGCGATCGCACGGTTCCAGCGGCTGGCCGAGTGGACCGAGCGGCACTTCCCCGGTACGGACGTCGCCTACCGGTGGGCGGCGCAGGACAACGACTCCACCGACACGGTGCCGCTGATCGGGCCGTTCCACCCCGGCGCCCGGCACACCTACGTCGCCACCGGCTTCGGCGGCTGGGGGCTCAGCGGCGGCGCGCTGGCCGGGCGCCTGATCGCCGGGCTGATCAGCGGTGATCCGCCGCCGTGGACCAATCTGTACGACCCGCGGCGGCTGTGGGGCCCGGTCCGCGAGGCGCCCGCGTTCCTCAGCCACCAGGCGAAGGTCGCCCAGCACTTCATCGGCGACCGGCTGCGCACCACGCACGTCGACTCCGCCGCCGACATCCCGCCGGGGACCGGCGCGGTGGTACGGGTCGGCGCCCGGCGGTGCGCGGTGTACCGGGACGAGGACGGCACGGTACAGGCCGTCTCGGCGCGCTGCACCCACCTGGGCTGCCTGGTCGCCTTCAACGCGGCGGAGACGGCGTGGGAGTGCCCCTGCCACGGGTCCCGCTTCTCCACGGAGGGCACGGTGCTGAACGGCCCCGCGCTGCACCCGCTGGAGCAGCTGGACCTCGACACCGACGTGTAGCGGCGGGCGCGCGAGGGCACCCGGAGCGGGCACCGTCCACCCGCCGGCGCGGCGCGCCCGCGGCAGGAGAGGAAGCAGCTCATGAGCAGTGCCCCCGAGCGGCGGGTCGTGGTGACCGGCGCCACCGGCAACGTCGGCACCAGCGTGGTCCGCGTACTGAGCGAGGATCCGCAGATCGACGTGGTCCACTGCATCGCGCGCCGCACGCCGCGCGAAGCGCCGCCGAAGACCACCTGGACCGCGGCCGACATCGCGGACGAGGAGTGCGACCTCGCGGCGGACTTCGCGGGCGCGGCGGCCGTCGTGCACCTCGCCTGGGCCTTCCAGCCCACCCACCATCCGACGCAGACCTGGCGCACCAACGTCCTCGGCTCCCTGCGGGTCTTCGAGGCGACGGCGCGGGCCGGGGTGCCGGCGCTCGTCCACGCCTCCTCGGTCGGGGCCTACTCCCCCGGCCCCAAGGACCACAAGGTGGACGAGTCCTGGCCCACGCACGGCTGGCCGGACGCCGCGTACTGCCGCGAGAAGGCGTACCTGGAACGGGTCCTGGACGGCTACGAGCGCGAGCACCCCGACATGCGGGTGGTGCGGATGCGCCCGGCGTTCCTCTTCAAGGAGGAGGCGGCGTCCGAGCAGCGCCGGATCTTCGGCGGGCCCGCGACGCCCGCGCCGGTCGGCAAGCTGGCCCGCCCCGGGCTGCTGCCGTTCCTGCCGGACGTCCCGGGGCTGCGCTTCCAGGTGCTGCACACCGAGGACGCGGCGCGCGCCTACCGGCTGGCCGTCCTCGGCGACGCGCGCGGCGCCTTCAACCTCGCGGCCGAGCCGCCGGTGGACATGGCGTTCCTGGCGCGGCTGCTGAAGGCCCGTACGGTACGGATGCCGGCTGCGGCGGCGCGCGCCGCGCTCGGTACCGGCTGGCGGCTGCGGCTCGTACGCGCCTCGCCGCATCTGTTCGACGCGGTGCTGGGGCTGCCGCTGATGGACTGCGGCCGGGCGCGCGAGGAGCTGGGCTGGCGGCCGGAGAGCACCGCCGCCGAGGCGGTGGGCGCGCTGCTGAGCGGCCTGCGGAAGGCGAGCGGCACGCACACGCCGCCGCTGTCGAGCACACCGAAGACCGCCTGAGCCGCCGCCGTCCGGGCCACTGTCCTGGCGTCGTCCGGGACCGCTGCGCCGTTGGGCCGAAGCTGATCATTTCGGGTTTCCGGTACCGCGGCGACGGGCACTCCGGAGGCGCCGCGGCAGGTCACCGCGTCCACCGTACGCGCGCCCGGACGGCCCGGCGGCACACAGCCCATCAGCACCGACCTCTGGAGGAAGACATGGCCGAGAAGGGGAGCGGGCCGGACAGCCCGCTGCAGGACGACGAGGTGAAGAAGCGCCTGGAGGGCGAGCTGCGGGCCAATCGTGGCATCCGGGTGGAGGAGGAGCACGAGCCCGAGCCGGCGGGCGAGGACCAGCCGGCGGTGCGCCGCTCACCCGAAGGCACCCTCGAAGGCGGCACGCCCCCGGGAATGTCCGGGGACGACGTGGAGATCCGGTCGGACCTGGCCCGCCACCTCGACCCCAGCATCTACCCCGCCGACCGGGCCGCCGTGCTGAGCTCCCTGCGGGACAACCACGCGCCGGACCGGGTCCTGGCGCGGGCGGAGAACCTCCCGGGCGGGCAGCAGTTCGCGAATGTGCAGGACATCGCCCGGGCGCTCGGCCTCGGTGTCGAGGAGCGCCGTACCTGACCACGCGCGGGGCGGCCCGGCGCGGCCGCCCTTCCCCCGGCATGGATGCGCCGGGCCGGATTCTCCCCTCCGGCCCGGCGCTTTCCTTCTCTCCCATGACCGGCCGCTCGGCCGGGAAGCCGAGTGCCACGCTCCCGGAAGCCCAAACCTCCGAAAGCCCCGCGCTCCCCCGCCGTGCTCCGAACGCCTCCCCCGGTGTGCTCCGTCCGGCGCACACCGGGATGCGGCCCCCGCCGGTACGGGGTGCGATGGGAGGCGAGGAGGTGGCGGTACGTGGCACACGCAGTCTGGGCCGGTGCGCTCTCGTTCGGGCTGGTCTCCCTGCCCGTACAGCTGGTGTCCGCGACGGAGAGCCACACGGTCCACTTCCACCAGCTCCAGCGCGGCACCTCCGACCGGGTGCGCAACAAGCGCGTCAACGAACGCACCGGCAAGGAAGTCGCGTACGACGACATCGTCAAGGGCTATGACGCCGGGGACGAGTACGTGCTCGTCGAGCCGGAGGAGCTGGACGAGATCGCACCGGGCCGGTCCAAGTCCCTGGAGATCACCGGCTTCGTCGACCTCGACGCGGTCGAGCCGATCTACTTCGACAAGACGTACTACCTCGCCCCCAAGGGCAAGGAGTACGCCAAGGTCTACGGCCTGCTGCGGGAGGCGCTGGCGAAGGCGAACAAGGCGGGCATCGCCACGTTCGTGATGCGCAACCGCGAATACCTCGTCGCCGTCAAGGCCGAGGACGACATCCTGGCCCTGCACACTCTGCACTGGGCCGACGAGGTCCGCGACCCGCACAAGGAACTGCCGACGCTGCCGGGGCGCACCAAGCCGGACAAGAAGGAGCTGGACACGGCGGTGCAGCTGATCGACGCGCTGTCCGTCGAGTGGGACCCGGAGGAGTACCACGACACGTACCAGGAGAAGGTGCGGCGGCTCGTGGAGGCCAAGCGCACCGGCGAGACGGTGGAGAAGGCCGAGCCGGCGCCGAAGGCGACCAACGTCGTCGACCTGCGCGAGGCCCTGCAGGCCAGCGTGGACCGGGCGAAGGGCGCCAAACAGAAGTCCGGCGGCCGGCAGTCCGGCGGCCAGAAGAAGCAGGCCCAGAAGAAGCAGGCTCCGAAGAAGAAGGCACCCGCGAAAAAGAAAGCGTCCTGACGCCCCCTCAGGAACTGGCCGGCAGGCCCCTCACGCCGCCCTGGACCGCAGTGGGATCTGCGGGCCGAGCGCGTACAGCAGCCGCTGCATCTCCGCGACCAGGCCGCCGAGCGAGGCGGAGGATTCCCCGTCCAGCTCCGACAGCCATTCCTTGAGCCGGGCGTGCGCCTCCCACGCGCTGTCCAGGTCCGCGGCCCGCCGGCTCTCGCGCTCCTCCTCCGCTCCCTCGTCGAGCAGGTGCAGGTCGTGTTCGCAGACGTTCCCCGCCGCGTCCAGCACGTCGGCGGCCAGGCCGAGCGCGCCGTACGGCGGCGGGGCCAGGTCGTTCCGGTCGGGGGCCGCCTCGCGCAGCGTCCGGGTGAGCGTCTTGAGGTGCTCACTGATCCCGTCCCAGGTCTCGTCCCAGTCGGACGGCGGCGCGGGGCGGCCGCGGCGGCGCATCCGGTAACCCGGATTGAAGCGGTAGCTCTCCTGGTCCCAGCCGCGCGCGGTGTGCAGGTCGGTGACGGCGTTGGCCAGCCGCCGGGCCCGGTCCTGCCAGGTCTCGGCGTCCTGGTGGCTGTACCCCTCGTCGCCCGCCTCCCGCAGCCCTTGGGCGATGGTGTGCAGCAGGTCGGCGCTGTCTCTCGGCAGCGTGTAGAGCATGTGCCGCACGCTGCGGGCGTGCACCGGCGGGAAGACCAGGGCGTTCACCGTGATCCCGATGGCCGCGCCGATGACCGACTCCAGCAGCCGGTGCCCGATGTCGTACAGCGAGTACGAGCCGTAGGCCAGCACGAACAGCGCCGTCGTGGACGCGTACATGCCCTGCCGCCCGAAGCGCGCGTAGTTGCCCAGCAGGACGGTGAGCGGCAGGGCGAGCACCATCGCGCCCATCTTGTTGCCGGTCAGTATCGCCGCGCCCGCCGCGATGACCGTGCCGGCCGCGATCACCGCCAGCTGCTGCAGCCCGGAGCGCACCGACCGGTAGACGGTGCTCTCCACCAGCACGACCGCCGTCCACGGCGCCATCAGCGCCATCGGCGCGCCCCACCACCAGCCCGTCACCGCCCAGGCGAGCGCGGCGGCGGCCGCCGCCTTCAGCGACTGCACCGCCGCGTCCCGCTCGGGCCCCGGGCCGGCCACCGCGCTGCGCGCGGCGCGCAGGACGGCGGCGGCCTCCCACTTGACCCAGCGCCACCAGCCCATCAGGGCAGCGGGGTGCCGCCGGTGGCATTCACGATCTCGGCCGTGATGAACGCGGCGTGCTCGGAGGCGAGGAACACATAGGCGGGCGCCATCTCGGCGGGCTGCGCCGGGCGGCCCAGCGGCGCCTGCTTCCCGAACTCCACGGTGTCCGGCAGCGTCGCCGGGATCAGCGGCGTCCAGACGGGCCCCGGCGCGACGGCGTTCACACGGATGCCGTCGGGGGCGAGCATCTGGGCGAGCCCCTGCGTGAAGGTGACGATGGCGCCCTTGGTCGTCGCGTAGTCCAGCAGATGCGGACTGGGCTTGTAGCCCTGTACGGACGTGGTGTTGATGATCGAGGCGCCCTTGGGCATGTGCGGCAGCGACATCTTGCACAGCCAGAACATGCCGTAGAGGTTGGTGCGCAGCACCCGGTCGAACTGCTCGGTGGTGATGGCCCGGATGCCGTCCGGCTGCGACATCTGGTATGCCGCGTTGTTCACCAGGATGTCGATCCGGCCGAACTCCGCGACCGCCCGCTCCACGAGCCGGCGGCACGCGGACTCCTCACGGATGTCGCAGGAGACCGCGACGGCCTTCCGGCCCGCCTCCTCGACGAGCCGGGAGGTCTCGCGGGCCTCATCGGCCTCCTCGGGCAGATGGGTGAAGAGCACGTCGGCGCCCTCGCGCGCGAAGGCCAGCGCCACCGCGCGGCCGATACCGGAATCGCCGCCGGTCAGCAGCGCCTTGCGGTCCGTCAGCAGACCGCTGCCACGGTAGGACTCCTCGCCGTGGTCCGGTGGCGGGTCCATCGGCCCGGTCCAGCCGGGGTGCTCCTGTTCCTGCGCCGGGAAGTCGGGCTGCGGGTGCTTCTCCCTGGGGTTCTGCGGCCGCCCGTTCCGGGCGCCGCTCCCCGCGTCGTCGTGCTGGTCGTGGGGTTGCGCGGCCACTGATGCCTCCTGCTCCGCATTGACCATTGACTGACCATTGACCGGTTTCCGTGGACAGCCGTCCCCTCCGGCTGATCACCGAGTCCCCCGCCCGCCGGACCTCAATCCATCATCGGGTCGACCGTGAAGATCGGCGACCCGGCACCGGGACGGACGGTGCGAACCGGTCAGGGAAGGACGCTGCGAACCGGCCGGGGCACTTGGGTTTCCCCTCGCCCCTCGGCGGTACTCGGTGCGACATGGACTTCCCGGCGGAGACGCCCGGACGGAGAAGCCCGACAGAGATGACTTCATGACGGAAAAAGCGAAGACACCGGATGAAGGCGACCGCCGGAGCCCCGCGAAGGGCCTGACGCTGCCCGAGCTGATGCGCGCGGCGCGCACCCAGCTCGCCGAGCTCACCGGACTGCAACCCGAGACCGTGACCCGGTTCGAGCGGACCGGGGACGGCTGGCTCCTGGAAGCGGAAGTGCTGGAGCTCTCCAGGGTGCCCGACACGATGAGCCTGATGGCGCTGTACGAGCTGACCCTCGATCAGGAGGGTGTGCTCACCGGGTACCGGCGCGTCGGCCGCTACGAGCGCGCGAAAGGAAACCCGTAGAGATGACTGTGATTCCCGCGCAACAAGAAGGAGGCAGCCGGGGAGGAGGCGGCACCAGCGGACTGTACGACGTACTGGAGCTGGTGCTGGACCGCGGACTGGTGATCGACGCCTTCGTGCGCGTCTCCCTGGTCGGCATCGAGATCCTCAAGATCGACGTACGGGTCGTGGTGGCGAGCGTGGACACCTACCTGCGGTTCGCCGAGGCATGCAACCGGCTGGACCTGGAGTCCGGCCGCAAGAAGGAGCCCGGACTCCCCGACCTGGTCGGCGAGATCACCGAGTCCGGCGCGCGCGGCAAGAGCAAGGGCGCGCTCTCGGGCGCCGCCCAGACCTTCGCCGACGCCATCGGCCAGGGCCGGGAGGACGCCTCCGGCGGGTCCGATGAGGAAGAGCCGCGCCGGCCGCGGCGCACCACCAGCTCCCGCAAGAGGGAGGAGAGCTGATGACCACCTATGTCTACGGCATCGCGCACGCCGACCACCCCGCCCCCGAGAAGCCGGTGCTGGGCGTCGGCGACCCGCCGCGGCCGGTGCGGATCATCCGGGCCGGTGAGCTGGCCGCCGTGGTCAGCGACTGCCCCGACGGGTTGCGCCCCAAGCGCCGCGACCTGCTGGCCCACCAGCACGTCCTCACCGAGACGGGCAACGCGGGCGCGGTGCTCCCGCTGCGCTTCGGCTCGCTCTCGACGGACGACGACGCGGTGCGCGGGGCGCTCGGCGAACACACCGAGCACTACAAGACGCAGCTGGCCGAGCTGACCGACCGGGTGGAGTACAACGTCAAGGCCGCGCACCGCGAGGAGGTCGTGCTGCGGCTCGTCGTCGACGACGAGCCGGAGGTCCGCCGCCTCACGGAGGCTTTGCAGGCGGCCGGCGGGGGCGACTACCCCGAGCGGGTGCGCCTGGGCGAGCTGGTGGCCAATGCCGTACGGGCCCGCGAGGTGCGCGACGCGCACACGGTCGAGGAGGCCCTGACCCCGCTGGCGGAGCAGTCGGCGCCCGGCCCGGAGGGGACGGGCTGGCTGGTGAACCTCTCGTTCCTGCTGCCGCGGTCGGACACCGCGCCCTTCACCGAGGCGGCGCACCGGCTCGCCGAGGAACAGCCGCAGCTGGACCTGCTGGTGAACGGCCCGCTGCCGCCGTACAGCTTCGTGCGTCCGGCCCAGCCGGCCACCGAGCACGCGGGCCGGGACTGATGGGCCTGCTCAAGGAAGTGCTGCTGCTGCCCGCCGCGCCGGTGCGCGGCACCGCGTGGGTACTGCGACAGGTCGTCGCCGAGGCGGAGCGGCAGTACTACGACCCCGGCGTCATCCAGCACGAACTGCGGGCGCTGGCAAAGGAGTTGGACGACGGCCTGATCGACGAGGCGGAGTTCGACCGGCGCGAGGACGAGCTGCTGGACCGGCTGGAGGAAGCGCGGGAACAGCGGCACCGAGGACAGTGAGAAGGACGAGGAGACGGTTGAGATGAACAACCGGGCGGCACTGGCACTGGCCGTCGCAGGCGGATATGTACTGGGCCGCACGAAGAAGGCGAAGCTCGCCCTCAGCGTCGGCGGCGTGGTCCTGGGACGGCGGCTGCAGCTCGATCCGCAGCGGCTGCTGGGCCTGGTCGACGAGCGGCTGAAGGCCGACCCGCAGCTCGCGGAGGTGCGCGACCAGCTGCGGGACGACCTGGGCGGGGTGGGCCGCGCGGCGGCGAGCGCGTTCGTCAGCCGCCGCATCGACGGACTGGCGGACAGCCTGCACGCACGCACCGCGAGCGTCCAGGAACGGCTGGGCAGCGGTACGGAGGAGACGCGGGCCGAGGACGAGGAGCCCGCCCCGCGCGACGAGCCGGAGGAGCCGGAGGAATCGGAGGACGAGCCCGCTCCCGAGCGCGCCCCGCGCAAGAAGGCGACCACCAAGGCGACGCCGGCGGCCCAACGGGCCCGGCGCGCCAAGAAGACCGGGACGGAACGCACGGGGACGGCCAGGACGGGTACGGCCAGGACCGGCCCCAAAACCGCCGCCAAGCAGTCCGGCAAGCAGCCGGGGAAGCAGTCCGGCCGGAGCCGGGAGCGTACCGATGGCTGACACGAAGCAGCTCCTCAAGGAGAGCATCGCCCGCAGCCCGGCCACCGACCGGCTCAAGGAGGAGGCCGCCGCGTTCGCCGCGGCCCAGGCCCAGCGGCTGCTGATCGCCGGCGGCCGGAAGCTGGGCGCCGCGACCACCCGGCTGCAGGACATGGCCGAGGGCAACGCCCCCGGGATCGGCCTCAGCGTCGGCCGCGGCATCGGCCGGCTGGTACGCAACAGCATCGGTGGCAGCGGCGGCAAGCGGACGGGCACCGGGACCGGGCGGTTCGTCATCGTCGTCGAGGACACGGACGTCGGGGTGCCGCTGCGCACCGCGTATGACCAGTGGACGCAGTTTCAGGAGTTCAGCTCCTTCGCCAAAGGCGTGCAGGACGTGCAGCGCACCGGCGACACCACCTCCACGTGGCGCGCCAAGGTCCTCTGGTCCAGCCGCAGTTGGGAGGCGACCGTCACCGAGCAGCTGCCGGACCGGCGCATCGCCTGGTCGGCGCAGGGCGCGAAGGCGACCGTCAAGGGTGTGGTGACCTTCCACGAGCTGACGCCGGACCTGACCCGCGTCCTGCTGGTCATCGAGTACTACCCGAAGGGCCTCTTCGAGCGGACCGGCAATCTCTGGCGCGCCCAGGGGCGGCGGGCCCGGCTCGACCTGAAGCACTTCCGCCGCTTCGTCATGCTGCGCGGCGAGGCGACCGACGGCTGGCGCGGCGAGATCCGCGACGGCGAGGTCGTCGAGTCCCACGAGGACGCGGTGGCCCGCGAGGAGGACGAGGGCGTCGCCGGCACGTACGAGGACGAGCCCGAGGACACCGGCGCGGAGGACGAAGCGGAAGAGGACGAGGGCGACGAGGAAGAGGCGTACGAGGACGAGGGTGAATACGAGGACGAGCCCGACGTCGAGTACGAGGACGAGCCCGAGCCGGAACGGGTGAGGTGAGCGCGTACCCCATGTCCTACCCCTCCACCGGCGCCGGCGGCGGCGCCAACCTCGCCGACATCCTCGAACGCGTCCTGGACAGAGGCGTGGTGATCGTCGGCGACGTCCGGATCAATCTGCTCGACATCGAACTGCTGACCATCAAACTGCGGCTGATCGTAGCCTCGGTGGAGCGCGCCGAGGAGATGGGCATCGACTGGTGGCGTGACGACCCGTCACTGTCGTCCAGCGCCCGCCGCAGGGAAGTGTCCCAGGAACGCCGGGACCGCAATCGCGAACAGCGTGATCTGGCCCGGGAGAACGCCGAGTTGAAGGAGCGCCTCGCCGCACTGGAGAGCCGCGGGGAGGCCGCCCTCAAGGACCGCGCTCCGGAGGACCGGACCCTGGAGGAACGGAAGGAGGAGTCACCGTGAGCACGCCTCACAACGGCCGGCTGACGTACGCCTACGCCGTCCTCCACCGCGACGCCCGGCCGCCCGCCGGCCTGCTCGGCATCGGCAACGCGCCCGTACGCACCGTGGCGGAGGGCCCGCTGGCCGCGCTGGTGTCCGACGTGCCCGCCGCGGAGTTCGACCAGCCGGGGGTGCGCGACCGGCTGGAGGACCTGACGTGGCTGGAGGCGACCGCGCGGGCGCACCGACGGGTCGTGGACGAGACCGCGGCGGCGGTCGGCGTGCTGCCGCTGCGGCTGGTCACGGTCTACCGCGACGAGGACGCGGTCCGCGCCGCGCTGGCCGAGCACGCCGAGCGGTTCGAGCGGCTGCTGAACCGGCTGGCGGGCCGCCTGGAGTGGGGCGTGAAGGCGTACGCCCAACAGGCCCCGGAGGACCGCAAGTCGAAGGACCCGGAGCCGGACGACCGTAAACCGTCCGAGGCCGAATCCGGACGGGAGTTCCTGCGGCGGCGGCTGCGGGACCGCAAGGCCGGGGACGCCGCGCTGCACGAGGCCGACGGGCTGGCCCGGGCGGTGCACGACACCCTCGCGCGCGCCGCCGAGCACAGCCGGCTGCACCGCCCGCAGGACGGCCGGCTCGCCGAGGCCGTCGCCGCGTCCGGCGCGCCCGACGCCGCCGGCCGGGCCCCCGCCGGCACCCGCCCCGCCGTCTCGCGCGGCCCGAACCTCCTCAACGGTGCGTATCTGGTACGCCGTGAGGCAGCCGGTACGTTCGCCGAGCGGGTCGGCGAGCTGGCGGCCCGCTCCCCCGCCCTGCGGATCGAACTGACCGGCCCCTGGGCCCCGTACTCCTTCACCGACCTGGCGGACACGGACGACGAGGCGGGACGGACCACCTCATGAGTACTCCCGCCGCCGGCCCGCAGACCCCCGTCGCGCTGATCGACCTGCTCGACCGGCTGCTCGCCGGCGGCGTGGTGATCGCCGGCGACCTGACCCTGCGCATCGCGGACGTGGATCTCGTACGGGTCGACCTGCGCGCCCTGATCAGCTCGGTGAACGAGAACGTCCCGTCGCCGTTCGCCGGACTCGGCCCGGACGGGGCGGGACCGGCGGAGCCCGGGTACGTGGAGGAGGCGAGGCTGCCGTGACCAGGCGGGTGGAACTGGACGAGGAGAGCGTCGAGCGCGACCTCGTACGGCTGGTGCTGACCGTCGTGGAGCTGCTGCACCAGCTCATGGAGCGGCAGGCGCTGCGCCGCGTAGACCAGGGCGATCTGTCCGAGGACCAGGAGGAGCGCATCGGCACGACGCTGATGCTGCTGGAGCGCCGGATGGACGAGCTCTGCGCCCGCTACGACGTGGGCCGCGACGAACTCAACCTCGACCTGGGCCCCCTCGGCTCCCTGCTCCCGCGGGAGGAGGACCGGTAATCCCGGTCGTACGGCTCCCGGCAGTACGGCGGCCCCGCCGCGAGGACGGGGCCGCCTCGTGGGTCAGCCCTTGCCCATCGCCGCCCGTATCGCGTCCTTCGTGCGGTCGATCACGGACGCCACCGGGGTGACGAGGAGGTTCGCCACCGCGGACTCGGCGCCCGGGTGCGGGTGGGTCGGCGCCACCGCTTCGGCGGCCTTGACCGCCTTGGCCAGCCCCTCCAGGCCGCGCTGGTCGGCCACCGCGCGCAAGTGGGTGAACTCGGACTTCTCCTCCGCCTCGGCGTGCGCCAGGATGTCCTGGCGGACCGCCGCGAACTGCTCGTGGAACTCCGAAGAGTCGACGTCCATGTCCTCCAGCCGGCTCAGCGCCTCCTTGGCGCCCTTCTCCTCCGCCGTCCGGTCCTTGACCACCTGTTCACCGCCCTCGACGTGGTCGCGGACATAGGGGTGGACGACTTCTTCCTCGGCCGTCTCGTGCACGGCGAGCAGGCGCACCACGCGCTGGAACGCGTGCTTGCGCTCCTCACCCTTGTGGTTCACGACGTCGTCCAGGAGTCGGCGGATCTGCTGGTGCTGCTGCTCCAGCAGTTCCACGACGTCCTGCTGCTTCTCGGCCATGTGCGGGCCCCTCTCGTCTCGTCGTGCGGGACCCCCGCCGGGTACCCGCCGACGGCCCGCCGAGACGGCGGGAACCGGCCTCGCGCGGGCTCAGACGGCGCTGCGGTCCGCGCCGGCCGCCGCGAGGTCGAACGCGGAGTTGACCAGGGCGACGTGGGTGAACGCCTGTGGCGTGTTGCCCAGTTGGCGGCCGGCGGCGCCGTCCCACTCCTCGGCGAACAGGCCCAGGTCGTTGCCGAGGGCCAGGGTGCGGGCGAACAGGGCGCGGGCCTCGGCGTGCCGGCCGGTGGCGAGCAGCGCGTCGGCGAGCCAGAACGAGCAGGCCAGGAAGGCGCCTTCGGTACCGGGGAGCCCGTCGCCGGACGGCTCGTCGGGGGGCCCGCCGTTCGAGTAGCGGCGCAGGAATCCGTTGTGGTCCAGCTCGGTGCGTACGGCGTCCACCGTACGGATCACGCGCGGGTCGTCCGGGGGCAGGAAGCCCGTTTTGACGATGAAGAGCGTGGCGGCGTCCAGCTGCCGGCTGCCGTAGTGCTGGACGAAGACGCCGCGGTCCGCGTCGTATCCGTGTGCGCAGACGTCGGCGTGCACGGCGTCGCGCAGCATCCGCCAGCGCGCGAGGGGCGCGGGCAGGCCGGTCTTCTCGGCGAGGCGTACCGCCCGGTCGGCGGCCACCCATGCCATGACCTTGGAGTGCACGAAGTGGCGGCGGCCGCAGCGCACTTCCCACAGGCCCTCGTCCGGCTCCCGCCAGCGCTGCTCCAGCGCGTCCATGAGGGTGCGGAAGAGGGTCCAGACGCGGCGTTCCATGGGGATGCCGGCCGCCTGGGCGAGGTACAGGGTGTCGGCCACCTCGCCGTAGACGTCCAGCTGGAACTGGTCGACGGCCGCGTTGCCCAGCCGGACCGGGCCCGAGCCCTCGTAACCGGGGAGCCAGGGCGCCGTGGACTCCGGCAGCCGGCGCTCGCCGGCCAGCCCGTAGAGGGTCTGCAGGTCCGCGGGGTCGCCGGCGATGGCGCGCACCAGCCAGCGCCGCCAGGCGGCCGCCTCCTCGTGGAAGCCGCCGCGCAGCAGTGCGGAGAGCGTCATGCTGGAGTCCCGCAGCCAGCAGAAGCGGTAGTCCCAGTTGCGGGGCGCGCCGATGGCCTCGGGCAGCGAGGTGGTGGCCGCGGCGACGATGCCGCCGGTCGGGCGGTAGGCGAGCGCCTTGAGCGTGATCAGCGAGCGGAGGACGTCGGGGCGCCACTCCCCCTCGTACCGGCAGGTCGCCGCCCAGCGCTGCCAGCCCTCCGCGGTCTCCCGCAGGGCACGCTCGGGGTCGGTGACCTGGACGTTGCGCAGGTGCGAGGGCTGCCAGGTGAGGACGAAGGGGACCCGGTCGCCGGCCCGCACGGTGAACTCCGAGAAGGTGGCGCCGTCGGCGCCGAAGGTGTGCACGCCGGGCGGCACACGCAGCCAGCCCGAGTCCGGGCCGGCGGTCGCGATGCGGTGGTGGCCGGTGCGGCGCACCCACGGCAGCACCCGGCCGTAGTTGAAGCGCAGCCGCAGCGCGCTGTGCATCGGGACCTCGCCGGCCAGCCCTTCCACGATGCGGATCAGCCGGGGCGCCCGGTCGCGCGGGGGCATGAAGTCCAGGACGCGGACCGTGCCCTCGGAGGTCTCCCAGAGCGATTCGAGGACCAGGGTGTCGCCGGCGTAGCGGCGGCGGGTGCAGGGCCGGGGCGGCCCGGCCGGGGCGATCCGCCAGTGGCCGTGCCCGTCGGTGCCGAGGAGGCCGGCGAAGGCGGCGGGCGAGTCGAAGCGGGGCAGGCAGAGCCAGTCGACCGAGCCGTCCCTGCCGACCAGGGCGGCCGTCTCCAGGTCGCCGATGATCCCGTAGTCCTCGATGCGTCCGGGCATGGTCCGTCCATTCTCGGGAGGCCCCGCCGACCTCGCGAGCCACGGACGCGCAGCGGCATATGCGGTGGACGGCGCACCCGCTTGCACGCCCATGGCACCCGATATGAGAATTATGTAGAGCTCTGAGGCTGAAGTCCCTGCCCGGTGCGGAAGGGGTCAGTGATGCAGCGGTCTTCGTCGTGGGTGCCACCGGGAACGGATCTGGACCGCCCGAACGCCGCCCGGATCTACGACTACTTCCTGGGCGGCTCGCACAACTTCCCCGCCGACCGCGAGATGGCCCGCCAGGCCATCTCCCTCTGGCCCGACCTGCCGATGATCATGCGGAGCAACCGGGCCTTCCTGCGCCGCGCGGTGCAGTACCTGGCCGGCGAGGGCATCACCCGCTTCCTCGACCTGGGCTCGGGCATCCCCACCTTCGGCGCCGTGCACGAGGTCGCCCAGGAGGTGCGCCCGGACACCCGAGTGGTCTACGTCGACATGGACCCGGTCGCCGTCGCGCACAGCAGGCTGCTGGTGCGGGACGATCCGCACGTCGAGGTCGTCGAGGCGGACGTGCGGGACCCGTACGGACTGCTCGCCCAGCCCCCCGTCGCCCGGCTGCTGCGTCCGGGTGAGCCGGTGGCGGTGCTGCTGGTCGCGGTGCTGCACTTCGTATCGGACGAGGCGGACCCGCCCGGCATCGTCGCCGCGCTGCGGGACGCGCTGCCGCCGGGCAGCGCGCTGGTCCTCTCCCACGCGTCGCTGGAGGGCCGCCCCGACCAGGCAGGGCCGCACCAGGCGCTGTACGCCCGCACCCGCACCCCGCTCACCATGCGCTCGCGGGCGCAGATCACCGCGTACTTCGACGGCTTCGAGCTCGTCGATCCGGGGGTGGTGTACCTCCCTGAGTGGCGGCCCGAGACACCGGACGCGGTGGGGCCGCACCCGGAGCTGATGACGGGCCTGGCAGGCGTGGGGCGGCGCCCGTGAGCGCTGGGCAACCGGACCACGGAGCGTCCGCACAGTTCCAGGAGTCCTGGGCCGCACTGCTGCGGGAGGGACTCGGGCTCACGGTGCAGCCCGGCGCGCGGCAGCAGCTCACGGCCAGGACCGCCGAGCTGCTGCGCCGGTCCTGGCAGAGCGACCCGGTGTGCACGGCCGCGGCCGAGGAGGCCGGGAGGCTGCTGGTCGAGGCGTACTACACGGACCCCGCGGTGCTGGCCCGCGCGGTGGAGCTGCTGCACGCGCACCCGGTACCGAAGGACCGCGGGCCCGTCGTGGCCGGCGCCTTCGCGGCCGGCTGGGCGGCGGCGCTGCGCGAGCGGACGCTGCGCGACCAGGAGGAGATCCGGGCCGCCGCCGACACCGCGCGGCAGATGGCCGAACGGTCCCTGCGGGCGACCGAGGCCCGCTTCCGCGCGCTGTTCGAGAACGCCCCGATCGGCATCGGCATCGGCGATCTGCACGGCAACATCCTGGAGGTCAACCGCGCGCTGCTGGACATCTTCGGCGGCCACGTGGAGGAGCTGCGCGGCCGCCGGGTCACCGATCTGGTGCACCCGGAGGACGAGCCGGGCACCTGGCAGGCGTACGACGAGCTGATCCGGGGCGAGCGGGAGCGCTTCGAGTGCACCAAGCCGTACTACCGGAAGGACGGCGAGGTGGTCTGGACGCACCTGACGTGCTCGCTGATCCGGGACGAGGAAATGGTGCCGCGCTACCAGGTGGCGCTGCTGGAGGACATCACCGACCGGTACCGGCTCGAGGAGCGGCTGCGCCACCAGGCCACCCACGACACGCTGACCGGCCTGCCCAACCGGGCGGCCTTCATCGACCGCCTCGAACGGCTCTTCCACGCGCCCCCCGCCGACGCCCGGTTCGGGATCTGCTATCTCGACCTGGACGGCTTCAAGTTCGTCAACGACAGCCTGGGGCACGCGGCCGGTGACGAGCTGCTCGTCGCCGTCGCGCGGCGGCTGGAGACCGCGATGACGCCGCTGGGACACCTCGTGGCGCGGCTGGGCGGCGACGAGTTCGTGATGCTGCTGGAGCACTCCCGGGGACAGCAGGACGCCGTGACGGTGGCGAAGGCCGCGCTGGCGGCGCTGGCCACGCCGGTCCCGGTCGCCGACCGCCGGCTCTCCGTGCGGGCCAGCGTGGGCGTACTGGAGCGGTCGGTGGCCACGACCACGCCGGAGGCCGCGGTGCGCGCCGCCGACCTGACGCTGTACCGGGCCAAGGAGGCGGGCCGCGGCCGGTGGACGCTCTTCGACCCGGGCCACCACGCGCGCGAGGTGACCCGCTACGCGATGTCGGTACGGATGCCGGCGGCGCTGGAGCGGGGCGAGTTCTTCGTGGACTACCAGCCGCTGTGCAGCCTCTCGGACGGCTCGCTGGCCGCCGTGGAGGCGCTCGTACGGTGGCGGCACCCGGACTTCGGCGTGCTGAGCCCGGATGATTTCATCGCCACCGCCGAGCAGACCGGGATGATCATGCGGCTGGGCCGCTGGGTGCTGGAGGAGGCGTGCGGGCAGGCGGCGGAGTGGGTGCGCCGGTTCGGGCCCGCGGCGCCGCAGGTGAACGTGAACGTCTCCGTCCACCAGGCCCGGGACGCCCGGCTCGCGGCCGACATCGGCAGGGTGCTGCGCTCCACCGGGCTGGACCCGAGGCTGCTCCAGCTGGAGATCACCGAGAGCGCGGTGATGCGGACCGACGACGACTCGATGCCGACGCTGCGCAGCCTCGCGGACACCGGCATCACGCTCGCGGTGGACGACTTCGGCACCGGCTGGTCGCCGCTGGGATACCTCGGCGAACTCCCGGTCTCCCAGCTGAAGATCGCCGGGTCGTTCGTCGCCGACACGCACCGGCCGGAGGTCTCCGCGCAGCAGAGCTGGCGGGTCATCGAGGGGCTCGTCTCGCTGGCACGGGCGCTCGGCGTGAAGGTGACGGCGGAGGGCGTGGAGACGGCGGCCGACGCGGAGCGGCTGCGGACCATGGGGTGCGACTGGGCCCAGGGCTGGCACTTCGGCCGTCCGGTGCGGCCCGGCGAGATCACCCGGCGGATCACCGAGGAACTGCGGCGCGCGACCGCACACGAAGACGCCGAATACTACAGCGAGTGACCAGCAGCAGTCGATTTCACAATATTTGCGGCAATTCCTTCCCCCTATCTTGACTCTCGGTGAGGATGCTGCAAATCTGAGGACCTGGCTCCGTTTCTCGGGGCGGAGCGGACCGCTCTCCAGCGGGCCGCACATGCCAGTTCCCCGCGCCGCTCGCGGCGCTCGGGAGGGACCGGCGGCAGGGATGTCCCGCCGCACCCAGCGCCCTCCCCGTCATCCCGAGGCTGTGCCCGGGCCGGCCCCGTCGGCCCCGCCACCGCCTCGTCATCCGGGCCACGCCCGACGGCCGGCGGCACCCGTTCCCCCGGAACCGCCCGCCGGCACCGCGCAAGCGTGCCGCCGCTCCTCCGGGACGGCGCACACGCCCGTACACCGGGCCGGCCCCTCGCCCCACGCAGGAGGGGAATAATGCACGGCTTCGGCCGGCGCACCGCGACGGCCTGCCCCTGGATCGCCGCCCGCTACTCGCTGGACACCCGCGTCCACGTCGTCGGACTGGACCCTGCCCCGACCGGTGAGCAGCGCTCGCCGGCCGGCTCGGGCGCCGATGACGTGGACGAGCGCGTGTTGGCGTGGGTGCGGCTGCACGGGCACCCGCTCGCTCTGGTGCACGCCACCGGCACCCCCGGCGCCCGGTCCGGGCACCGCCGGACGCCGGCCGCTGCCGTTACCCACGAACCGGCCGTCCGACTTGAACCGGCCGCCCCCTGCGAATCGGCCGTCCGACCTGAACCGGTCGTTCCGCACGGACCCACCGTCCGCCATGAACCGGCCGTACCGACGGGCCACCGCACCCCGGGGGAACCGGGACCGGCGCCGCCGCCCGCCCCGGAAGGCGGCCCGCCATGACCCCGCACCCGTATCCGGTGCCGGTCTTCCTGTACCACTCGGTGTCCGACGACCCGCCGTCCTGGATCGCCCCCTACACCGTCACCCCGCGCGTCTTCGCCGAACAACTGGACCGGATCATCGACAGCGGCCGTACCGTGATCCCGCTGGAGCGGCTGGTCGGGGCGTTGCGCGGCGGTCCGCCGCTGCCGCCCTGGTGCGCCGTCCTCACCTTCGACGACGGTTTCGCGGATTTCTACTGGACGGTCGCCCCGCAGCTCACCGAGCGGGGGCTGCCCGCCACCCTGTACCTCACGACCGGTGCCGTGCACGCGCCGGGCGAGTCCCCCAGCGGCAGCCTGCTGCCACCGGCCCCGATGCTGAACTGGCGCCAGGTCAGCACGCTCGACGCCTACGGCATCGGGATCGGCGGGCACAGCCGCACCCACGCGCAGCTGGACGCGGTGCCGCGGCAGCGGCTGTGCTCCGAGATCGTGGACTGCAAACGCCGCCTCGAGGACGTCCTCGGACACCCGGTCTCCGCGTTCTCCTACCCGCACGGCTACTCCAGCCCGACGGTCCGCCGCGCGGTCGGCGCGGCGGGCTGGACCTCGGCCACGGCGGCCACGCGAGCCTTCAGCTCACCCGCCGACGACCCGTTCCGCATCGCCCGCCTGACGGTCACGGCCGACACCTCACCGGCCCTCTTCCGCCAGTGGACCGAAGGCCAAGGCGCCCCCACAGCCCCCCTCCGCGACCCCCTCCACACCACCCCCTGGCGCCTCTACCGCCGCACCCGAGCCACCCTCACCGGCCACACCGGCCGACGCCAGCCACCCCAGCGCCGCTGCTAGGAGCGCCACTGGGACTCCCAACTACACATAAGGAGAAAATAAGCGCAAGATAGGGCTTGCAGGTACCTGCCATATCAGCGGCCAACCCTGCGGAGAACGAAGGAGACGAGTCTGATGGCAGACGTCTCACACAGCAGAGGCGATATCGCCAGTCACCCCGATGTGCCTGAGATGCGGGACCGGTATGCCCGCATGCTCGGCGGTCGCGATGTGGCGCTCGTGGACGGGCCGGTGTTCCTCGTCGGTCTGTACTGCGCCATCTCGCCCTGGACGGTCCACTTCACGGCAAGCCAGCCCGCCTTGGTGACCCACAACCTCATTCTGGGCATCGCCATCGGCCTGCTGGCGCTCGGTTTCACCAACACACCGGCGCGGATGTACGGCATGAGCTGGGCCATCTCCGCCATCGGCGTGTGGCTGATCGTGTCGCCGTGGATCGTGGGCGACAGTCCGGACGCCGGAGTCATCTGGAACAACATCATCGTCGGCGCCCTGGCCACCCTGCTCGGGCTGGTCTGCGTGGGCGCGGCGGCGCGGAGCGGCAAGCGACCGTAGCCGCCCGGGAGAAGGGAGCGCTGCTCCGTCGGCCGACCCGTGGTTGCGGGCCGGCCGACGAGCGTCAGGGCTCGGCGGCGGGCGGGGGGCACCGAGGCCGGCGCGGCCGCGACCGTCGCGGCCCCGGGCATGAAAGCGCCGCATGCGGCTACTCGGACCGGCGCCGCCCGGCAGTAGCCGGGCGGGCCTGTTACGGGAGGGGCGTGCGATGACAGAGAGCGCGGAATCGAGGGAATCCACCGTCTACGTCGAGGCGGGAGTGATCGTGCTGGACTGCGCGGAGCCCGAGCCGGTCGCGGAGTTCTACGCGAAGCTGCTCGGTGCGCAGCTGCCGGCCGAGATGGGTGTCGAGATCATCGAGATCTCGGGCGGCCAGGGGACGCGGATGGCGTTCCGCCGGGACCACGGCGCGGCGCCGCCCTCGTGGCCGCGGCCCGAGGACTCCCAGCAGTCCCATCTGCACCTGCTGGTGCCCAAGGACCGCATGGACGACGTGGAGCGCCAGGTGATCGACTTCGGCGGTCAGCCGATGGAGGCCGAGCGGCGCGAGAGCGGCGAGGAAGTGCGGCTGTACTCCGACCCCGCGGGCCATCCCTTCTCGCTGCGCGCCGTCTGACGACGGCATGACCGCCGCTCGCCGCTCCCGCGTGCGACGCGCCTGCCCGTGCGCGACGCTGACACCAGCGGCCGCGACGGTGACAGCGGCGGCCGGCAGTAGGAAGGAGTTGGCGTGAAGGGCGAGCGAGGGCTGTCGACGTATCAGCACAAGCGCGACTTCGAGCGGACCCGTGAGCCGCGGGGCCAGGAGGCCGCCGGGCCGCCGTCCGCCGACGGCGGCGACCCGGTCTTCGTCGTGCAGATCCACGACGCCTCGACCATGCACTTCGACTTCCGGCTGGAGGTCGACGGCGTACTGAAGTCCTGGTCCGTCCCGAAGGGCCCCTCCACCGACCCGCACGACAAGCGGCTGGCGATGCCGACCGAGGACCACCCGATGGAGTACCGCGAGTTCGAAGGGGTGATCCCGAAGGGCGAGTACGGCGGCGGCACGGTCATCGTGTGGGACCAGGGCACGTACCGCCCGCTCCCGCCGAAGAAGCGCAAGGACCGCGACGCCTCCTTCGCCGAGCGGCTGGAGCACGGGCACGTGACGTTCTGGATGGACGGCGAGAAGCTGCGCGGCGGCTATGCGCTCACCCGCTTCCGTACGGCGGAGGGCGCCGAGGGCCGGGAGTCCTGGCTGCTGGTGAAGGAGAACGACGAGCGGGCCGGCCGGCGCGGCACACCGGACCCGCGCCGGGCCAAGTCCGCGCGGAGCGGGCGGACGCTGAAGCAGGTCGCGGACGACGAGAGCGCCGGCGACGGCGAGAGCAAGGAGCGCTGAGCGTGGCGGGCCTGCTGGAGTCGCTGCCCGGCGAACAACGGCGGCTGCTGGCCGACGCCCCCTCGGGCGAGGAGCTGGCAGCCCACCCCATGCTCGCGGTGCTCTCCGACCGCCGGGACTTCGACGAGGACTGGATCTTCGAGCGGAAGCTCGACGGCGTACGCGCGCTGGCCGTACGCGACCGGACCCGCACCCGGCTGCTGTCCCGTACCGGCCGGCCCCTGAACGACACCTACCCCGAGATCGCCGACGCGCTGGCCGCCCAGACCTGCCGGGACTTCGCCGTGGACGGTGAGATCGTCGCCTTCTCGCAGGGCCGCACCGAGTTCTCCAGGCTCCAGCAGCGGATGGGCATCACCGACCCGGCACAGGCCCGCGCCAGCTCGGTGGCGGTGACGTACTACGTCTTCGACCTGCTGCGGCTGGACGGCAAGGACCTCCGCGGGCTGCCGCTGCGCACCCGCAAGTCGCTGCTCCGCCGCAGCCTGCGCTACGTCTCCCCGCTGCGCTTCACCCCGCACCGCAACGAGGGCGGCCCGCAGCGGCTGGCCGACGCCTGCGAGCGGGGCTGGGAGGGGCTGATCGCCAAGCGCGCCGACGGCCCCTACGTGCCGCGCCGCTCCTCCGACTGGCTGAAGCTGAAGTGCGCCCGCGGCCAGGAGTTCGTCATCGGCGGCTTCACGGAGCCGGCCGGCAGCCGCGTCGGTTTCGGGGCGCTGCTGCTGGGTTACTACGCGGACGGCGCGCTGCGGTACGCGGGCAAGGTCGGCACCGGCTACGACCAGGCCGCGCTGCACCGCATCCGCGGCCTCCTGGACGAGCGGGAACAGGCCCGTTCCCCGTTCGGCGACCCGGTACGGGAGCGGGCCGCGCACTGGGTACGCCCCGAACTGGTCGCCGAGGTCGGCTTCACCGAGTGGACCCGGGACGGGATGCTGCGCCACCCGCGGTTCCTGGGCCTGCGGGACGACAAGAAGCCGTCGGAGGTGGTGCGGGAGGAGCCGTCGCGGGCCGCCTGACGCCGGCTGCCCCGAACGGCCCCCGTACGACGGTCAGCACGCCTCGCTGCCGCTGTCCGGTCCCTTCTCGGCCGCCGTCGTCACACGGGTCCGGATCTCCTTGGCGATCTCCGTCAAGGGCAGCACCTTGTCCACCTCGCCGGTGCTGATCGCCGCGCCCGGCATCCCGAAGTGCGCCGAGGTCTCCTCGTCCTGCGCGAGGACCCGGCCGCCGCAGCAGGTGATCGCGCGGATGCCGGACTGGGCGTCCGTGCCGACGCCGGTGAGGACCACCGCCAGCGCCCGCGGCCCGCAGGTCACGGCCAGGGTCGCGAGCATCATGTCCGCCGTCGGCCGCGGCGGCAGCGCGCGCTCGCCGACGGCGATCAGTCCGATGCGGTTGTCGTTGACCACCAGCAGGTGGCAGCCGGGCGGGGTGACCAGTACGGTGCCCTGCTCCATGGTGTCCCCGTCGCGCGCCGAGCGGACCCTCAGCGGGCTGCGGGCGTCGAGGAGCTCCGGCAGCCTGTTGGGACGGTTGGGCTGCTGATGCTGGGCCACCAGGACGGCCGCCGGCAGATCGGCGGGCAGCGGCCCGAGCACGTTGAACAGCGCGTTGAGCCCGCCGGCCGAGGACGCGAGCGCGACCACCGGGAACCGGGCCTCGGGCGAGAGGCCGGGCTCCCGGTCGAACTTCGGGACGTACGACGTCATGGCTGCCGCCTGCCCATGCCGCCGGTCAGCCGACGCCGGTGACGACGAACCCGCCGCGCACCGTCGACGGGACGCGGTGCAGCGGCACCGTCAGGTCCTGCTCCGGCACGCGGTACTCCAGCCGCGCCAGCAGCGGTACGAGGGTCTGCAGCAGCGCGAGCACGATGTCCTCGCCCGGGCAGCGGTGGCCGCCTGATACCTCGCCGCCGCCCTGCGGGATGAGGTCGTCGCGGCCCGGCTCGGCGTCCGTGAAGCGCGTGGGGTCGAAGGTGTACGGGCTCGGCCACAGGTCGGGGTCGTGGTTCTGCCCGTAGACGTCGAGCAGGACCATCGTGCCCGCCCCGATGCGCTCGCCGCGCCACTCCAGGTCCCGTGCGGCCAGTCCACCGAGGAACGGCACGAAGGGGTAGAAGCGGCGTACCTCGTGGGCGAAGCCCCGGGCGTACGCGGCGTCGCCCTTGGCGAGCGGCGCGCGGTGCTCGGGCCAGCGGTGCAGGGCGTGCGCGGCGAAGGTGAGGAACCAGGCGACCGCGACGGTCGGCCGGATGACGTTGAGCACCTCCACGGCGGCGGTGTGCGCGTCGAGCGGGGTGCCGTCGGCCTCCCGGTGCAGGGCCACCTCGGTCAGCGCCGTACCGATCGGGCGGCCCGACGCCGCGTGCTCGGGGCCGGCCCGCCGGATGTCCTCGATGCGGCGCGCCAGCCGTTCCTCCTGGCGGCTGCGCGCGCGGCGGGCGCGCCAGTGGCGCGGCCCCGGTGTCGCGAAGCCGTCCACCATCGCCACCAGGTCGTCGGCCATCTCCCGCGCGCCGTCGTCGTCCAGCTCGACGCCCGCCCAGTCGCAGACCGCACGGGTGAGGAGCAGCGCGAACGCGTCGAAGAGGACGACCCGCGGGCTGCCGGACCAGTCGGCGCGGGCCCGCTGCCACTCGGCGGCCGCGCGCTCGGTCAGGTCGGCGATGCCTTCCGCGTCCTTGAGCAGGTGGACGAAGAGGGCCTTGCGCACCCGGTGGCGGTCGCCGTCGAGGGTGTGCACGGCGCCGCGGCCGAAGAGCGTGTCGAGCACCGGGCCCGGCAGCGCGTCACGGCGGTGGATGTTGCTCTCGTCGTAGAAGAACCGCACGGCGTCCGTGCCGTGCAGCGCGATCGCCGGCTTTCCCAGCAGCCGGGTGCGGACGGGCGCGCCGCCGTTGCGGCGCCGGCGGTCGGGCAGCCATGCGTACCCCTCCAGGAGCAGGGGCACGGTGCTGTCGGACAGGGGCGACAGGGGCACCGCCACAGCGCTCAGTCCTCCTCCGGCCGCGCGGGCTGCTGCCGCTTCGCGCGTGGCGGGCGCTGGTCCCGCTGATCCGGGTCGGTGCCTGCCTCGGCGCGGCCGGCCTCGTCGAGGGACTCCTGGGCGTCCAGGCTGGTGGTCAGGGGGTCCCCGCTCTCACCGGCCACGTGCCGCCGCTCTTCGGGGCGCCCGACGCGCGTCTCGGCGTCCTCGAACTCGGCCAGCACCTCCTTCGCCGCCGTGTCCCGGCTCCGGGGATCGCCCCGGCCCGCGCCCTTGGCGGCGCTGCGCCCGTTCTCGCCCTGTTCGTTCTTCGGGGTCATAACGCTCCGTTCCGTCCTTCCGGGGACTGCACGAGAAGTTCACGGGTGCCCGCCGGGCCCGCCTCAACTCATCTTCGTGCGCCAAGTCATATCCGGCATCACGGGATGTTTTCCCCGCGCCTCGGAGGGACAGCAGCCTCACCCCTCCCCCGCCACCCGGGCGAAGAGGCTGTCGTCGAGCCGGGTCAGCAGATCGGCCGGATCCGCGTACACCTCCGAGGCGCCGGCCTTCTCCAGGTCGGCCCGCGGGATGCCGCCGCACAGCAGGGCGATCGCCCCGACCCCGGCCCGGGTCGCGGCCTGCATGTCCCACACCGAGTCCCCGACGAACACCGCCTGCTCCGTCGTCACCCCGGCCAGCTTCCTGGCGTGCTCCACCGGCTCGGGCGCGGGCTTCCCCTCGCTGACGTCGTCCGCGCTCGCGGTGTCCACGATGGCGTCGTCGGCGTCGATGGCCCGCCGCAGCGCGCCCAGCTCGTACCCGCCGGCCGAGGTGACCAGCACGTTCCGCCAGCCGCGTGCCGCCAGGGCGCGCAGCAGCTCCCCCGCGGCGTCCAGCGCGGGCAGCCGATCGAAGTACGTCGCGTACAGCGTCTTGTGCGCGGCGCTGATGTCCGCGTCCTGTCGGGTGTCCCGGTCCTCCCCCAGTACATGGGCGATCAGATCGCTCGACGGACGGCCGAGCGCGTGGTGGATGGCGGTCATCTGCACGTGATGCCCGCGCTGCCGGAACGCCTCCCACCACGCCGTGACGTGGAGGTGGTTGGTGTCGGCGAGCGTGCCGTCGACGTCGAAGAGTGCCGCGCGTGCCATTGCTGTGCCTTTCTGTCCGGGACGCCTTCCCTCCGGAACGTACGGCGTACCCGTCACAGCGGCATCGACTACCGCGGCCCCGGCCGGATGGGGGAACGCGGCCGGAGCTGCGGCGGGGCTCAGACCAGCGGCCCCGTCGCCAGCGGCAGGCCCGTGTAGTTCTCGGCCAGTTCCGCGGCGGCGTGGCGGGAGGCCGCGACGCGGTCGAGCTGGGAGAGCTGCAGGCGGGTCTCGAAGGGGGACTGGCCGGGGGCGGTGTGCAGGGTGGTGGTCATGAAGTACGAGAAGTGTTCCGCGCGCCAGACGCGGCGCAGGCAGGTGTCGGAGTAGGACTCCAGGAGGTCCGTGGCGCCGGTGGCGTGCCAGTGGGTCAGCGCGCGGGCCAGGACGATGACGTCGGCGGCGGCGAGGTTGAGGCCCTTGGCGCCGGTGGGCGGCACGATGTGCGCGGCGTCGCCGGCCAGCAGGACCCGGCCGTACGCCATCGGCTCGGTGACGTGGCTGCGCATCGGGAGGACCGACTTGGCGGTGACCGGGCCGCGCTTGAGCCTCCAGCTGGGGTCGGCGTCGAGGGCGAAGCGGGCGTCGAGCTCGTCCCAGATGCGGTCGTCGGGCCAGTCGGCGGGGTCGGTGCCGTTGGGGACCTGGAGGTAGTGCCGGCTGACCGACGGGGACCGCATGCTGGCGAGCGCGAAGCCGCGGTCGGAGTGGGCGTAGATCAGCTCGTCGGCGGCGGGCGGCGCGTCGGCGAGGATGCCGAGCCAGGAGTACGGGTACACGCGCTCGTACGTGGTGCGCAGCTGCTCCGGTACGGCGTTCCGGGCCACTCCGTGGAAGCCGTCGCAGCCGACGACGTAGTCGCAGGTGAGGGTCTGTTCCTGGCCGTCGTGGGTGTAGCGGATCCGCGGGCGGTCGGTGTCGGCGCCCTCCACCGCGTGCACGTCCGCCTCGAAGAGCAGCGGGCCGCCCTCGGCGAGCTGGAGCGCGATGAGGTCCTTGACGACCTCGGTCTGGGCGTAGACCGTCACGCGGCGCCCGTCGGCGAGTGAGGGGAAGTCGATGCGGTGGGCGCGCCGGTCGAAGCGCAGCTCTATGCCGTCGTGGACCATGCCCTCGGCGTCCAGCCGCGCCCCGGCGCCGCAGGCCCGCAGCGCGTCGACGGTGGCCTGCTCCAGGATGCCCGCGCGCTGGCGCTGCTCCACGTACGCGCGGTCGCGGCGCTCCAGGAGGACGCTGTCGATGCCGGCGGTGTGCAGCAGACGGGCGAGCAGCAGGCCGGCGGGGCCGCCGCCGATGATCCCGACGGTGGTGTGCATGTGGTGTCTCCTCGTCGTCGAGGACGGGGCGGTACAGGTTCGAGTGCGAGTACCGCTTCTTGTGACGGAATTCTTGTAAGGGTGTTCGCGTAGTGAAATAATGTTCACGATCGCGTGGCCATGAGTCTGCGCCCGCTCCGTACGCCTGTCAACGGTTTGACCACGGGCGATTACGGTGTCCTGCACGAACCGCGACGGAGGGCCGATGCCACCGACCGACACCACGACGCCGCCCGCTGCCGGCCAGGCGCCTGCCGAGGTACCGGCCGAGGCCGTCACGCCGCTGATGCGCGGCATCGCCGTGCTGCGCCGGCTCACCGACGCCGACGGCACGCTGAGCCCGAGCGAGCTGGAGCGCGCCACCGGCCTCGCCCGCTCCACCGTCGACCGGGTGACCGCGACCCTCGCCCGGATGGGCTTCGTACGCCTGGACGGCCGGGACGCCGTGCTCACCCCGCGCGTCATGGCACTGGGCAACGCCTACCTCGACGCGCTGCGGCTGCCGGGGCTGCTCGGCGGGCACGCCGACGCGCTCGCCGACGCGCTGGACGAGTCGGTGTCCCTCGCGGTCCCCGACCGGGACGGCATCCGCTTCCTGCACCAGGCGACCCGGCGCCGCGCGATGTCGCTGAGCTTCCGCATCGGCGATCTGCTGCCGGCCGAGCGCACCGCGCCGGGCGCGCTGTTCGCCGCGGAGTGGACGGAGGCGGAGTGGGCGCGCTGGCGGGAGCGCCGGGCCGCCGATCCGGAGGACCGCGGCTTTCCGGCGGTGCCGCCGCGCGATGCCGGCCGGGCGGCGGCCGACGGCGCCCCCTTCGAGGAGCGTGCCCGGGAGGCGCGCGATCGGGGGTGGGCGCTGGACGACCAGCTGATCGAGCCAGGGCTGGTGGCGCTGTCCGTACCGGTACGCGCCCCGGACGGCTCCATCGCGTGCGCCGCGAGCGTGGTCAGCCACACCAGCCGGCACAGCGCCGCGTCCTTGCGGGACACGCTGCTGCCGCGGCTGCGGGAGACCGTGGCCGGGATGGAGCGGGAGCTCGCACAGGCCGCGGACGAGCCCGCCCCGGAGCCCGCCGAGCAGCCGCTCGCCGCCTGGACCGCCGCCTCCAAGCAGGAGCTGGGCCGGGAGTTCATCGAGTCCCTGGCCCGCGGCCTGACCGTGCTGACCGCGTTCGGCGCCGGCCGCGCCGAGCTGACGCTGTCCGCGGCCGCGGAGGCCACCGGCCTGGCGCGGGCCACCGCGCGCCGGGCCCTGATCACCCTGGAGCACCTGGGGTACGTGGCCTCCGAAGGGCGTACCTTCCGGCTCACCCCGCGCGTCCTGGCGCTCGGCTACCCGCCGCTCTCCCGCACCTCGCTCCCCCAGATCGCCGCACCCCATCTCGCGGCGCTCGCCGCGCGGGTGCACGACTCGGCGTCGCTCGCCGCGCTCGACGGCGACGACATCCGGTACACGGCGCGGGTCGCCACCACCCGCGTGATGAGCGTCAACATCACCGTCGGCACCCGGCTGCCCGCCTACGCCACCGCGCTGGGCCGGGTGATGCTGGCGGGGCTGCCGCCCGCCGAGCGGGCCGCCCGGCTCGCACGCACCGAACCGCGGCCGCTGACCCCGCGGACGGTCACCGACCCCGACGCGCTGGCCGCGCTCCTGGACCAGGTCGCCGACCAGAACTACGCACTGGTCGAGGAGGAGCTGGAGGAGGGGCTCCGCTCGATCGCCGTACCGGTCCGCAGCGGTACGGGCGAGGTCGTGGCGGCCGTGAACGTCGCCATGCACACCGTCCGCCGGACCGCCGAGGAGTGCGTCACGGACGTACTCCCCGAACTGCGCGCCACGGTCGCCGGCATCGAGGCGGACCTGCGCATCGCGGGACGCTTCGCACGCATCCCACTGACCTGAGCGACCGCGCCGGTTCACTGGTGTGGCGTGTGGTGCACAGGGAGAGCTGTGCGGGTGGCCGGTTCGTGGTGCAGTCGTTGGACGCTGTGTTGTCCGGCTCGTCCGGTGTCGCTTGGGTTGGCCGTGCTCGTCGTTCCGGGAAAGCCGACCGACACAAGGATGGGTTCATGCGCATGTTCGCGCGCTGCACGGCAGCACTGCTCGGTATGACCGCCGGGGCACTGTTCCTGGCCCCCTCTTCCGCTCATGGCGGCACCGCTCTTCTCAGCTGCGAGGGCGAACAGAAAGCCACGTACAGCCCCGCAATGACCAAGAAGGAGCAGCTCCTTACCGCCACGGTCGCGGAGAACTACCACTGCCTCTTGGCGCCGGAAGGGATCAGCGACGGTAACGGCGCAGCGTCATTCAAAGAGAAGGCCAGCTGCCTGGCGACCGTACAGCCCAACCAGCGCGATGTGATCCAGTACGCGTGGAACAACCGACAGACCAGCACTGTCGAGTTCAAGCTCACCAACGTCGATCGTCTGGCCAATGGCACCACCATGGTCACGTCAGTGGGCAAGGTCACCAGCGGTCTGGGCAAGGACAGCACTGCCACTCGCGTGGTGGTCCTGCCCTCGCTGGACTCGGACGCCTGCTTCGAAGGAGTGGAGTCGCAGAAGGGCCGCGCCACCCTGAAGTTCGTGGGTGCGCCCTAGCACCGCTCACCCCCGATCCGTCTGCGCCACCCGCAACAACAACGCATGCAGCGTTTCCCGTTCCTCGTCCGAGAGGGGGCCGGTCAGTTCGTCGGTGACGCGGTGACTGGCCTCGTCGGTGTCGCGGAGGTACGTCCGGCCGGCCTCGGCCAGTACGACGATGCGGCGGCGCCGGTCGGCGGGGGCAGGTCGGCGTTCGACGAGGCGGAGGCGTTCGAGGTCGTCGACGAGGCCGACGATGGCGCTCGGGTCGTAACCGAGGCGTTCGCTCAGATCCCGCTGGGGCGCGCCCTCGACGGTGGCGAGGTAGCGCAGCAGTGCGTAGTGCCGCAGCCGGAGGCCGGATTCCTGGAGGGCCGCGTTGAAGAGCTGCCCGGAACGCAGGCCGAGCCGGTAGAGCAGATACCCGGTGTCGGCGTGCAGGCCCCGCATCCACGGCTCGTCGGCGTCGACGGGCCGTGGACGCGGGGTCCGGTCGGTGGGCGTTCCGTGGGCGGTCATCGGTGGGGCGCTCCCTGTTCGGTGCCCCAGGTGCGGGGCAGCTTCTCCGGCTCTCTCCGGCTCTCCATCTCACCAGCGCGCTCAGCATGCCGCATTTTCGATTACGAAGACAACCATTGACGTTGACAACGATTGGTCTTAGCTTCGGTCACGGCGAGGCCGGAAGTCGGGCGAACAGTCCGACCCGCCTCCCCCATGCCATCCAACTCCCTTGCGCCCTGCGCCTGTTGAGAGGATTTGCCGTGTCCGGACCCACTGCCCACTCCCCCGTCGACCTCACCGGCAAGGTCGCCGTCGTGACCGGTTCCGGCCGCGGCCTGGGCCTCGCGTACGCCTCGGCCCTCGCCGCGGCCGGCGCGTCCGTTGTCGTCAACGACCTCGACGAGGCCGTGGCCGAGCAGGCCGCGAAGAGCATCACCGAGGCCGGTGGCCGGGCCGTCGCGGAGGCCGTCGCCGTCGGTACCACCGAGGCCGCCGACCGGCTGGTGGCCCGCGCGGTCGAGGAGTTCGGCCGGCTGGACGTGATGGTCACCAACGCGGGCATCCTGCGGGACCGCGTGCTGTGGAAGATGACCGACGAGGACTTCGACGCCGTCGTCACCACCCACCTCAAGGGCACCTTCACCTGTGCCCGGGCCGCCGCCGTGCGGATGCGGGAGCAGGGCGAGGGCGGCCGGCTGATCCTGGTCGGCTCGCCCGCCGGGCAGCGCGGCAACTTCGGGCAGACCAACTACGCCGCCGCCAAGGCCGGCATTGCCGCCATGACCCGTACCTGGTCGATGGAGCTGGCGCGGGCCGGGGTCACGGTCAATGCGATCGTGCCGGTCGCGGCGACCGCGATGACCGAGACGATCCCGGCGTTCGCGCCGTACATCGAGGCCATGCGGCGCGGCGAGCCGCTGCCGGACTTCCTGCGCAAGGGCGAGGGTTTCGGCACGGCCGAGGACTGTGCGGCGCTGGTGCCGTTCCTCGCGTCGGACGCGGCGAAGGATGTGACCGGCCAGTGCGTCGGCATCGGCGGCGACAGGCTCGCGCTGTGGTCGCACCCGCAGGAGGTGTCGGTGGCGTACGCGGACGGGGGCTGGCGCCCGGAGACCATCGCGGCCGCCTGGCACACCAGCGTGGGCCGCGAGCCGCAGTCCGTGGGCATCCCCGCCCCCGTGATCCCGGAGGCGTGAGCCATGACGACCGGCGCGATGAACGTGGACGAGCTGGTGGCCATCGACGTGCACACGCACGCCGAGGTCTCCAGCAAGGGCCAGGCGTCCCTGGACGACGGCCTGGCCGCCGCCTCCAGCGCGTACTTCAAGATCGAGGGCAACCGGAAGCCGACACTGCCGGAGATGGCCGCGTACTACCGCGAGCGGAAGATGGCCGCCGTCGTCTTCACTGTGGACGCGGAGTCCGCGACGGGCACCGAGCCGGTGCCCAACGAGGAGGTGGCGGAGGCCGCCGCCGAGAACGCAGACGTACTGATCCCGTTCGCCTCGCTCGACCCGCACCGCGGCAAGGCTGCGGTGAAGCAGGCGCGGCGGCTGGTCGAGGAGTACGGCGTACGCGGCTTCAAGTTCCACCCGAGCATCCAGGCGTTCTTCCCCAACGACCGGCTGGCGTACGGGCTGTACGAGGTCATCGAGGAAACCGGGGCGATCGCCCTCTTTCACACCGGGCAGACCGGCATCGGCGCGGGCGTGCCGGGCGGCGGCGGGATCCGGCTGAAGTACTCCAACCCGCTGCACGTCGACGACGTGGCCGCCGACTTCCCCCACCTGAAGATCATCCTGGCGCACCCCTCCTTCCCCTGGCAGGACGAGGCGCTGGCCGTGGCCACGCACAAGCCCGGGGTGCACATCGACCTGTCGGGCTGGTCGCCGAAGTACTTCCCGCCGCAGCTCGTGCAGTACGCCAACACACTGCTGAAGGACAAGGTGCTCTTCGGCTCCGACTATCCCGTGCTGACCCCGGACCGCTGGCTCGCGGACTTCGAAAAGCTTCAGATCAAGGACGCGGTCCGGCCGAAGATCCTCAAGGAGAACGCCGCCCGGCTGCTCGGGCTCGCCTGACCCCACCGAAGGAGGCGCCGCTGTGCGCAACGAGGGACTGGGGTCGTGGCCCGCCCGGCGGGCCCGCAAGACCCCGCACCGCACCGCCGTCCGCCACGAGGGCACGGCGACCACCTACGCCGAACTGCACGAGCGCACCACCCGGCTGGCTCGCGCACTGCGCGCGGCCGGCGTCCGGCGCGGCGACCGGATCGCCTATCTCGGCCCCAACCACCCGGCGTTCCTGGAGACCTTCTTCGCCGCGGGCGCACTGGGCGCGGTCTTCGTGCCGCTCAACACCCGGCTGGCCGGACCGGAGATCGCGTACCAGCTCACCGACTCGGGCGCCGTCACACTGGTGCACTCCCCCACCCACACCGACCTGGTGACCCACCTGGGCGACACGGCCGCCACCGTACGGACGTACATCGAAGTGGGCCCGGAATACGAGGAGTTGATAGCGGGAGCCGGTGCCGAGCCGATCGACGAGCCGGTCACCGGCGACGAGGTATGCATCATCATGTACACCTCGGGCACGACGGGCCGCCCGAAGGGCGCGATGCTCACGCACGCCAACCTCACCTGGAACGCGCTCAACGTCCTGGTCGACACCGACCTGACCGCGGACGAGGTGGCGCTGGTCTCCGCGCCGCTGTTCCACACCGCCGGGCTGAACATGCTCACCCTGCCGGTCCTCCTCAAGGGCGGCACCTGCGTCCTGGTGGAGTCCTTCGACGCCGAGGCCACCTTCGACCTGATCGCCGAGCACCGGATCACCTTCATGTTCGGCGTGCCCACGATGTACGAACGGATCGCGCGCAGCCCCCGCTGGCCGGCCGCCGACCTGTCCTCGCTGCGCCTCCTCACCTGCGGCGGCTCCCCCGTGTCCGGGCCGCTGATCGCCGCGTACCAGGAGCGCGGGCTGGCCTTCCAGCAGGGGTACGGCATGACGGAGGCGGCGCCCGGTGCGCTCTTCCTCGACGGTGAGCACGCCGTGAGCAAGGCGGGCTCGGCGGGGGTGCCGCACTTCTTCACCGACGTCCGCGTCGTACGGCCGGACCTCTCCCCCACCGCGATCGGCGAGACCGGCGAGGTGCTGGTGCGCGGCCCGAACGTGATGCCCGGCTACTGGGGCCTGCCCGAGGAGAGCGCGGCCGCGTTCGCCGACGGCTGGTTCCGTACCGGCGACGCGGCCCGGATCGACGCGGACGGCTATGTCACCGTCGTCGACCGCCTCAAAGACATGATCATCTCGGGCGGCGAGAACGTCTATCCCGCCGAGGTCGAGAACGCCCTGCTCGCCCACCCGGGCGTCGCGGAATGCGCCGTGATCGGCGTACCGGACGAGCGGTGGGGCGAGGTGCCCCGCGCCGTCGTCGTCGCCCGGGAGGGCTGCGCGCTGGACCCGGCCGAGGTACTCGACGCGCTCGCCGGACAGTTGGCCAAGTACAAGATCCCCAAGTCGGTGGTGGTGGCGGACGAACTGCCGCGCACCGCCTCCGGAAAGCTCCTCAAGCCCCGCGTCCGCGCGCTGTACGGCAGCAGCGCGAGCTGACGCAACGTCACCTCCCCGTTTCCCCTTTCAGGAGATCCCCCATGACCCTCACCGTCAACGGCCTCGACGAACTCAAGAAGCTCGCCGGCAGCGACCTCGGCACCAGCGACTGGCTGGAGGTCACCCAGGACCGCATCGACACCTTCGCCGACGCCACCGGCGACCACCAGTGGATCCACACCGACCCGGAGAAGGCCGCGCAGGGCCCGTTCGGCGCACCCATCGCGCACGGCTATCTCACCCTCTCGCTGTTCATACCGCTCTTCACCGGCCTCCTCGACGTCCAGGGCGTCACGACGAAGGTCAACTACGGCCTGGACAAGGTGCGGTTCCCCTCCCCCGTGAAGGTCGGCTCGCGCATCCGGCTGGCCGCCACGCTCGCCTCCGTGGACGAAGTGAAGGGCGGGGTGCAGATCGCGGTCGACGGCACGGTCGAGATCGAGGGCGCCGACAAGCCCGCCTGCGTGCTGCGCAGCCTCTCCCGCTTCTACGGATGACCGCCGTGAGCGAGGCGCAGGACAACCGGCAGCTGAGACGGGTCGCGCTCTCCGGCCTCATCGGCACGGCCGTGGAGTTCTACGACTTCCTGGTCTACGGCACGGTCGCCGCGCTCGTCTTCGGCGACCTGTTCTTCCCCGCTGCCTCGCCCGCCGCCGGTACCGTCGCGGCCTTCGGGACCTTCGCGGCCGGGTATGTCGCCCGGCCGCTCGGCGGCCTCGTCTTCGGGCACTTCGGCGACCGGCTCGGCCGCAAGTCGATGATGCTGACGACGATGGTGCTGATGGGCGTCGGCAGCTTCCTCATCGGACTGCTGCCGACGTACGACGCGATCGGCGTGTGGGCGCCCGTCCTGCTGGTGCTGCTGCGCGTCGTCCAGGGCATCGCGATCGGCGGCGAGTGGGGCGGCGCGACGCTGATGGTCGCCGAGCACGCGGGCAGCCGGCCGCGCGGCCGCTGGACCAGCCTCACCCAGCTCGGCGCGCCGCTCGGCACCGTCCTGTCCACCGCCGTCGTCACTCTCGTCGGCACGCTGCCGGACGACCAGTTCCGTACGTGGGGCTGGCGGGTGCCGTTCCTGCTCAGCCTGGTCCTGCTGGGCGCGGGGCTGTACGTACGGCTGAAGGTCACCGAGAGTCCGCTGTTCCGCGCGGTCAAGGAGCAGCGCACCGCCGCCCGGCTGCCGCTCCTCGATGTACTGCGCAGGCCGCGCGCCGTGCTGCTCGCGGCGTGCGTGGGCATCGGCCCGTTCACCGCCCAGTCGCTGCTGACCAGCTTCATGGTCTCGTACGCGGTGGGCCACGGCTTCTCGCGGACGCAGGTCCTCACCGGCGTCACGCTCGCCTCCTGTACGGCGCTGCTGGTGCTGCCGTGTGCGGGGGCGCTGTCCGACCGGTTCGGGCGGCGGCCGGTGGTGCTGGCCGGTGCGGTGCTGTCGGCGGCCACCGCGTACCCGGTGTTCGCGCTGGTCGACTCCGGCAGTCCCGGGCTGCTGATCCTGGCGCTCGTCCTCGGGCACGGCGTCGCGCAGTCCACGATGTACGGGCCCCTGGGGGCGCTGCTCACCGAGATGTTCGGGACGCGCGTGCGGTACACCGGCGCCTCGCTCGGCTATCAGACCGCGACGCTGCTCGGCGCCGGGTTCTCGCCGCTGATCGCCGGCAGCCTGCTCGCTTCGTACGGCGGCAGCGGGCCCGTCGCGCTGCTGCTCGCGGCGGGCGCGGCCGTCACGGCGCTGACGGTGTGGCGGGTCAGGGAGACCAGCCGCGACCGGTTCGGCACGGAACAGCACAACGCGGATGAGCCATTCCAACGGAAGGAGTCCCTCAATGAGAGCACGTGAACGGGCAGGGGTCGGCATGGCCGTCGCCGCGCTGCTCACCGCCGCCGCGGTGCCGCCCGCGGCCGCCGCGCCGGCCGGGTCCCGCCACCTCGAAGGCACCCTGTCCTCCGGCGCCACGTACATGATCGACACCCCCGCCCACTGGAACGGCACCCTGCTGCTGTTCAGCCACGGCTACCGGCCCGCCGGCGCGCCCAACCAGGCGGTGGACGCCTCCGATGAGGCGACCAAGAAGCTGCTGCTCAGCGAGGGGTACGCGCTGGCCGGGTCCTCGTACTCCGCCACCGGGTGGGCCGTGGAACAGGCGGTGCCCGACCAGCTCGCCACCCTCGACGTCTTCGCCGACCGGGTCGGCCCGGCACGGCGCACGCTCGCCTGGGGCCAGTCCTACGGCGGCCTGGTCACCACCGCCATCGCTGAGCGGCACCCCGGCCGCATCGACGGCTCGCTGTCCCTGTGCGGCCTCGTCCAGGGCGGCGTCGCCAACTGGAACTCCACCCTGGACCCGGCCTTCGCCCTGAAGACACTGCTGGCGCCCGACTCCGGCATCCGGCTGACCGGCTTCGCGGACGCGGACGAGGCCGACCGGACCGCCGGCGAGCTCGGCTCCGCCGCCGCCAAGGCCCAGAAAACCCCGGCCGGACGGGCCCGGATCGCGCTGGCCGCCGCCCTGCACAACATCCCCGGCTGGAACGACCCGAAGCAGGAGCGTCCCGCGCCGCACGACTACGAAGCGCAGCAGGCCAATCAGTACCAGGCGGTCGGCATGATGCTGGACGCCGCCTTCGGGCGCCGCCAGGAGGCCGAGCGGCGGGCCGGCGGCAACATGTCCTGGAACACCGGCGTGGACTACGCCGCGATGCTGCGCAAGTCATCCGGTTTCAAGGAGGTCTCGGCGCTCTACAAGGCGGCCGGTCTCTCGCTGCGGAACGACCTCCGTACGCTCGCCGACGCGCCCCGCATCAAGGCGGACCCGGCGGCCGTCCGCTACATGACCCGCAACATCGCCTTCACCGGGAAGCTGCGCACCCCGCAGCTGGACGTGCACACCACCGGCGATCCGCTGGTCCCGGTCCAGGTCACCTCGGCGCACGAGCGGGCCGTCACGGCCGCCGGGTCCGGAGCGCTGCTGCGCCAGGGGATTGTCGACAATGCCGGGCACTGCACGTTCAGTCCCGCCGAGCAGCTCGCGGCGCTGCACACGGTCGGCCGCCGGGTCGAGACCGGGCGCTGGGGCGACACCTCGCCCGGCGCGCTCAACGCGGAGGCGCGGCGGTCCGACCCGACGACGGAGGCGCGTTACCTGGCCTTCCGCCCGGGGCCGTATCCGCGTCCGTACGATCTGGCGCACCCGGGCGACGGCCAGTAGGGACGACCAGCGGGGCGGACGGGGCGGTCAGCGGCCGAGCGGCATCCGTGGTCAGCGGCCCAGCGCCTTGGCCAGCTCGTCCTTGGTCATCGAGGAGCGGCCGTCGATGTTCTTCTGCTTGGCCTCGTTGTAGAGCTGGTCCTTCGTCGGACCCTTCGGACCCGTGCGGTTGCCGGAGCGCTGGCCGCCGCGTTCCGGTGCGGACTTCGTGTCCTGCGTGGAGGACCGGCTCGCCGACTTCGCCTCGCCGGAGCGGGCCCGCTCCTTGTTGACCGTCCGCGCGGCGATCTCCTTCGCCCGGCCGGAGGAGGCGCCGCGCTTCTCGGCGCCTTCCTTGATGTGTTCGTACTGACGCTCGCGCTTGGCGTTGGAGCCGCTGGGCATCATGCGCTCCTCTCCGTACGCGGAACAGGTCTCGCGTTCCGCTCGGCTGTGCTTGCGCCACCCGAGTGCCCGGCACGGCAGCCGTCAATCACGCCGCGGCCGCGTCCCAGTCCAGCGTGGCGACCGTGCAGATGTGGGTGTTCATGTTCCGTTCCATCATCCGCAGCGCCGCTTCGGCGAGGTCGGGGTGGATGGCGGCGACCGCGTCGTCCGGGACGGTGACCTTCAGGTGCCGGATGTGCGCGTCCAGCGCGGAGTACATCACGCACTGCTCGGTGACCTGTCCGCACAGCACGACGTGGTCGATGCCGAGCTGGGACAGCAGGTAGGCCAGCGGCGTCTCGTAGAAGATCGAGTGCCGGGCCTTGACGATGAACAGCGAGGAGTCGTCGGGGCGGATCGGGTCCACCAGTTCCGCGTGCGGCCCGGCGAGCGCGGTCTCCAGGATCTCGCCGTGGTGCGAGCGCCACTCGCCGAAGTTGTCGTTGGCGTAGATCACCGGTACGCCGTCCTCGCGGGCCCGGTCGATGAGCCGGACGACGGCGGGCAGCGCCTTGCGCACCGAGGGCAGCAGCAGCTCGGCGTCCTCGTGGTCGTAGGTGTTGATCATGTCGATGACGATGAGGGCGGTGTGACTCACGCCTCCAGGGTTCACCGCGGGCGCGCGGTTCTCACCTCGGGACCGCGGTCACTGCGCCCCGAGCCGGCCGGGGCCCGGCCGCTCGCCCGATTGGCGGGTGTGAGCGGCCTGTCGGCGGGCACCCGGTCGCATCAGGGGCAACCCTGGAGGCATTCATCACGCGGCACCGGGCGCCGACGGCGGGAGGACTCATGGGCGTGCAGCGGCGGATCCGCGACTGGCCCGTGTACCGGCAGCTCACCGGCGGGGATCCGCTCGGCCGCGGACGCGCCGCGATGTCCGCGTACACCGAGGAGCTGCGCCCGCGTACGGACACCGCCGACCGGGTGGTGCAGTCGGTCTGTCCGTACTGCGCGGTCGGCTGCGGCCAGCAGGTGTACGTCAAGGACGAGCGCGTCGTCCAGATCGAGGGCGACCCGGACTCCCCCGTCAGCCGGGGCCGGCTGTGCCCCAAGGGCTCGGCGACGCTTCAGCTGACGACCGGCGACGCGCGCCGTCACCAGGTGCTGTACCGGCGGCCGCACGGCACCGACTGGGAGCCGCTCGACCTCGACACGGCCATGGACATGATCGCTGACCGGGTCATCGAGACCCGCCGCGAGACCTGGGAGTGGGAGGTCGACGGCGCGCGCGTGGCCCGCACCCTCGGGATCGCGAGCCTGGGCGGCGCGACGCTGGACAACGAAGAGAACTACCTGATCAAGAAGTTGCTGACCGGGCTCGGCGTGGTCCAGGTGGAGAACCAGGCGCGGGTCTGCCACAGCTCGACGGTCGCCGGGCTCGGCACGTCCTTCGGGCGCGGTGGCGCGACCACCTTCATGCAGGACCTCCAGCACGCCGACTGCATCGTCATCGAGGGCTCCAACTTCGCCGAGGCGCATCCGGTCGGCTTCCAGTGGGTCATGGAGGCCAAGGCCCGCGGCGCGACCGTCATCCATGTCGACCCGCGCTTCACGCGCACCAGCGCCCTCGCCGACCTGCACGTACCGCTGCGGGCCGGTACGGACATCGCGTTCCTCGGCGGGATCATCAACCACGTACTGTCCGAGGGCAAGGAGTTCCGCGACTACGTCCTGGCGTACACCAACGCCTCGACCCTGGTCGGCGAGGACTTCCAGGACACCGAGGACCTGGACGGGATCTTCTCGGGCCTGGACGAGGAGAAGCACCGCTACGACGCGGAGACCTGGCAGTACGAGGGCGCTGACGTGCAGGCGCCCTCGGGCGACGTGGAGCAGCGGCACGACGAGCGGCTGCAGAAGGACCCGGAGACCGGGCGGCATCTCCACGCGGCGGGGCACGCGGAGACCCACGGCTCGGGCGGCGCGCAGGCCGAGTCCCGCGCCGCCCACGACCCGACGCTCCAGCACCCGCGCTGCGTCTTCCAGATCCTCAAGCGCCACTACGCGCGCTACACGCCCGAGATGGTCGAGGAGGTCTGCGGCGTGCCGCGGGAGACGTTCCTGCGCGTCTGCGAAGCCCTCACCGAGAATTCCGGCCCTGACCGCACCAGCGCTTTCGTGTACGCGGTGGGCTGGACGCAGCACACGGTCGGCTCGCAGTACATTCGCGCGGCGAGCGTCCTGCAATTGCTGCTGGGCAACATCGGACGGCCCGGCGGCGGAATTCAGGCCCTGCGCGGCCACGCCTCCATCCAGGGCTCCAGCGACATTCCCACGCTCTTCAATCTGCTGCCCGGTTATCTGCCGATGCCGCACGCCCACGCGCACGAGGATCTCGACACGTTCGTCACGGCGAGCCGTACGGACAAGGGATTCTGGAGCAATATGCGGGCGTATCTCGTCTCCCTGCTGAAGTGCTATTACGGCGACGCGGCACAGCCGGAGAACGACTTCTGCTTCGACCACCTGCCGCGGCTGACCGGCTCGCACGGCGCGTACGACATCGTCCTCGCCCAGCTCGACGGCGCCTGCAAGGGCTACTTCCTGATGGGCGAGAACCCGGCCGTCGGCTCCGCCAACACCCGCCTGCAGCGGCTCGGCATGGCCAACCTGGACTGGCTGGTGGTCCGGGACTTCTCCCTCATCGAGTCGGCCACCTGGTGGCAGGACGGCCCGGAGATCGAGTCCGGCGAGCTGCGCACCGAGGACATCGGCACGGAGGTGTTCTTCCTCCCCGCCGCCTCGCACACCGAGAAGTCCGGCTCCTTCACCAACACCAACCGGTGGCTCCAGTGGCACCACGCCGCCGTCGAGCCCGAGGGCGACGCACGCAGCGACCTGTGGTTCATGTACCACCTCGGCCGCCGCATCAAAGCGAAGCTGGCCGCCTCCACCGACCCGATGGACCGCGCGATCCAGGACCTGGCCTGGGACTATCCGGTACAGGGCGAGCTGGCCGAGCCGGTCGCGGATGCCGTACTGGCGGAGATCAACGGCCGCGGCCCGGACGGCGCGCCGCTCTCCGCGTACACCCAGCTGAAGGACGACGGCTCGACGAGCTGCGGCTGCTGGATCTACTGCGGGGTGTACGCGGACGGCGTGAACCAGGCCGCGCGCAAGAAGCCCGGCTCCGAACAGGACTGGGTCGCCGCGGAATGGGCCTGGGCCTGGCCCGCCAACCGCCGCATCCTCTACAACCGCGCCTCGGCCCGGCCCGACGGCACCCCCTGGAGCGACCGCAAGGCGTACGTCTGGTGGGACGCCGAGGCCGGCAAGTGGACCGGGCGCGACGTGCCGGATTTTGTACCGGACAAGGAGCCCGGGTACGTGCCGCCGGACGGCGCCGAGGGGCCGGACGCGCTGCGCGGTGACGACCCGTTCATCATGCAGGCCGACGGCAAGGGCTGGCTGTTCGCGCCCGCCGGGCTGCTCGACGGGCCGCTGCCCACGCACTACGAGCCGCAGGACTCGCCGTTCACCAACGCCCTGTACCCCGCCCGCTCCCGGTCGCCCGCCCGGGAGATCCACTCCCGCCCCGGCAACCGCTACCACCCCAGCGGCGACGAGCCCGGTGCCGGCACCTATCCGTACGTGGTCACCACCTACCGGCTCACCGAGCACTTCACGGCGGGCGGCATGAGCCGCTGGTCTCCGTATCTCTCCGAGCTCCAGCCGGAGTTCTTCTGTGAGGTCTCCCCGGAGCTCGCGGCCGAGCGCGGCCTCAGGCACACCGGCTGGGCCACGGTCATCACGGCCCGCAACGCGATCGAGGCGCGGGTGCTGGTGACGGAGCGGATGAAGCCGCTGACCGTACAGGGCCGCACGGTGCACCAGATCGGCCTGCCGTTCCACTGGGGTCCCAACGGCACGGTCACCGGCGACGCGGCCAACGAGCTGGTGGCCATCGCGCTGGACCCCAACGCGCACATCCAGGAGGACAAGGCGCTGACCGCCGACATCCGGCCGGGCCGCCGGCCGCGCGGCCCCGACCTGCCCCGGCTGGTCGCCGAGTACCGGCGGCGGGCCGGCATCACCGAGCTCACGGGAAGCGAGCAGCCGTCATGACCGGCGTCTTCTTCGAGACCGGCAGCCTCTTCAGCGGACCGGAACCGGACCCGGCCGGGGACGCGGGCCACCCTGACCCGCCCGAACGGGTCGGCTTCTTCACCGATACCTCCGTCTGCATCGGCTGCAAGGCGTGCGAGGTGGCGTGCAAGGAGTGGAACGCGATCCCCGAGGACGGCCTGTCCCTCACGGGCATGTCGTACGACAACACCCAGGACCTGGGCGCCTCGACGTGGCGGCACGTCGCGTTCATCGAACAGTCGGCACCGCGCCCGGTCCCTGGCTCGCCCTCACCCGACGGCCGTACGCAACTGCCGCTCGCCGAGGAGGACCCGCAGCAGCCCGCCGGGGACATGCGCTGGCTGATGTCCTCCGACGTCTGCAAGCACTGCACGCACGCGGCCTGCCTGGACGTCTGCCCGACCGGCTCGCTGTTCCGCACCGAGTACGGCACGGTCGTGGTCCAGGAGGACATCTGCAACGGCTGCGGTTACTGCGTACCGGCCTGCCCGTACGGCGTGATCGAGCAGCGCGAGGGCGACGGCCGGGCCTTCAAGTGCACGATGTGCTACGACCGGCTCGGCGCGGGCCAGGAACCGGCCTGTGCCAAGGCGTGCCCCACCGACTCCATCCAGTTCGGCCCGCTGGACGAGCTGCGCGAGCGGGCCGCGCTGCGCGTGGAACAGCTCCAGGAGGCGGGCGTGCCCGGCGCCCGGCTCTACGGGCACGACCCGGAGGACGGCGTCGGCGGCGACGGCGCGTTCTTCCTGCTCCTGGACGAACCGGAGGTGTACGGGCTGCCGCCGGACCCGGTGGTCACCACGCGCGACCTCCCGGCGATGTGGAAACACGCGGGGGCCGCGGCGCTGTCCCTGGCGGCCGGTGTCACGGCCTCCTTCGTACTGCCCGCGATGCTCGGACGGAAGGGACGGCGATGACCGGCACCCCGACCAGGAAGGGCGAGCGGCGGCGCAAGGGCGAGGAACTGATGGTCCCCCGCGCCGAGTTCGACTCGTACTACGGCCGCCCCGTCATCAAGGCCCCGGCCTGGAAGGACCGGGACATCGCCGGGTACTTCTTCACGGGCGGCCTGGCCGGTGCCGGTTCCGTACTGGCCGCGGGCGCCCAGCTGACCGGCCGCCCCACGATGGCGAAGACCCTGAAGATCTCGTCCCTGGCGGCGATCTCCCTCTCCACCGCCGCTCTCATCAACGACCTGGGCCGGCCCTCCCGCTTCGCCAACATGCTCCGCGTCTGCAAGCCGACCTCGCCGATGAGCGTCGGCTCGTGGCTGCTGGCGGGGTACGGGCCGCTGGCGGGCGCGGCGGCCGCGAGCGCGGTGACCGGGTGGCTGCCGCGCGCGGGCGCCGCCGCGACCGGGGCCGCCGCGCTGCTCGGTCCGGCCGTCGCGACGTACACGGCCGTACTCGCCGCGGACACGGCGGTGCCCGCCTGGCACGGCGCCCACCGCGAACTGCCCTACCTCTTCGCCGCCTCGGCGACCGCGGCCGCCTCGGGCATGGCCCTGGTGACCTCCCCGACCGGGGAGAACGCGCCCGCGCGGAGCGCCGCGCTGCTGGCCGCCGCGGCCGACAAGGCGGCCATGAGCGCGGCCGAGCGGCGGCTCGGCATGGTCGCCGAGACCTACCGCTCGGGCAAGGCCGGCAAGCTGCTGCGCTGCGCCGAGACGCTCACCGTCGCGGGCGCCGCGACCGCCGGCCTCCTGGGCGGCCGCAGCCGCCCGGCGGCGGTGGCGGGCGGCCTCGCGCTCCTCGCCGGCTCGGCCCTCACCCGCTTCGGCGTCTTCCACGCCGGCATCGCCTCCGCGGAAGACCCGAAGTACACGGTCGAACCGCAGCGGAGGGGGAAAGAATGAGCCCATGGGGTCGCGACTGCCGTTCGGGGACGGGTTACGGGCCGCGCTGGGCTCGCCCGGGCGCTCGCGCAAGCTGAGCAGCAGCCCGCGCTCGCGCGTGTGGCGCGTCGAGCTGCCGGACGCGACGGCGGTGGTGAAACAGCTCGTCGGCGGCCCTGGGGCCGACGACCGGTACGCCCGTGAGGTGGCTGCCCTGCGGCTCGCCGCCCGGGCGGAAACTCCCGTGGTGCCCGCGCTGCTGGCCGTCGACCCCGGCGAGCGGGTCCTGGTACTGGAGCATGTGGAGCACCGCCGCCCGGCCGGCGACTGGATCGTCGACTACGCCACCGCGCTGGCACGGCTGCACGCCACCGCCCGCCCGGAGGACGCCGGGACACTCCCCCGGTGGCAGGGCCCGGGCCAGGCCGACATCGAGTCCTTCCTGCGGCTGGCCGGGGCCCTGGAGGTACCGGTCGCGCCCGGCGTACGCGGCGAACTCGACGGCCTCGTGCACCGGCTCGGCCAGGCATCCGGCCATGCCCTCCTCCACGGGGACCCCTGCCCCGGCAACGACCTCCACACCGCCACGGGACTCCGGTTCATCGACTTCGAGCAGGCGTCACTGGGCAGCGGCCTGATGGAGCTCGCCTACCTGCGCATCGGCTTTCCGACCTGCTGGTGTGTCACCTCGGCCGCGGAGCCGCTGCTGGCCCGGGCCGAGCGCGCGTACCGGGCGGAGTGGCGCGCCCTGACCGGCTCCGAGGCCCCGGACGGGCTCGCCGACGCGTGCGCCGGCTGGCTGCTCCGCGGCGACGCGCTGGTGCAGCGGGCGCACCGCGACGGCACGGACCACCTGGCCCGGGTTCCGCACCGGGACTGGAAGTGGGGCACCGCGACCGCCCGGCAACGGCTCGTCCACCGGCTCGGGGGGGGGGGGGGGGGGGGGGGGGGCGGCCCCCCCCCCCCCGCGCCCCGGGGGCGGGGGCCCCCCCGCGGGCCGCGCGCCCGGCGCCCCGCGGGGGGCGGGGGGGCCGGGGCGCCCGC
>NZ_JBITXL010000001.1:430459-991585 GCF_044544685.1 Streptomyces sp. NPDC053542
GTGGTCGGCCGGATGACGGCCGACCACCCCTCTCTCGGCGGCCTGAGCGGCCTCAGCACCGCGATGCGCCGGCGCATGCTCGCGCGCTGGCCGGCGCTTCGGCCGGTCCCGGCGAAGCGGCCGTAGCGAGCGTGCTCCTGCCAGTAGGGCCTCAGCGCCTGTGTCACAACGCGCGGATCTCGTGCAGCAGGTTCTTCTGGGCCCACTCGATGAACGGTTCCTGCTGGTCGCCGCCGATCTGTACGAGGGCGACCTCCGTGAAGCCGGCGTCCGCGTACGCCTTGACCGCCTCCACGAACGTATCGACGTCGTCACCGCACGGAATGGCCTCCGCGATGTCCTCCTTGCGCACGTACTGCGTGGCGCCGCTGAAGCCGGACGGGCCGGGGAGTTCGGCGTTGACGGGCCAGCCGCCGACCATCCAGCGGAACTGGTCGTGCGCCCGGGCGATCGCCGCGTCCCGGTCGGGATCGTAGGAGACCGGGATCTGGCCGACGCGCGGCTTCCCCGTACCGCCGTGCTTGTCGAACATGCGCAGCAGCTCGCTCTTCGGCTCGGTGGCGATGACCAGGTCGGCGAGCCGCCCGGCGACCGCGCAGGAGTACCCGCCGGAGACCGCGACGCCGATCTTCGGCGGCTCCTCGGGCAGGTCCCACAGCACGGCCTGGTCCACGTCGAAATGCTCGCCGTGGTAGGTCACCTCGTCACCGGAGAACAGCGCCCGGATGATCTCGATGGCCTCCTCCAGCTTCTCCAGCCGCACCGGCGCCGTGGGCCAGCCCTGGCCGACGACGTGCTCGTTGAGGTTCTCGCCCGAGCCGAGGCCGAGCCGGAAGCGGCCCTGCGCGAGCAGTTGCATCGTCGCGGCCTTCTGGGCGACGACCGCGGGGTGGTACCGGGTCGTCGGGCACGTCACATAGGTCATCAGCGGAATGCGCGAGGTGGCCTGCGCGGCCGCCCCGAGGACGCTCCAGGCGTACGGGGCGTGGCCCTGCGAGGCCAGCCACGGGAAGTAATGGTCCGAGGTGACCGAGAAATCAAAACCGGCCTGCTCGGCCATTACCACGTGCTCGACCAGTTCGCGCGGACCGGCCTGTTCGGTCATCATCGTGTATCCGACGTCCACCATCGTCACTCACCTTTTCTGCTGGTTGTGGAATCCCCTGCGCAGTTTCCCGGGGTTCCCTTTCATCGAACCGGGTACACGCTCCGTTGATGTGTATTGCGGATCTCCCGGAACCTCCGCGTCCCCCGAACGGCGGCGGTGAATCACGGTGAATCGAAAGAAGTCCGACGGCCGGACCCGGGTGACGGTCTTCGTGGCGCTCGCCGCCAATCTCGTCATCGCGGTCGCAAAGGCGGTCGGCGGTCTGCTCTCCGGCTCGCCCGCGCTGCTGTCCGAGGCCGCGCACTCCGTCGCCGACAGCCTGAACGAGCTGTTCCTGCTCGCCGCGCTGCGCCGCAGCCGCCGCCCCGCCGACCGCCGCCACCCCTTCGGCTACGGCATGGAGCGGTACTTCTGGGCGCTGCTGGCCGCGGTCGGCATCTTCGTGATGGGCGGCTGCTTCTCCTTCTTCCAGGGGGTCAGCGCGCTGCACGAGGGCTCGCAGGAGTCGCCCAGCGGCTATACGGCGGGGCTGATCGTGCTCGGCGTGGCCTTCGTCGCCGAGGGAAGTTCGCTGGTCAGGGCGGTGTACCAGCTGCGCGTGCAGAAGGACGGCGGCGGCGATCCGGCGCTGCGCACGGTCCTCGCGGAGGACGGCGCCGCGGTGCTCGGCGTGCTGCTGGCGGCGGCCGGGATGGTGCTGCACCTGCTCACGGGCGAGGTGGTGTGGGAGGCGTCGGCGTCGTTCGCGATCGGGCTGCTGCTGGTGTACGTGGCGTACCGGCTCGGCAAGGAGGCGCGCGACCATCTGATCGGTGAGTCGGTCGATGCGGGGCTGCGGGAGAACATCCGGGAGCTGCTGATCGGGCAGCCGGAGGTGGACAACGTGGCGGAGCTGCTGACGATGCGGCTCGGGGAGGAGTCCTGGCTGCTGGCGGCCCGGATCGACCTGGCGCCGGGGCTGGACAGCGAGCGGGTGGAGCTGGTGTGCGTACGGATCAAGCGCGAGGTCGAGCGCACCTGGCCGCAGGCCGACCATGTCTTCCTGGACATCACGGAGGCCCCGGCCGGCTCCCCCAGCGGCTCGTCGGCATGGGAGGCGCCGGCGGCGGACGGGAGGGGCGGGGGCTAGGTCACCGGCCCTTCGCGGTGTGCCCATAGGCTGGCCGCATGATGATGCACCAGGCCGTTCCCGTGCGTGTGGACGCGATGCTCGATGATCTCAGGACGCTCGTCGAAGTCGAGTCGCCGTCGCGCGATGTCGCTGCCCTGACGGCATCGGCCAAGGCTGTCGCCGCGGTCATCGAGAGCCGCCTCGGCGGGCAGGCCGCCCTCGTCGAGAGCGAGGCCGGGCCGCATGTCCACTGGTCGGGCGGTGGCGATCCCCGTGTACTGATCCTCGGTCACCACGACACGGTGTTTCCGCTGGGCACCCTTGCGCGCCGGCCGTTCGGGGTCGAGGGCGGGCGGGCGACCGGTCCCGGGGTCTTCGACATGCTCGGCGGTCTGGTGCAGGCGATTCATGGCGTGGCGGCGCTGGACGACCGCTCGGGTGTGGAGATCCTGGTGACCGCCGACGAGGAGGTCGGCTCCCGTTCCTCCCGCGCCCTTCTCGAAGAGCGGGCCCTGGCCTGTGGCGCTGTGCTCGTACTGGAGGGCGCTGCTGAGGGCGGCGCCCTCAAGACCGGCCGCAAGGGCTGCGGGACGTTCCAGGTGTCGATCGCGGGCCGGGCCTCGCACGCCGGCCTGGAGCCCGCGGCCGGCATCAACGCCCTGGTCGAGGCGGCACACCAGGTACTGGACATCGCGGCGCTCGGCCGGCCCGAGATCGGCACAACCGTCACCCCGACCGTCGCGTCCGCCGGCACCCTGGACAACGTCGTCCCCGCCGAGGCCACCCTCACCGTCGACGTCCGCGTCGAGTCGGCCGACGAGAAGGAACGCATCGAATCCGCGTTCGCGGCACTGGCCCCGCATCTCGAAGGGGCGGAGATCACGGTCGAGGGAGCCGTCGGCCGTCCCCCGATGCCCGAGGCGGCGTCGGCCCAACTCTTCGCGCTGGCGCAGCAGTTGCTGCCCGGCATCGAAGGAACCGCGGTCGGCGGCGGCAGCGACGGCAACTTCACGGCCGCGCTCGGGGTGCCGACGCTCGACGGCCTGGGAGCGGTCGGCGGCGGCGCACACGCGGATCACGAGTACCTGGTGGTCGACGCCATGGCGGAGCGGGCGAACCTTGTCACCGGCCTGGTGAAGTCCCTCCAGGACACGGGGGCTTAGAGGACTCCCGACAACGCCAGCGCCCCCAGCAGTGCCGTCCCCGCGACGGTCCAGGCGACATAGTCGCCGATGTGGCCGGAGTGGAGGCGGCGCAGTGGGTCGATCCAGTGGCGGCTGCGGGTGTGCTGGGGGCGGCGGACGGCGAGGACCGCGAGGGCGGTGGCGAGGGCCGCGGAGAGTACGCCGAGCAGCAGTCCGGCGGCCGACCAGTGCGGTGGTACGGGGACCACGGTCACCCCGGCCGTCGCCTCGTCCGCCGCGCTCCCCACCGCGGCGCGGACGGCCGGTACCACGCCCACCAGGACCGCCCCGGCGAGCAGTGCACCCGGGACGGCCAGCATGGTGTCGGGGACCCGGGTCAACTGCTGTTCGGTCTCCGGCTGTTCGCGTTCGCCGCTGGTCTCGCACTCCGCGTCGTCCGCCGGGGCCGGGCCGAGGCCGCCGAAGACGCGGGCGGCGACGCGCAGTACCGCTCCCCCGGTGACCGCGGAGACGAGGACGAAGACGGCGGTGAGCCAGGGCCCCGCGGCCTCTTCCGTGACGGCCTTGCCCAGCCCCGTACCGAACGGCGGCAGCCCGGCGAGCGCCAGTCCGCCCACGACGAAGTAACCGGCGGTCAGGCGTAGTTCGGTGGCGCGGCCGTGCAGTTCGTACTCGTCGATGGAGCCGTAGCGGTCCAGCAGGATGCCCGCGCACGCGAAGAGCGCCGCCTTCACGCCCGCGTGCCCGAGGACGTACAGCGCGATGCCGCCCGTCGCCTCGGGCTTCAGCAGTCCGAGGCCGATGAGGAAGAGGCCGGTGTGGGCGACCGTGGAGTAGGCCAGCAGCCGTTTGACGTGGCGCTGGTACCAGCACATGACCGCGCCGACGGCGGCGGAGAGCACGCCGAAGGTGAGGAGGGTGCGGGTGACGGCTTCGGGCGGGATGCCGCCGGGGCCGGCGAAGACCGTCCAGTACACGCGTGCCGTGCCGTACACGCCGAGTTCGACCATGACGCCGGAGAGCAGCATGCACACCGGGGTCGGCGCCACGGCGTGCGCGTCGGGGAGCCAGAAGTGGAAGGGGACGGCGGCGGCCTTGACGAGCAGGCCGGTGAGGAGGAGGACGAAGGCGGCGAGGACGAGTGCGTCGGGGCCGCCGCGGGCGTCGAGCGCGGAGCCGATGTGCCGCATGGCGAGCTCGCCGGTGCGGGAGTACAGCAGGCCGATGCCCAGCAGCATGGCGTAGGCGCCGAGGGAGTTGACGACGCCGAAGGTGAGGCCGCCCTGGACGGCCTTGGCGGCTTCCACGCGGTATCCGGTCAGCGCGTAGGCGACGACGCCCATGAGTTCGAAGAAGACGAAGGCGTTGAAGAGGTCGCCGGTGAGGACGAAGCCGCACATGCCGGCCTGGAAGAGGAGTACCAGGGCGGGGAAGGAGCCGGCGTGTTTGTGCGGGGGTTCGTCGAAGTAGCGCCAGGAGTAGACGAGGACGGCGAGGACGAGGAGGGAGACGAGCGCCGCCATGCCGAGGGCGAGGTGGTCGGCGTGCAGGACGATGCCGACGCTGTGCCCGTGGCGCGGGGTCCAGCCGCCGACCCATTCGATCACCGGGGAGGGGGCGGCGAGCAGGAGGTAGAGCGTGAGGGCCGCGGTGGCGGCGGCGACGGCGCCGCCGACGGCCTCCGCGACGACGCGCGGCACGAAGCGGCCTGCGGCAACGAGGAGGGCGGCGCCCAGCAGCGGTCCCGCGACGGCCAGCGGCAGCAGGTGGTTCATCCGCGCAGCTCCGACAGTTCGTCCGGGTCGAGGGTGTGGTGCCGTTTGGCGACCTGTATGACCAGGGCGAGGAGGAGGGCCGTGACGGTGGCGCCGACGACGACGTCGGTGAGGGCGAGGGCCTGGACGACCGGGTCGACGACGGCGCGCGCGCCGGGGGTGAAGTCGGCGAAGACCGGTGAGGTGCCGCCCTTGCGGTAGCCGACGGCGAGCAGCAGGACGTAGGTGGCGGCCTGGCAGACGGCCAGGCAGCCGACGGCGTGGATGAGGTTGCGGCTGGTGGCGAGGCCGTAGCAGCCGACGAGGAAGACCCACGCGGCGACCAGGTAGGGCAGTACGTCCATCATGTGCGTTTCCCTTCCGCTTCCCCTCCCCGCTCCCGTTCTCCTTCGCCTTCGATCTCGACGGCCTGGTCCAGGAAGCGGGCGAGGAGCACGACGACCGCGCAGGCGACTTCCATCCCGATGGCGGCGTTGAGCAGCGGTACGGTGCCGCCGGAGGAGAGGGTGTTGAACGTGCCGTGCGGCAGGATCGTGTTGGCGAGGTAGGAGGACCCGGCCAGCAGTCCGGCGACGCCGATGACGAGGTACGCGGCTTCGCCGGCCGCGTCGCCGACTTCGAAGAGGCCGAGGGGGCGGATGCGTTCCAGCGCGCGGTAGTCCACGGCGATGTACAGCAGGTGCAGCGCGGTGGCCGCGACCACGCCGCCCTGGAAGCCGCCGCCGGGGGTGAGCTGGCCGTGGGCGACGACGTAGAGCCCGGCGACGACCGTGACGGGCAGCAGGACGAGGGCGTAGCGGCGTACGGGTGCCGCGACGTCGGCCGGTGCGGGATCGACGTGGCGTTCGTCGCGGGCCTGGCGCAGCAGGACGACGGTGCCGAGGACGGCGCCGAAGAGGATGGTCTCCTCGCCGAGGGTGTCGAAGGCGCGCTGGTCGAAGTTGACGGCGGCGACCGCGTTGGCCGTCTGCCGGGCCAGTGCTTCGCGGACGGCGCGGTCGCCGTAGGGGTGGAAGTCGGTACCGAAGGCGGGGAGCCGGAAGGCGGCGGCGACCAGCAGCGCCGCTGTGCCCGCGAGCCCGAGCAGGAGCACCCACATCCGCAGCCGTCGGTTCATGTGCCGCCCTCCTCGGCTTGTTCTTCCGCGCGTACCTCGTCGAGGGAGCGGCGGCGGGCCTTGCGTACGGACAGCAGGATCAGCAGGGGCGTCAGCGCAGATCCGACGGCGAGCTGGGAGAGGGCGACGTCGGGGGCCTGCAGGACGGTGAAGAGCAGGGTGAGGGTGAGGCCGAGGACGGAGAGGACCAGGGCCTGGCGGGCCGGGTCGCGGACCGCGACGGCGGCGGTCGCGGTGGCCGCGACCAGCAGCAGCGCCAGGGCGATCAGTACGTCAGCCATGGTCGTCCGCCTCCTTCGGGCGAGCACCGGCCAGCGCTTTGGAGGAGATGAGGTTGCCGCCGACCAGGATCGCGCCGATGAGCAGGAGTTTGACCAGGGAGCGGCCGGGGCCCTCGGCGACGCACAGCGGCAGGACGACGGCCGCGGTGGCGAGCACCGCGAAGGCTTTGGTGAGCGGTCCCTGCTGCGGGTCGTCGCCCATCTCGGGTCCGAGGAGCCGGGCGTACACGAGGGTGCCGACCGGGCCGAGGAGAGCGACGACCAGGGCCACGTCGGTGTACGGCGGGCGGGCGTAGCCGCGGGCGAGCAGCAGCAGGACGAGGCAGACGAGCAGCGTGCCGGTGTTCTGGGCGGCGACGCGGCGGCGCAGCGGTCCGGTGGCCACGCACCACAGGACCGGGCCGAGGCCGGCCACCATCAGGACGGCGGCGGCCACCAGCCAGGCGTTCACCGGTCGGTCACCGCCCGGCGGGCGGCCGCGGCGGCTGCCGCGCCGGCCAGTGAGACCAGGCCGCCCACGAGGATCTCGAGGGCGTCGACCGTGCTGATCAGGAACAGCCAGAGGGCGAAGAGCGCCGCCCACCACACGGCCACCTCGACCACGCCGCTCACCCGGCCCCACGCCATGCCGCCATCAAAACACCGCATGTCCGCCCCTTTCCGTCGACGCGCGGGACGGGTACCCCGTGGTACCCCGGGTCACAGGGAGTCGCGCGGGAGCGTCTCGTTCCAGGTGCGGGAGAAGACCCGGCGGTCGCTCTCGTAGCCGTCGAGGGTGGCGTCGATGCAGAAGCAGTCCTCGCTGGACCACAGGGTGGTGTGGGTGACGACGTGCACGTCCCAGTCGCCGCGCCGAAAACGCATGGTCCAGGTCGATTCGCCGCGTACGGAGGTGAAGTCGTCGGCGACGGAGGTGTACCGCTCGTACGCGCGGCGGCCGACGTCGATCCCCGGCTGCTCGTACCGCACCAGCCCCGCGTCCTTCACGATCTCCAGCTCGTTGTTGTAGTTGACCAGGTCGCGTTTGACGTCCCAGCGCTGCTCCTTGGGCAGCAGCTGGGTGGCCGGGACCGGCTCGGTGCCCTCGGGCTCGCCGAAGGCGGGGTCGGGCACGTCGTCCGGTACGTCGGTGGGGCGGACCGGCAGTGTGAGGGTGCTGGTCCCCTCGTAGACGCTCAGCCGGACCGGGCGGGGCGGCGGCCAGGCCAGCGGCCAGTAGGAGGTGGAGAGCGAGAGGCGGAGGCGGTGGCCGGCCGGGAACGCCTGTGCGGTGCAGTTGAGCTGGACGGTGGCGCGGTAGCGGCGGCCCGGTTCGAGGGGCTGCGGTTCACCGCTGCCGTCCCGCCGGGTGAGGTTGAGCAGGCCGTACGTCACGCGGGTGGCGCCGCCGTCGGGGGCCACGTCGGAGAGCCGGGCGGCGACCATGGCGACGGGCTCGGAGGCGGAGACCTCCAGCTCGACGGTGGCGGTGCCCATGATCTCCAGGCGTTCGGTGAGCGGCTCGGTGTCGAAGACGAGGGAGCCGCCGTCCTCCTCGCGCTGGTCGTACGGCAGGTCGGGCGGCGCGTTGTAGGAGGCCCATTTGCCGGCGAACTGACCGACGGACAGCGGGGATTCGACGGTCAGCGCGTCACCTCTGATCGCGTCGTCGTCCTGCTTCTCCGCGTCCTCCGTCCGTGCCGGGCCGATGCGGTGCCGGCTGAGGGGATGGACGCTCGACTTGATGCGCGGCGAGGGCCAGACGGGCTCGCCGACCCACCGCCCCGGCCGCTCCTCGTACGAGGTGGAGGGCGGCATGCTGTCCTGTATCCAGGTGCGCAGCATGGGGCCGTCCATGGCGCCGTTGTCGGCGCCCTTGAGCCAGTGATCCCACCAGCGCACGACTTCCTGGAGGTAGCCGATGGCGGGGCCGGGCTCGCCGAGGTGCGGGAACTTGTGCGACCAGGGACCGATGAGTCCCTTGCGCGGCACGTCGAGGTTGCTCAGCAGCCGGCACACGGCGTTGGAGTAGCCGTCCGCCCAGCCGCTGGAGGCGAGGACGGGGACTTGTACGGCGTCGTAGTTCTCGCAGACCGAGGCGTGCCGCCAGTAGTCGTCGCGGCGCTGGTGGCGCAGCCATTCCAGGGCCCAGGGGCGGCTGGCCTCCAGCCGTTCGTGCCACATGTCGCGCCAGCGGTCGCCGACGACCTCCGGGTCGGGCGGGCAGGTGGCGTAGGCGAACATGGTGCCGGCCTCGGCGAGGTTGTCCGAGAGCAGCGTGCCGCCCATGTAGTGCATGTCGTCGGAGTAGCGGTCGTCGGTGAAGGACGCGATGACGATGGCGCGCAGGCTTTCGGGCTGCCGGGCGGCGACCTGGAGCGCCGCGAAGGCGCCCCAGGAGATGCCCATCATGCCGGTGTTCCCGTCGCACCACGGCTGCGCGGCGATCCAGGCCAGTACCTCTTCGGCGTCGGCCTGTTCCTGTTCCAGGTACTCGTCCAGCAGGACGCCCTCGGAGTCGCCGGTGCCGCGGATGTCGACGCGGACGCAGGCGTAGCCGTGTCCGGCGAGGTAGGGGTGGTGGATCGAGTCCCGGACGGAGGTGAGATCCCGCTTGCGGTACGGGATGTACTCCAGGATCGCCGGTACCGGTTCTCCGTCGGAGGTGACGGGGCGCCAGATCCGCGCGGAGAGCCGGGTGCCGTCGGCCATGGGGATCGCGACGTGGTCCTCTTCCTTCGTCGCGTGGGGCAGGTCGCTCACGAATTGCATGCGGCTGCCGTGCTCCTTTCCGGTGTGCCGGTGCGCTCGCCGCGCCGACGGGCCGTGCTCACTCGTTCTGGTCCTCCGGCGGCGGGGTGCCCTCGAAGCTGACGTTGAGGGCCGCCACGCACTGGTCGTACTTCTCGGTCATCTCGTCCACGCTGTCGGCGCCGGTGAAGATGTGCGCCAGTTCGCAGCTGTAGCTGTCCTGCTGCGGCGCGTCGGAGAGACGCTTTCCCGGTTCCGGCACCACGTCGATGCGGACGCCGGGGATCTTCTCCTCGATGCGTTCGATCTCCTCCGGGGAGGGCACGTCCTGGACCACCGCGTCGGTGAACCAGCGGTAGTACCACTTCGCGGCCTTGCGGTACGGGCCTTCGCCCTGCGGCAGCCGGGGGTCCTTGCCGAGGGCGAGGCTGACCATGCAGTGGTGGTTCGGCACGCCGTCGACGTAGTGGAACATCTGCGCGTGCGACTGCGAATGCCGGGGGTTGATCTCCAGCAGATTGATCGCGTCGGTGTGCGGGTCGTAGAAGAACTCAATACTGAAGGTGGCCGATTCCATGCCGATCTGGCGCATCACCCGCTCGCTGGCGATCCGCAGCCGCTGGACGACGTCCGCGGGCAGCGTGGAGGGGTACTGGTGGCGCAGGAAAGAGGAGGAGTCCGGGTAATTGATGGAGTCCAGCGTCCCGTAGACGACGACCTCGCCATTGAGGACATAGCCCTCGACGGCCACCTGGATTCCCGAAATGGCCTCCTCGGCAAGGCAGACCTGGGCGCCGACCCCGGCCATTTCCGGAGGCAGCTCGACGCGCTCCAGAATGTATTCGAAGGGGCGCCCCACCCGGTGGATACCCTCCCGGATTTTCGCCACCGCCTCCTTGAATTCTTCCTCGTTCTTGACGCCGTAGGCCAGCTCCGACGAATACGACAGGGCGGGCTTGAGCCACATCGGGAAGCGCACGCCCTCGGGCGGCTGCGGATCGTCCGCCGTGAGGTCGACCCGGCCGAATCGCGGGTGCTCGTCGATGACCTTCTGCTGTTCCAGCCGGCTCCAGTATTTGTGCTCGCACTTGACGATGGACTCCAGGCTGGTACTACGCGTTCCGTACCGCTCGCCCAGCATCGGTACGAGAGTGCTCGCGGGAAAGTCCCAGTAGGTCACGATGGCGTCGATGCTGCCTTCGAAGGCGTCCAGGATGCCGTACGCCTTTTCCAGGAGCTGCGGCACGGAAACCTCGCCGACCTGCAGTTCCTCGGGAGTGAGCAGGCCGTGGAACGTGTATTCCGCGGCGTCGGGAAGAGCCTGCAGCTCAGCCAGGTTTCCCTCGTCCAGACCGACGACAAAGATATTCTTCCTACTCAAGGGACCTCCTTTTGTCTTGGCGCTGGGGGCCCGGTTACCCGTCCTTCTACCGTGCGACGGCCGCCCGAGTCATCACAGACACGCACGAAGGCCGGCGCGCCACGCGCCTGCCTCGGGATCGTTCGCCGAGTACCCACGCCACGGGAGTCATGCAGCCGGGGGGCAGGATGGTGCCGGAGGGGCAGAAGTCCTACAGAGGAGAGCTGACACCGTGGAATACCGCCGTCTGGGCCGCAGTGGCCTGACCATCAGCGAGATCGCGTACGGCAACTGGCTCACGCACGGCTCGCAGGTGGCGCAGGACGCGGCCACCGCCTGCATCCGTGCCGCGCTGGACGCGGGCATCACGACCTTCGACACCGCCGACGTCTACGCCGAGACCCGCGCCGAGTCCGTGCTCGGCGCCGCGCTCCAGGGCGAGCGGCGCGAGGGGCTGGAGATCTTCACCAAGGTCTACTTCCCGACCGGCACCGGCCGGAACGACCGGGGCCTGGGCCGCAAGCACATCATGGAGTCCATCGAGGGGTCGCTGCGCCGCCTGCGGACCGACTACGTCGACCTGTACCAGGCCCACCGCTACGACCACAGCACCCCGCTGGAGGAGACCATGGAGGCGTTCGCCGACGTGGTCCACTCCGGCAAGGCGCACTACATCGGCGTCTCCGAGTGGACCGCCGACCAGCTGCGCGCGGGCCACGCCCTCGCCCGCGAGCTGCACATCCCGCTGATCTCCAACCAGCCGCAGTACTCCGCGCTGTGGCGGGTCATCGAGGACGAGGTGGTGCCGGCCAGTGAGGAGCTGGGCATCGGCCAGATCGTCTGGTCGCCGATCGCCCAGGGCGTGCTGACCGGCAAGTACCTCCCGGGCACGCCACTGCCCATCGGGACCCGCGCCACGGACGAGAAGGGCGGCGCCACCTTCGTCGCGCGCTGGCTGCGGGACGAGGTCCTGGAGCGCGTCCAGCAGCTCAAGCCGCTCGCGGAGCAGGCCGGCCTCTCGCTCGCCCAGCTCGCGGTGGCCTGGGTCCTGCAGAACTCCAACGTCTCCGCCGCCATCATCGGCGCCTCCCGGCCCGAGCAGGTCACGGAGAACGTCAAGGCGGCGGGCGTGACGCTGGAGCCGGAGGTCCTCAAGGCCGTCGACACCATCCTGGAGCCGGTCGCCGTCCGCGACCCGCGGCTGACGGCCGGCTACCAGACGGGGAACTGACCCCGGGCGCTCACTCCGTGTTGGCGTGTGCCGTGCGGGCGCGTTCGTTGTCGACCTCCAGGAGGTTCGCGAGGCGGAGCGCCACGACGTCCAGGGTGACGTGGGTGGCCTGGTCGAAGAGGCTGGACAGCGGCTGGACGCTGGGCGCCTCGCCGGGCCGCCGGTACTTCGTCGCGGCGGGCAGCAGCAGGACGGTGGCGGCCAGGGCGCCGAGCGGGGAGTCCGGCGCGGTGGTCACGGCGTGCACCTCGGCGCCGGCCTTGACGGCCGCCTCGGCCACCCGCACGGTCCCGGCCGTGGTCCCCGACCCGGAGACCGCGACGACGGTGTCACCTGCGGCGACGGCCGGGGTGGTGGTCTCGCCGACGACATGCACGGGCAGGCCCAGATGCATCAGCCGCATGGCGAACGCCTTGGCCATGAATCCGGAGCGGCCCTCACCGGCCACGAAGATCCGGCGGGCGCGGAGCAGGACGGTGGCGAGTGTGTCGAGGGAGGCGGCGTCGACCGAGGCGAGCACCCCGCGCATTTCCTTCTGCACGGTCTCCAGGAGGGCTGCGGCGGCAGGGAGTTCGTCGTTGCTGGGCATGAAGCGGTTCCTTACGTCCGGTGTACGGGTGTCAGCGGCCGGCGGCCGCGGCGAGGGCGCGGGCCGCCGCTTCGGGGTCGGCGGCCGCCGTCACCGCCGAGCCGACGATGACGCGGATGTCGTCGGGGCCGGTGAAGGCGGGCAGGTCGGCGGCGGTCAGGCCGCCCGCGACGGCGACCCGGCGGCCCTGCCGCCAGGGCCCGAGCAGGTCGGCGGGGTTGCCGCCGGCCCGCTGGGCGTCCTTGCCGACGTGTGCGGCCAGCACGACGTCGGCCGGGAGCCGGGCGGCGAGGGCCGTCCGCCGCTCCTCGGTGGTCTGCATCAGGTCGACCACGGTCTCGGCGCCGCGCCCGGCGGCGACGCGTACGGCGGCGTCCAGGGTCGCGTCGGCGGCGGCGCCGAGGACGGTCGCGGAGGCGGCCCCCGCGTCGTACGCGAGCGTGAACTCGAACACCGCGTCGTCGGCGGTCTTCAGGTCGGCCAGTACGGGGACCTTCCCGGCCGCCGCGGCCACCTCGGTCACGGCGCGCATCCCGAAGTGCTTGATCAGTGAGGTGCCGACCTCGATCCAGTCGGCGTGCGGCGCGACGGCCTCGGTGAGCCGGACCGCCCGTTCCAGGGGCATCCGGTCCAGGGCGATCTGCAGCTGTACGGCCATGGGGCCAACTCCTCGTATTTCTCGGTCTGTTCAGGGGTGGTTCAGGCGGCCGCGTGGGTGCGGAGGAAGGTCTCCAGCCGGGCGCGGGTGGGCAGGCCGTCCCGGTCGCCGTGGCTGGTGGTGGCGAGCGCGCCCACGGCGGCGGCCCGGGCGAGGGCCTGCCGCGGGCCGAGGCCGTCCAGGTGGGCGCTGATCAGCCCGGCCGCGAAGCCGTCGCCCGCGCCCACGGTGTCGACGGTCCGTACGGGGAGGACGCGCTGCGTCCACGTCCCGCCCGTGCGGTCGTACAGCGTGGCGCCGCGTGCCCCGTCCTTCAGTACGACGCGGCGCACGCCGCGCGCCAGGTACCAGCCGGCCACGTCGGCCGGGTCCTGCGCCCCGGTGAGCAGCCGCCCCTCGCCCAGTCCCGGCAGTACCCAATCGGCAAGAGCCGCCAGGTCGTTGACGGTCCGCACCATCTCGGCACGGTCGGGCCAGAGCGCGGGGCGCAGGTTCGGGTCGAAGGAGATGCTGAGCCCGGCGTCGCGGGCCGCGGCCATGGCGCGGTGGGTGAAGGCGCGCGCGGTGGGTGACAGGGCGGCGGGGATGCCGGTCACGTGGAGGTGGCGGGCGCCGCGTATGTAGGCGTCGGCGGCCTCCGAAGGCGCGAGGCGGCTGCCGGCGGAGTGCTTGCGGAAGTACACCACCTCCGGGTCGCCCTCGGTGACGCGGCTCTTGAGCTGGAAGCCGGTGCGGGCCTCGGGGTCCACGGTCACCTGGGCGGTGTCCACGCCTTCGGCGCGCAGGGCGGCGAGGGCGTGGGCGCCGAGCGGGTCGTCGCCGACGCGGCCCACCCAGCCGGCGGTGTGGCCGAGGCGGACGAGTCCGGTGGCGACGTTGATCTCGGCGCCGGCGAGGGAGCGGGTGTAGTGGGTGACGTCGGCCAGCGGTCCGTCGTCGGCGGCGACGAGCATGCCCATGACCTCGCCGAAGGTCACCACGTCGAGGCGGGCCGGCGGAAGGGGGCTGGGGGTCAACGGGGGCCTCCGGCGTGGACAGGGGTGGTCAGGGTGCCGATGCCGGCGACGGTGGCGGCCGCGTGGCCGCCCGCGCGGAGCGGGCCGTACTCGCCGGGGGCGCCGGTGAGGATCACGTCGCCGGGGCCGAGCGGCAGAAAGCCACCGAGGTAGCAGAGGATCTCGGCGACGCCGCGGGCGAGTTCGCGGGTCGAGACGGGGCGCAGGGGTACGCCGTGGAGGGCGAGCGCCACCTCGGTGTCGTCGGGTTCCGGGAGCTCGGTCTCGATCCAGGGGCCTAGCGGGGTGAAGCCGGGGTGGCCCTTGGCCGAGGTCCACAGCGGGTCGTCGCGTTGCAGGTCGCGGGCGGTGATGTCGTTGGCGACGGTCCAGCCGAAGACGGTGCGCAGGACGGTGTCGGGGGTGTGTCCGGCGGGCGAGGCGGCGAGGACGACGGCGAGTTCGGCCTCGGCGTCGACGCGGCCGATGCCGTCGGGGAGGTGCACCGGCTCGTCCGGGCCGATGACGGAGCGGGCGGGCTTGAGGAATGCCTGGGGCGGCAGTTCGCGGTCGGCCGGCCCGGTGTTGTGGGCCATGCCGACGACCGTGCGCGGCTGGACGGGGGCGAGCAGCCGGACCTCGGCGAGGGGCAGGCGGGGGCCGAGGCGGACGGGTTCCCGGCGGGCGGCGACCGGGGAGACGGGCGCCGCCCGGCCGGCGGCACCGTCCGCCGCTTCCCCGGCCCCGAAGGGGTCGGCGATGACCTCGGCGGTGTCTCCGTCGAGTACGGCGTGTGCGATGCCGCCGGCGTGGGCGATTCGGGCGATGCGCATGCTGCTGTCAGGCGTCCTTCGTGAGGGGTGCCGGCCGCGGCACCGGGGCGGTGTCGGCCCGGGGTGCCCTTACCGCGAACATCAGCGCGGCGGCGAGTACGAGGCAGCCGGCCATCGTGAGGAACGAAGCGGCGGTGGAGCCGGTCACGTCGTTCAGCGTGCCGATCAGGTAGCTGCCGGCGAAGCCGCCGAGCGCGCCGAAGGAGTTGATGAGGCCGACGGCGGCGGCGCTCAGCTTCTGCGGCAGCAGTTCGGGGATGGTGGCGAAGTACGGGCCGTACGGCGCGTACATGCCGGCCGCGGCGATGCACAGCAGCGGGTACGACAGCCAGAACGCGTCGCCGAGCAGATAGGAGCCGTAGAAGCCGGCGGCGCCGAGCAGCAGCCAGGGCCAGACGTACCGGCCGCGGGAGCCGGCGCGGTCGGAGGCGCGGCTGTTCCAGAGCATCGCGGCGCAGGCGAAGAGGTACGGCAGCGCGGAGATCAGTCCGGTGAGGCCGATGCCTTCGTCGCTGCCGGCGCGGACGATGGAGGGAAGCCAGAAGACGAAGCCGTAGACGCCGAGGCTCCACAGGAAGTACTGGAGGGAGAGCAGGACGACGTTGCGGGAGCGGAGCGCGGCGAGGTAGCTGCCGCCGGCCGGCAGCCGCCCCTGTTCGGCGGCGAGGGCGCCCTCCAGCGCGGTGCGCTCCTCGGGCGTGAGCCACTTGGCGTCGCGCGGGTGGTCGTCGATGCACTTGTGGAAGACGAACGCCCAGATCAGGGCCGGTACGCCCTGGGCGATGAACATGCCGTGCCAGCCGACCCATTCGACGAGGTAGCCGGAGACGACGGTGAGCCACAGGACGGTGGCGGGGTTGCCGAGGATGAGCCAGGTGTTGGCGCGGCCGCGCTCGCGGGCGGTGAACCAGTGGGTGATGTGGATGACCATCGCGGGCAGTACGGCGGCTTCGGAGACGCCGAGCAGGAAGCGCACCGCCATCAGCACGCGCACGTCGGGGATCAGGCCCTGCGCGGTGGCGAGCAGCCCCCACAGCACCAGGCACCACACGATGAGCTTCTTGACGCTCCGTCGCTCGGCATAGATGGCGCCGGGGATCTGGAAGGCGAAGTAGCCGAGGAAGAAGAGCGAGCCGAGCAGGGCCGAGACGGACCCCGTGATGTGCAGGTCGTCGGCCATGCCGCCGGCGGCGGCCACGGAGAAGTTGGAGCGTTCGAGGTAGGCGAAGCTGTAGGTCACGAAGACCACGGGCATCAGCCGGGTCCAGCGCCGGCGGCTGAGGGCGGCGACGGCGGGCGCGGGTGCGGCGGCCGGGGGCTGCGGGGTCGACATCCAGGAGCCCTTTCTCCCGAGACGGCAGGACAGGGGGGTAGTGGGTTTTTGCCACGATGCGGCAAGCGCTGCCGCAAGCTGAAAAGAGAATGACGCCCGCGTTTCCGCCTGTCAACGGATTGTTTTCGGATGGAAGAAAGTCTTGCCGCCATGCGAGAAGGGGTATGGGAAACTGCCCGTATGTCCACCAGCACCCCGGCCTCCGACATGGTCGGCAAGGCCCTGCACGTCCTCACCCTGCTCGGCGAGCGCCCGGCCGGCGTCACCCTCTCCGAGCTCGCCCGCGCCTCCGGCTTCCCGACCAGCACGTGCTACCGGCTCCTGAAGTCCCTGACCCGGGACAGCTTCGTGGAGTTCGACGCCCGCACCAAGCACTACACACTGGGGCTACGGGTGTACCAGCTCGGCCAGCGCGTCTCGCACTCGCACGGTTTCGCGGGCGTCGCGCTGCCGGTGATGCGCAGGCTCGCCGAGACCTGCCGGGAAGCCGTCCTGATGTCGGTACTGGACGGCGACAAGCAGCTCTACATCCATCACGTCGAGGGACCGCAGCAGGTGAGCGTGCGCGGCGAGCCCGGCAAGCACGGCCCGGTGCACTGCACCTCGATGGGCAAGGTACTGATCGCCTTCGCACCCGCCGAGGTACGCGAATCGCTCACCGAAAGCGTCGAACTGACCAAGCTGGGCCCCCACTCGATCACCGACCGTGCCGCGTTCCGCTCCGAAATCGAGAAGGTACGCGCCGAAGGCCACGCGCTCGCCGACGAGGAACACGAGCCGGGCATCCGCGCGCTGGGCGTCCCCATCCTCTCCCCGGACGGCATCGCCCACGCCGCCCTCTCCGTCGCGGCCCCCGCCTTCCGCATGCCCACGGAGGACCTGCTGGCCCTGCGCCCCGCCCTGGCCACAGCGGCCCAGGAACTCGCCGTACTACTGCCGCCGCGCCCCTTCTGAGAGGCCGGAACCAAGGGGGCGCCCGCACCGCAGGTTCCACCGCCCGGCTCGGCCCGAGAGTTCGGTGACGGAGAGCGGTGCGACGTCCAGCCGCCAGAAGACGGCGGCGGGCAGGCCGAGGGCGTGCACCAATGCCGCACGGATCACGGCCGGCTCCACGACTGCCGTGATCCGTCCGGTCTCCGCCGAGCGGCCGTCCAGCCAGGCCCCCACCCTGGCGATCAGGGCGTGCAGGGACTCCCCACCGTGCGGGGCGGACGCGGGGTCCGCGAGCCAGTCGGCGACGGCCCGCGGCTCCGCCTCGGTGACCTCGTCCAGGGTCCGCCCACGCCAGGAACCGACATCGAGATCGCCCAGCTCCGGCGCCCGGGCCGCTTCCAGCCCGAGAGCGACGGCGGTCTCGCGGCACCGTGCCGACGCGCCGTAATAGCACCGCGTCGCTGCCGGTGCGGCGTCCGCCCGTACTGTGTCCGTTCGTACTATGTCCGCCCGTACGACCTCCGCGCGCACGGCCGCCGCCACGGCACGCGTTTGCCGGAGAGCGCCCGCGTCCACGGACTCTCCCCCGTCGAACCGCACCTGCCGCTGCGCCTCCCCCAGCGCTGGTGAGACCAACATCACGCGCACCGTCATCCTCGGACCTCCCGCCTTGATCGTCCCATCCGCCAACCCCCGCAAGGCGGTTGGGCGCGCGGAGGGCGCACATCGGCCCCACCCGCGCGCCATAGCCACGGGAACCCGCAGGCGCTACGGTCGCATGGACATGACGACGGTGCGACGGAAGCCGGTGAGACTCCGGTACGGCCGCGCCACTGTGTACTCCGTCCCGTCCCTCACTGCCGAGGGCCGGGCGCTGACGGGGAAGTCAGACCCCGCACCGTCGTAAGGCACCAAGACCGGGACGCGTGTTCCCTTGGAGGTACTGCCATGGCTCAGTCCGCTGCGCCCACTTCCCTCTCCGCCGCAACGCCGGCGATCACCCCCATCTCCCTCAAGGCCATCGCACCTTGGGCCCTCTTCTTCGGCATCCTCATGCTCGTCCTGCTCTACTTCGTCGGCACCGAGCAGGGCGTGACCTCGGTCTTCTCCGGCGAGGGCGTGCACGAATGGGTCCACGACGGCCGGCATCTGCTCGGCTTCCCCTGCCACTGAGCACGGGAGGCAGCACATCATGCAGCCCATCTCCGTACGGGCGCTGCTCGTACGCGGAATGATCGCCGGCCTCGCGGCCGGCGCTCTCGCACTGGTCATGGCCTATCTCCTCGGCGAACCCGAGATCGATGCGGCCATCGCATACGAGGAGGCACACAGCCACGAACACGGCGTGGAACTGGTCAGCCGCACCATGCAGGCGACCAGCGGACTGGCGACGGGCGTCCTCGTGTACGGCGTAGCGCTCGGCGGCATCGCCGCCCTGGCGTTCTGCGTCGCCTGGGGCCGCATCGGCCGCTTCGGCCCCCGGGCCACCGCGGCGCTCCTTTCGCTGGGCGCCTTCCTCGCCGTGTACCTGATCCCGTTCCTCAAGTACCCGGCCAACCCGCCGGCCGCGAGCGACCCGGACACACTGGGCCGGCGCACCGCCCTGTACTTCCTGATGATCGCGCTCAGCGTGCTGCTCGCGGTCGGCGCGGTCATCCTGGGCCGGCGTCTGGCCCCGCGGCTGGGCAACTGGTACGCGACCGTGGCGGCTTCGGCGGCCTTCGCCTTCGTGGTCGGCCTCGCGTACGCGTTCCTCCCCGCGGTGAACGAGGTCCCCGCGGACTTCTCCGCAACCCTCATGTGGAAATTCCGCCTGGCCGCACTGGCGATCCAGCTCACACTGTGGACCACCTTCGGCCTCCTCTTCGGCCACCTGGCAGAGCGAGCACTGATGCCCGACACCGCGCCGAACCGACGCGCTGACGCCGGGTCGGCACAACGATCAGTTGTACCGGCACCCTGAAACCGGCGGCACAGTGTGGTGAGGAGGCCGACGAGCCCCCTCACCACACTGAAGGCGTCTCAGTGAGTGGGCGCCGGGGGCAGGCAACGGCTCTCGGGGTAATGGCCGTTGACGTCGGCCCACACGCGGTCCTTGTTGACGGCGCCGGTGACGCAGGCGGTGTCGCCGATCCAGATGCCGTAAGAACTGCCTTCGGTCTTGTCTGCCCGCAAGCTGGACAGCTCCCTTACGGAGAAGTGGGCCGAGCCTGCGAGGCGGGCGATAACGGGCCGTACCTCTGCGGGCTCGACCTTGCCGCGCCGGCGCAGGTCTTCCAGGGCCTGATTGACCTCGGTGGCCTTCTGCTTGGCTCGTTTCTCGTCCTGCGGACTCATCTCGCCGGGCTGTCGGACGCGGTTGTTGTCGGCGTAGTTCGGCGGCGCGTCAGCCCGTGGTGTTTCTGCGGCCGAGGTATCGGTGTCGTGCGAGTGGGATGCACGGGTGCCGTTGAGGTTGGAGAACAGGTCATCCGCGCTCTTCCCGCAGCTTGCCACGAGGAGGACGCCAGCTACGGCGGCGACGGCAACGGCAACGGCAATGCGTTTACGCATAGGCATGACGCAATGCTCCCTGCCCGGTGCTCAGGACACCTGAGCACCGGTACTCAGGTGCGGTGGCCGCCGCAGTGGACACATCTTGACGTTCTTTCGTCGGGCTCTCTACGGTCGGCGCCAGAAGACCGGCCCGTACCGTCGGCTGGTGCCCTTCCGAGCAGCGGGAACGCCATGCCTTCACAGTCCACTCCCGACGGCTTCCATCCCGATCTGCCGGGTCATGACCACGGGGGCGAGGCGCTTCCGCTGCGGGCCCGGTTGCATCACGTCCGGGGCGACGCGCTGGACGGTGACACCGCGCAGACGGGCGGTATGCGGCGGTTCGCCGCGATCAGTGGCAACACCGTCGGGTCCGAACGCATCTGGATGGGCCAGACCCACGTCGCCCCCGCCACCGCCTCCTCCAACCACCACCACGGCGCCTCCGAGACGGCGATCCACGTGGTCAAGGGGCACCCGGAGTTCGTCTTCCTCGACGACTCCGCCGGCACGCCGGAAGAGGTCCGCATCCGTACCGCGCCCGGCGACTACATTTTCGTACCGCCCTACGTGCCGCACCGCGAGGAGAACCCCAGCCCGGACGACGAAGCGGTCGTGGTGATCGCCCGCAGCACGCAGGAGGCGATCGTGGTCAATCTCCCCGAGCTGTACGTACTGGGCAGCGAGGACGCCCCCGGGCCGGGCCCCACGGACTGACGGTCAAGCCACCGGCTCACCGTTCCGCCGGCGCACCATCTCGGTGATCCAGACGGGCGCGAACGGAGACGTGCAGCCCGGGGAGGTCGGGTAATCCCTGAGCACGCCCAGGCGCTCGCCGATGGCGAGGGCACGGTCGCGGTGCTCGGCGTGCTCGATCCCGATCTGCGCCAGGCAGTGGTTCATCGCCCACTGCAGGCGGTGCGGGGCGTCTTTCATCTCCGCCTCGATGACGTCGAGCAGCCCTGCGAGGTCGAGGCCCGCGGGCTTCTTCGTCACGCGGTCGGTGGTCAGCTCCCAGCCGGCACTCGCGACCAGTGGGTCCGGATCGGCGAGCCAGGCCAGGCGCAGCTCTTCGGCGTGCGGGTTCTTCTTGACCACGTAGTTCACGAGCCAGTCGTGCACCTTGGGTGTGCGCGCCTCGCGCACCATGGCGTCCAACTCGTCGCGCGCGAACGCCTTCGGGCGGCAGATCAGCGTCGCCAGCAGTCTCGCGGCGGTGTCCTGCGTCTTCCAGAGCCGGTGCGCGAGTTCCTGTTGTGTCTTCAGCCGCTTGGCGAGCGCGCGCAGCTTGCTGAGGTTCACCCCGTGATCGTCACCGTGTTTCTCGTTCACCCGGCGTGTCTTCGGGTCCTCGAGCCCGGCCAGCTCGGCCATCACCTCGTCCACCGTCGTCCCGGACACTTCTGCCTCCTTGTCCACCACGTACGGAATGCAACCTACGCAATGCCCGGCGCCTTTTCCGCACGACACAGTCCCCGTGTGGGCAGCAGGAGCGGGGTGGCGAGCAGGAGAACGCCGGACATGGTGATCGCGGCGAGCGGGCTGGTGAGGGTGGCGAGTACGCCCCAGATCACCATCAGGGCGGCCTGGAGGAGTTTGCTGCAGGCACCCCATGTACTGAGGACCTGGGCGGTCCGGTCCGCGGGGGTGCGTTGCAGGCGTTCGGTTGCGTAGATCGGGTTGTAGATGCCCATGCAGGTGATCAGCAGGCCCTCGACGACGATCACCGTGAGGAGACCGGAGATGCCGGGCCGGACGAACGCGAGACCGAGGGGGAAGAGCGACCGCAGCCAGCCGGAGACGATCATGACGCGGTGCCGGCCGTAGCGGGTCACGAGGCGCGCGGAGAGCCGGGCGCCCACGAAGCCGCCGAGTGCCGGGATGCCGAAGGCGAGACCGTATTGCCAGGCCGGGAAGTGGTACTGGCCCAGCAGGAGGACGGACAGGAGTGGGACGGTGGCCATGATGAGGCCGCTGACCAGGATGGAGTTGAGGAACAGGCACCGCAGTGCGCGGTCGCGGAGGATGCAGCGCCAGCCGACGAGAAGGCCGGCTCCGCGCGATCGGATGGCCCGGTCGCGGGGTGCCGCGACGTCGCCGCCGCGGATGCGGAGGACTCCGAGCGCGGACAGCAGGTAGCTGAGGGCGTCGGCCAGGACGGTGATGACCGGGCCGAGCAGCCCGATGAGCGCGCCGCCGAGGGGCGGGCCCGTCGCGGTGGCCGCCCAGCTCGTGCCCTCGAATCGCCCGTTCGCCACGAGGAGGCGATCGCTGGGGACGAGGTACTTCAGATACGCGCCGGATGCGGCGGTGAAGGCGAGGTTCGCGGTTCCGGAGATGACAGAGACAACCAGCAGTTGTCCGTATGACAACGAGCCGAGGGCGTACGCGACCGGGACACTCGCCATCGCGGCGCACCGGATCAGGTCCATCGCGATCATCACCGGGCGCTTGGCCCGGTGCTCGACCCACGGCCCGAGTGAGAACGCGACGACCGCCGCGACGGCGAGCCCGGCCGCTTCGAGGAGCGAGACGGCGGATGCCGGGGAGTGCAGCACTTGAACCGCGAGCAGTGGGAAAGCGCCGAAGGCGATCCACGTACCGTACGTACTGACCGTGTAGGCCGACCACAGCCAACCGAAACCGCGCCCCAGCTGCACGCGCATGCGACTCCCCCTGAACAACCTCGACCACCGCGACAACCGATGTTCGGATCTCTGCATCAACCGATGTTCGGTCCCTGCATCACACCGGCCGCACCGTCGCCGGATCAAACAACCGGCTCCTCATGAACCACAACCATCGGTTGTGCACGGATAAGCTGGATCAATGGATACCGAGGCGGTGCGATCATTCGTCCGCGCGGCCGAGCTCGGGCAGCTGCAGCACGCGGCCGACGAGCTAGGCGTCACGCAGCAGGCCGTGTCGAAGCGGATCGCCACCCTGGAGCGCCGGCTCGGCGTCCGGTTGTTCACCCGCACCGCCCGAGGAGTCGAGCTGACACTCGACGGCCAAGCCTTCCTCCCGCATGCCCGGACCATCATCGCGGGGGTCGATCGCGCCCTCACCGCGATCAGGCCGGGCTCGCGGGCCCTGCGGATCGACGTGCTCGGCCTGCGATCCGCGCAGGCCGTCGTCCTGCACGAGTACTGGCGGTCGCATCCCGAAACCGACCTCGACGTGGTCACCCTCCGGGTCAACGACCCGCGCGCGGCGGTCGCCGCGGTCCAAGCGGGCGAGATCGACGCCTCGTTCCGCTCGGTCACCGACCCGGCCGCACTCCCCCGCGACGTGCGGATGATCCACGCGTTCGACTCACCGCTGGAACTCCTCGTCGGTCCGCGGCACCCGCTCGCCTCCGCACGCACACTGACACCGGACCGGCTGCGCCGGCACCGTATCTGGGTGCCGGGGATCGCGCCGGGCAGCGAATGGGCGGAGTTCTACGATCAGCTCGCCACGGAGTTCGACCTCCGCGTCGACGCCGCGGGCCCGAACTTCGGCGACGAGGTACTCCTCGACATCCTCGCGGACTCCGCGGACGTGGCCACGCTCGTCGGCTCGCGCGACCGGTACATCTGGCCGACGACCCACGACCTGCGCCGCATCCCGGTCGTGAATCCCACGCTCGCCTACCCGCTCTCGCTCCTCCTCCCCCGAGCGAATCCACACCCCGGACTCCGGGCGGTCATCAATCACCTCGCAGCCCTGACACCGCTCCCCGAGCCGGTCTGGCGTCCGTCCTGGGCAGCGCCACCACACCGCAACGACGACACGAAGGGACAGCCGCAGTGAAGATCCGTGAGTTCGCGGTCGAGCAGTGGATGAACGAGTACGAGGAGACCTGCCGGTACAACCTTGCCGAGACCTGCGTCCGCTCCCTCACCACCGGCGAGCTGCTGGAGCTCTCGGGCCGGCGCGAGGAGGTGCTGGCCGAGCTGGCGGCCACCCCGCTCACGTACGGGCCGATCCCGGGGAGCCCGCGGCTGCGTGCGCTGGTCGCGGGCCTGTACACGGCCCAGGGCCCGGAGAACGTACTGATCACCCATGGCGCCATCGGCGCCAATGCGCTCGTGCACGCCACACTCGTCGAGCCGGGCGATCACGTCGTCGCCGTGGTCCCCACCTACCAGCAGCACTACTCCATCCCGGACAGTTACGGCGCCCGCGTCGACCGGCTGACGTTGCGTGAGGAGCACGGCTGGCTGCCCGACCTGGACGAGCTGGACGGCCTGGTCACCCCGGACACCAAGCTCATCGCGGTCAACAATCCCAACAATCCCACCGGCGCGCTCATCGATGCCGCCGGACTGGCGCGCATCGCAAAGACCGCCGAGCGTGTCGGCGCGTGGGTGCTGTGCGACGAGGTCTACCGGGGTGTCGATCAGACCGGTGACGGGTTCACCGTCTCCATCGCCGACCTGTACGAGCGCGGTATCTCCACCGGCAGCATGTCCAAGCCGTACTCCCTGGCCGGGCTGCGGCTGGGCTGGATCACCGGCCCGGCCGACCTGCTGCGGGCCGTCGCCACCCACCGCGACTACACCACCATCAGCGTCGGACGCATCGACGACCTGCTGGCCTGCGTCGCGCTGGAGAACAAGGACGCGGTACTGGCCCGCTCGCACCGGATCACGCGTACCAACCTGGCGATCCTCGACGAGTGGGTCAGCGGCCGCGACGACATCACCTACGTGAAGCCGGCCTCGGGCACCACCGCACTGCTCCGCTACGACTCCCCCATCGGCTCCTACGAGTTCTGCACCCGGCTGCTGACGGAGACCGGCGTCATGTTCACCCCCGGCGCCGCGTTCGGCATCGAGCACACCGTACGCATCGGCTTCGCGGACGACACCGAGACGCTCCGCACCGGCCTGCGGCTGGTCGGCGAGTTCCTCGGCCGGCTCACCGCCGCCCGGTGAGGCGGGGGATGCGCGCGGCCGAGGTGCCCAGGCCGGAGGGGAGGTCGATGCGGCGTCGCGGGTGGGTGGGGAGGTCGCGGCGGAGGTCTTCCTCCTTGTAGCGGTGGCAGCGCTCGTGCCAGGTCAGGATGCCCGACAGCCAGTTCTCGAGTTCGCGTACATAGCCGTCCAGGATGCGGCGGGCGTCCGCGTCCAGCTTGTAGTCCTCGTAGAGGACGGGCAGTTCGTGCTCCGCCACGTGCTGGAACTGCCGCATCCGGGAGGTCATCAGGTCGTGGATGATGGCGAGGCCGGTCGGGTAGTCGCAGTCGAAGAAGTTCTGGACGACCAGGATGCCGTTGTGCACCTCGCCCTCGTACTCGATCTCCTTCTGGTAGGAGAAGACGTCGTTGAGGAGGCAGGCGTAGTCCGCGGCGGCGTTCTCCAGGGCGCGCATGGGGCCGCTGCGGTAGATCTCGGGCGGGATCCGCTGTCCGTGGCCCAGCCGGCACAGGCTCATGGTGAGATCGGAGCCGAAGGTCATCCGGCGCATCTCGATGTAGTCGACGGGGTCGGGGATGCGGTTCTGCGCCTGGTTGGCAAGCTCCCACAGCCAGCTGGACGTCATGTCCTCGATGGCGGTGCGGAAGGTGCGGCGGGCCTGCGGCTGCATCGGGCCGGCCGTACGGGCCCAGAGGTCGGCCAGGCCACGCTCCAGCGCGTTGGCGGGCTCGGGCGGCGCGGAGCCGTCCACCGGCATGAAGGCCGAGAGCCGGGTGTTGGCCGCCTTCGCTCCCGCCAGGTCCCGGGTACGGCCGAAGACGACGGGGAAGTAGTCGTCCCCGTACGTGCCCCAGGTCAGCCAGCCGGAGGTGATGTCGAGCTGCTCGCGGGTGGCGTCGGGGTGGATGCCGGCCGCGCACAACGGGAAGTCGAAGCCGGCGAGCTTGTCCGCGTTCCAGATGTGCGAGCCGGGGATGCCGGGCTGGGCTTCGAGCATGCCCATCCGGCAGCCCCACTCGACCACGTTCCGGCGCGCGCCTTCCAGGTGCGGGCTGAGCCGGGTGGTGAACGGCATGTGGAAGTCCGGCAGTTGCGAGGGGCCCACTCGCTGGTGCGGGACGTGGGTGAAGCTGCGGAGCCGGCCGGCCTCGGCACGGCGGGTGGTCGTCACGCCCGTCAGCCCGAGACGCGCCGCCGAGGTGCCCAGCCCGGTCGGGAGGAGCGAGAAGCCGCTCAGCCCTGATTGGCCCGAACTCCCCTCGGCCGCGCTCCCGTTCATGTAACGGCTGGACCGCATGTGCCACTCGTGGCCGCCCGACTGCCAGTCCTGCAGCCCCTTGACGTACGCGAGGACGTCCGCGCACTGGTCCGGGCCCAGGCCGTTCTCGGCGAAGAGCGGGGCGAGCTCCGTGAAGACGGTGTTCTCGAACTGCTGGAGGCGGGAGGTGAGCAGGTCGTTGACGGCGTCGGCGGCCTCCTGCGGACCACAGCCGAGGAAGGTCTCCAGTACCAGCACACCGTTGCTGTTCTCGCCCTCCTCCTCGACCTCGCGCTGGTACGAGAAGAGGTCGTTCCGCAGGTGCACGGCGTCGGAGAAGCTGTCCCGCAGCACCTTCATCGGGCGTGACGCGGCGACGGGCGCGGGCACCTCGGCCCCGATCGCGTACTCGATGAGCCCCGCCGACCAGGGGGCGCCGCCGACCTTGCGGCGCATCTCGATGTACTCGACGGGGTTGGCGATGCGGTGGGCGTTGATGTTGGAGAGCTCCCACAACGACTCGTTGAGGAGGTTCTCGGTGCTCTCCGCGAACCGGGCCCGCCAGTCCGCCGACATGCTCGGCACGGTGCGGGCCCACAGGTCGGCGAGGCCGGCCTCGACCGGGTTCGTCGGCTCGGGGACGACCGCGTCCGGGTCGGTCGGCATGAAGAGCGGCAGGCGGTCGAGGTACGCCTTGCCGCCCGCCCGGTCCTTCGAGTACTTGAAGACCTCGAGGAAGTGGTCGTCGAAGAAGAAGACCCACACATACCAGTCGGTGACCAGGGAAAGGGCCGGGCCGGACGCGTCGGGGTGGGTGTACGCGCACAGCAGCGCGTAGTCGTGCGCGTCGAGGTCGCGCTCCTCCCAGACACCCGAGCCTTCGAGCATGCCCATCTCGCGGGCCCACCGCTTCGAGTGCCGCCGCGCCTCCTCCAGATGAGGGTTGAGGCGCGCGGGATGCGGCATGTAGAAGTCCGGCAGTTCAAAAGGCTGTGTTGCTGGTGCCGCCACTGGTGCCCGGCCCTTTCCAGAAAGCGAAGTGTGCGTCGTACTTACGCGGCTAGTTGCCGTAGTGGCCGATCTCGACGTCTTCGAGGATGCCGAGTGCGTCCGGTACGAGCACCGCCGCCGAGTAGTAGGCGCTCACCAGGTAGGAAATGATGGCCTTGTCGTCGATGCCCATGAAGCGGGCGTTGAGGCTGGGCTCGATCTCGTCGGGGATGCCCGCCTGGTGGAGACCGACGACGCCCTGGTCCTCCTCACCCGTGCGCATCGCGAGGATGGAGCTGGTCCCGGCGGCGCTGACCGGGATCTTGTTGCAGGGCAGGATCGGGATGCCGCGCCAGGCCGGCACCTGGTGGCCCTCCAGCTCGACACCCTGCGGGTAGAGCCCGCGCTTGCTGCACTCCCGGCCGAAGGCCGCGATCGCCTTCGGGTGGGCCAGCAGGTACTGGGTCTTGCGGCGCCGCGAGATCAGCTCGTCGAGGTCGTCCGGGGTGGGCGGGCCGCTGTGCGTACGGATGCGCTGCCTGAAATCGGCGTTGTGGAGGAGCCCGAAGTCACGGCTGTTGACGAGCTCGTGCTCCTGCCGCTCGCGCAGCGCCTCGACGGTGAGCCGCAGCTGCTGCTCGACCTGGTTCATGGGCTCGTTGTAGAGGTCGGCGACGCGGCTGTGCACGCGGAGCACCGTCTGAGCGACGCTCAGTTCGTACTCGCGGGGGCTGAGTTCGTAGTCGACGAAGGTGCTGGGCAGTACCGGCTCACCGGCGTGACCGGAGGCCAGGTCGATGGCCGCCTCGCCCCGCTTGTTCTGCGCCAGGTGGGAAGCGGACCGCACCTCCTCCAAGTGCGTGCGCAGGCCGTCCGCCCGGCCCTGGACCTCCTCGAACGCCGCCCGCGACAGGCTCAGCACGGTACAGGCGGTGACCGCCCGTACGGTGAACTCCCACTCGCCGTCCGCGCCGGTCAGCAGGGACTCGCCGACGTAGTCACCGTCCGCGAGCACACCGAGCACCGTCGGGTCACCGTACTTGCCGGTGCCCAGCTTGTTGCTCTTGCCGTGCGCGATGAGCACGACCTCATCGGCGGGGCGGCCGGCCTCCACGATCGTCTCGCCCGCGGCCACCTCGCGCTGCGCGAACCGCTCCGCCAGCGCGCCCAGCACCGTCTCGTCCTCAAAGGCCCGCAGCGGCGGCAGCTCCCGCAGCTCGGTCGGGATGACGCGCACGTCCGCGCCGGTGGCGACGAACTCGACCCGGCCGTCACCGAGGGTGTGGGTGAGCCGGCGGTTCACCCGGTACGCGCCTCCGGAGACCTGCACCCAAGGAAGCAGCCGCAGCAGCCACCGGGAGGAGATGCCCTGCATCTGCGGAACGGTCTTGGTCGTACTCGCCAGATTCCGCGCGGCCGCCGTGGACAGGCTCAGCTGCTGGCCGTCCTGGTTGGCGGGAGCGGGGTTGAACGGCATAGAAGACATGAAGCGGCATCCATCGTCGGGAGCGGGAGCAGAGCGGGAGCAAAGGGACAGCGGAGAGACGGCAGAGCGAAGGCAACTGCCCGGGAGCGCTGTCGGGGGTGAAGATCATTTACTGGCCGCGGCCCACGGTAACAGGGCCTGTCGGGCCGTCAAGAGGCGGTGCTGAGCAGGGCATTGACGTGTGGGACGGAGGTGACTTGGCCGTAGCGGGCGTCGTGTGATCGCATGTGATGGTGATCTCGAACGAACCTCCCGCCGACTCCACCGCACGCATTCCGGCGGCCCGCGCTCCCCACGAGGGCGCGGACCGGGACGGCGAGGGCCCGGGCGCGGGCGACGCGGCCCCCGGGCGCCGGCGTTCCCGCCGACGCATTGTCCGGCGGACCGCGAAGACGGTCGTCGGCCTGGGCGTCGTGCTCGCTTTCCTCGCCCTCGGCGACCGCTGGGCCGTGCTCTACGCCGAGAACATGGCCGCGCAGAAGATGCAGGAAGCGATGAAGCTTCGCGCCGAGCCCGAAGTGCACATCGACAGCTTCCCGTTCCTCGCGCAGCTCGCCGCGGGCCGTCTCGACCGCGTCGAGGTCAACGTTCCCGACGTGCCAGCCGGGCGGGTCTCCGTCGCGCAGGTGAAGGGAACGGTGGACGATCTGCGGATCGTCGGCTCCCTCCCGACCTCGGTCAAGGGCGCGGTCCTGAGCCGGGTGCGCGGCGAGGTGCTCCTCGACTTCGACGACCTGAACCGCGAAGTCGGCGCGTCACAGGTGCACTTGACCCCGGGCCGGGAGAAGAACACGGTACTGGCCCACGGCGAGCTGCCGGTGGCCGGCAAGCACGCCACGGTCCGGGCGCGGGCGCAGGTGCGGCGCACCGGGGACCACGGCGTGGCGCTGACCGTGGCGGACACCCGGCTGGTGGTGCCGGGCCTGCTCACGTACACACCGGGCAAGGGAGGCGGTCTGCAGCTGACCGCACCCGCCGCCGACAAGATGGACGAGCGCGGCCTCCAGGAGGCGACCGGGCAGCAGCGGCTCCGCCCGGACCATTTGATGAAGGGCAGGGCGCTGGACGCGCTCGTCGCGCATCCGGCGCTGCTCAAGCCGACCGGGATCGATCCGTCGCTGCTCGAGGGCCTGCAGAAGGTCCGGGAGCCGAGGGTCGCGGAGGACATGGAGTTCTCCGCCCAGCTGCCCCACGACCTGCCCGGTGACCTGCGGCTTCGCGACATCTCCGTGACGAAGGACGGCGTTCGCGCGGACCTGACCGGCGCGGACGTGCCGCTGGGCGGCTGACGTCCGGTCCGGGCGGGGCGTCAGCCGCCCTGCCCGGACCGAGGTGTCGCAGCCCTCAGGCTTCGGCTGCCTTCAGGCTTCGACTGCCCTCAGACTTCGGCGGCCTTCAGGCCGCGGGCCGCGACCACCCGGGCGCTGCCGTCGGCCAGGCTGTAGGTCAGGCCGACCACGCCGGTGCGCCCGGCCGCGACCTGGTCGGCGAGGACACGGGAGCGGTCCAGCAGCAGATCGACCGTGTTCCTGGTGTGCTCCGCGATGATCTCGCCGTTGTCGGTGAGGCCCGCGGCGCGCGCGGCCAGCACGCTGGGCGTGACCCGCTCGATGACGTCGCGTACGTAGCCGTCCGCGGTCGCGCCGTCCTCCACCGCGCTGCGGGTGGCCGCCACCGCGCCGCACGCGTCGTGGCCGAGCACCACCACCAGCGGGCAGCCGAGCACACCCACTCCGTACTCGATGCTGCCCAGCACCTCCGGACCCATCACATGGCCCGCCGTGCGCACCACGAACAGGTCTCCCAGGCCGCGGTCGAAAATGATCTCGGCGGCCAGCCGGGAGTCGGAGCAGCCGAAGAGCACGGCGAAGGGCTGCTGCACCGCGGCCAGCGCCGCCCGTCGCTCGGCGTCCTGGTTGGGGTGTTCCGGGGTGCCGGCGACGAACCGCTGATTGCCGGCCAACAGCAGCTCGAACGCGTCATCGGGAGTCAGGTTCGCGGTGTCAGTCATGGCCATAGGTTACGACGTGGGTGCGCACCGTGCTCGCTCGGGTACTCCCGCCCGACGGCCGGGTACGGGGCGTTATGCCTGTTCGGGGCCGAGTTGTACGCAGCATTCGCCCGGCCGTGGGGCCAGGACGGCCTGGACGCCGGTGATCTCCATGGTCTCCAGGTAGCCGGTCAGGAAGGCGTGGTTCATACCGCACACCAGCTCCGGGGCCTTGGCCGCGAGCGGGTGGAACGGGCAGTTGCGCAGCCGTAGCCCGTCGGCGCCTTCGCGGACGGGTTCAAACCCGTGCTGGTCGAGCATGCGCTCACAGGCGGTGAGGCCGCGTTCGGCGCCCAGCCGGCCGGGGCGGGTCTGCTCCCGTTGGGTCCGGCCGAGCTCCCGTCCACGCTGCCGGGCCGTGCGGACGGCTGCCTGCGCGGCGCTCTCGTCCTCGCCTTCGGTCACGATCGCCTGCAGGAACAGGTCCGCGAGCAGTTCGTGGCGGCGGTCGGGGATGCTGACGCGGATGTCGGCGTCGGTGGGCTCGTAGACCTTGGGCTGCCGGCCGACCTTGCGGATGGCGCCGGGGGCGCCGTACCGGGCGCGCAGCAGTCCCGCGTCGACGAGTTTGTCGAGGTGGAAGGCGGCGAGCTTGCGCGATATGCCCACGCTGGCGGCGGCCTCGTCGCGGGTGACGGGGCGGCCGGCGCGCCGGATGAAGGCGAACATCTGCCGTCGGGAGTCCTCGTTGAGGACGCTGACGGACTCGATCGCCGCGTCGCCGGCGGAGACCTGCCGGGTCATGTCACCGGCGGAGAACGGTCGGGTCACGTCACCGGCGGAGGACGGCTGGGTCATGTCAGAAGCCACCTTTTCACACTAACTCCCAAAGTCCTTGGGTGAAGCACTGTCGGCAGAGCTCCGACGAGGCCCGCTTGACCACCGGACCGAATAAGACCAAGATTTGTTGGTGAAATAGGAGGTGGTCCGCCATGGCCGAACCGCTGCATGAGGCCGAAGCGTTGCATCAGCAGGCCAAGCGACCGGTCAGCGCCGCACTGGCCGGCCCGTACGGACATCCGTTCCACCCGATCCTGGTGACGGTGCCGATCGGCGCCTGGGTGGGCAGCCTGGTCTTCGACATCGCCTCGCACCTCGTGGACGACCCGGACTTCCTGGCACGAGGAGCCATGTGGCTGATCGCGCTGGGAGTGATCGGCGCGCTCGTGGCCGCGCTGGTGGGTTTCCTGGACCTGTTCGCGATCCCGCCGGGCACCCGGGCGTTCCGCGTCGCACTGCTGCACATGACGCTGAACCTGCTGGTCACCGTCGCGTACGCGGGCAACTTCTGGTGGCGGCAGGCAGGCGAAGGACCCACCGGCAGCGTCGGCGCCGGAATGCTCGCGCTGAACGCCGCGAGCCTGGCCGTCCTCGGCCTCTCGGGCTACCTGGGCGGCAAGCTCGCCTACCACTACGGGGTGCGCGTCGCGCACGAGAGCACGCAGGCCGAAGGCTTCGTCCCCACGCACGGCCGCGCCGGCCGGCACTCCGGCTGACCACCCCACCCGTACGACCGCCCCCGTGCGGCCACTCCGCTCACCTCACCCCTGAAGGACAAGGACTCCCTCATGACCATCGCCGCACTGATCACCTGGGTGATCACCGCTCTGGGCGGCTTCTACATGCTCGGCACCTGGCTCTCCCGCGGCGGCGTCCGCAGCGGCAGCAGCCGGCTGCCCGTCCCGGTCGTCTTCGGGCACTTCGCCCTGGCCGCGATCGGCCTGGTGTTCTGGATCATCTACGCGATCACCGACACCGACGCGCTCGCCTGGACCGCATTCGGCCTGCTCGTCCCCGTCGCGCTGCTCGGCTTCGTGATGCTGGCCCGCTGGCTGCCCACGTACCGGGCCACCCGCACCGCCACGGCGACAGGTGAGGGCGAGCCCGCCGAGCGGTACTTCCCGGTCCCGGTGGTCCTCGCGCACGGCCTCTTCGCCGTGATCACCGTCGTCCTGGTCCTGCTCACTGCCCTGGGCGTGGGTGAGAGCTGACATGTCCCAGCCCGCACCGACCACGGCGCACCTCGCGCCCGACGCCCCGACGGCGCCGATATCCGAGGCCACCGCGCTGCGCGTCGTCCACGACACGGACGGCGTCGACCTGGCCGCCGCCGAGCGTGCCGCAGGCCAGTTCCTCAACGCGCTCGGCATCAGCACCGCATCGGAGAGCCTGCGCGGCACTCCCGGGCGCATGGCCCGGGCCTACGCCGAGCTCTTCAGCCCCCGCCCGTTCGAGCTGACCACCTTCCCCAACGACGAGAACTACGACGAACTCGTCCTGGCGCGCAGCATCCCGCTGCGCTCGGTGTGCGAACATCACCTGCTGCCCTTCGTCGGCACCGCCCACGTCGGTTACCTCCCCGGGCAGCGCATCCTCGGACTGTCGAAGCTGGCGCGCGTCGTGGAGCACTTCGCCTGCCGCCCCCAGGTCCAGGAGCGCCTCACCAAGCAGGTCGCCGACTGGCTGCAGACCCACCTGGAACCCAAGGGCGTCGGCGTCGTCATCGAAGCGGAACACACCTGCATGACCCTGCGCGGCGTGCAGGCCACCGGCTCCAGCACGCTGACCTCCACCCTGCTCGGCACCCTGCGCACCGACGGCCGCTCCCGCAGTGAATTCCTCGGTCTGACGGGCCTGCCCAGCTGATCTCCGACAACAAGACGTCGAAAGGGTCCCGGTGCTGCCGGGGCCCTCTCGCCGTCCGCGGACGGCCGGTCGCAGCGCCGGTTGCCGCGGCTGCGACCGTCAGCTCATGCGGCGATCCGCTGCGCGACCGCGCGCCTGGGAGTCACGGGAGCCACGGGAGCCACGGTTGCTACCGGGCGACGCACCGGCGCAGCGGCCGGGGTGCGGGCGGGCCGAGGGGCAGGGGCGTGAGAGGGCTCAGCGGGGGCGCCGGCGACCCACACGCGGTACGTCGTCTTGGCCGGATCCACCAAGGGCTCACCGAACGTGATCCGCCCCGCCGCTTCCAGCCGGTCGCACACGTCGGTGGGCAGGGCCGCGTAGCAGCCTCCCTTGCCGGTACGGGAGTCGTACGGCCGCCAGTAGCCGTACCGGCGCCGCCCGTTCGCGTGCACGGTGATGAAGACCGGGGTACGGGAGTTGGCTATGGTACGGAGCACCTCGGCAGCGGCGCCGTCGAGGGGAGCGGCGGCGCGGCGAGGCGCCGTCCTGGTACGAGCGGATGTCGTGGAGCGAGCCGGTGCCGTGCCACGAGCCGGTGTCGTGCCGTGAGCCGCCGTCCTGGGGCCTGCCGCCGTCCTGGCCGACGTCTTGGGGCGGGCCGGCGGGCGGCGGAATTCCGTCGACACAGCGGTGGTCGGTACCTGGTCGAGGACGGACGACATCAGGGGTTACCTTTCGGAGGACAGCGGCTCAAGATCATCCACCCCATTCAATCAGGCGCCGCCCTCATTCGCCCAACTCTTCTACCGGCATGTCTCGTTCAGGTGGCCGGGAGCTCGGCTCGGAGCTGGAGGACGAGCTGAAGAGCAGCGCCTTTAAGGGGCAGCTGTTGGACGAGGGGACGCCCGTGGGCACCACGCGGGTGGCGACCGACGGGCGTTCCGTCGTGGACATAGCGCGCGAAGTGGTGGGCGCCACGGGCTGGTTGACGGGGCCCGACAGGGCGGGGCGCGTTTGACGGGGCGGTCGTCAGCGCGGCGGGAGAGGCTCTAATGTCCTCGCTTGTGACTGAACCTTCCTCGCACCTCTGCGCGACAGCGGATGCCTACGATTCCGTGGCCGGCCTGTACTTCGAACTCGCCCGCAATGCGCTGGACGCCCTCCCCTTGGACCGCGCGGTGCTCGCCGCGTTCGCCGAGCTCGTGCGGACCAACGAGGGCGGACCCGTGGCGGAGCTGGGATGCGGCCCCGGATGCACGACCGCGCATTTGCGGGACCTCGGTCTGGACGTCTTCGGCATCGACCTGTCGCCGGTGATGATCGACCTTGCCCGCGAGACCTACCCCGACCTGCGGTTCGAGGTCGGCTCCATGGACGCCCTCGACCTGCCCGACGGCACGCTGGACGGCATCGTCTCGTGGTATTCGGTCATCCACGCCCCGCCGAAGGACGTGCCCTCGTACTTCGCCGAGTTCCGGCGGGTGCTCGCGCCCGGTGGCCACCTCCTGCTCGGTTTCTTCGAGTCGGAGGGTGAGCCGGTCACGGCGTTCGACCACAAAGTGGCGACGGCCTACCGGTGGCCGATCGACGACCTCGCCGAGCTGGCCGGCGATGCCGGGTTCGTTGAAATCGGCCGGATGCTGCGCGAGCCGGGCGAGGACGAGCGGTTCCGCCGGGGGCATCTGCTGATGCGCCTGGGGCAGTAACCAGGCCGCCCTGTTCCAGGGCGGCTAATCCTGGACGCCTATTCCAGGGCGGTGCCGCGCTCTACGACGACGCCGTAGAGGTCCGCGATCGTGGCCAGTGCGCTGTGGTGGATCTGCTCGGCGGACAGTTCGGCCCCGGCCCCCGTCAGGGGCCGGGTGGCGCAGGCGTCGGCGACGATCGTGGGCGCGTAGCCGCGCAGGAACGCGCCTTCGGCGGTGAAGGTGACGCACATGTGCGTCATAAAACCGGCGATGATGACGTTCTTGCGGCCCGCGGCCTTGACCTTGTCCTCGAGGTCGGTCTGGTGGAACGCGTTCGGCGCCTGCTTCTCCACGACCGGCTCACCGTCGACCGGGGCCACGCTGGGATGGATGGCGCCGATCTCCGCGCGGATGTCGTACGGGGTGCCCGCACCGCCGTCGTGGGCGATGTGGATGACCGGCGTCCCCGCCTCCCGCGCCCGCGCGAGCAGCGCCGCGGCCGAGTCCAGTGCCGGCTGCCAGCCGGACAGCTCCATCACGCCCTGGGTGTAGGTGTTCTGGAAGTCGACCATGAGGAGCGTGGCGTCGGCGAGGGTCGCCGGGGTCTCGTCGAAGCCGTTGAGCCGGCGCAGTGTCGTTGTCGTCATGCGTACGACGCTACGATCAGCCGTCGGTGTCTGCAATGACACCCAACTTGCAGATTCGGACATCACCTGGGGACCTGGGAGGGAACGCGTGCCCGCATCGGAACGGCTCGTCGTCATCGTCGTCTTCGACGGCGTCGACCTGCTGGACATCACCGGCCCGCCGGAGGTCTTCGCCCTGCTGCGACGCGAGGTGGACACGGACACCGGCACCGGCACCGGCACCCGCACCGGATACCGCGTACTCCTGGCCGCCGAGACGCTGGAGCCGGTCACCACCTCGGCGGGGGTACGCGTCCTGCCCGACGCCACGTTCGACGAGGTCACAGGGCAGAGCATTGACACCCTCCTCGTGCCCGGCTCCGTACGCATCGACGCCGACCGGCGCGTACGCGCCCTCGCGGATCCGGAGGTCACCGCCCGCGTCAAGCAGCTCGCCGGCGCGTCACGCCGTATCGCCTCCGTGTGCGTCGGCGCCCATCTCCTGGCCGCCGCGGGCCTGCTCGACGGGAAGCGTGCCACCACGCACTGGTCGACCGCCGGCCAGCTCGCCGCCGACCATCCCGCCGTCACCGTGGATGCCGACCCGATCTTCATCCGTGACGGTGCCGTGTGGACCGGTGCGGGCATCAGCTCGTGCCTCGACCTGTCGTTGGCCCTGGTCGCCGAGGACTTCGGCGAAGCCGTCGCGCTGCGGGTGGCCCGCCAGCTCGTGATGTACCTCAAACGCCCCGGCGGACAGAGCCAGTTCTCCGTACCCCTCGAACCCGTCTCCACCACTCGCCGGATCGAGGACCTGCGGCACTACATCACGCGCAACCTGTCCCGGCCCCTCGGCCTCGCCGAGCTCGCCGAACACGCCCATGTCTCCGAACGGCAGCTCTCCCGCATCTTCAAGACCGAACTCGGCATGACACCGGCCGCCTATATCGAATCCGCCCGTGTCGAACTCGCCCGCCAGCAGCTGGAGTCGACCGACGCGACACTCGACCGCATCGCCGGCGCCTGCGGATTCGGTACCGTCGACACCCTGATCCGGGCCTTCCGGCGCCAACTGGCCACCACGCCGACCGAGTACCGCAGCGGCTTCCGGTACTCCGCGTAGCTACTGGCACCTGCCCACACGTTCCGCGGCCAGGCAGGTGCGGACGATGGCGACCCGGACCGTCGGGCCGCCGATGCCGCACTTGATGACGTAGAAGAGGAAGATGTTGGTCGAGGTGACGGCCAGCGCGTACACGTAGGTGTCATGGAGAAGCTGCAGGTAGAGGCAGGTGCCGATGGTCGTGACGGCCAGGGCGTAGAAGAGTGAGGTCGGCACCCACTGGGCGAACGAGGACAGGCCGGTGATCTTGCTGTCATCGGCTGCGACCGTACTGAGTCCGAGCTGTCGCGAACGGGCGATGACCGCGCGGACGTACGCCAGCATCAGGAAGTTCACGAGCCAGGTCAGGCACTGCCCGATCGCGGAGTTGATCGGCCACCAGCGCGGCTCGACGAGGGTGATCGCCAGGACGAGGCCGCACGGTACGACGGCCATCATCCGCATGACCACCTCGGTCGCCAGGGCCAGCCGGCTCAGCGCGCCGGCCCGCCATCCGATGGCGAGGGGCGTGAGGCCGGAGAAGAGCATCTGGTAGAACTTCGGCGCCGCGATGGCGTACGAGAGGCCGACCATCCGGGCCGGGAGGTTGGCCCGCCAGTCCGGTATGCGGTAGTCGCTGTGCCGCCAGGAGTCGACGATCGGGAGGCCGGTGGGGGTGTTGCTGAGGTGCTGTACCAGCTCCACCAGCTTGTTGCCCCACGAGAGGTCCAGGTCGCGCAGGAGCCAGGTGATGACGGTGGTGTTCGTCAGCGCCCAGATCAGCGCCGACAGCAGCGACCAGGCGAGCAGCCAGTTGGTGAACCCTCTGCCGTGCCCGTTGTCTCTGCCGTGACTGCTGTCCGCGTTGGGGGGTTCGCCTTGGGCTCTGCGCATGCGCCACAGCCGCCACTCGCGGCCCGGGTCGCCGGCCAGCGGGCGGAGCAGCTCGCGCAGGGCCCGCCAGCCGGTCTCGATGCGCAGGTCGGTCTCGCCCTGTTCGGCGGCCTGCACCATCTCGATCTCCGCCAGGAAACTCTCCTTCAGCCGGGCGAACGAGAATTCCGGGGCGGGTCCGGTGCCGGTGCCGGTGGATTCCGGTGCGGGGCCGGTGGAGAAGATGAGCAGCCGTCGCTCCGGCGCGGCGTCGATCAGGTCCTCGAGGAAGCGTGCCAGCTCCACGGCGCGCATGTAGAAGATGTCCGGCACCACGCCATCCGGGCTCGCTCGTCCGCTGCCGAAGAGGATCAGCAGCTGGCCGAGCGAGTAGAGGTCGGCCCGGGTGTTCTCCTCGTCGCCGGCCTTGATCTCCGGAGCGATGTAGGCGGCCTCGGCCCCGGCCGTACCGGTGATGGTGTGGGTGTAGAGGTAGTTCCGGCCGAGGTCGATGAGTTTGAAGGTGCCGTCGGCGTCGGAGACGATGATGTTGGACGGGGACAGGTCCGCGTGCACGCCTGTGAAGCGTCCGTGTACGGAGTCGGGGCCGATGCCGGTGTCCGTGTCGGTGTCGTCCCGTGCGACGCGTTGCAGTTCCTCCAGCGCTTCGAAGAGCAGCAGCCCTTTTTCCCGCAGCCGGTCGAGCCGCAGGGAGAGCGCCCGGCCCGTGTCGGCCGCTTCTCGTTCGGCTTCCTCGCGTTCCTCGCGGATGACTTCCGCGAGCGTCCGGCCCGCGACGAAGTCCATCAGTATCCAGCTGTCGAAGCTTGCCCAGACCCGCACCAGATGCCGTGAGCCGGTGCCGGACGTGCCGTACGTCTCCGCGTACTCGCGGGTGGCGCGGGTGAGCGTCGGGATTTTGGTGAACGGGTACAGGATCAGCTTGAGGGCGAATTCCGGGCGGGTGCCGTGCACCGCGCTCGCGGTGGTGCCGCGCAGGATCATCGACGTGCTGCCGTGCCGGTGGAACCGCAGCTTGCGTTGCATCGCCTGCCATTCGCGCTCGGTGGACTCCTCCACCGTCGCGGCCGCGCGGCGCGTGCCGGACCGCGCCTGCGGGCTGTAGACCTCGGTGATGACCTGCGCGACCGCGTCCTCCGCGACGAGTACGCCGCACACCCCGCCGCAGTCGTGGGTCAGCGCCGTGCCGCTGCCACCGGGGGCGGCCGATGGCTGCGGGAGCGAGCGCTGCGCCTCGGATTCGGCGAGGCCGAGCAGGGTCAGCAGGAACAGGCTCACGAAGCCGAACAGCGCGTCGGCCGCGCTCGCCGGGCGCCGCCGCGTCGGTCCGCCGGTGCCGCGTTGCGTGCGGTATCCGAGGCACCAGGTGGTCAGGCGGGAGATGGTGTCCTGTCGGCCGGCGAGTCCGAACCGGTCGTCGAAGGAGCGCTCGTCCAGCGGGATGTCCTGCAGCATGCGCCGCCATGCCTTGAGGCGACGGGTCCGCTGCCGGGCGGTTTCCGGCCGGCCGTCGTCCTCGTCGGCGGCGGTCAGCTCCAACAAGTCGCGTAGTCGGGCCAGTTGGCGGTCGCTATACCCCGTCAGGTCTCGCAATGCGGGGAGCAGCAGGTCCAGCGTCGCCCCTCGGTTCTCCATTCTCGGTGTCCACCACCATCAGTCTGGGCATCGCACGGATGCTTCCCCGGCGGATCAGTTCGACGGGCCTGCCCTCGGTGGCGCAGAACGCTGTCCCGTATGCCTTCCGTGCGTGTTCGAGGAGCTGGTGCTGGTCCATCTCGTGCCGCTTGAGCTCCGGCATCCACGGCAGTGGCGCGAGGTCCAGGACGTACGGGGCGCCGTCCCCGGTGTCCGTCCGCCGCCGGCGCAACCACTCCTGGTCGCGGTGTTTCTGCCGGATGGCCGTCAGATAGCCGCTCCCGAGGCCGCGGCGCATGTGCTCGAGGTGCAGATACGTGTATCGGTGCAGCGGTGAGAGTCTGCTGCCCGCGGCTCCTGTCCCCATCGGCCGCGTGCTGAGGGAGAGGATGTGGGTGCAGCCGTCGTCGACCGCGAGGCGGAACGGCAGCGCGGTGAGTACTCCACCGTCGACGGCCCGCCGTCCGTCGGTCATCAGGAACGTGCCCGGAACGGCGATGGGCAGCCAGGCGGAGGCGCGGAGGGCGGCCTTGAGGTCGGCCCGGGAGGTGAAGTCCCGCAGTACGACGGTCCGCAGGGCGTCGACGTCGGTGACGGGGACGGCCAGCGGGATCGGGGAGCTCAGTACCGCCTCGTAGTCCAGGGGTTTGACCCGCTCCATGATGCGGTCGAAGGAGTAGGCCAGGTTCAGGATCGGGCGTCTGCGCAACGCTCTTGAGAAGTCGACGAACTGTTTGGTCGTCAGGTCGTCGTAGTAGATCGACAGCGGATACCAGGTCTCTCCGGCGAGGAAGTAGGCGCCGTTGATTCCGCCGGCGGAGCAGCCGTACACCACGTCGAAGGCGTTCTTGAAGCCGTAGTCCTCCAGTTGGGACAGCATCGCCGCAGAGATGACCCCGCGCATGCCGCCCCCTTCGACGGCGAGGGCGACGGTCGCGCCATCGCTGCGCTGCCCCGGTAAGCTGCCCGAATCCCGTCGGGCGCGCAGGATTTCCAGAACGGGATGCGTCGGATCCCAGTATTCACGGTGTTCACGCGTGTGCGTCACGTCGCCGGACTGCATGGCCTCCCCCGCCGGATCAGATCCCCTGATCTCCCTTACCACACACCACACATCACGCAGCACTCTGCCAGACACCGCTCCCGCCGGACCCGGTTTCCCCGGAAGTCACCGATCTCCGCACCCGCCGAGGCCGAGGGGAACAGCTTTACGAGTGTGTGCGGCACCGCCGTTCGCGGCGGTGGGGCGTTACGAGGCCGCTCCGTTGGGGCAGGCCCTGACCAGTTGCAGGCCGGCGCTGCGCAGCGGGCCCAGATCGGGTTTGCGGTTCTCGGCCAGGGCCGTGCGTACCTCGTCCGTCGCCGCGCCGACCGCGGCGGCGGCCTCCCGTACCTCCGCGCCGGACGAGCGCTTCGTGAGTTCGGCGACCGCCGCGTCGAGCGAATTCACCGCCGCGTCCGCCCGCCGGTCGAGGGCGGACTCCAGTACGGCATGTTCCAGGTCGCCTATGGCGTCGGACACCGCGAGTGCGAATCGCGCGCACCCGACGGCGCGGTCCCCGCTCTCCGCCGGTTCGCACCCTCCGAGCAGTGCCACCGCCAATACCACCGCTGCGGCGATTGCTGTCCGCTGCATGTCGTCACGTCCCTCCGGTGAACCGTGAACCGTAAACCGTTCGGTGAGTCACTTCGGTGAGTCACTTCGGTAAGTCACTTCGGTAAGTCACGAGGAAAGCGGGCGCCGCTCGCCTGGCACGGGAAGCCTATGGACGGCGGCCCCGGTCAGGGAGAGGGTTTCTCGCAGATGGCGGTGAAGGTGGGTGCTCCGCCGCCGCCAAGGACGGTTACCGGCCACGGAGCTGCCGGTACGGCGGTCGCGGCCGGGGCCGTGACAAGATCCACCGCATGGAAATACAGCAAGCGGACCGGCCCGTCGCCCTGGTCAGCGGGTCGACGTCGGGGATCGGGGAGGCCGTCGCGCGGCGGCTGGCGGCGGACGGGATGCGGGTCGTCGTGCACTCGCGGCGCAGCACGGAGGCCGGGGAGGCGCTGGCCGCGGAGCTGGGCGGGACTTACGTACGCGCGGACCTGGCGGTGGAGGAGGAGGCCCGGGGGCTGGTCGAGGCAGCGCTCGGCCGGTACGGGCGGCTGGACGTGCTCGTCAACAATGCCGGCATCAGCTGGCCGATCCCGCACGACGATCTGGCCGCGGCGACACCGGCGGACTGGCGGCAGCTGCTGGAGGTCAACCTGATCGCGCCATGGGTACTGTGCACGGCGGCACTTCCGGCGCTGCGCCGGTCCCCCGGCGGCGGCAGCATCGTGAACATCACCAGCCATGCCGGGGTGCGCCCCAAGGGCTCGTCGGTGCCGTACGCGGCGAGCAAGGCCGCGCTGAACCACGTGACCCGGCTGCTCGCGGCCGCGCTCGGGCCCGAGGTGCGGGTCAACGCGGTGGCCCCCGGGCTGGTGGACACGCCGATGACGAAGGACTGGGCTCAGGCGCACGAGCTGTGGCGAGACCGCGCGCCCATGCACCGCCCGGCCCGGCCCGCCGACGTGGCCGGGCTGGTGGCGTCGGTGATCGACAACAGCTACCTCACCGGTGAGGTCATCGTGTTCGACGGCGGGCTGAATCTGACCTGAGGAGCCGCCGCGGCCAGGCGTCCGGCGCGCCGCTCACCGCACAGCACTCACGGCGCTCGCCGTCGGGTTCGCGCGCGATGGCATACCGGGCTCACGAAGCGAGGCGGGGGCAACTACCTCATCTCACCCCATACGCGGGCGGTGATCAGTAAGGAACCTTGCCTCGTGCTGAAATTTGGGATACCAAATGGCACTCGGTTGCACGTACAGCACTGAGGAGCCCGCATGTGTGTCGAGTCCGTCCCGCCCCCGCCCAGCCGGGTCACCCGCCGCGGTGTGCTCGCCGGTGCCGCGGCCCTGGCCGGCACGGCCGCCGCCCTCTCGGCGGCTCCGGGCGCGGCTGCCGCCCCGGCGCGGGGATCCGCCGCGGGTCCGGCGCGGAGCGCGCAGCGCGGCGGCGACCTGGTCGTCGAGGGCGGCACGCTGCTCGACCCGGCGACCGGTGACGTCATCGAGGACGCCGTCGTGGTGATCCGCGACGGCGTGGTACACGCCGCCGGGTCCCGCGCGAAGGTCGACGTGCCGGCCGGCGCGCCGCGCCTCGACGCGCACGGCAGCTGGGTGCTGCCGGGTCTGGTCGACGCGCACATCCACCTCAACACCGCCACCGAGGCGCGCGACGCGGTCCGCAAGGGCGCCACCAGCGCGCGCAGCGGCTCCACGAACTTCTACCAGGACATCGCCGTACGGGAGTTGGCCCGCCAGGCACCCGAGCTGGCGCCCCGGCTGCGGGCCGCCGGCGTCTTCGTCACGCCCGACCTGGCCGACACGGTGCTCGCGGACCCGGACCTCACGCCGCTCGCGCGGCTGAAGGACGGCGTGCGGTCGGCCGAGGCGCTGCGCCGGGTCGTCCAGGTGAACCTCGCCCGCGGCGCCGACGTGATCAAGACGCGGGTGAACGAGCGCGCCGGCGTGCCGGAGCAGGACCCGCTGACGCAGGTGTACTCGTACGAGCAGCTGTCCGAGATCGTCGCGGCGGCGCGGCGCGGCGGCAAGGGCGTGCTGTGCCACAGCTACAGCGAGCGCGGCTGCGACGACGCGGTGCGGGCGGGCATCCGGTCCCTGGAACACGGCGCGTTCGTCGGCGAGCGCACCCTGCACGAGATGCGGCGCCGGGGGACGTACTTCACGCCGACGCTGACCCCCATCGCGGGAATGGTCGACTCGCCCGACCCGGTGCTCGCCGAGCGCGGCCGCACCTATCTGCCGGCCCTCAAGGAAGCGGTGCGTACCGCGCACGAGCTGGGCGTCCCGCTGGCGGCGGGCACCGACTCCTCCGGCGGTGAGGTCGAGCCCATCGGCCGGGAGGTGGAGCTGATGCGCTCGGCGGGCCTGCCGGCGCTCGACGCGATCCGCACCGCCACGACGGGCGCCGCCCGGCTGCTCGGTGTGGAGCGGACGGCGGGGCGGCTGGCGCCCGGCTTCGCGGGCGACGTGATCGTGGTGGACGGCGACCCGCTCGCCGACGTCTCCGTACTCAAGAAGCCGCGCCGCGTGGTGCGCGCGGGTCTGCCGGTGTAGCCGCGACGCGTGGCCCGGTGGCCGTGTGCTTCGCTGCCGCACCCCCGTCGGCAGCGGGGCGCACGGGCCCCGTACTGCCCACCCCGTACCACCGCGCCTCTCCATACCACCGCACCACCTCGTACCACTGCACCTCCCGTACCACCCCGTACCACTGCACCTCCCCGTATCACCGCACCACCGCGCCTCCCCCACCGTCCCTTCCCACCGAAGGAGTTCCGATGACGCCTCCGCCCTCCCAGCCCTCCCGGCGCGGTGTTCTCGCGGGTGCCGCCTCGCTCGCGGGCGCCGGCGCCGTACTGTCCGCGGCCGTGCCGCCGGCGCGGGCAGCGGACCGTGCGCGGCCCGCGCGCCCGGTGGTCTTCCGTGAGGTGCGGCCCTTCGGGGCGAAGCACGCGGTGGACCTCGTCGTCGTCGACGGCCGCATCACGGACAGGCGGGCCCCGGAGGGCGCCGAGGTGATCGACGGTGGCGGTCGGATCGCCCTGCCGGCGCTGGTGGACGCGCACATCCACCCCGACAAGACGACGTGGGGCGGGAGTTGGGAGTCGCGCAAGCCGGCGAGCAGCATCGCGGACTTCGTCGCCCAGGACGTGGAGCTGTTCCAGCGCCAGAGCCGGTCCGTCGCCGAGCGGGCGCACGGACTGATGGCGCACGCCGTGACCCGCGGGACGCGGGCCATGCGCGCGCACGCCGACATCGCCCCCGCCTACGGCCTGACCTGCGTGGAAGGCATCGCCGACGCGCGCGAGCGGCTGCGGCACGCACTCGATGTACAGATCGTTGCGTTCCCGCAGCACGGCGTCGTCCGCGCGCCCGGTACGGCGGCGCTGCTCCGGGAGGCGGCGCGCAGCGGGACCGTGGACTTCATCGGCGGGATCGACCCGATCGGCTTTGACCACGCGCTGGACGAACAGCTCGACCTGGTCTTCGACCTCGCCGACCGGTACGGCATCGGCGTGGACATCCATCTGCACGACGAGGGCCAGCAGGGCCTCACAGCGCTGCGCGGCATCATCGACCGCACCCGGGCCCTGTCGCTGCGGGGCAAGGTGACGGTCAGTCATGTGTTCTGTCTGCCGGGCCTGTCCGACGCGGAGCTGGCCGGGGTGGCGGCCGACCTCGGCGACCTGGACATCTCGCTGACGACCGTGGCGCCGAGCCGCGATCTGGTCCTGCCGATCGCGCGGCTCAAGGAGCACGGCGTGCGGGTCGGGCTGGGCTCGGACGGGGTGCGCGACGCGTGGAGCCCCTTCGGCAACGCGGACATGCTGCACCGCGCGCATCTGCTCGGCTGGGTGCGGGACAACCGTCTCGACTCCGAGCTGACGGGGTGTTACGACACGGGGTCGCACGGCGGCGCCGACGTGATGCACCTGGACCGCGCCGACCTCTCCCCCGGCTCCCCCGCCGACTTCCTCCTGCTCCGCGGCGAGTGCGTACCGCAGATCGTGGTGGACATGCCGGCGCGGGACATGGTGGTGCACGGCGGCCGGGTCGTCGCCCGCGACGGCGAGCTGACGTAACACCCGGGCCGGGCGGTCAGGTGGTGGGGACGCCCTCGACGCAGCGGTTCAGGCGCTCACCGAAATCGTACGGCGCACTCCCCCGCTGGCCAGCGGGGGTACGCACCGGCCTGAGCGGCCAGCGGCGCCTGGGTGCCGGGCATGGGCCGGGCCGGTGCGAGAATCGGTGGCATGACAACAGGGTCTGAAGGGTTCGAGCCCGAGTCGGAGCGGGTCACCCGGCAGTTGCGCGACGAGATCATCGACGGGGTCCGCGAGCCGGGCAGCAAGCTGGTCGAACGGGAACTCGCGGCGGAGCTCGGGGTGAGCCGGCTGCCGATCCGGGACGCCCTGAAGGCACTGGTGAACGAGGGGCTGGTGACGCCCCGTCCGCGGACATGGGCGGTGGTGCGGGAGTTCACGCCGACGGACATCGCCGACCTCGACGAGGTGCGGTCGGCGCTGGAGATGCTGGCGTTCCGGCTCGCCGCCCAGCGGCGTACCCGCGCCGGGCTGGCGAAGCTCCGCGCGGACCTCGACGCCGAGCTGGCGGCGGCGCGCGAGGGCGACGCGGTACGGGCCCGGCGGGCGGCGGCCGATTTCCACGAGACGGTGACGTCGCTGGCCGACAACGAGCTGCTGAACGAGCTGGAGCGCACATTGCGCAGCAGGATGCGCTGGCTGCTGGGACAGCACGACGACCTCATGGCCATGGCGAAGGAGCACGAAGAGCTCTACGAGGCCCTCGCGGACCGCGATGTCGCACAGGTCGAGAAGCTGGTGACGCGGCACCTGGCGACCGGACGCGACGCGGCCGCCGCCCACCGGAACGCGACGCAGGGATGACCGGGATGAATCTCTTCGCACGCTCGTGGACGGCGTTGCGCACGGCGGTCGCCGGGCTCTCGGACGAGGACTTCGCGCGGCCGTCCGGCTGCACCGGCTGGCTCGTCCGGGACCTGGCGTGCCACTTGGTCATCGACGCCCAGGACGTCCTGATCACGCTTGTGACCCCGGCCGATACGGAGCCGACCCACGACGCGGTGACCTACTGGAACGTCGCGCAAACGTCGCCGGCCGGCGACGACCCCCTCGACGCGCTGACCGTCCGGCTGGCCGCCGCGTACGGCGATCCCGCGCTGCTCAAGTTCCACCTCGACGACGTCGGCTCCGCGGCCGGCCGCGCCGCTGAACTCGCCGACCCGGACCTCCGGGTCAGCACCCAGGACATGGTCCTCACCGCGGGCGACTACCTCACCGCGTACGTACTGGAGTGGACGCTGCACCACCTCGACCTGGTCGCGCACCTCCCGGACACGCCGGGACCGGCCGCCGAAGGGCTCGCCCGGTCCCGCGAGATGCTGGAGCGGATCGCCGGGGCCGCGTTCCCCGCGTCGTTCTCCGACGAGGACGCGCTGCTGGTCGGTACCGGACGGCGCGCCCCGACCGAAGCGGAGCGCGCCGAGCTGGGCGAACTGGCCGCGAAGCTCCCGCTCGTCCTCGGCTGACCACCGAACCAAAGCCGGCGAGCGCTCAGCTCTGTACCGCGGTGCTGCGCTCCGCCGCCGCCGTCGTGAGGACGAGGTCGACCTCGACCGGCCGGTCCTCGCCGGAGTGGACCGCCGACGACGCGCGCGGGGAGTGACCGGCGACCATGGCGGCCAGTACGTACGCGCCGCTGTGCGGGACGGCGATCGAGTACCGGCCGTCGTGGTCGGTGAGCGCGGTGCCGGCCCGGCGCCCGCGCGGGTCGATCAACGCCACCCGGGCGCGGGCGACGGGTACCCCGGCCGGGTCCAGGACGCGCCCGCGGAATCCGGCGCGGGGCCCCGGGACCGCCGGTACCGCCCGGGTGTCCCGCGCCGGCTCGGCTGCCTCCTCACTGCTGGCCAGCAGCTGCGGCGCGGACATCGTCCGGCTGCGCGGCAGGAAGACCGCGAACAGCAGGCCGAGGGCGACCGCCGCGGTGGCGATGAGGAACGAGATGCGGAAGCCCTGCATGGTGGGTACGGCCGCCGGCCCCACGTGGTGGGCGGTGTTGGCGAGGACCATGCCGATGACGGCGCTCGACACGGATGTACCGATCGAACGCATCAGGGTGTTGAGCCCATTGGCCGCGCCCGTCTCGGACGGGTCGACAGCGCCGTTGATCAGCGCGGGGAGGGAGGAGTAGGCGAGGCCGATACCGGCGCCGACGACCACCGAGATGACGATGGTCTGCCAGGCGGCGCTCATCAGGCCGAGCCCCGCGCCGTAACCGACCGCGATGATCAGCATGCCGAGCATGAGGGTGAGCTTCGGGCCGTACCGCGCCGAGAGGCGGGCGTAGACGGGGGCGGTGAACATCATCGTCAGGCCCAGCGGTGCCACGCACAGGCCCGCGACGACCATGGACTGGCCGAGGCCGTAGCCAGTGGCGGTCGGCAGCTGGAGCAGCTGCGGCAGGACGAGCGAGATCGCGTAGAACGCGACGCCGACCGTGATCGAGGCGAGGTTGGTGAGCAGCACCTCGCGGCGCGCGGTGGTGCGCAGGTCGACCAGCGGTGCCTTCGCGCGCAGTTCCATCAGGCCCCACAGGACGAGCACGACCAGCGCGGCGGCGAAGAGGCCGAGCGTGGTGCCCGAACTCCAGCCCCAGTCACTGCCCTTGGTGATCGGCAGCAGGAACAGCACGAGGCCGAGGGAGAGACCGAGCGCGCCGGCCAGGTCGAAGCGGCCCTCGGCGCGGACGCCGCTCTCCGGCACGACCGCCAGGGTGAGCAGGATCGCGAGGACGCCCAGACCGGCGGCGCCGAAGAAGAGTGCGTGCCAGTCCGCGTGCTGGGCGACCAGGGCGGCGAGCGGCAGCGCGAGTCCGCCGCCGACGCCTATGGAGGAGCTCATCAGGGCCAGCGCCGAGCCGAGCTTCTCGCGGGGCAGCTCGTCGCGCATCAGGCCGATGCCGAGCGGGATGGCGCCCATGGCGAAGCCCTGGAGCGCACGGCCGACGATCATCACGAGGAGTTCACTGGTGAATCCGCAGATCAGCGATCCTGCGACCATGACCGCGAGGCTGGTGACCAGCATGCGGCGCTTGCCGTACAGGTCGCCGAGCCGGCCCATGATCGGGGTGGCGACGGCGCCGGCGAGCAGGGTCGCGGTCATGACCCACGTGGCGTTCGTCGGCGCGGTGTTCAGCAGGGTGGGCAGGTCCTTGATGACCGGTACGAGCAGCGTCTGCATCACCGCGACCGTGATGCCGGCGAAGGCGAGGACGAGGACGATCCCGCCCGTGCGTCGTTGGGCCATCGTCTGGGGCATTACCTGGGACCTCCGGAAGCGGGAAGAGTGGCGGGCTCGCCGAGTACGAACTTGCCCGCACGGGCGGGTATTCCGAAGGACATCGTACGACGGGAAGTCTTCACCTTTTCCTTACGTTTCCGGTGCCGAGGCCGTTACGTTGCCGGCGCCGATGCTCCCGCGCCCCCGGGCGGCGGGTCCTGCGGCCGCGGTCGCAGCACGAAGTCCTGATGGGCGACGCTCCCGTACTTGATATAGACCCGCTTGATGGACGGGATGCGGCGCGGCCCGCCGGCGATGACGTTGATGAAGCCCTCCGGAAGCCCGGTCAGCCGGTACTCGCCGTGGTCGTCGGTCCGCGTACGCGTCAGCTGCCGTCCGTCGGTGGTGGTCACGGTGATCAGTACACCGTGCAGCGGTTGCGACTGGGTGTCCCGGATGCGGCCCGCCAGCAACGCCTCGGAGGCCCCGATGTAGTGGGTGGCGGCGCGCACCGGCATCGGGTGCGGCATCTCGAATGTCGGGTCCTCGACCGACTCCTCCAGGTCGGAGGCGGTCAGTTCGTCGTCACCGCCGGAGCGCGCCACGTTCACCCGGTGCCGTTCCCAGAAGTACCCGATGCAGATGAGCACGATACCGACGGCGATCCAGATGCTCAGCGCCAGCAGCGGGCGGAAGAGCTGCGCGCCGCCGAAGTACATCTCGTTGCGCAGCGCGTCGACCAGATTGCCCAGCGGCATGTACGGATGCAGCCAGCGGAAGAAGGCCGGCACCATCGCGACCGGGATCGCCCCGTCGCTGGCGGGCATGGACAGCAGCACGAAGACGACGATGGCCACGCCGGGGAAGAACTGCCGCACGAACGGCACCAGCCCGTAGCAGGTCAGCGAGACCGCCAGGCTCAGCATGAACATGTAGAGCAGGCAGATCGGCCGGTCCACGATGCAGTCCATCGCGAGCGAGATGTAGAAGGCGGCCACGGCCATCACGGCCCCGGAGACGACGAAGGTGACGACCTTCTTCCAGCGGCTGAGGCCGGTGGCCCGCAGCATCATCATCACCATGATGTACGAGGGGATGGTGAGCCCCAGGCAGAGGTAGAAGAGGCTGGTGCCCATCCCGTCCTTGGGCGCGGTGGGCGCGAGTTCGACCTGCTTGAGGCGGGCGCCGCCCCGCTCGGCGATCGGCGTGAACACCTGCTGGAGCACGGCCTCGATCTCGAAGCCGCCGGCCTTCGCGGTGTACAGGGCGGGGTGGGCCGGGTCCGGGAGGTAGGCACCGGCGGCACGGCGTTCGCGTACCGCGCTCCGGAGGGCGGCGTCACCGCCGGATACGGGCTTCACCTCGAAGCCGCCCGGGACGGCCTTGTCGAGCGTCTGCTGTACCTGGGTCGCCGCCCGGGCGGGCACGGCCACCCGGATGTCGTGCGGGGTGGGATTGTGGAAGGCGAGCAGGTAGCAGAAGAGGAAGCCGAAGAAGAAGAGCGCCGGGAACCACAGGCTGCTGACGATCACCTTCGCCGTGTGCGTCCACCGCGGGCGCGGTTCGCTGTCGGCCGGTGCCGCGTCCTCTTGCTGTGTTCCGGACATGCCGCACCCTTCCCGTACCGAGCCCTTCCCTGCGCGGGTTGCTGACGCTCCGCTGCGTGGAGATCTCCGCGGGCCCGGCCCGGCACACCTGCTTTGCTGCACTCGGCCCAGCAGGTTGGCCCGCGCGTGGGAGGCCCAGCGCGCGGGAGGCGTTGCGTGTGGGAGCCGCTGCCGGTCAGTCGCGTCGGGAGACGCGCAGCAGGTGGGTGGCCGTGCCGGCGGCGAGGACGGCGACGCAGGTGGTGAAGGTCAGGCCCGCGGTGCGGAGCCCGAGGGCGACGGTGAGGGCGCCGACGCCGACGACCGGGAGGGAGATCCCGGTGTAGGCGACGACGAAGAAGGTGGAGATCGTGCCGCCGCGGTGTTCGGCGGGCGCCGCGGCCGCGACGGACGTCAGGGCCGCGCGGAAGGCGAGGCCCTGGCCGAGGCCCCCGCACAGGGCGCCGACGACCAGGGCCGGCAGGGACTCGGCGGCGAGGGACGCCGCGACGAGGGCGAGGCCCGCCACGAGGACGAGGCAGCCGGCCGGGAGTGCCCGGCGCGCGCCCAGTTTTTCGGTCAGCGACTGGCCGGCCGTCGAGCCGAGGAAGACCGAGAAGACGACGGCGCCCGAGACGGCCAGGTTGGCCACGCCGAGGGTCTGGGAGACGAAGGCGGGCGCCACCGCGGTGAACAGGCCGAGGAGCGAGAAGCCGGCGAAGGCGGCGAGGGCCGAGGGCGCGAACACACCGCGTACTTCGGGAGGTACCACCACGCCTTGCGGGCGGAGGCCCGGCCACCGCTCGGGGTGGTCGACGGTCTCGGGCAGGAGGAGGACCAGTACGCACGCCACGGCGATGAGCGCGAGATGTGTCAGGTAGGGCAGGGCGAGCGGCCACGGGGCGTACTGGGCCAGGAGCCCGGCGAGCAGCGGGCCGCAGCCGAGGCCGCCCATGTTGGCGGCGGCCGCGGCATAACCGGCGCGCGACTTCCGTTCGGGCGGCGCCAGTTCCAGTACCGCCGCCGTGGCCGCGCCGCTGAAGAGCCCGGCCGAGAAGCCGGAGAGCAGCCGGCCGGCGAAGAGCAACGGCAGGCCGGCTCCGGACGGGAAACCGGACAGGAAGTCCGACAGGAAGCAGACGGCGCTGAGTGCCGAGAAGGCCAGCGCCACGAGGAGCACGGGGCGGCGCCCGACGCGGTCGGAGTAGTTGCCCGCGAGCAGCAGTACGGCGATGACGCCGAGCGCGTAGACGGCGAAGACCACCGTCACCATCAGTTCGGAGAAGCCCAGCTCTTCACGGTAGAGGCCGTACAGCGGGGTGGGGAGGGTGGTGCCCGCCATGCCCACGGCGAACACCGCCGCCGCTGCCGGATACCACGGGCGCCGGCCCGTACCAGGACGAACGATCATGTCCCCACGGTACGGGCCGGGCCCGGCATCGAGCGATCAGCCGCCCCCGGCCCGCGCGGCCGCCTCAGCCCGCCGCGGCCGCCGCGCCCGTCGCCGCCGCCGCGTCCGCCGCGAGGCGGGACAGGCCCGGGAGCGCGTGCGAGCGGCGCTGGAGGGACTGGGCGCGGGAGCGGTGGGTGCGGTCCTCCAGCACGGCGCGTACGGCGGCGGTCAGCGACTCGCGGGTGACGTCCTGGACGTCGATCCGGCGGCCGACGCCGATCTCCTGCAGCCGGGCGGCGTTGTACGACTGCTCGGCGAAGAGCGGTACGGCGACCACGGGGACGCCGGCCGCGAGCGCTTCCCGGGTCCCGTTGAAGCCGGCGTGCGTGAGGAACGCGTCGCTGGACTGCAGGAGCAGCTCCTGCTGGACGAACGAGGTGAGGTGGACGTTGTCGGCGCGGGCGCCCTGCCACTCCCGGGGGTCGGTGCCCGAGCCGAGCGCGACGACGCCGGTGACCGGCAGGTCCCCGAGCGTCTCGATGATGGTGTCGAGGAGGGGCAGTACTCCGCCGCCGGGGAAATGGGTGGCGTTCGAGCCCAGTGTGGCGAGGACGAGCGGGCGGCCGGCGGGGAGCCGGGCGATCTCCGGGTCGAGCGGCGGTTCGCCCATGGGAGCCGGCAGGCGGTAGTAGTGGGCGCTGGGCAGGCGGCTCGCCTCGGGGTAGAACTCCTCCGGTACGACGCCGGCGCGGAAGGCGCGGAAGACGTGCCAAGGGTCGGTGACCGGGCCGAGGCCCAGGTCCGCGCGCTGCTTGTTGAGCGCTTCGGTGACGGCCGGGTGGTCGTACGGTGCCATCGGAGCGATGTCCAGCGCGCCGTGCGGGATGCCGAGGCGCTCGCCGGCCAGGTAGCCGCCGAACTCGGTGGACTCGTGCAGGATCAGGTCGGGGCGCCAGTCCCGGGCCGCCTCGACGAGGTCGCGCGCCGAGGGTCCTGCCAGCTGCCCGACGAAGGCGGTGGCGAAGAACTCCGGGTCCAACTCGATGGTGACGGAGCCGAATTGGCGCATGGCCGCGGGCGGGCGGACGTCGCCCCGCTGCAGTACGTCCGTCATCGCCTCGACGTTCGGGAGCCGCAGCGCGGTCAGTCCGCGCTTCTCGATGTGCTCCGCGACGGCGTTGCCGGTGGCGACGGCCACCTCGTGGCCCGCCTGCCGGGCGCTCTCGGCCGCCGGCAGCACCAGCGGCGCGAGGTGCGAGTAACTCGCCTGGGCGGTGAACAGGATGCGCATGGCGCTTCGCTCCCTCGGGTGCCGCGCGGCCGGCACAGGGACACGCGCAGCTGGGACTCGGGAAAATCAACAACTGTTGAAACAGCCTATCCGGCCACGTTCCGGGTCATCCGGGCGGGTCATCCGGCGGTGCGCGCGCGGAGAGAGGTACCGGTGACGGGCGGCGCGCGTGCGCCGGGCGTGCTCATGGAGCGTCCTGCGAAATCAGGAGTGCACTCGGGCACCGGAGGGCGCAGCACGATACCGCCGCAGTGACGGATGCGTCACCAAATCCCCGTGAACCGTGTCCCGTTACGGAGGAGACCGGCATCTTGGGCGTATGTCGCAGAACTTACCCAGGGCACGCGGTGTGCCCCTGCCGACGCGCGCCCGGACCCCGGCACGAACAGTGTCAGCGGGCGACCGGCCGGCCCTCGCATCCGACCAACCGTCACCATCGACCACACGTGCCGGTACCACCCGGCTGATCGGCGTCGACCTCGCCCGTGGCCTCGCGGTACTGGGCATGTTCGCCGCCCATGTGGGCCCCGATCCGTCGGACGGCGGCCCCGTGGGCTTTCTCATGGAGCTGGCGCGCGGCCGCTCTTCCGCTCTCTTCGCACTGCTCGCCGGCTTCTCGATCGTGCTCATCACCGGCCGCCCCGAACCCCGTACGGGGCGCGCGGGCCGGCAGGCGGTCGTGCGGGTACTGATCCGCGCCGTCATCCTGCTGGCACTGGGGACGGCGCTGACCGCGCTGGACACCTCGATCGATGTGATCCTCGCCTACTACGCGCTGGCCTTCGTCGTGGCCCTCCCGCTGTACCGCCTGAAGGCCGGGGCGCTCGCCTTCATCGCCGCGGCGACCGCGCTGGTACTCCCCCAGGACCTCTTTCTGGTCAAGGTCTCGCTCGATCAAGGCAGTTGGGGCGACACGGTGATCGCCCACGACCCGCTGTCCGGGCTCGGTGACACGGACGGCGTCATGGACCTGCTGTTCACCGGCGCCTATCCGGTGCTCACCTGGATCCCGTTCCTGATCGCGGGGATGGCGGTGGCGCGGCTCGACCTCACCCGGCAGGTGGTCCGCGCCCGGCTCGCCCTGACCGGTGCCGCGCTGGCGGTGCTCGGTTACGGCGGCTCCTGGCTGGCCCTGCACCTGGTCCCGAACGCGTACGCCGCCGTCGCCGCGGGCTCGGACGGCGACGCGCCGGGGTCGGCCTGGTGGTCCGACACCGTCGGCGACCCCACCCACCTCTTCCATGAGTGGCTGCTGGTGGCCGCGCCGCACAGCCAGACGACCCCGTCGATCCTGGGCAACACCGGCGTCGCCCTCCTCGTCGTGGCCGGGTGCACGATCGCGCTGGACCGGCTGCCGCGCTTCCGGCGGGTGGTCGCACCGGTCACCGCGGTCGGCGCGATGTCCCTGTCCGCCTATGCGCTGCACATCGTGGCCATCTGGGCGCTGGGCACGGACGACATGCCCGACTCCAGCGAGCCGTTGGTGCTGGCCGGATTCATCGTGGGCGTGCTGGCGCTGGCCTTCGTATGGAAGCGGTTCTTCCGGCGCGGTCCGCTGGAGTACCTGCTGTACATGATCACCCGGCCGGCGCGCCTGATCCGGTGAGCGCCTTGTCCAGTGAGCTCCGGGTTCGTGGCAGCGGAGTCAGGTCAGCAGCTGCGGCAGCAGCGTCAGGAAGTCGTCGGTCGCGTCGGCGGCCCCCAGCGCGCCCAGCGCCGGGAGGGCCGCGAGGCCCGCGAAGGCCACGGCGAGGACGCGGGTGGTACTCGGCGGGGCGGCCTGGAGCGCGGCGATGCGGTCACTGATGGCGAGGCCGGAGAAGCGCAGCGCGCAGCCCGTACCGCCGCCCCGGTGCGCGAGGAGCGCGGCGCGGGCGAGCGCGCGTGCCACGTCGCGGCGGTCGCCGGTGCGCTCGGCGGCGTGTTCGTCGGCCCAGCGCTCCAGGAGGAAGGCGACGGCGTCGCGTACCGGGGCGAGCAGCGGGTTCAGCGCGGCGGCGAGGTCGACGAGCAGGCGGAGGCGGGCGTGCCGGTGCCGCAGGTGGCCACGTTCGTGCGCGAGGAGGACCTGACGTTCGTCCGCGTCGAGCCCCGCCAGCATCCCCGACGTGACGAAGATCCGCCCCGGGCGCCCCGGGACGGCGAACGCCTGCGGGTCCGGCGAGGCGGCGACGATGAGCTCGGTGTCCGCGCCGTGGGCCGCATCGATCCGGCGCAGCGCCTCCCGGGTCCTGCGGTGCGCACGGAGGGTGCGGTACAGCCGGACCAGGCCGGCGGCCAGCCCGGCGAGCGCGGCGAGCGCGATGGTCTCGGGCACCGGGTCGGCGATGTGCAGGCCGTGCGGGCGCGGTGCGGCCCCGCCCGGCGGCGGGTCACCGACGAGGGTGGCGGCGAGCAGCAGCAGCGCCCAGGTGGAGGCGGCGGCGGTGACCGCGGCGGCGCACGTGAGGACGCGCGCCGCGGTGGCGGGCACGAGGCGGCGCGCGAGGGCCGGCCCGGCCGTCGCCAGGAGGAGCGACAGCACGAGGGGGACGTAGACGTCGATCCTCACCGGCCGCGGTCCTCCGCCAGGAACTGCCGCAGCGCGGCCTCTTCCTCGCTGCTGAGCCCCGTGACGAACTGCTGCAGGGCCGCGATCGGGTCGGGGCCCTTGTCCAGGGCCTGGTGCATGACCTCGGCGGTCAGCTCGGCGGCGTTCTTGGCCGGCCGGTAAGCACCCCGCCGGCCCTCCGCGTCCCGTACGACCAGCGCCTTGTCGTGCAGCCGCTTCAGGATCGTGTGGATGGTGTTGTACGCGAGATCGCCGCCGATCTCGGCGTGCACCTCGGCCGGGGTCAGCGGCGCGTCGGTCGCCCACAGGGCGGCCAGGACCTCGCTCTCCAGCGTGCCGGCGCTGCGTCGTTCCCCTCTGCCACGAGGGTTTCTGCCTACCATGGCAATACCCTACAGCTCGTAGGGCGCACGGGCATCGACCGGTCCGCCCGGCCTCACGCGTCCCGCCGTGCCTTCTGCGCGAGGAGGACCGTGAGGAGCGCCTCCCAGCGGGCCCGGACACGGTCCGGGGTGTAGCGGCGGGCGGACTCGACGGCGTGCCCGCCGAGCTTCTTGCGCAGCGCGTCGTCCTCGACGAGGCGGGTGAGCGCCGCGGTCAGCCCCGGGGTGTCCCCCAGCGGTACGAGCAGGCCGTCCTGGCCGTCGGTGATGATCTCGCGGGGGCCGTGCGGGCAGTCGAAGCTGACCGGCGGGACGCCGTGGCTCATCGCCTCGGCCAGCACCATGCCGAACCCCTCGCGCCGGGAGGCGAGGGCGAAGACGGACGCCTTGGCCAGTTCCCGGTCGAACTCCTGCGTGGCGCCCATCAGGTACACGTGGTTGTAGAGGTGCCGGTCGTGGATCAGCGCCCGGAGGCGGTCGCGTTCGGGTCCCGCTCCGTAGATGCGCAGCTGCCATTCGGGGTGCGCGCGGGCGACGGGTTCGAACGCCTTGATGAGGGTCGCGAAGCCCTTTCCCTTGACGAGCCGGCCGGCGGAGACGACGAGCGGCCGGTCGAGCGCCGCACGCTCCGGGGCGGCCTCGGAGAGCGGGTTGGGGACGCACTCGACGCGGACGCCGCTGTCACCGAGCCGCCGCAGGTAGGCGTCCTCGTCGGCCGCGGTCAGTACGGTCACCGCGTCCAGCCGCCGGTACCAGCGCCCGATCTCCCGGGCGAGGTCCGCCTTGTGGTGGGAGTAGTGCAGGTGTTCCTGGCCGACCCGGACGACGGAAGCGGGCGTGAAGCGGGCGGAGAGGAGGTTCAGCGCGGGCCGGGTGGTGATCAGCACGCCGTCGTGCAGCGAGCGCAGGTAGCTCACGACGCGCCGGTCGGTGAGGCGGCTGAACCGGTCGAAGCGGACCTCGGCCTCGGGGACGAGCCGGCTGGGACGGTGCGCTCGCCGGTACGTCAGCGGGCGCGCCCAGCGGGACGGCGGACGCGTGTCGTCGACCAGGGCCCGCAGCCGCACGTTCGGATGCAGCGCGAAGCGGGGCTCGGCGCGGTGCCGGTGGACGCTCACGACCTCGACGTCGTGCCCGGCCCCGGCGAGGGCGTTCGCCTGGTTGACGACCGTGCGGACGGTGCCGCCGACGGCATAGGCGTTGAGCAGCAGGAAGCGGATCTTCACGGGGATTCCTCCCGTCGGCAGGTGATCGAGAGGTTGTCCTGGACGGTGTAGTACGGCTCGATCCACAGGCCGCCGGCGTGCTGAGCCGGGTACGTGAAGATCTTCTTCTTGCCGGGCACGTCGTCCAGGTGCCGTCCCAGCCGGAGCGCGTCGTCAGAGCCGTCCGGCACCAGGTACAGGTCCCAGACCCGGTCGCCGCCTTCGGGGGTGGCGGAGGCGAGCGCGTCCAGCGGGACGGACGCCTCGAAGCGGTTGCCCCGGCCCTCCGCCGCCAGCCGCAGTTCCGTACCGGCCGCGTCGCGCACCCGGGCGACCAGCGTGCCCGCCCCCGAAGCCACGCCGACGACGTGCCCGAGGACCCGGATCCGGCCGTCACGGGGCCAGATCTCGGCCACTTCGGCGTGCGCGGGGGCGATGTGGTCGGACGGGTCGGGCATGACGCGCTCCTCCGGCAGCTGATCCGACAACCTGTAGGGTCACGGTCGAAACCCTACAGGATGTAGTACGGGATGCGGGAAACGTGAGGTGACGAGGCGCGGAACGGTGCGAGACGTGCAGACTGCGCACCGGAGTGGGCGCGCGGGCTCCGTGCGGCGCATACGATCCGCGTGGTCCGTGCGCCCCGCAGGGACCCTCAGCGGCCACACGGCCGGCCCAGCGACGTCAGCGGCCGAACGGCCCGCCCAGCGACGGAGGAACCACCCGCCATGCCCCACGCACCCGGCCCGCTCGACGAGTTGGACCGCAAGATCATCGCGGCGCTGACCGCGAACGCCAGGAGCAGCTTCGCCGAGATCGGCTCGGCCATCGGCCTGTCGGCCACCGCGGTCAAGCGCCGGGTGGACCGGATGCGCGAGACCGGCGTGATCACCGGCTTCACCGCCACGGTCCGGCCGTCCGCGCTCGGCTGGCGCACCGAGGCGTACATCGAGGTGTACTGCGACGGCGCGGCCCCGCCCCGCCGCATCGCCGAGGTCGTCCGCCGGTATCCGGAGATCACCGCCGCGATGACGGTCTCCGGCGGCGCCGACGCGCTGCTGCACGTCCGCGCGACGGATGTGGAGCACTTCGAAGAGGTGCTGGAACGTATCCGCACCGAGTCCTTCATCCGCAAGACGATCAGCTACATGGTCCTCTCGCACCTCATCCCGGACAGCCCGGAGGCCGGCGCCGGCTCATCCGCGGTACAGGGCTACGGCCCCGACTCCCCCGCGGACTCCGCCCGCCCCGCGGGGAACACCGGCACCACCTGATCCGGCCACGCAGCAACCCTGCGCGGACCGGCCCCTTTACGCACGTTCGCTGCACCGGTGCGCAGCGTTCCGGCCTTGTCCGGCACAGCCGCGGCTTCCTACCGTTATGGGCATCCCTGCGTCACACCGCAGTGACCCCGCGTCACTCGGGCGACGCCCCCTGCCCGTCCACGGAACCGGAGGACCCCGCCGTGCCCGAACCCGTGTCCGTACCCGCGCCCGTATCCGTAGGCGAGCCCGTGCCCGAGACGGCGATGCGCACGATCGTGCGCCCGCCCCGAGTGCCGCGCCCGCGCCGCTTCCTGCTCTGCGAGCCCCGGTACTTCGACGTGCAGTACGCCATCAACCCCTGGATGCACGACGGCGCACCGGTCGACACCGCCCTGGCCCAGCGGCAGTGGGCGGCGCTGGTCCAGGCGTACCGCGATCACGGCCACACGGTGGAGACCGTGCCGCCGGTGGCCGGGCTGCCGGACATGGTGTTCGCGGCGAACTCGGCGCTCGTCCTGGGCGGACGCGTGTTCGGTGCGCGCTTCCATGCGCCGCAGCGCCGCCCGGAGTCCGTGGAGTACGAGAAGTGGTTCCGGGCGGCCGGGTTCGAGGTGCACACGCCGGAGGCGGTGTGCGAGGGCGAGGGCGACCTCGTGCCGGTCGGCGGCTACGTCCTGGCCGGTACGGGCTTCCGCACGACGCGGGAGGCGCACCGCGAGGTGCAGGAGTTCCTCGGCGTCCCGACGATCGGCCTGCAGCTCGTGGACCCGTACTTCTACCACCTCGACACCGCACTCTTCCCCCTCGACGACACCAACATCGCGTACTACCCGGAGGCGTTCTCGCCCGGCAGCCGTGAGGTGCTGCGGCGGCTGTTCCCGGACGCGGTGCTCGCCACCCGGGACGACGCGCTGGCGTTTGGCCTCAATTCCGTCTCCGACGGGTGTCATGTCTTCGTTGCCCCGCAGGCTGAGGGGATCGTTGAACAACTCGCCCGTCACGGCTACGTTCCTGTCCCCGTCGACCTGTCGGAGTTCCACAAGGCCGGCGGCGGCATCAAGTGCTGCACCCAGGAGGTCCGCTCATGACCGCGCCCACCCGCTTCTCCGCCGCCGCGGCCGGCCCCGCGACGCAGCCCCCCGCACCGGACGCCCGCTCCTCGGCGGAGCTGATCCGCGCGGAAGAGCCCGTCCTCGCGCACAACTACCACCCGCTCCCGGTGGTCGTGGCGCGCGCCGAGGGCGTATGGGTCGAGGACGTCGAGGGCCGCCGGTACCTCGACATGCTGGCCGGCTACTCGGCCCTGAACTTCGGCCACCGCCACCCGGTGCTCGTCGAGGCCGCGCACCGCCAGCTCGACCAGGTCACGCTCACCTCGCGCGCCTTCCACAACGACCGGCTCGCCGGCTTCGCCGAGGGCCTGGCCGCGCTCACGGGCATGGACATGGTCCTGCCGATGAACACGGGCGCCGAGGCCGTCGAGAGCGGTATCAAGGTCGCCCGCAAGTGGGCGTACGACGTCAAGGGCGTGGCCCCGGACCAGGCCACGATCGTCGTCGCCGCCGACAACTTCCACGGCCGCACGACCACGCTCGTCAGCTTCTCCACCGACCCCGTGGCGCGCGCCGGTTACGGTCCCTACACGCCGGGCTTCCGCGTCGTCCCGTACAACGACCTCGCCGCCCTCGAAGCGGCGATCGACGAGACCACGGCGGCCGTGCTCATCGAGCCGATCCAGGGCGAGGCCGGCGTCCTCATCCCGGACGACGGCTACCTCGCCGGCGTCCGCGAGCTGACCCGGCGGGCCGGCTGCCTGTTCATCGCCGACGAGATCCAGTCCGGGCTCGGGCGCACAGGCCGCACGCTGGCCGTCGAGCACGAGTCCGTCGTCCCGGACGTGCTGCTCCTCGGCAAGGCGCTCGGCGGCGGCATCGTCCCGGTCTCCGCCGTCGTGGCCCGCCGGGACGTGCTGGAGGTGCTGCACCCGGGTGAGCACGGCTCCACCTTCGGGGGCAACCCGCTGGCCGCCGCGGTCGGTTCCGCCGTGATCGGCCTGCTGGCTACCGGCGACTACCAGCGCCGCGCCGCCGAGCTGGGCGAGGTGCTGCGCACCGGGCTCGACGGTCTGGTCGGCAAGGGCGTCACCGGCTTCCGGGCCCGCGGCCTCTGGGCGGGCGTGGACGTCGATCCCGCGCTCGGCACCGGCCGCGAGATCAGCGAGCGCCTCATGCGGGAGGGCGTCCTGGTCAAGGACACCCACGGCTCCACCGTCCGGCTGGCCCCGCCGCTGACCATCACGGAGGACGAACTGTCTTCGGCGATCGAGGCGCTGGGGCGGGTGCTGGGCCAGTAACGCTTGCCGGACGCGTTGCGCATATCCATGCGGAGTCGCTCAATAAAATAGCTGGACACTTTGGAGCTCGCCCGTAACTATATTCCGCATGACACATACTGATGCATACTCAGTCGTGGCTGCGGGCACGGGTGCGGGCGAGCTGAACTGGCCCGTCGGGTTCCGGGCGTACACCGGGAACGGGGGCCTGCGGGCGCACGGGGACGACATCTCGATCGTGGCGTCGGACCGGCCGTCGGTCAGCGCCGCGATGTTCACCCGCAGCCGCTTCGCGGGCCCCGCGGTGGTACTCAGCCGGGCGCACGCCGCCGGCGGGCGCCTGCGCGCCGTCACCACCCTGGCGCAGAACGCCAACGTTGCCACCGGCAAGCAGGGCGAGGAGAACGCGGCCGAGGTCGTCGGCCGGGTCGCCGCGATACTGGGCGTCCCGGCCGACGCCGTGCTCATCGGGTCCACCGGGGTGATCGGACGGCCGCTCCCGATGGACACCATCCGCGCGCATCTGGATGCGACGGCGGAGCGCGGCACGGCGGCCTTCGAGGCGGGCCCCCTCGATGTGGCGCGCGCGATGATGACCACGGACACCCGCCCGAAGACCAGCACCCGGAGCGTGGGCCGGGCCCGTATCGTCGGCGTCGCCAAGGGCGTCGGCATGCTGGAGCCGAATATGGCCACGATGCTGGCGTACGTGTTCACCGACGCGGAGCTCTCCCCCGCCGCGCTGGACACCGCGCTGCGCGGCGCCGTGGAGAAGACCTTCAACTGTCTGAGCGTGGACACCGACACCTCCACCTCCGACACCGTGGCCGCGCTCGCCAACGGGGCGGCGGGGCCGGTCGACCCGGACGAGTTCGCGGCGGCGCTCGCCGAGGTGTGCCTGGACCTCACGCAGCAGCTGGCGAGCGACGGGGAGGGGGCGAGCAAGCTGCTGCGCGTCACGGTGGCGCAGGCCGCCGACTACGCGCAGGCCAAGCGGGTGGCCAAGAGCGTGGTGAACTCTCCGCTGGTCAAGACGGCCGTGCACGGCGCCGACCCGAACTGGGGCCGGGTCGTCATGGCCATCGGCAAGAACACCGAGGACACGGACATCGAGCCGGGGAAGGTGACCGTACGGTTCGGCGAGACCGAGGTGTACCCGGAGGAGCCGGCGGCCGACACCCTCGAAAAGCTGGCCGAGACCATGCGGCGCGACGAGGTCGACATCTCGATCGGGCTCGGCCTCGGCGACGCCGCCGCTACGGTCTACGGCTGCGACCTGACCGAGGGCTACATCCGCGTCAACGCGGACTACACGACCTGACGGACGACCTGCCGCACGGCCTTCCGCGCGAACCGCCACACCCCGTCCGACCTGGGCGGATGTCGCTTCCGAGGGCCGTTGTCAGTGGTCGGGTGCAGACTGACTCGTACCTGGAACAACGGCGTTCGGAGGTGCATCGACATGACGACCCACGCGGCTGATGTCCTGCTCGCGGTAGGGACCCGGAAGGGCCTGTTCATCGGCCGTCGACGGCGGGGCAGGTGGGAGCTGAGCGAGCCCCATTTCCCGGCCCAGGCGGTCTACTCGATCGGTATCGACACCCGCCGCGCCACACCGCGGCTGCTGGCCGGCGCGGACAGCGCGCACTGGGGCCCTTCGGTGTTCCACTCGGACGATCTCGGCGAGAGCTGGGTGGAGCCGGCGCACCCGGCGGTCAAGTACCCGGAGTACACGGAAAGTTCGCTGGAGCGCGTGTGGCAGCTGCAGCCCGCGGGCCCCGCCGCGCCGGACGTGGTCTATGCCGGTACGGAGCCGGGCGCGCTGTTCCGGTCCGAGGACGGCGGCGAGTCCTTCGAGCTGGTGCGGCCGCTGTGGGAGCACCCCTCGCACGACCAGTGGGTGCCGGGCGGCGGCGGCCTCGCGGTGCATACGGTGATCACCGACCCGCGCACCGCGGACGCGGTGACGGTGGCCGTGTCCACGGCCGGGGTGTTCCGCACGCTGGACGGCGGGGCGAGCTGGTCGCCGTCCAATTCGGGCGTGAAGGCGGTCTTCCTGCCCGACCCGGACCCGGAATTCGGCCAGTGCGTCCACAAGATCGCGCAGGACTCGGTCAACCGCGACCGCCTCTACCTGCAGAACCACTGGGGGGTGTACCGCAGCGACGACGCGGGCGGGAAGTGGACGGACATCGGGTCGGGGCTGCCGTCGGACTTCGGCTTCGCGGTCGCCGCGCACCCGCACCGCGGCGACGTGGCGTACGTCTTCCCGATCACGGCGGACATGGACCGGGTGCCGGCCGAGCACCGCTGCCGGGTGTTCCGGACCTCCGACGCGGGCGCGAGCTGGGAGGCGCTGAGCGCGGGGCTGCCGCAGGAGGATCACTACGGCACGGTGCTGCGGGACGCGCTGTGCGTGGACGATGCGGACCCGGCGGGCGTGTACTTCGGCAATCGGAACGGCGAGGTGTTCGCCAGCGCGGACGACGGCGACAGCTGGCAGCAGCTCGCCGCGCACCTGCCGGACGTGCTGTGCGTACGGGCGGCGGTGATGGCGTGAAGCGGTGCCGGTGACTCGGGCGGTCGCGAGGTGACCGGTGGTGGCGTGATCTGTACGCGTCGTGGTCGAAGCTGACCGGAGAGAGGCGAAGGTGACCGGGGGAAGGGGGCACGGGTTGATACGGACCACCTGGCGGCCAGTAGGGTGACGCCGTGGCTGCACGACCTCTCCATGAAATCGTCGAACCGGGCTGGGCCAAGGCACTTGAGCCCGTTGCCGGACGGATCGCCGCGATGGGCGACTTCCTGCGGGCGGAGATCGCCGCGGGACGTACGTACCTCCCGGCCGGCAGCAACGTGCTGCGCGCCTTCCAACAGCCCTTCGACGAGGTGCGGGTGCTCATCGTCGGGCAGGACCCCTATCCCACGCCGGGGCATGCCGTCGGGCTCAGCTTCTCGGTGGCGCCGGAGGTGCGTCCGCTCCCGGGCAGTCTGGAGAACATCTTCCGCGAGCTGCATTCCGACCTGGGGCTGGGACGGCCGTCCAACGGTGACCTCACGCCGTGGACCCGGCAGGGCGTGCTGCTGCTGAACCGTGCCCTGACGACGGCGCCGCGCAAGCCCGCCGCGCACCGCGGCAAGGGCTGGGAAGAGGTGACGGAGCAGGCCATCCGTGCGCTGGCCGCGCGCGAGCGGCCGCTGGTGGCCGTCCTGTGGGGGCGGGACGCGCGCAATTTGCGCCCGCTCCTCGGGCAGGTGCCGTCGGTCGAGTCGGCGCATCCCTCGCCGATGTCCGCCGACCGGGGGTTCTTCGGGTCGCGGCCGTTCAGCCGGGTCAACGACCTGCTGGTCCGGCAGGGCGCGGAGCCGGTGTCCTGGCAGCTGCCCTGACCGCGCGGCGCCTTGCCTGTCGGCCTCGTGGCGGCTTGCCCGGGCTCGCGGCAGGGGTGGTGCGGCGGGTCGGTGGCTGGGCTGACGTGGTGGCCGATGGTGGGGCTGAGCTGGAGGGATAGTGTGCCAGCATGACCACGAACTCGAACGTGCCGGCGGGCTGGTACGCCGACCCGCAGGGCACGCCTGACCGACTGCGCTGGTGGGACGGCGCCCGGTGGACCGAACACACCCACCCGGGCAGCCAGGGGCAGGCCACGGGCCAGGCACAGCAGCAAACCCGGGGCCCGGCAGAGCAGCAGCAGGCCCAGGGCCAGGCACAGAGCCAGAGCCAGGCACAGCCCCAGCAGTACGGCCAGCCGCAGCAGCAGGCCCCCGGCCAGCCGCAGCAGCAGGCATTCGGCCAGGCCCAGCATCCGGCGCCCGGCCAGGTACAGCAGGAGCAGGCGCCCGGCGCGCAGCCGATGCCGCAGGCTCAGCCCCAACCCCAGCCCCAGCCGTACGGACAGGGCGCGCCGCAGCAGCCGTACGCCCAGCCGCAGCCCCAGCCGGGCGGGCAGCCGTATCCGGGCGGGCAGCCGATGCCCGGTGGGCAGCCGCAGGCGTACGGCTATCCGCAGCAGCCCGGCGGCGCGCCGACCGGTGCCGCGCCGGGCGGGCAGCCGGCCGGCCCCGGTGGCGGTTCGCTGTTCAGTGAGCCGGTTCTGGTCGTGAACCAGAAGGCCAAGCTGATCGAGATGACGAACGAGTACAGCGTCTTCGACCAGAACGGCCACACCATCGGCTCGGTCGTACAGGTCGGCCAGAGCACGGCCAAGAAGGTGCTGCGACTGGTCTCCAGCCTCGACCAGTACATGACCCACAAGCTGGAGATCCGTGACGCGTACGGACAGCCGCAGCTGGTGCTGACGCGGCCGGCCAAGTTCATCAAGTCCAAGGTGCTGGTGGAGCGCCCGGACGGGCAGCCGGTCGGCGAGATCGTGCAGCAGAACGCCATCGGGAAGATCAACTTCGCGCTGGTGGTCAACGGCCAGCAGATCGGCGCGATCAAGGCGGAGAACTGGCGGGCCTGGAACTTCGCCATCGTCGACCACGCCGACCAGGAGATCGCTCGGATCACCAAGACGTGGGAGGGCCTCGCCAAGACGATGTTCACCACGGCGGACAACTACGTCCTGCAGATCCACCAGCAGCTGCCCGACCCGCTGCTGAGCCTGGTGGTCGCCACGGCGCTGACCGTCGACACCGCCCTCAAGCAGGACGCCCGCGGCTTTGGGTGAGACCACGCCGGCGCCGGGCCCCGAACCGCTGGTGCTCGGGGTCGACTCGGGCGGCTCGGGCCTGCGGATCGCGGTCGCCCGCGCATACGGACACGGGTACGGGAACGATGCCGCGGGCGACGCGGCCCCGGCGCGGCGGCTGCGGACGGTCGTCTTCCGGGAGCCGGTGCGTACGGGACCGGACGGCATCGACGCGGACGACCTGCTCGCCCGGCTCCTGCCGGCGGCCGGTTCGCTGCTGCGCGAGGCGGGCGGGGACGGGCGGTGCGCCGCGGTGTGCGTGGGCGCGGCCGGCATGGCCACGCTCGGCGACGGCCTGCGCGCCGCGCTGCCGGCCGCGCTGTCCCGCGCGCTCGGCACGGACCGGCTGGCGCTCGCGGCCGACGCGGTCACCGCGTACGCGGGTGCGCTCGGCCAGCACCCCGGGGCCGTGGTCGCGGCCGGCACGGGCATGGTCGCGATGGGCACGGACCTCACCGCGGCGACCGGCTGGCGGCGCGCCGACGGCTGGGGCCACCTGCTGGGCGACTGCGGCAGCGGCGCCTGGATCGGCCGCGCCGGACTGGAGGCGGCGGTGCGCGCGCACGACGGCAGGCCCGGCGGTTCGGCGGCGCTGCTGGCCCGCGCGGAAGCGGTGTTCGGGCCGGTCACGGGCCTGCCCGGCAAGCTGTACCCGCGCACGGACCGGCCCGCCGTGCTGGCCTCCTTCGCGCCCGAGGTCGCGCGCTGTGCCGCCGAGGACAAGTTCGCCGCCGCCATCCTCGACGAGGCCGCCCACCACATCGCCGACTCCGCCGCCGCGGTCTGCCCGCCGGCGGCCGGGCCCACCGGCCGGGAGGTCGCGTACGCCGGCGGCCTCTTCAAGATGGGCGAACCGCTGCTGGAGCCGTTGCGGGCCGCGCTCGCGGTGCGGCTGCCCGGCGTGCGGCTGCGCGCGGCGGACGGCGATCCGCTGGACGGCGCGCTGCTGATCGCGTCGGCGGTGGCGCGGGACGCGCTGCGGCTGCCCACCGATGACCGGCTCCTGCACGTCACTGGGTGAGCAGTCCGGAACCCCCTCTTCGCGTTAACAGCAGCAAATACACCGACCCCGCCAGCACCTCGGCCGACGCCCCGACAGCCCACAAACGGAACCTCCGCCCCCATAAGCGGAATCCGCCCCACAGCACCTCACCTGACCACCTGACCCAAACGTCAGTGCAGATCACACGGCGTGTCGCGGGGCGTTCGCACCAAGACGCGCGGGACGAATCGGTACACAAGACACCCGACCGTGCCCTCCCTCGGCACGGGGTGCCGAAGAGGCGTTAGCATGCGGCGCCATGAGTTCCCCCACTGGGCCCGCACCCGGCCTGCCTGTACGAATGCCGCGTCCGCGCCAGCCCGGACGCCACCGCCGACCCGAGCCGGTCGTCGCTCCCGAGGGCGCGCCTGCCCTCGTCCTGGCCGTCCCCGGCGCTCCCAGCGCCGCGTCGCGCAGCCTGGCGGAGGAGGTGTCCAGCATCGCCCGCTCCGAGCTGCCCGGCCTCGACGCGCGGATCGGGTACGTCGACGGCGGTGACGAGGAGTTCCCGTCGCTGGAGGCCGTGCTCGCGCACGCGGCCGCCGAGCGCAGGGCCCGCATCGAGGCGGGCGCGCACGAGCTCAAGGACAGCCCGACCGCCGTGGTCGTGCCGCTCCTCGCGGGCCCCGACAACGCGCTGCTGCGCCGCATACGCCAGGCGATCATGAACAGCGGCTCCGCCGCCGAGCTCACCGATGTGCTCGGGCCGCACCCGCTGCTCGCCGAGGGCCTGCACGTCCGGCTGTCCGAGGCCGGCCTCGCGCGTGCCGACCGTGCCCGCCTGTTCACGGTCGCAACGGCCGCTGACGGCATCATCCTCGCCACCGTCGGCGGCGAGGAGGCCGTGCAGGCCGCAGGCATCACCGGCATGCTGCTCTCCGCGCGCCTCGCCGTGCCGGTGCTGGCCGCCGCGCTGGACGAGGACGGCGCGATCTCGCGTACGGCCGAGCAGCTGCGGACCTCGGGCTCGCAGCAGCTGGCGCTGGCCCCGTACCTGATCGGCCCGGAGATCGCCGACGGGCTGCTGGGGGCGGCCGCGGCCGAGGCGGACTGCGCCTCCGCCGAGGCGCTGGGTGCGTACATGGCGGTGGGCCGCCTGGTCCTGTCCAACTACGCGGCGTCGCTCGGCATCACGCTGCAGTCGGCACAGGGCGCCGCGACCCGCTGAACCGCCGCCGGCCGCCATCAGTGGGCGAAGCAGTGAACGAAGCAAACGAAGCACCGGATGGGCCGCCCCGCGTCACGCGGGGCGGCCCATCGCCGTATCCGGCCACGCTCCCCCGCCCGCATCCGCTCGTCCGCACTCAGCCGCTCGTCCGCCCCACCAGCACCCGCACCCGTACGTCCTCCGCGTACGGGCCCTGCGGGAGCGCGGCCCGCAGACCGGCGGCGAAGTGCGGGCGGTCGGCCGGGGCCGGCAGCCGACCGGCCGGTACGGCGGAGCAGACGCCGCCGACCAGCTCCTCGAACGTCAGCTCCACGCGGTAGCGGTGGTCGATCTCGCGCACCCCGTCGTAACCCGCCGCGCGGAGCGCCCGCGCATAGCGGTCCTGGTCCTCGTCGGCGGTGCCGCAGGTGGCCTGCAGAACCGTGCCGAAGTACCGCTCCAGATAGCCGCGCAGCGCGTCCGACCAGTAACTCTCCTGCTGCCAGAGCGGCACGCCGTTCGCGATCACGGCGATGCCGCCGCCGGGCCGGAGCAGCGGGCGCAGCTCGCGGAAGAGCTGGTCGTGGTCCATCCAGTGCAGCGCCTGGCCGATGGCGGTCATGGCCAGGGAGCCGCGGCCTAGCAGCGGGCCGAGCGCCGGGACGTCGGTGTCCGCTCCGAGCACCCAGGTGGCGTTGCGTACGCCTGCCTCGTCGGCGGCCTTGCGGGCCAGCCGCAGCATGTCCGGCTCGGGGTCCATGCCGAGTACGGAGCCGACCCGCGCGGCGAGCGGCACGGTCAGCTGCCCCGTGCCGCAGCCGAGGTCGAGTGCGGTGTCGCCGGCGGTCAGGCCGAAGGCTTCCTGCAAGGCGTCCAGGAGCTCCGGGCGGTAACCGCGCCGGAAGCGGGCGTAGTACTCGGCGACTTCACCACTGAATCCGACGGTCATGCCGTCAGAGTGCCCGCTTCCCGGCCGCCGCGCCCGGCATTCGGACGATCTCGCCGCCGAGCGTCCGCTATCGGCTGAACATATTCAACTACCGGCGAGTACAGGCAGGTTCCCGAAGACCACGCAGGAAGCCGACGGTACCGGGAGCGCACCGGCGCGCTCCGGGACGCCCGTTTCCGGATCGACCGTGAACCATGTGACGTCCCCGGAGCGCTCGTTGGCGGCGTAGAGGTACCGCCCTTCGGGGTGCAGCGCCAGGTCGCGCGGCCAGGCGCCGCCGCACGGCACGGTCGTGACGAGGCGCGGCGCGAGGCCGTCCCGCTCCAGCATCAGCACGGCGATGCTGTCGTCCCCGCGGTTGGCGGCCCAGCCGAACCGTCCGTCTGCGGAGACCACGAACTCGGAGGGCAGCGTCGGCGTCGCGCCGCCCTCGGGCAGTACGGACGTCTCCCCCACCGGCGTCAGCACGCCCTGCACGGCGTCCCAGCGGCAGGTGGTCACTGTCGGGTCCAGCTCGTTGATGACGTAGGCGAGCCGGCCGCCCGGGTGGAAGCGGAGGTGGCGCGGGCCGCTGCCGGCGCGCAGCGCGATCTCACGGCGCATCACCAGCTTCCCGCTCCCCGGGTCGATCTCGCAGACGCGTACGGAATCGGTGCCGAGGTCCACGCTGAGCACCCAGCGTCCCGTGGGGTCCGCGACCACGGCGTGCGCGTGCGGGCCGGTCTGCCGCTCGGGGTTCGGGCCGCTGCCGTGGTGCTGGAGCACGGCTCCGGGGCCGGGCTCGGTGGGTGCGCCGTCGGCCCGCAGGGGCAGCGCGCTCACGCTGCCGGAGCGGTAGTTGGCGGTCAGCAGGTGTCCGGCGTGCGGGGCGAGATGGGTGGGCGCGGAGCCGTGTACGGGCGCCGGGGGTGCGAGCGGTTCGAGCCGGTCGCCCGCGAGTGAGAACGCCGCGGCCGCGCCGTCGGGCGTCTCGCTCACCGCGTACAGCAGCCGGCCGTCGCCGGACACCGCGAGGTAGGACGGATTGGTCACCGCGTCGGTGCGGTGCAGTTCCTTCAGGGCCCCGCTCTCCGGGTCGACCTCCGCGGTCACCACGCCGGCCCCGCCGGCCGTCGACCCGATGTACGCCCGCCGCCCGGCACCGTTCCGGCTCACACCGTTCACCCTCGTACCCCGCCTCTCGTCCGCACGCCCCGCATCGGTCGGTCACCGACGCTAACAGCCGGGCGGCCGGGCCCGCCTGACGGTGCCGGCCCGCGCCGCCCCTACGGGCAGCGGTCCGGCGCTCGCCTCAAGCCCGGGTGGGAACGCTGAGCGGGGCGGCGAGTTCTGCCAGCGACCGTTCCAGGGCGTGCAGATGAACGAGCGCGGGTTCGAGGCGCTCGGCGCTCGGGGCCTCCGGCACGGTCAGTCGGCCGGTCTCCCCTTCCGTCGCCCGCTGCCCGGCCGTGAGCGCCTCCACCGCGGCCTCCACACGCCAGCACGCGGCGCTGAGCCGTACATCGTGGGAGGCGTCCGGATCGGCCGCTATGGAGGCCAGGCCGCGCACTTCCCGGGCGCATGCGTCGAGCAGCGTGAGCACATGCCCGGCGCGCTCCTTGCGGGCGCGCAGCGGGCTCAGCGGGTGCACCAGCGGAGCCAGCGAGGCCCGTACCTTGCCGAGCAGCAGCTCCAGCTCGGCGATCCGCGCCGCGGGATCGGCGGTGTCGGTCCCGGCCAGGCGCGCGGCGGCCTCGGCCGTGCAGGCGTGCACGCAGCGCAGGGCGCGCTCGATCCAGGCGTTCGTCGTGGCATGGGTGGTGACGGGCAGGACCAGCAGAACCGCCAGTACCGCGCCGAGCGCCCCGACGCCCGTCTCCGCGACCCGGAGCACGAGCAGCGCCGGATCCAGCACCCCGAGGAGCCCGTACAGCAGGCCGGCCATCACCGTCACCGCGAGCATCATCCAGGTGTAGGAAACGGCGGCCGTGTAGAAGATCCCGAAGACACACACCGCGACGAGGGCCGCGGTGGCCACCGGCGCGCCGTGCAACGGTACGGCGATGCCCAGTCCGGCCACGATGCCGATCACCGTGCCCAGCACCCGCCGGAAGCTCCGCACCAGCGTCTCCCCGCTCGACGCGGTGTTCACGAAGACCCACCACGTCGCGCCCACGGCCCAGTACCAGCGCTCCTGCGACAGCACCTCGCCCGCCGCGAGCGCGAAGGCGCTGCCGGCCATCGCCTGGACCGCCTGCCGCGTGGACAGCCGGGCGAGCCCGGTGCCGAGGTGCAGCGGCGGGACCGCGGCGGGCGGCGGCAGCCGGCGCTCGTAGCACCACAGCCCGAAGCGCACCGCCGAGGACGCCAGCAGCGACAGCAGCATGGCCGCGTACAGCTCGGGCAGCTGGCCGGGCACCGTGTGCAGGAACTGCGACGCGAAGAAGGCCATGAAGCCGAGCACGCCGAGGGAGTGGCCGCGCGGGCCCCAGCGGCGGGCGTACACCCCGGCGCCGACCACGGCGACGAAGGCCGCGTCCCGCGCGAGGGGGTGGTCGTGCAGCACCGCGGCGAGGGCGAGGACGGGGAAACCGACCGCCGGGAACAGCGCGGTGGTGACCGCCTGCCCGCGGACCGTGGGGTCCATGACCGTGAAGAGTGCCAGCAGGGCCGCGAGCCCGCCGAAGACGGCCGCGACCAGCGAGTGGCCCGCCAGGCCGCACAGGGCCACCGCCAGGCCGATGCCGAGCACCGCCCGCAGCCCGCTGCGCAACCGCAGCCGCCCCGGGTCCGGAGCCACGAACATCCTCTTCAGCACAGATCCCCGCCCTTCTGTGTTCCGCACGACACGGAATGAACACGGCATGAAAAAGGCGCCGCGGGGGTCCGCAGCGCCATTGATGGGACCATCACAACACCTGGGGCCACGGTGGCTCAACAGACGTCCGATTCGCTGTGCCATTGGCCCAGCGTCGTGCGCGTCCAGTGCGGCAAGGGCGGGCCAATGGACTACTGGGCACGCTCCGGCGGCAAACCGTCTCAGGTGCTGAAACGGTCGTCTCAGCAGCTTGATCCCAGCAGGTCGGACGGCGCAGAATGCCAGGCATGACTGCTGCTGCCGACCTCCTCGTGGAACGCCTCCACGTCGACCTGTGTCGCCAGACCAGCACCGGCTGTCGCGCCTGACGCCCTCTCCGGCCGCGTCCCCCGCTCTTCCCGGGCCCGCGCTGCCGCGCTTTTCTCCTGCTTTCCGCAGTTCTCCTCACCGCACTCGGTGACGCATCGCCGTCGCCTCCTCCGCGGCGCACCGTCATGTCCGGCGCCGGGCCGCCGTGCCCTGCCGGGGCGTGACCCGCCGCCCTTCCCCGGAGTCCTCGATGTCTTCTGCCCTGACGTTCCATTGGTTCCTGCCCACGACCGGTGACAGCCGGCACATCGTCGGCGGCGGCCACGGCTCCCAGCCCGGCACCGCCGGCGGGGACCGGCCCGCCTCCGTCGAGTACCTCGGCCAGATCGCCCGCAGCGCCGAACAGCTCGGCTTCGAAGGGGCGTTGACGCCGACGGGTGCGTGGTGCGAGGACGCCTGGCTGACCACGGCGATGCTCACGCAGGTCACCGAGCGGCTGAAGTTCCTCGTCGCCTTCCGGCCCGGCCAGATCAGCCCGACCCTGTCGGCGCAGATGGCCGCGACCTACCAGCGGCAGTCGCACGGCCGGCTGCTGCTCAACGTCGTCACGGGCGGCGAGTCGGCGGAGCAGCGCGCGTACGGCGACTTCCTCGACAAGGACCAGCGGTACGCGCGCACCGGCGAGTTCCTGGACATCGTGCGGCGGCTGTGGGACGGCGAGACGGTCGACCACCACGGCGAGCACCTCCGGGTCGAGGGCGCCAAGCTCAACCGGCTGCCCGACCCGGTGCCGCGGGTGTACTTCGGCGGCTCCTCGCCCGCGGCCGGCGAGGTGGCGGCGCGGTACACCGATGTGTATCTGACCTGGGGCGAGCCGCCGCAGCAGGTGAAGCAGAAGATCGACTGGATCCGGTCGCTGGCCGCCGCGCAGGGCCGCGACGTGCGGTTCGGCATCCGGCTGCACACCATCACCCGGGACACCTCGGAGCAGGCGTGGGCCGAGGCCGAGCGGCTGCTGAAGGGGATGGACCCCGAGCGCATCAAGGCGGTGCAGCAGGGCCTGGCGACCAGCGAGTCCGAGGGCCAGCGCCGGATGCGCGAGCTGCACAACAGCGGGTCCAGCGACAACCTGGAGATCTACCCCAACCTGTGGGCGGGCGTCGGCCTGGTCCGCGGCGGCGCCGGCACGGCGCTGGTGGGCAGCCACTCCGAGGTCGCCAACCTCATCGAGGAGTACGCCCGGCTGGGCATCGAGGAGTTCGTCCTCTCCGGTGTGCCGCACCTGGAGGAGGCGTACTGGTTCGGCGAGGGCGTGCTGCCGCTGCTGGAACGGCGCGGCCTGTGGCAGCACCCGGCCGGTCCGCGCACGGCCGAGCCCGGCATCGTCCCCTTCGCCGGCCGATGAGCCCGGCACCCGCGCCCTCGCAGGCGCCACCGCAGCCGGACGAGCAGCCGGCGGGCGCCCCGCCCACCCGGCTGAAGACCGTGGTGCTCGCCAGCCTGCTGGGCACCACCGTCGAGTGGTACGACTTCTTCCTGTACTCCACGGCCGCCGGGCTGGTCTTCAACAAGCTGTTCTTCCCGACGGCGAACGGCACGGTCGGCACGATGCTGTCGTTCGCGACGTTCGCCGTGGGCTTCGTCGCCCGCCCGGTCGGCGGGCTACTCTTCGGGCACATCGGCGACCGGATCGGCCGCAAGCGCACCCTCGCCTTCACGATGGGGCTGATGGGCGTCTCCACCGCGCTCATCGGTCTGCTGCCGACGTACCAGCAGGTCGGGCTGCTCGCCCCCGCGCTGCTCCTGATCCTGCGTGTCGCGCAGGGCGTCGCGCTCGGTGGCGAGTGGGCGGGAGCGGTACTGCTGGCCGTGGAGTACGGGCCCGAGGGCCGCAAGGGCAGGTTCGGCAGCTACCCGCAGATCGGCCTGGCACTCGGACTGGCCCTGGGTACTGGGGTGTTCGCGCTCCTCAACGACGTGCTCAGCGACGCCGCCTTCCTCGGTTACGGATGGCGGATCGCGTTCCTGGTCAGCCTGGTGCTCGTCGGGGTGGGGCTGACCGTACGGCTGAAGATCGACGAGACGCCGGCCTTCCGGGCCGTCCGTCGGCTGCGGGAACTGCCGCGCTCCGCGCCGCTGGTGGAGCTGGTGCGCGAGCCCGCCGCGCGCCGGCACGTCGTGCTCGGCATGCTGGCGCGGTGGGGTGAGGGGGCCGCCTTCAACACCTGGGGCGTCTTCGCGATCACCTACGCGACGGGGACGCTCGAGCTGGACCGTACGGCGGTGCTGCTCGCGGTGACGGCCGCCGCGCTGGTCATGGCCGTGCTGATACCGGTGTCCGGTGCGACGGTCGACCGGCTGGGCGCGCGCCGCGTCTACCTCGTGGGCATGGGCGCCTTCGCCGTCTCGGTCTTCCCGGCGTTCTGGCTCTTCGGTACGGGCGGGGCGTGGGCGTTCGCGGTGGCGCTGCTGATCACCCTCGGTGTCGTGCACGCGTCGTTCTACGGTGCCCAGGGCACGCTGTTCGCCGCGCTGTTCCGTACCCCCGTCCGGTACACCGGCATGTCGTTCGTCTACCAGATGTCCGGCATCTTCGCCTCGGGGATCACGCCGCTGATCATGACGGCGCTACTGGCCCTGGGGGCGGGCACACCGTGGCTCGCCTGCGGCTACCTGGCGCTGACCGGCCTGGTCAGCATGGTGGCGACCGCCCGGCTCCGGGACTCGGACCTGCACGTCCCGACCGGCCGGACGCGTCACCTCACGCCATCGCCATCGTGAGCGCCGATTCCGTACGGTGCTTGCGCATGTACGTGGTGTAGAGATCGATGACGAACCGGGTGAGGATCGCCTCAGCGATGGCGAGGCCGGCCTTCGCCAGCACCGCGCAAAGAACTTCGCCCATCAGGATCACGCTCCTGTCCATTCGTGTCCGCCGCGGCTTCCGGCAGGAGGCCGCGGCGGTCCCTGTTCCTCCATCCATGCCCTGGCGAGGTGACGCGGGGATGACTCGGAACCAATGCGCGGTGACGCCGAGGTGAATTGCCGGGCCGCCGGGCACCGGGCCGTCGCGCCGCCCCGCTGTCGCAGGTCGCGGCGGTACACCGCAGACTGGAGGCGATCGACCGGCACCGCACCGCACCACCCGTAAGGAGGCCGTTCACCATGGCCGTGGACGCACTCGACGCCCGGATTCTCCGGCTGCTGCTGGAGCAGCCGCGGACGAGCGTGCGGGAGTACGCGCGCATCCTCGGCGTCGCGCGCGGCACGGTGCAGGCGCGCCTGGACCGGCTGGAGCGGGACGGCGTGATCACCGCGTACGGGCCGCGGCTCTCCCCCGCCGCGCTCGGGCACCCGGTCACCGCCTTCGCGCACATCGAGGTCACGCAGGGACATCTGGAGGAGGTCGCGGCCCTGCTGGCCGAGGTGCCGCAGATCATCGAGGCGTTCTCGACCACGGGCGGCGGCGACCTGCTGGCCAAGGTGGTGGCGCGGGACGCGGCGCATCTGGAGGACGTGATCCAGCAGCTGATCAACATGCCGGGGGTGGTGCGCACCCGCACCGAGGTGGCGCTGCGCGAGCGCGTGCCGCACCGGCTGCTGCCGCTGGTGGAGGACGTCGGCGGGGCCGCGGCGGCGCGCTGACCGCGGGCTTGGCATGCTGGGGGCATGAGCCCCGACGCCCCCTCCCGCACGCCCGTCATCTTCGACCTCGACGGCACCCTGGTCGACAGCGAGCCCAACTACTACGAGGCGGGGCGGCGGCTGCTCGCCCAGTACGGTGTCGAGGACTTCACCTGGGAGCACCACGCGCGGTTCATCGGCATCGGGACGCGCGAGACGCTGGAGATCCTGAAGAAGGAGTACGGGATCGACGCGCCGGTGAGCGAGCTGCTGGCCGGGAAGAACGCGATCTATCTGGAACTGGCCGGGGCGCAGACCGAGGTCTTCCCGGAGATGCGGGCCTTCGTGGAGCAGCTGCACGCGGCGGGGCATCCGGTCGCGGTGGCGTCCGGCTCGTCCCGGGCCGCGATCGACGCCGTACTGAAGGGCACGGACCTGGACGCGATGCTCAGCACGCGGGTGTCGGCCGAGGAGGTGGGGCGCGGCAAGCCGGAGCCCGATGTCTTCCTGGAGGCGGCCCGGCGGCTGGGGGTGGCGCCGGAGAGCTGCGTCGTGCTGGAGGACGCGCCTCCCGGTGCCGAGGCGGCGCGCCGCGCCGGGATGCGGTGCATCGCGATCCCGTACGTGGCGAAGACCGCGGGAGACCCGGCGTTCGAGGCCGCCGGGCTCCTCTTCAGGGGCGGTCAGCGGGAGTTCACGGCGCGGGCCGCGTACGCATGGCTCGCGCGGCCAGCTCCGTCTTCTTGATCTTTCCGGTGGCGGTGAGCGGCAGCTCCGCGGTCAGTTCGATGGCGGGCACCTTGTAGGCGGCCATGGCCGCGCCGGCCCACTCCGTCAGGGCCTCGGCGGTGAGCGTGCTGCCGGGGACGGTGCGGACGTAGGCGTACGGGCGCTGGCCGCGCCGCTCGTCCGGTACGGCCACCACTGCCGCTGCCAGCACGTCCGGGTGCCGTCCGAGCAGCGTCTCCACCTCCGTCGGGAAGACGCTCATGCCGTTCACCTTGATCATGTCCTTGTCGCGGCCGAGGTAGTGCAGACAGCCGTCCTCGTCGAGGGAGCCGATGTCGCCCGTGTGCAGCCAGCCGTCGCGGAGGGCGGTCTCGGTGGCCTTGGGGGCGCGCCAGTATCGGGTGAGGACGGACGGGCCGCGGACGACGATCTCGCCTCTCTCGCCGAGCGGCAGCGGCTCGCCGGTGGCGAAGTCCACGACCATGATGTCCGTGCCGGGGACGGGCAGCCCGCAGAAGGTGGGCTCGCTGTGCAGGTCGGCGTCGCCGTCCTGGAAGCCGAGGGTGGAGGTGTCGCTGGTGTGCGTCTCGGTCATGCCGTACGACGCCTCGCGCAGCACGCTGTGGTCGCCGACGGCGCGGCGCCAGCGGTCGCGGATCTCCGGGGTGAGCTTGCGGATGAAGGAGACGGTGAGCGGTGCGGTGAAGGCGGACAGATCGCGCCCGGCGAGGTCCGGGTGGTCCAGGAGTTCGAGGTAGTTCTCGACCGTGCCGGCCATGGTGGCGACGCGGTACCGCTCCAGGCCGTCGAGGACGGCGGCCGGGTCCCAGCGCGGCAGCAGCACGCTCGTACCGCCGGAGACCAGCGGCGCGAGGATGCCCAGGTTCTCCCCCGCGATCCAGAAAATGGGCAGGTAGCAGAGGGAGACGATGCCCTCGGGGGCAAGCTCGGGGGCGCGGCCGGAGTCGATGGCGGTGGCCGTGTAGACCATGTGGCGCTGGGTGTGTTCGCAGCCCTTGGGCATGCCGGTGGTGCCGCCGGTGTAGTTGAGCGCGGCGAGCGCGTCGAGGTCGTCGGCGATCCGGCCGTGCGGGGCGTGCGCGAGCGCCGCGTCCCAGGCATCGGTGTCGGCGAGGAGGACGTCGCGTACGGGCGTGTCCGCGCGTATCTCCTCGATGGCCGGGGCCAGTTCGGTACGGGAGATGACCAGATGCGTGCCCGCGTCGGTCAGTTCGTGACGGAGTTCGGCCGCCTTGAACATGGGATTGACCGGCACGTGGACCGCGCCGAGGCGCAGTACGGCGAGCATCGCGACGAGGAACTGCGGGCAGTTGGGCAGGTGGACGCCGACCCGGTCGCCGGGCTCCACACCCTGCGCGGCCAGCCACCCGGCCAGCCGGTCGGACGCCTCGTCCAGCTCCCGGTACGTCGTCTCGCGGCCGTCGAAGACGAGGGCCGGGCGGTCGGGGGCCGTGGTGGCCCAGTGGCGCACGTAACCGGGCACGGTCCGCTCGCCGGCCCGGAGCCTGATGGCGTCCGGCTGCCGGCCGCCGCGGGCGCGGTCCTGTCGGGTGCGGAGATCGGTCAGGTACTGCTCGATACGCGTCGCGCGGCTCACTGCTACTCCTCCGGTATCGCCTGGTGTCCCTCGGGGTGGTGCGGCTGCCCCTGTGGGGGGTACGGAGACGTGCTCAGTCGTGCGGCCTGAGCAGGTGCAGGTACATGGCGGTGACATCGCGTACGGCGTCCTCGTACGCGTCCGGCTCCTCCGCCACCAGCCGGGCGAACCGCACACACATGCCGCCGACGGCCGTGGCCACCGCCGACGGGTCCGCGACCGGCGCCGCGTGTCCGGCGGCGGTCACCCGGCGGATGTAGCGGGCGGTACGCCGGGTCGGCCGCCGTTCGATCTCCTCCCACAGCTCGCGGACCCCGTCGTCCCCCTGCGCCTGCTGCTCGATCAGCCGCAGCAGCGGGAGGTGTTCGGCGTAGGCGGCGATGAAGGCGGCGGTGGAGTCGCGGGCCACGGCCCGTACGTCGTCCGGATCGGTGCCGGGCACCTCCTGCGCGGCGAGGAACGCGTCCCGTACGCGCACCGCGAGCACTTGGAAGATCTCTTCCTTGGACGCGAAGTAGACGTAGAACCCCGCGCGGGACAGCTCGGCCTCGGCCGCGATGTCGGCGATGGTGGCGGGCCCGTAGCCGCGCCGCGCGAAGACCGCCTCGGCGGCGTCCAGCAGCCGGTGGCGCACGGGCGTGTCGCTGCGGTCGCGGGCGGTGCGGGTCGCCCAGGGCCGGTGTCCGCGGCCGGGCGCCTGCGGGGAGGCGGACTCTTCTCTGTTTGCCACGCCTCGACCATATTGACGTTGACGCCAATGTCAATGAGCATGACAGCGCCGTCTCGGAGCCTGTGTCACTGCGTGGAGGTGCTTGATCAATGGGGTCAGCCGTACTCGTCGCCAATCGCGGGGAGATCGCCGTCCGGGTGGTGCGTGCCGCGGCGGCGGCCGGACTGCGGAGCGTCGCGGTGTACGCGGAGGACGATGCGGCGGCCCCGCACGTCCGGCTCGCCGACGAGGCACATCCGCTGCCCGGTTCCGGGCCCGCCGCCTACCTCGACGCGACGGCCCTGCTGGCCGTCGCCCGCGAGGCCGACTGCGCGTACGTCCATCCCGGCTACGGCTTCCTCAGCGAGGACGCCGGCTTCGCGCGGGCCTGCGCCGAGGCGGGCGCCGTCTTCGTCGGCCCCTCCCCCGAGGTGCTCGGCCTCTTCGGTGACAAGGCACGGGCCCGCGCGCTCGCGGAGTCCCTGGACGTACCGGTCCTGCCGGGCACCAGCGGCCCGACCACGCTCGACGAGGCCCGCGCGTTCCTGACCGAAGGCCCCGGCGCGGGCGGCCCGGTCATGGTCAAGGCGCTCGGCGGGGGCGGCGGCCGCGGGATGCGCGTGGTGCGGGACGCCGCCGAGCTGGCCGATGCCTGGGAGCGCTGCCGCTCGGAGGCCGCGGCGGGCTTCGGCCGCGACGAGCTGTACGTCGAGCGGCTGCTGACCGGAGCGCGCCACATCGAAGTACAGGTCATCGGCGACGCCACGGGCGCGGTCACGCACGTCTGGGAACGGGACTGCTCCGCGCAGCGCCGCCACCAGAAACTCATCGAGATCGCCCCCGCACCCGCACTGCCCGCGACCGTCCGGGACCGGCTCCTCGACTGCGCCCTGCGGATGGCCCGCGAGGTCGGTTACACCGGCGTCGGCACCTTCGAATTCCTCGTGAGCGGCGAGGAGTACCACTTCATGGAGGCCAATCCGCGGCTCCAGGTCGAGCACACCGTCACCGAGGAGGTGACGGGCGTCGACCTGGTCGACGCCCAGCTGCGGCTGGCGGCCGGCGCGACACTCGCCGACCTGGGACTGGCCGACGGCCCGCCCGCGGCGCGCGGCTTCGCCGTACAGGCGCGGGTCAACGCCGAGGTGACCGCGGCGGACGGTACGGTACGCGGCTCGGCCGGCACACTGACCCGCTTCGAGGTCCCGACCGGGCCCGGGGTGCGGGTGGACACCGGTGCACGCGGCGGGCTGACCGTCGGCGCGCGCTACGACCCGCTACTGGCGAAGGTCGTCACGCGCATACCGGTACCGGACTTCGCCGCGGCCTGCGAACGCTCCCGGCAGGCACTCGCGGAGTTCACCGTGGAGGGTGTACGGACGGGCATCCCGCTGCTGCGGGCGGTGCTGGGCCATCCGGAGTTCGCGGCGGGCGGCACGGACACGTCCTGGGTGACGGAGCACCTGCCCGAGCTGGTCACCGAACACGACGAGCCGCCCGCCGCGGACACCGACGGGGAGGACGGCGCGGTCGTCGCCCCCATGGCCGGCACGGTCGTCACGGTGGACGTGGCCCCCGGAGACGCGGTGCCGGCGGGTACCCAGCTCCTCGTCCTCGAAGCGATGAAGATGGAGCACGTGGTGACGGCGCCGACCGCCGGAATCGTGCGCTCCGTGCGGGCGGCGGTCGGCGACACGGCCGCCGAGGGACAGCCGCTGGTGGCCCTGGAGCCGGCCGAGGGCGACGCGGCCGACGAGGCCGCCGCCGCGGACACCGACCCGGACTCCCTCCGCCCCGACCTGGCCGAGGCACTGGCGCGCCACGCCATCGGGCAGGACGCGCAGCGCCCGGAGGCAGTCGCCAAGCGGCACGCGCTCGGCCGCCGGACAGCCCGCGAAAACATCGACGACCTGTGCGACGAGGGCAGCTTCACCGAGTTCGGCGCGCTGGCCATAGCGGCACAGCGCCGTCGCCGCTCCCTCGACGACCTGATCGCCTCGACCCCCGCCGACGGCATGGTCACCGGCACCGGAACGGTCGACGGCGCGCCGTGCGTGGCGATGTCGTACGACTACACCGTGCTGGCCGGCACCCAGGGTCACAACAACCACCGCAAGACCGACCGCCTGCTGTCCGTGGCCGAGCAACGCCGGCTGCCCGTCGTCCTGTTCGCGGAGGGCGGCGGCGGCCGCCCCGGCGACACCGACACCTCCTCCATAGCCGGCCTCGACATCATGACGTTCCATCAGATGGGGCGGCTGAGCGGTCTCGTCCCCCTGGTCGGCATCGCCTCCGGACGCTGCTTCGCCGGCAATGCCGCACTCCTAGGCTGCTGCGACGTGGTCATCGCCACGCCCGAGGCGTCGATCGGAATGGGCGGCCCCGCGATGATCGAGGGCGGCGGCCTCGGCTCCTACGCGCCCGAGGACGTCGGCCCGCTGTCCGTACAAATCCCCAACGGCGTGGTGGACATACCAGTCGCGGACGAGGCCGAGGCGGTCCACACAGCCAAGCGCTACCTCTCGTACTTCCGCGGCCCGGTGGCGGACTGGGACGCACCCGACCCCCGGCTGCTGCGCCACGCCGTCCCGGAGAACCGGCGCCGGGCCTACCCCGTCCGCCGGGTGATCGACGGCCTGGCCGACACCGACTCCGTACTGGAACTCCGCGCCGGCTTCGGCACCGGCGTCGTGACCGCACTCGTCCGCATCGCCGGCCGCCCGATGGGCCTGGTGGCGAACAACCCCGAGCACCTGGGCGGCGCCATCGACCGGGACGCGGCCGACAAGGCGGCCCGCTTCCTCCAGCTCTGCGACGCCTTCGGCCTGCCGGTCCTGGCCCTGTGCGACACCCCCGGCTTCATGGTCGGCCCGGACGCCGAACAGACCGCGACCGTCCGCCACTTCTCCCGCCTCTTCGTCACCGGCGCCAACCTCCGCGTCCCCGTCGTCTCCCTCATCCTCCGCAAGGCGTACGGCCTCGGCGCGATGGCCATGATGGGCGGCTCGACCCGCGCCCCACTGGCCACCGCGGCCTGGCCGACGGGCGAACTCGGCGGCATGGGCCTGGAGGGCGCGGTACGCCTGGGCTACCGCAAGGAACTGGAAGCCATCACGGACCCGGACGAGCGCCGGCACGCCTTCGAGTCCCGAGTCGCCGAACTGTACGAACACGGCAAGGCACTGAACGCGGCCGCGGCCCTGGAGATCGACGCGGTCATCGATCCGGCGGGCTCCCGAGAGTGGATCACCGCGGCGCTGGAGGGGTATCGGTCGGAGGAACTGGCATCGGGCGGGCGGAGGTTCATCGACACTTGGTGAGCGGCACGGGCCGAGGGCCGCCGCTCCGTGCGCCGGTTCTGGGCCCGCCGGGCGTCTGACCGTCGCGGCGCGCAGTACGGGAAATGCGCCACACAACTTCACACCTCCGTGAATGCCGCTCCCACCTGCGGAGAAGGAAACGGGAAACAGCAGCATTCGCCTTGTCCGTCCGGCCGGGGTTGCCGCACTCTTTCGTGCGGCAACCCCGTTCGCCTGGATGGATGGTTATGGAGGTTTCCGTGCCGCAGCCGTCCACCGAGTTCGGCGAGGAGCTGAGGAAGCGGCGTCTGGACGCCGGGCTCAGCCTCACCGCGCTGTCCGCGACCGTGCACTACAGCAAGGCACAGCTGAGCAAGGTCGAACGGGGCATCAAGGCACCCAGCCGCGATCTCGCCCGTCTCTGCGACGCCGCACTGCAGGCGGACGGGGAACTGATCGCTCTGGTTGCCGCCCCGCCGGCCGGTTCCCCGAGGGAGCCGGTGCCTCACGGAATCGACGAGGAGGAGTGGACGATGCAGCTGTCACCGGACGGCCCGAACTGGTTCCAGCCCGTGGGCAGGCGCCAGGTCGTGAGCGCCGGCGCTGCCTCGCTGATGAGATGGCGTACGAGCGGTCGGAGTCCGGTCTCGCCGGCCGCCGGTGCCGGGATTCTGGAGGCGTCCCGCTCGCTCTTCACGCACTACCGGCGGCTCGGTCAGAGCGTCGAGCCCGGCTACCTGCTGCCGGGGCTGATCGCGCAGACACATACGCTGCGGGAGCTCTCTGCCCACGCCGATTCTCGCACCCGCCAGGAGCTGCTGGCGCTCGGCTCCCGGTACGCCGAGTACGTCGGCTGGCTGGTGCAGGAGACGGGCGACGAGCAGGCGGCGCTGTGGTGGACGCAGCGCGCGGTGGACCTTGCGGCAGCAGGCGGCGACCGGGCGCTCGCGGGATACGCGCTGGTCCGCCGGGCGCTGGTCACGCTGTACCAGGACGACGCCGAGCAGACCGTCGCCCTGGCCCAGCAGGCACAGAGCAGCACGCTTCCCCCGCGCATACGTGGGCTGGCCGCGCAGCGCGAGGCACAGGGACATGCGCTCGCAGGTGACCTCGACGCGTGTCTGCGCAGCTTGGACCGGGCCCGTGCGCTGCTCGGCCGGCAGGAGAGCGACGCCGAGGCACCGGTGATCGGCAGCATGCACCTGCCCGACTCGGTGGGCATGGTCACGGGCTGGTGCCTGTTCGACCTCGGGCGCCCGCACGAAGCTGCCGAGGAGTTGAACCGGCAACTCGCGCTGGTCTCGCCCGACGCAGTACGGACCCAGGTGCGGTACGGCGTACGCCGGGCCCTCGCCTACGCGGCGGACGGCGAGATCGAACACGCCTGCGCGTTGACGGTGCCGCTGCTCGACGGGGTGGCAGCCGTACGCTCCGCGACCGTCACGATCGACCTCCGGCGCCTCGCTCGCGCCCTGGCCCGCCACTCGGACCACCCCGCGGTGCGCCAACTGGCTCCGCGGCTCGGCACGTTATCCCGCTTCCCCCAGCCCTGAGAGGAAACCGCCATGGCCGATGTGTTCATCAACTACCGTACGGGCGACGGTGACGGTACCGCTGCCCTGATCGACGAGGCGCTCTCGCACCGCTTCGGTTCGGACCGTGCCTTCCGCGCCTCGAAATCCATCCCTCCCGGCACCGACTACGCCGACGCCTTGCTGGCCAACGTGCGGCGCAGCTCCGTTTTTCTGGCGATCATCGGGCCGGACTGGACAAACTTCCGGGACAAGCTGCGCGACCCGGAGGACTGGGTACGCAGGGAGATCGAGGTGGCCTTCGAGTGTGCGGTACCGGTGATTCCCGTACTGGCAGGCCGGAAGACGGAGCGACTGAACGGGGAAGAAATCCCCGGCGAGCTGGCGCGGCTCGCTGAACTCCAGTCCGTGCGGCTGGACACCCAGCATGACACCGCGGCGAGCCTGAAGCGCCTCGGCGACCTGGTGGCCGAGATGGTTCCCGAGCTCCACGACCTCGAGCACCCCGACGCACCGGCCCCCGACGCCGGGTCTGTATCCAACTCCGCCGGCGACATCAACGGTACGGCCGTACAGAGCAGGGACTTCACCGGAGACGTCGGCGGCACCGTCATCAAGGCTTCCACCGGTCCCGTCCACTCCGGCAACGGTGACATTTACCAGAACTCCCGCCACATATCGGGGGGCCGGCATTACTCCGGTGACGGTATGACGAACATCGAGGGCGACCACCATGGCGACATCCGGCACCGGTTCGGCGACCAGGGCCGACGCGAGGGCGACGAGCGGTGAGCGAGCCACCCCGCACATGGATCCGCGGTGCGAGCGGCCCGGTGCACTCCGGCCCCGGCAATCTCTACAGCTACAACTACTTCGCCGCCGGCACACCGGCGCAGGACTCGGTGAACCGTCGCAGCCCCCGCCGTATCGCGGACGACCAGCTCCGCTGGCTCCGGCAGCGGTTCGTCGACCCCTACGGGATGGGCGAGGCACGCCGCCTGCTGTCCGAGAACCGCACCGTGATCCTGTATGGCGCTCCCGGCACCGGCAGAACGGCCGCTGCCAGTGTCCTGCTGTACGAGCACCGACAAGACGCCGGCATCTTCCGGGAACTGCTGCCCGGTGACGAGGAGGAAGGCACCCTCAAGGATCCAGGGCTCGTCGGCGCCGGTGACCGGCTGCTGCTGGATCTGGCCGACGCCGACGGCGACCAATGGGCGGAGGCACGTAAGGACTTGTCCGCCCTCCGCCAGGCCGTACGCGATCAGCGGGCACATCTCGTGGTCGTCATGCCGTACGAGGGCGCGCTGGAGTCCGACCTGCGGCCCTACCGGGCCGAGATCACGCGTCCTCCGGAAGAGGAAGTGTTCCGTCGCCATCTGCGGCTGCACCGCGTACCGCACGATGAATACACGCGATCCGCCCCGGCGCTCAAGGCGTTCCTGGACGAGGAACCCTCGATGGATGACATCGCGGAGTTCGCCGACCGCGTGCGGCGGATCCGTACGGCATCTTCCGCGCGCGATGGCTTCGCCATGTGGTGCGAGCAGGCCCGGGAGGCTCGGAAGGGCTGGCGGAAGGAGGTCGCCAACCGTGTCACCGAACTGCGCGAGGCTCCGCAACGGGCGCTGCTGATCACCACGGCCATGTTGCACGGCGCACACGCCGACGTCATCCACCAAGCAGCCGATCTCCTGCTGAGTGCTTCCGAGTCACCCGGCGATGACACGCCCCTGCTTGAATGCAAGGACCTGGCCGAGCGGCTGAAGGAAATCTCCGCAACAGTCGGGCCGGACGGCCACGTACGGTTCGACAAGCCGGACTTTGACACCGCCGTCCGCGCCCACTTCTGGGATCATCTGCCCGACCTGCGGCAGACCCTGGGCGTCTGGACCAGCCGCTGCACCGAGCTGGCCGATCCGTATCTCACCCCCGAGCTCCGCGCGGAGCTGGTGAAGCGACTGGCCGACCAGTATTTGCGGACGGGCCGGTGGAAGGACCTTGCCCTCCTGACGGAGAAGTGGAGCACCGCGCCCACGAGCCGGGCCCGTCTGGAGGCCGCCGTTCATGCGCTCACCCGCGGCCTTCAGAACAAGCACTACGACGGGATCTTCCGGCAGCAGATCTATGCGTGGTGTTTCGAGAAGCGACTCACCGATGGCCTCGCCCACGTCCTCATCCGCGTCTGCACCGACGCGATCGCGCCGACCCATCCCGACCAGGCCCTGATACGGCTTTACCACCTGGCCCGCCGCGAGCGGGGCACCACTCGCGCGCAGGACGCCCTGTGCGACCTGGTGGCGACGAGCGGCCGGCTTCGTCGGCGCATGCTCGACCGCCTCACCGGTCCTTCCAGCCATCCGGCCACCGACCTCGGCCTCTTCCTTCGGGTCTGCGACCCAGTACCGCTGACGGACCCGGGCGGCGCACCGCGTGCACTCGTGGAAGAGAAGGCCGTACAGGACTGCGTGACCACCGGCTGGCGTGAGGTGCTGAGCGGGCTTGCGCAGAGGCACTGGCAGCCGTACGCCGAGCGCTGGCTGCACACGGCGTCCGATACCGGGGACCGCGGTGAGCTGCTGCTCGACCTGCTGGTCGATGCTGCCGGGAAGCACGGCACGACCCTCGCGACGCTCTATGCCGTGGCCCGTGCGGCGGAACCCACCACACCCGGTGGACGGGCCAGCGCCGCCGCCACCACCGATCTGTTGTTCCAGAAGATCTCCGAGGCTCAGGGGCTGCGACCATCCAGGGGGAACACATCATGACGACTGGCTGCAAGACGACGACCGTCTTCCTCACCGTTTTATCCGGACTGCTGCTGACCATCCTCGGGCTGTCCCAGGATTGGCCCGTGTGGGCGTGGCCCGTCGTGGCCGTCCTGCTGGTCGGCGTGCCCGCTGCGGCCTTCAGAATCGCCGCGCTGCGACGCGGCCCGATAGTGGTCGAGCACGTGGAGCAGATCACCGCTCCTCCCGTCGAGCGCAGGGAGCACCGGATCAGCCGCGTGGCACTGCCCAGCCAGTGGGCCGATTACGACTTCCTGTTCTCCGCGACCGTGCGGTGGTACCCCCTCGGAGCCACCGCGGACGAACCGGTCCTCAATCCGGCGGGCCTGGCCGTCGAAACCGTGCTGGACCGCGCCCGTGCCATCACGGAGCAGCGGGAGCCCGGCCGTGCCTCCCTCGTGCAGCACGAGTTGAGCGGCTCGCTCAGCTGGATGCGCCCGGAGGCCACCGGACACCTCCAGGTCATGGCGGAGGACATCACCCTCACCCTGCGCGAGCAGGACCAGGAGCGGCTGGACAGGCTCGCCGAGGTACGCAAAGAGAAGGCGGTCTGGGAGCACCAGCGGAAGTACGAGCAGAGCAAACGCGAGTACTTGGGCGAGGACGTGCTCAAGGACACCGGCAGTGCGGTGGTCTGGTGGCTCGCCAAGAACGAGGATCACGTGGAGAAGACCGTGGCGGATCTCGGTCTGCTCGCGCAGCTCACGTCCGCCGCCAATGACACGGACGTACCCGAACGGCTGCGGGATCTTCTCCCGCAGGCACCCGGCGAACAGCCCGGCCCGGACCACCTGGACGAACCGCCTGCTCCCTTCGAGCGGGAGCCGTCGGCCGCTGACCACTTCGAATCCTTCCTCAGCGGCATGGGATTGATGGACGGTGACGTCCGGCGGGGCATGCTGGCCAAGCAGATCGCCGACGTCATCAAAACGCAGGAGCGGTATGAGACGGCCGAGGAGATCCTGCGTCGGTACGACCCACCGGTGTCTTTCACCGCGGAGGGGGACGGGTCGCCGGAGCCCCCGGACGCCCCGCAACCTCCGGGCTCCCCTGACTCGCCCGACTCCCCTGATTCCCCGGACGGCACGGCCGACGACGCGCCCGGTGCCTGATCCCTCGCATGGAGGACAACAATGGAGAGCGAACTGGCCGCCCTGGCCGCTTCGGGAGCGACCACGCTGGTCTCGCTCATGGTCACCGACTCCTGGACCCGCGCCCGTGACCTCGTCGTCCGGTTCATCTCACGCGGTGGTACGGACCGTGTCACGGTCGCCGACCTCGATACCGCCCGGGCCCGGCTGCTCTCCGCCGAGGCCGCCGACGACCCGCACGGCGCGCGCGACACCGCCGAGCAGTGCCACGCCTACCTGCGGCATCTCCTGGAGGCCGCCGCCGGCGAGGAACTGCGCGAACTGCTCACGTCCTTGCAGCGTCTCAGCAATGATGCGGCGGCGCGGCCGGCGGCCGTGCACAACGACATCAGCGGCGGGGTCCAGCACGGCCCCGTCGTCCAGGCGGGTCGCATCACCGGGCTGACCTTCCACGTCACCCCGCAGCAGCCGTCCCCTGAAAGTCCCCCTCACGATGGATCGGGAACCGTGCCCCCGTAAGCGGAGCCCCCGTCCCCCCATGCCGTGTGGCGATGATCTCCGCTGCGATGGAGAGGGCGGTTTCTTCGGGGGTGCGGGCGCCGAGGTCGAGGCCGATCGGGGAGTGGAGGCGGGCGAGGTCTTGGTCGGTGAGGCCGGCTTCGCGGAGGCGGCGGTCGCGGTCCTCGTGGGTGCGGCGGGAGCCCATCGCGCCGATGAACGCCGCTGGTCGGCGGAGGGCTTCCGTCAGGAGGGGGACGTCGAATTTGGCGTCGTGGGTGAGGACGCACAGGACGGTGCGGTCGTCGGTGCCGGTGCGTTCGAGGTAGCGGTGCGGCCAGTCGACGACGATGTCGTCGGCCTCGGGGAAGCGGGTGCGCGTGGCGAAGACGGGGCGTGCATCGCACACCGTTACGTGGTAGCCGAGGAACTTGCCCGTGCGGACGAGGGCCGCGGCGAAGTCGACGGCGCCAAAGACGATCATGCGGGGCGGTGGGACGCTCGATTCGACGAACAGCGTCACGCCGCCCGGGCAGTGGGAGCCGTCCTCGGAGATGTCGAGGGTGCCGGTGCGGCCCACGTCCAGCATGGCGCGGGCCTCGGCCGCGGCCGTACGGTCCAGCTCCGCCCGCCCGCCAGGGCCCCCGGAGCCGTTCTCGGAGGGACCGTCCTCGGACAGGCCCGCGAGACTTCCCTCGTACGAGCCGTCCGGGCGCACGAGCAGGGCCCGTCCCCGCAGCTCCGGTGGGCCGGCGGCCACGCGGGCGAGGGCGGTGGCCTCGCCGCGGGCCGCGCCGGACAGGGCGGCCGCGAGGACCGCCCTGTCCGGGGCGTCGGCGGGTACCGGCGTGACCAGGACCTCGATGGTTCCGCCGCAGGTCAGGCCGACGGCGAAGGCGTCCTCGTCGCTGTAGCCGAAGCGTTCGCGTACCGTCGTGCCGTCCTGGAGGGCCTGTACGCACAGGTCGTACACGGCGCCCTCCACGCAGCCGCCGGAGACCGAGCCGATCGCCGTGCCCTCACTGTCGACGGCGAGGGCGGCGCCGGGCCGGCGCGGCGCGCTGCCGCCCACGGCCACGACGCTCGCCACGGCGAACTCGCGGTCCTCGCGCACCCACCGGTCCAGCTCGGCGGCGATGTCAAGCATCCGGGCCCTCGGTGCCGGGTGCCACGGCGCCCGCCAGCAGGACGCGGTCGGGGCGGATCGGCAGGTGGCGGTGGCGTACGCCGGTCGCGTGCCAGACCGCGTTGGCGATCGCCGCGGCGGCCCCCACGATGCCGATCTCGCCGACGCCCTTGATCCCGACCGGGTCGTCCGCGTCGGTGTCCTCGACCCAGTCGGCCTCGATGAGCGGCACGTCGGCGTTGGCGGCGACGTGGTAGCCCGCGAGGTCGGCGCCGACGTGGCCGCCCGAGGCCGCGTCCCGGACCGCCTCCTCGTGCAGCGCCATGGACAGGCCCCAGGTCATCCCGCCGATGAGCTGGCTGCGCGCGGTCAGCGGGTTGACGATCCGGCCCGCTGCGAAGATGCCGAGCATCCGGCGCACCCGGACCTCGCCGGTGGTGACGTCCACCGCGGCCTCGGCGAACTGCGCGCCGAAGGAGTACCGCTCCTTCTGCGCCAGCGCGGCGAGCGCCTCCGAGGTGTCCGACCGTACCGTGATGCCCTCGGGCGGGACGGTGCCGCCCAGCGCCAGCTGCTCCCGCAGGTCCTTCGCCGCGGCCGTGACCGCCCAGGCCCAGGAGCGGGTGCCCATCGAGCCGCCCGCGATCCACGCCGGGCCGAAGTCGCTGTCCGCGATGCGGGTCCGGACGCGGCCGGACTCCACCTGGAGCGCGTCGGCGGCGATCTGGGTCAGCGCGGTGCGGGCACCGGTGCCGATGTCCGCCGCGTTGATCCGCACGGTGAAGGTGCCGTCGGCCTCCGCCGTGACGGCAGCCGTGGAGGGGCCGGCGCCCGAGGGGAACGAGGCCGCCGCCACGCCCGTACCGAGCAGCCAGCGGCCTTCGCGGCGCACGCCGGGGCGCGGGTCGCGGTCGGCCCAGCCGAACCGGCGGGCGCCCTCCTCGAAGCAGGCGAGCAGGTTGCGGCTGCTGAACGGCAGGCCGGAGACGGGCCCCGCGTCCGGTTCGTTGCGTACCCGCAGCGCGATCGGGTCGACGCCGCACTTCTCCGCGAGCTCGTCGAGCGCGCACTCCATCGCGAAGGAGCCCGGTGCCTCGCCCGGCGCGCGCATGAACGTCGGGGTCGGCACGTCGAGGCGTACGACGCGGTTGACGGAGTGGTGCGCGTCGGAGGCGTACATCGCGCGCCCCACGTTGGCGCTCGGCTCGATGAACTCGTGCACGGTCGAGGTGAGGTTCTGGGCCTCGTGGGCGAACGCGCGCAGCCGGCCGTCGGCGTCGGCGCCGAGCCGGATCCGCTGCACCGTGGGGCTGCGGTAGCCGGTGAGCGAGAACATCTGACGGCGGGTCAGCACGACGCGTACGGGGCGCTGGAGTTCGGTCGCGGCCATCACCGCGCACACCTGGTGCGCGCGCATCCCCTTGGATCCGAAGCCGCCGCCGACGTGTTCGGAGCGCACCCGCACCGAGGCCGGGTCGAGGGAGAACAGCTTCGCGAGCTCGTTCGCCACCCACATGGTGCCCTGGTTGGAGTCGACGACCTCGAGCCGGCCGTCCTCCCAGCGCGCCATCGCCGCGTGCGGCTCCAGCATCGAGTGGTGCTCTTCGGGGGTGGTGTACTCGGCGTCCAGGACGACGGCGGAGGCGGCGAGTTCGGCCTCGACGTCGCCCTTCTCCACGGCGGAGTTCTCCGGCGTGTACGTGCCGTCCCGGCCGGCCGAGAACGCGATGTCGTGCGGCTCCTCGTCGTACTCCACCACCAGCGCCTCCGCGGCCTCCCTGGCCTGCTCGGAGGTCTCGGCGACGACCAGCGCCACCGGCCAGCCCAGGTACGGCACCCGGTCGTTCTGGAAGACCGCGAGGGTGGGGTCGGGCTTGCCGAGCAGCCCCACGTAGTCGGTGTCGACGCGCGGCGCGTTGCCGTGGTGCAGGACGGACAGCACGCCGGGCATGGCCAGTACGGCGTCGGCGCCGACGGAGCGGATGCGGCCGCGGGCGACGGTGGAGAGCACCAGCCAGCCGTGGGCGAGTTCGGCGTAGGGCACCTCTCCCGCGTACCGCGCGGCGCCGGTGACCTTGGCGACGCCCTCGATGCGCGTGTGCGCGGTGCCGACGGCCCCCGTCACTGCCGGGGTTCCGGTCATCGTGGTCATCGGGCGGCCTCCTCGGCGAGCTCGGTCAGTACGGCGGTGACGAGGTTGCGCATCAGCGTCACCTTGTATCCGTTGTCACGCAGCGGTTCGGCGGCCGCCAGCTCGGCGTCCGCGGCGGCGGCGAAGGCTTCGGCGGTCGCCGGGCCGCCGGTCAGCAGCCGCTCGGCCTCCAGCGCACGCCACGGCCGGGACGCCACCGCACCGAAGGCGAGGCGTACGTCGCGTACGGTCCCGTCCTCCTGGACGTCGAGGGCGGCGGCGACCGAGCCGATCGCGAAGGCGTAGGAAGCGCGCTCGCGCACCTTGCGGTACCGCGAGACGGCGGCGACCGGCGCCGGGGGCAGGGTGACGCCGGTGATCAGCGCGCCGGCCGGCAGGGCGGTCTCCAGATGCGGGGTGTCGCCCACGGGGAGGTAGAACTCCGAGAGCGGCAACTCCCCCGGCCCGTCGGCCGTTTCGTACGTCACCACCGCGTCGAACGCGCTGAGCGCCACACCCATGTCGGAGGGGTGGGTGGCCACGCAGTGCGCGGAGGCGCCGAGGATCGCGTGGTTGCGGTGCTCGCCCTCGATGGCGGGGCAACCGCTGCCGGGGACGCGCTTGTTGCACGGCTTGGCGGTGTCGGTGAAGTAGCCGCAGCGGGTGCGCTGGAGCAGATTCCCGCCGACCGTCGCCATGTTGCGCAGCTGTCCGGAGGCACCGGCCAGCACGGCCTGCGCCAACGCCGGGTAACGGCGCCGTACTTCGGGGTGGGCCGCGAGGTCGCTGTTGGTGACCGTCGCACCGATGTGCAGACCGCCGTCGTCCGTCTCCTCGATCCGGTCGAGGGGCAGCTCCCGTACGTCGATGAGCAGTCCGGGCCGCTCCACGCCGGTCTTCATCAGGTCGACGAGGTTGGTGCCGCCGCCGAGGTAGCGCGCGTCGGGCTCGGCGCCGAGCAGCGCGACCGCGCCGGGGACGTCGAGGACGCGCTGGTAACCGAATTCCTTCATACCGCGGCCTCCACTCCGGCCGCGCGCGCGACCGCCTGGACGATGGACACGTACGCACCGCAGCGGCACAGGTTGCCGCTCATCCGTTCCCGGATCTCGTCGGCGGTGAGCGGGGGCGGCCCCGCTTCGGGCCGCACGTCGTCGGTCACGGCGCTCGGCCAGCCCGCCGCGTGCTCCTCGATCACGGCGAGGGCCGAACAGATCTGTCCCGGCGTGCAGTAGCCGCACTGGTAGCCGTCGAGGTCGACGAACGCCTGCTGTACCGGGTGCAGTTGGTCGCCGTCGGCCACGCCTTCGATGGTGGTGACCTCGCGCCCCTCGGCGGCCACCGCGAGCTGCAGACAGGAGACGGCCCGCCGCCCGTCGATCAGCACCGTGCAGGCGCCGCACTGCCCCTGGTCGCACCCCTTCTTCGTACCTGTCAGATCGAGCCGCTCGCGCAGCGCGTCGAGCAGGGTGGTGCGGTGGTCGACGGGCAGCGTGTACTTCTCTCCGTTGACGTGCAAGGTGATGGCGCTGGACGTCGATGGGGCCATGAACAGCCTTCTTTCGCGTGTGTCGTGCGCGGTGGGTGTCGGTGGTCTCGGTGTGGGGTACGTGGTGGGCGACGAGGCGCGGGGCGATGATGGTGGGCGGGGCCGGGCGGAGGGCCGTACCGTCCCGTCACGCGGGCTCTGCGCCGGTCAGGGGCACCACCGGCCGTCCACTCCCCCGTATCTGCCGCTATGGTGAGCCTAAGCGGACAACTGTCCGTAAGCCTGGAACCTACCGGACAGCTGTCCGCTTAGCAAGGCCCGCCCGGCGGTGATTCCGTCCGCGGTTCTCGGAAGGAGGACGAGTGCAGCAGCCGAACGACCCACCACTGCGCTCGGACGCGCAACGGAATCGCGAGCGCATCCTGGAAGTGGCACTGACCGAACTGACGCGCTCGGCGGACGCCCCGCTGAGCGCGATCGCGAAGAAGGCGGGCGTCGGGCAGGGGACCTTCTACCGGAACTTCCCCAACCGCGAGGCCCTCGTCCTCGAGGTCTACCGCTATGAGATGCAGCAGGTCGCCGACGCCGCGGCCCAGCTGCTCGAAACCCGCCCGCCGGACCAGGCGCTGCGGGAGTGGATGAGCCGTCTGGCCCAGTACGCGATGGCCAAGGCCGGCCTGGCCGACGCGATGCGCAAGGCCACCTGCTCCCAGGGCAGCCTGGCCGGCCTGGGGCACGCCCCGCTGACCTCCGCCGTCACACTCCTGCTGCGGGCGAACGAGGAGGCCGGCACCATCCGTCCGGGGGTCACCCCCGACGACTTCCTGCTGGCCATCGCCGGCCTCTGGCAGCTCGGCGCCCGCGCGGACGATGACTGGCAGCTCCGCGCCACCCGCCTCCTGGACCTCGTCATGGCCGGCCTCCGCGCGGGGGCGCCGGGGCATTCCTGAGCCCCGGGACTGCCCCAGGCCCCGCGACGCCCGGCCGTGCGCGGTGAAACCCGCGCTCAGACCTGAACGCGCGCCCGCGCCCCGACCAGCGCGCGGTGGAAGGCGGCCTCGGGGAGGAGGGCCAGGGCGCAGACGGCCGCGGCGGGGAGGGCGATCCAGCGGCCGTCCAGCGGGGACAGCAACGACAGCAGCAGGCCGCCGGTCGCGCCGCCGAGCGCGGCGCCCACGTAGATGACCGAGCTGTTCATCGAGACGGCGAGCGGTCCGGCGGGCCCGGCCAGCCGCAGCAGCCGGTGCTGCTGCGGCGCCGCGTACATCCAGCCGGTGACGCCCCAGAGCACCATGGACGCCAGCGCGGTCGGGAAGGAGGTCACGGCCCAGGGCATGGCGAGGAAGTTGACGGCCATGCCGACGACCGAGATCAGGACGAGCCGGCGGCCGGCGGGCCGGTCCATGTACGCCCCGGCGAAGGCGTTGCCCGCCATGCCGCCGAGGCCGAAGGCGAGCAGCAGCACCGCGAGGCGCGTGCCGTCGCCGCCGGTCGCGTCGGCGAACACCGCGCCCGCGTAGGTGAGGACGGAGTACTCGGCGATCACGGCGCAGACGGTGACGGCCAGTACCGCCCGGATTCCCGGTCCGCGCAGGGCGGCGAGCCGCTCGCGCGCGCCGACGGCCGGCCGTACCGTACCGATCCCCCGCAACCCCCTGACCAGGCCCAGCCCCACCGCGGCCGTGCCCAGCGCGAGGGCGACCAGGGTGGGGCGCCAGCCGAAGGCCGAGGCGGCCCACGTACCGGCCGGGACGCCGAGTACGGAGCCCATCACCAGCCCGCTGTTGACCAGCGCCAGCGCCCTGCCCTGCCGGTCCTCGGGCACCAGCGCCGCGGCCAGCGCCGCCACCTGCGGGGTGAACTGGCAGGCCCCGGCGGCGACCAGCACCCGGCCGGCCATCGCGACCAGCAGCGAGTCGGCGCCGGCGCAGACAAGGTTGCCGAGCGCCGCCGCACAGAGCGCGGCGGTGAGGGTGGTGCGCGGCGCACGGTTGCCGAGCGCGCCGGACAGCAGCGGGCCGAGCACGGCGTAGGCGAGCGAGAAGGCCGTCATCAGCTGTCCGGCGGCGGCGAGCGTCGTACCGAGGGAGTGCCCGATCCCGGGCAGCATGCCGGCGATGACGAACACATCGGTGCCGAGGAAGAAGGTCCCGGCCGCGAGCAGGTAGAGCCGTACCGGCATGGTGGGTGACGTCCTTTCGGGCCTGCGGGGCCTTCGGTCTTGCGGGCCTGCGGACCTGCGGGCTCGGTGGGTGCGGGCTTGGGGAGGCGGTTCAGGCCAGGAAGGTCGCCGCCTTGACGGCCGCGGTGACCTCCGGTGGGAAGCCGTCGAGATAGAAGTGGCCGCCGGGGAAGGTGCGCAGGGAGAAGCCGGCGGTGGTCAGGGCGGCCCAGTCCGCCGCGGCGTCCGGGTCCACCAGCGCGTCGTCCTGCCCGGTCAGCACGGTGATCGGGCAGGACAGGACGGCGTGCGGATCGGGTGTGTACGAGGCGACAGCGCGCCAGTCGCTGCGCAGCGCCGGCAGGATCAGGGCGCGCAGCTCCGGGTCCGCCAGCAGCGCCGGATCGATGCCGCGCAGCAGCCGGAACTCCTCGACGATCTCGTCCTCGGTGGTCTCGTCCTCCGTGCCGAGCCGGAGCGCCGGGCGGCGGCCGGGCGGGACCATGCCCGAGACGATGAGGCCGGCGGGCGGAGCGGCGTACTTCTCCTCCAGGCGCCGGGCGGTCTCGAAGGCCAGCAACGCGCCCATGCTGTGGCCGAACAGGACGGGCCGGGGCCGCGGCCGGCCGCTGTCCGGTCCGGCGCCTTCGGCGTCCGCGGCGGCCGCCCCTGCGATCTCGTCGGCGAGGACTCCGAGATCCTCGATGGCCGGTTCCGCTGCCCGGTCCTGGCGGCCGGGGTACTGCACGCCGAGCACCTGCACGGCGGGGCTCAGCGCGGCGGACAGCGGGAAGTAGTAGCTCGCCGAGCCGCCCGCGTACGGGAAGCAGAGCAGCCGGCGGGCCGGGGCTGCCGCGCGGTGGAAGGTGCGGATCCAGGGCGGCCTCATACCGGGCTCCGTTCGGCGACCAGGGCGGTCAGCGCGTCGATGGTCGGCTTCTCCAGGAACTCGTGGATGTCGACCCGCACCTGGAAGCGCGCGTGCAGGCGGGTGACGAGGAGGGCGGCCGAGAGCGACGTCCCGCCCAGTTCGCCGAACGGCCGGGACGCGTCGCGGGCGTCGACCGGCACGCCCAGTACCTCCGACCAGATCTCGGCGACGGCCCCCTCGATGCCGTCCGCGCGGGAGACGGCGGGCGCGCAGGACTCGGAGGGCGTACAGGGCGCGGAGGGCGTACGGAACGCGGAGGGCGTACGGGCCGGGCCGGTCACCGGGGGCGGCAGCCGCCTGCGGTCGATCTTGCCGTTCGGGGAGAGCGGCAGCGACGCGGCAGTGCGGAGGTGCCGCGGGACCATGTGGTCGGGCAGCCGGGCGGCGAGGTGCCGCCGCAGGGACTCCGCCGCGACCTCGTGCCCCGGCCGGCCCACCACATGGGCGACCAGCTGCCGCTCGGCGCCGGGCGACGGCTCCCACGGCACCACGGCGCACTCCCGGACCGCGGGATGGCGGCCCAGTACGGCCTCGATCTCGGCGGGCTCGACACGGTAGCCCCGGATCTTCACCTGGTCGTCGGCCCGGCCGCGGTACTCCAGGACGCCATCCGGGCGGCGTGCGACCAGGTCGCCGGTGCGGTACATACGGACCCGCGCCCCGCCCGGCTCCGCCTCGGCCACCGGGAAGCGCTCGGCCGTCAGTTCGGGTTCCGCCACGTATCCCCGGGCCAGGCCCACCCCGGAGAGCCACAGCTCGCCGGCGCGCACATGCGCCGCGAAACCGGGGATCGGCCTGCCGATGGGCGGGGCGTCCGGCCAGGACCGCGGCGGGCCGGTGAGGGTGTGGGCGACCGCCACATGGGTCTCCGCGGGCCCGTAGTGGTTGTGCAGCCGGCACCCGGGCAGCCGCTCGAAGAACGCGCGGATTCCCGGGGTGACGCGCAGCGCCTCACCGGCCGCCGCCACCTCCCGCAGCGCGGTCGGAAAGCGGTCGAACGCGCAGGCCAGGTCGGCCAGTCGGCTCAGTGCGACGGGCGGGACGAAGAGCCGCTCGATCTCCCACTCGACCAGGCGGTCCAGCATGCGCTGCAGGTCGGCGCGTTCGTCGTCGGCCGGGGTGTGGAGGGTGCCGCCGCTGCACCAGGCGGTGAAGACCTCCTGCACGAAGACGTCGAAGCCGAGGGGCGCGAACATCATGGTGCGCAGCGGCCGGCCGGACGTACTGGCCAGGGTCCAGGCGATGAGGTTGTCCAGGGCGCGGTGCGGCATGGCGATGGCCTTGGGGCCGCCCGTGGAGCCCGAGGTGAAGACGACGTACGCCGGGTCCTCGGGGCGCGCCGCGACCGGCTCGTACGCTCCGTCCGCCCCGGTGCCCTCCGTACCGTCCATGCCGTCCATGCCGTCCATGGCGTCCATGGCGTCCATCACCAGGACACGGATGCCGTCCGGCGCAAAGACCGGTGCCTGGTCCGGTACCTGATCCGGTACCTGATCCGCTGACCGGTCCGGTACCTGATCCGCTGTCGTGAGGGCGATGCGTGCCCCGCTGCGCTGCCACATGTGGCGGGTGCGGTCCTCGGGGTAGCCGGGGTCCACGACGCAGAAGGCGCCGCCCGCGCGGAGCACAGCCAGCACGGCCACGCCGAGCCGCAGACCGCGCGGCGCTTGGACGAGCACCACGTCCCCCGGGCGCACGCCTTCGCGTACCAGGCGCCGGGCGACCGCGTTCGCGCGCTGGTCCAGTTCCGCGTAGCCGATCCGGCCGTCCGGGGCGATCAGCGCGGTGGCGTCGGGACGCCGCCGTACCTGTTCCCCGATCAACTCGCCCACGCGCATGGACACCAGTCGTCTCCTCCGCTCTCTCCTCCGGCCGACGATGCCACGCGCGCGGGCCGGTCCGGCAGAAGGCTTTCGTCCTGCGGAAGACTCGGCGGCGACACGGCACAACGTCCCTAGGGTCCAGAGCGGGATCACCCGCACCGGTCCCTCACCCTGAGACGCCCTGGGATGGTTGTCGTGCACTCGACCGCGCAGACCGTACAGACCGCACAGACCACACAGACGGAAGACACCGCACAGCTCTATCTGGACCTGATGAAGAAGGTCCTGGCCAACACCATTTACGAGGACCCGCCCATCCCCGCGACCTGGGCGCCGGCCGAGCAGTACGACGAGCTCAACCGGCGGCTGGGCGTCGACTGGCCGAGCGTCGCCCACACCATGATCGGGATACGCCGGCTGGAGAACGTGGAGAGCTGCGTCAAGACCGTTCTGGCGGACGGCGTTCCCGGCGACTTCATCGAGACCGGGGTGTGGCGCGGCGGCACCTGCATCTTCCTGCGGGCGATTCTCAAGGCGTACGGCGTCACGGACCGCCGGGTATGGGTGGCCGACTCCTTCCAGGGAATGCCGCGGGCGGACGCCACGACGCACGAGGGTGACCGCGAACTGGCGACGGACCAGTACAACGCGTTTCTCGCCACCGATCTGCCGACCGTGCGCGGGAATTTCGAGCGGTACGGACTGCTGGACGAGCAGGTGTCCTTTCTGCCCGGCTGGTTCAAGGACACCCTGCCGACGGCACCCATCGACCGGCTTTCCGTCCTCCGGCTGGACAGCGACCTCTACGAATCCACCTGGGACACCCTCGTCCATCTCTATCCCAAGCTGTCCCCCGGCGGATTCGTCATCGTCGACGACTACCACATTCCGGTGTGCCGGGAAGCGGTCCACGACTGGCGCGACGAATTCGGCGTCACGGATCCGATCGAGGACATCGACGGGCTCGGCGCGTTCTGGCGACGCGGCGCGTGACGGGCGGCGAACGAATGGAGAATCGCGAAGTGGCAAGCACTGCTGACGTACTGGCCCTGGTCGCCCGGCAGCTGGGATGTCCGGCGGAACAGCTCGACGGCGACCGGACGTTCGTCGCCGCCGGCGCGGATTCGCTGTCCCTGATGGCTCTGGCGCGAGAGGTACAGAAGGAATTCGGGGTGCGGGTCTCGGTCCGGGAGCTGTTCTCGGGGACGGATACGCCGCACAAGCTGGCGGGGGTGCTCGCGGAACGGGGGGCGATTTCGGGGACGTTCTCGGGGGCGGTTTCGGGGGCGGTTTCGGGGGCGGTTTCGTCACCGGTCCCGGAGCCGGTCTCGCCGCCGCCGGTGAGCGTCCCGGCGGACGAGGGGACGGATGAGGGGGTGGATGAGGGCGCCTCGGAGTCCGCCATCGCGGTCGTCAACGCCCAGCTCCAGCTCGCGGAACGGATGTTCACCAAGTTCTCGGAGCTGGCGGCGGAGCAGCTGCGGGTGCTCGGCGGGCCGCGCCCCGCGGCCGCACCGTCGCCGGCGCCCTCCCCCTCAGCCTCCCCCTCCGCGCAGCCCGCCGCCGTCCCACCTCGTACCGGAAGCCCGGGACGCCCCGGCCGCCCCGACTTCAGCCTCTACTTCTTCGGCGACTATCCGGACCAGAACGCCGCGGTCAGCTACGAGCACCTGCTCGAGGCCGCAAAATTCGGCGACGAAAAGGGATTCCACACGCTCTGGATCCCCGAGCGGCACTTCCATTCCTTCGGCGCGCTGTTCCCCAACCCCTCGGTGCTCGCGGCGTCCCTGGCCACCGTCACCTCCCGCATACGGCTGCACGCCGGTTCCGTCGTGCTCCCCCTGCACCATCCCGTACGAGTGGCCGAGGAATGGTCCGTCGTGGACAATCTTTCCGGCGGCCGCGCCGGCCTGAGTTTCGCCAGCGGCTGGCATTCCCGGGATTTCGCGCTGGCGCCGGAGAATTACGGCCGCCAGCGGGAGGTGATGTACGAAGGTCTGGAGACCGTACGGGAATTGTGGGCCGGGCGTACCGTGCCGGCCATGTCCGGCACCGGTGAGGCGGTGCAGCTCGCCCTGCACCCCGCTCCCGTACAGGAATCGCCCCCGATGTTCGCCGCCGTGCTGTCGAACCCGGACAGTTATGCGCGGGCGGCGCGGGCCGGGCTCGGCATCGTCACCAATCTGATGTCGCAGAGCGTCGAGGACCTGCGGGAGAACATCGCGCTGTACCGGCGTACCCGCGCGGCGCACGGCCTGGATCCGGACACGGGCCGGGTCGTCGTGCTCGTCCACACGTATCTCGGCACGGACGCGGAACGGGCGCGGCAGGAGGCCCGCCGTCCCTTCTGCGACTACCTGCGGTCCTCGCTCGGCCTCTTCGACTCCCTCGCCAACAGCCTCGGGATCGACGTCGACCTGGCGACCACGGACCCGGAGGACCTGGACTTCGTCCTGGACCGGGCGTACGACCGGTACTGCGCGTCCCGGGCGCTGATCGGCAGCCGGGACAGCGTGCGCCCGGTGCTGGACACGCTGACCGCGGCGGGCGCCGACGAGATCGGCTGCTTCATCGACTTCGGTGTGCGGCCGGACCTGATGCTCGCCGCGCTGCCCGAACTGGACGGTCTCCGCGAGGAGTACGGACGGTCCGCCCCGGAGCCCGAGAACCAGCACGCCCGCCGGACGGACGACCGGCACGCCCCCCGGGCCGACGACCGGCATGCCCCGCGGACCATCGACCGGCACCCCCCGCGTCCCGCGGCCCCCACCCCCCGGCGCGCCCCCGCCACTCCCGCCACCCCCCTCCAGCGCCGCATGTGGCTGCTCGACCGGATGGACCCGGGCCGGCACACGTACCACGAGCCCAAGGCCCTGCTCCTCGAAGGCCCGTTGGACACCGACGCGCTGCGGGTCGCCCTGCGGCGTACCGTCGACCGGCATCCGCAGCTCCGTACCGTCTTCCGGGAGAACGCCGAGGGCGTCCTGGAGCAGACCGTGCTGGACTCCGTCGCCGTCGACTGCCCGGTCGTCCCGCTGACCGGCCTCGACGACGACACCGCGCTGCTGCGCCTGCGGGACGACGCGGACGCCGAGGACTTCGATCTCGCGCGGGGGCCGCTGCTGCGCGCCCGCATCGGCCGGCTCGCCGACGACCGCCATCTGCTGTACCTGGTCGCCCACCACATCGTCTTCGACGCCGCCTCGACCGAGGTCCTGTGCAAGGACCTGGCCGCGTTCTACCGTGCCTGGCCCGGCGAGCCGACGGATCTCGCCGACGTCGGCACCGCCGAAGCGCCGCCCGCGGACGAGGACACCCCGTCCGACGGCCCCGGTCACCTCGCCGAGGGCCTGGAGTTCTGGCGCCGCGAACTGTCCGGTGCCGCGTCCCTCGAACTGCCCACCGACCGGCCCCGGACCGCGGCACCGCCGGCCGGCGCCAGCCTCGTACACACCCTGGACGGCACGCTCTCCGAGCGGGTCCGGGCGCTCGGCAGGGAGCAGGGCTGCACGCTGTTCATGACGCTCCTGGGCGCGGTCGGCGCCACCCTCGGCCGGTTCGCGGGCCAGGACGACGTCGTGCTCGGTACGGCCGTCAGCAACCGGCCGAGCGGTGCCGCGCACACGGTCGGCATGTTCGTCGAGACCCTCGCGCTGCGGCTCGACCTGTCGGGCGATCCGGCCTTCGGGGACCTCGTACGGCGGGTCGGCGCCCGGACGGCCGAGGCCATGCAGTTCCGGGACATCCCCTTCGACCAGGTCGTCGAGGCGGTCAACCCGGAGCGCGCCGCGGGCCGGAACCCGCTGTTCCAGGTGATGGTGGAGTTCGAGGCGCACAGCACGCCCGACTTCGGGGGCACGGGCCTGACCGCCGAGCTGCTCGACGTACCGCGCAACCAGGCGCCGTTCGATCTCACGCTGTACTTCGCCGACCGCCCGGACGGCATCCGCTGCACCGCCGAGTACGACGCTGAGCTGTTCGACGGGACCACGGTGCGCCGGATGGTCGAGTACGTGGCGGAGCTGCTGCGCCACGCGGTGGACTCCCCCGCTCTCCCGCTGTCCCGGCTGCCCGCGCTCACCGCACGCGACCGGCGCGACCTGGACCGTCTGCAGGGCGAGCGCGTCGACGCGGACCCCGCGGCCCCGGCGACGCTCCACGGGCTCGTCGAGGCGCGGGCCGCGGAAGCGCCCGACGCGGTGGCCCTCGTGGGGGACGGCGAGCCGGTCGGCTACGGCGCGCTCGACGCCGCCGCGAACCGGCTCGCGCACGCCCTGGCGGCCCGTGGCCTGGCCCGGGGCGACACGGCCGCGGTCTGTCTGCCGCGCGGTACGGGCCTGATCACCGCGATCCTCGCCATCCTGAAGTGCGGCGCCGCGTACGTACCGGTGGACCGCTCGCTGCCCGCCGAACGCCGCCGGTTCATGCTGACGGACAGCGGCGCCGCGCTGGTCATCGCCGGCCGCGAGCCGGCCGGCGGGGCGGCAGCCGGTGGGGACGCGGACGGCGGGGACGCGGACCGCTTCCCGTGCCCCGTCCTGTGGCTCGACGACCTCAACGACGTCGAAGATCCTGACGCCACTGACAGCGCCATGCCCGACACGCCTCTCGGGCGCACGGTCGACCCCGATGACGCGGCGTACCTCATCTACACCTCCGGGTCGACCGGCCGGCCGAAGGCGGTGGCCGTACCGCACCGGGGCCCGGTCAACCTGATCCGCTGGCAGCTGCGGACGCTATGGGCGCTGCGTACGGTCCAGTGGACCTCACCGGGCTTCGACGTGAGCGTGCAGGAGATCTTCTCGACCCTCGGTTCCGGTGCCACGCTGGTCCTCCTCGACGACGCGACGCGCCACGATCCCGCCGCGGTGGCCGACCGGCTGCGGGAGTACGAGGTCCAGCGCATGAGCGTGCCGTTCACGCCGCTCAAGACCCTGGCGGGCGAGCTGGCGCGGGTGCCGTCGCTGCGGCAGTTGCTGATCGGCGGCGAGAAGCTCACCCTCACGCCCGAACTGCGCGCGCTCGCCGCCGCGTGCCCCGGGCTGACGCTCTACAACCAGTACGGACCGACCGAGACCTCCGTGGTGGTGACCTCGCACCGGGTCGATCCGGCCGCCGGGCCGGTCCCGCCCATCGGCCGGCCGGTCGACAACGTGACCGTCCGCATCGTCGACGGCCACGACCGCCCGGTGCCGGTCGGGGTGATCGGTGAACTCCTCATCGGGGGCGTGCAGGTCGCGCACGGCTATGTCGGGGATCCCGAGGCCACGGAGCGCGGCTTCGGCACGGCCGCGCCGGGTTCCGGCGACGCGGAGCGGTACTACCGGACCGGCGATCTCGTCCGGCTGCGGTCGGACGGCGTCCTGGAGTACCACGGGCGCCGGGACGCCCAGGTGAAGATCCGCGGCCATCGCGTGGAGCCCGAGGAGGCCGAGTGGGCGCTGAGCGGGCTGCCCGGCGTACGGGAGGCGGTCGTGCTGGCCCGGCCCGACGCGGCGGGCGAGACGGCGCTGGCGGCGTACGTCGTGCCGGACGGCCCGAGCGCCGGCCACGGCGCGGAGGCGGCGCCCGGGGACGACTGGAGTACGCCGCTGCGCAGGCGGCTCGGCGCGGTACTGCCGCACTACCTGGTGCCGCAGCTCTGGTTCCGGCTGGAGCGGCTGCCCTACGGCCCCAACGGCAAGCTCGACCGCGCCCGGCTGCTGGCGATGGGCACCGCGGCGCCCGCCGACGACAAGTACGCCCAGGACGCCAAGTACACCGACGGCACCGACGACACCCAGGACGGCCCCGGCGCACCGGCCGATCTGCGGGAGCGGGTGGCCAAGCTGTGGGCGGTCGAGCTGGGCGGCGGCCCCGTGCCACCGGACCGGTCGTTCTTCGACGCGGGCGGGAACTCCCTGTCCGCCGTGCGGCTGCTGGAGCGGGTCCGCGCCGAGCTGGGCAGCAGGATTCCGGTGGCCGAGTTCTTCGCCGCGCCGACCGTCCGCGCCATGGCGGACCGGCTGGCGGCGGCGCGGAAGGAGTCCTGAGGTGGCGCACCGCACCGAGCAGGAGCTGCTGCGGCACGTCCGTACGGCCGTCGAGGACGTCCTCGGGCGGCCGGCGGATGCGGCCACGCCCTTCTTCGAGCTGGGGCTGACCTCGCTGGCGCTGGTACGGGTGCGGCTGCGCCTGGAACGTGATCTCGGCCGGCCGCTCACCGACACCGATCTCTTCGAGCACCCGAGCGCGGCAGCGCTGGCCGCCCATCTGGCGGCGACCGGCGGCGGATCCGGGGACGCCCCGGCGCAGGAGGGCACCGACGGGCCGCCGGGAGAGGACGACGACCGGCGGATCGCGATCGTCGGCATGGCCGCGCGGTTCCCCGGCGCCGCCGATGTCGATCAGTTCTGGGAGAATCTGCGCGCCGGGGTGTGCAGCGTGCGCGCCTTCGCGCCGGACGCGGGAGCGCCGGCCGGGCCGGACCATGTGCCGGTGGCGGGCGTGCTGGACGACGCGGACCGCTTTGACGCCGGGTTTTTCGGGATGAGCGCGCGCGAGGCGGAACTGACCGATCCCGCGCACCGGTTGTTCCTGGAGTGCTGCCAGCGGGCGCTGGAACACGGTGGGTACGCGGATACCGTGTCCGACGGCGACGGTGGTCGCCGCATCGGTGTCTACGCGGGCGGCGGCATGAACCTCTACGGCCCGCGCCTGCCGTACTTCGCCCGGCACGGCTCGGGCACCGGCACCGGCGGCATCGCCGCGGAGATGCAGCGCCTGATCGGCGGCCAGCAGGACTTCCTGGCGACCCGGGTCGCCTACCGGCTCGGCCTCACCGGCGCCGCGATCGGCGTCCAGACGGCCTGCTCGACCTCGCTGGTGGCCGTCCATCTGGCCGCCCAGTCCCTGCTGTCCGGCGAGAACGACCTGGCGCTGGCCGGGGCCGCGGCCGTGCATCTGCCGCAGGAGGCCGGGTACGCCTACCAGCCCGACTTCATCCTGTCGCCGAGCGGCGTCTGCCGGGCGTTCGACGCCGCCTCGGACGGCACGGTCGGCGGCAACGGGGTCGCCGTCGTGCTGCTGAAGCGCCTGGACCGGGCGCTGGCGGACGGCGACGAGATCCATGCCGTGCTCCTCGGCTCGGCGGTGAACAACGACGGCGACGCCAAGGCGGGGTTCACCGCGCCGGGCGTACGGGGCCACACCGAGGCGGTACGGCAGGCACTGGCCCGCGCCCGGGTCGCGCCCGGGTCGGTGGGATACGTGGAGGCCCACGGCACCGGCACCGAACTGGGCGACCCGGTCGAGTTCGCCGCCCTGGCCCGCGCGTACGAGGCGCCCGGGGACGGTGCCGACCGGCCCCGGCAGCGCTGCCTGCTGGGCTCGGTGAAGCCGAGCGTGGGGCACCTGGACACCTGCGCGGGGATGGCCGGGCTGATCAAGACGGTACTCATGCTCCGGCACCGGACGTTCGTGCCGACGGTCAACGCGACCCGGCCCAGCCCCCGGCTGCCGTGGGCCGAGAGCCCGTTCCGCCTGGCCACCGAGACCCGCGAGTGGACGGCCGAGGAGGGCGCGCCGCGGCGTGCGGGGGTCAGCGCGCTCGGGTTCGGCGGCACCAACGCCCATGTCGTCCTGGAGGAGCCGCCCGCCCGGCCGCCCGCCCCGCAGCCGCCGCCCGCCGCGCCGGTACCGGTACCGCTCAGCGCCCGCGATCCGGAGTCCCTGCGCGAGCTGGCGGCCGCGCTCCGCGACCACCTCACACGGCATCCCGGCATCCCTGCCCCGGACGTCCTGTTCACCCTGGCGCGCGGCCGGACGCACCACGCGCACCGGACCGTGGCGTACGGCCGGACGGCGGCCGAACTGGCCGAATCGCTGGGTGACTTCCTGCGCGACTCCGACAGCGGCGACCGGCGTGCGGCCGGCCCCCCGGGGCCGCCGGCCTTCGCCTTCTCCGGGCAGGGCACCTCACTCGTCGGCGCGGCCCGTGGTCTCTATGCCGAACTCCCCGTCGTCCGCGAGGTGCTGGACACCTGTGAGGAGATCCACCGGCGGACGGAGCGCGGCAGCCTGCTCGATGTGCTGCTGGCGGACGGGACCGAGGGCGCCCCTTCGCGGCCGGAGGTGGCCCAGCCGGCCCTGTTCGCGCTTCAGTTGGCGCAGGCTCGTTGGTGGCGGTCGGTGGGCGTGGAGCCGTCGTACGCCATCGGTCACAGCCTGGGTGAGATCGCTGCGCTCTGCGAGGCCGGCGCCTTCTCACCGGCGGACGGGCTCCGGTTCGTCATCGCCCGGGGGCGCATCATGAGTGGCGAGGCGGTGGCCGGCGGGATGCTCGCCGTGGCCGCCGACGCGGCGACCGTACGGCGCGTCGGGGACGCGGCGGGTGTCGATGTCGCCGCGGTCAACGGCCCGCGGTCCCAGGTGCTCTCCGGCGCGCCGGACCGGATCGAGGCCGCGGAACGCCTGCTGGCCGCCGAGGACATCGCGTACCGGCGGCTGGCCGTCGACCGGGCCTTCCACTCCGCGCTGCTCGACCCGGTCGCGGACGAGCTGCGGGAGGCCGCCGAGAAGGTGCGCTTCACGGCGCTGCGGATTCCGTGCGCCGACACCGCCGGGGGCACGGTGCTGGAGGCGGGGACCGTGCTGGACGCCGGATTTCTGGTCCGCCAGGCCCGCCGTCCGGTGCTCTTCCACGAAGCGCTGACGGCCCTCCGTACGGCCGGCTGCGCGGACTTCCTGGAGATCGGGCCCGGGGACGTGCTCACCGGGATGGGCCGCGCCGCCCTGCCGGACAGCCGCTGGACCGCGAGCCGGGCCCGCGGCACCGACCCGGCACTGGCACTGTGGCCCGCCCTCGCCGCGCTGTACGAGCAGGGCACGGACCTGGACTGGGCGAGCATCGCGCCGCGCGGACGGCGGATCCCGCTGCCGGGCCATCCGTTCCGCCGCGACCGGTACGAGGTTCCTGCTCTGCCGGGGACGGCCGCCGGGCCGTCCGCCCGTCCGGAGAAGGCCGCGGAAACCAGTACGGCGCCGCCTCGCGCCGGGTCGCCGGAGTCCGGTGCGGCCGTTCGCCAGCTCGATCTCATGGGCCGCATGTTCGACGACATGTCGGACCTCATGACCGCACAGCTCCGCTCACTGCCCGGCGTCCGCGGGGCGTCCGGCACACGGTGAGCGGCTGAGGAAGGGACAGCACCGATGCACCACCACGACGAGCCGCTGCTGCTCGTACTCGACTATCCCGGTTACCGCCCGGAGGCCCGGTTCGCCGACCTCCGGCTGGCCGAGCACGGCGTACGGACCCACGATCTGCTGCGCCGTCCGCTGCCCCGGGTCACGAACGGCGCGGAGTACGCGGCGCGAGCACTGCTGGCCCACCCGGCGCCCGCGGGCCCGGTGACCGCGATCGCCGCCTACTGCGCCTCGGCCCCGCTGGCGTTCGAACTCGCCCGGAAGATCGCGTCCGAGGGCGGGGCCGTGCCCCGGCTCGTCCTCGTCGACGCCGAACCCGGCACGCTCGCGCCGGTCCTGGACAGCTACCGCGACGCGCTCGCGCAGCTGGGTGTCCACCCGGCCGAGGAGGAGATCCGCGAGCGGGCCGACCCCGACCGCCTCGCCGGCGATCCGCGGGGATTCGTCGACGCGCTCGTGAACGACCTCGAACGGCGGGCCGCGGACGCGCTGCGCGCGCTGGGCAGCGGCCCGGCCGAGGCCGTCGAGAGCGCGGCGCACATGGCGGGTGCGTACGCCGACTGGCTCAGCCACCTGGTCGCCGCGCACCACTCCCGGGTCTCCCCCTGGGACGACGAGGTCCTGCACATCGACTCCGCCGGCGGCTCCGGCCGCCATTTCGCGCACGGAGCCACCGGCGCACGAGCGGTACGGATCGACTGCGACCGCAAGGACCTGCTGCGGAGCGAGGAGACACGCGACGCGGTGCTGTCCGCGGTGCGTTAGCCGAGGGCCCGCGCGGACTCCGGCTCGGGTTCCGCGCGGGACCGTGTCCCCGCGCTGTCGCCCGCACGGCCGTCCTTCGCCGGCTCCGCACGGGACAGCCGCGCGTACCAGAGGGCGACCGCCATCAGCGCGCAGATCAGCGCGAACGACAGTCCGTCGAAGCCACCGTGAAAGGCGGTCTCGGCGAGATAGGTGACGCCGGGCAGCGTGGTCAGCAGCACCATCGCGACCATCGGGTCGGCGCCCTGGAGCCCGCGCTGCAGCAGGAACAGCGGCACGGTGACCGCCAGGACACCGGTGACCAGCAGCGCCGGCCAGTCCGCCGACCGCACAGCACCGGTCCCGCCCACGACGAGGAGCAGCGCGCCGCCGCAGAGGAAGGTGAGGTGGAAGCGGTGCGCGGTGGCGTGCACGGGGTCGATGCCCCGGCGCCCCAACTTCGCGGAGACCAGGGCGAGTACGGACGCGCCGATACCCGCGACGAGCACCAGCCCGATCCCCACCGCCGATCCGGCCGACCGCATCCCGCCGTCCCCCGTGAAGCTCCAGGCGATGGCTCCGCCGAGCAGCACCAGCAGGCCCGCCGCCGCCCAGCCCGCGGCGGTGGCGCGCCGGCCGATCCCGGCGAGCCCGAGCAGCGCGAGGACGGCGGGGCCGATGGCGGTCTCGATGCCGGTGGCGAGCGCGGAGGGGATCCAGCTCAGCGCGGCGTAGAAGCTGAGGAAGGTGACGGCCGTGACCACGTTCATGGCCAGGAGCAGCCGCCCGGCCCCCGGCGGGGCGGCGACGGGCGCGCCGCCCCGCCCCGCACGGAGGCGCCGGACCAGCAGCACCGCGTTGAAGACCACGGCGGCAGCGCCGAATCCCGCGCAGGACAGCGCGAGGCTGTCCGTGGATCCGAGCCGGCCGGAGACGAATCCGTACACCCCGGACTGCAGCAGCACCGAGGCCATGATGCAGAGGACGGGCATATCAGCTCCCGCTCTCCGCTGCCGGGGGCGCGGCACGCTCGTCCTCGATGCGGTACAGCTCGCCCGCGTCCTCGATCTCGTGCAGCACGTCGAGGCTGTGCTGAAGCAGTTCGGCGTCCTCGTGGACGAAGAAGGCGACGCCGCAGCCGCCGGTGGTCAGCTGTCCGTCCCGGACCGGCTCGCCGACCGCCGGTATCCGGGCGACGCTGTGGAATCCGGGGAGCCGGCGGACCCGGCGCAGCCCGTCCAGCGCCCGCACCGTGCCGGCGCGGTGTGCCCGCAGATAGACCTTGGCCAGCGACCGCCCCGGCCCGTACGGCAGGTCGAAGCGGTTCGCGAACTCCTCGGGCCGCAGCAGGCTTTCGGCCAGCAGATGGGGGCTGCTGTATCCGTACGCGACGTGGTAGGCGTCGGCGGAGAGGTACGGCCCCATGAGCCGGGAGTTGACCTCCACCAGGCGCGGGCCGTCCGCGGTGAGGATCACTTCGGTGTGCGCGGCGCCCTCGCGGACGCCCAGCGCGTCCAGGCAGCGCATGACGTACGCGACGAGCTCGGCCTCGGCCTCGTCGAGCGTGCGGCGGGAGACGATGTGCCGCAGGACGGGCGCGCCCTGCTCGCGGTCGATCCGCTCGGCGTAGATCTCGGCGAGCAGATGGCGGCCCGCCATGCTCACCGTGTTGACGATGTACTGGGGCCCTTCGAGGAACTGCTGGACGAGTACGCCGTCGTTGACCTCGCCCATGAGGTTGCGCCGGCCGCTGTTGGCGCGGAAGGCGTCGATGGCCTGGCCGGCGTCGGCACAGATGTGGCAGCCGTCGCTGCCCGCGCTGTTGAACGGCTTGACGACCACGGGGAAGGTGCCCCAGCGGTCCAGCACGGTGCGCAGCTCGTCCTCGCTGCGCACGGCTTCGGTGCCGGCGTGCGGCACGCCGGCGTCGGCCAGCGCGCGGGCCATCCAGTACTTGTCGCGGCGGGCGGCGCGCAGCTCGTGACGGTGGTGCGGCACCCCGAGGGCCTCGGCGAGCTCATCGGCGAGGGTGACGCCGAACTCGCTGCCCGCGAGCACGGTGGTGACGCCCATCGCGCGCAGCCGCCCCGCGGTCGTGTCGAGCCCGGTGTGCACCACGGTCTTGACCGCGGCGCCGCCGGACGGTGCGGCGGGCGCCCGGTCCTCCGTGTAGACGTGCAGGAATTCGGCGCCCTCCTCCAGCAGGGCTTCGGTCAGCTGCGCTCCGCTGGAGACGGGGTTGACTAGCGCGATCACAGGGCCGTCCTTTCGGCGAGCGGCTCGGTTGTTCCGGGGCTGTACTGCCCGAGTTGGTCGGCGACGACGGCCGCGTGCTGGGCGGCGGCCCGCAGGTAGTTGACGATGGGGAAGCGCGAGCCGGCGCCGGCGCCCAGCGCCCAGATGCGTTCGGCGGGGCCGTCGGGGCTCAGCCGTATCCGCAGGTTTTCGAGGACCTCCGGCCGTGGCCCGGCGTCGCCCGCGGCACCGTCCGCTTCCCCGCCTCCGATGCGTACGCCGGTGGCGGTGGTCGTCAGCGGCGCGACCCGGTATCCGGAGGCGCACACGATGTGGTCGAAGGTCTCGGTCGTGCCGTCCGGCCAGCGCACCGACCAGCCGGCCTCGCCCGGCTCCAGTCGTTCGGGGTAGCGCGGGGCGACGCGGAGTCTGCCGTCGGCGAGCCAGCCGTCCAGAAGGGTGGCGTTGCGCAGGGGGAAGGCCGATATGTAACGGGACATCAGGGCGCGGTAGCGCGGCAGCACACGGGCACGGACATCGGCGCGCCAGCGGGACACCTGGGCGTTGATGGTGTCGATGAGCTCCGCCATCACGTCCTCCCAGGGGATGCGGCCGGCCGCGGCTCGGTGCCGTTCCTCGCGCAGCAGGGGCGCGGGCCGCCCCGAGAGCCGGGGCCGGGCGACCCGGGCGCCCGGCGCTCCGGCGCGGATGGCGGAGAGCAGCTCGCGGGCGACGGTGCGGTCCAGCGCCGCCTCGTCCGCGGGCCCTTCCGGGGTGCCGCTCGCGGCGAGGGCCGCCCATACGTCCTGGCGCAGCCGCGGGGTGGCCGGGCGGACGAGGCGGTTGCGGACGGCCGGCAGCATGCCCGAGGGGGAGGTCATGACCGTACGCCGGTTGCCGGTCCTGCAGAGGGTCACCGCCGCGTCGATCGCGGAGAGCTTGGTGCCCAGGACCAGCACGCGGGCGTCGGCGGGCAGCCGGCGCAGCTTGTGCGAGGGGTACGGGGTGGCCATCAGCCGGGGGTGTCCGGCGTACGGGCGGAGCTCCGGCGGCAGGACGGGGTTGTCCGCGCCCGCGCAGAACAGGATGTCGGTACCGGTCACCGAGCCGCCGCCGGCGAGCGCCACCTTGTACACCGTGCCGTCCGCGTCCGGGTCCCGGTCGATGGCCACCGCGCGGTCGCGGATGTGGGTGACGCGGGTGCCTGCCCGGCGGGCGGTGTCGGAGTACTGCCAGAAGCGCTCGCGGCAGTACTGGCCGACGAGGTAGCGGGGGGCGAAGTCGGCGCGGTGCGCCGGGTGGCCGCGGGACGCGAGGTAGTCGAGGAAGTCCGAGCGCCCGTCGGCCTTCAGGGCCGTCACGTCCACGGAGGTGTTGCACAGCAGGGCCGGGTCGGTGGTGCCGAAAGCGGTACCCAGGCCGATGGGTCCGGGTGCCACGAAGGTGACACGTTCCACCCCGGAGCTGCCCGCCAGATGCGCGAAGGCGCTCACGGCGGTGGCGCCGCCTCCGATGATGACAATTTGCTTGCTCACAGTGATGCCTCACCGGGGAGTAGTTCAGTTCATGGGAACGCCGGTACGGGAAGGGGCGCCCGGCCGGGTGGTGCCGGGCGCCCCAGAGATCGCGGCCGGTCAGGCCGCGACGGCGTGGCGGCGCGGCAGCGCCCGCTGGATACCGGCCGTGGCGGCGATCAGCATCTCTCTCCAGTGCCCGATGGCGGAGCCCTCGGGGGTGGAGAGGCCGATCGCGGCCACGGCGACGCCCTCGTCACAGACGGCCATGGCGACCGTCTGCCGGCCGGGGCGTCCGGTGTCGTTGAGCACCGCACAGCCGTGCCGGCGGATCAGTGGCAGGCGGTTGCGTACGGACGCGTCGGCCCGCAGCGCCTCGTCGGTCCGCGGCGCTCCGCCGGCCCGTCCCGTTTCGCCGTCCGCGCCGCGGTGGGCCAGCAGCGCCAGCCCGCAGGCGGACTCGGTCAGCGGCCTGCGCAGTCCCCGCAGGTCCGCCGAGCGGGTGCCCTCGCGGGGCCCGAGGTGTTCCACGCACACCGCGTCGTCGCCGTCCGCGACGACCAGCTGTACCTCTTCGCGCGACAGCTCCGAGAGGGACAGCAGGGCCGGCAGGGCCGCCTCCCGCAGTCCCGTACGGCTGGGCGTCAGCGACCCGAGCTCCCAGATGCGCAGCCCGATCCGGTAACGCCCGTCCTGATCGCGGTCCAGCGCGCCCCAGGATTCGAGTTCACCGATGAGCCGGTGTGCCGTGGCCAGTGGGAGTCCGGTGCGCCTGGAGAGGTCGGAGAGCGACAGGCCGCTGTACACCCTGTCGAATGCTCCGAGAATCGCCAGCGCCCGGCTCGTCACCGATACGCCCACGGCTTTGGCATTGCCTGCCACAGTTCCCCCATCGTTCGGTAACGGTCTCACACCAGCGGCGCGTAGAAGAACGTTTCCCGCCGGCCGAAGCGACCGTCCGATTCGAGCGTGAAGAAGTCGGCGAATTCCACGGAGACCTGCCGGCCGTCCTTGAGTTCGCCGGAGAAACTTCCGGAGACCGCGACCCGGGGCAGCTGTTCGGTGATGGTGTGCACGGTGTGGCTGCCCTTCCGGATCACCCGCTCTCCCCGGTAGAACGCCTCCAGGTCGGCCCGGCCCTTCATCGCGTCATATCCGGGCCGCCGGTAGACGGCTTCTTCGGAGAAGAGGCCCAGAAGGCCGTCCACATCGTTGGCGTCGACCCGTTCGTAGTAGCTGCGGACCAGTTCTTCCGCCTTGCTCGGCACTGGACTCACCGGGCCTTCCGCGGCCAGTCGGCCAGCTCGCGCTCGAGGCGGTCGCGCACCACCGAAAGGTCCTCGCAGTCGCTGCCCGGACGTTCGGCGATATGCGTCTCGTAGAGCTGTTCCAGCTGCTTCTCATCGACCTCGACGCCGATCTGGTCGAGCAGATGGCGCAGTACCGCACGGCCGGAGTGCCGGCCGATCAGAATCGTGGTCTCCCGGCCGAATACGCCGGGCCGTACGTATTCGTACGTCTCGGGGTTGCGCAGCAGGCCCTGCTGGTGGATACCGGCGGTGGTACCGAAGGCGTAGGCCCCGACGATGGGCTTGTTGCGCGGCTCCTCCAGCTTGATGATCTCGCGGAGCCTGGTGTACGCGTCGTGAATGCCGGCCAGGTCGATATCGCTGTGCACGCCGTAGTAATCGCTCTTGTAGGCAAGGACGGCGGCGAGCTGCTCCAGCGGGGTGTTGCCGGCCCGCTCGCCGATTCCGCCGAGCGTCACCTGGATCTCGTCGGCGCCCGCTTCCATACCCGCCAGCGCGTTGCCCAGCGAGAGGCCGAAGTCGTCGTGGCAATGGGTGGAAATACGGACGCCGGGCACCCATTCGCGGAACTTCGCGATGAGCTCACCGTACTGCCCGGGGACCAGGGCACCGACGGTGTCGGGGACGACGATGCAGCTCGCGCCGGCCTCGACGACCGCTTCGGAAACGTTGCGCAGGTGCTCGTCCGCGCCGCGGGTGGCGTCCTCGATGGCCACCGCGACCTCTTCGACGCCGAAGGACTTGGCGAACTCGACGACGTCGACGATCTCCTCGACGGCTTCCTTGCGCGTGATGCCGCGCTTGTACTCGAGGTGGATGTCGCTGCCCACGGTCACCGTCTCCACCTGGTGGTTGGCGGTGCCGCCGGCCTCGACGGCCGCCTCCACGTCGCCGCGTACGGCACGGCAGAAGGTAACGAACTGAGCGTTCGTGACGCTCTTGGAGATGAGCCGGGTCGCTTCGAAGTCACGGGGCGACGCGGCCGGGAAGCCGGCCTCCACCCGGTCCACGCCCAGGGCCTCGATCCGCAGCGCGATATCGAGCTTCTCCTCGGGCGTCATGGCGTTGCCGGGTGCCTGCTCCCCGTCCCGAAGCGTCGTATCGAAGACCGATATACGTCGCGTTCCCTTGTCAACTGACACAGAGCCCCCAGCGTTTGGTGAGTATCAACATGCGAGATGCGGGGCGAAGGCCGAGAAGGTGAGCCCCACGGCCCAGAAACTAACAATGGCGGGCGGCCGGAACCAGCGATGCCGAATCTGTTCCATGCCTGGCCCCATTCCACCGTTCACTCATTCGCTCTGAGCGCGTGGTGACACCGTCGTGGCGAACATCAGGGAGCGGAACGCCGCGCACGCCGCACGGTAACCAGAACGGAGCTGTCTCACCATACGAGAAGATTGGGAGTTCAACGATAAAGCGGAAGCTGCCCGGTGAGGGAATCAATGGCCGGCCGCGGACCGTGCAGCATCACGCCCAAATACCGCAGGTCTTCGGGCTTGGTACCGCCGAGAGTGGCCAGATAGGCGTCGTAGGTACGCGACTTCTGCGCGACCTCGCTCATATCGGCGACCAGCACACCATCGAGCGCCGCGGCGTCCGCGTACAGCTCCTGGAGACGTTCGGCGGACGCCTTGAGCACCGGCACGGGAAGCGTACTCATCCCCAGATGCCGGTGCCCGGAGGCGTCCGGTCCGTCCTCACCCACCAGATCCGGGGCCCGATTTCCGATGCTGATCCCCAGCAGTGCGGCGGTATTGAGCGCGACGCCGACCGGAAGTTCTTCCGCGATGACGACAACGGCCTTGGTGGGCATGGACATTGACTGCTACCTCTTTGCTCTGCGTCGTGACATACCGCCTGGTTTGCGGCGGTCGCAGATCGAGGTTAATTCGACCGGACCGCATGGATACGGCCCGGTGAATGTCGTTCGTTTTCCACCGGCCGGGCACAGGGTCGGCGGATATCGTGCGGATCAGGCAGGAACTACAGAACGACGTTCGGCTTGAAGGGCAGCCTGTTCGCTTCGTAGGCGGCGATGGAGTCTTCCTCCCGGAGGGTGAGGCTGATGTCGTCCAGCCCCTCCAGCAGCCGCCAACGGGCGTTCTCGTCCAGCTCGAATGCGGCCTTGATGCCCTCGGCGCGCACCTCGCGGCCCACCAGGTCGACGGTCACCTCGGCGGTGGGGTCGGCCTCGGCCAGCTGCTGCAGTGCCTCCACGGTCTCCTGCGGCAGCACGACCGTCAGCAGGCCGTTCTTGAGGGAGTTACCGCGGAAGATGTCGGCGAAACGCGAGGAGATGACGGCCTTGAAGCCGTAGTTCTGCAGCGCCCAGACGGCGTGCTCACGGGAGGAGCCGGTGCCGAAGTCGGGGCCGGCGACCAGGACGGTGGCGCCCCGGTACGCCTCCTGGTTCAGCACGAAGTCGCTCTGCTTGCGCCATGCCTCGAAGAGGCCGTCCTCGAAGCCGTCCCGGGTGACCTTCTTCAGCCAGTGGGCGGGGATGATCTGGTCGGTGTCGACGTTGCTGCGGCGCAGCGGGACGGCCCGGCCGGTGTGGGTGGTGAAAGCTTCCATCGTTCTCAGACTCCAGCGGGCTGCGGGGCGGCGGCGTCGGACAGGTCGGCGGGCGAGGCCAGGTGGCCGAGAACCGCCGTTGCGGCGGCGACCTGCGGGGAGACCAGGTGGGTGCGGCCGCCCTTGCCCTGCCGGCCCTCGAAGTTGCGGTTGGAGGTGGAGGCGGAGCGCTCGCCGGGGGCCAGCTGGTCGGGGTTCATGCCCAGGCACATCGAGCAGCCCGCGTGCCGCCATTCGGCGCCCGCCGCGGTGAAGACCTTGTCCAGACCCTCCTCCACCGCCTGCAGGGCAACGCGCACCGAGCCGGGGACGATCATCATGCGCACGCCGTCGGCGACCTTACGGCCGTCCATGACGCTCGCGACCGCCCGCAGGTCCTCGATCCGCCCGTTGGTGCACGAGCCCACGAAGACGGTGTCGATCTTTACGTCCCGCAGCCGCTGACCGGCCGTGAGGTCCATGTACTCCAGGGCCTTCTCCGCGGCGAAGCGCTCGGTGGGGTCCTGGAACGACGCGGGGTCGGGGACGTTCTCGGACAGCGGCGCGCCCTGGCCGGGGTTGGTGCCCCAGGTGACGAACGGCGCCAGCTCGGAGGCGTTGATGACCACCTCGTGGTCGAAGACCGCGTCCTCGTCCGTGCGCAGCGTCTTCCAGTACTCCACCGCCGCGTCCCAGTCGGCGCCCTTGGGGGCGTGGTCGCGGCCCTTGAGGTAGTCGAAGGTGGTCTGGTCGGGGGCGATCATGCCCGCGCGGGCGCCGGCCTCGATGGACATGTTGCAGATGGTCATCCGGGCCTCCATCGAGAGCTTCTCGATGGCCGAGCCGCGGTACTCGATGACGTAGCCCTGGCCGCCGCCGGTGCCGATCTTCGCGATGATGGCGAGGATCAGGTCCTTGGCGGTGACCCCCTCGGGCAGCTCGCCCTCGACCGTGATGGCCATGGTCTTGAACGGGGAGAGCGGCAGCGTCTGGGTGGCCAGCACGTGCTCGACCTGGCTGGTGCCGATGCCGAAGGCCAGCGCGCCGAACGCGCCGTGGGTGGAGGTGTGGGAGTCACCGCAGACCACGGTGGTGCCCGGCTGGGTCAGCCCCAACTGCGGGCCCACCACGTGCACGACACCCTGCTCGACATCGCCCAGCGGGTGCAGCCGCACCCCGAACTCCGCGGCGTTCTTGCGCAGCGTCTCCAGCTGGGTGCGCGAGACCGGGTCGGCGATCGGCTTGTCGATGTCCAGGGTGGGGGTGTTGTGGTCCTCGGTGGCGATGGTCAGATCCGTCCGCCGCACCCGGCGGCCCGCCTTGCGCAGACCGTCGAACGCCTGCGGGCTGGTCACCTCGTGCAGCAGATGCAGATCGATGAAAAGGAGGTCGGGCTCGCCTTCCGCGCGCCGGACGACGTGGTCGTCCCAGACCTTCTCCGCGAGTGTCCGTCCCATCACTGTCCTCCACCTGGAAATATCTCAAGAGATCTGACGACGTATCGGTTCGAATCCGAATGAATCGCAAATGAACGCGTTTTGCAGTCGCCACGGTAGGGCGCGATCCGGGAATCCCGGTCGCGCTCTACCGGCCAGTGGAAGTCCGGCTCCGGACCGTCGGTCAGTCCCCGGCTCGCTCGCCCCGGTCCTGCCGGTCGGCCCGCTCGCTCCGGTCGGCCCGGTCGCCCTGCCCGACCGGCTTCACCGCGCCACGTCGCCGCTGGGGGTCCCGTGTCTGCGGGACGACCGGTTCGATGAGCCGGTTCTGCAGATGCTCGTACACGATGGAGGTACGGACGTCGGCCACCTCCCGGCGCTCGGTGAGCCGGTCGATGACGAAGTCGTACAGCCGCTCCGTGCTGGGCACGGCCATGTGCAGCAGGAAATCCTCGTTCCCGGTGGTGACGAAGAGCCCCACCACCTCGGGGAAGGTGCGCACCCACTCGCGGAAGGACTCCAGCACCCGCCGGGACGGCGGCCGGATCCGCACGGAGATCAGCGCCTGCACCGGCCGCCCGATCGCCGAGAAGTTCACATTCGCCGTGAATCCTTCGACGACTCCGCGGCGCCGCAGGGAGCGCAGTCGCTCCAGGGACGTCGAGGGGGCCACCCCGACGCTGGCCGCCAGTTCCCGGTTGGTCTGCCGGGCATCGGTCTGAATCGAGCGCAGGATGGCGATATCCAGTTCGTCCAGATCCACGCGTACCTCTCCCCCGGCAGACCGATACGGCCTCTTGCGCCTTCGTGCCGCCACTTTTCCATGATCATCCAACAGGGCGGCAGCGGGCGCAAGTGAGGGCCCGCGCTAGTGCGCCGGGACCGTCGTGGTCGGCTTCCAGCGCGCACGGGTGCTTTCGTACGCGGTGATGTCCGGGTCGAACGCCAGTGTGGCGGCGATGAAGTCCAGCCCCTGGAGGAGTCGTTGGCGGACGGTCTCCTCCACCGGGAAGGACGCCTCCACCCCGCCGCCGTGCACCACGCACCGCTCCAGGTCCACGGTGACGGGCAGCGTCGGGTCCGCCTCCACCGCGTCCCAGAGCGCCTCGACAGTACGCTGCGGGACCTGCACCGGCAGCAGTCCGCAGGTGAGCGCGTTGCCGCGGAAGATGTCGCTGAACGAGGGGGCGACCACGGCCCGGAAGCCGTGGTCCTGCAGCGCCCATACGGCGTGTTCCCGGGACGAGCCGATGCCGAAGTGCGGGCCGGCGACGAGAATCGTGGCGCCCTGGTACTCGGGGCGGTCGAGGATGTAGTCGGGCTCGTCGCGCCAGTTGCCGAAGAGCGCGTCGGCGTATCCGGTGCGGGTGACGCGCTTGCAGAACCGGCCCGGGATGATCTGGTCCGTGTCGATCTCGCTCCGGCGCAGTGGTACCGCGGTGCCCCGATGGACGCTGAACTCCGTCACGAAATCTCTCCTCCTGGCCGTGCAGCCTGCCCGGCACGGGCAGCTCGCGCGGAACTCTACTGTCCGGCCGCCGCCGCGCCGCCGGGTCTTCCACTGAGCCGAAGACCCTCCCGCGCACCGGGCCACCGGGCCCGGGCACGCCCGGCCGACCCGCGAAGGCCCGGACGGGAACGGCAAGTTGTCTTGCGCCCAGTGGAAGGGCGGCGTTCGCCCGCGGCCCCGTTACGACACGCTGCCCGACAGACACAGTGACCACACGCTGACACACAGCGAGTGCACAAACTCCCGAGACCGCGGTAGGTACGCCCATGACTGCGCTTCGTCCCGCTGCTCCCCGAAACGGCTGCCAGATCCTCGACACGACGCTGCTCGACGGTGCGCGGCACGACGACATCGACCTGACCGTCGCGGACCGGCTGACCATCGCCCGGCACCTGGACGGCTTCGGGGTGGGGCTGATCGCGGGCGGCCGGCCCGGGGCCGACCCACGGGACCGGGAGTTCTTCGCCCGAGCCCGCCAGGAACTCGACATGCAGCACGCCCAGTTGGTGGCGTACGGCGAGCCCGCCCCAGTAGGCACGGCCCCCGGTCGGGACCCGCGGACACGGGCGCTGCTGGACTCGGCGGCCCCCGTGATCACCCTGACCGCCGACGCCGACCCCCGCCACCCGACGGCCCCGGGCACCGCCCCGGACGAACGACTGACGGCGCTCACCCGGACCGTGGGGTACCTGCGCGACGCGGGCCGCCGCGTCTTCGTCGAGTACGGACACTTCTTCGACGGCCACCGCGCCGAGCCCGGCCGCGCCACCGAGGCGGTCCGCGCCGCCGCGCGGGCCGGCGCCGAGGTCGTCGTCCTGCGCGACAGCAACGGCGGGTCGCTGCCCGGCCACATCACCGCGGTGGTACGCGAGGTCCTCGCCGAGACCGGTGCCCGGCTGGGCGTCCACGCGCAGAACGACGCCGAGTGCGCGGTCGCGGGCACCCTCGCCGCCGTGGCCGCGGGCGCCACGCACGTCCAGTGCACCGCCAACGGCTACGGCGACCGGGCCGGACACGCCGACCTCTTCGCCGTCGTCGCCACGCTGCAGCTCAAGTACGGCATCCCCGTGCTCCCGGAGGGCGGGCTGCGCGAGCTGACCCGCGTCTCCCGCGCCATCGCCGAGACCGTACGGCTGGCCCCCGCCACCCACCAGCCGTACGTGGGCACTTCCGCGTTCGCGCACAAGGCCGGGCTGCACGCCTCCGCCATCAAGGTCGACCCCGACCTGTACCAGCACATCGACCCCGAAAAGGTCGGCAACACCATGCGGATGCTGGTCTCCGACATGGCCGGCCGCGCCTCCGTCGAACTCAAGGCCAGGGAGCTCGGCATCGAGGTCGGCGGCGACCGCGAGGCGGTCGGCAGGATCATCGCGCAGATCAAGGAACGCGAACGGCGCGGCTACACGTACGAGTCCGCCGACGCGTCCTTCGAGCTGCTGCTGCGCCAGGAGCTGACGGGCGTCCGCGAGTTCTTCACCGTGGAGTCCTGGCGCTGCATCTCCGAGCAGTACGGTGCGGCCGCAGCGCCCGACGAGGCCACCGTCAAGCTCCGGGTCAAGGACGACCGGGCCATCGCCACGGCCGAGGGCAGCGGCCCGGCCGACGCCCTCGCCGCCGCCCTGCGCGACGCCCTGGAACCGTACTACCCGGGCGTGTCCCGGCTGCGGCTGCACGACTGCGACGTGCGACTGCCGGGCCGCGGGAGCGGCGGCGCCGGGGAGCCGGCGACCGTCCTGGTCACCCTGGCCGACGAACACGGCGCGTGGACGACGGTCGGCGTGCACCCGGACCTGGTCAGCGCGTCCTTCCGGGCGCTGCACGAGGGGTACGTCTACGGGCTGCTGCGCTCCGAGGAGTTCCTGACCGGCGTCCGGTCCGGGCCGGCCGTGCCCCGGCCGCGCAGCGCACGGTAGGCGACGGCGCCGCCCGCCAGGCCGGCCGGCAGCAGGAGATAGAGTCCGCAGAATCCGAGGACGACGGCGATCACCACGCTGCCGATGATCGCCGAGGTGCGCAGGGCGCTGCCGCGCGGCAGCAGCACGACCGCGGCGACCACCCCGGCCATGGTGACGGCCGTCAGACACGCCGAGGTCGCGCGCAGCAGCGTGTCCAGGGTGATGACGTTCACCGCGGCGGCCAGGGTGATGGCCATGCCCGTGACGGTGATGACCACGAGGCTGCGGCGCGGCACCGTACCGGCCTCACTCGTGTCGGACACCAGGGTGCGCGGCAGCGCCCCGTCGCGGCCCAGCGCCGCGCCCAGCCGGGCGCCGCCCGCGAGGTACGCGTTGACCGCGCCGAAGGTGAGGAACAGTCCCACCGCGGCGGCCACCATACGGGCGGGCGAGCCGATGCCCGCCTCCAGGACGAGGGTGAGCGGCGTCGTGGTCCGGCCGGCGCCGCCGCCCAGCACGCCGATGGTGACGACCGCCAGCCCGATGTAGAGGCTGGAGACGATGCCCCAGGACAGCAGGGTGACCTTCGGCAGATCGCGCCGGGGCGCGGCGAACTCCGCCGAGAGGTGGCTGATCGCCTCCCAGCCGGCGAACGCGAAGAACAGCACGCTCGCGGCGCTGCCGACCGAGGTCCAGCCCTGCGGCAGGAAGGGGCGGAAGTTGTCGGCCTGCACGTGCCCGGCCGCCACGGTAATGGTGACCAGCAGCAGTACGGCCAGCAGCCCGACCATCAGCAGCTGCACCCGGCCGGACATCTGCAGTCCGGCGAGGTTGGCCAGCGCCGCCGCGACGAGCACCAGCAGCGCGATCATCGGTGCGGCGCCGGGTCCCCAGCCCGCCGCCAGGGCCACGTACTCGCCGCCTATCAGCGCTCCGGAGGACACGCCGATCGGCACGCCCCAGTAGAACCACCAGCCCACCGGCGCGGACGCGGCGGCGCCGAACGCCCGGTGGACGTAGGTGGCCACGCCCCCGCCGTCCGGGTAGCGGCCGCCCAGCGCCGCGAACGACAGGGCGACCGGCAGGCTCAGGATCACCAGCCCCACCCAGGCCACCAGCGACGCCGGGCCGGCCGCCGCCGCGGCCGACGAGGGCAGGGTCAGCACGCCCGGCCCCAGGATCGCCCCCACGCACAGCGCCGTGCCGGCCCGGACTCCCAGCCGGTGTCTCGGCCGCGCCACCTCCCGGGTCTCCGGCTGCCGCACCTTCTCCATGAACTCTCTCCGTTCACCGTGCTTGCGTTCGACTGTGTCCGCCGAACGTAAGGCGATGAACGGAAAGATGTCGGGACCGGTGAACGGCATTCGAAACGGACCGCCGAACGTCGATCACCGATGAACTTGATTCGGCGATCCCGGAATTCCGCGGGCGCAATGCAGGCAGCCCGCCGGCCTCGCTCGCCCCGCTCAGGAGGAGCGGCGCAGCCAGTCCTCGAAGCGGGTGCCGGCCAGGCGGGCGCGTCCCTCGTCGGGGACGAGGCTGCGCTCCGCCGGCTCGGAACCGAAGTAACGGGCGTGCGGATCGGAGACAACCGTACGCGGGTCGTGCCATGCACGCAGCGCTTCCGCGATGAGCTCGTCGAAGCGGAACACTTCGGGCCCGGCGACCTCGATGGTGCCCTTCAGCGGACCCTCCACAACGGCCCCGGCCACCGCTTCGGCGACGTCGTCGGCCGCCATGGGCTGGAAGAGCACGGGCGGCACGCGCACGGTGTCGCCTTCGGTGGCGGTGTCGGCGATGCCCTTGACGAACTCGAAGAACTGCGTGGCGCGGACGATCGAGTAAGGGACCGGCCCCTGTTTGATCAGTTGCTCCTGGGCCACCTTCGCCCGGAAGTAGCCGTTGTCGGGCAGGTCGTCGATGCCGACGATCGACAGCGCCAGGTGGTGCGCCACGCCCGCCGTCTGCTCGGCGGCCAGCAGAGTGCGGGTGGAGGTGGTGAAGAAGTCCAGTACGGCCGAGGGCTCGAAGGACGGCGAGTTGGTCACGTCCACGACCGCATCAGCGCCGTCCAGTACGGCGGCGAGGCCCTCGCCGGTGAGGGTGTTGACGCCCGTACTGGGCGCGGCGGGCACCGCCTCGTGCCCACGGTCGTTCAGCTTGCCGACCACTTTGCGGCCGATGAGGCCGGTGCCTCCGATGACCACGATCTTCACGTCGGATACTCCTCGCCTCGACGGCACGGCGTCACGATGCCGGCCGGGGTGCGCGCAGGTGCGCGCGCTGCTTCAGTTCGTCGTCGTCGACCAGGACGAGCATGGGCTGCCCCGGCACGCAGAGCATGGTGACGAGGAACCGCAGGCGCGTCTCGGTGCTGCCGTTGCCGTCCTGGTAGTGGATGACGTCCCCGCCGGGCTCCCAGAACGTTTCCCCGGCGCGGACGATCCGCTCCGGCTCGCCCTCCAGCTCGAAACGCATCTCGCCCTCCAGCACGTAGCCGAAGGCCGGTCCGGGGTGGCGGTGCGGCGGAGTGCCCGGGTCGCCGGGCGGGAATTCGATCCGTACGGTCATCACGTGCGCGCCCTCCGGAATGGCGGGCGGGGTGACTTCCTGCAGCACGGTGAGCGCGTTCTTCCACGCCTCCGAACGCGGCTGCTCGCCGGTTTCGGGCATAGCGGACTTTCCTCCTGCAGTGCCGGTGGGTGAGGCGTCGCGCACAGTGAGATGACACCGACGCCTCGCGGGCAGCCCGAGGGGCGTCCCATTCTTCAGAGCCCCCACACGCTCGGTGAGCTCTGATCCGGACACGTTTCAGGAATCTTCGGCCGCGGCTTCCCGGGGCGCCGATGCGGCGCTTCTCCTCCGGTACACCACCACTCCGCACACCGCGAGGAGCAGGACGGCGACCGCGGTCACACCGAGCGCCGTCCGCTCGGCGAAGAGCCTCGCCAGCATTTCGAGCGCGCCGATCCCGACGGTCGCGTAGACCAGCGCCCAGCCCGCTCCGCCCACGAACAGCGCGGGGAGGTAGCGCGGCAGGGGCATGCGCATGCTCCCCGCGAGGAAGTTGGCAGCGGTCTGGAAGCCGACGGTGAGGAAGGAGACGGCCACCACCGGCGCGCCCCACCGCTGGATCGCCCGTTCGGCGCGCTGGAACTTCGCCGAGGAGATCCGCTTGGCGAGCCTGCCGCGCCGGGCACCGGCGCCGGCGAGCCACCCGACGGCGAACGTCCCACCGGCCCGCAGCAGCACGATGACGTACAGACCGGCGGCCGTGAGCGCGACCTTATCCACGACGCCTCGCCCTCGGCGCCGCGCGTACGAGCCTGGTCTCCATGCCTCACCTGCGGTCTGCTGCTGCCGGTTCCGTCCCTGCGAGGTTAACCGAGCCCCGGGTGCGGGGCGCCGCTGGCCTCGCGCTGTCGCGCCTCGTCACGCCCGGTGGCCGGCGAGGCCGCTCGGATAGGCTTCCGTCATGAGCAGCAAGGGTCGGGCGCGCGACACGTCGGTGCAGTCGGTGGATCGAGCGGTCTCGATTCTTCAAGTACTGGCGGTACAAGGCCCGTCCGGCGTCACCGACATCGCGGAGGCCCTGGAGGTCCACAAGTCGACCGTGTTCCGGCTGCTCGCCACCCTGGAGGCCCGGGGCCTCGTCGAGCAGGACAGCGAACGCGGGCGGTACCGCATCGGTTACACCGTGGTCGAGCTCGCGGGCGGGGCGACCAAAGGCAACGACCTGTCGCTGCTGAGCCGCCCCATCTGCCAGGAGCTCGCCGCGGCCGTCGGCGAGACGGTGAATCTGGCGGTGCACGACGGGCAGGCGGTCATCAGCATCGACCAGGTGATCAGCAGCGCGGCCATCACCAGCATCGACTGGGTCGGCAAGCGCACGCCCCTACACGCGACCTCGGCGGGCAAGGTCTTCCTGGCGCACATGCCCCAGGAGGAGGCCGCCGGGATCCTCGCGCAGCCACTGGAGAAGTTCACCCCGCACACGATCACGGACCCGGCGCTCCTCAAGGAGCAGCTGCAGACCGTCCGCGAGCTGGGGTACGCCGCCACGAGCGAGGAGCACGAGATCGGGCTGGCCGCCCTCTCGGCCCCCGTCAGGTCCCTGAACGGGCAAGTGATTGCCGCCGTATCCCTCTCCGGTCCGACCTTCCGCATCAACGACCACACGATTCCGCACCTCGCCGAGCAGCTCATCGCGGCCGGCAACAAGATCTCGTGGCGTAAGGGCTATCTCAGGCGCGGCTGAACCACGGCTCGGCGGGGCTTGACGACGGGGACACTCAGGCCGCACATTTGTCTCGCATAGCGTATCTGTTTCGCATTGCGAAACGCATTGAAGTGTCATGAGCAGCCTTCGGCAGTCAGCCACAGAGCTTCCCCAGGAGCGGTTGTGCGCGCACAGACCATGACCATGGACCCCCTGCTCCAGCCCTTCCGGCTGAAGCACCTCACCCTGCGCAACCGGGTGGTCAGCACCTCCCACGAGCCGGCGTTCGGGGAGGGCGGCCTGCCCAAGGACCGCTACCGGGCCTACCACCTCGAGAAGGCGCGCGGCGGCGTCGGCCTGACGATGATCGGCGGCTCCGCGGTCGTCTCCCCGGACAGCCCGCCCTCGTTCGGCAATCTGCTGCTGTACCGGGACGAGATCGTGCCGTGGCTGCGCAGGCTCGCCGACGACGTGCACGGCGCGGGCGCGGCCGTCATGTGCCAGGTCACCCATCTCGGGCGGCGTACCAGCAACTACTCCGGCGACTGGCTGCCGGTGGTGGCCGCCTCACCACTGCGCGAGCCCGCGCACCGGGCTTTCCCCAAGGCCGCGGAGCCCTGGGATCTTGACCGCATCGTCGCCGACTACGCCGCCGCGGCACAGCGCTGCCGGGCAGGCGGCCTGGACGGCATCGAGCTGCAGTCCTACGGCCACTTCCTCGACGGCTTCCTGTCCCCCGCGACGAACCACCGCGACGACGAGCTCGGCGGCAGCCTGGAACACCGGATGGCCTTCCCCCGCCGGGTGATCCGCGCCGTACGCGAGGCCGTCGGCCCGGACTTCGTCGTCGGTATCCGCATGGCGCTCGACGAGGCCCTGCCCGGCGGCCTGACGGTCGACGAGGCGCTGGCCGCGGCGGAGCAATTCACCGCCGACGGCATCGACTTCATCAGCGCCATCCGCGGCACCATCGAAAGCGACGCCTCCCTGGCGAAGACGATCCCGTCCATGGGCACGCCGTCCGCGCCGTATCTGGAGTTCACCGGCGAGGTCAAACGACGCCTGGACATCCCGGTGATGCACGCCGCCCGCATCGCGGACGTGGCCACCGCGCGGTATGCCGTGCGTGAAGGGCTGCTGGACCTCGTCGGCATGACCCGGGCCCAGATCGCCGACCCCCATCTGGTGGCCAAGATCGCGTCCGGCCAGGAGGACCGCATCCGGCCCTGCGTCGGCGCGAGTTACTGCCTGGACGCGATCTACGACTCCGGGGACACCAAATGCCTCCACAACCCGGCCACCGGACGCGAACTCCAACTACCGCACACCATCACCCCGACCACCGGCCGCCGCAGGAAGGCAGTGATCGTCGGGGCCGGACCGGCCGGCCTGGAAGCCGCCCGCGTCCTGGGCGAACGCGGCCATGAGGTCGTACTGTTCGAGGCGAGCGACGAGCCCGGCGGCCAGGTGCGGCTCGCCGCACAGAACCCCCGCCGCCGCGACCTGCTCGGCATCGTCGACTGGCGGGTCACCGAGTGCAAACACCTCGGCATCGACCTGCGCCTCGGGGCGTACGCCGAGGCCAGGGACGTACTCGCGGAAAACCCCGACCTCGTCCTCATCGCCACCGGAGGCATGCCCAACCGCTCCTTCCTCACCGAGGGCGAGGACCTGGTCGCCGACACCTGGGACGTGATGTCCGGCTCCCTGCGGCCCCGCAGCACCGGCGACGTACTGGTCTACGACGACCACGGCGGCTACCCGGCGATGGACGCCGTGGAACTGTTGGCCCCGTCCGGCGCCCGGCTGCACTACGTCACACCGGAACGCACGCTGGCACCGGACGTCGGCAGCATGAACTCCCCGGCGTACCTGAAAACCTTCGCCCAGCACGGCGTGACCACCACCCTCGCCCAGCGGCTGCGCTCCGTGCGCCGCACCGGGGACGGACGCCTCGCCGCGACCCTCTACAGCGAGTACACCGAGACCGGGACCGAGCAGGTCGTCGACCATGTCGTGGTCGAGCACGGCACGCTCCCCAACGACGAGCTGTACACCGACCTGCTGCGCGGCTCCCGCAACCACGGCGAGGTCGACCACCGCGCCCTGCTGGCGCACGAGGAACAGTCGGTCGTACGCAACGACGCGGGCCGGTACCAGCTGTTCCGCATCGGTGACGCGGTCACCAGTCGCAACATCCACGCCGCCGTGTACGACGCCCTGCGGCTCTGCCTGCCCCTCTGACGAGCTATGGGAGAGACGAGATGAACGCACCAGCTTCCGTCACGAGCCCCGCCGACCTCGTCGCCCGGCGCACCGCCGGCCACAGTCTCGAAGCCCCCTTCTACCTCAGCGAGGAGTTCTTCGGCCTCGACATCGCAGCCGTCTTCGCCCGCAGCTGGATCTTCGCCGCCGCGGAGGCCGAACTCCCCGAGCCCGGCGACTATGTGACCGTCACCGTCGGACCGTACTCCGTCATCCTCGTCCGCGACGACGACGAGGAAGTACGGGCCTTCCACAACGTCTGCCGGCACCGGGGCGCGCGCATCCTCAATGGGGAACGCGGCTCCGTGGGCAACATCGTCTGCGGCTACCACCACTGGACGTACGGCGTGGACGGCACACTCCTGCACGCCGAGTCGCAAGCCCCCGGCTTCGACCCCTCGTGCTTCGGCCTCAAAACCGTCCACGTACGCACCATCGCCGGCCTGGTCTTCCTCAGCCTCGCCGCCCAGCCGCCCGCCGACTTCGACGAGGTCGCCCGGCGCGTCGAGCCCTACATCGCACCGCACGACCTGCGGCAGGCGAAGGTCGCGACCCAGATCGACCTCGTCGAGCACGCCAACTGGAAGCTCACGATGGAGAACAACCGGGAGTGTTACCACTGCACCGGCCACCCCGAGCTCCAGCGCTGCTACTTCCCCCTCTACAACTTCACGGAGGAGAACGTCCCGCCGGCGCTCCGCCCGACCTACGAACGCTTCGTGCGGGCCGAAGCGGAAGCACACGCGACCTACGAGTCGCTGGGCCTGCCCTACGCCACGATCGAGGAACTGGACAACCGCCCCACCGGCTTCCGCATCCAGCGCGAACCGCTCGACCTGGCCGGTGAGTCCTTCACCGCGGACGGCAAGGCGGCGGTCAAGCGGCTGCTGGCCGACTTCCCCACGGCCCGCCTCGGCCGCCTCGGATTCCATCTGCAGCCCAACGCCTGGTTCCACTTCGCGGCGGACCACGCCGTCACCTTCGCCGTCATCCCGCTCGCGCCGGACCGCACCCTCGTCCGCACCACCTGGCTGGTGCACGCCGACGCCGTGGAGGGCGTCGACTACGACCTCGACACCCTGACGCACGTATGGGCCGCCACGAACGAACAGGACGCGGCCTTCGTCGCCCGCGCCCACCAGGGCATCAGCAGCCCCGCATACGCCCCCGGCCCCTACAGCCCGACCGAATCCCAGGTCGAGGACTTCATCAACTGGTACATCGGCCGACTGAAGGCACATCTGGAGGAGCGATGACGACAGCGGCCATGACCACCGGGAGCCCGCCGCCTGCCTGGAGCGACGGTCTGCTGGTGTGCAAGCAGGTCCACGACGTCACCGCCGACGTCCGGACCTTCGTCTTCGAACCCACCGAACCCCGGCTGTTCCGGCACGACCCCGGCCAGTTCCTCACCCTCCTCCTCGACATCGACGGCCGCCCCGTCGAGCGCTGCTACACCCTCTCCTCCCCGCCGACCCGCCCCGACCTCGCGGCGATCACGGTGAAACGCGTCCCGGCCGGCCTGGTCTCCCACTGGCTCCACGACCACCTGACCCCGGGTACCACCGTGCGGGCACGGGGCCCGCTCGGCCAGTTCTCCCTCGCCCGGCACCCGGCGCCGAAGTACCTCTTCCTCTCCGCGGGCAGCGGCGTGACACCCATGATGTCGATGACCCGGACGCTGTACGACCTGGCCCACCCCGTCGATGTGGCGTTCCTCCACAGCGCCCGCAGCTTCGACGACATCATCTTCCGCCGCGAACTCGACTTCATCGCGGCCACGGCTCCGCACATTCGCGTGGTCCATGTCCTCGACGACCGCGGCGAGCAGTTGAATACGGAGCTGCTCCGGGAGACCGCCCCGGACTTCCTCGAACGCGAGGTCTTCACCTGCGGCCCCGCCGGCTACATGGAAGCGGTGCGGCGGATGCTCTCCACGGCGGGCTTCGACATGGCCCGGTACCACGAGGAGAGCTTCACCTTCGACGCGCCGGCCGTCCCCGAACACCACACCGGGCCGGGTTACAAAGTCGAGTTCACCCGCAGCGGGCGCACGATCGACTGCGACCCGGGCACCCCGATCCTCGCCGCCGCGTCCCGCGCGGGCCTCACCCTGCCGGCCTCGTGCGCCCAGGGCATGTGCGGCACCTGCAAAACCACACTGCTCGCGGGCTCGGTCGACATGCAACACAACGGTGGCATCCGCCCTCGCGAAATCGCGAACAACAAAATTCTGCTCTGCTGCGCGAAACCGCTGGACCACCTAGTGATTGACGCGTGACGCGGATTTCCCCGACCGCGACTTCATCAGCGGCTGGATGCGCGTGCCGAAGTGGTCGATTCCTTCGAGGAAGTCGTCGAAGACCAGCATGATGCCCTTGGTGCCGGGCACCTCGGCGATCTCGTCCAGCATCTTCGCGACGGTCTCGTACGAGCCGACGAGCGTGCCCATGTTGAAGTTCACGGCGCCTTCGGGCAACGAGATGGTCCGGGCGGTGGCGGACTCGTCGTCCGTCGCGTCCGCGGCCGTCTCCCCCGCCATGTACGCCAGCGCGGCGAGATCGGCGTGGTCGTGGTAGTCCTGCCACTTCGCGCGGGCGGCCTCGTCGGTCTCGTCGGCGATGATCATGAAGAGCGGCAGCGCCCCGACATCGCGCCCCGTCGTCCGCGCCGCGTCCACGAGCGCGGCGGTGGTGTCCGAGAGCGCGAGCGGGGTGTTGACGCCGCTGCCCAGGATGAAGTTGTAGTCGGCGTGCTCGGCGGCGAAGCGCATGCCGGTACTGCTCTGACCGGCGGCGACGATGTCGATGTGGCCGTTCTCCGGTCGTGGGGACAGCGCGCAGCCGTCCATCTCGTAGAACTCGCCCTTGAAGTCGCTGACGCCCTCGCTCCACAGCTCCTTCATCACACTGACGTACTCGGCGGCCCGTGCGTACCGGTTGCCGAAATGCTCGTCGCCGGGCCACAGGCCCATCTGCGTGTACTCACCCGGCGCCCAGCCGGTGACGATGTTGACCCCGAACCGCCCGGGAGCGATGGAGTCGACCGTGACGGCCATGCGCGCGACGATCGCCGGGGGCAGGGCGAGGATCGGCGTGGAGGCGTACAGCTTGATCCGCTCGGTCACGGCGGCCAGACCGGCCATCAGCGTGAACGATTCGAGGCAGTGGTCCCAGAACTCCGTCTCCCCGCCGAAGCCCTTGAGTTTGATCATCGACAGGGCGAAGTCGAGTCCGTGCTCCTCGGCCTTCCGCACCACTGCCTTGTTCAGCTCGAACGTCGGCATGTACTGCGGCGAGCTCTTCGATATCAGCCAGCCGTTGTTGCCGATGGGGATGAAGACGCCGATGTCCATGCCGCTCCTTCACGAGTTGGGGGGTCGGGCAGGGGTTTCCCTTTCATGATCGCAGAGTCGCGCTCCCGGTCACCCGCTTCGGGTGATGCGGCTCCGCGGGAGTGGCGGGCGCAATGGGAAGAGAGTCGCCGTCGGCAGGGAGCGCGCACATGACCACTTCGTCGGAGAAACTGTGGGGCCCCTATCTCAGCGAACGGCAGTGGGGCACCGTCCGCGAGGACTACAGCGCCGGGGGCGACGCCTGGTCCGCCTTCCCGCACGACCACGCACGGTCCCGCGCCTACCGGTGGGGCGAGGACGGCCTGGGCGGCATCTGTGACGAGAAGCAGCGGTTGTGTTTCGCGCTCGCGTTGTGGAACGAGCGTGACCCGATCCTCAAGGAGCGTGCCTTCGGGCTGACGAACGGCGAGGGCAATCACGGCGAGGACGTCAAGGAGTACTACTTCTACCTCGACAGCACGCCCAGCCATTCCTACCTGAAGTACCTGTACAAGTACCCGCAGGCCGAGTTCCCGTACAACGACCTGGTGACCACCAACCGGAACCGCGACCGCCAGGAATTCGAGTACGAGCTGCTGGACACCGGGGTCTTCGACGACGACCGCTACTTCGATGTCACCGTCGAGTACGCCAAGGCGTCGCCCGAGGACATACTGATCCGGATCACCGCCGAGAACCGCGGGCCCGACGAGGCCACCCTGCACCTGCTGCCGACGCTCTGGTTCCGCAACACCTGGTCCTGGCAGGACGGCGGAGGCGCCACCATGCCGCGGCTGTACGCGACCCGCAGTCCCGCGGGGACCACCGCGCTCCGCGCCGACCATCCGGCGCTGGGCAGCTACGAGCTGCGGTGCGGCGGGCAGGTACCGCTGCTGTTCACCGAGAACGAGACCAACAGTGAGCGGCTGTCGGGCACGCCCAACCCCTCGCCGTACGTGAAGGACGGCATCGGCCGGGCGGTGGTCAACGGCGAGGAGACGGCGGTCAATCCCGCACAGGAAGGCACCAAGGCCGCGCCGCACTACACACTGACGATCCCGGCCGGCGGCTCGGAAACCATCCGGCTGCGCCTCGCCCCGGCCGGCTCCTCGATGCCGCTGACCCGCGATTTCGACAGTGTGCTGCGCGCCCGGCGGGCCGAGGCCGATGACTTCTACCGTGAGCTGACCCCGGAGGGGGCGAGTGCGGACGAGGCGCGGGTGCTGCGCCAGGCACTGGCCGGGATGCTGTGGTCGAAGCAGTACTACTCCTTCGACGTGGAGACCTGGCTGGCCGAGCACGGCCTCGACCCCTGGACGGCGCCGGGGCGCGCCGTACGCAACGGCGCGTGGTTCCACATGGCGTGCGACGACATCGTCTCCATGCCGGACAAGTGGGAGTACCCCTGGTTCGCCGCGTGGGACCTGGCGTTCCACACCGTGGCGCTCGCGGTGGTCGACCTGTCCTTCGCCAAGGACCAGCTGGAACTGCTGCTGCGGGACACCTACCTGCACCCCAACGGCCAGGTCCCGGCGTACGAGTGGAACTTCGCCGACGTCAACCCGCCCGTCCACGCCTGGGCGGCGTACTTCGTCTACACCCTGGAAGAGCTGCGTACGGGCAACGCCGACCGGGACTTCCTGGACCGCGTCTTCCAGAAGCTGCTGACCAACTTCACCTGGTGGGTCAACCGCAAGGACCCCAGCGGCCGCAACCTCTTCCAGGGCGGCTTCCTCGGCCTGGACAACATCGGTGTGTTCGACCGCAGTGCGCAGCTGCCCACCGGCGGCTACCTGGAGCAGGCCGACGGTACCGCGTGGATGGCGCTGTACTGCCAGACCATGCTGCAGAGCGCGCTGGAACTCGTCCAGCACGATCCCACCGGCTACGAGGATCACGTGCTCAAGTTCGCGGAACACTTCCTGTGGATCGCGGCCGCCATGGACCGCACCGGTGGGGACGGCCTGTGGGACGAGGAGGACGGGTTCTTCTACGACGTGCTGCGGCTGCCGGACGGGCAGGCGACGCGGCTGAAGGTCCGCTCGATGGTGGGACTGCTGCCGCTCTGCGCGGCGACCGTGCTGCGGCCCGGGCAGCTGGCCGGCGTGCGCGGCCTGGGCGACCGGTTGCGCCGCTTCGTCGACCGCCATCCCTCCCTGGCCCCCGGCCTCGCGGAGGCGCTCTCGGGGGCCGAGGGCGGTCCGCGGCTGATGTCCGTCGTCGACGAGAAGCGGCTGGTCCGCGTCCTGGCACGGCTGCTGTCCGAGGACGAGTTCCTCAGCCCGTACGGCATCAGGGCGCTCTCGCGGTACCACGCCGAGCACCCCTACACCTTCCGGGTCGACGGCACGGAGCACCGCGTCGGCTATCTGCCCGCCGAGTCCGACTCCGGGATGTTCGGCGGCAACTCCAACTGGCGCGGTCCCGTATGGTTCCCCGCCAACGCCCTCGTCATCCGCGGGCTGCTCAACCTCTACGCGTTCTACGGTGACGACTTCACCGTGGAGTGCCCGACCGGCTCCGGCGTCCGGATGAACCTCTTCGAGGTCGCACGCGAGATCTCCACCCGTCTCACCCGCCTCTTCCTGCGCGATGAGAACGGGCACCGGCCCATGTACGGCGGCCAGCGGAAGTTCCAGGACGACCCGCACTGGCGCGACCTGCTCTCCTTCCACGAGTACTTCCACGGTGACAACGGGGCGGGCATCGGTGCCGCGCACCAGACCGGCTGGACCGGCCTGGTCGCCACGCTGATGACGTTCTTCGGCACCATCTCGCCCGAGCACTTCCGCACCTGGCCTGCGAGGAAGGAGACGTGATGCATCCGCTTCCGGAACAGCCCGTCATCCACGAGGTCAACACGCACGTGTGGCTGCGCGAGGTACAGCAGCGCATCGGCCGCCCGGTCGGGCTCGGCGATGTCCCGAAGGACGCCTGGGACCGGATCACCCCGCACGGCATCGATGCCGTCTGGCTCATGGGGGTGTGGGAACGCAGCGGCGTGGGCCGCGACATCGCGCTGCGGGATCCCGAGTTGCGCCGCTCCTTCACCGAGGCCCTGCCGGACGTCCGGGACGAGGACATCGCCGGTTCCCCGTACTGCGTCCGCGAATACACCGTCGACGAGGCGCTCGGCGGAGCGGCGGGACTGGCTTCCGCGCGTGCCGAGCTCGCCGGCCGCGGCATCGGCCTGCTGCTCGACTACGTGCCCAACCACGTGGCGCCGGACAGCCCGTGGCTGGCCGAGCACCCCGAGTACTTCGTCCGCGGGACCCCCGACGACCTGCACCGCGACCCGGCCGCCTACCTCGCGTCGGGCGGCCATGTCTTCGCCCGTGGCCGGGACCCCTTCTTCCCGCCCTGGCCGGACGTGGTGCAGCTCAATGCCTTCCGGCCCGGCGTGCGCGCGGCCACGGCCGAGGTGCTGACGCGCATCGGCGGCATGTGCGACGGGGTGCGCTGCGACATGGCGATGCTGATGATGAACGACGTCTTCGCACGGACGTGGGGGCACCGTGCCGGCCCGCCGCCGGACGCCGAGTTCTGGCCGGCCGTCCTGACCGCCGTCCGGCAGCACCGGCCCGACATGGCCTTCATCGCCGAGGCGTACTGGGACCTCGAATGGGCCCTGCAGCAGCAGGGGTTCGACTACTGCTACGACAAGCGGCTGTACGACCGGCTGCTGCACGAGCGGGCGGTCTCGGTGCTCCAGCACCTGCGCGCTGACGTGAGCTACCAGCGGCGTCTCGTACGGTTCCTGGAGAACCATGACGAGCCCCGGGCCGCGTCGGTCCTGGGCCCTTCCGAGGAGCGTGCGGCCGCCGTCGCCATCGCGACGCTGCCCGGCGCGACGCTGTGGCACGAGGGCCAGTTCACCGGTCGCCGGACGCGCCTGCCCGTCTTCCTCACCCGGCGCCCCGAGGAACCGCCCGACGCCGAACTGCAGGCATTTCACGAGCGGCTGCTGGCCACCGTGCACCGGAGCGGCATGCGCACGGGGCACTGGGAACTGCTGTCGTGCGAGGGCTGGGCCGACAACCCGACCCACCACGACCTGCTCGCCTGGGGCTGGCGGGGCACCGCGGGCACGTTCCTCACCGTCGTCAACCTCTCGGCGCACAGCTCCCAGGCCAGGATTCGGCTGCCGTGGCCCCTCGGCACGGCGGCCTGCCGGCTGACGGACCTGCTGGACGGCACCCGCTACGAACGCTCCGGCAGCGAACTGACCGGGTCCGGCCTCTTCGTCGACCTGCCCGCCTGGCGCAGCCACGTCTTCACCGTCGAGTCCCCGGGAGCCGCAGCGTGAGCCCGGCGCCGATGAGTGCGATGACGCCCATTCCCGCCGTGGCGGCGGTCAGGCCGTCCCCGCGGGCCAGTGTGTTGATCCGTACCAGTTCGTCGGCGGAGGCGCCGGTCACGCCCCGCTTCTCCAGCGCTGTACGCAACTGCTCATCGCTCACCGCGGTCGCCTGCACGCCGTGGCTCAACGTCTGCGCTGCCTGGCCCTTCTGACTGCTCGTCAGTACGGGACTGTCGGTTACGGCGTCCAGGGCGGTGTTCAGCAGAACGCCGATCATCAGCGCGCCGGCGAGGGCGACGCCCAGGGACTGGCCCAGGTACGACGTACTGCGCGAGAGGCCCGCGACATCGCTCACCACGTCCTCGTCGGCCGCGGACTGCACGAGATCGGGCAACAGGGTGCACAGGCCGAGGCCGAGGCCGGCAACGGCGAGCCCCGGAGCGATGTGCAGACCGGAGCTGTCCGGGTCGAAGGCGGCCGCGACCAGCACCGTACCGGCCGCGATCAGCAGGAAGCCGAGGACGATGAGCGGCTTGCGGGTGGTGCGCCCCTCACCGACGGCGCGGGCACCGGCCATCGAGCCCAGTACGAGCATCACCGTGGACGGCAGCAGGGTGAGCCCGCTTTCCAGCGCGTCGTAGTCGAGTGTGGTCTGTACGAAGACCGGTACGAGGAAGAACAGGCCGGCCAGTACGAGGAATTGGACGGCGAGGGCGAGCGAGCCCACCCGTATGGAGCGGTCGCGCAGGACCGCGAGCCGGACCAGCGGGTCGCGTCCGCCCCGTACGAGGCGGCGTTCCCACCACCCGAAGACCGCGAGGACCAGAAGACCGGCCACGCCCAGTACCACCGTGGGCGCGGGGCCGCCCGCGTCGAGCACTGTCCGGCCGAGGACGGTCACCTCCTCACGGGCGATGAGCAGGCCGTAACGGCTGGCCAGCAGGGTGCCCAGGACGATCAGGCCGAAGCCCGCCGCGGAGAGCACGACGCCCACGATGTCGAAGGGCTGCCGAGGAGCCCGTTCGGGACTCCGCCGGAGGCTCCGGTTGCGCAGGACGAGTACCACGGCCACTGCGGTGATCACGGTCTCCATCAGGAAGGAGACCCGCCAGGTCAGGTACTTCGTGATCAGGCCGCCGACGACCGGGCCCAGCGCCGCTCCCGCGCCGGCCGCCGCGCCGACGAGGGTGAGGGCGCGGGTGCGCTGGGCACCGGTGAAGGCCAGCGTGGCGATCGACAGGATCGCCGGGAAGACCAGCGCGGCGCCGATGCCCTCCAGCAACGACCAGCCCACCAGCATCACCGGCAGGCTGGGGCTCAGCGCCGTGACCAGGGCGCCGATTCCGTACACCGTGGCACCCAGGGTGAACATGCGGAGGTGGCCGACCCGGCTGCCGAGCTTGCTGCCGGTGATCATCAGGGCGGCCATCACCAGGGCATAGAGCGAGATGGCGGACTGCACTCCGGTCAGGGTGGTGCCGAGGTCGGTGACGATGTCGGAGACGGCGACGTTCATGGCGGTCGAGTCGTACGCCATGAGCAGCTGCTGCGTCGCGATGACGCCGAGCACGGTGCGGGCGGCGGTACCTGCCGCGCCACGCTGTACGGCGGCCTTGCCGGCGTCCGGGTCAGCCATGGTCGGACGCTCCCTTCCGCAGGCTTCCGGGGATGCCTCAGTGTCGCCGCCCTCATCGGCCTGCGCCTCACCTTCTCCGGGTGTCACCGTCGGCGGCACTGCTGAGGGACCGCTCCCGAGCGAGCACGTACCCCACGGCGATGCCCACGACGACGGTGGTGAAGAAGAGGATGAGCCAGGACAGCAGTGTGAAGACGGAGCCGAGCGGCCCGTAGCGGTGCACACTCGCTTCGAGCGAGTGCGGCAGCCAGAGCCCGGACACGCCGGTGAAGGCCACCACGGCACCGCCGGTCACCAGGGCTCCCGGGAAAAGGGAACGCCAGCCGACCCGGCCGGCCAGCAGCAGGTGCTGGGTCCACCACCACACCAGGACCGCCACCGCCACCTGGAGCGGAACGGCCAGTACGAGTCCCGCGCCGAAGCCCGTACGCAGCACTCCCTGGCACACCAGCCCCGTCGTCCACACCACGAGCCAGGCGAACCAACGCCAGACCGCGATGCGTATCCCCGAGTGCGGCAGATGCCAGGACCGCTCACACAGCCGTTGCAAGGCCCGGACGAAGGCGGTGGCGGAGACGATGGTGACCAGTACGCCGACGGCTCCCCAGGTCTCGCGCGCCCCGGGACCGCCCCTGTACACCCCCTCCACCTGACGCACCACGGGGTTCGGCGTACCGAATATGGAGCGCAGCGACACGAGCAGCTCCGCACGTATGACCTCGGGTGAGTACGTGGCGATCGCGATGAGCATGGGCAGTGCGGTCAGAAACGCCTGCGCGGCAAGGCGGGTCGCGTTGTCCAGGACACCGACGCGCGCGAGTTGTTCCGCGACACGGCGGGCGAACGGCAGGACACGGGATGCCTGATGCACGGATCGAAGCATCGCACCGGCGTGAGCGCGGTACCTCACCCACTGCGGGGGAGGCTGCCCGGCGGCTCCGAAGTGCGCCCGCAGGGCTATGGCTCCCGCCGCGCGGGCGTCCTACCGTCAAAGGCACAAGGGCCCCGGACCCCGGCTGAAGAGAGGACGGCGAAGGAAGGAAGGGAATCATGAGCGACTCCGTGTCCCTCGCCTACGACTATCCGATCCTGGGCGTGTTCTGGACCACGTTCCTGCTGTTTCTGTGGGTGATGTGGTTCGTCCTGCTGTTCCACATCATCGCGGACATCTTCCGGGACGACGGGCTGAGCGGATGGGCGAAGGCGGGCTGGATCGTCTTCGTACTCGTCCTGCCCTTCCTCGGCGTCCTGGTCTACGTCGCCGCCCGCGGCCGCGGCATGGGCCGCCGCAAGATGGCCGAGGCAGAGGCCCAACGCGACGCCTTCGACGCCTACATCCGCAGGACCGCGGCAAGCGACCCGGCCCGCACGACCAAGCCGATGAGGTAGCGAGGCCGCTCGGCAGCAATGCTGTTGTCGTCCCCCTGCCCGCCACTACTCACTGGCCCCCCGCTATCGAGGTGCGACCACCTCGACCCACTCATCCACGGTGACAACATCCGCCCACTGCGGAAACAGCCGCTCGATGAGGACCCGGTGCACCTCCGGGTCGGTGTCCAGGCAGGCGTCGGAGAGGACGGTGAGACCGAAGTCCAGATCGTTCGCGTGGCACAGCGTGGACAGCACCACAGCGCTCGTGGCGATGCCGGTGAGCACGAGGCTGTCGATACCACGTGCCCGCAACACCACATCCAGATCACTGCCCGAGAACGCGCTCGCCCGCCTCTTGGTAACCACCACATCGCCCGGCCGGGGCGCGACCTCGGGATGAATCTCGGTGCCCGGAGCGCCCTCGACGTAGCGGCCGGCCCGCGCGATGGCGTTAAGCGCCCTGTTCCGCGTACCGACTTCCGGGAACCCAGGACGCAGCGCGATGACCACATAGATCACGGGCACATCCGCCGCCCGAGCCCCCGCAATCGCCCTGCGCAGACGCGACAGATACCCGGACCCGTCATCGGCAATGTCCACAATGGCCCGCTGGACATCCATCACAAGAAGGGCGCTGCTCATATCGCCTCCAGTCACGAAGCCGGTTCGGCGGAGAAACGGGCCGAGCTCTGCTGCCCGGATCCTACGCGGCCTCGGGCGCGGCGCTAGTGCGCCCATCGGGGCGCGCTCGTCGCGTTGCTCGATCGCTCCTTGGGATTTTTTTGACCTTGTCCGGAGGCGCAACTACGTTCTACGCGCCGAGTAGCACGTACCTCGATCGTCTGGAGCAACTCCCGTGTCACCCCTGGACGCATCCGCGTCTCACGTACTGAGCAGCAACGTCACCGACCAGGCAATCGCTATCCCGGGCTGGGTACAGGACAACGTCGCCACCTTGATTGGCGTACCGCTGCGCATCCTCCTGATCATCTTGGGAGCGGTCCTCGTACGAGCGGTGGCCAAGCGGGCGATCGACCGTGCTGTGCAGCGCATCCTGCAGCCCAGTGAAGGGGAGAGCGAGCCGCGCCGCACCGGCCGCGGTCCCGCCGTCCTGCAGCGGGACCCCTCCCGCGCCAACGAACGGCGCCAGCAGCGCGCACGCACCATCGGTGCGGTGCTCAGCAGCATCGTCACCATCGTCGTGTCCGTCATGGGCCTGGCCATGATCCTCGACCAGATCGGCATCGCCCTCGGCCCGATCCTGGCCAGCGCGGGCGTGGTGGGCCTGGCGATCGGCTTCGGCGCGCAGAGCCTGGTGGCGGACTACCTGTCCGGCATGCTCATCATGATCGAGGACCAGTACGGCGTCGGTGACTCCGTCGACCTCGGTGAGGCCGTCGGTGAGGTCGAGCACGTCGGCCTCCGCCTCACGCAGGTCCGCGACCTCAATGGCGGGCTGTGGCACATCCGCAACGGCGAGATCCGCCGGGTGCGCAATGACAGCCAGGAATGGGCCCGCGCCGTCCTCGACGTCTCCGTGGCCTACGACGCCAACCTGGACACGGTCTACAGCGTCCTGGAAGAGACCGGTCACGCCATTCGCCAGGACCCGGAGTTCAAGGACGTCCTCCTGGAGGAGCCGTCGATCTGGGGTGTCCAGTCCCTGGACGCCGACGGTGTCGTCGTCCGTGTCGTCGTGAAGACCGCCCCCCTCAAGCAGTGGGCCGTCACCCGCGAACTGCGCCGCCGCGCCAAGGAAGCCCTCGACGCCGCGGGCGTCGAGATCCCCTTCCCCCAGCGCACGGTCTGGATGCGCACGGACGACAACACCGCCGCCCCCACTGTCCCCACCCCCCGCTGACGGAGCCCCGAAAGCGGAAGCCCGACGGCGGCTCGTACGGAATGGGCCCAGGTCGACCATGGTCGGCCTGGGCCCATTCCGTTTGCAGCGCGGCGTCCTCGCCGCTCCATGCCCAGGTTGGTGGTGGATTTGGTGGTGGTCGTCAGGCGAGGGTGGACGTCGTTGTGGGTTCCTGGTGCGGGGGGACGTGGTCGGTCTTGTGGGGTCTGGTTCTGGCGGCCCGTACGGGGAGGATGGCCAGTACTGCGAGGACGGGGCCGGCCGCGAGGGTGGCGAACGCCGCGTTGAAGGAGCCGGTCGCGGAGAACACGGCGCCGACCGCCAGCGGTACCAGGACGCTGCCGAGCTGCCAGACCGCGTTGGCGAGGCCCGAAGCGGTACCGGTCACGGAGGACGGCACGAGCCGGGGAACGAGGGCGACGAGCAGTGGGGTCCAGCCGTATGCCGCGGCGCCCAGCAGCGGTGACAGCAGGATGAACGCCGTCGGCGTGGAGAGCTGGCCGAACCAGATGAGGGCGAGCGCGAAGATGCCGAAGATGACGATGCTCGGCCCCTTGCGGGCGCCCCCGAAGAACCGGTCGGAGACGAAACCCACGACGGGTTTCACCGCCACCGCACTGATGGCGAAGATCGATACGACCAGCCCCGCAGTGCCCGGGGAGACGTCATGCCCCTTGATCATGAGGGCGTTGGCCCAGGTGACGAAGCCGTACAGGCCCCAGAAGGCGAAGAATCCGGTGACGCAGACGAGCAGGTAGTCGCGGTTGCGGGCCACGCTGCCGAGGTCGGGCCGACCGTGCGGGGCGGCCTTGATTGCCGACGCTCCACCCCTCTCCGGCATTTTCTTCTCCGGAGCGGCTGCTCCTGGTTTGTTGCGCAGCAGCAGGAACAGGGGCACGGCTACGACGATGGAGAGGATTCCGAAGATGTGGTACGAGGTGCCCCAGCCGTGCCAGGCGATCATCGCGGGGACGACGGCGTTGGCGATGGCGGTGCCGAGAGAGGTCGCCGTGGTGAAGATTCCCATCGGCAGTCCGAGGCTTCCGGGCGGAAACCAACTGGAGATGAGACGCACGCCCGCCGCGTAGTCGGCCCCCGCGAAGAGGCCGACCACCGCCTGGAGGGCGATGCCGACGATGGCGGAGGGCGTGGAGCCGAAGGCCGTCATGAAGGCTCCGGCGCCGGCCAGGGAGATGGTGAGGACGATGCGGGGTCCGTACCGGTCGACGCCGAGGCCGCCGAGTGCGTTGGAGATGACGTAACCGACGTAGTAGGCGGTGGCGAACACGCCGAGGCTGGCGAGCGGCACGCCGAGGCCGTCCCCGACGAAGACGGAGGCCGGTCCCCAGGTGGAGCGGTCGATGGAGGTGAGTGTGAAGGACAGCCAACAGCCTACGAGGATCGCCCAGCGGTAGGGCGAGGGCGGTGCGGTGCCGGCGTCGCGGGAGGTGCTGGTGGAGCTTCCGGAGGGATGGGGCAGGTTCATCTTCGAACCTCCGCGGTTGGTGGCGCTGCGGTGGGTGGGCGCAAGGGAATCCGCACGATGGTCAGAGATCCAGGACGAGCCGGCGCGAGGCGCAGCTGCCGACGCAGATCATCATGGAGGCGCCGGATTCCCGTTCCCGTTCGTTGAGGATGGAGTCGGCATGGACGGGCTGCCCGGCGAGGACCTTGGTCTCGCACGTTCCGCAGAAGCCCTCTTCGCAGGAGGAGAGGACGTCCGGGCACACCGTACGCACGGCTTCGAGGATGGACGTGCCGGGTTCCACGGTGACGGTGGCTCCGGTACGGGCGAGTTCGACCTCGAACGCCTGGCCCGGGGCCTCACCCGCCGCGTCCTCCTGGGCGGCCGCGCGGGCTGCGTTGGGGTCGGCGGAGAACTGCTCGGTGTACAGGGCGAGGTGGGCGCCCCCGCATGACTCCCGCAGTGCGGCCAGGAGCCCGGCCGGCCCGCATGCGTACACCGCCGCCCCGGCCGGGGCCCGGGAAACGATGGCGGCCAGGTCGAGGGGCTCGCCCTCGACGAGAGAAATGTTGCTGCCGAGAGAGAGGTAGCCGCCGAGGGAGAGGTCGCTGGCGAGGGAGAGGTCGCTGGCGAGTGCGCGCACCTCGCTGGTGAACGCCATGCTGGTGGCGCTCCGGCCGCCGTAGTGCAGTTCCCAGGACGCCCCTTGCCGGGCCGCCTCGCGGGCGAGGGCGAGGACCGGAGTGATCCCGATGCCGCCGGCGATGAAGACGTAGTGCTCGGCGGCGTGCAGTGGGAAGTGGTTGCGGGGCCCGCGGATCGGGAGCGTACGGCCGACGAGGGCGGTGTCGTGGATCTCCGCGGAGCCGCCGCGTCCGTTCTCCTCGCGCAGCACCGCGACCGTGTAGTCGGCGGCGTCGGGGTCGCCGCAGAGCGAGTACTGGCGCACGGTGCCGGACGGCAGTCGTACGTCGATGTGGGCACCCGCTTCCCAGGAAGGCAGCTGTTGGCCGTCGGGTGCGGCGAGGGTGAGCGAGAGGACGCCCTCGGCTTCGAGGCGTACTTGGGTGACGATGGTGTCGCGCCAGCCGTCGCTGTTCGTCGGCCGGTTCATGCGATCGCCTCCGCGGTGTCGCGGGTTCCGCCACGCAGCACCTGCAACAGGTGCAGGACGGGCGGCATGTCCGGGACGATGACGACGGTATCGGCATGGTCGCGCACCACGGCAGCGGCGGCATCCTCGTCGGCGCCGCTCCAGCCGAGGTCCGGCGTGACGACGACTGCGCCGAGCAGTGTGCCGGTGGCACGGGCCGCCTCGCCGAGCCGGACGACCGCGTCATGGTCGATGGCGGCCAGGTCGTGTATGAGAAGGGTGATGACGTCGGCGTGTTCGACGTGCTGCCGAGAGTCGACGAGCGGACTGGCCCCGGGGACGGTGATGCCGGGGAGTTCGTCGGGCAGGGCGGTAACAGCGGCGCGGGCGGTGGGATCGAGAGGGACGAGCAGTACGTCGGCTTCGTAGGACCGTCGGGTCCAGGAGTGCGTCGACATGATGACCACCTCTCCTTTCTTGCTGGATGGAGAGGGCTAGATGGAGACGAAGTCCTCGCCGTCGCGGACGACGAGCGCGTCGGCGGCGCCCTCCTGGAACGGCACCGACTTGGGTACCAGCACGGACGCGGAGCGGACGCGGTGGTGTGCTGCCTGGTCGCCAGGTACGGGATCGCCCTTGCCGGCGATCTCGGCGGCCGCGAGCAGCCGGCGACGGGCGAGGATGATCGCGGCGTCGGAGGTGCCGAGGCGTTCCTTGGTGCGGTCGACGATCGGGCCCATGCTCTCCTGCAGGGAGAAGTCCTGGGCGGCGATGCCCTCGACGCCGGAGAAGGACTTCTTGTCCTTCTGCGCCTGACGGTCGATCAGGTAGTCGTTGGAGGCGTTGGCGAGGGTGTCGTACGTGCCGGGGATGTACTTGGCGTGGATGCCCTCACCGTTCCGCGCGGCGGCGAGCTCCGTCTCGGTGAGGTCGCGGGTGGGGTGGTAGTTGATCGACCAGGCCCAGCAGGTCTCGTCGTCGATCGGGACCCAGGCGTGGGCGCCGAGCGGGTTGTGCGTGCCGAACGGCGGGATGATCGTGTACCAGGGCATGATCCACTGGGTGATGCGCCAGTAGTACTGCTCGTCGTCCACGTTGCGGCGGGCACCGATGAGGAGTCCGCCGTCGGACTCGACGACCTCGAACTTCGGCCGGGTGTCCGCCTTCAGGTACTCGATACCAGCCGTGCCGGCGTGCATCGGGTCGTCGTCCATGTTGAACCGGTGCGCGAAGGAGACGTGGCTGGAGTCGATGCCACCCTCCATCGCCTGCATGAAGTTGGTCATCTGGCGGCGCTTGGTGACGACCACCTGGCTGTCCGGCAGGCCCGCCCACTCCAGCTCGGGGAGCTCGGGCTTGAGGTCGGCGGGCCCCATGTAGGTCCAGATGACACCGCCGCGCTCGACGCACGGGTAGGCAGGCTGCTTGATCTTCTGGCACATGCGGCTCTCCGGGGGCTCGGAGGGCATGTCGACGCAGTTGCCGTCGATGTCGTACTTCCAGCCGTGGTAGGCGCAGCGCAGCCCGCCTTCCTCGTTGCGGCCGAAGAAGAGGGAGGCGGTGCGGTGGCTGCACATCTCGTCGAGGAGGCCGATCCGCCCCTGGCTGTCGCGGAAGGCGATGAGCTTCTCGCCGAGCAGCTTGACGCGCACGGGCGGGCAGTCCGGCTCGGGCAGCTCCTCCGCGAGGAGGGCCGGAATCCAGTAGCGGCGGAGCAGGGTGCCCATCTCGGTGCCGCGGTCGGTGCGGACGAGCCGCTCGTTCTGTTCACGGGTCAGCATGGTGTGGCTCCTGAAGGTGGTACGGGAGGGGTGCTCGTACGGCGGTGAAGCGGGGCCGCACGGCCGTAAGAAAGAAGCGCCGTAAGAGAGAGGTGAGGGTCCGGGACGGTCAGTCCGCGTGCGGGCGGACCACGACATGCGGCGTCTCGGGTCCGGTGCCCTCGGCGAGCCGGTCGAGCATGGCGCCGGTCCCGTCGAGCGTGGTGTCGGCCGAGGGCACGTGCTGGAGGCGGGACGTGCCCTCGGCGAGGGAGGAGATCGCGGTGGCGATCGCCTCGGGGCGCCGGCCGCGCACCGCGGTGACGGTGAGATTGCGCCGGGTCATCGCGGTGGTGTCGATGGGTACGTGGGCGGGGCTCTTGGGGGTGGTGAGCACGAGCCTGCCGCCCTGTCCCAGCAACTCGACCGCGACAGCGATGACGTGCGGGGCCGGGCCGACGGTGTCGACGACGACATCGGCGGCCTCGGAGCCGAGCGCGCGCCGGAGGCTCGTGGCGAGTTCGTCGCCGGAGTCCGCGGTGACGGGGAGCGCGCCGAGCCGTTCCGCCATGGCCAGTCGCGCGCGGTCCCGGCTCAGGCCCGCGACGATCACGTCGGCACCGGCCCAGCGGGCGGCCGCGGTGACGGCCAGGCCGTGGTAGCCGGGGCCGAGCACGACGACGGTGTCCCCCTTGGTGACGCCACCCGCGCGGACCGTCCAGTCGAGGGCGTTGGCGTAGGGCAGTACCCAGGCCGCGAGCTCGTCGGGCAGGCCGCCGGGCAGGGGGTGCAGTACGGCGTTGGGCGGCAGCAGCAGGTACTCGGCGTTGCCACCGTACAGACCGGGCGCCTCACCGACGGGTATGGTTCCGATCCGCCGGCCGCCACCCCACAGGTCGGTGTCGGGGCACAGCCGGTACGCACCGGACACGCACGCCCGACACGTACCGCAGGGCAGGTACTCCTCCACCACCACCCGCTCCCCCACCGCTCCTGACCAGCGACGTTTACCGGGGTCGGCGTCGACGGCGGCGATCGTGCCGGCCACATGGTGGCCCAGGACCGTGGCGGCGGCGAGGCCCCGTTTGTACAGGTTCACGTCCGTGCCGCAGATGCCGGAGGACGCGACGCGCAGCCAGCCCTCGCCGGGCCGCGCGGCTCTCGTCGGCAGTTGGCGCACCTCGCTGCGTGCCCCAGGGAGGGCCACGCCGGCGCGTGCCGAGTCCGGTATCGCCGCGGCAACTCTGTCGCCCACGACCTACCTCCTAACTATCACTGTGCGATACGGAGGTATCGCGTAGTGATTCGATAAGTTAAGCCGTCACCTCACCCCCGTCAATAGCCTTGAAGAATCGCTGCAAGAGAGCGACGTTCTCGCTGTGCGATATTCGCTAGAGTGGGACGGGACCGGTCAGCAACTGGGGGGAAGGACAGCGCATTGGCAGCCTCGAAGGCAGGCGCGGACAGCGGGCGCAGGGCACTTGAGCTCCTGTTCGCCTTCACGGAACAGCGCCCCGTGGCCTCGGTCCGCCAGCTCGCCGAGGACCTGGAGATCCCCGTCCCCACCGCACACCGCTACGTGGCCCTGCTGCGGGACATGGGGCTGATCGAGGAACGCGAACGCGGCCAGTACCACCTGACCATGCGGGTGGCGGCCCTCGGCCGGGCCGCCCGCCGGGCCACCCCCCTGGTCCACATCGCCGAGCCCTACATGCGCGAACTGTCCGAGCAGATCGACGAAACCGTGATCCTCGTCCGCATGGTCCACGGGCTGCCCGTCTGCATCCATCGCGTCGAGAGCCTGCGCCCGTTCCGGCTGTCCTTCGAGACCGGCCAGAACATGCCCCCGCTCCGCGGCGCCAGCGTCCGCCTCCTCATCGGGGGGCTCCCACCCGCCGAGCGCGAACGCTTCGTCGACCAGGCACTCGCCACCGGCACCCCGCCGCCGGTCCACGGCCGTGACGCCTTCCTCGAGGAGATCGAGCGCGCCGTCCAACAGGGCTGGGACATCAGTCAGGAAGAGATCGACCAGGGCATCTGGGCCGCCTCCGCCCCCATCAAGGAAGGCACGATCACCCGCGCCGCGCTCTCCGCGCCGTGCCCTGCCTTCCGGCTCGACGAGGGCAAGCGCGACGCGGTCATCGACCTCGTCCGCAAAACAGCCGAACGCATCTCCCAGGCCCTCACCAGCTGAACGACTGAACACACGTTGACGCGCGCTTGCCCGCAGTGGCTGGGGAAAGCGCGCGTCGATGTGTGCACGGGGCGGAAGAGCTATTCCCAGGTCGTAGGGACTTCTCCCGGGTCGCAACAACTACTCCCCGGTCGGCCGTTGAGGCACGGACCTCACGGACCTCACGGACCGCTCGAGGACGGCGTAGGCGAGTACGGCGACGAGCAGGCCGGTGATCGCATCGGAGAGCTGTGGGGCGTACCAGTGGGCCGCGCCCGCGGCCGCCGCGCCCGAAGAACTGGTCGGCGATGAGGACGCCGCCCAGCGGCGGGACGAAGACGCTCAGGATGATCAGCCGGTCCAGGAAAGTGTTTCCACACCCCGGCGAGCGCGGCGAGCGTGCCGATGAAGCCGAAGGCCGACGCGGCCGTACGGGTCGCCGAGGCCGGCGGTCGCGCCCTCATCGGGGGCAGGCACAGCCGGTACCCGCCGACACTGCACGGGCTGATCGCCAATTACGTGGAGCACCGAAGGCCAATCCTCACTCAATTCCGCTGAATAACCAGCCCAAAACGTTTCTCCAGAATTTCGCACGCAAGTACATTCATGTGTTATATGCACTCATCACACAAAGCCGCTCGGGCCCCGCTATGCTCACTGCCGCGCAGCTAGTTGTGGCGGTTTCCACACGTCCCTGCCGGCTGTCGTGATGCCATCCATCGCACGAGGGCTCGGGCGTCCCGGGACCCGGCTCCGCGCGCGGAATGCGAACTTGGAATGCCCTGTGTCCACGCGTTGGTGAGCGTGGATCGAAATTCGGTGGGCCTTGTTCACATTTCTTCCTTCCTTGGCCTGGCGTCCGTATTTCCCTGCATGACGCCCTGCCCCTCTCGATTAGCGCTCTGAGGATGCCGATGGTTCGTGCTGATTCGCCACCCGGAAGGCCGGGGCGTACGCCCGCTGCAATGTGGCTGCTGCCACCCGCACTACTGTCCATATCTACGGTCTTGGCCGTGTTGTTGACGCCCTCGGCGGCCCGCACCTACACCGCCTGGGCCGGCATCATCGCCACGGTGGCGGTGGCCGTCGCCGCCGGGGAGGCGGCGCGCCGGGGACATGTGATCGCCGGGCTGCGCAGGCAGCACGCCGAGAGTGCGGCGATGGCGCAACGAATGCTGGCCGAGCAGGAGACCGAAACAGTACGGATGGCCAAGGAGATCCTGCCCGCGGCCATGGCGCAGCTTCAGCAAGGCGTCCCGGTCGAAAACGTACTGCGCAACACCTGCCCCGTGTCCCACGTCAGCCCCCGGTTCGGAGCCGCACACCACGCGGTGCTCCGCTACGTCCTCCAAGCCGTCGAGGCCGAGGAGGATCTGCGTGACTCCGCCCAGCGGGCCTTCGTCAACATCGCCCGCCGGGTCCAGGCCATCGTGCATCAACAGGCCCAGGAACTCCGGGAGATGGAGGACCGGCACGGCAATGACCCGGATGTCTTCGGCGACTTGCTGCACCTCGATCACAGGACCGCGCTGATCGGCCGGCTGGCGGACAGCATCGCCGTACTCGGCGGGGCCCGGCCGGGACGTCAGTGGCAGAAGAACATTCCGCTGTTCAATGTGTTGCGCGGCGCCATGTCCCGGATCACCGATTACCAGCGTGTCGATCTGCACTCGGTGGCCGACGTCGGAATCCTCGGAAGCGCGGTCGAACCACTGATCCACACCGTGGCCGAGCTGCTGGACAACGCCACTCGCTACTCACCGCCGCAGACCCGGGTGCATCTGACCGCGACGGAGGTCCAGTCCGGGGTGGCCGTCGAGATCGAGGACGCCGGGCTCGGCCTGACCGATGAGGCCAGGATCCGCGCCGAACGGGCCCTGGCACAGGACTCCGCCAGCGGACTGGACCTCGACGACCTGGGCGAGTCACCACGACTCGGCCTCGCGGTGGTCGGCCGGCTGTCCCGCACGAACAACTTCAAAGTCGCCCTCCGCGCATCCGCGTACGGCGGCGTACGCGTCGTCCTGATCGTGCCGCCGGGCCTGATCACCGCGACCCCCGCGCCCGGCGGAGCCATCGCCAAGGCCGCCACCCTGCCGCCGCCCCGTCACACCCTCGGACCGCAGCGCCGCTACGGCGCGATTGTCGAGGAACCGGTGTCCACCAACGCTCCGCGCCCCGCCAATGGCCTCCCGCAGCGCAGGCGCCGTACTCGTGCGGTGGTTCCCCCCGCGCGGCCGAAGCCCGCGGCCTTCCCCACCGCTGACGCCCCGTCCCCGGCGCCGGCCGAGCAACCCCCACAGGCCGGGATGTGGCTGGCCGCCTTTCACGAGGGTGCCTACGGCGATTCCCGAGCCGATTCCCCCGTGCGTCGTCCCGATGGCCTGAGCGATGACGAGAGTCCAAGCAGTAACTGAGCCATTAGGTAAGGATGAATAAGCAAGTGGCGACACAGCAGCGGCTCAATATGGACTGGATGCTGGAGGAGTTGGCGTCCAGTGTTCCGCAGACTCGAAATGTCGTGGTGCTGTCCTCGGACGGCTTGTGCATGGCACAGTCCGGTACGGAGAAAGACACCGCGGATCGCCTCGCCGCCGCCTGCGCCGGGCTGCAAAGCCTGTCGGCGGCCGTCGGCGCGGAATTCCCGCAGGGTAACGGAAAGATGAAACTCGTAGTCATCGAGGTCGACGGCGGCTTCTTCTATCTGATGGCCGCCGGCGCCGGAGCATACCTGGCGGTGCTGGCCGATGACGACGTGGATGCCGGACTGATCGGTCAGCGTATGCGGGACCTGGTCGCCCGGATCGGCCAGCACCTCACCAGCCCGCCGCGGGCCGACCGGCAGGTTCCATGAGCGACCCGGAACAGCCACAGCGCCCGGACTGGGAAGAGGGCGGTCCCGAACGGCTCTACGTCATCACGTCCGGCCGGGACCTGCCCGACAAGCGCTCCCCGCTGGACATGGTCACGCTGATCGTGAGCCGGCACGAGGCCGGCGTGAGCATGCAGCCCGAACAGGCCGCGATCGTCGGCATCTGCGACTACCCGCTGTCCGTCGCCGAGATCTCCGCCTACCTCCACATGCCGGTCAGCGTGATCGCGGTACTGCTCACGGACCTGCTGTCGAACGGCCATGTCGAAGCCCGGGTACCGGCCCCGGCCAAGTTGCCCGATGTCGCACTTTTGGAGGCGGTGATGCATGGACTTCAGAAGCTCTGAACCCGTCGTCGGTCCCCGGAGCGAGGACGCCCTGCCGGCGTCGATCACCTCGGCGGTGAAGGTGGTGGTCGTCGGCGGCTTCGGAGTCGGCAAGACCACCCTGGTCGGAGCGGTCAGTGAGATCAGGCCGCTGACCACCGAGGAGACCATGACCCAGGCGAGTGCCGGGGTGGACGACATCGCCGGCATCGAGCGCAAGTCCGAGACCACCGTGGCGATGGACTTCGGCCGGATCACCCTCAACGACGAACTGGTGCTGTATCTGTTCGGCACCCCGGGCCAGCAGCGGTTCTGGTTCCTGTGGAACGGCCTCTTCGAAGGCGCGCTGGGCGCCGTGGTCCTGATCGACACCCGGCGGCTGGAGGACAGCTTCGACGTGATGGGCCTGCTCGAGGAACGCGGCACGCCCTTCGTCGTCGCCATCAACGCCTTCCCCGACGCCCCCTCCCACCCCGTGTCCGAACTCCGAGCGGCCCTGGACATCCCCGATGACGTACCCGTCATCGACTGTGACGCCCGCAAGCGCGGCTCCAGCCGCGATGCCCTGCTGACCCTCATGCGTTACCTGCACACCCTCACCACCACAACTACGGAGCCATGGTGACCGCCTCTTTCCCCGACTCGTCCCGCACCACGTCAGCATCCGAGCCGCCTCCGGAGTGCCCGGCACACGCCCGGTTCGGGGATCCCGCCGGACTTGCGCGGCTACTCGGGCCCGAGGCCGCCAAGAACCCCATGAGCCTGTACGAGCGCTTGCGCGCCGAGCACGGGCCCGTCGCGCCCGTCCTGCTGGACGGCGACCTGCCGGCCTGGCTCGTCCTCGGTTACCGCGAGATCCTCGAGGTCGCCGGTACTCCTTCCCGGTTCAGCCGCGACTCCCGCACTTGGCGCTGGTTCAAGGAGGGCAAGGTTCCGCCGGACTCCCCGCTGCTGCCGATGATTGCCTGGCAGCCGGTCTGTCTGTTCCTCGACGGTGCGGAGCGCGACCGGCTGCGCCTGGCGGTCACCGACAGCCTGGAGCGCTTCAACCGCCGCGGCATCCGACGCCAGATCACCCGCTCCGCCCACCAGCTGATCGACGGCTTCGCCGACCGGGGAACGGCAGACCTCGTGGACGAGTTCTCGGAGCAACTGCCCATGCTCGTGATGACACAGCTCCTGGGAATGCCCGACGAGTACGGCCCGCGGCTGGTCGAAGCCAGCAGGGACATGGTGGCGGGCACCGAGACTTCGGTGGCCAGTAACGAGTTCATCGTGGAGACCCTGCAGCAGCTCGTGCTGCGCAAGCGCGGCAATCCCGGCCACGACATCACGTCCTGGCTGATCGAGCACTCCTCCGCGCTCACCGACGAGGAGGTGTGGAATCACCTGCGGGTCATCCTCATCGCCGGCAACGAAACCACTGTCAACCTCCTCAAGAGCACCCTGCGCATGGTGCTGACCGATCCGCGCTGCCACGCGTCGCTGGCCGGCGGCCAGATGACCCTGCCCGACGTGGTGGAGCAGGTGCTGTGGAGCGAACCGCCGCTCATGACCATCCCCGGTCGCTGGGCTGCCGTGGACACCGAGATCGGCGGTCAGAAGGTCGAGGCGGGCGACATGCTGCTGCTCGGTCTGGCCGCCGGGAACCACGACCCGGCCGTCCGGCCGGACCCCACGGCTCCCCTGCACGGAAACCGTTCGCATCTCGCCTTCAGCAGCGGCCCGCAGGAGTGCCCCGGCCAGAACATCGGCCGCGCCATCACCGACACCGGCATCGACACGCTGCTGGCGCGGCTGCCCGACGTGGGTCTGAGCATTCCCGAGGAGGAGCTGCGCTGGAAATCGGGCTGGATGACGCGCCACCTGACCAGCCTCCCGGTGACCTTCACCAGGCCGCGGCCCAGCACTTCCGCCACGTCCACCGGTCCGGACCGGGTCGGCGCAGAGATCGAGCGTCCGCTGCGGGACGTCACGGACAGTGGCTCAAGCGCTGCTGCCGAGTGCCCAGTTCCGTCTCTGCCGCGACCTGCTCGCACCAGGCGTGCGCGCTGGTGGTACGCGATGAAGACATGGCTGCGCGGCTGAGAGGCGTTCAACTGCCCTTTCGATGCGGGTCAACGCCTCTTCCAGCACCGCCCGGGAAGTGGCATAGCTGATACGGATGTTGCCTTCGGCGGCCGGGCCGAACCACTCGGTCGTACCGGCCACCACCGCCACCCGGGCTTCCGCGAGGAGGAATTCGCCCATCGCCCGACTGTCCAGCCCGCTGAATGACGTGTCAGGAAACAGAACGAACGTCCCGTCCGGGCGGCCGCAGGACCAGCCCGGGATTCCATTCAGCCGTTCCACGCAGTAGTTCCGCATCTCCTGCAGATGCTCCAGAAAAGCATCCCGCCAGGGCCAGCCGTGCCGCAGCGCGGCCAGGGCACCGGCCTGCGCGAAGGGAGTCAGGCTGTACGCGCCGCCGAGCCGTTGGAAGGTGAGCTGCAATCGGGTCGCCTCGCGCGCATTCGGGGCGATCACGCAACCCACCCGCAAGCCAGGAAGCGCGAAGGTCTTGGAGAGTCCGGTCAGCGTGTAGATCGGCTGGCTGCTCGTCGTGTCCAGGGCCGCCATGCTCACATGCACCGCGGGCGGGTACACGATTTCGTTCCATACTTCGTCGGAGAGGACCGGCACACCGTGCGCACCCGCGATCTCCGCTACCGCCCGGAGCGTCTCCTCGCTGAAGACCGTGCCCAAGGGATTGTGCGGATTGCACAGACAGATCAGGGCAGTGCGCGGAGTGATCAGTGAGGCGAGCCGGTCCGGGTCGAGCTGCCCCGTACGTTTGTCCAGCGGGCAGTACACCCGCCGGGCCCCTGCGGCATCGATGGCCTGACCGAACAGCAGATCAACCGGGTCCAGCAAGATGCACTCGTCGCCTTTCCCGCAAAGAAGGTGCACCACGCCCCAGAGTGCGGCTGCCGTGCCAGGGGCCAGCACCACACGGTCGGGAGTGGCGCTGATGCCATAACGCGCCTTCGCCACGTCGGAGAACGCTTCCCGGAGCGCACCGAGTCCCGCGGGTGCCGCATAGGGACAGTAGCCATCGGCGAGAGACAGGATCATCGCATCCCTGACCGCCTGGGGACCGGGAAAGTCCGGTTCGGCTGCCGTCAGCGGGATGACGTCGGACGGGTAAGCGCCCCACCGGATTGGCGATCGGTCCCGCAGCCAATCGGGCCGTACCCGCGCGTCACCGAACAGCGACGCGAGCGGTTCGGTCGCGGCCTGAAACGGCATGAGGATCAGCCTCCTTGATAACGGGCGGGCGGGTACCGGTCGTACAGCTCCGAGGACCAGTACGTGGTCAGGTGGGGGTGGCCGTGGTGCACGCGCACCGATGCGTAGGTGTGTATCCCGCGCCCGTCCGACAGCGGACGGCGGGCCATGTGGTTCAGCAGTTTCCGATAGCAGGCGCTGGAAAGCCCCAGATCAGTCATCACGGAGCTGATGCGATCGCGCATTATGCTGTCGCTCTCCGCATACCGCCATAGCGGAACGTACACCGTGGCGGACACCGGGACATGCTCGCCGGCAGCCGTAAAAGTCAGATTGCTGACAAGGGGCTGTTCCTTGAGCTTGCCGGCCCGGCCGGTCAGCCTGCGGCAGAAGTCGCCCAGGAGGCCGGACTCGTGCTGAGCGGTAATCTCCATGCGGGCGTCCAGATCTGCCGGGGACGCATCGTAGTGGCGGAAATAAACTTTGATGCGCGACTCGGGACCGTCGGTCAGGTCGAGACCGAAGTAGACGATTCGATCGAGGTCGAATCCCCGGCGAGCGTATGCGCTGATCGCTTTCCATGCCTTACCGAACCCCAGGCGCTCCATCGCCTCGCGAGTCCGCTCGACGCCGGTCATGGCGTGATTGGCGCTCGGATTCAGATAGACCTTGAACTCGGGCCGGCCGGTCGGTGCGAAGATGGCGGCGTACATCACGGCGAAGCCGCTCGGGCGGTCATCCGGCAGGAACAGATCCCGTACTGCCGCGAGTCGGCCGTCGACAGCGCCGAAGTCTCGGGTGAGTCCTTGGGAAAGCTCGATCGCTGATTCCTGTGCGGCCAGAGTATTGGGCTCGTCCGGAATCGCCTCCACGAGCACCCGGACCTTTACACAGTCAGCCGAAAAGGCCGCGGAAAACTCGATCGGCGAACCGTCGGCACAGACGTCCGAGTGCCAGTCGGGTTGCTCCGCGATCCGCCTTCTCCCCCACGGCGAAAGCAGCCTGCGCAGCACCCTTGCGCCTTGCTCGGCATCGAGTCCCGAACTGTCGAGAAGACGTGTGGCGGTGGAAATTCCGTAATCCAGGAACGTCACGTCAGCAGACCCTCGCGAATCCGACTGCGGAGACAACATGGAATTCCTCCCTAGCTCTCACCGGTCTCGCCGTACAGCGCGCCTTGCCTCGCCGGCCATCGGCCGATCCCGGGAGATCCAGGATCCTGCCTGCCACTCCGCCAGAGCATCGGATTTTATTACTTTAGGAATAACGAAGAATCTTCCGCCCCGACAGCAGCGTGCGGGGGGCTTGCGGAGTGTTTCGCGTTGGGAGCGTGCGCCTCTGTCTGACGGGTGTGCACGCTGTCGTCCAGAGAGACAGGCTCAGTCTCGTCGGGCCAGTGGATTCCGCGAGCAAGAGCCTCAAGTCGGCTACAAGATGGTGGTTCTGGCTTCGGGGATGCTACGGAAGAGGGGGCTCGCGTTGGATCGCCTGGCAGGATCGTCGCCGCACGCACGGCTCGGGCCGGTCGCGGTCCTTGCCGCGCTGGTGGTCGTCGCGCTCGGGGGCCTGTACGCCGGCCACAGCGAGCCCGGCACCGTGGACAGGTGGTTCGTCGACCCGACGGCGGACAGTGTGCGGCCGCCGTGGCGGAGCGTCGCGCTGGCCATCGACTTTCTGGGAGAGCCCGCGGGAGCGGCGACGCTGATCGTGGCCGTCGTGGCGGGCTGCCTGCTGCTTCGGCGTCCTCGCGCGGCGGTGCTCGTCGTTGCCGGGACATGCCTCACCGTGGGAACGGCGACACTGCTCAAGTCCCTGGTGGGACGCACCATCCACGGCGCCGGCAATCTGTCGTATCCGAGCGGGCACACCGCTTTCCTCACCGCGCTCGCCCTCGTGGTGGCGCTGCTCGCGTGCGGCCGGCTCGGCCTTGGCAGGACGGCCGGCACGTCACTCGTACTCGCCGCGGGGCTGGTCGCCGGCGCCGCGATGGGGTGGGCCCAGGTCGCCCTGGGCGCGCACTACCCGACCGATGCCCTCGGCGGCTGGTGCACCGCGCTGGCGGTGGTACCGGTGACGGCGTGGATGGTCGACCGGGTGGCCGACCGGCGGGTCGATCGGACGACGAACACCGGTCAGCCGGACCCCCACTGACGTTGCGTCACGCCAAGCGGCGGAACACGGGCTTCACCGGTCGCCCGGCCAGCCAAGTGTCGGGGTCACCGGCGTCCAGCGCCTTCCGGTACACCGCACACGCCTGGGCCACCGCCTCGACGGTGCGGTCGATGTCGGCGTCGTCGAGCGCGCTGCTCACCACGAACGACGGGGCCAGCACCCCGCCCGCGAGGAGCCGGCGCAGGAACAGGGTGCGGTACTGCTGCGACGGCTGCCCGTTCTCGTCGAGGGTGGCGAAGACCAGGTTGCTGGCCCGGCCCCGGACGACGACGTGGTCACCGACGCCCATGCTCGCCGCGGCGTCGCGGACACCGGCGGCCAGCCGCTCGCCGAGATCGTGCAGCCGAGCGGTGATGCCCTCCTCGACGTAGGTGGTCTGCACGGCCATCGCCGCTGCCAGCGAGTGTGTTTCCGCGCCGTGCGTGGTGGACAGCAGAAACACCCGCTCGCCGGAGTGGCGCAACCCACCCCGCTCCATCAGTTCGCGGCGCCCGGCGAGCGCGGAGACGGCGAACCCGTTGCCGAGCGCCTTGCCGAACGTGGAGAGGTCGGGGACAACGCCGTACAGCCCTTGGGCGCCCGCCTCGGACCAGCGGAAGCCGGTGATCATCTCGTCGAAGATCAGTACGCAGCCGTGCCGGTCGGCGAGGTCGCGCAGCCCGGCGAGGTACCCCGGCGGGGGCTCGGTGTGACCGGCGGGTTCGAGGATCAGGCAGGCGATCTCGTCCTGGTAGCGGGTGAGCAGTTCCTCGGTGGCGGCCAGGTCCCCGTAAGGGAAGGAGACGGTGAGTTCGGTGGTCGACGCCGGAATGCCGGCGGACATCGGCGTGGTGCCGATGAACCAGTCGTCGACGGAGAAGAACGGATGGTCGGCGCAGATTGCCACCCGCGGGCGCCCGGTCACGGCGCGGGCGAGGCGGACCGCGGCGGTGGTCGCGTCGGAGCCGTTCTTCGTGAACTTCACCATCTCGGCGGTCGGCACCGTGGCCAGGAAGCGTTCCGCGGCCTCGACCTCCACGATGGACGGCCGGACGAAGTTGCTGCCGCGGTCGAGTTCCCGCCGCACCGCCTCCAGCACGCGTGGGTGGGCGTGGCCGAGACTGACGGAGCGCAGGCCGGAGCCGTACTCGACGTAGCGGTTGCCGTCGACGTCCCACACGTGGGCACCACGGCCGTGGCTGATGACCGGGGCCAGGCCCTCCGGGTACTGGTCGTCGCCCTTGGCGTAGGTGTGCGCGCCTCCGGGGATGAGGGCGTGCAGCCGCTCGTTCGCCGCCCGCGACCGAGGTAATGGCAACTCTTCGGTGTCCAAGCCGACTTCACCCTTCCTTGTGCTTCAGGACCTCGGCGAGGCTCGGCGCCTCCCGGTCCCGCTGGGACATCGAGGTGACCGGCAGCGGCCAGGGAATGGCGAGCTCCGGGTCGTCGAAGGCGATCGTCACGTCCTCGGCCGGATCGTGCGGGCGGTCGATCCGGTACGAGGTGTCGGCGGTCTCGGTCAGCGCCTGGAAGCCGTGCGCGCAGCCCGCCGGGATGTACAGCGTCGTCTGCGTCTCGCCGGACAGCTCGAAGAAGGCCCGGGCCAGGTACGTCGGCGAGTCCGGCCGCAGGTCCACGACGACGTCGAAGACCTTGCCGTACGAGCACCGCACGAGCTTGGCCTCGCCGGCGCCGGAGCGCAGGTGCAGGCCGCGCAGCACGCCTCGGGCCGAGCGGGACAGGCTGTCCTGGATGAAGGCGTTCGGGTCGAGGCCCACCGAGCGGACCACGTCGGCGTCGAAGGTGCGGCAGAAGAAGCCGCGTTCGTCGGCGTACGGCGTCGGCTCGAACAGGTACGCGCCGGAGATCTGCGGGACTTCGGTCGCTTTCATGGGGCCTCTCGATGTACGTGGGTGTGGTCGTGCGTGGGGAACAGGGCTGTGGTCAGGGCGGTGAACTGATCGTTGAGTTGCTGGACGGCGGCCTCGTTCCGCTCGGCGAGGGTCCGCCGCAGCTCGGCCGAGTGCTTCTCCAGCTCCCGGAACTGTTCGAGCAAACGGTCGGCGTCGACCTCGCGGGCCGGGTGGCAGTACGCGCCGAGGCCCATCCGGTCCATGAGCGCGTCGCTCTTCGCCGCGTAGCTGAGTGCGAGCGTCGGTGTGCCGGCCTTCAGCGCGCAGATCAGGTTGTGGTAGCGGGTCGCCACCACGGTGTCGGCGGCCGCCGTCTCCTTCATCAGGTCGGCCAGGGAGGCCGTCTCGGCGACGGTGACCAGCGGCGAGTCCACCGCGTCGAGGATCGCGGCGACCACCGGCGCGTCGCACTCGTCGCCGGTGAGCAGCCGGACCGGCCTGCCGTCCGCGACCAGCGCGTGGACGAAGCGAGTCGTCCCGTCGAGGTAGCGCCGGTATATCTCGTCGGCCCGGGCGCGGTCGTCGTTGCCGCCGTGGAAGTCCATGACGCCGACGCAGACCGTGCCGGGCGGGCCCGAGGGTGGGCTCGTCGGCGGCGTCGGCAGGGCGAATGCGAGGTCCGGGTGGACCGTGTCGCGCGCGGTGTCGACGCCCATCGCCCGCATCGCGTCGCGGGACGGGGCGTCCCGGTACGAGCGGTACGCGGCCAGCCGTGCCGACCAGCGCACCAGGGCGCGGGTCGGCCGGTTGCCGATCGGGGCGGCGCCGACGCCGACCAGCGCGACCGGGGTACCGAACAGCCGGCCGCTCGCGCAGAGCAGGAACAGGGAGTACGGGAAGCCCCACGGCCGCAGTGGCAGCGTGGCCTCCAGGACGCCCATGCCCGGCACGATCACCACGTCGTGCCGGCGCACCCAGGCGGCGGTGCGGAAGACATCGACGAGTTTGCCGAGGCCCTTCGCCGCGATCGCGCCCGCGCGCGACGCGGTGCGGTACTCCCCGCGGTTCCAGTGCAGCCGCGTCGCGGGGATCCCGAACCGGGCCGTCACGGCCTCGGGCCCGCCGCACAGCGCGCCCACGACCGCCTCCGGATGCTCGGTACGGAGGTACCCGAGGACGGCTTCGAGCGATCCGTCATTGCCGAGGTTGCCGGAGCCGAGCAGGCCGAATACCCCCACGCGTACCGGGGTCATCGCTGCCTCCCCTCACGGCCCGCGACGAGGGCGTCGACGGAGACGGTGAGCGCGGCCGGGTCGACCGGGGCGCGGTCCTCGACCCGCTCGCCGGCGCCCGGCCGGACGCGGCTGGTCATCCATGCGGCCAGGTGGCCGTAGCACGCGCGCCGGTCGGCGACGGAGAGCGGCGCCCGCCGGATCGCCGTGACGAAGCCCGCCATGTACTCGGCGAGCAGCCGGGGCGTCGGGTGCAGCGGGCCCGACCGGCGCGGGTCCAGGTTGACGCACCGGGCGCGCTTGGAAGGGTTCGCGCGCTCGGCACGGGTGGGATGGTCGCGGCGGAAGTACAGCAGCTCCGGCACCTGGTGGAAGCGCCCGTGCAGGGTGATCTCGGCGACGAACGTGCGGTCCGCGTGGTGATAGCTGTCGAGCGGCTTCACCCGGCGCAGCATGTCGGCCCGCATCACACCGTAGAAGTCGTCGCCGCCGGGCTCGAACAGCAGGCTGCGGAAGCGCTCGGGGGCGTGCGGTGAGTCGGTGGCGAGCGTGTAGTCGTACGGCACCTTCACCTGGCCGTCGCCGTCGATGACCGCCTGGTCGGCGTGCGCGAGGATCACGTCGGGGCGCTCGTCGAGCGCCTCCACGCAGCGCCGCAGCAGGTCGCGGGCGTACAGGTCGTCGTGCGAGGCCCACTTGAACAGCTCGCCGCGGCACTGGGTGAACACGTAGTTGTGGTTGGGCGTGGCGCCGACGTTCCGGGACAGCCGGAGGTACCGGATGCGGGAGTCCTGCGCGGCGTACTTGCGGCAGATGTCCTCGGTCCCGTCGGTCGAGGCGTTGTCGGAGATGACCAGCTCGAAGTCCTCGTAGGTCTGGCCGAGCAGGGCGTCGAGCGACTCGGCGAGGTACTCCTCGCCGTTGTACACGGGCAGGCCGATGCTCAGCCGGGGAGTGCGGCGAAAAGCAGTCATGGCGTCCTCACTTCGCGAAGGGTGTTCTGGTGGTGCTCGCGCAGGGCCGACCGCAGTTGCAGCCACCACACGGCCGAGCTGCCGACGGTCGCGGCGGCGACGCCCCATGCCGAGCCGACCGTGCCGGCCACGACCGCTCCGCCGAGCCCGCCGCCGACGTAGCAGGCGGAGGCGAAGAGCTGGCAGCGCAGGCTGCGCCGGGCCGCGCCGAGCGCGCGCAGCCCGGCCGCCGCGCCGGTGCCGAGCCCTGCGCCCGCAACGCCGAAGGTGATCGGCACGATGAGCTGCGAGGCGGAGTGCCAGACGTCGCCGAGCACGAGCACGCCGAGCCGGTCCGGCACCAGCAGCAGCGCCCCGCCCCAGAGCAGTGCGGCGGCCGCCTGCCCGCCCCCCAGCCGGAAGCAGAACGGGCCGAGGCGGCGCGGGGCCTGCCGCAGCACCCGTGCCGCCTCCGGGACGGTGACCAGCGACAGGCCCATCAGCACGGCGAGGAACGGGCCCATCAGGAGCTCGGCGCCCCGCACCGCGCCCACCGCGCGGACCCCGACGATCGCGCCGAGCCCGTACGCCCGCAGCTGGCTCGCGCCGCTGAGGCTGACGTTCTCGACCAGGTACCGGTAGCCGAGGTCGCGCTGCTCGCGAAGCCACCCGCGCGCTCCGCCCATCCGGGGCCGGATGCCGGACTGGAGGCAGCCGTACGCCGCGGCCACCGCGGCGGAACCGCCCCAGGCCAGCACGAACGCGGCCACGCTGCCCACGTGGGCCGCCACCACCATGGCGGGGATGAGCGCAACGCCCCACACCACGTCGTTGACGAACGCCTTTTTCCCGGTGCCCGCGGCGAAGAACGAGTACCGCCAGGCGTCCTGCAGCAGCAGCGCCGGCAGCACGACGCCGAGGCACGTGAACGCGGGTCCCACGCTGCCACCGAGGGCGAGGCCGACCGCCAGGCACGCCGCGCCGAGGGCGGCACCGACGCCGAGCGCGGTACCCGACGACCGGGCCACAGCGCCGCGCCAGGACACATCCGGCACGCCGCTGAAGCGCACCACGAGCGGGTCGGTGGCCAGTCCGCGGGAAACGTTGAGCACCACGCCGTAGGTCACCCAGGCCAGGCTGAACACGCCGAACGCGGTCGGCCCCAGCGACCGCGCCACGTAGACCCCCACCGCGAAGTTGCTGATGCTGGAGGCCGCCTGGTCGGCCAGCCCCCAGGACAGCCGGCCGACGAGGGCCCGCCGGGCGGATCCGGCCGGCGGCGCCGTTGTCGTCGTGTTCTCCCCCTCGGTGGTCATCGGCGTCATGCCTTGATCAGCCCGGCGCCGCGCAGGGCATCGGCCGCGACGGCGACGGTGTCGAACGGCAGCCCGGACCGCTCGGCGACGTCCAGCAGACTGTGCTCGCCGTCGGCGAGGTTGAGCACCCAGAGCATGGCCATCTGGGCCTGCTTGGTGTCGCTGCGGCCGCCGAGCGCGTCGTACAACCCACGCCGTCCCAGCTGCGGTTCGCCGTACGGGCTGAGGTTGAGGTACCGCCGGTTGCGGTCCAGCACCGCGAACGCCTCGCGGCAGACGGCGAGCGTGTCCGCCATCGCCTCCGGGGAGACGAAGTCCGGGTTGTCCGCCGAGGTGTGGTACTCGGGATAACCGGCGTACGGGGTCCGGCTGAGCGAGCCCACGCCGAGGTTGAACCCGGGCGAGCAGAACTGCCGCTCGTCGTAGCCGTACGGCGTGAACTCGGTGATGCGGTGCGGGCGTTCGGAGGTGGTGAGGACGTGCCGCAGCACCCGGTCGATCTCCGCGTCGCCGCGTCTGCTCTGCTTGTACGTCAGTTGACCCCGGTCCCCGGCGCAGGCCAGCACCAACCCGTGCTTGACCCGGTCCACCCGCTCCGCGTTGCGGGCCAGCCAGGTGATCGCGCCGATGGTGCCGGGCGCGAAGAGAAACCGGTAGGTGTAGTACGGCGTCGTCTCCGCCAGCGCCCGGGCCAGGAACGTCGCCACCGCGATGCCGGCCAGGTTGTCGTTGGCCAGCGACGGGTGGCAGACGTGGCAGGAGACGATCACCTCGTCGGGGACCTGGCCGGGGACGACGTGCTCGGCGTAGGTGAGGTGGCCGTCCGCGAGGGTGGAGTCGATGCGCACCTCGTACTCGCCGTCCGGCATCGCGTCCAGGGTCTCCTGGGCCAGGCAGAAGCCCCACTCCGGCTTGTAGTAGCTGGTGCGGTACGGCACCCAGGACGGGTGGTCCGGCAGGGTGTGCAGGTGGTCGCGCAGCTCGGAGAGCGGCATGGTCGCCGACACCGGCACGCTGTAGCCGAGCACGTGCAGGCTGGACGCGGCGAAGTCGACGACCCGGTTGCCGGCGGGGTCGGCGACGTACGCGTCCCGGATGTTCCACTCCTGCGGCACCGTCCAGTCGAGTACCTGGGTCCCGGTCGGCACTTCGTGCACCTGCAGCGGGAGGTACTCGCCGACGATGTCCAGGGTGGCGCGCACACCGTCGCCGGTGATGCTCCGGCACAGCGGGTACAACCGCTCCACCAGCGCGTGCATCTCTTCGCCGGCCGCGGTCATCGGCTGTTTGCCCGGCGCGGTCATCGGCTGTTCGTCAGCCGCGGCGGTCATCGGCGCCGCCGCAGGGTGTCGTCGACGGCGCCTGCGTCGGACGCCGCGCGCAGCACGGCGAGGCGGGTGAAGCGCCGCTCGAAGTCCTCCTTGGACAGCCCGTGCTTCCGGTAGGCGTCGGCGAGTTCGAGCGCGCCCTGCTTCACGGTCCACTCGCAGTCGAAGCCGGGGAGCGCCGTGCGGAACCGGGAGAAGTCCACCCGGTACGACCGCGGGTCGGCACCGTTCTCGCCGGTGATCCGCACCTTCGCGCCGGGCACCGCCTCGGCGACCTGCTCGGCGATCTCGGCGACCGTGACGTTGTTGACCTCGCTGCCGATGTTGAAAGCGCGGTCGTGCACCGCTTCGCGCGGCGCGGTCAGCGCGGCCGTGAAGGCCCGTGCGATGTCGGCTGCGTGCACCAGCGGGCGCCAGGGGGTGCCGTCGGAGAGGACCAGCACCTCGCCGGACAGCAGCGCATGGCCCACCAGGTTGTTCAGCACGATGTCGGCGCGCAGCCGGGGCGAGTAGCCGAAGGCGGTGGCGTTGCGCATGTACACCGGGGTGAAGTCGCCGTCGGCCAGCGCGTGCAGGTCGTCCTCCACCCGCACCTTGGACTCCGCGTACGGCGTCACCGGGCGCAGCGGCGCGTCCTCGCCGACCAGCTCGTCGCCGCCGGCGGCGCCGTAGACGGAGCAGGTCGAGGCGTACAGGAAGCGCCGCACTCCGGCATCACGGGCCAGCTTGGCGAGGCGTACGGACGCGTGGTGGTTGATGTCGTAGGTGAGCTCCGGCGCCAGCGATCCCAGCGGGTCGTTGGAGAGCGCGGCCAGGTGGATGACGGCGTCCACCCCGGCCACGTGGTCGGCCGTGATGTCGCGCAGGTCGACCTGGTGACCCGCCGGGTCGGCGGGCGTCGGGCCGAGGACGCAGTCGGCGAACAGGCCGGAGTCGAGGCCGACGACTTCGTGTCCGGCGGCCGCGAGGACCGGGGCCATGACGGTGCCCAGGTAGCCCTGGTGTCCGGTGAGCAGTACGCGCAAGGTTCAGTCCCCCAGGGTGGAAGTGCCGAGGTTGAGAGTGAGTTTGGTGACGGCGAACGCCTCGGCGTATCGCTCGTGGCATTCGATGCCGCGGATGCGGGCAAGGCCGAGGAATGCCTCCCGGTCGTACCAGGGCCGGTGCCGCTGCGAGGGGTAGTGCTCCGCCAGCAGCCGCACCTTCTCTTCGGCGGTCTCCGGTGACAGCGGTTGGTACGCCGCCATACGGCCGAGATCACCGTCCCACTTGACGATCTCGTAGCCGAGCACGAGGTGGTCGCGGAATGCGGTGGGTATCAGCTGCGCCAGGCCGCGGTGGTCCTGGTGCGCGTCGTCGGTGCGCGGGGCCAGGATCAGGTCCGGGTCGGTCTGCGCGCGCAGTTCCTCGACCGCGGTCTTGGCCTCGTCCCAGTGCGCCCGCTGCCGGCCGTCCGGCAGCTTGAGCACGGTCAGCCGCAGGTCGGCGCCCGGGCAGAAGGCGGCGAGCGCGGCCTGCTCCTCCTGCTCCCGCTCGCTGCCGCCGCCGGAGAGGACCAGTGCGTCGACGCGGATACCCGGCCGCGCGTGACACAACGTCAGCAGTGTGCCGCCGGCGCCGATGGCGATGTCGTCGCAGTGCGCGCCCACCGCGACGATCCGGTCCAGGCGCCCGGTCCCGAGCCGGATCACGCGCGCACCCCCGCGTCGTCCCGCTCCCACACGGCCCACGGGCGGTCGCCCCGGGCGTAGGCGGCGTCGAGCGCGGCCTTCTCCTTCACCGTGTCCGTCGGCTTCCAGAAGCCGCGGTGCTGGTGCGCCACCAGCCGCCCCCGCTTGGCCAGTTCGGCGCAGCCGTCGGCGACCAGGTCGCCGTTCTCCGGTATGTGGTCGAAGACCTCCTGGCGGAGCACGAAGTAGCCGCCGTTCTCCCACAGCGGCAGTTCGCTGACCGCGGTGATGCCTCCCACCAGGCCGTCCTCGCCCAGCTCCACGCAGTGGAACGAGGACTGCGGCGGTACCACCATCATCGACGCACCGGCATCACGCCGGGCGAACCGGTCGATCATCTCCGGCAGCGGGGCGTCGGTGAGCACGTCGGCGTAGTTGGCGAGGAACATCTCGTCGCCGTCCAGGTGGTGCCGCACGCGGCGCAGCCGCTCCCCGATCGGCGACTCGATGCCGGTCTGCGCGAACGTGATCGTCCAGTCCGAGATGTCGGTGGACAGCAGCTCGGTCCGGCCGCCTCTCAGCACGAAGTCGTTGGACGTCGTCTCCTCGTAGTTGAGGAAGAAGTCCTTGATGTGGTGGGCCCCGTAGCCGAGGCACAGGATGAACTCCGTGTGCCCGAAGTGCGCGTAGTAGCGCATCACGTGCCAGATCAGCGGCCGCGGGCCGACCATCGCCATCGGCTTGGGCACGTCATCCGCGGCGCCGCTCCGCATCCGCATCCCGTAACCGCCACAGAACAGTACGACCTTCATGACTTGCTGACCTCGGCAATGCTCGGTTCGACAACGCTCAGTTCCGGGATGGGGAAGACAAGGCGGCCGCCCCAGTCGCCTACGTAGGACAGCTGCTGGACCAGCTCGGCCCGCAGGTTCCACGGGAGGACGAGGACATAGTCCGGTCGGTCGGCGGCTATCTGCTCGGGCGGCAGGATCGGGATGCGGGTGCCCGGGGTGAATCGGCCGTGCTTGTACGGGTTGCGGTCGACCGTGTACGGAAGCAGGTCGGGGCGGATGCCGCAGTGGTTGAGCAGGGTGTTGCCCTTGCCCGGGGCGCCGTAGCCAACGACCGTCCTGCCCTGCTCGGCCGCCTCGATGAGGAACTTGAGAAGGTCGCGGCGCACCTTGGCCACCCGCGCGGAGAACTCGGTGTACCCGGACAGCTCCTGCAGCCCGGCGGCCTTCTCCCGGGCCAGCACGTCGGCCACCCTCTGTGTCGGCTCGCCGGCCACCTCGGCCGGCCGGGCCCACAGCCGGATCGAACCACCGTGCGTGGGCAGCAACTCGACGTCCACGAGCGCGAGTCCGCCGCTGGCGAGCGCCCGGATCGCGGAGGCGACCGTGTAGTACTGGAAGTGCTCGTGGTAGATCGTGTCGTACTGGTTCTCCTCGATCAGGGACAGCAGGTGCTGCACCTCGATGGAGACCCAGCCGTCGTCGGCGACCAGGGCGCGCAGGCCCTGGGTGAACCCGACGACGTCGGGGATGTGCGCGTACACGTTGTTGGCCACGACCAGGTTCGCCGGGCCGTGCTCGGCGCGGACGGCCGCGCCGGTCTCCGGGCTCAGGAACTCCGTGAGCGTGGGCACGCCCGCGTCCCGCGCCGCGGCGCCGACGTTCACCGACGGCTCGATGCCGAGGCAGCGGATTCCCCGGTCCACCACGTGCTTCAGCAGGTATCCGTCGTTGCTCGCGACCTCGACGACGAAGGCGTCGGGGCCCAGCCGCACTTTCTGTACGGCGTCGGCGACGTACGTGCGCGCGTGCTCCACCCACGAGGTCGAGTACGAGGAGAAGTACGCGTACTCCTTGAACGTCTCCTCCGGCGTGATCAGCGGCGGGAGCTGCGCCAGCCGGCAGTCGGTGCAGACCCGCAGGTGCAGCGGATACGCGGGCTCCGGCTGATCCAGTTGGTCCGCGGCGAGAAAGCTCTCGCACGGCGGTGTCGCCCCCAGATCGACGACGCTCTCCAGCGCCGTCGAGCCGCAGAGTCGGCATCGTGTCATGTGTTTCCCCCACTTATCGCGGTGCGGTACTCATTCACCAGGCGCTCCAGCCCGACGGCCGGGCTGAAACCCTGTTCGTAACGGCGCCGGGCCGCCTGTCCCATCTCCCGGTTGCGGGCCGGCTCAGCCGTGATCCGCCGTATGCCGGACGCGAGCGAGGCGGCCTCGCCCGGCCGGTGCAGCAGCCCGGTCACCCCGTCCTCGACGAGTTCGACGAAGGCACCGTGGCCGGCGGCGACGACCGGGACCCCGGCCGCCATCGCCTCCACGACCACCAGGCCGAACGCCTCCAGCCACGTCGAGGGAGCCACCACGGCGACCGACCGTGCGATGGCCTTTTGGCACTCCGCCGTGTCGTACAGGCCGACGTACCGCACGTCGTCCCGGCCCGCGGCCCAGGCGGTCACCTCTCCCTCCAGCGGCCCCGTACCGGCGATCACGAGCGGTACGCCCACACCGCCGCTCGCCGCGAGCTCGTCCCACGCGGCCATGAGCAGCCGTACGCCCTTGGCCTCGGCGAGCCGGCCGAGGTAGAGCACGTGCTCGCCGTCGTCCGCTCGGCGGGCTTCCGGCTCCGGCACGAAGTTGTGCTTCACCGCCAGCCGCTCGGCCGGCATGCCGGCGCGCACCAGGACGTCGCGCTGTGCCGCGGAGATGCAGAGGAACCGCTCCACTCCGGTCCACCACCGTCGCCGGTTGACCGACAGGCTGACCGCGAGCGGCACCGTCGCGAGGCGGGAGTTCCGGTAGCAGCCGTGCCGGACGGCGGGGAGCGGCGCCTTCGCCCCGACGCACTCGGTGCACGGCCGGCCGTCCCGTTGCAGCGTGCCGGGCGGGCAGACCTGGGTGTAGTTGTGCAGCGTGGCGACGGCGGGCACCCCGGCGTCGGCGCAGGCGGCCAGCACCACGGGCGACAGGAGCGGGAAGACGTTGTGGACGTGCACCACGTCAGGGCGCTCGGTACGAAGCCTGGCCGCGAGCTCCGTGCGCACCGCCGGGTTCCACGGCACGAGCAGCGGCACCGCGGCCTTGCTCAGCAGGGACCGGGCGGCGATGTCGTCGCTGCGCCGCTCGAACACCTCGACCCGGTGGCCGGCGCCGCGCAGCAGCGCGACCTCCTGGTCGACGACCTTGTTCTCTCCGCTCGGCTGCGCCGAGGCGTAGCGGTTGTGTACGACGAGAACGTGCAAGCCGTGCATGCTCAGATCACCTCCGATCTCTGGGCCCGGCGCGGGATGCGTCGTCGAGGGCCTTCGGGCGTTGTGAGGGGGTCGGCCGCGGCAGGTGCGGGTGCCGCCAGCAGCGAGGCGGCGACGGCCAGATGCAAGAGATACGGCGAGGCGTCGCCGAGCCCCGCCTCGGTGTACGACGCGATCGCGCAGTAGCTGATCAGGAAGATCGCGCAGGCCCTCGACAGCGACGGTGGCCGCAACAACGCGACGCCGCCCAGCACGACGAAGACCGCCGCGACCAGGGCGACGCCGGTCAGCCCCTGTTCCTGGTAGACGGCCAGCCAGCTGTTGTCGATCGGCAGCCCGCCGAACGACTTGTCGCCCAGGCCCACTCCGAACAGCTGCTCCACGGTCGACCGGGGCGCCGCCAGCAGCGCGTCCCAGACCTTGGCCCGGCCGGTGAGATTGGAGAAGTTCTCCTGGCTCTGCCCGCGCAGAAACCACGCCTGTAGTGCGGAGCTGAACGCCACCGCGGCCACCGCGGCGCACAGCACCGCCCGGGTGAAGAACCGGCGCGCAGCGGCGCTGGTCAGCAGGAGCGAGCCGATCGCCAACGCCAGCCCGACGAGCAGGCCGACCGTGGCCGTCCGGGTATGGGTCAGCGCGAGCAGGACGAGTGACGGCACGATGATCACCGCCGCGCTGACCTTGTCGGTCCGGCGGCCCAGTACGAGCAGCACCGTGAGCCCGATGATCACCGCGGCGTACTGGCCGATCTGCGGCGGCGTGAGCGGCCACAACGCGCCGACCAGCCGCCCGCCGTAGAGCTCGGGCAGGGCCGCGCCCGGCGAGATGACCAGCCCCGCGGCCACCGACCCGAGCACCGCGAAGTACATCCGGATGTGGTGCCGGACGAACGTCGGGCCGCCGTCCCACCAGCGGCTGAGCAGCCACAGTGTGCCGACGAAGAGGGCCAGCCGGGCGCACCGGAACAGCGCACCGAATCCGGCCTCCAGGTGCGCGCTGGAGAGCACGCTCGTCACCAGCAGCAGGGTGAGCAGGAACAGGTAGGCGCTGGGCCGGATGCGCAGCCGGGGATTGAGTGCGAGCGCCAGCGAGAACGCGACGGCCAGCGCACCCATGGTGACCAGCTGGATCAGGGAGCGGGGCAGCGGGACGATGGTCTTCGCGCCGGCGGAGCCGAGCGTGTTGAGGACCAGCAGCCCCCAGATGATCCCGACGGTCTTCGGTGTGCCCACGGAGTCCCGGTCCATCTCAACCACCGGCCCGTGGGGCGAAGGTGCTGCCCGCGTCCTGCTGGTACGGCGTGGCCTGCCACTGCCCGGAGTCGAGCACCTGGCTCGGGTCCTGGACGACGAACTTCCACGGTCCGACGTAGACGTTGTCGTGCCAGCGGTTGTGCTGCTCTCGGGTGATCGCCTCGGCCACTCCCTCGCCCTGGTACGGCGACCAGTCCGGGTAGGTGCCGTAGTTGGCCAGCACCGCCATGCGGTCGCACTTCACCGTGCACTTGACGACGGACTTGTCGAGCACGAAGCGGTTGCCGTGGATGTCCACCCGCTGGGTCTTCCACCGGCAGTCGGCGTAGAGCGGTGCGGTGGCGATCGCCGGCCGCGCACAGCGGTCGGTCTTCTTCACCAGCAGTGTGCAGTCACCGGACGAGGTGTTGGCCGGGCTGTTGCAGAACCGGTCGGCGTTCTCCCACAGGGTGATCCCGGACCAGTTGTTCACCAGCACGTTCCGGTAGATCTCGATCTTGTCGGTGCGGGCTCCGATCCGTGGTTCGCCGCCGGACTCGGACAGGTAGACGGTGGCGAACGGGAAGCTGTCGCCCCGGTCGGCCGCCCTGCGGCCCTCGACCCAGTTGTTCCGCCGGATCGTGTTGTGCCGGATGACCGCGTTGTAGCTGGTCTCATAGATCAGCGCGGCACCGTCGTTGGCCTCCAGCACGTTGTTCTCGATGCGGAAGTCGTTGTTGTTGGTGTCCGCCCACAACCCCGTTCCGCGGTTGTCGTGCACCCAGTTGCCGCGCACGTCGGCGCCGTCGACGGCCCAGAACTTGACGCCTCCGGTACAGCCGCAGCCCTTCCGCCGCCGCTCCCAGTCGCCGGTGTTGTTGCCCGTGATCTCGTTGCCCTCGACCACCAGGTCACCGATGCGGCCGCCGGACTTGTACGCATTCATGCCGTACTGGCCGTTGTCGCGCAGGCAGCTGGCGCGGACCCGCTGGCGGGCACCGGCCATCAGGCCGGCGCCGGAGTTGTGCTGGATCGTCGCGTGCTCGATCACCCAGCCGTCGGCCGAGTCATGGTTGACCACGCCCTCGTTCTGCGGCGCGACGAAACCCTGCACGGTCAGGTGGCGGATGGTGACGTCGCGGGCGCTGCCGCCGAACGCGTACTGGTTCTTCTGCCGGCCGTCGAGCACCGCGCCCGGCGCACCGAGGTAGCGGTTCCCCTTCTTGGGGATGACCTGGGCGTAGCGGTCCGGGTCGAGCCGGTGCTTGCCCGGTCGAAGCCAGAACGTGGTGTTCGGTGGGCGGCTCTTGGTCTTCGCAGCCAGGTCACCGACCACCGCGGGGTCGACCGGCACCGCGTCCGCCGGCGCCTTCGCCGGCCCGGCAGCGGGCCTGTCGCACACTCGGGCCACGGGCGTGGCCGACGCCCCGGGCCTGGACGACGCACCGGCCGCCTTCGCCGGGGCGTCCGGCGTGCTCGTACAGCCGGACACCGCCAGCAGGGCCAGCGTCAGCGGTGCCGCCGCCCACGCCCAGTGCCGTCTCTTGCTCTCCACGCGCCCCCCTAGCCGTGGAACCTGAGCACGGTGGTGAACTCCCCCGGCAGCACAGCGCTGTCGGTGAAGCCGGTGCCGATCAGGGTGGTGGTGGGTTCCTTGCGCCCGAAGCCGGCGGAGTACCAGCCCAGCGGGGGCGCGGTCTCGCCGCGGTGCGCCCGCCAGTTCAGCTCGCCGGGCAGCTCCAGCTCAGCGGAGCGGTGCTCGCCGTCCAGGGTCCAGGTGAGCACCGCTCGGTCGCCCGTCAGGTGCGCGGTGATCGCGGGGCCGAGGTGGAACGCCAGACGTACGTCGCGGCCCGGGCCGCGCACCTCGTCGACGATCCTCACCTCCCGTGTCGAGGCGGCAAGTTCGACCCGGCGTCGGTGCACGGCGCCCTGGTAGCCGTCGTGCTCGGCAGACCAGCGGGCCGCACCCGCCTCCAGGACGCGAGTGCGCGCATGCCGGGTCCACAGGAACGGGCCCCCGGAGACGGACTGGTCGGCGCCGTCCAGCTGCAGGGTGTTGTGGCCGAGGGTCGAGCGGAAGTACTGCCGCCACTCGGGCTGCCCGTGGTAGCAGTACGTCCCGGGGTCGGCGAGCACGTCGACCCCGTCGTGCCGGACCTCCACGGACAGCGCGTCGGCGTGGGCGTGTGCGGCGATGGACAGGAAGCCGTGCGGACCGCCGTCGCAACGGCACCAGATCTCCCCCGGGCCGCGCAGGATGGTCATGCCCGCGTCGGCGAAGTGCGCGGGGCGGCTTGCCGGCCGGGACACGGACAGCGCAGTGGGCTTGATGAGCGCGGCCAGCAACGGAGTACGCACGTCGGTGCCGGTCACCGCCGGCCACCAGGCGAGCCGGCCGAACACGGCCTCCCCGGTGGCCAGCAGCGAGCCCCAGCGGTCGGTGCCCGCGCCGTCCACGATCAGACCGTGTCCGTCGTCCGCGTCCCCCTGGCGCGGCGGCCGCAGCCGGTTGTCCACGACGGCCGCGAGCGCGTCGGTCATCCGCAGCAGTACCAGCCGGACCGTGGCGGGGACCGGCACACCGGCGGCATCCGCCTCGGCCAGCGCGGCCAGGCCCAGCTCCAGTACAAGGCCGTGGTACTCGGTGGCCAGCTCCCGGTTGAGACCGGAGAGGAAGGTGTTGGCGCGCAGGTGGCGCTCCAGCGACCGCAACGCGCTCGCCCGCCAGCGCGCCGACGACGGGAACCAGTCGAACGCGCAGGCCGCGGCGAACTGCCCGGCGGCCTCGGCGATGACGTGGTTGTTCGCCGACGACCCCCGGCTGGGGAAGGCGGCCAGCCAGCGCTGGTGGTGCCAGATCTGGTTCCGCGCCACCGGGTTGTCCTCGAACAGCCCGGCCGCGCCGGCCCAGCCGTCGAGCAGCCGGCGGACCCACACCCAGGACAGCAGCCGGATGCCCAGCTCGATGCCGCTGATCCAGTGCACGCCGCGCAGCGGTGGGTTGGCCGCCCACCACGACCGCAGGTGCGCGGCCACGCGCTCGGCGTACCGCTCGTCCCCGGTGACCGCGTAGGCGGCGGCGAGCACGGTGAGGTACTGGTGCCGGGACGGCTCCCAGATCTGCTTGATGTCCCCGACCGCCTCCTCGTCCCGGTACGGCACGTCGAAGGCGTAGCCCCACGGAGCCCGGCGGCCGGTCTTCGGGTCGTACCACCAGTCCGGGTCGACCAGGTCGTCACGGACCACACCGAAGTACTCGATGTGCCCGTACATCAGCCGGTCCGCCTCGGCGACGAGGCGTTTCGCGGCGTCCGGAGGTATGGCGGCGATGGTCCCGGCGGGCAGTACCGCCGTGCTGCGTCTTCCCGGGGGATGCCCCCCGGCCCCCCAGTGGGCGCCGGTCACGCTCGGGCAGTCAGGGCGTGCCGACCGCCACCGCCGTCGGCGCACCGCGTCGCCCACCCGGCCGCCGATCTCCCGCGGTTCCATCCGGGAAAGGCGTCGTAAGTACCAGCCCGCGCTCATGGTCATCGTGCCCGCTCCAGCGTCACCGGCGCGCCGTCGGCCAGGCCGGCCTGCACGGCGAGGGTGGCCGCGGTGGTGGCGGCCAGCGACTCCAGCGGCACCGGCATCGGCCCACCGGTCCGGACGGCCCTGACGAACGCGGCCAGCTCGGCGTTCTGGCCCTTGTCCCGGGCCTTGGGCAGCCGCGAGCTGTCCCACTTCTTACGGCCGGCTGTGCTTTTTTCGAAATACACCGAGGCCCGGACGAAGTCGTCGAGCCGCAGCGCCTTGCCGTCCGCGACCAGGTCGAGGGTCTCCTTGGGGAGACTGGCCGGGCCCGTGGTGACGTAGCTGATGGTGGCGGTGGACCCGTCCGGGTAGCGCAGTACGACCTGCAGGTCCTCGTTGCCGGACGGGGCGACCGCGTACACCGAGACCGGGTCGGCCCCGAGCAGCCAGCTCGCCGTGTCGATGAAGTGTCCGCCCTCACCGGCGAACCGCGAGCCCTCGGTACCCTGCTGGAGGTACCAACTGCCGTGCTGCAGCCGGCCCGCGTTGACCAGGTAGCGGAGGCTCGCCGGACCGGTCCGGGCGCCGAACCGCTTCTTGGCCTCCTGCAGCAGCGGCGCGAACCGGCGGTTGAAGCCCACCTGGAGCCGGTCGTTGCCGGACTCCTCCACCGCGGCCAGTACGCCGGCCAGCTCGTCCTCGGTGAGGGCCAGCGGCTTCTCCACGAACACGGCCTTGCCCGCCAGCAGCGCCTTCCGGGTCAGCTCGGCGTGCGAGCTGTGCCGGGTGACGACGAACACCGCGTCGATGGACTTGTCACCGAGTACGGCGTCGAGGTCGGTGGTCGCCTCGGCGAAGCCGAACTTCCGCTGCGCGTTGGCCGCGGACAGCGCCGTCGTGGTGACGACGGTCGACAGCTCGACGCCGTCGCGCTGTGCCAGGTGCGGCAGCAGCATCGACGTGGCGTAGTTTCCGGCGCCGATGAACGCGAGGCGCACGGGCGACTTCACGCTCCGGGCCGGGCTCGGCTTCACGGTCACCCTGGGCACGGCGACCGCCGGGGCCTCGGCCTCCACCTTCTCCTCGGGATAGCGGAAGAGAACCGCCACGGCCTTCAACTCGCCGTCCTTCAGACGCTGGTACGTCTCGACGGCGTCGTCGAAGTCGGCGATGTGCGAGATCAGGGGCTGCACGTCGACGCTGCCGCGGGCGGCGAGATCGAGGAAGCACGCCAGGTTGCGGCGCTCGGTCCAGCGCACGTAGCCGATCGGGTAGTCCCGGCCTTCCAGCTCGTACTCCGGGTCGTAGCGACCGGGACCGTACGACCGGGAGAACCGGACGTCCAGCTCCTTCTCGTAGTACGCGTTCCACGGCAGGTCCAGGCGGCACTTGCCGATGTCGACGACCCGGCCGCGGTCCCGGCAGAGCCGGGCGGCCAGCTCGACGGGCTGGTTGCTGTTGCCGCCGGCGGCCAGATACACCTGGTCGACGCCGTGCCCGCCGGTGAGCTCGGCGACGGCGGTCTCGACGGCAGCGGAGGCGGGATCGCCGCAGGCCGCGGCGCCCAGCCGCTCGGCGAGCTCGCAGCGCGCCGGGTCGGGGTCGGCGCCCACGACGCGGACTCCCGAGGCGGTGAGGAGCTGCACCACCAGCTGCCCGATCAGGCCGAGGCCGATGACCAGTGCCACTTCGCCGAGCTGTGGCTCGCCCTGGCGGACGCCCTGCATCGCGATGGACCCGACGGTGCCGAAGGCCGCGTGCCGCGGCGCGAGGCCGTCCGGTACCGGGGTGTAGAGGTTCTTCGGTACCCAGTTCAGCTCGGCGTGCAACGCGTGCTCATTGCCGGCGCAGGCCACGAGGTCGCCGACCTTCACATCGTCGATCCCGGCGCCGACCTGCTCGACCACCCCGCACAGCGAGTAGCCCAGCGGCGTGTAGGAGTCCAGCTTGCCCATCACCTTGCGGTAGGTGGCGGGCACCCCGTTGGTGGCCACGCTCTGCATGACCTTGGCCACCTGATCGGGGCGTGAGCGGGCCTTGCCCACCATCGACATGCCGGCCTCGGAGACCTTCATCATCTCGGTACCGGTGGATATCAGCGAGTACGCGGTCCGTACCAGCACACCGCCCGGCTTGCACCCCGGCACCGGCACGTCGAGCAGCGCCAGCTCGCCGCTCTTGTAGTTCTGCACGACCTGCTTCACACGAACTCCTTGGACTGCTTGGACACTGCGCCGCGGTACCAGTACTCGAGGGTCAGCACATGCCAGAGATGCTTGGAGAAGTCCTGCTGCCCGGCGGCGTCCTCGGCCACCAGCCGCCGCAGTGCGTCGCGGCGCAGGAACCCGGACTTGACGAGCTCTCCGTCGTTGATCACCTCGCGCACCAGCGGCGCGAGGTCCCGGCTCATCCAGGCCCGCAGCGGCGCGCTGAACAGGCCCTTGGGCCGGTAGACGATCTCCCGGGGCAGGATCGAGGTGGCCGCCTCCTTGAGCACGGCCTTGCCCTGCCGTCCGGCGATCTTGCGGTCGCCGGGGAAGGCGAACGCCGCCTTGACCACCTCGACGTCCACGTACGGCACCCGCACCTCCGTCGACGCGGCCATGCTCGACCGGTCGGTGTAGGCGAGGTTCAGACCCGGCAGGAACATCCGGGAGTCGCCCAGGCACATGCGGTTCACGAAGTCGTCGAGCTCGTTGTCCTCGTAGATGTCCGCGTGCTCACTCAGCACGTCGTCGACCGTGCCGGCCAGGTCCGGGTCGACCAGCGCGAGCAGCTCGTCCCGGTCGTACATGGTGTAGCTGCGCCGGAAGGCGGTCTCCTCCGGCAGCTCGGCGAAGGACAGGAACCGCTTCGCGAACCGCACGGACCGCAGCCCCCGGCGGCTGGTGGCGACCGGCAGCCGGTCGACGGCCGCGGACACCCCGCGCCGCAACGGGCGCGGGACGCGCTGGTAGCGCAGTGCCATCTTGTTGGCCAGGTGCCTGCGGTATCCGGCGAACAGCTCGTCGGCGCCCATCCCGGAGAGCATCACCTTGACCCCGGCTTCCCGTGCTGCCGAGCAGATCAGGAAGGTGTTGATGGCGGCGGGGTCGCCGATCGGCTCGTCCAGGTGGTACGTCATCCGCGGCAGCAGGTCGAGCACGTTCGGAGCGATCTCGATCTCGTGCAGGTCGACGCCGAACCGCTCGGCCACCTGCCGGGCGTAGCGCAGGTCGTCCGGCATCGCCTCGAACCTGGCGTCCTCGGCGCGGAATCCGATCGTGTAGGCGGAGATCCCGGGCCGGTGGCGGGCCGCAAGCGCGGTCAGCCAGCTGGAGTCGAGGCCGCCGGAGAGGAAGGTCGCCACGGGTACGTCGGAGAGCAGGTGGCGCCGGGTCGACTCCTCGACGATGGCGGCCAGATCCGGCTGCTCGCCGCTGCGGGCCCGCTCCCGGCCCTCGGCGGCGACGTCCTTCAGGTGCCAGTACCGGCCGCGCTCCACCCGGCCGTCGGGCCGCACCCTGAGCCAGCTCCCCGGCGGCAGCTTCTCCGCCTCGCGGAACGCGCAGCGCGAGTCCGGCACCCAGTAGTACAGCAGCGAGGCCACCAGCGCCGCGTGGTCCACCTCCAGCGACCCGCCGGTGGCGGCGGCCAGCGCCTTGAGCTCGGAGGCGAACACCAGGCCCGCGCCGCGCCGCAGGAGGAACAGCGGCTTGATGCCCAACTGGTCGCGGGCCAGCACCAGTTCACCGGTGCGCTCGTCGAAGATGCCGAAGGCGAACATGCCGCGCAGCCGGGGCAGGCAGTCCGTGCCCCAGCGCCGCCAGGCTTCAAGAAGCACCTCGGTGTCGGAGGTGCCGCGGAAACGCACTCCGGCGGCGGCCAGTTCGGCACGCAGCTCGGGCGCGTTGTAGAGCTCGCCGTTGTACGTCAGGGCGAGGCCGTCCGAGACCATCGGCTGGGCGCCGGTCCCGGACAGGTCGATGATGGCCAGCCGGCGGTGGCCGAGGTGCACCTCGCCGTCACCGGCGGAGTGGCTGTACCGGCCCGCCCCGTCCGGACCGCGGTGGGCGAGGGTGTCGGTGAGCCGGTCGGTCACGATCTTGCCGTCCGGCCATCTGTACGTGCCTGCGATGCCACACATGTGCTACCGCACCTCCTCGTCGTTGTCCGGGACTCGTGCGGCCGGCATCGACAGCCGCTCCGACCGGTGCCGGCCGGTCCCGTTCAGCCGGGTCAGCCGCTCGCTCTGGCCGCGCAGTGCGATGTGCAGCCCGTCCCACAGCGTGCCGTCGGTCCGGTCCCGCGGATCGGGGTCGATCAGCACCACACCGAGCACCGGAATGCACTGGTCCGCGAGCTGCCGCGCCACAGTGTGCAGCCATGCGGCGCTGCCGTGCCCGGCCCGTACGACGAGCACGGTCCGAGTGCCGAGGTACCGCAGGTCGGTCCACGCGGTGCCGGGCGCGACCGAGCCGGCGCCGACGGCCGGCCCCTCAGCGCCCAGTGCCCTGGTCAGATCCGTGGCGAGCACGCTCGTGCTGCGCGCACAGCCCAGTTCCAGCAGCGATACCGGTTCCGCGGAGCCGCGCACGGTGCGGGCCAGGGTCGTGGTGAGGCGTTCGTGTGCCGCCCGGGTCCGCCGGCGCTGCCACCGCCCGCCCGACCGGCGGGGCAGCTCGGCGATGACCGAGGCGCCCAGGTTCGCCGCGATGTCCCGGCGCAGCACCGGGCGGTCCGCCACCACCGCGCCGACCGCGGCCAGCGCGAGTCCGAGGACGAGCCCGAGGACGAGCCCGATCGCGCCGTCGGTGGCGACGGCCTTGGGCAGGGAGTGCCGCACCGCGCGCGGGGCGTCCACGATCTGCGTGCCGGCGATGACCCGGGGCGTGCCGAGGTGCGCCTCCTCGGCGCGCTGGCCGTAGTCGGCGATCCGCGAAGTGAGCTCGGCCCGGCGGGCGAAGAGCGACTCGCTGCTCGCCGAGGCTTCCGGGTCGCGGTCCGGCGATCGGCCCCCGATCGCCTTGTTGACCTGGGCGAGCTCGTCCCGCATGCGGTCACGCTGATCGGTGAGGGCCTTGGCCTCGGCCTTTGCGGCTTCCCGCATCCGCTTCACATGGTCCGCGATGAAGGCATCGGCCAGCGCCTTGGCGCGGGCCACCGCTTCCGCGTCGCTGTCACCTGTCACATCGATCTGCAACAGGTTGTTGGTCAAGCCGGTGCCCAGGTAGTCCTCCATGAAGTCTGCTGGCTTCTCCGGGGAGTTGAGGGACCGCAGGGCCTTTTCGGCGATCCGTGAGGTCCCCAGCACCGCGACGTCGGTGCGCATCAGTGTTCCGGTGTCGTTCGGCTGGTCCTCCTTGTGCGCGACCAGCACCTTGGTCACCGCGGTCGGCGGTGGCGGCAGCAGGACCGCCACCGCCGCACCGACCAGCAGCCCCAGCAGCGCCAGGGAGCACCAGAGGCGGCGGCGTCTGCGCACGGCCGCCACCAGCGCCTGGAGGTCGAGCAGCGGAACGGCGGCCGACGGCTCGGAAGTCGTACTCGTCGTCACACCGAACCTCCCGTCGCGTGGCCGCGCACCGCGAGGGCCGGGGTGGTGTGGTCCGGAGAACCGCCGGCGGACCGCGTCGGACGGGCCAGTACCGGGCCGGCGACGACGATGCCGACGACCTCGTGCCGGCCGTCCGCGCACGCCTCGGCGAGGCCGGCGAGCTCCTCCGCGGTCCAGCTGCCCGCGCTGAGGACGATCAGGGCACCGGACTCGGTGTCACTGTCCGGCACGATGGGCCGGTCCACCGAGACCTCCACCACCCGCAGCAGCGGATTGCTTCCGGCCTCGGCGGCGAGCTGTCCGGCGGCCCGGAGGGCGGTCTCGTCGCCGTGCGGTACGACAACGAGCAGCCGCCGGGTGGCCGGCAGTTGGTTCCGGAGGCGAGCGCACACCCGCTGGTAGCGGATCCGCCTGCCCGCCTCGTCACCGGACCTCTGCGGCGTCGGTACGTCCCACCGGGTGTCGAGGCCGAGGAAGCGGCGGATCCGGGCCCTCGTGCCACGGCCCTCCGACCGGTGCGCGCGGCGTTCACCAGGTACGGCGACAGGCACATCGACAGACGCATCGACAGGTACGTCGACGGTGCCGAGGAGCGTCGAGCCCAGCGCCGCGGCGATCTCCGGTTCGGTACGCAGTCGGCGGTTCATCCGTACGGCGACGAGGTGGCCGACGACCGCGAGCAGGAAGAACAGCAGCGCCCCGGCGACGATGAGCTGCGGCCTCGTCGGCGGCGTCGCACCGGTCGGCCGGGGCGCCGGGCCCATGACGACCATGCCGGCCTTGTCGTTCGCCGGGTCGGCCTCGTCCAGCTTCGTCATGGCCTCTTCCAGGGAGGTGCGCAGCTTCTCGAGCGAGGTGCGGGCCTGCACGCCCTCCACGGTCCGCCCCGGGTCGGCGGCGTTGGCCAGGTCGGTGATGCGGCGGTTGGTCTCCACGACCTTCTTCCGCAGCGCCTCGGTCCCCGTGGCCGCGTCGGGGTCGGTGCCGCCGCCCGCGATCCGCGCGGCGAAGCCGACGAATTGCTGGGCCACCTGGTCGGAGAGCTGCTGCGCGCGCGCCGGGGTGTCGGCCGTACCCGAGATCGTGATGATGTTCCCGTCGGCGGCCTTGGCGGTCACCCGGTCCCGCAGTTCGAGGCCGCTGACGCCCTGCCAGCCGAGCTCGGCGGCCGCGAGGTCGACCACCGACGAGCTGGTCGCGATGTCCACCTGGGTCAGCAGCTCGCGCTCTTCCCACTGCCCCGGCAGCAGTACCGATGCCGACGCCGTGTACCGCGGCGGGAACACCACCGAGGTGCCGTAGCCGACGAGCGCGCCCACCACGGTGAGGACGGCGAGCAGCCGCCAGCGCCCGCGGAGCATCCGCCCGATCGTGACCAGGCGGATCGTGTCTTCGTTCAACGCCGTGCTCTCCGCCCCGCCCGAACCGTGCCGGCCGCCGACACCGAAGTGCGGTCCTGGCACGCAGCCGCGTAGGCGGCGAGCAGCGATGCCTGCGAGTTCCGCCAGGAGAGCGGCCCGCTGATCCGCTCCTGGCCGATCCTGCCCATCCGGTCCCGCCGCTCCGGATCGTCCAGCAGCAGCGCGATGAGCCGCGCGAATTCGGCCTCGTCGTTGGCGGGTGCGTAAACGGCGGCCTCGCCGGCGGAGACGCGTGCCTCCCGCAGGTCGAACGAGACGATCGGCCGGCCCATCGCCATGTACTCCAGGACCTTGTTCATGGTCGACACGTCGTTGAGCGGGTTGCGCGGGTCGGGGGAAAGGCACACGTCGGCGGTGGACAGGTAGCGCACCAGGTCGGCGTCCGGGATGCGCCCGGTGAACTGCACCTGCTCGGAGAGCCCGAGCCGCCGGGAGAGCGCCACCATGGCGTTGAAGGCGTCGCCGGCGCCGACGAACACCGCATGCCAGTCGGTCCGCCCGAGTTCGTCGCGCAGCTTCGCAAGTGCCCGCAAGGCGTAGTCGACGCCGTCCTGCGGGCCCATGACGCCGAGGTAGCACAGCAGATGAGGCTTGCCGCGCTTCAACTCCGGCTCGGGCGGCACTGGTTGGAAGCGGTCGACGGCGGGCGCGCTGCGCACCACGAAGACGTCCGCCGGCTTCTTGCCGCCACGGCGCAGCGCGACGTCACGGTAGCTCTCGTTCGTGGCGAGCACGATGTCCGCGGCACGGTAGGTCCGCCGTTCCAGCGCGCACACGGTGCGGTAGAGCAGGTCCTTGCCGCGGTCGAACCGGGAGAGGTACAGCTCGGGCACCAGGTCGTGCTGGTCGAAGACGAACCGCGCGCCCTGCCGCTTGAGCCACAGCGCGGGCAGGAACAGCAGGTCGGGCGGGTTGCAGGCGTGTACCACGTCGACCGGGCCGACTTTGCGGGCCAGCCGGAGCGTGTGCCACAACGCCGATCCGTACTCGCGCAGATAGCCGGCCGGCCCGCCGGTGGCCGCGCGCAACGGGTAGCGGTGGATCCGCACCCCGTCGATCACTGCCTCCGGCTCGGTGTCCCGCTTACTGCCCTGGGGGCAGATGACGTGTACCGTCCAGCCCGCGTCACGCAGTGTCGTGCACTCCTGCCACACCCGCCGGTCGAACGGCACCGACAGGTTCTCCACCAGGATCAGCGCGCGCCGGTCCGGCGCGTCGCCCCTGGTCGTGTTACCAAGCAAGGCCCATGTATCCCGGTTCGGTCCGGCGCGCCTCGGCGTCGGGAAGGCGGATGAGGTCGATCAGCACCGGGCCGTCGTCGCCGTGGGGCAGCGCCGACAGCACGGCCGGGTCCTTGGTGCCGACCAGGCACACCTCGGCGTGTTCGAGCACCTCCTCGACGGAGTCGGCGAGCAGCTGCGCGAGGTGCGGCAGCCGGGTCTCGATGTACTCGCGGTTCGCGCCGATCAGCCGGGAGAGGCTCACGTTGGCGTCGTGGATCCGCAGGTCGTAGCCCTTGCCGAAGAGCCGTTCCGCCAGCTCGACGAGCGGGCTCTCGCGGAGGTCGTCGGTGCCGGGTTTGAAGGACAGCCCGAACAGGCCCACCCGGCGCTTGCCGGTGCGCTCCACCATGTCCACCGCGCGCTGCAGATGGTCGGAGTTGGAGGGCAGTACGTGGGAGAGGATGGGCACCGAGACGTCGGCCCGGTGCGCCGCGTGGACCAGGCTGCGCAGGTCCTTGGGCAGGCAGGAGCCGCCGAAGGCGAAGCCGGGACGCAGGTAGGCGGGGCTGATGTTCAGCTTGCGGTCGGCCAGGAACACGTCGATCACCTGGTGCGAGTCCACCCCGAGGGCCTGGCACACCGCGCCCAGCTCGTTCGCGAAGCCGATCTTGAGGCCGTGGAACGCGTTGTCGGCGTACTTGATCGCCTCGGCCACCGGGACCGGCACCCGGAACACCTCGCCGGGCAGGCCGCCGTACAGCTTCGTCACCGCGTCGCCGCTCGCCGCGTCGAGTTCACCGATGACGGTCTTGGGCGGGTCGAAGAAGTCCCGCACGCTGGTGCCCTCGCGCAGGAACTCCGGGTTGACCGCGACCCCGAAGTCCACCCCGGCCGTGCCGCCGACGTTCTTCTCCAGGATCGGTACCAGCAGGTTCAGGCAGGTGCCCGGGAGCATGGTGGAGCGGAACACGACGGTGTGCCGCCCGCCCGGCCCGTTGCGCTCGGCCAGTGCCGCGCCGATCTGCTCGGTGACCCGCTCCAAGTACGTGGTGCACAGGCTGCCGTTGGGCTCCGAGGGCGTGCCCACGCAGATCAGCGACACGTCGCTGTGCATGATCGCCTCGCGGACGTCGCGGGTGGCGCGTAACGCTCCGGTCCGCACGACCTCGGCGGTGAGCTCGCCGATCCGCTCCTCGACCACGGGGGCCTTGCCGTCGTTGACCAGGTCGACCTTCACCTGGCTGACGTCCACCCCGATGACCTCGTGGCCCATGCCGGCCAGGCACGCCGCTGACACGCAGCCCACGTAGCCGAGCCCGAAGACGCTTACTCTCATGCCTCGTTCCTCCCCCAGGCAGGCCCCTGCGGCCTGCGACCCGTGCGTCGGCCGGAAACCGGCTCCCCGCGCATCAGTACGCCCCTTGCCCGTGGAGCACCGCACGCAGCGTCTTCCACAAGATCACCGTGTCCAGGGCGAGCGACCAGTCCTCCACGTACCGCAGGTCGAGGCGGACCGCCTCCTCCCACGGCAGGTCGCTGCGCCCGCTGATCTGCCACAGGCCGGTGAGCCCGGGCTTGACCAGCAGCCGCCGCCGGATGTCCGGGTCGTACGCGGCGCACTCCTCCGGTAACGGAGGCCGCGGGCCGACGAGCGACATCGATCCGGTGAGCACGTTGAACAGCTGCGGGAGTTCGTCGAGCGAGTACCGGCGGAGCACCCTTCCCACCCGGGTCACCCGCGGATCCCGGCGGAGCTTGAACAGCAGCCCCGCGCCCTCGTTGTGGCCGGCCAGCTCGGCACGTGCCCGATGAGCGCCGGTGACCATGGTGCGGAACTTGTAAATGGTGAACTCGCGGCCGTCCTTGCCGACCCTGCGCTGGCTGTACAACGCACCACCCCGGCTGTCCACCATCACGAGCAGTGCGACACCCACCATCAGCGGCGCGAACAGCATCAGCAGGACCGCCGCACCCACCCGGTCGACGACCTCTTTGACCGCGCGGCGCCCGCCGGTGAAGGTCGGCATGCTGACCCGCAGCAGTGGGATTCCGAGCACCGCGTCGACGTGCAGCCGCGGGCCGGCCACCTCCATCAGTACGGGTGCCACGACCATCTCGGCGTCGCTGCCTTCGAGGTTCCAGGCCAGCCGCTGCAGCCGGTCCGGTGACCAGTGCGGGTCCGGTGTGACCGCGACGACCCGGTAGCCGTCGTGGCGGACGTGCTTGGCGACGTCCTCCAGCCGGCCGACGACCGGCACTCCGTCCAGTTGGTCACCGTCGAGCCCGCGACCGTCCGTCGTGCACACCCCGTCCACCCGCCAGCCGAGGTGCGGGAACTTGCGGGTCCTGCTGATCAGGTCGCGCACGGTGTCCGGGCTCCCGGCAGCGAGCACCGGTCTCAGGCACAGCCCTTGGTTCCGCTGTCTGTGCAGCCGGAGCCGGAGCACGTACCGCTCGGTCATGGTGACGAGCGCGATGGCGGGGATCGCGACGAAGATCCAGAGCTTGATGTTGCGCGAGGTGAGGGCGATCCCGCCGAGCGCGAGTACGACGGTCGCGGTGAACAGTGAGCGTCCGAGCCGGCGGAATTCCTCGGCGCCCTGGCCGAGCACGGCCGGCGCCCACGACCGGCTCACCGCAAGCGCGCCCAGCACCAGCAGTTCGGTGCCGAAGGCGAGAATTCCCCACTTCTCATGCCAGTTGGCCGCGTCCCGGACGCCGAAGAAGTTGCCGATCGCCGCCACGACCAAGCCGGTGGCCACGGTGTCGCTGGTGATCACGGTACGGCGGTACCGCTGCTCCCAGTCGCTCACCGGCCGGCCGGCCGCCCCGTCCGTCAGACGCCCGCCCGCCGACGGAAAAGGGCCGACTAATCCCCCCTGCCGCACAGAAACCCCCCGGTTCCCATCCCCCGGGAGGCCCCCGCCTCCCGCGCCGCGCATGACATTCCGAATGTTCAGCACCGTTTGAGCAACCATCCGGGCAGCAGGGACCCGCATGCCCTGCCGACCACTCAAGATGCGCGGGAACCCGTCGGAACCCCGGGTGCTCCCCTCCCGCACCCAAGGCCCCCTCGCGGGCCCCGAGAATTGACCGTCCCCCCGTCCGGCGCCGCGGACACAGTTACCGACTGTCCGCGGCACCCGACCAATAAGTCACTATTTGTCGCTTCGTGTCACACCATGTGAAGCAACGTCAATCTAGACCATGGAAGCCCGCCTGAAGAGAGGGATGTGTGGAAATTGTGGTCAAGATTTGGAGACGGGTCGACTGATCGGTGACGGGCTGGTGACCGCCGTGGGTGCCCTGGTGACGGTGACATGCTTTGTGACCTGTGGTGACGGGCGTTCTCCGGGCGGCCGAAACGGCGTTGGCCCGCAGGTCGCATGAGCACAACGCGCAGGCGGGACACGGCTCAGACGGGCATCCGGCCCTTGCTTCACGCACGACCCGCGGTCGGCAGAAGGGATACCGGGGCGACACCTTGCGGCCCCGAGGGCAAGCAACGCTGATGGACAGGTGACGCAGGGCGCACGGCGCCTGCCCTATGCCGGTGCGCGCGTCGGGTTCCCGCCACCGCCCGCAGGACGTCGACCAGCGCGGCCACCGTGGGCCGGCATGCGGCGGAGGAGCGGAACACCACGACGATGTGGCGCTCGATCCGCTCGCGCAGCCGCACCACGTCGAAGCGCGAGGCACGGAGCCGGAGCATCAGGTCCGTCACGACACTCACCCCGATACCCGCCTCGACCAGGGCCAACGTGGCCGCGGTGTCCGTCACCTCGTGCCGTACATCGGGCTCGATACCCGCGCGGCGACAGGCCGTGCGCACGGCCCGGCCGTAGTAGCTCTCGGCCGACGGCCGGATCCACCCCAGGTCCCGGGTGTCGGTCAGGGAGACCTCGGCGCGGCCGTCCATCGACCCTGCGGGCACCGAGAGGGAGAACCGCTCCCGGTACAAGCGCAGCATCCGCAGCGCGGGATCGCGGCGGATGGGCACATCCGGGTAGTCCAGGCCGAGCGCCAGGTCCACGCTCCCGGAGGCGACGGCGTCGTACACCTCGTCCACGTCCATGTCGCGGCTGTGCACGGTCAGTTCGGGATGGGCCATACGTACCCGCTGCAGGGCCAGCGGCAGGATTTCAGCCGCCGCGGTGGCGAACAGGCCGACCCGCAGCACCCCGGAGACCTCGTTGCGGCTGCGTTCCAGCGCCTCGACGGCCTCGGCCTCCGTGGACAGGATCCGCTCGGCGTGCCGGGCCAGTGTCAGTCCGGCGTCGGTCAGCCCTGACAGGTCGGGCACACAAACTGTTCATGGACGTCAACGGCCCGTGTACTGCACGATGTCGGCCAGACAGCTGATCAGCACTCTTCGTCCTGCACTGAGCCACACACGAGCCATGCACGGAAGGGATCGGCGCCTTGTCCACCTTCTCCTCCTCATCCGCCCGCAGCACCGTTCCGCCCACCGCCGACGTCGTGATCATCGGCGGCGGTGTGATGGGTACCAGCACCGCTTTCCATCTGGCCGAAGCCGGCGTGCGCAACATCGTCGTGGTCGAACGCGGCGACCTGGGCAGCGGAAGCTCGGGCAAGCCCATCGGCGGCGTACGCGCCCACTTCTCCGACCCGCTCAACATCGAACTCGGCAGCCGGAGCCTGCGCGCCTACCAGGACTTCCCGCACCGCCCGGGCGCCGACATCCGCCTCGACACCGTCGGCTACCTCTTCCTCCTCACCACCGACGAACAGGCCGCCGGCTTCGAGGAGAGCGTCCGGACGCAGAACGCTCTCGGCGTCCCCAGCCGCATGGTCACACCCGAAGAGGCCAGCGGGCTCTGTCCGTACGTCACCACCGAAGGGCTGGTGGCCGCCGTCTTCTCCCCCACCGACGGCCATGCCCGCCCGGGCCTGGTGGTGCGGGGCTACGCCGACGCCGCGGCCCGGAGCGGCGTCACCTTCGCCACGCACACCGCGGTGACCGGCATCGACACGGCCGGCGACCGGGTCACGGCCGTGCACACCGACCGGGGCACGATCGCCTGCTCCGCCGTCATCTGCGCGGCCGGCGCCTGGTCGGGGCAGATCGGCGACATGGCGGGCGTCGACCTGCCGGTACGTCCGGTCCGCCGCCAACTGGCGTTCACCGAGCCGCTGATGCCCCCGGCACCGCGCATACCGTTCACCATCGACTTCTCCTCGTCCGCCTACTTCCACAACAGCGACGACGGCCTGCTGTTCGGCCTCGCCGACCCCGACCAGCCGGAGGGCTTTGACACCACCTGGACACCGGAGTGGCTCGCACTCTTCCGGGACGTCGTACGGGACCGTGCCCCCGCGCTCGCCGACATGAAGACGGTCGACGGCTGGGCCGGACTGTACGAGAACACCCCTGACCACAACGCGCTGATCGGGCGCTCCAGCGAGCTCCACAACTTCCTGTACGCCACCGGGTTCTCCGGCCACGGCTTCTTGCAGGCCCCCGCCGTCGGCGAGATCGTGCGCGACCTGTACCTGGACCGCACACCGTTCGTCGACATCTCCCCCCTCAGCGCCGACCGCTTCCGGTCCGGGGCCGAGATCCGCCCCGAAGCCCATGTGGTGTGAACCCGTCCAGTGGTGTGAACCCGACCGACCGAAAGGCAGCCCTCTCGATGATCAGCCAGTGGCAGCTGCGCGCCGCCTTCGCCGCCCGCCTCTCGGACATGTACGGACGGGAGGTGCCCGCCTACACCACACTCGTGGACGTCTCCCGCGAGGTCAACGAGGACGTGCTGCGCACACAGGGCGCCGACGCCGAACGGCTCGGCTCCATCGGCCGGGTGACCGCGGAGCGGCACGGCGCCATCCGCGTCGGCACCCCCGGCGAGATGCGACAAGTCGCCCGCATCTTCGGCGCGTTGGGCATGCACCCGGTCGGCTTCTACGATCTGCGCGAGGCCGCGGCCAGCGCGGTGCCCGTCGTGTCGACCGCGTTCCGCCCCGTCGACGGCGAGGAGCTGGCCCGCAACCCCTTCCGCGTCTTCACCTCGATGCTCACCCCCGCCGACCCCCGGTTCTTCGACGCCGACCTGCGCTCGCGCCTGGAGACGTTCCTCGCGGGCCGCGAGCTGTTCCCGCCGGAACTGCTCACCCTGGCCGACCGGGCCGAGGCGGCGAAGGAACTCCCGGACGCCGAGGCCGAGCGCTTCCTCCAGCTCGCCGTGCGCGCCTTCGAGCTGTCCACCGAGCCGATCGACAAGAGCTGGTACGAGACGCTGGAGAAGGTCTCCGCCGTCGCCGCCGACATCGGCGGCGTACGCAGCACCCACATCAACCACCTCACCCCGCGCGTCCTGGACATCGACGAGCTGTACCGGCGGATGACCGCGCGCGGCATCGAGATGATCGACACGATTCAGGGCCCGCCGGCCTGGCACGGCCCTGACGTCCTGCTGCGCCAGACGTCCTTCCGGGCGCTGGCCGAGCCCCGGGCCATGCGCGCGCCGGACGGCAGCGTGCAGAGCGGCGCGCTGCGGGTGCGGTTCGGCGAGGTGGAGGCCCGCGGCATCGCGCTCACCCGCGACGGCCGGGCCCGCTACGACCGCCTGCTCGGCCTCATCGACGAGCAGCTGACCCGCGATCCCGGCGCGGACCGGGCCGAAATCGCCCGCGCGCTGTGGGCCGAGCACCTCCCCGACACCGAGCAGGCGCTCGCCGCGCAGGGCCTGGCGTACTTCACCTACCGGGTCTCCCCCGGCCGTCCGCGCGACGGCAGCCGCCCGCCCGCCACCGTCGGAGAGCTGCTCGCACAGGGCTGGGTCGAGGCCGCACCCCTCGTCTACGAGGACTTCCTGCCGCGCTCGGCGGCCGGCATCTTCCAGTCCAACCTCAGCGGAGAGGGCTCCAGGGACGACGCGCAGGCAGCCACCGCGTACGACAGCGACTGGCTCTCCGGCGCCATCGGCCGGGAGGTCCTGGACCCCTTCGCCCTGTACGAGCGGCAGCAGAACCACTCCCTCGCCCAGATCGCCCAGGAGCTGGAACTCGACGACACGCTCGGCCGACGACCCCTCAACTCCCGTACCCAGTAAGGAACATCATGACCACTCCCACCGCCGCCACCCTCCCCGCCACCGAAGACCTGCGTGAGCGCGCCCACCACTGCCGCGGCCACCGAGGAAGCCATCGCGGCGGCCCGTACGGCCTTCCTCTCCTGGCGCGCCACACCGGCCCCGCGCCGCGGTGAACTCGTCCGCCGCCTGGGCGAGTTGCTGCGCGCGCACAAGAGTGACCTGGCCGACCTCATCACCATCGAGGCGGGCAAGGTCCGCTCGGAGGCGCTGGGCGAGGTCCAGGAGATGGTCGACATCTGCGACTTGCAGGACCCTGTGATTCCCCCGGCCGGCTCCCATCGCACACGTGCAGGACCGTAGCGATCGCCCCGGCCGGCTCCCTATCCTGAGGCGGCTGACGCGACGGTGCGGTGGGCCAGGAGGTGGTGCTGATGCGCGGCGCCGTCCCACCGGGCCGGAACCTCCCGACCCACGCCCGGGACCTGGTCCGGATGCACGAGGCGGTCATGGCGGGCACCCGCCCGCCGGTGTCTCCGCGCGACATCGTCTCCCATTCCTGGTCGCGCATGCGGCAGCTCGGGCTGATCGCGGACCGCGTCAACAAGCGCGACTTCTTCGCGGCGGACGAGGTCGCGCGCCGACGGTACGACTCACCGTTGCGCGACGTCGTCGACCGCATCGCCGACATGTTCAACGCCACCTCGGACGCGGCGACCATGATGCTCGTGGTGACCGACGCCGACGGCGCCGTCCTGTGGCGCGCCGGCGCTTCCGCCGTCCGCCGCCGGGCCGACGCACTCGGATTCACCGAGGGCGCGGACTGGACGGAGGCGAAGGTCGGTACGAACGCGATCGGCACCGCGCTGGCCGAGGCCGCGCCCGTCGAGCTCCTCGCCGGCGAACACTACGAGCAGGGCCAGCACCCTTGGTACTGCAGTGCCGCCCCGATCCACGACCCGCGTACCGGTGAGATGCTCGGCGTCATCGACGTCAGCGGCCCGGCGCTGTCCCTGCACCCCGCGGTCGGCATGCTGGTCGAGGCAGCGACGCGGCTGGCCGAGGCGGAGCTGTGGCGCTCGCACCAGAAGCGGCTGGACGCACTGCGGCAGCTGGCCGAACCACTGCTGGCCGGGGGTACGGGCCCGGCCCTGGTCGTGGACGACAACGGCTGGGTCGCGCACCGCGCGGGCGTCGCCGTGGGCGACCGGATCGCCGCGCCGCGGGCGGGCCGGGCCATCGCCGTGCCCGGCCTCGGCGCCTGGCTGCCGGAGCGGCCGGCCAACGGCTGGCTCGTCCGCCCGGCGGGCCGCGGCCGCACCGTACTGCTCGACCTCGACCTGTCCGGGGCACCGGTGCTGCGAGCGAGCTGCGGCGAGACCAGCTGGTGCCGGAGCATCACCAGGCGCCACGCCGAGATCCTGTCCCTGCTGCACTCAGCCGGCCCGGCCGGCCTGACCGCGGCCGCACTGAGCCGCTCCCTCTTCGGCGACCCCGACCACCTCGTCACCGCACGGGCGGAGGTGAGCCGCCTCCGCCGCCTCCTCGGAGCCATCGTGGGCACCCGCCCCTACCGCCTCGCCGAGGGCGTACGGCTCACGATTCACCCCGGACGGTAACGGACGATCCCCGCGCCCCGACCGGCCTGCCGGGCTGGGAACCGGGTACCGGCCTCGCCCGAGATGTGTGACCTGCGGCTCCTCGTCCCCTCCCGCGCCGGGAAGCCAAGTCTTGACACCTCTTGACACCGCCGACGCACAGCCCGCAGGATCACCCCCATGGACCTGTCAGACAGCCAGACAGGTGGCCGGATGCCGCGGCGCGTCAGCGCGATGGAAGCGGTGCTCGCCCACCTCCGCGGCGCCATCGAGCGCGGCGACTACGCCATCGGCGACAAGCTCCCCTCCGAAGCGGAGCTGTGCCGCACTCTGGAGGTCAGCCGGCCCGTGCTGCGCGAGGCCCTCCGGGCCCTGCAGACCATGGGCCTGACCGTCTCCAGGACCGGCCGGGGCACCTTCGTGGTCGCGACCACCGTCGAGGACCCCACCTTCGGCGACTACGCGGCCAGCGACCTGCTGGAGGTACGCCGCCACATCGAGATTCCGGTGGCCCGGTACGCGGCACTGCGCCGCACCCCGGAAAACCTGGACCACCTGTCCCACCTCCTCGACCGGATGGAGCGGGAGACGGACACCACCGCGTGGGTCGCGATGGACAGCCTCTTCCACCTCGCCGTGGCCGAGGCGGCTCAGAACCCGGTCTTCCGCCGGGTCATCGAGGAGATCCGCGACGCACTGGCGCGTCAGTCGGCGTTCCTCAACGAGCTGGGCGGCCGGCGCGAGCGGTCCAACCAGGAGCACCGGGCGATCGTCGAGGCGCTGATCGACGGTTCCGAGCACGACGCGGAGGCGGCCATGTCCCACCATCTCGACCGCGTCGACACCACCCTCACCGACATCGTGCGCCCCACACGTACGGACATACCTACGGAAGGCAGATCCGAGGCGTGAGCGAACAGCATCTCAAAGACGAGACGCGCCCCTCGTCCGGCCACATCGACGCCGGAGACGCGGGTTACAGCAAGTCCCTGAAGTCCCGGCACGTCAACATGATCGCCATCGGCGGTGCCATCGGCACCGGCCTCTTCCTCGGCGCCGGCGGCCGGCTCGCCGACGCAGGACCGTCCCTCTTCATCGCGTACGCCGTCTGCGGCCTGTTCGCCTTCCTCGTCGTACGGGCCCTCGGCGAACTGGTCCTGTACCGCCCCTCCTCCGGCGCCTTCGTGTCCTACGCCCGGGAGTTCATGGGCGAGAAGGGCGCGTACACCGCGGGCTGGATGTACTTCCTCAACTGGGCGACCACCGGCATCGCCGACATCACCGCCGTGGCCACCTACACCCACTACTGGGGCATGTTCTCCGACATCCCGCAGTGGGTGATCGCCCTCATCGCCCTGGCCGTGGTCCTCACCGTGAACCTCATCTCGGTGCGGATCTTCGGCGAACTGGAGTTCTGGTTCGCCATCATCAAGGTCAGCGCACTGGTGATCTTCATGTGTATCGGCATCTTCCTGCTGGTCACCCAGCAGCCGGTCGACGGCACCACGCCCGGCCCGTCCCTGATCACCGACCACGGCGGCATCTTCCCCGGCGGCCTGCTGCCCATGCTGCTGATCATCCAGGGCGTCGTCTTCGCGTACGCCTCCGTCGAGCTGGTCGGCGTCGCGGCCGGGGAGACCCAGAACCCCGAGAAGATCATGCCGAAGGCGATCAACTCGATCATGTGGCGGGTGGGCCTCTTCTACGTCGGCTCGGTCGTCCTGCTGTCGATGCTGCTGCCCTGGACCGCGTACAGCGCCGACGAGAGTCCCTTCGTGACCGTGCTGTCCCGCATCGGCGTCCCGGCGGCCGGCGGCGTGATGAACCTCGTCGTGCTCACCGCGGCCATGTCCTCGCTCAACTCCGGCCTGTACTCCACCGGGCGCATCCTGCGCTCCATGGCCGTCAGCGGCTCGGCGCCGCGGTTCACCGCCCGGATGAGCCGCAGCCAGGTGCCGTACGGCGGCATCCTGCTCACCAGCGGCATCTGCGTCCTCGGCGTCGGCCTCAACTACGTGGTCCCCGCCGACGCGTTCGAGATCGTGCTCAACTTCGCGGCGATCGGCATCCTCGCCACCTGGGGCATGATCATGGTCTGTCATCTGCTCTTCTGGCAGAAGACCCAGAAGGGCGAGCTGACCCGCCCCGGCTTCCGGCTGCCGGGCTCCCCCTGGACCGAACTCGTGACGCTGGCCTTCCTCGCCTCCGTCCTGGTCCTCATGTACGCCGACGGCGGCGCCGGCCGCACCACCGTGCTGTGCCTGCCGCTGATCATCGCAGCCCTGGTCGCGGGCTGGTACGGCATCCGCGGCCGTATCGGGCGCACCTCCACCGGGACCGACGCGTGACCCGCGTACCGGTCCACGACGGCCCACCGGCCACGACGACCCACCACTGGTCGAGAGAGAAACAGATGCACCACCCGCAGAATCGTTCCCTCGCCGACGCGTCCGGCACGGACGCACGGTCCCTCGCGGCGGCACCCGCCCTCCGCGAACCCCGCCACGCCCCCGTCGCCCATGTCATACGTGGCGGAATGATCGAGGGCGTTCACTACGGCTCCGTCGCCGTACTCGGCCCCGACGGCGAGATCCGCTTCCACCTCGGCGACATCGAAACCGCGTGCTACCCGCGCTCGGCGCTCAAGCCCCTCCAGGCCGTCGCCATGGTGCGGGCCGGGCTCCCGCTCGACGGCGAACTGCTCTCCCTCGCCGCGGCCAGCCACTCCGGCGAGGAACGCCACCTCGCCGGAGCCCGGCGGATCCTCGATCTCGCCGGCTTCACCGAGGACGACCTGCGCAACGTCCCGGACCTGCCGTACGCCCCGGCCGTCCGCGACGTCTGGGTCCGCGAGCACCGCCCGGCCTCCCGGCTCGCCCAGAACTGCTCCGGCAAGCACGCCGCGATGCTCTACACCTGCCTGCTCAACGGCTGGCCGCCGGCGAACTACCTCGCTCCCGACCATCCGCTCCAGACGGCGATCGCCGAGACCGTCGAGGAACTCACAGGGCAGCGGATCGCGCAGGTCACCGTCGACGGCTGCGGCGCCCCGCTGTTCGCCGTCTCCCTGCACGGCCTCGCCCGCGCCGCCGCCCGCATCGCCACCGCCGCACCCGGCACCCCCGAGGCACGCGTGGCGGACGCCATGCGCGAGTACCCCGAGATGGCCTCCGGCGCCGGACGGGACGTCGCCGCGCTGATGCGCGCGGTTCCCGGACTGCTGGCCAAGGACGGCTTCGAGGGCGTACAGGTCGCCGCGCTGCCGGACGGCAGCGCCATCGCCGTGAAGATCGCCGACGGGGCGAACCGGGCGCGCATACCCGTCGCCGCTGCCGCCCTGGCACGCGCGGGCGTCGATCCGGAACTCCTCACCGCGTTCGCCGGGGAGCCGATGCTGGGCGGCGGCCGGCCGGTCGGCAGCGTACGACCGGTCTCCGCGCTGCTCCCCCGGGCCGTCGCCACCCCCGCGTAACCCTGACCCGACGCAGGTCAGCGCCTGGCTCGGCCCACCTCACGTACCTGACCCACCCTCACGTACCTGACCCACCCCCTCACGTACCTGACCCACCTACCTCGAAGAAGAGGGCCCGCACACCCATGACCGCCGCCACCCGCAGCGAACACGACCTGCTCGGAGACCGCGAGATACCCGCCGACGCGTACTGGGGCGTCCACACCCTGCGCGCCACGGAGAACTTCCCCATCACGGGCACCCCGATCTCCGCCTACGCGCACCTGATCGACGCCCTGGCCACCGTCAAGGAGGCCGCCGCCCTCGCCAACGAGGAACTCGGCCTGCTGGAGCCCCGGAAGGCGGCCGCGATCGTTGCCGCCTGCCGTGAGATCCGCGACGGCAAGCTGCACGACCAGTTCGTCGTCGACGTCATCCAGGGCGGCGCCGGCACCTCGACGAACATGAACGCCAACGAAGTCGTCGCCAACCGTGCGCTGGAGCTGATGGGGTTCGCCAAGGGGCAGTACCAGCACCTGCACCCCAACGAGCACGTCAACCTCGGCCAGTCCACCAACGACGTCTACCCGACCGCCGTCAAGATCGCGACGGTGTTCGCGGTGCGCGGTCTGCTCAAGGCGATGGCCGTCCTCCAGGACGCCTTCGCCGCCAAGGCCGTCGAGTTCCGCGACGTACTGAAGATGGGCCGTACTCAGCTCCAGGACGCGGTGCCGATGACCCTCGGGCAGGAGTTCTCGGCGTACGCCGTGATGCTCGACGAGGACCGCAGCCGGCTCGCCGAGGCCGTCGAGCTGATCCACGAGATCAACCTCGGCGCCACCGCGATCGGCACCGGCCTCAACGCTCACGCCGGGTACGCGGAGGCGGCCCGCCGCCACCTCGCCGACATCACCGGCCTGCCCCTCGTCACCGCCGCCAACCTGGTCGAGGCGACTCAGGACTGCGGTGCGTTCGTGCAGATGTCGGGCGTGCTCAAGCGCATCGCCGTCAAGCTCTCCAAGAGCTGCAACGACCTGCGCCTGCTCTCCTCCGGCCCGCGTGCGGGACTCGCGGAGATCAACCTGCCGCCGGTACAGGCCGGTTCCAGCATCATGCCCGGCAAGGTCAACCCGGTGATCCCCGAGGTCGTCAACCAGGTCGCCTTCGAGGTGATCGGCAACGACGTCACCATCACCATGGCCGCCGAGGCAGGACAGCTCCAGCTCAACGCCTTCGAGCCGATCATCCTGCACTCCCTCTCGGAGTCCATCACGCACCTGCGCGCCGCCTGCCTCACCCTCGCCGAACGCTGCGTTGCGGGCATCACCGCCAACACGGAGCAGCTGCGCGCGACCGTCGAGAACTCCATCGGCCTGGTGACCGCCCTCAACCCGCACATCGGCTACACGGCCGCCACCGACATCGCCAAGGAGGCCCTCGCCAGCGGCCGCGGCGTCGCCGAACTCGTCCTGGAGAGGGGCCTGCTCCCGGCCGAAAAGCTCGCCGCCCTGCTGCGCCCGGAAGTCCTCGCGGGCAACGGCGCGCCTTCGGCCTGATGCGGGACCGGACGAGGATTGTCGGCGCTCGTGTCCGCCGGACTCCGCTGAGCCGACCCCTCCCCTAGGCGCTGCCCGGGGACCCATGTCTGGTCACGGTGCCCCTGCGGGCATCTCGGGTCCCCGGGCGGCGCTTCTGTTCAGTGACTTGCCTGGCGAGGCATGGGGTTGCCGCACAACGCACCGTAAAGCGCACCTCCGCGATCAGCCGTCACCACAGTCGGTCGCTTTCTTACTAACCGTCACGCAGGGTGGCGAGAGTAGGCAGGCTGCTCCACCTCGGACGGAGACGGACGGGAGAGGGCGATCGTGACCAGACGGAGGCAGCGAGCGGGAAACCTGCCTGCGGAGGCGACGGAGCTGGTGGGCCGGGCGGCTGAGCTGGCGCAGGTCCGGCGATGGTTCGGGGATGCCCGGCTGGTGACGCTGACGGGCGTCGGAGGCGTGGGCAAGACACGGCTGGCGCTACGGGCCGCGTACGAGGCACAACCGTCCCTAAGGGACGGGACGTGGTGGGTGGGGCTCTCCCCGCTACGGCGTGGTGCCCTGCTGGCACACACCATTGCCGAGGCGCTGCCGCTGGCGGACCAGACGACGCGACCGATGATCGACGTGGTGGCCGACTACCTGGAGGGGCGGGAGCTGCTGCTGGTGCTCGACACCTGCGAGCATCTGATCGATGAATGTGCGATGACCGTCGAGACATTGCTGGCCACAGCGCCCGGGCTGCGCATCCTGGTGACCAGTCGCCGCCGGTTGGACGTGTCCGCGGAGCAGCTGCTGACCGTCGCACCGTTGCCCGTACCCGACCCCCGGAACAAGACGGCCGGGGAGGCGGACGCGGTCGCCCTGCTGGCGGCGCGCGCCGCAGAGGCAGCACCGGGATTCACGGTCACCGACGCCAACCGCGCCGGTCTCGTCCGACTGTGCCGCCGCCTGGACGGTCTGCCGCTCGCCATCGAACTGGCCGCCGCCCGGCTGCGCGATCTGTCGGTGACCGAGCTGACCGACCGTCTGGAGGACCGTTTCGCGGTACTGGGCGAGACGGAGCAGGCCGTGTACGAGGCCGATCCTCCATGGCACCAGGCACTACGGACCGCGATCGGCTGGAGCCACGAGTTGTGCAGCCCCGCGGAACGTCTGCTGTGGGCGCGGCTGTCGGTATTCGCCGGCTCCTTCGACGCGGTGGCGGCCCGGCGGGTGTGTGCCGACCAACGGCTTCCCGACCATACGGTTCTCTCCTTGCTCACCGCCCTGGTCGACAAATCGATCCTGGTCTGGGAGCCGACCGGAGCCGGGGAGCGTTACCGGATGCTGGACACCCTCCGCGAATACGGGGCTCACTGGCTGCGCGCTCTGGGTGACGACGAGGATGAGCAGGCGCACCGTGCTCATCTGCGCTATTACCTGGCGATGGCCCACCACGCGGACGCTTCCTGGGTCGGGCCCGACCAGTTGGCCTGGCACGACCGGCTGACCGGCGAGCACGACAACCTCCGCGCCGCCATGGAGTTCTCCCTGGCCCGGCCGGACGGCCCGCACGACCACTCCGCGCTGGAGCTCGGCGGGGCACTTTGGGTGTTCTGGTACCCCTGCGGACACCCGAAGGAGGGCCAGCACTACCTGGAGCGTGCCCTGGCCACGGACACCGAGCCCAGCGAGGTGCGCGACCAGGCCCTGTGGGCCTACGGCCTGGCGATGGTGGCGCAGGGCGACGCCGACACGGCAGCCGCACTGGCCCGTGAATGCGAGGCCGCGGCCCGGCAGCTCGGCGACGACGACGCGGCAGCCCATGCGAGGGTCATCGCGATGTGTGTGGCGGGCTTGCGAGGTGACGCGGCACGGACACTGTCGCTGGTACAGAGCCTGCTCACCACGCAGCGACACGAGGGGAGCCCCACCTTCGCCCTGCTCATGGGACGCCTTGGCCTCAGCCATGCGCACAATCTCGCGGGCCGTCACACGGAAGCCGTTGCCGCCCTGGAGCAGCTGCGCACCACCTGCGACCGGCACGGCGAGCGATGGGTACGCGCCTGGGCCGACATCTTCCGGTCCCAGGCCGAGCTGGCTCGCGGCCGGTTCCAGGCCGCACAGCTCCACGCCCAGGCCGCGGCGGAGGTCAAGCACCGGCTGCACGACCCCCAGGGGAGCGCCTCGGCCATCGACGTCCTCGCCTCCGCCTCCTGCGCCATGGGGCAGGAGCAACGGGCCGCCCATCTGCTCGGTGTGGCCCAGCAGATCTGGGACACCCTCGGCCGCCCGCAGGCCGGCGTCCCCGAATGGATCGCCGCCCGCCAAGCCTGCGAACGACAAGCCCGCGCCGCCCTCGGCGACCGCGCCTACCAGACCGCATTCGATACCGGCTACCACACCGACCTGGACGCGGGAATCACCCCCGCCCTCAACAAACACAACCCCCTGGCGCCCCCCAGCGGCAGCAACGGCAGCACACGAGGCTGACCGACGCACCGCCTGCCCCACCCCTTGCGGTAGTCGGCGCCACTTTCGCGCAGGCGGCCCTCCAGGAGCCGGATCGCCTTGCGACCGAAGCTGTTGCACCTCTCCTCGACTTCTCCTCCAGGTTGGACAGGCCCGTCATGCGGTAGCCGGTGAACGGCCACGATCCGTCCTCGCTCTTCGCCGCGAACGGGGCGGCCAGTGCGTGGCACAGCAGTGCCAGCGGCTTGCCGGAGTGCAGGACGCGGGTGAGCAGTGCGCCCGAGACAGGGTCGCCGGCGAGGTATTCCATCGGGCCGTGGCCCCCCGGGTAGAAGACCAGGTCGTACGCGTCCGGGTCGACAATCCGAGGGGTGGACTTCTCCGTCCTTCAGCCGACCGCCCCCTACCGGCACTTCCCGGACCGCGAAGCACTCGTCTCCGCGGTCGCGGCCGAGGGCTACCGCGAACTCGCCGAGCACCTGGCCGCCGCCCATCCCTCACCCGCGACCCCCGACGCTCGTCCACGGCCTGGCATTCCTGCACCTCGACGGCAAGTTCGACACCTCCACCCCGACACGGTCGCCGACCAGGTCCGCACCGCAGTCCTCGCACTGTTCACCACCGCCCCTGCCCTCTCGCGGACAACCACCACGCAGCCCCGGTAGCGCGAACGACACCTCGCACTTCGCACGGAACCTCCACGCCTTCCGTGACGTTGAGCTATTGATTCACTACGGTGGGTGGCTGCAGTTGCCAGTGACAGCCATACATCCGGCCTTCCCGCCATCCCGCGGAGGGCCGAGGGGAGACACCATGCAGACTCGCACCGCCGCCACCGCGATGGCCCTGACGGCGGCAGCCGTTCTCGGCGCCAGCGGTTCCGCCTTCGCCGGCGCCCCCGCGAGCACCCCTCCCACCTTCCAGCAGATCGACACGGACGGGAGCGGCACCATCAGCGAGCCGGAACTGCTCGTGGCGGGGAAGCGGGAGCGGGTCTCCGAGGCCAACATCCGCAAGGCATTCCACCTGGTGGACCGCGACTCGAACGGTCAGATCTCCAAGGAAGAGTTCGTCCAGGCGTCGCGGACGCAGTAACAGCGGACGCGGTAACAGCGGGAACGGCGGCGCGGTGCCCTCCGCAGCGAACGGAGGGCACCGCTTTCGTTCTCCCAGCCTCGGCCCTCGTAGCGCCCCCGGAGCCGTTACCGCTTCGCCCCCGCGACGACGTACAGCCCACAGCACCGACGGCCGCGAGACCCCGGCGTCTTAGCCGAGGAAGCTCAACCGGACCTGACGGCTGGGGTTGTCGGCGTTGCCGCTGGTGGAGGTCGTCGCGCAGGTCCGCGATGCGCGCGGGGGCGCCGGAGGCCGGCTCGCCGATGTCGAGCGGGATCTTGCCGACGGCTTGGGCGGCGTCGCAGTGGAAGAGCGCCCCGTGTTCGTGGGCGAGGGCGGCGAGTTCGGTGATCGGCTGGAGGGCACCGGTCCCGTTGTTCGCCGCGTGGTGGCGTTCTAGTCCAGGCAGACCCGCCCGCCGGCCAGGCCCGGGTGCGGCGGGAGGCCGCCGCCCGAGCCGGTCACGTCAGATCCGAGACGTCGACGGGCAGCTCCGACAGCCGCCACTCCAGCATGCCGTCGTGGAGGCGGATGGCCCGCCGGCCACGGTCGGTCAGCAGCCGCACCGCATCGTAGGCGAGCACGCAGTACTCGCCGCGGCAGTACACGACGATCTCCAGATCCTCGGGCAGCTCGTTGATCCGCTCGGCGAGCTCCTCCACCGGGATGGATACGGCGCCGGGAATGTGCCCGGCCCGGTACTCCTCGACCGGCCGCACGTCGAGGACGACGACGTCTCCGGCGGCGATGCGGCCCCGCAGCTCCGCGCGGCTGACCTCGGCGGCGGCGTCCTCGCCGAGGTAGGCGTCCCGGGCGGCGGGCACGGCGGCCTGATGGCGCTCGGCCACCTTGCGCAGCAGCGCGAACAGCTGCGCAACGTCGTCCCCGGCGAGCCGGTAGTGGATGCGCACACCCTCGCGGCGGGTGGCGACAAATCCGGCCTGCTTGAGCGTCTGCAAGTGGGCCGACGCGGTGGTCAGGTTCAGCCCCGACGCCTTGGCCAGCGCATCCACAGTGCGCTCACCCTGGGCGAGCAGGTCCAGCAGCTCCAGGCGTTTTCCGCTGGCCAGAGCCTTGCCGCTGGCCGCGAACGCCTCGTACAGCTTCGCCTTGCCACGGGTTGCGGTGTTCTCCACGATGCATCCTCCAAGAATCTATGGAATATTGTAGATGAGGCTCGGTGCTGTGCCCAGAGCCCGCCCGAGCGGGCCCTGAGCATGCGAGGACCTGGAGGAAGCCGTGGGGTTCACCGACGAACACCTGATACCGCTGGTCGACGAAGGACTCGGCAACAGCGCCTATCTCCTCGACCTGGGTGACGGACGTGCCCTGGCGGTAGACGCCAGCCGGGACCTGCGCACCCTGCACGCCGCCGCCGGGAAGCGGGGGCTGCGGGTGGCGTATGCGGCCGATACCCACCTGCACGCCGACTTTCTCTCCGGCGCCGTCCAGCTCGGCCACGACTCGGGCGCCACCGTGCTGGCCTCCGCCGCCGGGCGCCGCGCCTTCGACCACACCCCCCTCGCCGACGGTGACGAGGTCGACCTGGGCGGCCTGACCCTGCGGGCACTGGCCACCCCCGGGCACACCGACGAACACCTCTCCTTCCTGGTCCTGGACGGCAACCGCGAACTGGGCATCTTCACCGGCGGCTCGCTGATCGTGAACTCGGCCGCCCGCACCGACCTGCTCGGCGCCGACCGCACCGAGGAACTCACCCGCGCCCAATACCGCTCCCTCAAACGGCTCACGACACTGCCGGACGCGACGCCGGTATGGCCCACGCACGGGGCCGGGTCATTCTGCTCCGCCCCGCCCGGCACCGAGCGCACCACCACCATCGGCGCCGAAAAGCAGGCCAACCCGCTGCTGGCCGTGCCGGACGAGGACACCTTCGTACGGCACCTGGTGGCGAGCCTGGGCAGCTACCCCGCCTACTTCGCCCGCCTCACCGAGGCCAACCGTCGCGGGCCTGCCGTACTCACCTCCACCCCTCTGCTGCCCGAGCTGAACGCCTCCCGCCTCCAGGCGCTGCTGGCCAACGGCGGGTACGTGGTCGATGTGCGGCCCGCGGCCGACTACGCGGCCGGACACGTCCCCGGCTCGGTCTCCATCCCGCTGCGCGACCAGTTCGCCACTTGGCTGGGCTGGCTCCTGCCCGGTGACGCGCAGATCGCCTTCGTCACCGGCGCAGGCCAGGACCTCTCCGAAATCGTCTGGCAGGCGTACAAGATCGGCTACGAGCGGCTGGTCGGGCGCCTGGCCGGCGGCATTCCCGCCTGGCTCGCCGCCGGAAACCGGCAGACGACCACTCGCTTCGTCACCGCGGAACACACTTCGCCCAGCCCCTACCTCGACGTGCGGCAAGAAGCCGAATACGCCGAAGGGCATGTACCTGGAGCCGTACACCTCGAACTCGGCAGCCTGGCCGCGCACGCCACCGAAGCCCCCGAAGGTGCCGTCGTGGCCTGTGGGCACGGCGAACGCGCCATGACCGCTGCCAGCCTGCTGGAGCGCGCAGGCCGCACCGACCTCACCGTTCTGCAAGGCGGCCCCGCCCACTACGCCGCCGCACACGGCCAGACCCTGGCCGAAGGCACCACCGCAGGCGAAGGCGACCCGGCGAAGGACAGCCGGCAGTGAAGACACCCTCCACTGCCATAACCAAGACCGCTCCCCGCCCCGTCGTGCTGGGGCTGCGCGAGAACTGGCTGCAGTTCACACTGCTGGTCGTCGTCAACGTCTGCGTCGGCGGACTGGTCGGCCTGGAACGCACCACGGTTCCCCTGATCGGCAGCGACGTCTTCGGACTCACCAGCGACCTGGCCGTCTTCTCCTTCATCATCGCCTTCGGCGTCACCAAGGCCCTGACCAACCTCGCCGCCGGCGCCCTCACGTCCCGCTTCAGCCGCAAGCAACTCCTGCTCGCAGGCTGGCTACTGGGCACCCCCGTGCCCTTCGCACTGGCCTGGGCGCCCTCGTGGGGCTGGATCATCGCCGCGAACGTGCTGCTCGGCCTCAACCAGGGCCTGACCTGGTCCATGACGGTCAACATGAAGATCGACCTGGTCGGTCCCGAACGCCGGGGACTGGCCACCGGGTTGAACGAGGCCGCCGGTTACACCGCGGTCGGCGTCACTGCCCTGTTCACCGGCTACCTCGCCACCGCCTACGGTCTGCGCCCCGTCCCCGAGCTGATCGGCGTCGTCTTCGTCGCCGCGGGACTCGCTCTCTCCCTCGTCGTCCGCGACACCGCGGCTCACGTCGCGCTCGAACTCAGCCGGCACCCCAGGCCGTCCCCGGGTGAGGAACCCACCGGGCTGGCCAAAACCTTCGCCCGCGTCTCCTGGCATCACCGCTCCCTGCGCGGCGCCAGCCAGGCCGGACTGGTCAACAACCTCAATGACGGCCTCACCTGGGGCGTCTTCCCACTGCTGTTCACCGACCACGGCCTCGGACTCGCCGCCGTGGGCCTGATCAAGGGCGTCTACCCGATCCTGTGGGGCCTCGGGCAGACCTACACCGGCCACCTCGCCGACCGTATCGGCCGCAAACCCCTCATCGTCTGGGGCATGCTCCTCCAGGCCGCAGGCTTCGTCCTCGCGCTGGTGCTCCTGAGCACACCGCTGCTCGCCGGAATTCTCGCCTCCGCCACCCTCGGCATCGGCACGGCCATGGTCTACCCGGCTCTCATCGCCTCGGTCTCCGACCACGCCCACCCCACTTGGCGCGCCAACGCCCTGGGCACCTACCGCTTCTGGCGCGACATCGGCTACGCCGCAGGCGCCCTCGTCGCCGGCATTCTCGCCGACGCCCTCGGCCTGAACGCCACCGTCATCGCCGCCGCCGTCCTCACCGCCGCCTCCGGACTGTTCGCCGCCCACTGGATCACCGAACACCGGCCCGCCCACTGACCGTCGCAGGAGACCAGCAAGACCGGGCGAAAGGCAAGGGCGCCCATGGAGGGGTCGCGGCGCGTGATGTGCAATTTCCGCGCGACGTCGTTGGCCGCGAGCGCATCAGCGGGGCGACCGCGAGCCCGCCGCTGCATCTCTGACCGGGGTGCTTCGGACGTCGAGAGGACGTCAGGGAAACCCAACACGATGCGTTAGGCGGGCGCATCGGAGAGCGCGGCGGCAAGGGGTCTCGGGCACGACGAGGCGAGTGACGCCACCTCCGTGACCACTGTACGCAGCGGGTTCAGCCTGCGGCTGGGACCTCGCCGGCAAGGTCCCGGTCTGCTCTGTGACGAGGTGTGAGGCCGGTGAGGCGGATGAAGGCCGTGGAGAGGATGGCGGCGATGGCGAAGGCGGTGCCCATTCCGGAGGTCCAGCCGACCGCGGCGGCGCGGTTGGAGTTCACCGATACCGCAGAAGCCCCCGAATGGCGCGCCAGTCGGATACCCGAAGCAAGCTGACAGCCGCCCCCTCTCGCTCCCCGGGCGCCAGCACCGGTCTCCGGCGCCTGAGGGGGCAGGACTCGACGAGGCCACTGGCACGCCACGATGGTGTCGCAGTAAGGGGTGGAGCACCCGTGCTGGGCCCGGCCCGCCCCTCGGCCAAGAAACGACAGCCGGACCTGACGCTGCGGATTGTCAGTCGTCGGCGGCGATGAAGCCCGTTATCGCGGCAGCAACGGCTTCGGGCTGCTCGTCGGGGATGAAGTGTCCAGCGTCGGGCACGACGATTCCGGTGGTGTGGTCGGCCCATGGGCTGAGGGAGGCGGCCATGTCCGGAACGGAGCCGTGGCTGCTGGAGATTCCGAGGACGGGCACGGTCAGGTGCCGCCGCTGGAGCGCCTCGCGGTTCTTGCGCGCCGACTCCGCGGCGTCTCGGTAGTACGCGAGGGAAGCGCGCAGGCCGCCGTCGGCGGCGACGGCCGCCGCGTAGTGGTCGAGCTCGGCGTCGTCGAACGTGTCGGGAGACAGGGCCTTCGCCTTCAGGAACCAGCCGACGTACTCGCGTTCGCGGCCGGCAAGCAGCGTCTCGGGCAGGTCGGGCACGGCGTGGAACGCGAAATGCCAGGTTTTCCACGCTCGATCCGGGTCGGTGGGAATCGCCTCCGGGAGAGTGATACCGGGAATTCCGGCGTCGAGCAGAGCGACCCCGCGCAGGTGGCTCTCGAAGTTGAGGGCGAGGGAGAAAGCGACCCAGGCGCCGATGTCGTGGGCCACCAGGGAGTAGGTCGACACTCCGAGAGCCTGCACGGCGGTATGAACGTGCGCGGCGACCGCGTGCGTGTCGTAGTTGCGCTCCGGACGCTCGGAGTGGCCCTGCCCCGGCAGGTCGATCGCGAGGACGCGGAACCGGTGGGCGAGGCCGGGCATCACCTTTCGCCAGGCCCACCAGGTTTGCGGGAATCCGGCGAGCAGGACGACGGCCGGGCCGCTCGGCCGTCCGCCTTCGACGGCATGAAGGCGGACGCCGTCCGCGTCGACCCAGCGGTGAGTGAACCCGTCCAGATGCTGCAGGGGCAGGTCGCGGATGGGGTTGCTTTCGGAGACATGCGGAGTGCTGGTTGCTGGGCCGGTCACGGGGATCCTCCGTCGGGGTCAGGTGTGCGGTGGGGACGGTGTGGCTGACGGGCGATGGCTGGGACCGCGTGGCGTGTTTCTCGCGCGTCGCGAAGCGCGCGGCATGCCTGGCCATGACCACGCATGAAGGCTAACACCATCTTGAACTGATCGGTTCAAGATAGAATGGTGCGCAACACAGTCCGAACCATCGACGCATCGGCAAGGAAGTAGCGCGTGGCAGGCAAGAAGCAGTTCGACATGGACGCGGCGCTCGACGCCGCGATGATCCAGTTCTGGCGCGACGGCTACGCCGACACCTCATTGGGCGATTTGTCCCGGGCAACCGGCCTGAACCGCAGTTCCATCTACTCCTCCCTCGGCGACAAGGACACGCTCTTCCTGCGCTGCCTGGACCTCTACGCCGCGCGCTACGGCGAGAAGTACGACGCCGCCCTGTCGTGTGCAGCCTCGGAACCCGTTGCCGCTGTTCGTGCGTTCTTCGACGTCACCCTCGAGCGCATCGCCGATCCCGCACTGCCTGATGGATGCCTGATTGCCCAGTCGGCCATGGCAATTCCAGCGCTGCGTCCGAGCGTGGCAGCGCACGCCAAGCAGGCGCTCGGCTTCCAGCGCCTGCGCCTGCGCGCCGCGCTGAAGGCCGGCCGACTGACCGACCAGGACGCCGATGCCTTCTCTGTACACATCGCGGCTGTGAATCAGTCGCTCGCCGTCATGAGCAGGGCCGGGGCGAGCCCGGCGCAGCTCCTGGCCATCGTGGGCGTGACCGTTGACGCGCTGTCGCAGGCGTTGCGCGCGTAACGCATTCGATCGCCGTGTGACCACGGTGCGAAGGCGCTGGATCTCGGGGACGGTCAGCGCGGTCATGCCGTAGTCGGCCGGCGATTTCTGGTCGGCACCGTCGGGTAGGACAGGTGCGGAGTGGGTGGCTGGCCAGGCCCGATGCGACGGCCGGCAGCGCGTAGGCGGCGAGCGCGAGCGCGGTGTGCCGTTTCCCGGCCCGGTAGCCGCGCGCCTGGGTGGGTTCGTCCAGGCGTCGCGGACGCAGTAACAGCGGACGCAGTAATAGCGGGGAACGGCGGCGCGGTGCCCTCCGTGGCGAACGGAGGGCACCGCTTTCGTTCACAAGAACCTCAGCGGGAGCCGTTGCTGACGGCCCGCTGCGGCGCTCAGCCGTGGCAGGTGACCTTGACGGGTGCCGCCGCGTGGTGGGCGGCCTCGCGGCCCGGACCGTGATTGATGCCGCGGTCCAGCAGCTTCACGGCGATCTTGCCCTGGCGGACCTGGAAGGTGCCGCCCGGCTGCCAGCTGCCGCGGTGCGCGGCCTGGTCGACGGTGAACTGGCCGTACTTGGTGTTCCGGTCGAAGGCGTCGGTCAGCACGTGATACGTGGTCGGGTGACCGTTCACATCGCGGTCGTTGGGGCCCTCGGGCACGTAGACCGAGACCTGGCAGGTCCGGGACTGCGGGCCCGGCGCGAACCACCACATCACTCGGCTCTTGGCGTCCTTGACCGGGTCGCCGGACATCGGTACGGAGGTGAACTGGCCGCTGCAGCCGCCCTCCTGGGTGCTGCCGCCGGTGAGCCCGTACCAGCCGTTGCCGCCGTCGTTGTAGGCGCCCTGCTGCTGATAGCCGCCGCCGGGCGGGGTCGGGCAGCCGGGGCCCGCGAGACCCGTGTAGGTCACGCGCGGCGGACCGGCGGGCTTCTTCTTGGGCTCGGGGGCCGGGGGCTCCTTCTTCTGCGGCGCCTCGGGAGTCGGGGCCGGCGCGCCCGCGTCGCTGGGCTTCGGGGACGCCGCCGGGCTCGGGGACTTGCTGGCCTTGGCGGCCGGTGCCGGAGAGCCGGTCTTCGTCGGCTGTGGCTGCTTGGCGGCGACGGCCTTTTCCTGGCCGTCGCCGAAGCGCACCTGGGAGGCGCCCAGGGTGGCCAGCGCCACCACGCCGACGCCGACGCCGGCCAGCACGGGCAGGCCCAGCACTGTCTTCCACACCCGCCGGCCGGGCGCCAGGCCGCGCAGCGGTGTACGCGCCCCCTTGGCGAAGGTCTCCGCGAAACCGGTCCCGGACGGGCGGTCCGGGCCGGCGTTCTTGTTCGGCTGTGACAACGGGGGTTTCCTCCTGGGAGTAGTGGGGGGAAGCGGGTCAGGCCGGGCTGACGGGCCCGCCGGGGCCGGACGGGAGCGGTTGCGGCACGCCAGGGCCGGACAGGCTGGTCCGGCTGGTCTCCGGTATGTCCAGTTCCGGTACGTCCAGTTCGGACAGCGTCCGCAGCTCCGCCTCGGACGGGGAGTCGTTCTCCGCGACGCGGTACGCCTGCCGTTCGGTCATCGCCTGGAACGTCTGCCGGGCCGAGCGTCCGTTGCCGAACCGGCCGTCCCGGGGCATGTGGTCGAAGTAGCCGGTGAGCGTGGCGCGCGCCGCGTCGGTCAGTTCGTACTGGTGGCCCGCCGCGTGCTGTTCCACGATGCGCACCAGGTCCTCGGTGCCGTAGTCCTCGAACAGCAGCGTGCGGTTGAAGCGGGAGGCGAGACCGGGGTTGGAGTCGATGAAGTGCTCCATCTCCACCGGATAGCCGGCGACGATGACCACGACGGCGTCGCGGTGGTCCTCCATCAGCTTCACGAGGGTGGCGATGGCCTCCTGCGCGAAGTCGTTGCCGCCCGATCCGTGTGCGGGTGCCAGGGAGTACGCCTCGTCGATGAACAGCACGCCGCCCATCGCTTCCATGAAGACCCGCTGGGTCTTCGGACCGGTGTGGCCGACGTACTCGCCGACCAGCGCGGAGCGGTCGGCCTCCACGAGGTGGCCGCGCTCCAGCAGGCCGACGGCGGCCAGGATGCGGCCGTAGAGCCGGGCCACCGTGGTCTTGCCGGTGCCGGGATTGCCCGCGAAGACCAGGTGGCGGCTGAGCGGCGGCGCCGCGAGCCCGGCCGCCTCGCGGCGCTGCACCATGCGCATCAGCTTCACGAGCGAGGCGACATCCTGCTTGACCCGCTCCAGACCGATCAACTGGTGCAGTTCGGCGAGCAGTTCGTCGAGATCGTCCTCGGTGGCCGACGCCGTGGTCGTGGTTCCCCCGGCCGGGGTTCCGCCTGCCGGGCTTCCGCCGGACCCCGCGGTGGCGGTGGCCGTTGCGGGCGCCAGCGGCGCGGGCCACTGCGCGTCCTTGACCTGCCACGAGACGCAGTCGCGCACCTCCGGATCGGCACCGGTCCCGGTGCTCAGGTCGGCGTCGGCGTCCTGAACACGGATGCGGGTCAGTACGGGGGTGGCCGCCTCGCCCAGGTGGACGGCGGGGTAGCCGGGTGCGGTGATCTCGCAGTCCTCGAAGACGCCGGCGCCCTTGGCGTCCACGATCAGGCCGTTCTTGCCGGCGCGTACGATCCGTACCCGGCTCAGGTGCGGGGCGGCGCCGGCCGCGACCACCAATCCGGACCCGGCCGCCTCGGTGATCTCCACGTCCCGGGCCCGTACAGTGGCGCCCTCCTGGACCACCAGCCCGGCGGTACCGGCGCGCAGCACCCGGCCGCCGGCCAGTTCCACATCGCCGCCGGGGCCGAAGCTGAACCCGGCGCGTTCGGCGTCGGTGACCGTGCAGCCGGTCAGGCGGACCGGGCCGCCGGAGCCGGCAACCACACCGTTGCGGCAGCGGACGACGGACAGTTCGGCGGCTTCGGTGCTCGCCGCGCCGGACAGGTCGAGGCCGGACATGCCGCAGTCGGTGAGATGCACCTCGGTCAGCGTGAGCCGGGCGTCGGCGACCGCGTGCAGCCCGTGTTCGGGGGTGTGGCCGGCACGGAGCCGGGTCAGTGTCAGCTCGGCGGCACCACCGGCGTGTACGGCGCTGAACCGGCAGTCGGTCACCTCGCCGTCGGTGAGCCGGACGGCGGCGGAGCCGGTGGCCAGCAGGCCGTTGGCCGCCGAGCCGCGTACGGTCGTGCCGCGCGCCTCCAGCCGGGCCGTACCGTGGGCCGTCAGGGCCGCCGACGTGGTCCGCACGATCCGCGTGTCGGCCAGCCGGACCCGGGCCCGCTCCCCCACCGTGGCGCCTGAGCCGCCGCCGTCGCGCAGGACGCAGCCGGCCAGCACGGCGTCGCCCGCCCCGGCGACGTGCAGCGCGTCGGCACCCGCACCGCTCAGTTCGCAGCCGTACAGCAGCAGTCCGCCCCGGGCCTCCGCCGGGGCCGCGGCGTCCACCGCCTCGTACGGGTCGGCGTCCCGCGGTACGGGCGAGGAGTCCAGTACACGCACCGCTTCGCCGTCGCAGTCCCGTACCCGGCAGTCCACGAGCAGGGCCGCCGACCGGTCCTCGAACAGCAGCCCGCTGCGGCCCGCGCCGTCGATCAGACAGTCGCGCAACAGGACGTGCGCGCCGTCGCGGACCCGTACACCCGAGCCGGTGGCCCCCCTGATCCGGCTGCCGGTCATCTCCAGCCGGGAGTCGCCGCCCACCACGACGCCGGTGCCCTGGGCGCCTTCCAGGACGCAGTCCGTCAGCCGCACCGCACCGGTGGTACGGATCAGCGCCCCTGCCAGTGCCGCGCCCGTCAGGCGGGCGCCGGTCATGGTGAGCGCGGCGTCACGCAGCACTTCGAGGCGGCCGATGCCGGTACCGCCACCGTGCCAGTGCGTGCTGCCGCCGGACAGCAGGACGGCCGGCTGGTCCGCCGCAGCGCCCCGTACGGTCACCCCGTCCAGCGTCAGCCGGGCACCGGAGAGGACTTCGAGGGCCGGGGTGGTGCCGCCGGGCGCGGTGAGGGTGACCCCGCCGTCCGCGGCCCGCAGGGTCACGTCCCGTGCGACGCGCAGCGTCTCCGCATACGTCCCCGGTGCCATCCGCACTTCGTCGCCCGGGGCAGCGGCCTCCAAGGCCCCGGCCAACGCACCGGGGCGGCCGGAGTCCACGTGGTGCACGGTGGCGTCCGGTGCCGCCTGGTCGGTGGTCATTGGATGCCTCCCATGGGGGTGTCCGGGTCGGCGGGGCCGTCGGCCCGGCCCTTGCCCTTGCGCGGGCGCTTGGTGTGGGTGTCGCCGCCCGGTCCGTCGGCACCGCCGCGGCCGCGCTTGCCGCCCGCGACCGGGCCGGGTTCGTTGTCGGCCACGGTCCAGTGGCCGCCGTCCGGGTAGCGCACGGTGTCCGTACTGGTCGTCCAGACGATCTCCACCGGCGGCGGCAACCGCTTCTTCCCCGGCTTCGTGGGGGCGATGGTGGTCATGCTGCCGTCGGCGAAGGTGATGTGCAGTTCGCGGCCGAGGGCGTTGGCGTAGTACGTGAGCGCGAGGTCCTCGGCCGTGTTCCTGGCGGTCCGGCCGGTGGCGCCGCCCAGGCCGTCAGGAAGGAAGTTCTCGCGGCGCAGCCGTCCGGTGGTCAGGGCGATGGACAGTTCCCGGCCGTCGGTCCCGCGCGCGATCGCGTCGTTGACCGCGGCCTCGACCCGGCTCTTGGCGACGGTGCCGCGGTACTCCAGCTGGGCCCGCACGCCGCGCAGGATGTCCTCCGGTGCGGGCAGGCCCAGGCGGTCGGGCGCGTTCTCGAAGGCGTGCAGGACCGAGGTCGGCGGCGACTGGTGCGAGGTGTGCACGATGGCGTAATCGAGCAGGTCCAGGAACCGCGACGGGTCCTCGTTGTGGGCGTAGCCGTGGGTGATGATCCGCAGGTCCTCCTGGCGGATGCCGGCCCGTATCGACGGGTCGCTCGGCAGCCCGGCGGAGACGTTGCCCCCCAGCGGGTTGGCGCCGGTGCCCAGCTTGTCGGTCAGCCGCGCGGCGACGTCACGGGGGCGCTCCTGGTCCGGACTCTCGACCGGCCGCAGCGGGTTGTCGTGGTCCGCCGCCTCCGGGGACAGTTTGAAACGGTCGTCACGGACGTCCTTCAGTTCCATCCCGCGCTTGGCGTCCTTGTTCACGACCAGCCGCTCCACGTTCCCCAGCCCGGCGTGGTCCTGGAGCAGCTTGCCGCTCTTGCCGAAGAGTGAGGCCATGATCCGGGAGAGGTCGGTGGGGATGGCGGCCTTCTCGAACTCGGCGACGAAGGCCGTACCGCGGGCGGGCAGCGTGTGGTTGCCGGCGGCGATCTCCCGCTGCGCCTCGCGGTCGGTGATGCCGTCCGCCACCCGCTTGTCCCAGTCGTCCTGGCTCTCGCCCGGCAGCCTCGGGAAGTCGTCCCTGGTGAAGCGGGGCAGGGTGGTGTCCAGCTCCCAGGCGTTGAAGTGGTTGAGCGCCCGGCTCAGCTGGTGGTACTCGGCGCCGCCGGGACCGTACCGCAACGGCAGCCAGCCGTGGACGCCGGGCATGGTGTCCACCAGCGTCGCGGTGGCGTCCACGAACAGGTTGGGCTCGGGCGCGTACGGCAGCAGCGGGTGGCGGCCGGCGATGCCGACGCGGGCACGCATGTCCGCGCGGATCCGCAGGTCGAAGGTGATCCGGTTCTCCTGCGTCACCCGCAGTTCGCCGGGCTGCCGCGGGGTGTCCGTGGCCTTGCCCTTGCCCTTCGCCTCGGCCTTGGCCAGGTGATCGTCGGTCTTGACCAGGAGCGGGTCGGGCAGACCGCCGCCCGGCGGCTCGGGCACCCGGTAGCCACCGAACATCGTCAGCGGGCGCAGCGGCTCGGCCGACGACGGCTCCCCCGCCCGCTCGACGCCGCGCATCTCGAACTTCTTCTCGAAGTAGTCGAAGATGTGCCGGCCGCTGGGCACGGTGTGCGGGAAGTCGTCGAAGTCCATGAAGGCGAAGTACGGATGGGTACGCCCGGCGCCGCCGGCGCCGCCGGCCATCATCGCGTGCACCATCGACCGGCTGGCCGGGCTGGTCATGACGGTGTTGCGGACGGTGCCGTACGGGAAGTCGCCGCCGCGCCAGCCGACTCCGACGACGGCGATCGGGAACTCGGCCTGCACGCCGTCCAGGGCATGGCGCACCGCGGCGTTGATCCGGGCCATCTCACCCGCCGGGCCGTTGAGGCCGATGACCACGCCGAAGCGCCCCCGGTAGCTGTCCGGCAGGCCGGTGGTGACCGCCCGCAGGAAGGCGTCGAGCTGCCCGCCGCCGATCTGGTCGTACTTGACGACGGTGTTGACGACGAAGGAGAGCGGGCGCTGCTCGCGGAGACTGTCGTGCAGGTTGGCCAGGTAGTCGGCGCCGGACAGGGGCCGCTGGTCGAGTCCGCGCAGGTTCTGGAACGCGGTGTTGGCGCGGATGTCGCCCGGCGTGGTGCCGCGGGTGAGGGCGTTGTCCCACCGCAGGCCGGGCGGCTGGTGGTTGCCGCCGCCCTGGGCCGAGGGGCCGGGCTGTGCGTCGGTCATCTCCACGTCGCGCGGCCCGGGGTGCGGCGTCGGCGCGCCGCCGAGCGGCCCGACGTACTCCCCGCGCTGCGCACGCTCGGCGGCGATGGCGTTGTTGGCGTCGTCGATCTGCTGCCGGAGGGCCTGCGGGTCCATGCCCAGCTCGCCGAGCCGGGTCTCGGCCTCGGTGAACTCGGCGCGCTTGGCACTCAGGTCGTCGAGCGCGTCGAGGGCCGCGGCGGACGGCTTGGACGGGCCCGGCTGCCCCGCCTTGGGCACCAGCCGGTCCACCTTTCCCTGGGCGCCGGCCAGGTCGTACGACGCCCTTTGGTACTGACCCCAGGCATCGAGCCGTAGTTCGGCCTCCGGCCCGCTCGCGCCACCGGTGACGATGTCGTGCCTCGCCTGGTCGCGGGCCCCGCGTCCGGTGCCGGGGCCGGAACCGAGCGGGTCTTGCGTCTCCGGCTGCGGGTGCGGGTGCGGGTGCGGTCCGCCGCCGAGGCCGTGTTCGCCGAAGAGGCCGCCGGTGAGGGCGTTGATCTGCTTGCGGGTGCGCGCCGCGTCGATGCCCAGTTCGTCCAGCCTGGCCTCCGCCTCGGCGGCCTCGGCGCGCTTGACACCCAGGTCGTCCAGCGCCTCGGCCAGGGCGGGCGTGGGCTTGCCCTGGGCGGCGCCCGGCGGCGTCAGCTCGTCCACCTTGCGCTCCGCCTTACCGAGCTGCGACAGCGCGTTCTCGTACCCGGCCCACGCGTTGAGCTTCGCCCCGGCTTCGGGACCGGTCGAACCGCCGAGGATCAGGTCGTGCCGGGCGCGCAGGCGCTGGTTCATGGCGGCGGCGCCGGAGAAGCCGCCGAAGCGGCCGCGCGGGGGCGCGGTGACGGGACCGGAGTCCTTCGGACCGGACGCCGGGGTGGGAGCGGACCCGGCCTTCGGCGCGGGGGCGGGTACCGGCGTGGGGGTGTGTTCGGTGGCCTTGACCGCGGCCGGTACGGCAGCGGCGTCCGCGGCCTTGGACACGTCGCCGCCCGGGTGGGCGATCAGGTCGAGGGCACTGTGGTCCGCGATGCCGGACGCGCCCGCGCCATCCAGGTCCGGACGGGCCGACACACCGGAGGGGCCGCTGTACGAGGTGACGCTGTGACCGGTGGCGCTGTGACCGGTGGCCGGGGCGGGTTTGCGGTCGCCGGCGTCCAGCAGGCTCATCGCCAAGTCATGCTGATTGAGGGCTGGTTGAGGAGTCGCGTTGGTCGTGGGGGCGGTGCCGGACGAGGGGACCGCCTTGGTGCTCGGCGCCGCGTCCGGCGTCTTCAGCCGCAGCGGGTCGTACGCGCCGGCCGTCGCCGGGATGTCTACCGGGGCCTTGACGGGGTCGCGCTGCGGGGGCACCGCCCCGTGGAGGCCGACGGTCTCCGCGTGCGTGCCGGCGCCCGCCGGCCGGATCGTTGCCGCCTGGCCACCGGGCACCGTGTTCGCCAGGTCCTGCGCCGTGAACGTGCGCGTCGCCGCGTCGCCGATGCGGATGCTGACGCCGTCCCCGTGGAAAGCGGTCACCGCGACGTCGCCCGAAGCCAGCGCCTGCAGTTCGGGGAAGGTCATGTCCTCCAGCGCCTCGCCGTGCCCGACGGCACCGCGGGCCATCGCGTGGCCGTCACCGATGCCGTGGACGGATCCGGCGTCGAACGAGGTCTCCGGGACGCGGACGGCGGGGGCGTCCGTGTGGGCGAGCGGCGACGCCGCGTGGGTGTCCTTGAGCAGATCGATGGCGGTGTCCGCGGGCAGCAGCAGGTTGTTGTCCAGGCGGATGTGCCCGGCTGCGAAGTCCGCCTGCTGGATGAGCTGAGTGGCGCCGGAACCGTGCACGTCCGGGACGGTCAGGCCATTGGCGTGCGTGGTCATGCCGGGTACGTCGGGGACAGTCACCAGTCCCGGCTGGTCGACCTGCGGACCCGCGTGAGCGACAGAGCCGTTGGGCGCTGTAATGCCCTGAGGTGCGGTGATCCCATGCGGCACCGTGATGCCGTTGGGGGCGGTACCGCCCAGCCCGTTCGGCGAGAACGCCCCCAGTCCGTTCGGCGTGAACGCCCCGAGCCCATTCGGCGTGAACGCCCCCAGCCCGTTCGGCGTGAACGCCCCGAGCCCGTTCGGTGTGAATGCTCCGAGCCCACCGGGCGTGAAGTGCGCCCCCGGGAAGCCGCCCGGGAAGGCGGCCGCGCCGAGATGCAGGCCCGACAGGTTCACGAAGCCGCCCGGCACGAAGGGCGCGCCGGTACCGCCTATGGGCCGGAACGGCACGAGCGCGCCGGGTCCGCCGAACGCGCCGGTGTGGACGCCGCCGCGCAGCGCCGCGTCCGTACGCCCCGCGTTGGCCAGCAGCGCGTGCAGCTCCGGCTGCTTGATGCCCAGGACCCGCTCGCCGAAGGCGAGCCGCGCGGCGCCACCGAAGCCCAGGACACCCATTTCGGTGAAGTCCAGGGGCAGCACGGTGGCGACGGCGATCCGCCCGCCCCGCCCGAAGTTGACCTTCGCGTACGCGCCGATCTTGGCCCAGCTGCCGTCGATGTGACCGGTGAACGTCGCCCAGTCCTTGGCGAAGGTGCCCGCCAGGGACTCCCAGCCGCCCTTGGCGAGATTCCCGAGCCCCTTCACGCCGTTGACGATGTTGAGGGCGGGCGCCGCGTGGGCGGCGATGACCATGGGCGCCACCACGACCTTGGGCATGCCGTGCAGCGAGGAGAAGTGGCCGATCTCCGCGAAGATGTTCTTCCCGGCGCCGGCGATGCCTTCGAAGCCGCCCTTGAGGACGCCGCCCAGGCCCTTGACGATGGAACCGACCGGCAGGGCCTTGGTGGTCGGGAAGAGCACGCCGAGGAAGGCGAGGCCGAGCTCCAGGCCGCTCGCCTTGCCCTGACTGAAGTCGACGATGGTTTTGATCAGCAGGACCGCGTTCATGCCCCAGGCGAGGACCGCGAGGACGCCGCCGGTGAAGATGGCGATGACCGACAGGACAATGGTCAGCCATTCGAAGGCTTCCCAGAACATGTCGCAGTCGCTGACCGGCTGGACCATCAGCGACCCGGCAGCGGTCAGCGCCTTGTCCAAGGTGCTCGCCGCGTTGCTGAGCGCGGTCTTCGCCTCGTCGGCCCGGTCGATGTGGGTCTGCCGCTGCGGGTCGTCGTCGGCCAGGCCCTGGATGGCGGACAGCGCCTGGTCGGCATCGCTCTGCGCATCGGTGACGGCGGTGGCGTACGTACGCAGTGCCGCCTCGGCCTGGTGGAAGGAGTCCTCGACGTGGCCGACGAAGTTGTGCAGGTGGTCGTCGACCATGTCGCGCAGCTGGTCGGCGGTCTTGCCGATGAAACGCCGGCCGTCACCGGCGGTCTGCTGGAGCGCCTTGAGGCCGTTGTTGATGGTGCCCGCGTTGGTGGCGAGGTCGCGCATCGCGTCGGCGATGGCCGTGATGGCGGCGGCGTCGCCCGGGGTCGGATCGCCGTCGAGGCCGAGAGCACCCCAGTCTCCGGGACGCGTAGCCAAGCCTGTTCCTCTCCCGCGGTAGACCGTTCACAGGTGTCACTGACGACGCGTCCGGCTCACCGGAGTCACAGAACACCACACCTACGTTTACGTATCTGCGGCCCGATCGGTTCACCGTGTGAACGACATCACTTCGCTCCCCTTCACCGGTACTCGGGTGAACCGATTCGCTTTTCGTTGCGTTTGACCAGTGGAGAGACCTGAAGTGATCTCCGACCGCGCGAAGGGTGTGACCGTGACCGACATAGCCGTTGACTACGAACTGCTCAACGACGTCGCGCAGAAGGCCGGCAAGCTCAAGGACGAGGTCAAGCAGGCCCGCGAGAGCAAGCAGGAGTACTCGGTCGACGAGGTCGGCACCCGGGTGGCGGTCGCGGCGATCCGCAAGTACTACTCGACCTGGAAGGGCTCCTTCAAGCGCTCCGAGGAGAAGCTGGAGAAGCTCAAGAACCTCTACGAGGGCGTGGCGAAGAAGTGGGCCGACTGGGACTTCGACCTGGCCAACAAGGCCGCCAAGCAGAGCGCCTCGATCGCCTCCGACCTGTGGAACGCCCGCAACGACGAGTGGAACGCCTGGCACGAGTCGGTCGAGAAGGCCAAGAAGGAGTACCCGGACCTCGATCCGTCCCTGCTGCCGGAGGAGCCCGAGAAGCCCGGTGAGCGCCCCGACGAGTGGACCACCGACGACGGGCACGGCAACAAGACCACCACGACGTACGAGTACGGGCCGGACGGCAAGCCGACGAAGGTCACCACGACCATGGAGACCAACACGGGCCTGAAGGCGACCGACACCACGAACTACCACGCCGACGGCACGTACGACTCGACCTCGACGGACGTCTTCGGCAGCGTCACCCACACCACCGGCACGTCGAAGACGACCGAGACGCCGGAGCACAAGACCACCACGGACGACTTCACCAGCAAGACGAAGGACACCGACGGCAACGAGAGCACCACCACCGGTACCACCACCTCGGTCACCGACCAGAAGACCGGCCACCGCGACACGAAGACCACCTACACCACCGTCGGTCCCGACGAGGACGGCAACGAGCAGACGGTGACAGGCACTACCCACTCCTCCGTCGATCTCGACGGCCACGAGGTGACCACCACCATCGAGGTCAACGAGGACGGCAGCGGCACCAAAACCGTGGTGACCGACGGCAAGACGGAGGAGTGGACCAGCGACGACGCCGAGGGAGACACCGGCTGGACGCCGAAGGAGTCCGACGACTGACGGCCCCCGCCCTCGGCCCGACGCGCCCCCGGGCCCCGTCCCGGTTTCACCCATCCCCATACCGACCCAAGGAGTCAGCACCATGCCCGCAGGCAACATCAACATCGACTACAACGAGATCCAGCGCGTCTCCGGCGTGATGAAGCAGGCCGTCAACGACATCAACCCGCTGCTGCTGAGCACCAAGACCTCCGTCGAGGGCCTGCTGGACAACGGCCTGTTCATGCAGCAGAGCAGCCCGGCGCTGAAGGAGTCCTACAGCAACCTCACCGCGTCGCTGCAGAAGGCGGTGGAGAGCATCAACTCCTTCGCCAACCAGTTCAACCAGATCAAGAACAGCATCGAGAAGATGGACCTGGACATCGCGACCGGCACCAAGAACGCCGGCTGACGGACCGTACGACACGGGCCGTACGACACGACGGTGCCCCGCCCCGGACCAGAAGTCCGGGGCGGGGCACCGTCGTCCGTACGGGCCGGCCGGTCAGCCGGCGTCCCCGTCGCGCAGCACCGTCTCCGGTACCAGCACCGACACCAGCGCGCCGGTCACCGGGTCGACGGTCAGGCCGCGGCCCGGCGTCGGACGGCCCCGCAACAGGTCGTACGGCACCCGCACGCCGAGGATGTCGCCCTCGCCCGGTGACTGCGGCGACAGCAGCACGCCCTTGCGGACCCGCCGTACCAGGCCGAGCCAGCCGATGCCCGCCGTGGTCAGCGTCTCGGCAGTGGCGGCAGCGACCAGTCCGATACCGCGGTCCCGGCCCGTGGTGGCGACCTCCCGCAGCGCCGCGTCACAGGCAGGCAGCTGGGAGAGCAGGTCGGCGTCATCGACCAGGACCACGGCGGGCCCCGGCTCGGCGTTCAGCGCCGCACTCACCTCGTCGGCCAGCGGGTCCGGATCCTGGATGACCACGGCCCGCGGGTGCCGGGCCAGGCCCCGCAGCGGCGATTCACGCGGGGTGAGCGCGACCACCCGAGTACCGCCGGCCAGCAGCGACACCGCGAGCGTGGTGAGCGCGGTGGACCGGCCGCTGCCGGGCGGACCGCTGACGAGGAAGGACGGCGCGTCGGCCGCGAAGTCCACGCCGATGGCGCCCAGGTCGTCGCCGCCGACGCCGAGCAGTCCCCACAGGGGGCGCCGGTCGGCCGCCGGGACCTTCTCGTACGCGTCGGTGAACGACACCTGGCGGGGCAGGCTCATGACGCGCGCGGGGCGGCGCGCCGCGGGCAGGTCGCGGTCGCGCTGCGCGGCCCGCTCCCCGATCCGCTTGAGCGCCTCGGCCTGGTCGCGTCCGGTGACCGGCGCCCCCTGTCCCTGTGGGGCCTGTTCGCCGAGCAGCGCGACCTGCACTTCGGTGGCGCTGCCCCCGCGCCAGCCGCGGCCCTGCGGGACGACGGCCGGCACCTGCTTCGGCGGGATGCCCGCCAGGCTGTACTCGTTGCGGTCGGTCAGCCTGAGCAGCAGCCGCTCGTCGTTGAGCGAGGCGACCTTGCCGGTCAGCAGCGCCCGTTCGGACGTGGCGACGACGTGCAGTCCCATCGGCGCGCCCTCGCGGATCAGCGCGGTCAGCTCATGCATCGGCCGGCCGCCGTCGTGCTCGCCGAGCAGGGCTGCCAACGAGTCCCAGCCGTCGATCAGGACGACCACGTGGGCGGGGCGTTCGGCGGGCCGCAGCAGGGCGCGCAGTTCGGTGAGGTTGGCCGCGCCGTGGGAGGTGAGCAGTTCCTGGCGCGCGCTCATCTCGGCGGTCAGCCGGGTCAGCAGGCGGCCCAGCCGTTCCAGGTCGGCGCGCGGTACGACGGCGCCGCAGTGCGGCAGTTCGGACAGCGCCGCCAGCGCGCCGCCGGCCGCGTCGATGCCGTACAGGTGCACGTCGGCGCTGGAGTGCCGGCGGGCCAGCGCGCCGCCTATGGTGCGCAGCACCTGGGAGCGGCCGGAGCGCGGGGTGCCCAGGACGTACAGGTGCCCGAAGCGGCTCAGGTCCAGTTCCAGGGGCTCCTGGCGCTGGGCGCCCGGCAGGTCGGCCAGGCCCCAGGCGACCGGCGCGAGGCGTCCGTCGGCCGGGTCGGGCCGCTCGGGCAGTTCGGCCAGGCTCACCGCGTTGGGCAGCGCGGGCAGCCAGGGGCTGGGCTGCCGCTCGATCTCCAGCTGAGCGGCGGCTTCCCGGACCGCGTCGACCAGGGCCGTCAGATCGGTGGGCGCGTCGGCGCGGTCCATCGCCTCCTGGATGGCGTCGAACAGGTCAGCGGTCTCCTCGACCGGTTCGGCCGCTGTACGGCCCAGCAGCGACCAGGTCAGTTCGCTGGTCCAGACGTCGGCCCGGTGTTCCGAGCCCGGCCCGGTGTCCGCCCCCGCGGCCCCGGTGCCCGCGGCCGCGGCCTGTCCGTCGTCGCGTACGGCGCCGACGAAGGCGGTCTGGAACGGGAGCACCGACCGGTGCCCGATCCGGGCCAGGGCGCGGCCCGGGGTGTCGCTGGAGATGCTCACCGCGTCGTTGACCTCCAGGACGTCCTGGCTGTCGAGGGCGTCGGTGACGCGCAGCGAGATCCGCAGGTTGGTGTTGGCGCGGATGTCGGCGGTGATCACACCGGCCGGGCGCTGGGTGGCGAGCAGCAGGTGCAGACCGAGCGAGCGGCCACGCTGGGCGATGCCGACCAGGCCGGGTACGAACTCGGGCACGTCGCGGGCGAGGGTGGCGAACTCGTCGATGATGAGCAGCAGCCTCGGCAGTGGCGCCAGCGCGGGGTCGCGGCGGCGCATCGCCCGGTACTCGGTGTGGTCCTTGGCGCCCGCGTCGGCCAGGATGCGTTCGCGGCGGGTCAGTTCGGCGGTCAGCGAGGTCAGGGCCCGCTCGACCAGGTGGCTGTCCAGGTCGGTGACCATGCCGAGGACGTGCGGCAGCTTCTCGCAGCCCGCGAAGGCGCTGCCGCCCTTGTAGTCGACGAGGACGAACGTCATCTCGTCCGGCCGGTTGACCGCCGCCAGGGAGGCCACCAGCGTCTGGAGGAGTTCGGACTTGCCGGCGCCGGTCGTGCCCGCGATCAGGCCGTGCGGGCCGTCCTTGACCAGGTCGAAGGTGACAGGACCGGTGTAGCCGGTGCCGAGCAGGACGCCGGTGGAGGCCGGACGCTTGGTCCAGCGGGCGGCCAGCTCGGCGGCCCGCGGCGGCTCCAGGCCGAGCAGGTCCAGCAGCTTGACGCGGTCCGGCAGACCGTCCGAGCCGTCCGGGGTGACGTCGCGTACGGGGGCCAGGGCCCGGCCGATCCGCTCGCACCAGCCGGTGTCCACCAGGTCGGGCCGGATGCCGGTGATGTCGGCGCTGCCGGTACGGCGCAGCGTCACCTCGCGGGCGCCGACCGCGCAGACGGTGACGCACTCCTCGGGGAGCATCCGCTCCTCCTGGTCGAGGCAGATCAGGAACACCCGTACGGCCGGGCCCTCCTTGAGCACCTGCACCACGCCGGGCACGTCGCGCAGCCGCCGCGCGCCGTCCAGGACGACGACGAGGTCGGGCTCGGCGAGCAGCGCGCCGCCCATCGCCGACTCCCGCGAACGGGCCCGGGAACGGATCGCGGAGACCAGTTCGGAGACCCGGTTGGCGACCGTCTCCGGGTCGTTGCCGATGGTCACGGTGGGCCCGCCGGACGGCGGCGCGGCGACGCCGCCCTCGCCGGGGCGGGCGTGCGGCAGCCAGCGCACCCACTGCCAGGCGGGCGCGCCCGCCGCGTCGGTGAGCACGGTGATCCGGACGTCGCGCGGGCTGTGCAGGATCGCGGCCTGCGCGACGGTCCAGCGGGCCAGCGCCCGGGCCGCGTCCGTCTCGCCCGAGATGCCGACGACACCGTCCCCGGCCAGGTTCACGCCGATCGGCATGTCGGGGATCTGCCAGTTGACGGAGCGGTGGTTGTCCTCGCGGGAGGCGTCCTCGATCGTCAGCAGCGACGCCTGGCGTACGGTGCCGACACGCAGCAGCAGGTGGTCGGAGTCGCCGCGGCGGCGTTCCCACAGCCGGGCGCCGGGGCCGACGGCCCACATGCCGGCGGCTGCCGGGTCGGGGCCGGCGGCGACCCGCAGGCCGCGCTCGCGCGCGACCATGTCCTTGACGTCCTCCTCCAGCGAGGCGCGCCGGGCCCGGTAGTTGGCGACCGAGGTCAGGAAGTCGCGCCAGCCGCTCCGCTTGGAGCTGATCCAGTTGCCGATGGCGAGCACCGGGCTGAAGAACGCGAACATCAAGTAGAAGTACGAGTGCAGGAAGACGACCATGCCGACGCCCATGAACAGCGGCGCGATCACCACCAGCAGCGGGATGGTGCGCCGGGCCGGCGGCACCGGCGGCGAGGGCAGCGTGAACCGTTCCGGCACCAGCGGCGGCACGATCCGCGGCGGCCGGTTGAAGTCCAGGTACGCGCCGTCCTCGGAGGCCGTCACGGCGGCGTCCGCCTCGGTGGGCTCGGCCACCCGCAGCAGGTACTCGCCCATCCGCAGCTCACCGCCGAGCGGCCACTCCACCCAGCCCTCGGGGACGGGGGCGTGCGTGTCGGCGTAGGGGTCGGGGAGTTCGGGCGGCGGCGGGGGCGGCAGCGGGGTGGCGTCGGCGCGGGGCCGGGCGGGCGGCGGTTCGGGCACGGACAGGTGGACGCCGGTGCGGTGGCCGGGCCCCGTGGCGCCGACCGCCGGCGCGCCGTCGCCGGACGCGGGCCCGCCGACCGCCGCGTTGACGTTCAGCAGCACGGTGCCGTCCGGGCGGACGGTGATGCGGATCCCGTCGGCGGGCACTTCACGGCCTTGGAGCCGCACCGAGCTGCCTGCCGCCGGGCCGACGGTGTGCGTACCGCAGTCCAGGGGCCAGACGCGCCCGGCACCGCGCCCGCCGATCAGCTGGAGTTCCACACGGGGTGCGCGCGGCAGCCGCTCGCCGTCGGCGGAACGGGACGGCGGCGGCAGGTCGGCGCGGCCGGGCCCGTAGCCGCCGTCGGGCTCGGGCGGTACCGGACCGCCGAGACCGAGCGTGGCGCCGTCCCGTACGCCGGTGGCGGCCAGCGGCAGATCGGCGGGGAGTTCACGGTCTTCGAGGAAGAGCGCGGGGGCCGTGTCGCCGGTCGGGGGCTCGCCGGCGAGGCGTGCGGCCAGTGCGCCGACGGTGGTCGAGCCCGGGGTGTCCAGGACCAGGTCGCGCCGCTCGGGGGCGGTGTGCGGGGAGCCGGGCCGGGCCGGTGCGGAGGTTTCCGGGGCGGCCGGAGCGAGGGTGACGAAGAGTCTCACGGGGTACGAGGAGTCCGTTCCTGGGAATCGCCGGAGGCGGCGGGGTCGGAGTCGGCGTCGGAGCGGTCGGCGGCGGACACCCCGGCCAGGCCGGGCGCGGGGGCTGCGGTCCGGGGTTCGGCCAGGTCCGGTTCCGTGAAGTCGAAGTCGTCCGCCATGGCGGAGCCGGCGTCGGCCGGGCGGTCGGGTCCGGTCGCACCGCGGGCTGTGCGGGGTCCGGGTGCGCCACTGGCCGTGCGGGGTTCGGGTGCCGTGGTGGCCGGTCGCCCGGGTGCGTCCGGGCGCGGCGCGGGAGCAGGTACGGCGGAGGCCGCCGGTGCACTCGGCCCTGGAGCGGGCCCGCTCGGCGCGGGCTCGTCGAAGTCGGCATCGCGGGTGGCCGCCGCCTGCTCGCGTACCGGCTCGGTGCGGTCCGGCGCGGGCTCGGGCTTGCGGAGTTCCGGCCCGGCCGGGGCGGTTTCCCGGGCGGGCCCGGCGGCCGGGAAGCCAGGTCCGGTACCCGTGCCTGCGCCCGTCCCGGTATCGGTGCCCGCGCCCGTCCCGGTACCGGCGTCCGGCAGCACGCAGTACGGCGCGGGGAGCCCTCGCCGCACCGCGCGGGCCACGGCCCGGCCGAGTGCGGGCGACTCCACGTCCACCTGTGGTCCGGGCCCCAGCAGCCGGCCGTCCGGCTCGGCGTGCAGGACCCAGCAGGCGCCCGGCAGCCGGCCGCCGGCCAGCACGCGGGCCTGCCCTCGCGCGCACAGCTCCGCGAGCCGGGCCGCTTGTGCGGGCGTCGGTGCCCAGCAGACCACCACCGGCACCGCTTCCTCCGGAACCGCCGATCCCGTCGCTTGCTCCTGCGCTCCCGGCCGGTCCGCCAGTTCCGCGAGGATGTCGTCCAGCGGGCGCCCGGGGAATCGCGGGTGCACACCGGAGGCGATCCGGACCGGCGGCCCGTCCGGCATCCGGTCCACCTGTGCGGCCAGCGCCTGGAGCACACCGCGGGAGACCCGCGCGTCGCCCTCGATGGCCAGCGCGGCGGGGCCGCGCAGCCAGTCGACGAGGACGACGCCCGGCGCCTTGCGGTCCACGCCCAGGACGAGCGGCAGCCGTACGGCGCGGCCGAGGCCGGCAGGCCGCGTCCGTACCGCATCGGCCGGCGCGGCCCAGGTCCACTCCCCCGGCTCGTCCGCCGCGTCCTTCCATGGCAGCACCGGCCCGGCGGATCCGGCCGGGTCACGCCCCGCGACGACGACGCGAACGCGGTCCCTGGCCTGGGACAGCTGAACGGCGGGCACGTAACAGCCCTCCCCCGCGTCCGTGTCCGCGCGGTCGAGGGCCGCCCGCACCACGTCGCCGGCGGCCGGGTCGGCGAAGTACTGGGCCAGCATCCGGGCACAGCGCCGGTGCCGCAGGTAGGCACGCAGCGGCGCGGTGAACGCCCGTGCGGTCATCCGTGCCTCCCACGCGATCCGGCGGCAGGTGCGGCGGAAGCCGCCCTGCCTGCTCACGGTGCGGACGAGGAGCCAGACGAGCAGGACCAGGGCGACGAGGAAGCCGATGAGAATCAGCCAGGAGTTACGGTCCGGCATGCCGAGGGCCAGCGGTACCGGGAACTGCGCCGGTGCCGCGACGGCCGCCGCGCCCGAAGACGCGGCGTGGCTGAAAGGACTCACGCGCACTCCCGCGCGGCGAGCGCGGCGGCCTGCCGCAGGTGGTGCATCGCGTGGTGCAGCCGGGACTTCACGGTGCCGGACGGAATGCCCAGGGCGTGCGCCGTATCGGGGCCGGAACAGCCGAGCAGGTATGTGTACACCAGAACCTCTCGATGGGGGCGGGACAGTTGGGCGAGTAACTCGACGACGTGCGTCCGCTCCACGACGCGGGCTGCCTCGTCCGCGAGACCGGCCGTCTCCGGCGGCAGCCCGGTCAGCACCGCCGGCCGGGAGCTGTCACGCCGACTCCAGTCGATCACGACGTTGCGGGCGACCGTGAACAGCCAGGGCAGACTCGGCTCCCACCCCGTCTCGCGCCGGGCGCCGCGGGCGCTGGACGCCTCACTCTTCAGCCAGGCGCGCAACAGTGCTTCCTGAACGACGTCCTCCGCGCGCTGCGGGTCGGTGGGCAGCAGGCCGGTGACATACCGCAACAACGGCTGACGGTACGTCAGGACGAGTGCGGTGATGCGCTCCTCGGCGGAGGGACGGGCAGACGGCGGGGAAGCCGGCGCGGGGCGCCCGGGCCCGGCGGGAGCAGGGACCGGGGCCGATATCGCCGGTTCGCTCATCGATGTGCTGCCTCAGGGGGTCTCCAGGGGTGCCGGGCGCACCCCGAGCGGGAACAAGTGGTTGTCGTAACCACGTACCCCAGCCTAATCAGCGGCCACCGAACGCGGCAAAACCCCCCGGGTGAACAATCGCCCTCTTGCCGTACGCAAACCTACCCACGGGCGACCATAGTTGAATATTCATCACCGCTCATTCATCACCGCTCATTCCTCACCGCTCCCGGAAGGGACTGGCCTTCGCGGGATGCCTCGCACTTCGTGGGCGCGGTCGGCGCGTGCCGGGCAGCCGTCACCAAGCGGTCAGCAGCAAGTGGTTGACGAGCAGGGCGAGCACGGCCTGGGCCGCGAGCCAGGCACGGGGCCTGGTGAGGAAGGCGCAGGCCGGCAGCAGCCACATGACGAACGGCAGCCAGATGCGTTCCGTCTCCGCCTTGCTCATCCCGGACAGATCAGCGGCGAGGAGAGTGAGCACGGCGGCGGACACCAGCAGGGCGAGTCGTGCCTCGGCGGAGGGTCCGCCGGCCGGGCCCGGCCGGGTGAGGAGGCGGTCGCGCTGCCGGACGAGCGTGCCGGCGGCGCGCCGCAGCCCTGCCGCCGTCGCGAGGCCCACGAGGAAGACCGTGCAGGCGAGGTTGGCCCACACCCAATAGCCGTACGGCCGGATGCCGCCCGCTCCTTGGTAGTAGCGCTCGACCAGCAGGTGGTACGCCTCCCACCAGTTGAAGCCGGCGAGTGTGAACGCCACCGGCACGACGACGAAGCCGAGCAGCAGCAAGGGGAGCACCTGGAGCACCCCGGTCGGGTTCCGTTTCCGGCCGAGCAGCAGCACACCGGCTACGACCAGCGCGAACAGCGTGAGCCCGTACGAGAGGTAGCAGGTCAGACCGAGCAGCAGCCCCGAGCCGAAGGCGGCGGCCCGTGCCCGGTGCGCCGCCCGGTGCGTCACCGCGAGCGCTGCCAGGGCGACGGACCATGCGGCAACCGCGGCGAAGTATCCGTCGGCCGACGTCCCCATCCACACCGCCGCCGGCGCCGGCGCCAGGCACGGTGCCGCCCGCCGCGCCAGGCGCTCCCCGGCAAGCGCCCGCACCGTCACGAGCACGGCCACGCACGCCGTGGCGCCGACGGTGATGCACCAGGCGCCGGCCCATCCGCCGCCGCCCAGGCCGATCCGGTCGAGGAGGACGAAGGTGAGCGACGCGGCCGGCGGATGTCCGGCGACGTGTGGGGGCCAGTGGTCGGGAGAGTGCAGCAGGATGTGCTGGGTGAAGTCCCGCAGGGTGCCGGGGATGTCGTGGAAGCGGTCGATGACCTGGAGGTACTCGTACCTGGTCGTCAGCCGCCGGGCGATGCCGCGGTGCCAGCCGTCGACGAGCGCGAGGGACCACGTCCAGGCCATGGCGGTGCCCCAGGCGGCGATGAGCAGGGCACGCCAGGGCAGACGGGCGGCCAGGGACGGCCCGTACGCCACGACGGCGACCGCCACGGCGAGTGCGGCCGGCGTGCCGGGGCCCAGGTGCGGCAACCAGTTGGAGTACAGCGGGGGCCACCCGACGCGGAGGGTGCCGTCGGTGCGCTCGACGGCGATGCCGACCAGGACGGCCGCAAGGACGAGCAGCACCGCGGTCACGGCGGCGTACAGGTCGCGGAGGAGGTCGCGGTTCACATGGGAACGTTAGGCCGGTCGGCGGCCGCCGACGGCCTGACAGGCGCGGACGTCAGCGTTTCGTCATCGGTTGCGCAGCCCGTCGCGGGGTGTCCGGCCGTACGGTCGGCGCATGGCACGATCCGCTTCCTTCCCGGTTCGCTGGCGCAGTCCGCTGCGCGGTCCCTGGTTCACCTCGGTGCTCGGTGTGGTGCTGCTCGCCGGGATCACCGTGCTGTTCGTGACCGGGCTCCTGTCCTACGCGGCGTACAACCCCGACCTGTCGCCGGTGAACGACAAGACTCCGGACAAGGGCCTGCTCGGCTTCTACCTCTTCTCCTGGCCGACCGGCCCGTACTGGCTGTACCGGCTCACCCAGGGCGTCCACGTCACGCTCGGCATCACGCTCGTCCCCGTCCTGCTGGCGAAGCTGTGGTCGGTCGTGCCCAGGCTGTTCCAGCTGCCGCCCGCGCGGTCGGTGGCCCATGCCCTGGAGCGTGTCTCCCTGCTCCTGTTGGTCGGGGGCGCGCTGTTCCAGTTCACGACGGGGGTGCTCAACGTCCAGCTGGACTACGTGTTCCCCGGCTCCTTCTACTCACTGCACTTCTACGGCGCGTGGGTGTTCTTCGCCGCGTTCGTCGCACATGCCGTACTGAAGGTGCCGGCGGCCGTACGGAATCTGCGCGGTCTCCGCGCGGACGAGGGGCCGCCCCGGGAACGGGCGGGGCAGTTGACCTCCGCGCGTCCCGATCCGCCCACCACCTCGCGGCGGGGTGCGCTGTGGCTGGTCGGGGGAGGTTCACTGGTCCTGTTCGGTACCACGGTGGGGCGCAGCTTCGACGGTCCGCTGCGGCGGACTGCCGTGCTCGCGCCACACGGAGGAGCGGACCCGGGCAGCGGCCCCGGCGGCTTCCAGATCAACAAGACGGCCGCGTACGCGGGGATCAGCGCGCGGGAGACGAGCGGGGAGGTATGGCGGCTGGTCGTCGCGGGGCGCACCGGGACCGTCCGGCTGAGCCGGGCCGAGCTGCTGGCCCTCGGCCTGCACAGCTCGGCGCTGCCCATCGCCTGCGTGGAGGGCTGGTCGACCTCCGACCAGTGGTGGCGGGGCGTACGGCTGACGGATGTCGCACGGCTCGTCGGGTACGGCGCGGACGCCGCGCCCGACGTACTGGTGGAGTCGCTCCAACTGCACGGTGCCTTCCGCCGGGCCGCCCTGCGCGCCAATCAGGTGCGCGACCCGCGCTCGCTGCTCGCCCTGGAGGTCAATGGTGAGCCCCTGACCCTGGACCACGGCTACCCGGCGCGGGTCATCGTGCCCGGGGCGCCCGGAGTGCTCAACACCAAGTGGGTGGCCCGGATGACGTTCGGAGAACTGTGATGAGAGACGGCCTGGGCACCGGACACCCGCTGCGGCGGCTCCGGGACGGCGGACGCCTGCGGATCCGGATCGGCAGCCCGCTGCAACTCCTCCTGCTGGCCTGCTCGTTCGCGCTTGCCGGCTACGCGGGCGTGCGGCTGCTCGCCGACGACTGGTTCCAGGTGGCGTGCTGGTTCGTCGGCGCCGCCCTGGTTCACGACCTGGTGCTGCTGCCGCTGTACGTCGCTGTGGCCCACGCGGTCGTACGGGTGCTCGGCGCGGTCGGCCACCGGGAGGGCGCCATGTACGTACGCGTACCGGCCGCCTTCTCGGGGCTGCTGCTGCTCGTGTGGTTTCCGCTGATCAGCGGGCAGGTGGCAGAACGCTACCGGTCGGTCGCCGGGCTGTCGGGCGACGGCTTCCTGACCAGATGGCTGCTGATCTCGGCCGTGCTGTTCGGCGGCTCGGCCCTGCTGCTGGTGGTGCGGCTGCGCAGTGCGACGAAAGCGCGCCCACCGGCCGCCCACTGATCGACGGCACGCCAGCCCCGCGCGCGGGCACACCGGAGCAGCGCCGGGGTGCCGAGCCGGGCCCAGGGGAACGAGGCACCCGCCGTGCCCCGGACGTCGCCGGCACCGGCGAGGTCCGCAGTACGGACGAGGCGGACGCTGGCGAGCTCGTCCACGTCGACCGGGACCGTCTCAGCGATCAGCAGGCCGCCGGGGAGGAGAAGCCGGGCCAGCCGGCCGAGCAGGGCCGGCGGGTCGCCGCCGATGCCGAGGTTCCCGTCGAGCAGGAGCGCGGTGCCCCACCGGCCCTCACCGGGCAGCGGTTCGAAGACGGAGCGCCGCAGGGCCTGCCCGCCACGCCGGGTGGCGTGGGCCACGGCGGCTTCGCTGACGTCGATGCCGAGTGCCGCGTGCCCCGAGGAGGCGAGCTCCACGACGAGCCTCCCCGGCCCGCACCCCACATCGAGCACGGCCCCTTCGCAACGGGTCAGTACTTCCCGGTCCACGGCGTCGGCGCGCGCACACCACCGCTCCACCTCCAACGGCAGCAGCCAGCCGTCGGTACGGCGGAGGAAGAGCGGCCCGCGGCCGGCGCGCAAGGCGTCGGCGTAGGGGTCGGTCGACCAGGGGGTCACGGTGGGGCGTCCGGTGATGTGCTGCGCTATCGCCTCGTGTGCGGTGTTCATCGACCGGCGACCGCCTGCAGCCGGGCCAGTTCCGCGGCGAAGCGGCCGTGTGGCGCCGACGCGGAGACAGCTTGCGCGTCGGCCGCCGTGTCGACGTCGCGCAGCCGCGGCAGATCGCGGACACGCAGGCCGGCGGCGACGAGCCGGCCGCGCTGGACGGCGCCGGTGTCCGGCGTCGACATGGGGACGCCGCGCAGCAGGCCGGGATCGGGGGACGCCAGACCCAGTGCCCAGAAGCCGCCGTCCTCGGCCGCACCGAAGCAGGCGTCGTAGCCGGCGAAGTCGACGGTCAGCAGGTCCGGCGTCACCTGCGGCGTGTCCATGCCGATGAGCAGGGCCGGGCCGTCGCAGCCCGCGAAGGCCGCGGCCAGCCGCGCGTCGAGGCGGCCCGCGCACTGCGGTACGAGGTCGAAACCGGGCGGCAGCCAGGGGCCGGGACTCCCGTCCAGCACCAGCACACGGCGCTCCGCGGGGGTCGCAGCCACCGTACACAGCGTGTCCACGAGGGCCGCCTCGGCGAGTGCCGCCGCCTCCGCGGGCGTGAACGGCGGTGTGAGCCGCGTCTTCACGCGACCCGGCCGGGGCTCCTTGGCAATCACGAGCAGGGTGGTCATCGAGGGGTGCCTCCTTGCGCGGCCGGCGCGGTCGCCACCGGCACGGCCGGTGCCTCGGCGAGGACACGACGCATGTCACGGACCGCCTGCCAGGTGCCGCGCCAGGTGCCGGTGACCTTCGATTCGCCGCTGCGCGGCAGGTACGGCACGTCGTGTTCGGCGATGCGCCAGCCGGCGTCAGCGGCGCGGACCACCATCTGGAGCGGGTAACCGCTGCGCCGGTCGGTGAGGCCGAGAGCGAGGAGCGGCTCACGACGGGCGGCGCGCAGCGGTCCCAGGTCGTGCAGGCGAAGCCCGGTGCGACGACGCAGCATCCGGGCGAGCGCGAGGTTGCCGGCCCGGGCGTGCACGGGCCAGACGCCCCGGCCGCTGGGCCGCCGCCGGCCCAGCACCAGGTCGGCCTCGCCCGCTCGCACTTCCCGCACGAAAGGCAGGAGCAGCGTCGGGTCGAGCGAGGCGTCACAGTCGCAGAAGCACACGATGTCGGCGGTGGCGGCGGTCAGCCCGGCGTGGCAGGCGGCACCGAATCCGCGCCGCGGTTCGTCGACGACGGAGGCGCCGAGCTCCCGGGCGAGATCCGCCGAACCGTCCGTGGAGCCGTTGTCCACGACGAGGGCCCGCCAGCCGGGCGGGATGCGGTCGAGTACCCAGGGGAGGGCCTCGGCCTCGTTCAGGCAGGGCAGGACGACGTCGACGTCCGGCCGGGTGGGAGAGATCTTCACGCCCTTCACCTTACGAGCGCGAAACACGCATTTCGGACTCCAGCTCCTTACGAAACGCGGACATCAGGGACGGCGGGCACCTGGCGGCCAGCAGCAACGGCCCACTGGTGCGAGGCTGTCCGCATGGAGCAGATGCCGTACGGGACGCCGGCCGGACCGGCGGATGAGAGGTCCGGGGCCGCCCGCGTCCTCGTCGTCGACGACGACCTCACGGTCGCCGAGGTCGTAGCCGGTTATCTCGACCGGGCAGGACACGTCGTGGACCGCGCCGAGGACGGGCCCGCCGCGCTCACCCGTGCCGCGGCGACCTGGCCCGACCTGGTGGTGCTGGACCTGATGCTGCCGGGGATGGACGGGCTGGAGGTGTGCCGCCGCATGCGGGGACGCGGGCCGGTGCCGGTCATCATGCTCACCGCCCGCGGCGATGAGGACGACCGCATCCTGGGCCTGGAGGTGGGGGCCGACGATTACGTCACCAAGCCGTTCAGCCCGCGGGAACTGGTACTGCGGGTGGAGTCGATCCTGCGCCGCACGCGTCCCTGGGCCGCAGCACACTCCCGTACGGAGACACACCCCTTGAGCGCGGCCGGGCTCACCGTCGACCCCACCGCCCGCCGTGCCACCAAGAACGGCACCGGCATCGCCCTCACCCTCCGCGAGTTCGACCTGCTCGCGTACTTCCTCCGCAACCCCGGCCGCGCCTGCAGCCGCGAGGACCTGATGCGGGACGTGTGGGGCTGGGAGTTCGGCGACCTGTCGACCGTCACCGTCCACGTCCGCCGGCTGCGCGGCAAGGTCGAGGACGATCCGGCCCGGCCCCGGCTGATCCAGACCGTGTGGGGCGTGGGCTACCGCTTCGATCCGGGCGACGGCGCCCTGGAGAGCGGCGACGCCCGCGACGGCGGCGATGTCCGCGAGGGTGTCGGCGCGGACGGCGCGGAGTGACCGTGCGCGACACCCTTCTCATCGCCCTGTTCGCCTTCCTCGGTGCCGGTGCGGCCGGGCTCCTCGGTGCGGGAGCGCTGTGGTTGCTGCGCCGCCGCTCGCTCACCGCCTCGCTCACCGTTGTGGCCGCGGTGGCCGTGACCGCGATGCTCGCCGGAACTCTCGCGGTCGCGTGGGCGATGTTCCTGTCGGCGCACGACCTGACCGTCGTCACTACGGTCGTCGCGATGGCCACCGTGGTGTCGCTGGCCACGGCGCTGCTGCTGGGACGCTGGGTCGTCGCCCGCAGCCGGGACCTCCAGCTCGCGGCCCGCTCCTTCGGGGACGGCGGTGACTTCGCGGCTCCCACCGGCCCGGCAATCGCCGAACTCACTTCCTTGAGCGACGAGTTGGCCAACACCAGCGCCAAGCTCGCCGAATCCCGCGACCGTGAACGGGCATTGGAGACCTCGCGGCGCGAACTCGTCGCCTGGATCTCGCACGACCTGCGCACCCCGCTCGCGGGCCTGCGCGCCATGACCGAGGCGCTGGAGGACAGGGTGGCGGCCGATCCGGACCGCTACTTGCGGCAGATCCGCGCCGAGGTCGAGCGCCTGAACGACATGGTGAGCGACCTGTTCGAACTCTCCCGAATTCACGCGGGCGCCCTCACGCTTTCCCTCTCCCACGTCTCCCTGTACGACCTCGTCGGCGACGCCCTCGCCGAAGCCGATCCGCTCGCCCGTGAACACGGAGTGAAGCTCGTCGGCGACCGGGTCGAACCCGTTCCCGTCGAAGTGGACGGCAAGGAAATGAGCCGTGTGCTGGGAAACCTCCTCCTCAACGCGATCCGGCGCACCCCTGCCGACGGCACGGTCGCGATCGCCACGGAACGCTGTCCCGACGGCGTGACCCTGTCGGTCACCGATGGCTGCGGCGGCATTCCCGAGGAAGACCTGCCCCGGGTCTTCGACACCGGCTGGCGTGGCACTCACGCGCGTACCCCGCCCGCCGGCGCGGGCCTCGGCCTCGCCATCGTCCGCGGCATCGTCGAGGCTCACCGGGGCCGCGCCGCCGTGTCCAACATTTCCGGCGGCTGCCGCTTCGAGGTGACGCTCCCCGCGGCCGATTCCTGAGCCCGTCGGCTCTCGGAAGGTCCTGCGGAGCAGACGGGGCCCTCCGGGCGGCCGGTGCGGCGCTCAGCACTCCCGCGATTCGGCCCGCGCGAACTCCCGCATGCCCTCCGCGAAACCCACCTGCGCTTTCCAGCCCAGTTCGGTCCGCAGCCGGGACGAGTCCGCCGTGATGTGGCGTACGTCCCCCAGGCGGTACTCCCCCGTGACCACCGGCTCGGGTCCGCTGCACGCAGCGGCCAGTTCCCGGGCCATCTCGCCGACCGTATGCGGCTCGCCGCTGCCCGTGTTGTACGCCGTGAGTGCGCCCACGGGCGCGTCGGTGTCCAACGCCGCCACGTTGGCCGCCGCCACGTCCCGCACGTGCACGAAGTCCCGTCGCTGGCGACCGTCCTCGAAGACCCGCGGTGCCTCACCACGGGCCAGCGCCGAGCGGAAGAAGGAGGCGACCCCGGCGTACGGGGTGTCACGGGGCATCCGGGGACCGTACACATTGTGGTACCGCAACGACACCGCCGTACCGTCCGTGGCACGGGCCCATGCGGCCGCCAGGTGCTCCTGGGCGAGTTTGGTCGTTGCGTACACGTTCCGGGGGTCGACCGGGGCGTCCTCGCCCACCAGCTCGGGGGTCAGGTCCTCGCCGCACGCCGGGCAGGCGGGCTCGAACCGTCCCGCGGCCAGATCGGTGACCGCCCGCGGGCCCGGCCGCACCACCCCGTGCCGCGCACACGCGTACCGTCCTTCCCCGTACACCACCATCGACCCCGCCAGCACGAGCCGCCGTACGCCCGCGTCCGCCATGGCGGTGAGCAGGACGGCGGTGCCGAGGTCATTGCGCGAGACGTACTCACCGGCGTCCGCGAAGCCGTTGCCGAGCCCGACCATCGCCGCCTGATGGCACACGGCGTCGACCCCGTACAGCGCGCGTGCGACCGCTTCCCGGTCCCGCACGTCCGCGCCCGGGTCCTCGCGCACGTCGAAAACGATGGGCTCGTGTCCGTGCGCCATCAGCGCATCGACGACATGAGACCCGATGAACCCGGCGCCGCCGGTGACCAGTACCCGCATGCCTCCACGCTAGGACGAATCCCCCGCCGCAACGCAGGACCACGCCCACCCGTCATCGATCCGTAAGACCCGCACCGGCCGGGCTGCGCACAGCCGATAGCGGGCGACCAACAGCCACCGACGGAACGCCTCCGACGGCGACACAAGAGCGCCCCCCTCGACGAGCACGGGTCAGCGATCGAGCGCCGCCTCGGGGACCCCCTCTTGATGGCGGGGTGGGCTGCCGAGTCACCCCAGGAAGCTCAACCGGACCTGGCGGTTGGGATTGTCGGCATTCGTGTCCGCCAAAGTCCGTTAGGACAACCCAACCACTCCGGAGGAACTTCAAGCCGAGCCTGCCAGGAGGCCGGGGCCCCAGCTCACTCGCGACAACCTTGTCTCCGGCATGCACCAGGTGTTCGACGTGCCATCGCGCAGACCACTGACTTGACCGCCTACATCGACACACACCTCGACTACTCGCCCTTACCTCGCCCCTCGCCCTCGTTGATGACGATGCCGGCCCACCTTGGAGCAAGGAATTCCGCGCATCACCGCCGATGCCGCCCTCACCCGGGCCGACAGCCGCATTTCTCCACATCCACCACTCGTCCCAGGCACCTAGCTCCTGTACGGCGGGCACTTGAGCTCAGCCGCCCAGAACGACGCCCAGCGTTAACTCACCGATGCCCGCCCCCACCGAGACCGCCCCCTGCCGACCACCAGCTCCATCACATTGACGCCACCCCGTTCCCACCAGCAGTAACGAGGCGGACCCGACGACCAGGGCATCAGCTTCCGCTTGCTCGTCCGCACCATCGCCGACTGCACGACCTGCAGCCCAAAAAGGTAACCGGCGGCACATGGTCCGACGCGGGCCCCCTCACCGGCGCCGCGCCATGCCACGCGGGCAGCAGGGAACGGTGCAGGGTCTCCTGCATCGCTCCTCCAACATCAGTCCGATGCAGGAGACAATGCCTGCCATCTCTGCTAGCACGATCGCTAATAACTGAGAAACCGATGCCATACGAAATGTAATCTACGCACCATGGGACACCTGATATACCCACGAGCATGGGCCGAGCGGACAATGAGCATGCCTCTGTTGCCAGGGGCGCGATCCCAGTGGATCAGCAGGCTCCGAGAGCTGATCGAGGAGTTGTCCACCAACCAGGCACTCTCCTCCAACGGTCATGCACTGCCGCAGGCCGGTGGACTCGACCGACACCAGCTGCAGCAGCTTGTTCGAGCGGGGTTACTCTCACGCGAGGGTTCAGCACTCCTGCCAAGTGCTGCAGCTCGAACCTGGTATCACAACAGCGACACAGCCATTCTTATCGAGACCCTCCACGTCAACGTCAGATTTGTTGGCGAGGTCATGGAGGCCCTCGCCTCTGAGCCTCGCACACACGAGCAACTGCTGACTCTGGCCCGCGAAGAGTACGATTTACCATGGGATACAACGGGACCGGTACACAACCGAACGGCGTGGCTCGCGATCACAGGGATGGTTGACCTTTTCGACCGCCGTCTCCATCTGACAGATCTCGGCCGTACTGTCTTGCCGCGCCTCGCGCTGGGAAAGCCTGAGTCCAGGGACATCGACATGGCCATACCGCTCGCGCCGGCTGTGGGGGCCGTGGCTGATCTCATCGGCTCATTGGATGAGAACACTCTCCGCTCTCGGGCAGACGGAGCAAATCTCTATATTCCGGGAACATCTGCAAACAGCGGCAAACTGGATGCACTTCAGACGCTTACCGAAGCAGCGATCCCTTCAATCACAGACGCAGATTTCGTTCGGTTCGTGCAGGAAAACTTCCCCAAGGCTCAGAAGGCAGCCACGGCGCGCACAGCGAAAGACACCCTGAAGGCACTCGGACTCATTCAGCGAATATCGTCCGATACTTGGAGCGCGACACCAGCCGCCATCGCATGGGTCGAGTCCGGGGAAGTGCTGGACCTCGCACGCACCGTACATGCCGCAATTTCCTTTTTCGGCGAAATACTGGCTGAGCTCGACGAGGCGACTCGGCCTACCTCCGGAACGCTAGCGGAGCGCAGCGTGCGTTACCTTCGCAACCGGAAGAATCCGCTCTCTCGAGCCACAATCAACACACGCCTCAATCTGCTGGAGGCGTGCGGCCTCGTCACCCGCCTCTCACAGACCACTTATCGCACGACTCCTCTTGGGCGAGCCTTCAAGGACTCACTTCCGTGCCTCAGCTCGGACGATGCCATGACTCTCGGGACAGCCGAAGACCGTGTCGACCACTACCTGGGGGATCACGCCCGTATCGCTTCGCAGTCCAGCCCGGCCGGGTCCGAAATCGCAGCAGAATTGGTAAGTGCCGCACATGATAGCGCAATCCACGAGCGTTTAGAGAAGGCCGCCATCGCCGCGTTGGGGCACCTGGGCATGCCTGGCGAACACCTTGGTGGCAACGGACGCGTGGACGGGCGCGTCCGATTCGGCGTTGGTACGGACGCCTCAGTGCTGGCTGTGGAGACGAAGTCTTCGTCCACTGGGCGCGTTTTGGATCAGTCACTGTTCGGACTGGCAGAACACCGGGCGGAAATCGGAGCTCGGGTCACTCTCCTCATCGGCCCAAGTTTCGAACGCCGCATGCTTAAGGAGGCCGATGAGGACCAGGCCATCGCTGTCATCGAAACCGGGTTGCTGGCCGAGGTCGTCCGCCGTCAGGAGCAGACTCCGCTCACACTGACCCAATTGGCCCCACTCGTGGATCCTACGCTGCGGGCAGCTCAGCGCGGAGATGCCATCCGCGGATACTGGGAGGCACAGGAAGCCCGCAGTGAGCTCGAGTACGCACTCGTCGACATCTTGAATGCGGAAGCGGAAAACCCTTTTGAGGAGGGCGGCTGGCTCGATTTTATCTCGATTCGGCGCGAGCTTCGTAGTCGCGGTTACCACGTCGGGGAGGACTCAGTCGAGGAAGCTCTTGCGTTCCTGGCCTCGGGCCGGATCGGCGTACTGCAGCGGTCCGAGCGTGGCTATCGCTGTACCGCCAGTGTGCATACTGCCGGGCAGCGCATCCGTGCACTTGGACATCAATGGTCGGCAGCCGAAGCACTCCACCACCAGGTGCATTCTGGAGACCAAATGAGCCAGACGTAGCCGAGGCTGCCGGCAAACGCTTCCCACAAAAGAGCATCAACCACCCTGACTGGCGATGTCAGGCACATCGCCAGTCAGGCATCGAGGGCCGTTTCCCAATGCAGGTCGAACCGAGCATGCGGCACTCACACATGCCGACGGTGACGTGAGCGTAGCTCGCCGAGACCGAGCCATGCACTCGTCGACAATTTTCGAGATCGTGCGGCGAAAGGCGTGAGGCCCGCGGCGATCGGGAGCAAGCAGGCAGCGGCCAGACCGGAAGCTCCGTCACCTCCCGGGGGCGGCTCGCCAGAGCAAGCTCTCTCGGGCGATGTCCCGACGATTTCGTCCATGGCAGTGGTTCAGGCAACAGTTCTACGGCTCTTGTCGCTTCTTGCGGGGTGCCTGCCTAGCGCCGGCTTTCCGGCTCGCCCGCGACCGCGTCATCGAAGCGATGGTCGAAGAGTCCCTCTCCGCGGTGAGTGGCCTGACGGCGTGTGGCTCGCGCGCATCGATCCCCTCGGTCCCAGGGATGGCGTCGGGCTGTATCGGTGCGGGAGCAGAACGTCGTGCAGTGTCCGGGACGGGCAGGATATTCCGACGCTGCAGCTCGGAGATACTGACCAGCGGTGACATGAGAACACGGTCGAGCAGCTCATTCTGAGCCGACTGCAGCTCGACCAGATGCCACAGAACGGCGAGCACGTACTGGAGTTCCTCGCTCCAGGCGGGGCGCCACCGGTCGGGCCGAATGTGGTCCAGCTGACTGACGGCCCTGCGAGATGGCGGTCCCGTCCTGCGTTTCAACCAGCCGTCAAGAACGTTCTGGCCGCTGACCTGGTAATCCCGCATCTCTTGAGTCACCGGCCCGAAGACGCCCTGACCGAAGTGGAGTTCGAGACCTTCGGGATCGTAGACGAAGCCCTCGGGGAGCTCGTCCCTGCCAACCTGTCTCCGGTACGTGATCGCCGGCTGCGCGGTGGCCCAGACCTGCCGGGGCCCACCGGGCCTCCCCGCCACCGGGTCCACGAGCCTCTCTCCGAAGGTCGAGGCCCAGATCACCTTTCGCCCGATATGCAGCGCCTGCGACCACAGTGTGACGTCACCGGTGAGTGGTACGCGGACGCCGTTGGTGGTGAGTTCGTCGTCGAAGCGGGAGCGGAAGCCGGGGTGGGCCGTGATTGCGGCGATGTACGCAGCCAAGTCCTCGGCGGTGACAGGCAGACCACCGAGGGAGTTGCGAAGGTGCTGGAGAAGACCGGGGGTCACATTGGGGGTGCCATCCCTCTGCAGGAGGGGGATTACCCTACCCCCACCCCAGCCAGCGAAGTGATCCATATCCGGCATCAGCGCGGTGAACAAAGTAGCGGGGCCGTCGCCGAAACGTCCGGAGTGATGCTCCACGATGTGTATCTGCCCCTCCGACCGGTTCTCCCACAGCTGTGGCGAGCATCTGTCGAGGACCCTGTTGTCCGGAATGATCCACTGCCGATCGAAGGGACGGAAGGCGAAAAGTACCGGTTCCGGGCACTCGGAGCCCGCCTCTAGCATCGACCGCCGTCGCTGCGCTGAGCCCGGGAGCGGCTTGACCTGCCGGTCGACGGTACGGCTCTGGGTCTCCCTGAACAAGGCACGCTTCTCGGCGATATCCGTCTCGGCGGTCAACCTCCGCCACCGGGAGCGCAGCATGTCGGAGTCCGGGGAGTAGACCCACGTCCGCTTCGGCAAGATGCCGGGCACTGTCCATGGCAGCAGATCATCCAATGCGGGATATGTATCCCATGCCCCCTGTGCCGCGGGCGTGAACGGGGCGTGGGCGTCCTGACGCACCGACCGCCACTGGTCGCTGTCCGGCCCGAGAGTCTCGAGCTGCGTGTACTTCTCCTCACGGGTGCTGCCATCCAGGGCGACGTACCTGATGTGGGCGAGTTCGGTCTCAGCCCTGCTGCGAACGAACACGGCGATCGCCAGTGGTTGCTGGACGCCTTCGAAGAGGCGTGTCCGCATCGGTGGCTGGATGCCTTCCGGGCTGAGGTCGATGATCCAGCCCTCCGAACAAGTCTCACGCAGGTACTTCCTCATCCCTCGGAAACCGGGCCCGTTGAGGAAGCCCGCGGTACTGATGAAGGCGACGATTCCGCGGTCCGACTCGGAACGATGCTGTTCGAAGACCTTGAAGGTGGCCCAGCGCCAGAAGTAGACGTACAGGTTCTTGAGCTTGTTCTCGTGCACTCCGTTTCTGCCACCGAGGCGGAAGTCATCGAGCAGAGGTGCTTTGTCCTCGCCCTCGCGGCCTTTCTCCACCCAGCCGCCCTCCCCCTCGGCTCTCTCCCGGTCCGGGGGGTTGCTGATCATGACGGTGACCTTTTGCTCACGCTTGATCCAGTCTGCCTTGCGAGTGTTCTCGACCAGAGGATCGCCATCGGGCAGAAACGTGAAGAGCGTGGCCCTCTCGAAGGGGTCTGCGAGGGTGTCGGCCAGATGGAGTCGCAGATCGCCGAGTTGAGTATCGGTGACTTGGTCGCGGAGAGTCTGGGTGATCCTCATCTGGGCGACCGCGTAGGCGGCCATCTGACGCTCGAAGCCGATCAGCCGACCCGCCAGCTGTTCCACCGCTTCGCCGCGGAATCCCTCTCCGCGGCGGGAACGTTCTTCGGCGACCCTGTCGATGATCTCGCTGAGGAATGTGCCCGTGCCCATGGCGGGGTCGACGATCGTCACCTGTTCGTCGGCGAACCCCTCCAGGCAACCCAGGCGGGTGCGCAGTACGGCGTCGGTGAAGCGGACCATCTCCTTCACGAGACGGGGCGGGGTGTAGTACGTGCCAGAGCGCTTACGCAGCTCACGGTCGTATTCCTGGAGGAAATTCTCATAGAGATAAACGTGGGCGTCGGGATTCTGGGCTCGGATCGCCTCCCAGTTGACAGCGTCGATGACCTGCACGAGCGTGTCGATGCGGCGGGCAAACTCGGCGTCCACTGTCTCCGTCAGCAGCTGCAGGGCTCGGCCCATGACCGTGTTCTCGGCCTTCAACTCACGTGCAACGTCACCGAAGTTACGGCCGGCCAGCGGTACGTTCTCGATACGGGCCAGCAGCAGGGCGAAGGCGATCGTCTGGGTATAGCGGTCGGCAAAGAGGTGTTCGGGGTCCTGTCCATCGGTCGAGGGGAAGAGCACCTTGCTCCAGTGGTGCGCAAGAGCGGTGAAGGGCTTGGGTACACGCTGTCGGTTGTGGGGACCGTCTGGTGCTCTGCGTTCGAGGGCAAGCTGCTCCAGCACCTCCTCGCGCAGGTACTGGCACAGTGGAGCAATGGACGACACCAACTGACTCACGGTGGTGATGCGTTGCGGCTGCCATCCGAGAAACTCCCGCAGCAGATGCCGAAACGCCGCACCGCCGGCGGCTTCACTGGTACGCAACCGCCTGCCGGACCGGTAGAGATCACCGTCGAGCCGGACCATGCGGAGAGGCCGCGAACCACCTCGGTACAGGCACCAGGTGTGGCCGTTGGTGTACAGCACGTTGGGTAGCCGACGCATCAGCTCCCACTGCTCGCGGTCCCGCTTCGTGAAGCCGTCGGGTGTGACGTCGTGCCCAGGGGCCTTCAGCTCCAGGAAGCCGGTGATGCGCCCCGCGGTCTCCACCGCGTAGTCCGGACGCACCCGGGCCTCGGGCAAGGGGTACTCGGGGTGAAGGCGAGGACTCAGCTTCCAGCGCGCACCGAAAGCCTCCACCAGCTTCGCCACCGGCAGGCTGATGGACGCCTCCGTGTCGCTGACCCGCAGACGCTCCCTGCACTCGGATCCGAAATCCGCCACGCGAGCTCGTACCCACTCATCCAGCACCTTGTCCCCCTCCAGACTGTGGTCTCTCGGTGGATCACCGCAGACACAGATTGCTGGAGGCGAACAGGCCGCCTAAGTGCGCACAGGGGGCGCGCGAGGGGCACGGACGGGGCGTTGCGTAACCGCCGGGAAATCAGGTGCTGGTGTTGGTCAGGAGGAGACTGCAATAGCCGACGCAGACGTTGCCAGTGTGCGAGGTGCTCGCGGACGTGCAGCGGGACGCGATGGCTTACCGTCACCGGTACACCTGTGGGATCACATCCACGCTGGCGTGACAGGCCCTCATCACATGGTTCGCATCATGCGCAGGAGGACTGCTCCTCGGAAGACCGGAAAGTCACCCCAGGAAGCTCAATCGAACCCGACGGTCCGTGTTATCGGTGTTCGTGTCGACCAGGCATACCGACTGCCACGTACCCAGTTCCAGGTGGCCGTTTACCACGGGGAGGGTGGCGTGTGGGGGGACGAAGGCGGGGAGGACGTGGTCGCGGCCGTGGCCCGGGCTGCCGTGGCGGTGGCGCCAGCGGTTGTCGGCGGGAAGCAGGTCGCCGAGGGCGGTGAGGAGGTCGTCGTCGCTGCCGGCTCCGGTCTCGATGATCGCGATGCCGGCGGTGGCGTGCGGGACGAAGACGTTCAGGAGGCCGTCGCGGCCGGCCGCCGCCTCGGTGAGGAAGGCCGAGCAGTCGCTCGTGAGGTCGTGGACGGTCTCGTGGGAGCCGGTCGTGATGTTCAGTACGCGGGTGGTGAAGGGGTTCGACATACCACCATGATCGACGATCGGTGGAGGGGCGCGGAACCTGACACACGGCCGCAATAAAGGACCACTGGCCGAGACGGCGATTGACCTGGTTCCGGCCACGCGGCTACGTTCAGCGACATGTCTACGTCAGCCTTGCTCACCACGCGCGGTCATATCGACCTGCTGCGGGTGGCTTCTGCCGCCTGTCGCCGCGGCGACGGCTGCCGCTGCTGCTGCTGCGGCCACGGCTGCTGACGAGGGTTTTTCGTTTCACCTCTTCTTCGGTTCATCTCTTCGGTTCACCCATTTTCTTTCGCGTGCGCCTCTTGTCGTTGCGCGTGGTTTGCCGTGCTTGCGTGCGGTGTGGCCTTCTTCCGTTTGCGGAGTCTTCATGACGCCTGATCAGGCTGTAATTGATCGATATCGATCATCGTCATCCTCGCCACCGCCCGATGGCTCGCAGGGGCCCGAGCTGGTCACTCTGGTGCCGGTTTCGGGTCGGCGGCGGTCGGTGCCGCGGTGGTTGCGGCGTACGACCGGGCCGGTGGGGCTGGTGGTGTTGTGGCAGGTGTTGAGTGCGTCGGGGGTGTTGCATCCTGATGTGCTCGCCTCGCCCGGCACGATCGCGAGTACGGCTGCGGGGCTCGTCTCGGATGGGACGCTGCCGTCGGCCATGTTGGTGTCCGTGCAGCGCGTTCTGGTCGGGCTGGTGCTGGGCGGTATCGCCGGTGTTGCGCTGGCGCTTGCCTCCGGGCTGTCGCGGCTGGGTGAGGACCTGGTGGACGCGACCGTGCAGATGTTGCGGTCCATCCCGTGGGTGGGCGTCATCCCGTTGTTCATCATCTGGCTGGGGATCGGCGAGGCGCCGAAGATCGCGTTGATCGCGCTCGGGGTTGCCTTTCACCTTTACCTGAACGTGTACGCCGGGATCCGGGGCGTGGACGCGCAGTTGGTCGAGGCGGGGTCCTCGCTCGGGCTCGGGCGGTGGGGACTGGTCCGGCACGTCGTACTGCCCGGCGCGCTGCCGGGTGCGATGACCGGGCTGCGGTACTCGCTGGCCACCGCGTGGCTGGCACTGGTCTTCGGCGAGTCGGTCAACGCCGATGACGGCATCGGCTTCCTCATGAATCAGGCGCGGGAGTTCTTCCGTACCGATGTGATCGTGGTCTGCCTGATCGTGTACGCGCTGCTCGGACTGCTCGCCGATTTCCTCGTCCGTACTCTCGAAAGGCTGTTGCTGCAATGGCGACCGACGTTCACGGGGCAGTGAGCCCGAAGATTGCTGACGGTAGTACCTCTCGCGATGCCTCCGCCGCTGTGCGGGTGGCCGGGCTTACCCGTTCCTTTGGCGGGCGGGCGGTGATTGACGGTCTTGAACTGACCGTGCGGCCGGGCGAGTTCGTTGCGTTGCTCGGGCGCAGTGGGTGCGGGAAGTCGACGTTGCTGCGGGTGCTGGCCGGGCTCGACCGGGAGATCGAGGGCGAGGTGTCGGTGCCGCGCCGGTCGGCCGTCGCCTTCCAGGCGCCGCGGCTGATGCCCTGGAAGAAGGTGTGGCGGAACGTCCTCCTCGGGCTGCCCGGGCACCCCGAACGGGCGGTAGCGGAGCAGGCGTTGAGCGAGGTCGGCCTCTCGCACCGTACCGACGCCTGGCCGAAGACGCTCTCCGGTGGCGAGGCCCAACGCGCTTCGCTCGCCCGGGCGTTGGTACGCGAGCCCGATCTGCTGCTGCTCGACGAGCCGTTCGGCGCGCTGGACGCGCTGACCCGTATCAAGGCGCAGCGACTGGTGGGCGAGCTCTGGCGGCGGCGCGGCTGCGCGGTGCTGCTGGTCACCCACGACGTCGAGGAGGCGCTGCTGCTCGCGGACCGGGCGGTGGTGATGGACGAGGGCGTCATCGCGTACGAGACGCCCATCGATCTGCCGCGGCCGCGGGACATCGCGTCCCCGCGCTTCGCGGCGCTGCGCGCCCGGCTCCTGGACCAGCTGGGAGTGGAGGGCACGGAGGCGGCGGACGAGCTGGCCGACGCGGCCTGAACACCCCGAACAAACACCCAACGAACCACCCAGAGAACCATCCACCGAAACACAACGAACGGAACTGTGATGAGACCACGCCGACCGGCCCGCGCCCTCGTACCGGGTGCCGCCCTGCTGCTCCCGCTCGCGCTGCTGCTGACGGCGTGCGGCGGCGCGTCCCGGGCGGACGGTTCCGCCGGTGGTACGGGCAGTGGCACCGATGGCAAGGGCTCCGTGACGCTGAACGTCGGTGACCAGAAGGGCGGCTCCGAGGCGCTGCTGCGGGCCGCCGGCGAGCTGGACGACCTGCCGTACCGCATCAAGTGGTCCACCTTCACGTCCGGGCCGCCGCTGCTGGAGGCGCTGAACGCGGGCGCCGTGGACATCGGCGGGGTCGGCAACACACCGCCCGTCTTCGCCGCGGCCGCGCAACAGAAGCTCAAGGTGATCGCCGCCTCGCACAGCTCCTCCAAGGGCGAGGCGATCCTGGTGAAGAAGGACTCGCCGCTGAAGCGGACCGCCCAGCTCAAGGGCAAGACGATCGCGGTGGCACAGGGCAGCTCGGCCAATTACCAGCTCGTCGCCTCTCTGAAGAAGGCCGGGCTGACGACGAAGGACGTCAAGCTCAGCTATCTGCAGCCGGCGGACGCGCTGGCCGCGTTCACCCGCGGCCGGGTGGACGCCTGGGCGGTGTGGGATCCGTACACCGCCCAGGCCCTGGACCAGGCCGACGCGCGCCTGCTGACCACCGGGCAGGGCGTCGTCAACGGTCTCAGCTTCCAGGTGGCCGCGCCCGCCGCGCTGAAGGACAAGAAGAAGGCCGAGGTGGTCAAGGACTACAACGACCGGCTGCGGCGCGCCCAGGACTGGGTGTTCAAGCACCCGCGGAAGTGGGCCGAGGTGTGGGCGAAGGAGACCGGGCTGCCGGAGAAGGTTGCGCTGGACGCGGTCAAGCGGACGCGCGGTACGGCCGTGCCGGTCGCGGTCGACAAGGCCGCCGTCGCCTCCGAGCAGCAGATCGTGAACACCTTCGCGGACATCGGGCTGATCCCCCGGAAGTACTCCTTCGCCGACTTCGTCGATACGCGGTTCAACGGTGATCTGCCGCCGTCGAGCACGCGTCCGCGTACGTACGGTAAGGACGGCTGAGGCTCGGCCGAGGACCCGCTGAGGCCCGGCTGAGGGGCCCGGCTGAGGGGCCCGGCTGAGGCAGCAATCACGGCACAGCAACCGTGGTAGCAGCCACGGCGGCAGCACGGCGTCGGGAAGACGGCGGCGCCCCGCACCGTTAGTAGAAATATGAACTACACCAGCGGGGTGCGTGACGTCGAGGTCGTGGTGATCGGTGCAGGTCAGGCCGGTCTCGCCGCCGCCTTCCACCTGCGGCGGCTGGGCTACGTACCGGATCAGGACTTCGTCGTACTCGACCACGCGCCGCGACCGGGCGGCGCGTGGCAGTTCCGCTGGCCGACGCTCACGTACGGCAGGGTTCACGGCATGCACGCACTGCCGGGTATGGAGCTGACCGGTGCCGACCCCGGCCGGCCCTCCGCCGAGGTGATCGGGGACTACTTCACGACGTACGAGGAGACCTTCGGGCTGCGGGTGCACCGGCCGGTGCATGTCACCGCGGTACGCCCGGAGGGCCCCGAGCCGGACAGTTCCGAGCCCGGCGGCCGGCTGCTCGTGGAGTCCTCCGAGGGGACGTACGCGACCCGGGCGCTGGTGAATGCGACCGGCACCTGGGACCGTCCCTTCTGGCCGCACTTCCCTGGTCAGGAGCGGTTTCGCGGGCGTCTGCTACACACCGCCGGTTACCGCGGCCCGCAGGAGTTCGCCGGGCAGCGGGTCGTCGTGGTCGGCGGCGGCACCTCCGCCGTACAGCACCTGATGGAGATCGCCGAGGTCGCGGCGGACACGGCCTGGGTGACCCGGCGGCCGCCGGTCTTCCGGGAGGGCCCCTTCGACGAGGAGCGCGGCCGCGCCGCCGTGGCCCAGGTCGAGGACCGCGTCCGCCAGGGCCTGCCGCCCCGCAGTGTGGTCTCGGTCACCGGCCTGCCGATGACCGAGGCGATGCGGCGGGCCCGGGAGCGGGGCGTGCTCGTGCGCCGGCCGATGTTCGACCGGATCACGGAGGACGGCGTCCGCTGGGCCGACGGCAGTGGCTACGCGGCCGACGCCATCCTGCTCGCGACCGGCTTCCGGCCGGTCATCGACCACCTCGCCCCGCTCCGCCTCCGCGACCCCGGCGGCGGCATCCGCATGGACGGTACGCGCACCGTCCGCGACCCCCGGGTCCACCTCGTCGGCTACGGCCCCTCGGCCAGCACCATCGGCGCGAACCGGGCGGGCCGCGCCGCCGCACGCGACATCCGGCAGCTGCTGGAGCCGAGGGCGGGCAGGGCCGCAGGGCTCCCGTCCGGAGTCCGTCCGGCGGAGGCGAGTTCCGGGCGTCGCGACAACAGCCCGATACGCGCTGCATAAAGCCGCCGTCTACCTTTCCCTCCGGACAACTCATCTTCTGGAGACGGGACATGGCGATGGCGATGCGAGTCAAGAACGTGGTGCGGCAGGTCACGATGGGGGCGGCCGCCGTCTCCCTCGCGATCCTCGGTTCGGGCACGGCGCACGCGGCCACGGGCACCCTGGACTTCTACGGACCGGGCGTGCAGAAGCTGACCGACCCCAAGGACGGCCAGTGCTACAACGTCGTGGTCGGCGACTACGGCGACAAGAGAGTCACCAACAACACCAACAGGACGATCCACTGGTACGCCTTCGACAACTGCTCGGGGGACGAGGGCCATGCCGTACTGCCGGGTGCGACGGGAACGTCCAGTGAGACGTGGTGGCCGATCGTTCAAATCCGGTCCGTCAAGATCGGCTGAGCCGGGCTGCGTCGCAGCGCCGGCCGGGGGCGTCCCCGGCCGGCGCGGGCTGAGGTGCGGGGGCTCAGCCGGTAACAGCGCTCACTCGAACCGCGTCGGGTCGCCCGCTCCCCGGCGGACGATCTCGGGTTCGCTGCCGGAGAAGTCGATGACCGTGGTCGGCTCGGTGCCGCAGTCGCCCGAGTCGACCACCGCGTCCACCACGTGGTCGAGCCGTTCCTTGATCTCCCAGCCCTGCGTCAGCGGTTCGTCCTCGTCGGGCAGGAGCAGGGTGCTGGAGAGCAGCGGCTCGCCCAGTTCGGCGAGGAGCGCCTGCGCGACGACGTGGTCGGGGATGCGGACGCCGACCGTCTTCTTCTTCGCGTGCAGCAGCTTGCGCGGCACTTCCTTCGTCGCCGGGAGGATGAAGGTGTAACTGCCGGGCGTCGCGGCCTTGATGGCCCGGAACACGTCGTTGTCGATCTGGACGAACTGGCCGAGCTGCGCGAAGTTCTGGCACACCAGGGTGAAGTGGTGGCGGTCGTCGAGGTTCCGGATGGACTTGATCCGGTCGATGCCGTCCCGGCTGCCCAGCTGGCAGCCGAGGGCGAAACAGGAGTCCGTCGGGTAGGCGACGAGCGCGCCCGAGCGGATGCTGTCGGCCACACTGCCGATGGTGCGCGGCTGCGGGTTTTCGGGGTGCACGTCAAAGTACTTCGCCATCCGTCGAGCGTAGGCGATGTTCGGCCGGATCACCGAAAGACGGAGCCGGTAATTCCGGCAGCGGCGGCCAGTGGGCGAAACCGGCCGTCGGCGCGGTAATGGCCGTGAGGTCCGTTCCCGGGGGTAGTCGGGAGGGGTGGGACAGCCCGCAGCGGAGAGGAGAGCGTGATGGTGGTAGCGGTCATCGCTGTCGTGTGTGTGCTCATGCTGGTCCTGGGGTTCGTCGTACCGAGGTTGTCCCGGCGCCCGCAGCGGGGCACGCAGAAGTCGCTCGGTGCGGGCGCGCGTGGGGCGGGCAAGGCTCCCGGCTTTGTGGGGCGGCTGCTGAGCGCGCCGTTCCGCAGCAGCAACCGGGCGGTGGGGAAGAGCGGCCGCGCCGGCCGTAGGGGCCGCTCCCGTATGCCCTTCTGAGGTGTGCGGTACATCAGGCCGTAGAGCGGTGTGCCGGTACGTCACGTCGTACAGCGGTGCCGGTGTCACACCTCCGGCGGTGCGCCCTCGATCGGCCGGCCGAGCACGCCGGGCCGGCGCTGCCGGGGCAGCGGACCGCCGGGCGGGCGGTAGTCGACGCCGAGTGCGTCCAGTCGCGCGTAGTGACCGGCCATCCGCGCCTCGAAGGCCGGGTAGTCCCGTTCCGCCGGCCTCGGCAGCGCGGACCAGGCGACCTCGGCGAACGCGGCGAGCCGGGGGAAGACCTGGTAATCGACGCGGGAGCGGTTCTGCATGACCTCGGTCCAGACGTTGGCCTGGGTGCCGAGGATGTGCCCGGCGGCCTCGGGGGAAAGGCCCGGCGGGATGGGTTCGAACCGGTAGACGTCCTCCAGTGTGCGTACGTAGCCGATGGGCATCGGCTCGTCGGGGCCGCCGTGCTGGCGGTGGTCCAGGTACACCTGCTGCTCCGGGCACATCACGACGTCGTGCCCGGCCTCGGCGGCGGCGATGCCGCCCGCGTAGCCGCGCCAGGAGGAGACCGCGGCGCCTTCGGCGAGGCCGCCCTCCAGGATCTCGTCCCAGCCGATGAGGCGGCGGCCGCGCGCGGTCAGCCAGCGGTCGAAGTGGCGGATGAACCAGGACTGGAGTCCGTCCTCGTCGGCGAGGCCCAGCTCCGCGATGCGGGCCTGCGCGGCCGGGGACCGCCGCCACTGGTCCTTGGGGCACTCGTCGCCGCCGATGTGCACGAAGGGTGAGACGTCGGCCGGGAAGAGCTCCAGTACCTCCTCCAGGACGCCCTCGTAGAAGCGGAGGGTGGCGTCCGTGGGGGCGAGGATGTGCGGGCTGACGCCCCAGTTGTCCCAGACCTGGAGGGCAGCGGTGTCGACGACGTCGGTGTTGCCGAGCCACGGGTAGGCGGCGATGGCGGCCTGCGAGTGGCCGGGGATGTCGATCTCGGGGACGACGCGGATGTGCCGCTCGGCGGCGTACGCGACGATCTCCCGGACGTCGTCCTGCGTGTAGTACCCGCCGTGCGGCGTCTCGTCCCACAGTTCCGACGCGCGGTGGCCCCACTTGGTGCGGGCGCGCCAGGAGCCGACTTCGGTGAGGCGCGGGTGGCGCTTGATCTCGATGCGCCAGCCCTGGTCGTCGGTGAGGTGGAAGTGGAAGACGTTCAGCTTGTGCGCGGCGAGCAGGTCGAGGTAGCGCAGCACGTCGTCCTTGGGGAGGAAGTGCCGGGCGACGTCGAGCATCATGCCGCGCCAGGAGAAGCGGGGGCCGTCCCCGATGCGTACGGCGGGCAGGCCCCAGGTCGCCTCGGCGTGGAGGGGGGCGCGACGGAAGGCGTCGGCGCCGAGGAGCTGGCGCAGGGTCTGGGCGCCCCAGAAGACGCCGGCCGGGCCGCCGCCGGTGATCCGTACGGCGCCGCCGGTGGTGTCGAGCCGATAGTCCTCGGGCGGGAAGCCGTCCTCGACGGCGAGGGTGATCGTGCCGGACGCGTCGGCCGGGCCCGGCGGGAGCGTCAGTCCCAGCGCGGCGCCCAGCGTGCCGCGCAGCCAGCGCTCGGTGGTTTCGGTGCCGGGACCGGCCGCGAGCGTGGTGGACGCCTCCAGGACGCATCCGGCACCGCCGGTGACATCCAAGTGGCGTGGAATAGGCAGCAGTTGGGCGTTCATGGCATCAGTCCTTGACCGCGCCGCCCAGTCCGGAGACCAGTCGGCGCTGTACGAGTACGAAGAAGACCAGGACGGGGAGGGTCATCACGGTAGAGGCGGCCATGATCCCTCCCCAGTCGTTCTCATCGGGCTTGAAGAAGACCAGCAGTGCCATGGGCAGGGTGGACTGCGAGGTGTCGCTGATGAGGAAGGACTTGGCGAACAGGAAGTCGTTCCAGGTGGAGATGAAGGAGAAGACGCTGGTCGCGGCGAGGCCGGGGAAGACCAGCGGGAAGAGGATCTGCCAGAGGAAGCGGGTGCGGCTCGCGCCGTCGATCGCGGCCTGCTCCTCCAGCGCGTCCGGCACCGCCCTGACGAAGCCGCGCAGCATCCAGATGGCGAACGGCAGCGAGAAGGCGAGGTGCGGCAGGATCAGCGAGCCGAGGGTGTTGAGCTGCCCGAAGTCCCGCATGAGGAAGAACAGCGGGATGGTGAGCGCCTCGACCGGCACCATCTGCGCGACCAGGAACATGATCAGCAGGGTGGTGCGGAACCGGAAGCGGAAGCGGGTGACCGCGGTGGCGGCCAGGAAGGCGATCAGCGCGGAGGCGAGGACGACCGTACCGGCCACGAACAGGCTGTTGAGGAAGTACCGGCCGAAGTCCTGCTGCTCGAAGACGCGGCGGAAGGCGTCGAGGGAGGGGGCGAGGGTCCAGGGGCGGGGGTCGGTGGACTGGATCTCGTTCGCCGGCTTGAAGGCCGAGAGGACCGTCCAGTACAGCGGGAAGGCGACGAGGGCGGCGATGGCCAGGGCGGCGGCCTCGGCGGCCAGCCGTCCCGGCCGCCGGACCGCCCTCATGATCGGCAGGCTCACAGTTCCTCCCCCTGGCGCCGCACGATGCGCAGGTACACCAGCGTGACGGCCAGCAGGATCAGCAGCATGACGACGCCGATGGCCGAGCCGAGGCTGTACTGCGAGGAGGCGAACGCCTTCTGGTACGCGTACACATTGAGCACGAGGTTCTGTCCGGCGATGCCGCCGCCGCCCGTCATCACATAGATCTGGGTGAAGACCTTGAAGTCCCAGATGACCGACTGGATGGTGACGACGACGAGGATCGGCCGCAGGATCGGCGCCAGGACCGAGCGCCAGGTGCGCCACTGCGAGGCGCCGTCGAGCGCGGCCGCCTCCAGCACTTCGGCGGGGACGGCGCGGATGCCCGCGTACACGGTCACCATCACGAACGGGAACGAGCACCACACGACTTCGAGGAGGACCAGGACGAACGCGCTGTACCGGCCGTACGTCCAGGAGAAGTCGCCGAGCCCGAGCACCCTGTTGACGGGGCCGAAGTCGGGGTCGAAGAGGAAGACCCAGACGGTGGAGCCGGTGATGGCGGGGGTGGCCCAGGCGCCGAGCGCGGCCAGCATCAGGACGAGCCGGGGCAGCGCGCGGACGCGGGTGAGCAGGACGGCGAGGGCGCAGCCGGCCAGGAGGGTGGCGAGCACGCAGGCGGCGGCGAAGAGGACGGTGGCGAGGAGCACCCGCCAGAACTCGCCGTCGCCGAAGAGCGCCGCGTAGTTGCCGAATCCCTGGAAGGAGGTCGGCTGCCCGCCGCTGACCTGGGCCTGGGTGTACTCCAGGAAGGAGATCAGGCCGAGCTGGTAGATCGGGTAGACGAGCAGTCCGGCGAGCAGGACGAGCGCGGGCAGCAGGTAGAGCCAGGGGGTCCAGCCGGGGCGGCGCAGGGCGGTCAACGGTGCGTCCTCACTGCGCGGCGGAGAACGCGGCGTCCATCTTCTTCGCCGCGTCGTCGGACGCCCGGGCCACGCTCTTACGGCCGCTGACGATCTCCTGGTACATGGTCGGGAGGATCAGCGAGGCGTCGATCTGGCCCCAGGCCGGTGAGGCGGGGACGAACTTGGCGCCGGCGTGCAGGGTTTTGACGAACGGCGCGACGTACGGCTGCTTCTTCGCGGCCTCGTCCAGTACGTCGGTGTACGTCGGCAGGAAGCCCATCGCGTCGAAGAGCCGGCGCTGGGATTCCTTGCCGGTCAGCGACTTCATGAGGGCCACCGCGAGGGTGCGGTGCGAGGTGCTCTTCAGGACGCCGATGTTGTTGCCGCCCGCGAAGGCCGGGGCGATCGATCCCTTCTTCGCCCCGGGCAGCGGGACGACCGCGTACTTGCCCTTGGCCTTGCTCGCCTCGACGGCGGCGTGGCTGAAGTCGCCGCCGATCGCCATGGCCGCCTTGCCGGAGGTGAAGGCGGTGACGGTGGCGTTGCCGCCCATGGAGGCGCACTTGTCGGCCGGGCAGTTGGCGTCGCCGAAGAGGGCGGCGTACGTCTCGATGCCCTTGCGGGCCTCGGGGGTGTTGACGGCGGCCCGGTAGGTGTCGCCGCGCTGTACGGCGAGTTCGCCGCCCTGGGCCCAGAGGAAGGGCAGGGCGCCGTAGGTGTACGCGCCGCCGACCGCGAGGCCGTAGAGGCCGGGCCGGGCTTTGTGGATCTTCTTCGCGGCGGCGACCAGCTCCGCCTGGGACTCGGGCGGGGCGATGCCCAGGTCCTTCAGGACGTCGGTGCGGTAGTACAGCGCGCGCACGCCGACGAAGAGCGGCGCGCCGTAGACCTTGCCGCCGACGGTCACGGACTGCTTCGCGGTGGGGTCGGTGTCCTTCGCTTCCTTCCAGGCGGTGTATTCGGCGGTGACGTCGGCGAGGCCGCCGTCCTTGACGTAGCCGGCGGTGTCGGTGTTGCCGTACTCGATGAGGTCCGGCGCGCTCGCGGGGTCGTTGAACGCGGCCTTGATGCGCTGGGCGCGGGTGTCGACCGGGATGTACTCGACCTGCACGTCGGTGCCCTTGTGCTGCTTCTCGAACGCGGCGACGGCCGCGTCGACGACCTTCTCCTTGGGCTTGTTGCCGACCTCCCGGAACAGCCACACGCGCAGCGTCCCGCTCTTCTCGTCCTTGGTCCCGCCGCTCGCCGAGGTCTGCGGAGCGCAGCCGGTGACGGCGAGGCCGGCGAGGACAAGCCCCGCCAGTGGAGCGGCTATTCGGGCATACGCGGTCATCGGCACCCCTACAGATCGAGCGCTGCCACACATGGCGGACCGGAGCCCGCGTCATTGCAACATACGCAATGGACGTTTCGCTCTGCACAACCTGGCGGGATCATATGGGCGCCGAAGGTCGCCGACAAGTGGTCTCTACCACTCAACTGGCGTTCGGTATCAGCCAATCGAACTTAAGACGATTGCCTTAGTAAGACACGCGTCTTACGGTGGCCGGGTTGCCGATGCCCGGAGGAGACCCCCATGACCGACGAGGCCGCCACACCGATCCCCGACTACCCGTTCGCCCAGCCCCACGTACTGGAGCCGCCGCAGGAGTGGGCCGAGAACCGCGCGAAGTGCCCGGTGGCGCACGTGCGCATGCCCAGCGGCGACGTCGTCGGGCTGCTGACCGGATACGACGAGGTCCGCACCCTGCTGGCCGACCCGCGGTTCAGCCGCAACCTCGCGCGGGAGGGCGGGGCGCGCCTGTCGAACACCGAGGACGGCGGGATGTTCAGCCGGCGCAACCCCGGCGCCACGGACATCCAGGAGGGCCCGGGCCACCAGCGCTGGCGCCGGCTGCTCAGTCGCGCCTTCACGGTGAAGAAGATGGAGGCGTGGCGGCCGCGCATCCAGGGCATGGCCGACGAGCTGGTGGACGCCATGCTGGCCGGGGGCTCCCCCGCCGACCTCCGCACGGCCCTCGCGCTGCCGCTGCCGGTCCAGGTCATCTGCGCCCTGCTGGGCGCGCCGAGCGAGGACCAGGAGAAGTTCGCGTACTGGTCGGAGGTGGCGCTGACGCTGACCAAGTACACGCAGGAGGAGGTCGACGCGGCGCAGCAGGCGTTCCTGGACTACGCCTCGGACCTGGTCGAGCGGAAGCGCGCGCACCCGGGTGACGATCTGCTCAGCGAGCTGACGCTGATCTCGGACAGCGAGGACGGCCGGCTCAGCCACGACGAGCTGGTCTCCACGGCGCGCGGCCTGCTGCTGGCCGGCCACGAGACCACCTCGAACATGATCATGAAGATGACGGCGCTGCTGCTGGCCGAACGGGAGCGCTACGAGGCGGTGGTCGCCGACCCGGAGCTGATCCGGGGCACGGTGGAGGAGTCCCTGCGGATGGACCCGCTCGCGGGCGTCGGCATTCCCCGGTTCATCACGGAGGACACCGAGGTCGGCGGGGTCCCGGTCGGCGCGGGCAGCAACCTGCTGGTCAACATGGCGGCCGCCAACCGGGACGCGCGCAAGTTCCCCGAGCCCGACCGGTTCGACCCGCGCCGCGAGAACAACAGCCAGCACGTCACCTTCGGCGCGGGTCCGCACTTCTGCGTCGGCCAGACGCTGGCCCGGGTGGAACTGCAGGTCGTCCTGGGCACGTTCGCCAGGCGGCTGCCCGGCCTGCGGCTGCGGGACAAGCCGGAGGAGCTGCGCCCCCGGGACGGCGTCGCGGCCGGCGGCCTGGAGGAACTGTGGGTCACCTGGTGAGGTTTTGGAGCACCGGGGCGGCGGGGAACGAGGAGGTAGCATGAAGATCACCGTGGACCAGGAAGCGTGCTGCGGCAGCGGATTGTGTGTGCTCAGGGCCGATCAGGTCTTTGACCAGCGGGAGGAGGACGGTGTCGTGATGCTCCTGGCGGAAGCGCCGTCGCCCGAGGACTTCGAAGAGGTGCGCGCCGCGGCCGCGGGGTGCCCGACCGGAGCCATCCGACTCGCGGAATGATGACGCCAGCACCGGCCGCCCCGCCGTCCTCCCGCTCCGCGGTCGCGCGGCAGAAGCTCATGCGCACCGCGGAGCGGCTCTACGCCGAGAAGGGCTTCGCGAACGTCTCGGTCCGGCAGATCAGCGAGGCGGCCGGCCAGCGCAACAACTCCGCGGTGCAGTACCACTTCAACGGCCGTGACGAGCTCATCAAGGCGATCCTGTCGAGCTACACGGACGTCATCGAGGAGCGCCGCATCGCCATGGTGGAGACGCTGCTCGCCACGGAGCGGCCGGTGACGCGGGAGGAGCACTACGCGTGCCTCATCCTGCCGGGCGTCGAGTACCACATCGAAGCGGCCGCGCCGACCTGGGGCGCGCGCTTCTTCGCCCAGGCGATCGTGGAACCGGCGCTGCGGGAGTACGTGATCCAGGAGCAGCTGAACACGCCGTCGATCCGCATGCTCAACACGCACGGCGCGGTGCGGCGGAAGGACTTCCCGCCCGGGCTGTTCCAGCGGTACAGCGCGATGGTGCGGCAGCTCAGCGTGCACGCCTTCGCGGAGCTGGAGTACGACCTGGCCAACGGCCGGATCGAGCAGCGGGAGGCGGAGGCGCGCTGGCGGCTGCTGGGGCAGGACCTCATCACGGCGCTGTGCGGGCTCTCCACCGCGCTGCTCGGCGAGGCCGGGCGGTAGGAGACCCGTTCAAGGCTTACCGCTCGAGGCTCACCGGAGGCCCAGCCGGGCGGCCGCCGTGTCGCCGCGCTCGCCGACGGGGCGGATTCCGGTGGCGGCGGCCAGCCCGTACAGCGGCATGTCGACATAGATCGTCTCGTACGCGCCCGCCGACACGGTGTAGTTCTCGTGGAAGATGCCCACGGCGCCGCGGCTCTCCCGGACCCGCCGGTTGAACTCCGCCCACGCGGGCCGGTGCTGCCGCCGCGCGTCCGAGGCGTACGCGAGCAGCTTCTCCTGCGACTCCCAGTACTGGATCACCTCGATCACCCGGGGCAGGCCCAGCCGGGTCCGGGAGCCCAGCAGGCCACTGTCCCGGGCGGTCATCAGCTCTCTGATCACCGGCCCCGTCGCCCGGCTCACCGGCACCCAGTCCCGCGGCGAGCGAAACCTGTTGATGCGCATGCCGACGACGAAGACGACCAGGTCACCGGTGGTCGCCGCGGTGTTGCGGCCCGGGATCAGCGGCGGTGTACGGCGCGTCACGCGGGCACCCCGCACTCCGCGCCCGCCAGGGCCTCGCGGGCGAGCCGGGCGTTGTGGCCGAGGTGCGCGGGATCGAGCAGCTCGTCGTGGGTGCCGGAGCCGTCGAGCCGGACCGCGCCGGAACGGGAACTCTCCTGCCAGCCGGCCCGTTTCCCGAGTACGTACGGCAGTCCGCTCCGCTCGGCGGCGATCACCGTGATCGGTGCGGCGACGGTGCCGAGATTCGGCGTGCGGCAGCAGAAGTTGAGGTAGTCCCGGGCCTGGCCGATGGTCTCCTCGGCGAGCGGGCCGGCGCCGGCCCGCTCCCCCAGCCGGTCGCGCAGCCCTTCCTCGAAGCGGGCCAGCTGCTCGGCGCCCAGCGGCCCGGCCTCCGTGAAGCGATAGGAGTCCAGCAGGACCAGCCGGGACACTTCCCTCCCCCGGCGTTCGAGCTCCTTGGCCACTTCGAAGGCGAGGTTGCCGCCGAGCGAGTAGCCGAGGAGAGCGCACGGCCCTTCCGGCTGCCGGCCCTCGATCAGATCGGCATAGCGGGCGACCTTGGCCTCGCCGGGGAGGTAGTCGAACGCGACGACGTGGAAGTCAGGGAGGTGAGTGGCGAGTTCGCGGTAGGCAGCGCCGTGGCCGCCCGCGGGCGGGAAGCAGAAGAGCGTCCGGTCCGGTACCGGGTCGTCGGGGCCGAAGCAGACGTACGGCACGGCCTCGCCCGATGTGCCGGCGACCACCCGCTCGACCGTGCGGGCCATGCCGCGCAGCGTGGTGTCCTTGAACAGCGGGCCGACGGGGATCTCCGTGCCGTACTCGATGCGCAGGTGGTGGATCAGCTCGATGAGGGCGAGCGAGTGTCCGCCCTCCTCGAAGAAGTCGTGGTGCGGGCCGAGGCGTTCGCGGCCGAGCAGGGCCTGCCAGTGCACGGCCATCCGTACCTCGTAGGGAGTGGCCGGGGCTTCGGGGGCCCGGGTCTCCGGCTCGTGGACGGGAGCGGGCAGTGCGGCGGCGTCGACCTTGCCGTTCGCGGTCAGCGGCAGTGCGGGCAGCGCCACGAAGTGCGAGGGGATCATGTAGGCGGGGAGGTGTTCGGCGAGCCGCCGGCGCAGCTCGCCCCGGTCCACGCGGGCCCCTTCGTCCGGTACGTAGTAGGCGCACAGGGTGTTGTCGCCGCCGTCGGTCCGGCGGGTCGTGACGTGGACCTGGCGCAGCGCGGCGCAGCGGGCCAGCCGGTCCTCGACCTCGCCGGTCTCCACGCGGTGGCCGCGCACTTTGACCTGGCGGTCCACGCGTCCGAGCAGATGGACCGTGCCGTCCGCCGACCAGCGGGCCAGGTCGCCGGTGCGGCAGAGCCGGCGCGGAGTGCCGTCCAGCACGCACACCGGGAAGCGGCGCGCGGTCTCCTCCGGGTCGCCGAGGTAGCCGGTCGCGAGGCCGGCGCCGCCGATGAAGAGCTCGCCGGTCACGCCGGGCGGCACCGGCTCGCCGTACCGGTCGAGGATGTACAGCTCACTGTTGGGCAGCGGGCGGCCGATCGGGACGGTCGCGCCCGGTGCGAGGCCGTCCACCGGGCCTTCGAAGTACGCGCTGTCGATGGTGGCCTCGGTCAGCCCGTACGAGTTGATCAGTCGGGTCCGCGGTCCGCACAGGGCGTGCAGCCGCCGGTGCTCGCCCGCCCGCCAGGTGTCCGAGCCGACGATGAGCAGGCGCAGGAAGTCCAGCCGCAGTCCGGCCGCCTCGCAGTGGCCGATCAGGCCGCGGGCGACCGCCGGGACGAATTCCGCGCAGTCGACCCGCTCCTCGGCCATGGTCCGGTAGAGCCGGTGGGTGTCGAAGAGCAGATCGCGGTCGGCGAGGAGCAGGGTGCCGCCGGAGCACAGCGCGCGCACCAGGTCGCCGGTGAAGACGTCGAAGGAGGGGGCGGCCATCTGGAGGTGGACGCCGGCCCCGTCGTCGAGGCCGTACTCGGTGCGCCAGGCGGCGTGCACGGCGGCGAGGTTGCGGTGGCTGACCCGGACGGCCTTGGGGCGGCCGGTCGAGCCGGAGGTGTGGAGGACGTAGGCGGGCGCGTCCAGGTCGATCGGCGGCTCGGTGGCTGCCGAGGTACCGCTGTCCTCCGGCGCCGGCGCGTCCAGGTCGTCCGGGGTGACCACCGCGGGCCCGTTCCCGCCGGGCTCGGCGGCCCGGTCCGCCACGAGCAGGACGGCGCCCGCGTCCGCGACCAGGCGGGCCGTCCGGTCGGCCGGGTGCCCGGGATCCAGCGGCAGGTAGCAGCCGCCCGCCCGCAGCACCGCGAGGAGCGTGACGATCAGCTCCGGCGACTTGGCCATGCGGACGGCCACCACGGCGCCGTCGCGCACGCCCAGTGCGCGCAGCCGGCGGGCCGCCCCGCGGGACCGTTCGTCCAGCTCGGCATAGGTGAGCCGGTGGGTTTCGCCGGCTGCCACGGGGGCCACGACGGCGACGGCTCCGGGCCGTTCGGCGGCGCGCCGCCGGATGAGGTCGGGTACCGGCACATCGTGGTCCGCGGTCCGGCCCGTCCCGCTCCACCGGGTCAGGATGCGGTCGCGCTCCTCGGGGCCGAGCAGGGGCAGCCGGGCGGCCGGTGCCTCGGCGGGGGCGCGGGTCAGCGCGTCCAGCAGGTTCAGGTAGTGCCCGGCCATCCGGTGGGCCGTCGCCGCGTGGAACAGGTCGGTGTTGTACTTCAGCGCGCAGGTGAAGCGCCCGTCCGCGGGTTCCTCGCAGGCCACCAGCGTCAGGTCGAACTGCCCTTCCTGCTCCGGGAGTTGAATGTTCTCCGCCCGGTATCCCGACAGCTCCTCGCCGAGCTGGTGGGTGAGCAGGGCGAACATCGACTGGAACACGGCCGAGCGGCTTGCGTCGTGCGGCAGCCCCAGTTGCTCGACCAGGAGGACGAACGGGTACTCCCCGTTGTCCAGGCCGCCCAGCACCGTGTCGCGGGTACGGGCGAGCAGCTCGGCCACCGAAGGGTCCCCGGCCAGGCTGACGTGGAGCGGCAGCGGGTTGACGAAGTAGCCGTACACCGGGGTGAATTCCGGGCGGGTGCGGCCGCTGACGGGGCTGCCGACGATGAGGTCGTCCTGGCCCGAGTAGCGGTGCAGCAGCAGGTAGTACGCGCTCAGCAGCACCATGAAGGGCGTGACGCCGTGACGGAGCGACAGCGCGTGCACCCGGGCGCCGAGCGCGGCGTCGATCTCGAAGAACTCGGAGGCGCCACGGTGGGTGGCCACCGCGGGGCGGGGCTTGTCCGTGGGCAGTTCCAGGTGAGGGATGCGCGCCGGCAGATGCGCCCGCCAGTAGTCGAGCATGCGCTGCGCCTCGGGTCCGGCGAGCAGGCTGTTCTGCTGGTTGAGGAAGTCCAGGTAGCGGGCGGGCAGCGGCGGGAGTTCGGCCGGCCTGCCGTGCCGCAGCGCGTCGTAGAGCGCGAACACCTCCTCGACGAAGGTGAAGACGGAGTGGGCGTCGGAGATGATGTGGTGGACGCCGTTGAGGGTCACCCAGCGGTCCGGGGCGAGCTTGTAGAGGCGGAGCCGGACCAGCGGGCCGCGCGTCAGGTCGTACGGCCTGCGGTACTCCTGGATCAGCTGTTCGCGTACGGCGTCCCAGTCCTCGCCCTGCGCGTCGACCACGGCCACGTCGACGCGCGCCTCCGGGGAGACGCGCTGCACGGGACGTCCCTCCTCCGCGACGAAGGTGGTCCGCAGGCACGGATGCCGTTCCACCAGGAGGCGGAAGGCGGTGACGAACAGGTCCGGGTCGAGTTCGCTGTGCACCAGCGTCGCGCCGCCGATGTTGTAGGCGTACGCGTCCGGGTCGAGTTCCCGGAGGAACCACAGCGCCTTCTGGTTGTACGTGAGGGGGTACCGCTCCTCGTCGATGTGCTGCTCCGCCGCGGGCGCGGCCTCGGGCCCGCCGGCCGCCAGCAGCCCTTCGTACAGCCGGGTGGTCAGCGCTTCGACCGGCTCGCCGCTGAGCAGCGCCACCACCGGGACCGTGACGCCCAGCTCCGTGCCGGCCCTGGCGCGCAGCTCCATCGCCAGCAGGGAGTCCAGGCCCAGCGCGAGCAGCCCGGCCGCCGGGTCGACGCTTTCGCACGGTACGCCGAGCACAGCGGCAACCAGCTCACTGAACCGCTCCGTGATCAGGTGGCGGCGGGCCTCCTCGCCCTCCGTCGCGTGGAAGGTCTCCAGGAAGGTGCCGCGCGCCTCGGTCGCCGGGGTGTCGGCGGCGGCCGCCGCCAGGTCGGCGACGAGCGGGGGCGGCGCGGCGTACCAGGCGGTGGCGGTCCGCCAGTCGGTCACGGTGGCGACGGCGAGCTGCGCCCGCTCCTGGCCGATGGTGCGCTCCAGTACGGCCATGCCGGCGGCGGGCGAGAGCGGACTCATGCCGCGTGCCGTGCGGTAGTGCTCCGCGAGGCCGCGCTCCTCGATCATGCCGGCCTCCCAGGGACCCCAGGCCAGGCTGAGCGCGGGCAGGCCGCGGGCCCTGCGGTGGTGGGCGAGCGCGTCCAGGAAGGCGTTGCCGGCCGCGTAGTTGGTCTGCCCGGCGGTGGTCAGCAGGGCCGCGATGGAGCCGAAGAGGACGAAGTGGTCCAGCGGTTCGTCGCGCAGGTGGTGGTGGAGCAGCCAGCCGCCGGCCACCTTGGGCGCGTACGCGGCGTCGAATGCCGCACGGTCCATCTCCGGTACCAGTGCGTCCCTGACCTCGCCCGCGAGGTGGAACACCCCGCGAATGGGCGGGAGTTGGCGGCTTGCACGGTCCGCCAGCCAGGCGGTCAGCGCCGCCTCGTCGGTGATGTCCAGCGGGGCCGGGACCGGCTGGGCGCCGAGCGCCTCCAGCTCCTTGAGGAAGGCGATCCGCTGACCGGCGGGGGTGCCGGGGTCGGTGCGGTGCCACTGTGTGCGGTCGGGCAGCGGGGTGCGGCCCACCAGGATCAGCCGGCGGGCGCCGCGCTCCACGAGGGTGCGGCAGAGCACCCGGCCGAGTGCGCCGAACGCGCCGGTCACGAGGTAGTCACCGTCGGGGCGCAGCCGCAGCGGCAGCGGGCGGGAGAGGCCGGCGGGCGGGCGGAGCCGGCTGGTGCGTCGTTGGCCGCCGCGCAGCGCGATTTCCTCGTCGCCCGTGTCCACCAGCTCGCGCCAGAGCGCCTCGGCCTCCCCCTCGGCGGGCTCGGCCGGAAGGTCGATCAACTTGCCGCGCTGCGCGGTGAGTTCCTGCTGCCACAGGACCCGGCCGAGTCCCCAGGCGGCGGCGCCCAGCGGTTCGACGGGGTCGCCTGCGGCCACGGCCTGGGTGCCGCGGGTGACGATGTGCAGCCGGGCGCCGGGCTGCGCGTCCGGCAGCAGCTGCGCGAGGCGGACCAGCGAGTACGTCCCGATCTCTGCGTACCGGTCCAGTTCCGTACGGGTGGCCCCGTCCAGCGCCGGCAGGTCCAGGTTCCACAGGTGGACGACGGCGTCGAAGGGGGTGTCGAGGTCGGCGAAGAGGCGGGTCAGGTCCTCGGCCGAGTCGGGCGGGACGGTGGATTCCGTCGGGCCGTGGGTGTAGTGCGTACCGGGCCGCACCAGGTGGCAGCGTTTGCCGCGGTCCCGCGTGAGCCCGGCCAACTGCTCGGCGAGCGAGCCCTCGTCGGCGAAGACCAGCAGGTCACCGGGGCGATCCGCGTCCTCCGAAAGACTGCCGGTGCCCTCCGGAAGACTGCCGGTGCCCTCCGGAAGGCTGTCGGTGCCCTCCGGAAGACTGCCGGTGCCCTCCGGAAGGCTGTCGGTGTCCTCCGGAAGGCTGTCGGTGTTCTCCGGAAGGTTTTCGGCGTCGGTCCAGACGACCTCGGCCAGCCAGTTGTCGATCGTGCCGAGGCCGACCGAGGCCGCGGCGCGTTCGACGTCCGCCGCTCGGAAACCGGTGATCCCGCCCAGTGGGGTGCCGTCCTCGGCGTACAGCGCGAGGTCGCCGGTGATCTCGTCGGCGTCCTGGCGGGTGAGGGTGGCGTGCACCCAGAACGGGCGGTCGCCGACCGGGTCGAGGCGTACCTCGGCGATCGCGAGCGGCAGACGGATGCCGCCGGACGCACGGTCGTCCTCCGTCAGCAGAGTCGTCAGCAGGGTCTGGAAGGCGGCGTCGAGCAGGGCCGGGTGGCAGTGACTGTCCGCCGCGCCGCCGTCGAGCGCGGCCGGCGGCCGGATGCGGGCCAGCGCCTCGCCGGGCCCGGTCCAGACCTCCTCGATGCCCTGGAACGCCGGGCCGTACTCGTACCCCTGCCCGGCCAGCGCCGCATACGTCTCGCGGCCGGAGAGCCTGCGGCGGGTGCGGGAGCGGACCTCGTCCGGGTCGAGTGCGGGGCCGGGCGCACGGCGCTGGCCTGCGCGGACGACGCCGGTGGCGTGCACGGCGGATTCGGTCGCGCCCGTCGCGACGGTGAAGTCCGCGCCATCCGGGGCGAAGGAGAGCTGGACCGCCGTCGGCCGCGCGTCGTCGAGGAAGAGCGCCTTGGCCAGCCGGATGTCGGCCAGCACCGCGGGGCCGCCGCCGGTCAGGGCCCGTACCGCCTGTGCCGCCATCTCCAGATAGCCCGCGGCGGGGAAGACGACGTTGCCCTGGATGCGATGGTCCGCGAGGTACGGCAGCTGTTCGGTGTCGAGCCGGACCTCCCAGGTGGGCCGGGTGTGTGTGGTGCGGCGGCCCAGCAGCGGGTGGTCGAGGCGGCCGAGCCGGAGCTGTGCGATGCCCTCGGGCTCGGACCAGTACCGCTCCTGGCGCCAGGGGTAGCGGGGCAGCGGGACCACCCGGCCGCCCGGCTGGAGGCCGTCCCAGTCCAACTCGACGCCCAGCGTGTGCAGTTCGGCGAGCGTGCGGTGGAACCGTTCGGTCTCGTCCTCCCGGCGGTGCATCGAGGCCAGCGTCCGGCCTTCAATGCCCGTGGCCTCCAGGCACTCGGTGATCGAGTGGCCGAGCACCGGGTGCGGTCCGAGCTCCAGGAAGAGGCGGTGGCCGTCCTCGGCCAGCCGGTCGACGGCCGCCCGGAAGCGGACCGGCTCGCGGACGTTCTCCCACCAGTACGCGGCGTCCGGCGCGTCACTGGGCGTGGCGTCCTGGCGGGCCGTCAGGTACAGCGGTACCTCGGGCGGGCGCGGCTTCAGATCCGCCAGTGCCACCAGCAGTTCGTCCCTGATCGGGTCCATGCGCACGCTGTGGTACGGGATGTCTACCGCCAGGAAGCGGGCGAAGACCTGTTCCTGTTCCAGGTCGGCGGCGAGGGCGCGGAGCGCGTCCGCGTCCCCGGACAGGGTGACGCCGTGGGGGCTGTTGACCGCCGCGACCGACACCCGGTCGCGCAGCGCGCGGACGCGGCGGCCCGCCTCGGCCTCGGTCAGCCCGACGGCCAGCATCGTGCCGGTGCCGGCCAGCCGGTGCTGGAGACGGCTGCGGTGCAGGATCACCGTGACGGCCTCGGGGAGGGTGTGGACCCCGGCTTCGTAGCACGCGGCGACCTCGCCGGTGCTGTGGCCGACGACGGCGTCGGGCCGGAGTCCGTGGCTGCGCCACAGTGCGGCGAGGCCGGTCTGGAGCGCGAAGTTGGCGGGCTGCGCGAGCCAGGTCTCGCCCATTCTGGACTCGGCCTCGTCCTTGGCGAGTTCGTCCAGCAGGGACCAGCCGGCCTGGGCGCGGATCTCGCGGTCGCACGCCTCGACGGCCGCGCGGTACACCGGTTCGGCCGCCAGCAGTCTGCGGCCCATCCCCCACCACTGCGGCCCCATTCCGGTGAACACCCAAGCAGCTCCCACGTGTTGGCGCTCGCGGCAGTGGCCGGTGACGACGCGGGGGTGCTGCTCGTCCCGCTCGTACGCGGCCAGCGCCTCGTCCAGCGAGTCGGGCGCGGCCGGCGAGTACACCACCGCGAGGCGGTGCGCGTGGTGTTCGCGACGGTGGGCGAGGGTGTGGCCGAGGTCGGCGAGGGCGGGCGGGGTGCCGTGCGCGCCGGAGAGCTCGGCCCGGATGCCGGTGGCGAGTGCGCGCAGCCCCTCCGGGTGGCGGGCGCTCAGCGGCAGGATCGTCTGGTCGCGCTGCGGCGGTTCGGGGCGGGCTGCGGGCGCCGGTGCCGGTGCCTCTTCCAGCAGTACGTGGGCGTTGGTGCCGCCGAAGCCGAAGGAGTTGACGCCCGCCCGGGCGGGCCCGTCGTGCGCGGGCCAGTCGACCAGCCGGTCCGGAATGTCAAAGGGCAGCGCGGCCGCGTCGAGGGCGGGGTTGAGCCGCTCCAGATGCAGATGCGGCGGGATCTTCCCGTGCTTCAGAGCGAGCACCGTCTTGAGGAGCCCCGCGATGCCGGCGGCGGCCTCGGTGTGCCCGATGTTGGTCTTGACCGAGCCCACGTAGCACGGAGCGCCGGGCGGTCGTCCGGCGGACAGGACGCGGCCGAGCGCCCGGGCCTCGATCGGGTCGCCGACCGGGGTGGAGGTGCCGTGCGCCTCGATGTACTGCAGGCTGCCGGGCGCGATGCCCGCCTCGGCGCACACCTTCCGTACGAGGTCCACCTGGGCGTCCTCGCGCGGCACGGTGATGCCGTTGGTCCGCCCGTCCTGGTTCACCCCGCTGCCGATCACCACGGCGTGCACCGAGTCGCCGTCGCGCACCGCGTCGGCCAGCCGTTTCAGTGCCACGACGGCGACGCCCTCGGCGCGTACGTAGCCGTCGGCCGCCGCATCGAAGGCGCGCGACCGGCCGTCGACGGAGAGGAAGCCGCCCTTGGACTCGGCGATGGTGAAGTGCGGCGCGCAGTGCAGCAGCGTGCCGCCGGCCAGCGCGAGGTCGGTCTCGCCGCGCAGCAGGCTCTGCCGGGCGAGGTGCACGGCGACGAGGGAAGAGCTGCAGGCGGTGTCGAGGGAGACGCTGGGGCCGCGGAAGTCGAAGGCGTGCGAGACGCGGTTCGACACCATCGTCATCATGGTGCCGGTCGTGGTGTGTGCCGTCAGGAAGTCCAGGTCGGCGTAGTGCAGGATGTTGTAGTCCATCGTGAAGGCGCCGATGAACACGCCGATGTCGCGGCCCGCCAGGCCGGCCGGGCGCTGCCCGCCGTCCTCCAGGGCTTCCCAGGAGACCTCCAGGAGCTTGCGCTGCTGCGGGTCGAGGTGCGTGGCCTCGCGCGGGCTGATGCCGAAGAACGCCGGGTCGAACGCGTCGAAGCCGTCGATGTACCCGCCGCGGCCACCGACCAGCCGCCCGGGCTTGGCCCGGTCCCGGCTGCCCAGGGTGGTGACGTCGTACCGGTCGGCCGGGGTCGGGACGATGCAGTCCCGGCCCTCGGCCAGATTCCGCCAGAACGTCCGGTGGTCGTTGGCATGGCCGGGCAGGCGGCAGCCGATACCGATGATGGCGATCCGGTCATTAAAGGTGGAATCAGGCACGCTACTCATACGCGCAAGATAAGGGGGACATGCGACATATTCCGGCACTCTGCCTGACGACACGTCAGGTCAGCTTGTCGGACAGTCGGCCCGGCGGGTGGCGCGCCGGGCGGCGAGGCGTGCGCCGCCCGGACCGGGGGGGTGATGGCACGCGGACGGGGGCAGGGCATAGCCTGACCCGTGCAGCTGGTTCGCCCTGTCCGCCAGACAGGCGCGTCGCAAGAGGGAACCCGGTGGGAATCCGGGACTGCCCCGCAGCGGTGAGCGGGAACGACCGCCGTCATACGCACTGGACCGACCGGGTCCGGGAAGCGACGGCCAGTAGGTGTCCGTGCCTTGGGCGCGGACGTGCTCGTGAGTCCGAAGACCTGCCCGTTGCCCGCACGCGACCTGTCGTGTGCGGCCTCCCGGTGACCTCGAGGGCGGGTCGGCGTACAGCAGGGACGCGGCACACGAGTGCGTGACGGCCCGTCCGCTGTGCACTCCCTTCGCGCTCTCGTGCCCGTCGCCGGGCACTCGGAGACACGCTCGCGAAGGAGAGCAACGTGACCAGCAAGAACACCGCCACGGCCGTACGGGCCACCGTGTACGGCTATCCCCGGCAGGGTCCGGACCGGGAGCTGAAGAAGGCGGTCGAGGGGTACTGGAAGGGCCGCGTCACCGCCGACGCGCTCCGGGAGACCGCCGCGGACCTGCGCCGTTCCGTCTGGGGACAGCTGGCCGAGGCGGGCCTGCACGAGGTGCCGACCGGCGACTTCTCGTACTACGACCATGTGCTGGACACCAGCGTCATGGTCGGCGCGATCCCCGGCCGGCACCGCGCCGCCGTCGAAACGGACGCCCTGGACGGGTACTTCGCCATGGCCCGCGGCACGCAGGACGCGGCGCCGCTGGAGATGACCAAGTGGTTCGACACCAACTACCACTACCTGGTGCCGGAACTGGGCCCGGACACGGTGTTCTCGGCCGACTCGCGCAAGCAGGCCGGCGAGCTGCGTGAGGCCCGCGCGCTCGGCCACACCGCACGGCCCGTCCTGGTCGGTCCCGTGACCTACCTGCTGCTCGCCAAGCCCGCCCCCGGTGTCGACCCCGGCTTCGAGCCGCTGACCCTGCTCGACCGGCTGCTGCCCGTGTACGCGGAGGTCCTCGCCGATCTGCGGGCAGCCGGAGCCGAGTGGGTCCAGCTGGACGAGCCGGCGCTCGTGCAGGACCGCACCCCGGCCGAACTCAACGCGGCGGCCCGTGCCTACCGCGACCTCGGCGCCCTCACCGACCGCCCGCAACTGCTCGTCGCGACCTACTTCGGCCGCCTCGGCGAGGCCCTGCCCGTACTGGCCAAGTCCCCCGTCGAGGGGCTGGCGATGGACTTCACCGAGGCGGCGGCCGGCAACCTGGACGACCTCGCGGCGGCCGGCGGGCTGCCCGGCAAGCGGCTGGTCGCGGGCGTCGTCAACGGCCGCAACGTCTGGATCGACGACCACGAGAAGTCCCTCGCCACCCTCGGCACGCTGCTGGGCCTGGCCGACCGGGTGGACGTGGCGGCCTCCTGCTCGCTGCTGCACGTCCCGCTGGACGCGGCCGCCGAGCGCGACATCGACCCGCAGATCGGCCGCTGGCTCGCCTTCGCCCGGCAGAAGACCGCCGAGCTCGTCACCCTGGCCCGCGGGCTGACGCACGGCACCGGCGTCATCGCCGCCGAACTCGCCGCCAACCGCGCCGACCTCGCCTCCCGCAGCGGCGCGGCGCTCACCCACGACCCGGCCGTCCGGGCCCGCGCCGCGGCCGTCACCGCCGCCGACTGCCGGCGCTCCCAGCCGTACCCCGAGCGGTCCGCCGCACAGCGCGCCCACCTCGGCCTGCCGCCGCTGCCCACGACCACCATCGGCTCCTTCCCGCAGACGGCCGCGCTGCGCACCGCGCGCGCCGACCTGCGCGCCGGGCGGATCGACGACGCCGCGTACGAGGAGCGCATCGCGGCGGAGATCCGCGAGGTCGTCGCCTTCCAGGAGAAGGCCGGGCTCGACGTCCTGGTGCACGGCGAGCCGGAACGCAACGACATGGTGCAGCACTTCGCCGAGCGGCTGACCGGCTACCTCGCCACCCGGCACGGCTGGGTCCAGTCCTACGGCACCCGTTACGTCCGCCCGCCGGTGCTGGCCGGTGACGTCTCGCGCCCGGAGCCGATGACGGTGCGCTGGACCCGGTACGCGCAGTCGCTCACCGGGCGGCCGGTCAAGGGCATGCTCACCGGCCCGGTCACCATGCTGGCCTGGTCCTTCGTCCGCGACGACCAGCCGCTCGCCGACACCGCGCGCCAGGTCGCGCTGGCGCTGCGCGACGAGGTGGCCGATCTGGAGGCTGCGGGCACCTCGGTGATCCAGGTGGACGAGCCGGCGCTGCGCGAGACGCTCCCGCTGCGCGCCGCCGACCACGCGGCGTATCTGGCCTGGGCCACCGAGGCGTTCCGGCTCGCCACCGGCGGCGTGCGGCCCGACACCCAGATCCATACGCACATGTGCTACGCCGAGTTCGGCGACATCCTGCCGGCCATCGACGACCTCGACGCCGATGTGATCAGCCTGGAGGCGGCGCGCTCCCATATGCGGGTGGCGGGCGAGCTGGCCGCCGCCGGGTACCCGCGCGAGGTCGGCCCGGGTGTCTACGACATCCACTCGCCGCGCGTCCCGGACCCCGACGAGATCGAGGCCCTGATCCGCGCGGCGCTGACGGCCGTTCCCGCCGAGCGGCTGTGGGTCAACCCCGACTGCGGCCTGAAGACCAGGGGCTGGCCGGAGACCCGTACGTCACTGGAGCACCTGGTCGCGGCGGCCCACCGCGTCCGCCGGACGGTCCTGACGCGGCGGGACACCCGCTAGGGGCTTTCGTTCGGTTCACCGCGCGGGCCGGAGGAAGACGCCTGCGACGTGGAGACCGGCCAGGTAGACCGTGGCTGTCTTCTCAGGCCGGTTCGCCGGCCGGGGCCCCCTTTGCGGGCCCCGGCCGCCTGCCCCGCCGTCTTCCGCGTCAGCCCTTTCCCGTCTTTCCCTGCAGAGCCTGATCGAGGAGGACTTCCGCCGCCGCCCGCGCATGCCGACCGTAGTCCGCATCGTCCAGCACCATGGCACGGCTGGCCGCCCCGTCCGCGAGGGTGGCCAGCTGCTCGGCGAGTGGGAGGGGTTCGCGGCAGCCCAGCTCCGTCACCACCGCGACGATCAGTTGCACCATGCGCAGCTTCTGCTCCCGGGCGTAGGAGTGCACCGCGCTCTCCGGGTCGGGGAACTCCGCGGCGGCATCGATGAACGGACACCCACGCACCGGAGCCGCGTCCGCCACCGGCGGATCGAACAACCTGCGGATCCGCTCACGCGGAGGGATGTCCTCGCGGGTCAGCACGCCTTCGAGGGTGGCCCCCGACAGTGCGAGGCCCTGCAAGTGGGCGACGACCAGATCGTTCTTGGTCCGAAAGTGCAGGTAGAGCGTCCGCTTGGACACCGGCGCTTCCTCGGCGACCTGTTCCATGCCGGTCGCGCTGATGCCCTGGGTCGCGAACAGCCGGGCGGCGGCAGCCAGAATGCGCTCCCGCCCGCCGCGCCCTCGCCGCCGGGCTCCCGTGGCCGTCGTACTCACGGTCGTGTTCATGAAGTAAGTATACGCACGCGTTTACTTAGGTCGGTCTGGCGCGTTACGGTGACCTCGCATGTAAACGCAACCGTTTACATAAGCTCTTTCGTCATCAAGGAGTTCCATGAGCAGGTCCGTCCCCACTGAGCTGAGCAGTTGCGCGGAGAAGCTGATACGCGGCCGTCACGCGACCCGCGCGTTCCGCCCGGAACCCGTGCCCGAGGACACGATGCGCAGGATCTTCTCGCTGGCCGGCACCGCGCCGTCCAACTCCAACGCCCAACCGTGGCAGGTGGAGGTGGTGAGCGGCGCGGCACGTCAGCGCCTGGCCGGTGCCCTGCAGACGGCCCACGCCGAACGGCGCACCTCGGTGGACTTCCCGTATTCCGAGGGGATGTACTCGCCGGTGCACCAGACCCGTCGGGCGGCGTTCGGCGCCGAACTGTACGGGGCGCTGGGCATCGGCCCCGACGATCACACGGCACGTGCGGCCTACGACGCGCAAAGCCTGCGCTTCTACGGCGCGCCGCACGCGGCCTTCCTCTTCGTCCACGGTGACGGAGAGGCCCGACTGGCCGCGGATGTCGGCGCCTACATGCAGACACTGCTCCTGGCGATGACCGCCTACGGCGTGGACAGTTGCCCGCAGGGACTGTTGAGCTTCTACGCCGACACCGTCCGCACCGAACTCGGCGTCACTGGAGGGAAGCTGCTCGTCGGCATCTCCTTCGGGTACGCCGACGAGACGGCGCCGGTGAATCGGGTCAAGGCCGAGCGGGCCCCACTCGAGTCGACCACGGCCTTCCACGACTAGGCGGTTTTGTGTGAGCCGGCAGGCGCGAGGTCACGGTCGTTCCGGGTGACAGTCCGGGGCGGTCATCCACGCAAGCGCGGCGTCCGCGCGGTGATTCCGGAACGGGCCGGCCAACAGGCCGGACTCCACATCGCCGGTATCTTCCTGCGGTCAGCCCGATGATCCGAACGAAAATGCCCGGCCCTCCGCCGACCTTCCTGATGCTCGCGGCCGTCGGCGGTCGCCGGAACGCCGACCTCGGTACCGGGGCGTGACTCATGCGATGCTGGGGCCTCCTTGGATCATGGCGAGCATCGGGAGAGTACGGCAGCGTGATAGCAGCGACACGGCGGGCCGGCATTCGTACCTGGGACCGCTTCGCGGCGTCCGACCCGGGACTGCTGCGGCTGATGGCGGGGCTGCGGACGGTCGGCGCGATCGTGCTGGCCCTGGCCGTCCTCGCGCTGCTCGGCACGGATGTCACGCACATGGTGGCGGGCGCCATGGCGGCCATGGTCGCCACCTTCGCGATCAAGGAGAAGGAGGTGCGCGGCCAGGCCGTCACGCTCGCGTGCGGCCTGCTCGTCGCGCTCGCCGCGATGTCGCTGGGGGCGCTGCTGCACACCCGGATCATCGCCGGTGACATCTTCTTCGTCCTGCTGATCTTCGGTGCGGTGTACGGGCGGCGGTTCGGCGACCGCGGCACGGCCCTCGGCCTGATCGGCTTCCAGGTCTACTTCGTGTCACTGTTCGTGCAGGCCACCGTCGGCGCGCTGCCGGAGCTGTATCTGACGCTGGCCGTCGCGTTCGCGTGCAGCGCGGTCGCCCGTTTCGCCCTCGTACCGGAGACGCCCCAGCGCACCCTGCGGCGGCTCCGCGAGGCGTTCAGGGCGCGGCTCGCGCAGCTGGTGGCGGCGCAGATGGAGCTGCTCGACGCCACTCCGGACGACGACCTGGACAAGGTCCTGGACAGTCTGCGGCGGCGCACCGCCCGGCTGCACGAGGCGGCCCTGATGATCCAGGGCCGGCTGGAGGAGGGGACCCGGGACGAGGCCACGGCGGCGCGGCTGCAGCGCCGTATCGCCGACGCCGAGATCGCCGCCGAGCGGCTGGGCGTCATCCTGCTCAACGCGCGCAGCGCCGAGCGCGCGGACACCATCACGATGCATCTGCCGCACGCGCCGGTGCAGGTCGCCGCCGAGCGGCTGCCGAGCGAGGACGCCGCGACCCGCACCCTGCGCCGGGATCTGGGCGCGCTGCACCTGCTGATCGCGCGCCGCGGTGCCGACGACCGCGGCATGGCCCTGGCCCACGTACGGAACCGACTGCTCGGCTACCGCGACGAGGACAAGCTGCCCGCGGCCTCGCCCGCCGTGCAGGACGTCTTCCGCGGCATCGGTGAGGCCGCGCGCGCCGTGCTGGGTCTGCGGCTCGCGCTGGACGGTCCGCAGGACGCGTCCGACGACACGCCCGCGACGGCCCGCTCCCGCGAGGAGTTCGACGCCGAGGACGTCGCGATGGCCGGTCTGGACGAGGCGGCCGAGGAGGCCGCCGACGAGCGCACCGGACTGCAGCGGCCCACCACGCGGGCCGCCTTCCAGGTCGCGGTGGGCTCGACGCTGGCCATCATCGGCGGTGAGTTCCTCTCCAGCCAGCGCTGGTACTGGGCGGTGCTGACCTGCTGGGTCGTCTTCCTCAACACCGCCTCGACGGGCGAGATCCTGGTCAAGGGCTACCGCCGGCTGGTGGGCACGGTCCTCGGCGTGGTCGCCGGTGTCGCGCTCGCGGGGCTCGTCGGGAACAACACCTGGCTCGCGTTCGCCCTCGTACTGCTCCTCATCTTCGGGATGTTCTTCACGGCGCCGCTGTCGTACGCGCTGATGTCCTTCTGCGTCACCGCGATGCTGGGCCTGCTCTACACGCTGCTGAACACCTACAGCCTGGCCGTGCTGGTGCTGCGCATCGAGGAGACGGCGCTCGGCGCGGCCTGCGGCATCATCGCCGCGGTGCTGGTGCTGCCGGTGCACACCGACCGCCGCACGGACGAGCTGCTGGGCACGGTGCTGGAGCGGCTGCGCGACGTGGTGACGGCCGCGGTGTCGCAGCTCAGTGGCGGCCCCGCCGCCGACCTGCTGGACATGGCGCGCGACCTGGACTCGGCGCTGGACGATCTGCGTGCCTCCACGCAGCCGCTGACGCACCCGATCACGCCGCTGCGGGGGCGCCGGCAGACGGCCCGCTATCTGGTGGCGCTGCTGGAGACCTGCGCGTACCACGCCCGTTCGCTGGCGGCGACGGCCGAGCTCGTGCCGTACAGCAAGAACGTCGCCGCCGATCCGCGGCTGGAGCGGGCCGGCAAGCGCATCGCGCGGAACATCGACATCATCGTCGCGCGCGTCGTGGACGAGAGCACTCGCGGCGAGGTCTCCTCCGGCGCGAGCATCGCCTCGGTACTGGAGGCGAACGGCACCGCCGGACCCGCCTCGGGCACGGTCACCTTCCGCGTCCTGCGCCACCTCCAGCGCCTCGACGAGGGCGTGATCGGCCTCGCCCGCCCGCTGGAGGTCCCGGTGTCGGGCCGCAATGTGGGCACCACGGGCTGAGCGCGTCCCGGCGCCGTCACGCCCGGCTCAGCAGCTCCGTCACCAGCGCCCCCACCTGCTCCGTCTCGATGAGGAAGCCGTCGTGGCCGTACGGCGACTCGATGGTGCGCAGGTGGTCGGCGCCGGGCAGGGCGGCCGCCAGCTCCGCCTGTTGTGCGAGCGGGTAGAGCCGGTCGGAGTCGACGCCCGCGATCAGCGCCGGCATCCGGGCCCGGCGCAGCGCGGCCGCCGTGCCGCCCCGGCCGCGGCCGATGTCATGGCCGTTCATCGCGTCGACCAGCGTGACGTAACTCCCCGCGTCGAAGCGGCGGACCAGCTTCGCGGCGTGATGGTCGAGGTAGGAGGCGACCTGGTACCGCCCGCCCCGCCAGGGGTTCTCGCCGGGCTGCGGGGTCTGCCCGAAGCGCGCTGCCAGCTCCGGCTCGCTGCGGTACGTCACATGGGCGATGCGGCGGGCGAGGCCGAGGCCGCGGTGCGGCCCGCCGCCCGGCGGCGCGTCGTGGTACCGCCCGTCCCGCCACCCCGGGTCGGCGCGGATCGCGGCGGTCTGGATCGAGCCCCAGGCGATCTGCTCGGCGGAGGACGCGGCGGGGCAGGCGAGCGCCAGCAGCGCGCCCGTGCGCTCGGGGCGGCTCACGGCCCACTCCAGCGCGCGCATCCCGCCCATGGAGCCGCCGATGACCGCGGCCCAGCGCCGGACGCCCAGCGCGTCGGCGAGCGCCGCCTCGGCGGCCACCTGGTCGCGCTGGGTCAGGTACGGGAAGTCCGGCCCCCACCGCTCGGTGGCGTTGCGCAGGGAGGCCGGGCCGGTACTGCCCTGGCAGCCGCCCAGCACGTTGGGCACCACGATGTACCAGCGGCGGGTGTCCAGCGGCGCGCCGGGCCCGATCAGGGCGTCCCACCAGCCCGCGGACGGGTGTCCGGGACCGGCCGGACCGGCGGCGTGGCTGTCGCCGGTCAGCGCGTGCAGGAGCAGTACGGCGTTGGACGCGTCCGGGGCGAGCCGCCCCCAGGTCTCGTACGCGATCCGTACGCCCGCCAGCGTCCCGCCCGCCTCCAGGGGCAGCGCCCGCGGCAGCGTCACCCAGGCGCGGCGGCCGGGCGGGTCCCCCTCCCGCCAGGCGCCTGTGGCCGGCGGGAGGGAAACGGTGGCCGCGGCCGTGCTCAGGACGCCGCCTTCGCGGCCCGGAACCCCGCCTCCAGGTCGGCCTTGAGGTCATCCGCGTTCTCCAGCCCGACCGACAGGCGCACCAGCCCCGGCGCGGTGCCCGTCGCCGCCAGCTGCTCCTCGTCGAGCTGGCTGTGCGTCGTGGAGGCGGGGTGGATGATCAGGCTGCGGACGTCGCCGATGTTCGCGAGGTGGCTGAAGAGGCCGACCGCGTCCACGAACCGCTTGCCCGCCTCGACGCCGTCCCGCAGCTCGAACGCGAGCACGGCTCCGGCGCCACGCGGCAGATAGCGCCGCCCCGCCTCGTACCAGCGGTTGGACGGCAGGCCCGGGTAGTGCACGGCGGACACCTCGTCGCGCCGCTCCAGCCACTCCGCGAGCGCGAGCGCGTTGGCGGTGTGCCGTTCCAGGCGCAGGCTCAGCGTCTCGACGCCCTGCAGAAGCAGGAAGGCGGAGTGCGGCGAGAGCGCGGGGCCGAGGTCGCGCAGCAGCTGGACGCGGAGCTTGGCGGCGAACGCGCCGGGGCCGAGGTCGGGCCAGTACCGCAGGCCGTGGTAGCTGGGGTCGGGCGCCTGGAAGTCCGCGAACCGCTCGGCGTGCGCGCCGAAGTCGAACGTACCGGCGTCGACCACGACACCGCCGATCGTCGTCCCGTGCCCGCCGAGGAACTTGGTCGCCGAGTGCACCACGATGTCCGCGCCGTGCTCGATGGGCCGCAGGAGGTACGGGGTGGGCACGGTGTTGTCGGCGATCAGCGGCAGCCCGGCCTCGTGCGCCGCGTCGGCGACACCGCGGACGTCCAGGACGTTGCCGCGCGGATTGCCCAGCGTCTCCGCGAAGAACGCCTTGGTGTGCGGCCGGACGGCGGCCCGCCAGGCGTCGAGATCATCCGAATCGTCGACAAAGGACACCTCGATGCCGAGCCGCGGGAGCGTGTGCCGGAAGAGGTTGTACGTACCGCCGTAGAGCGAGCTGGCGGCGACGATGTGGTCCCCGGCGCCGGCCAGGGTCAGGATCGCGAGGGTCTCGGCGGCCTGTCCGGAGGCGAGCGCGACGGCGGCGACACCGCCCTCCAGCGCGGCGATCCGCTGCTCCAGCACGTCCTGCGTGGGGTTGTGGATCCGGGTGTAGATGTTGCCGGGCTCGGCGAGCGAGAACAGGTCGGCCGCGTGCTGAGTGTCGCGGAAGACGAACGACGTCGTCTGGTAGATCGGCGTGGCGCGGGCGCCGGTGGCCGGGTCGGGCGCGGCGCCCGCGTGGATCTGCCGGGTCTCGAAGGACCAGCCGGCGGCGGGGTCCTCCTGCCGGGAGCCGTCGTTCGGGGTGTGTCCCGCGGTCACGGAATCGATGGGCTGGCTGCTCATGTCTGGCCTCGCACGCTCGGGGGCGGAACCGGCGGCGGCAGGGCCCTTGCCGCACTCGTTCATGGACCGGTGCCACGGACCGTAGAACGCGGTGCGGTACGCCTGGAAGGCCGTACGGCAGTTGGCCACGAACCTGCAATACCGGCCACGCGGCCGCAACACCGCGGACATACCGGGGAGTTGTGGCCCGGCCGAACGTGCGCGAACGCCGCCGGCCTCAGCCGGACGTCGTGCGGCTCCCCTGGCTCGCGGCCGGTACCCGGGCCTCTTCGGGTGCGTGATCCGGGGCGGGGCGGGACCTGGGGCGGTCGGGCGCGGCCCCGGGCAGGCGGAACGCCCAGTCCAGCCGCGGCTCCATGACCGGCCGGAAGAAGCGGCGGACCGGGGGCGAGGTGAGTGCCAGCGCGAGGGCGACGCCGAAGGCGGTGACGGTCAGCTCGCCGGCCGGGATGTGCCAGAAGGGCGCGTCGAACCAGCCCTTCCAGGCGGCCGTGCGCACGAAGAAGCCGTGCAGCAGGTAGGCGCAGAGGGTGCCGGCGCCGAGCTGGGTGAACCAGGTGCGGCGGCGCGGGACCCAGGCCAGGAACGCCGCCGCGAGGACCAGCGAGCAGGCGGTCGTGGCCAGTGTCATCGCCATCCCGACCGGCCACGAGACGTGCAGATCCTCCCAGCTGTGGTTGTGCATGGCCCACTGCGCGGTCATCCGGCCCTTGACCCAGTACGCCATGGCCGCGCCGCCCACCAGTACCGGCACCGAGGCGATCCGTACCCACCGTGCCCGCAGCAGCTGCCAGTGCTCGGGGCGCAGCACGAGCCCGATCACGAAGAACGGCAGGAACTGCAGCACGCGGGCGAGGTTGAGCACGCCGCTCAACGGGGTGGCCGCGCCGATCAGCGCGGCGGCGAGGGCCAGGCCGACCGCGAGGTACCAGCGCATCGCACGCCACACCGGGGCGGTGAGCCGCCATACGAAGAGCGCCGCGAGGAACCAGGTGAGGTACCACGGGGAGAGCAGGCTGAGGTCGTTGTGACGGCCGTCGACGGCGTTGCCGTAGAGGGTGTACGCGGCCTCGAAGACGAGGTACGGCACGGCGACCCCGGTGATCAGCCGTTTGCCCTGCTCGGGCTTGAAGGCGAAGCTCCGCGAGAAGTAGCCGGAGATCACGATGAACAGCGGCATGTGGAACATGTAAAGGAACAGATAGCCGGACCACACGGCGTGGCTGTCCTTGAGCGGCTGCCAGGCGTGCCCGGCCACCACCAGCACCATGGCCAGCAGCTTCGCGTTGTCGAAGAACGGATCGCGTCCCGTGCCCTGCGTGTCCCCCTGCGTGTCCGGCGAGCGCTGCCCCACGTGACCTCCTCGGCGATGACCGCGGTGTTCCCTCCTACACGTTGTAGGGGACGACCCTAGGGGGCTATGGGGTGCGGCGTCGAATGCCGCGGGAAGGGGGTGTCGGAGGGTGTATCGGCGGGTGTCGGCGGAAGGCCGGGCGGCCTCCCCGGACGGGAGCACCTGGCTGTGCGGGGCGGCGGCACCCGGCCGTGCGGGGCTATGGCCGCGGCGTGACACTGGGCACATGGACTGGTACCCCCTGCGGCTGACCACGCCCGTGAAGCAGCACGTCTTCGGCGGCCGGGCCATCCCCGACGGGCTCGGGCGCGGCGGGCTGCCCGAGGGGCCGGTCGCCGAGACCTGGGAGGTCAGCGACGTGGACGGGGAGGGCGCGCGGATCGGCAACGGTGCCTTCGCCGGGTGGTCCCTGCGGCGGCTGACCCTCGAGCACCCCGGCGAGCTGGTCGGGAGGGACTGGCGCGGCGGCCCGCGCTTCCCGCTCCTGACCAAGTTCATCGACGGCCACCACCCGCTCCCGGTCCACCTCCACCCCGACGACGCCGCGGCCCGCGAGAGGGAGGGCGAGCCGAACGGCAAGACCGAGGCGTGGCACGTCCTCGACGCCCCGCCCGGCGCCACCGCGTTCGCGGGCGTGCACCCAGGGGTGGTCCGCGCACGGCTGCGGCAGGCGCTGCTCGACCAGGACTTCGCCTCCGTACTGCGCCGACTGCCGGTCCGCGCGGGCGACACCCTGTACGTACCGGCCGGGACGCTGCACCGCTTCGGGCCCGACACGCTGGTGTACGAGATCGAGCAGACCTCGGACCTGCAGCAGCACGCGATGCGGCACCGCATGGAGGACGGTTCGCCGCTGACCGAGGCGGAGTGGCGGGCGAACATCGAGGCGCTGCTGGACGAGTGGAAGCCGGAGCCGCGACCGGAGTTCCACCCGGGAGTGCGGCTGCCGTCACCCGACGACGTCGAGCGCCGGCTGCTCTGCGCCGGGCCCTATTTCGCGCTGGAGCGCTGGCGAACGCGGGCCGGGAGCACCGGGAGCGCCCCGGCCCCGCTGGTCCACTCGTTCAACACCGCCACCGTGCTGAGCAACGTGGGCCCGCCGACAACCGTGGTGCACGCCACGGGAAGCGAGCCACTCGGCCGGGCCAAAACCCTACTGCTCCCCGCAGCGCTCGGCCGAGTAGAGATCCACGGCCCGACAGACGTCCTCCTCGGCTACCTCCCCGCCCCCGATCGGGGCCTCCGCACCCCGCTCCACCCCTCCAGCACCGAACACACGAACACGGGAGCGGTTGTTCCCCGAAACGCGTGATCAACCCCCAAAGCGCTTCCCTTGGTTGCCTGAGGCAGGCGATTCTTACGGGGCGCAAGCGACGGGCTGCAGACCGTAACGGCGCCACTCCCGGCCGAAGTCCCTTTCCGGAGCGGGAGCGTGTCCCAGAAAAGCACCATGTACAAGGAGAACAACCCGATGGACTTCCTCACCAACGTGCTGGCCGGCGTCATCCACTTCGTGGGCTGGCTCGTCTGACGGAACCGCATCACCGGGCGCCGCTCCTCCCCGTCCCAGGGAGGGGCGGCGCCCGCCGTTTCCGAGTTCGGATCAGGAGTTGATGACGTCCCGGGTCTGGGCGTAGACCGTTGCGTCGGTGAGCAGGTCGGTGTGACCGATGCAGGCGGTCCGGGTGTTGGCCGCGCCGGACAGAGAGACAGAGGTGTCCGGGTTGATCACCGTGTCGCAGGGCGACCACCAGGTGGCGTAACGGGGTGAACCAGGCGTCTCGTCACCGGAGTTGAGGTCGGCGAGGAAGCTGGAACCGATCCGCATCTCTGTACAGGAGGTGCCGAAACAGGTGTTGGCGCTGTCGGTGCCGTGGTTCGGCCCTCCCAGTGACACCCAGGCGTCGACCTTCGAGGCTCCGCCGAGGTTCTTCAGGTAGTAGCGCGAGGAAAGCCCTCCCATGGAGTGGCTGACGATGTCCACCTTGCCGGCGCCGGTGGCCGCGAGGAGACGGTCGACCTCGGTGGACAGCTGCTGGGCGGTCGTGGCGTTGGACTGGCGCCAGTCGTAGGACCACTGGTCGAGGTACGAGGACGGCCAGCCGTCGGTTCTGAAGCGGCCCGCCATGGTGTTCCAGTTACTGGCGTCACCGGTGTAGCCGTGCACGAACAGGACGGGGTTGCTGGCCGAGTTGAAGGCCGAGGTGCTCGCCGCCTGGGCGGGAAGGGGCATCTGCACGGCGAGTAGGGCACCGGCCACGGCCGCGACTGCGCTCGCGAGGGTCTTGTTCATGAGGGACCTCGAGTGAGTTCGGGACAGCGCTCGATGGCGCGTTCTGACAGAGGGCAGCGCTGGGGCGTTCCCGGATCACGGGAGCCGTGTCTACGGACGTGCGGCGGCATACCGAGTGACTGGTTCGTCGCGGTCGCACGGGGAGGAACACCGGTGTCATCGAGGGGTGGCGTGAGAGTACTAGCCGGTAACCGTCAACGGGCAAGAGGCATGCACGGAATTTCTCGACGCCCATACCGGAACGGGCGCACCCGACCGGCTCCCGATGCGACGGCCCGCCGACATGACGGGCCGTCACCTCACGAGGCCCGCCCTCACCGCTCCAGCGGCCGGTGAGCGGTCTCGGCCAGCCGAAGGTCAAGCACGCCGGGCGCCTGCATCAGGCCGGCTGCGCCCCGAGGACTTCGCCGACCCTGGCCACGCGCGATCTACCGCGCGCTGGGGCACTGCACTGTGCGATGCCCCAGCCGGGGGTTCGGTCGGCTGTGGGCACGGATGTGCCGGCTGACTCGGCGGCGGTGTCGGGCGAGGTCGAGATCGATACGTGGCGGCACCTCGTCGTCCGGCGCGTTCAGAGTGCAGTGGATGAGTGTCGGGGCGGAACGTGAGATCGCGCCGCGGAGCAGTTGCGTAAGTTCGTCGCCATCGGTCGCACGAGATGCCGCCGGATATCCGGAGGCCCGGGCCCAGTCGGCGAAGTCGGTGCCGGCAGACGGAGCCGCCTGGCCGCCTGTCGATGCGTAGGCGGAGTCGTCGAGGACGACGTGCACGAGCGGCAGGTCGGGTATCGCACCTGCGGTGATGAGAGATGCGGGATTCATGAGGAGACTGCCGTCGCCGTCGACGGCAACGGCAGTCTTCCCGGTGGACAAGGCAATGCCCGTGGCGATCGAGGCCGACAGCCCCATGGAGCCGGTCATGTAGAAGTGGCCCGGCCGGTCGGCGAGATGCTTGGCGATGCGGCAGGCGTAGCCGGTGGTGAAGACAACCGGCTGATCGGACGTGACGGAAATGATCGTCTTGATGGCGGAAGTCTTGTTCATGCGCTCCATCCGAAGAGCTCCGGGGAAACGAGCAGCGCAGCCGTGCGACGCTGCTCGCTGACCATGCGGTGGGCCCAGTCGACCTGAGCGGCCGACTGTGCGGCGTCGAGCCGGACTGCCGGGATGTCCAGGTCGCTCAGCAGGGATTCGGTTATCCGTCCCATGACGCGGTTTTCCGGGGTCGGGTCAGGGGCGATGCCGCGAAGACTCACGACGAGCAGCATGGGAATCTCGTACGGAATCGCGAGCGATGCGAGGGCGTTGACCGACTGGCCGAGTCCGGAGTTCTGCATGAGCACTGCGGGAGAGTGTCCGGCGATACTCGCTCCCGCGGCCACGCCGATTGCCGTGTCCTCGCGGGGAATGGTCTGCAACGCCGCGTCCCGTTCCAGGGACTCGTACAGCGGTGCGAGGATGCCGCAAGGGGTTCCGAAGAACGGGGAGAACCGCTCGGTGAGCAGCTCTGCGAGACGGGTGGACAGGTCCACTTCCGACGTCATGGTGTTCACGTGACTCCTCTGTGCGGGCATATGTGGTGGCTGTTCAGAAAAATTCGTCAGGGGTCGATGTTTCCGACGGTGATCTGCGGTTCCGTTACATCGGTGGTCGCTGGCCGTTGCCCGCGTTCGGACGTGCCGCGGCTGGCGCCTATCGACGCCAGGGCCACTGCGGCGATGCCCAGCCACTGGAGCAGGGCGAGGTGCTGGCCCAGGAACAGCAGGCCCACCAGGGCCCCTACGGCGGGTTCGAGGCTGGTGAGCACGCCGAAGACCCGCGGTGTAAGGCGTCGCAGGGCTTCCAGCTGGAAGGAGTACGGCAGCACGCTGGAGAGGACGGCCACCGCCACGGCCGGCGCGAGGACGCTCGGGTCCAGCAGCCGGAAACCCGCCTGGGCGACTCCGTACGGGAGGCTCAGCAGGGCGCCCCAGGCCACGGCGAGTGCGAGGCCGCGGCCATCGGGGACGCGTTCGGCGAGGCGCTTCCCGACCAGGATGTAACCGGCCCAGCAGCAGCCCGCCAACGCGGCGAACGCCAGGCCGGCCAGACTCAGGTCGGTTCCGGAGTAGCTGAGGAGCACCACGCCGAGGGCTGCCGCACAGGCCCACAGCAGGTCGGTGACGCGGCGGGAGCCGGCGAGCGCGATCAGGAACGGTCCCGCGAATTCCACGGTGGTGGCCGCGCCCAGCGGAATGCGGTCGACCGCCTCGTAGTAGCTGAGGTGGTGGCCGGCCAGCAGGGTCCCGGAGGCCACCACGATCCCCCATGTCCCTCGGTCCCAGCGCAGTCCCGGGCGCCACAGGGCGATGAGTACGACCGCTGCGATGGCCAGCCGCAGGGTGACCACGCCCGCCGGCCCCACGACGGGATACAAAGAGGTGGTGAGCGCGGCCCCGCACTGCAATCCGACCATCCCGCCGATGACGAGGCCCGGCGCTGGTACCGCCGTCAAGCCACGGCCGATCCTTTCCGCCGTCCTCGCGCGGCGGGCAGTGAGCTGATTGATGTGAGACCCTCCATCCTTCTGGCGCGCCGGAGCGGGCCGCAGTAGATCGTTCTTCGCTGTCATCCCGTCCGGGGCGCGGGCTGCATTCGCGCCCCGGCGGGGAATGCGACCCCCGGCCTCACGCGGGAGTCGTCCTCAACTTCTCGCGAAGCAGGAGGAGTTCACGGGTCAGTTTCCGGAACGTCCGGATGTCGTAGTGCTCGGGAAGGCCCGGCAAATGAGTGGCGACGGCCGAGGCGGCCTGCGGGCCGAGCCGTATCTCGCCGGCGGGGCTCACCACGACGCCGTCCTGTTCCGCCATGCGCTGCTGCCAGGAGACGGCCTCACTCCGGGTGACTCCGTCCGGCAGGTCGAGGGTGATCTGCCGCCCCTGAGCACGGACGGGGTAACCGCCCGGAAGCCCCAGCGGGCCGGGCAAGTCCGTGCGGATGTCCTGGCCGGCCGACAACCGGGCCAGGAATTGGGCTGCCGCATGTCCGGTGACCTCGTTCAGTTCAGCCCGGGAACAGGACCGATGAACGGCGAGCAGCTCCCCGACATCCGGCACCGGGTCCTTCCCGAGCCACGCGCGCACTTCGTCGGCGGGATCGGCGGGCCGGTGCAGATGGAGATGGTGGGCCATCACCCGCAGCTGTTCGCCGTCGCGCGTCCGCAGAGCGGCGCGCAGTGTGGCCGCCAGGGTGGCCACATTCCCCACGCCGCACAGCACCGGTAGCCCCTCGGCAGCCAGCAGTGGGTTGACGGCATCCGGATAACAGGCATTGACGAATGCGGTCGGCAGGCCACTCCGCCTGATCGCGGAGGCCAGCTCCCTGGCGAGGACGGCATGAAGGGGAAGTCCGATGCCGAATCCGCCCTCGGCGAGCAGCCGGGTCCAGGCGGAGGCGGCCTGCGCGCTCTCCCACGGGGACTGCAGGGAGGCGCAATTGACCACGATGCCGGGCCGGACGTGTTCCAGGAACCGGGCCACCGCCGTGGGCTGCGCGGCGTCGAGGACGTCGGCGGTGAAACGGGTGGGACACGAGGACACGGCTGCCCTTGCGTTCGCAATCGCGGCGATTTCTCGGGCCGCTTGCGCGGAGCGCGCGGCGACGGTGACCTCGGCGATCGGCTGCTCGGTCTGTGTGGCGAGTGAATAGCAGATGGTGCGGGCGAGGGAGCCGCCGCCGACCACGGCGGCTCCCCGAAGAGCGGTGCCGGTCATGCGGCGGACCGGTGCGCGATCTGGATGCGGCGCAGGTGGCGGCCCGTGTCGGTGAATGCGTTACGGGCGTGGAGCATCCGCCAGTTGTCGAAGACGAGCATGTCCCTGCGCTCGTACTGAATGGCCACGTGCTCGCGCTCGAAATATTCCTTCGCGCTCGCGAGCAGCGGCCCGATGCGCTCGTCGTCCCCGCGGTTCAGATTGTTGAAGGAATACCGGACGATGGTGCCGTCGGGATGGTCCTCGATCACCGGATGCTCCGGGTGCAGGTCCAGGCCGAGGTTCCGCATGGCGTCCGTGGTCTGCCACTCAAAGATGCGCTCACGCAGATAGGTCCGGTCTTCTTCATCGAGGGATTCAGCCCAGGTGCGGGCGTCGGCTAGCGTGGTCTCGCCACCGGCTCCGGTATTGGGCGTTTCACACCACAAGGCAAGGTAGCGCGGCGGGAGCCCCTCGAAGTCGTAGCCCTCGGAATGCGGGTAGAGAGGCTTGGTATTTCCAGCGTGGTAGAACTCGTCCATTCCGGGCTCCGGAGTGACGTCACCGACCAGCACGCCGGTGTACTGGGGAACGAAGTCACCCAGCCCCTTGCAGAATGCCACGGGGTCGAAGCTTTCCGGTACGTTCCTCATGAGAACGTACCCGTGCCGGTCCATCAGGCTGTGGAATGTCGTGAGCGCCATGTCGTCGGAGAGCGGCGTCCCGTTGAATGTGGTGAGCGAAAGCAGGCTGTCCGGCTGCTTGGGCATGGCTGTTCCTTTCTGCTCTGGTCGTCGTCCGGTGGAGGGTGTTCAGCGGACCGAAGCCGCCCGGATCGCTGCCTCGATGTGGCCGGCGAGTTCGTCAGCGGTGTCGGCAGTGCGGCGGTGTGCGTCGGGTACCGGCCGGTAGTCCTGGTCCGCGTAACTGCCGGAGCCATGGATGAGCACGTCGTCGCCGTCCGGGAGGAGTCCGCGGTCGATGGCATTGAGCGTGCCGGTGACCGCCATCACGAGGGACCACTCGCGCAGCCGCCGGGGGTCGGACGGGAGTTCCACGGCCGATGCCAGCAGCCGCCGGACTTCGCCGTACCGCTTCAGGCACTCGTGCAGCGAGACCACGATGCCGCCTCCGCCGTGCCGGGCGATGATGGGGTCCATGCGGGCGGAGGTCTGCGGGCGGCGCGTATAGAAGGTGGGGTCGAGCTGCTCGTCCGGGTCGAATGTGGTGGCCGGGAAGTGGGGGTCCTCGTCCTGCCGGTACAGGCCGTCCGCGGTGTCCAGCCGGTATGCGGGCAGGTTGCGGCGGTCGTGTGTGCCATGGCGGAGGCTGAGCACCATGTCAGGGGTGCCCAGGTGCTGTACGAGGAAATAGCGTGCCTGTGGCAGCTCGTGGCCGCACTCTCCGGTGAGCCAACGGTGGCCGAGATCGTGGCCGAGGAGACCGAAGGCACTCGACACCGAGTGCACATGAACCCGGGTGTCCGAGGCCGGCAGGAGGTCGCGCTCGATGAATGCCCGGACCATGTCGGCGGCCCGGTAATTGTCCAGATCCAGCGTGTACCAGAAGCGGACGCCGTATTTCCCGTGCAGGCGCTCGGCGTGCTCGGCCATGAATGCAGAGGCGAGCTCCTTGACCTTCGCCGGCTCGTCGGACTCGTGCGTCACCAAGGGGTTACGGTCACGGAGCGGGGCGCTTTCGCTCAACGGCGACGACCACAGCTTCGCGGTGGACACAGCGGGCACGATGCCTGCGATCTGCAGCTGGTCCTCGGTCACCAGTCCGGCGGCGATGGCACGTCCTACCGCGTCGCGCAGGGCCGTGGCCTTGTTCGCGGACGACGGGGTGACGATCATGACGCGCTCACCGGTCTCGGCGATGTGCCGGACGGCCCGAGCGACGATGATCAATGAGGCGAGTGTCTTGGTGGTATGCGTCCCCGGGTTGCGCATGAGGTCGAGCAGCCTCAGGCGGCGGTCGCGGTACGCGGGCAGGTCAGTGACGGCAACGTCCGAGACCGAGAAGTACTCCTCCAGTGCCGGGCTGGGTTCCGGCAGCCGGAAGGCGGGCGAGAACGTTTCGAGGCTTTCGGCTCGATCGTGTTCCAGCACCGCCAGAGCCCTGTGAAGTTCGGCGTGGTACTGCGTCAGTGCGTTCTTCGCGATCACGGTCGCGGGAGGGGGTGAGACCACTGGGTTCCCATTCAATGCGAGGCGTAGGGGCCTTCGATACGAGACGTGGGGGCGGCAGGACGAGGGCGGCCGCCGGGACGGAGCAGAAGACGGTGCGGGAGCCGGACCAGGGCATCGGCCGGCCCCGACAAGGACGGGCCCCGTTCCGCACGCCGTACGGCGTGCGGAACGGGGCCGGTGTCTCAGGCGCCGGCCACCTGGTCTCCACGCACGAGACCGCTCCCGGGAGGCACTTCGGCCGGATCTCCGCCGAACCCTGTGATCTTGTTCTCGCCATTGACGAAGACGACCTTGGGTTCGAATGTCTCGGCTTCTTCGGGCGTGACATTGGCGTAGGAAACGATCAGTACGATGTCACCCACCTGGGCCTGCCGCGCCGATGGCCCGTTCACGCCTATGACACCGGATCCCCGGGGGCCTTCGATGACATATGTCGAAAGCCTGGCGCCATTGGTGACGTTCACCAGGTCCACCTTTTCGTGGCGGCGAATACCGGCGGCCTCCATGAGATCCGCGTCAATGGTGATCGAACCCACGTAATTGAGATGCGACTGAGTCACGGTGGCGCGATGGATTTTGGCCTTGAGTGTCTCGAAATGCACGTTCGACCCTTCGCTGCTGCGTCGGCCAGTGGTGGTGTGTCGCGACGCGAATGAGATTGGCAGCGCGAAAAGCCCACCACAAGCCCTCATGATCAACTGATTCCGAAGTTTCGCGTCCGCACTACGCCGCACAACCGCGCGAGTCCCTTGGTGCTACCACGGCCGAACGCCGGTCCCGTTTCCGTAGCCACCTGAGAGCTGTCCGTAGTTAATTTGTCATCCCTTTACGAATGCGCAGGAGCGAAGCCGACAAAACGGAGCGGCGAGCCGGCACTCTCCCCGTGGCCGGCAGGCACGCCGCGAGACGCCATCAACTCAAGTCCTCCTACGGGAAGTTCGAGCCGCAGGCCACCTCACCACACACCAACAGGCCGCCCTCGCAAGGTGCCTACCCCACGACTCGGGCGTCGCCTCCTCCCTCGCCGACCGGAACCAGGCGACGATCCCGCCACTGAGGACCGGGGCGCGGCCCACGCGCTGACCGTGCTCACCGGGGACTTCCGTAGACTGCCGACGCCAACAACCAGCAGGACGCCACCGCAAGTTGACGCACCGACAGCGTCACGGCACGGCGGAGTCGAGGCGGGCCGTCTCTCACCGCAGTTCGGGGAGTGGATACAGGGCGGCCTTGAGGTCGGACGGGTGACAGCCACCCGCTCCGCCGACGACAGCGGTCCGGTGCGGATACCGGACCACGATCTGGACGACCTCGGCCCGCCCGGGGTGATCGAGCCGGACCTCTCAGTGGGCCCGCGCCCGGCCGACGCGCATTGTCCGACGGGTCAGTCGGACGGAGCGTGCGGCGGGGCGATGCCGGGCGTGTTGAGGGCGTAGGCGATGCCGGTGTCGGTGTCGTAGCCGGTGCGGAAGGCGGCCTGGTAGGCGTCGTCGCCGAGGAGGCGGCGGGCCTGCTGCTCGCACGCCTCGCGGGCGGCGATGAGTTCGGGCATGCCCTTCTGGGGGGTGCCGAGGGTGCGCCAGGCATGCTCGGCGGTGCCGAGGAGCCGGGCGGCCCGCTCGGCGTGCCGGGAGGCGATGGCCGTGGAGGCGAGCAGGTCGATGGCCATGGCGATGCCGATGCTGTCGTGAAGACGGTGCTTGCAGTCGAGAGCGGTGCGGGCATGGACCGCGGCCTCTTCCGTGCGTCCCACTCCCAGCGCGGCGAGGGCGCGCAGGTAGTCGCCCCACGCGCGGCACCAGATCTCGCCGCGCCGGTCACATTCGGCGCACAGCTCGTCGGCGACGGCCGCGGCCCGGTCGAACTGCCCGAGGTGGATGTGGACGAAGGCCCGGCCGCCCCGTGCCATGAACCACGCCCCGCCGTAACGCCCGCCGGGCGGCGGGGAGTGCGGCACCGCGTCGAGCACCTCGGCCGCCCGTGCCTGCCGACCGCTCTCCGTCAGGCCGATGCCCTCAAGGCAGACAGCGGCGATGCGGGCGGTCTCGTCGGTGTCCTCGGCCACGGCTTGCCCGAAGGCGACGGCGAGGCGGCGGCGGGTCTCGTCGTCACCCTGGACGGAGGCGGCGCACCCGCAGGCCCACAGGGCCTTGGCACGGGCCGGTCCGGCTTCGGCGTCGATCGCCAGGGCCCGCTCCAGGTAGTAGCGGCCTTCCCGGATGAAGCCGCAGGCGATCCAGAAGAACCACAGTGCCCCGCCGATCTCCAGTGCGGTGTGCCCGTCTTCCTCGGCGAGGCAGAGGTCCAGCGCGGCGCGGAGGTTGTCGTGCTCGGCGGTCATCCGGTCGCGCCAGGCGATCTGGCCGGGCCCCATCCAGGCGGCATCCGCGCGGTGGGCCAGTGCGTGGAAGCAGTCCCGGTGCCGGTGGCGCAGGGTGCGTTCCTCGCCCAGGCCGCGCAGCCAGCCCGCGCCGTACTCGCGGATGGTGTCCAGCATGCCGTAGCGCTCCCCGTCCCCGATCCGCTGCCGGGTCAGGAGGGAATGCGCGGCCAGCCGGGACAGCAGGGCCGGGATCATCTCGTCGGGCAGCCGCTCGTCCGTACACACCCGGCGCGCCGCCTCCGCATCGAAGCCCCCGGCGAACACCGACAGCCGCGCCCACAGCAACCGCTCGCGCGGGGTGCACAGCTCATGACTCCACCCGATAGCGGTGCGCAGCGCCTGGTGCCACGGAGGATCGGCGTCGTACACCACCTCGTCGGTGGTGCCCAGGACGGCGAAGCGGTCCTCCAGCCGTGCGGTCAGCTCGGTCACGGACAGCTCGCCGAGCCGTGCCGCGGCGAGTTCGATGGCCAGGGGAAGCCCGTCCAGCCGCCGGACCAGCCGTACCAGATCCGCCCGGTCGGCGTCGGCGACCGCGAACCCGGATACGGTCTCGGCCGCCCGCTCGCTCAGCAGAACCACCGCGTCGGACTGCCATGCCGCCGGATCGTCGTCCCCACCGTCGCCCTCGGGTACCGGCAGCGGGCCGATCGCAAGCACCCGTTCTGCGCGCAGGCCCAGCGGAAGGCGGCTGGTGACCAGCACGCGCAGCCCCGGCGCGGCCGCCAGCAGCAGCTGAACGGTCAGGGCGCAGCCGTCGATCAGGTGCTCGCAGGTGTCCAGGACGAGCAGCAGTTCGCGGTCGGCGAGGTAGTCGGCGAGTACGTCGATCATGGGGCGGGTCGTCTGGTCGGCCAGCGGCAGGGCCTCGGCGATGGTGTGTGCCAGCAGCGTGTCCTGCCGCAGCGGCGACAGTTCCACCAGCCAGGCTCCGTCCCGGAATCGGGGCTGCATGGCCCGCGCTGCCTCCACGGCCAGGCGGGTCTTGCCGACCCCGCCGACGCCGGTGAGCGTCACCAGCCGCGCCCGCCCGCACGCCTCCTGTACCTGCACGAGCTCCGCCTGCCGCCCGACCAGCCGTGTCGTCTCAGCGGGCAGATTCCCGATCCGCCGCAGCGGCTTCGTCGTCTTCATGATCGTCTCTCGTCGATCCGAGCCGACCCGCGGTTCATGCCTCGGGCCTGTTCCGGGGAGGAGTCTCTCGAAGTTCCGCACGAAGCATCAGCGGAAGGACGAAAGTGCCCAAGAGCAGGTGGTGGCGGATGATGGCGCAGCAAGGAGGCGGTCATGCCGTGCAAGGACGCGGACAGGCCGAGTGAGAATTCGGTCGTGGCCGACATGCGCGATGCACAGACCGCAATCGGGCTGTCGCCCCGCTGACCTGGTGTGGTCTGCCAGGTCAGCGGGCGGGCCCGGTCGTCGGCCAGCAGATGGATCTTGGTGGTCAGTCCGCCCCTGGAGCGTCCCAGCGCTTCTCGTCCATCGGCTTCCACGCGCGTCCCGCCCCCTTTTCCGGGAAGTCGCGCGGCGGTCGGTGCCGGGCCCCGGCCGCGTGCTGGTGGGTCCGGCAGGAGGTGGAGTCCATGTTGACCGCCCACTCCCGTTCCAGGCTGCGGGCCAAGGCGCCGTCGGGGTCGGTGGCATCGGCTTCGATTTGCAGCTCGGCCAGGATCCTCTGCCAAGTACCATCCGCCGACCAGCGGCGATGCCGTTCGTAGACGGTCTGCCAGGGACCGTAGCGCTCCGGCAGGTCCGGCCAGGGCACCCGGTGCGGGCCCGGAACGGTACCCCGTTGACCACCGTCCGGTGATCCGACCACTGCCCACCCGGCAGACCGTTCGCCGGCAGCAACGGCCTGATCTTCTGCCACTGCGCGTCGCTCAGTTCATGTCGTCGCACCATGCCGGACGCATGCCCTCACCACAGCCTGGTTCACCCTGCTGACAAGAGCCATCAGAAACGACCTAGCCGACGGTACGGGATCCGGAAGGGCGCGGCGTAGGCAAAGTACGCCGCGCCCTTCGGTGTCCGGCCGTGGGCAGCGGGCCCACCGCCGTCTAGGTTCGGTGCTGCCTGCGCACGTCGGTGGACCGGACAACTGGAGGCAGTCATGGGGACGTTCACCACGACCGACGGCACGGAGATCTTCTACAAGGACTGGGGGAGCGGGCGGCCCGTCGTCTTCAGCCACGGCTGGCCGCTGCACGCGGACGCCTGGGACGGCCAGCTGCGCCTGGTGGCCGAGCAGGGCTACCGCGGCCTCGCGCACGACCGCCGCGGCCACGGCCGCTCCGGACAGCCGTGGCACGGCAACGACATTGACACCTACGCGGACGACCTCGCCCGGCTGCTGGAGATCCTGAACCTGCGCGAGGTGGTCCTGGTCGGGCACTCCACGGGCGGCGGCGAAGTGGCGCGCTACCTCGGCCGGCACGGCACGTCACGGATCGCCAAGGTCGTCCTGCTCGGCGCCGTACCGCCGTTGATGCTGCGCACGGACACCAACCCCGAGGGCTCGCCCATCGAGGTGTTCGACGGGCTCCGGGAGGGGCTGCTGCGCGACCGGGCGCAGTTCTACCGCGAGCTGAGCGAGCCCTTCTACGGCGCGAACCGGCCGGGCGCGACCGTCTCGCAGGGCACCCGGGACGCGTTCTGGCTGATGAGCATGGCGGCCGGGATGAAGGCGGCGTACGACTGCATCGAGCAGTTCTCGGCGACGGACTTCACGGCGGACCTGCAGCGCATCGACGTGCCCACGCTGATCGCCCACGGCGAGGACGACCAGATCGTGCCCATCAAGGCCGCCGCGAAGAACTCGGCGTCGATCGTCAAGGACGCGGCGCTGAAGGTGTATCCCGGCGCGCCGCACGGCCTCACCGGGGAGTACGAGCAGGCGTTCAACAGGGACCTGCTCGCCTTCCTCAAGGACTAGGTCGTTTCTGATGGCTCTTGTCAGCAGGGTGAACCAGGCTGTGGTGAGGGCATGCGTCCGGCATGGTGCGACGACATGAACTGAGCGACGCGCAGTGGCAGAAGATCAGGCCGTTGCTGCCGGCGAACGGTCTGCCGGGTGGGCAGTGGTCGGATCACCGGACGGTGGTCAACGGGGTACTGTTCCGGGCCCGCACCGGGTACCCCGGCCGGACCTGCCGGAGCGCTACGGTCCCTGGCAGACCGTCTACGAACGGCATCGCCGCTGGTCGGCACTTTCTGCGTGAGGGAGCCGTGGCTGCTGGTTCAGGGGCGGCGTCGCTGCCGGGCGGGGCGGCTGCGCCGTGACTGCTGCGCGGTGCCGGTGCGCTCGGGAGGCTGGGTGTCCGCGGCGGTCAGGGCGATGCCCGAGGGCGCCTGGGCCCCGGTGATGCGGCTCAGGTCGGCTTCGCCCGGGTGGATCCTGGTTTCCTGTGCGGTGATGGCGGCGTCCGACATCAGGCGGTTCATGCTGCGGCGCTGTCCGGGGAGGACGAGGGTGACGACGGTGCCGGACTCGCCGGCGCGGGCAGTACGCCCGCCGCGGTGCAGGTAATCCTTGTGGTCGCTCGGCGGGTCGACGTTGACGACGAGGTCGAGGTTGTCGACGTGGATGCCGCGGGCCGCGACATTGGTGGCCACCAGCACGTTCGCGTGGCCTGACTTGAAACCGGCGAGGGTGCGGGTGCGCTGGGACTGCGACTTCCCGCCGTGCAGGGCCGAGGCGCGTACCCCCACCGCCAGAAGGTCCCTGGTCAGCCGATCCACCGCGTGCTTGGTGTCCAGGAACATGATCACTCGTCCGTCACGGGCGGCGATCCGGGTGGTCGTCGCCTGCTTGTCGGCTCCCTGAACGTGCAGCAGATGGTGCTCCATGGAGGTGACCGCGCCTGCGGAAGGGTCGACGGAGTGGACCACCGGATCGGTCAGATAGCGGCGGACCAGGAGGTCGACGTTGCGGTCCAGGGTGGCGGAGAAGAGAAGACGCTGCCCCTCCGGGCGTACCTGGTCGAGCAGGTGGGTCACCTGGGGCATGAAGCCCATGTCGGCCATCTGGTCGGCTTCGTCCAGGACCGTGATGGCCACCCGGTCCAGTCGGCAGTCGCCGCGTTCGATGAGGTCCTTGAGCCGGCCGGGCGTGGCGACCACCACCTCGCTGCCGCTCTGCAGATCGCGTGCCTGACGGCTGATCGACATGCCGCCGACCACCGTGGTGAGCCGCAGCCGCAGCGCGCGGGCATAGGGGGTGAGCGCGGCCGTTACCTGCTGTGCCAGCTCCCGGGTGGGGACGAGGACCAGTGCCAGCGGGCTCCGCGGCTCGGCGCGCTGCCCCGCGGTGCGGGCCAGCAGGGCGAGACCGAAGGCCAGGGTCTTGCCCGAGCCCGTACGGCCCCGGCCCAGCACGTCCCGGCCGGCCAGCGCGTTGGGCAGCGTGGCGGCCTGGATCGGGAACGGTGCGCTCATGCCATGGGCACGGAGCGTGGTCCTCAAACGGTCGGGCATGTCGAGGCCGGCGAACGTCTCGACAGCCGGCAACGGCGGAGTGTGGGTGACCGGCAGTGCGAACTCTCGCGGGGCGCCGGTGGCGCGTCCCCGACGAGCATGCCCGGTCTTGGCCGAGCGCGACGGTCCGCCGTGGCGGGCGATTCCCTGCGAGCGACGGCTGTCGCGGCCGGAGCCGATGGCGCCGCTGCGCGAGAGGGCGGAGTCGGCAGTGGTGCGAGCAGTGCGGTTCATACAGAACCTTCCTCGATGCGGCACGTATCGAGGAATTCGCCGCAGCGCTGTTGAACCACGTACGCATTCGCAAGATCGAGCCGAAGAAAAGACGAAACAAACGGGGCCTGAAATGGCGCCGAGTCGTCGTGAAGAAGCACCGGGACGCGGTCCGTAACGAACGTGACCGGTATACGGGTGCCAGGGAGTCAGGGGGCGTCCCGCCCCGACTCGCCGTTGCGGCAGACGGTGCCGCCGCTCGCTCGCCGCCGCGGGCGGAAGTCCGTCAGTACGGGCGAGCTTGAATAACGCAACGAGCCGGGGCCGCACGCAGGTGCGTGCCCCAGCTCGTTGTGCGCGTCAGCGTCAGGCGGGAACGATGTTCTCCGCCTGCGGGCCCTTCTGGCCCTGCGTGACGTCGAAGCTTACCTTCTGGCCTTCGAGCAGCTCACGGAAGCCGGTGGCGTTGATGTTCGAGTAGTGGGCGAACACGTCAGCGCCGCCACCCTCCTGCTCGATGAAGCCGAAGCCCTTTTCCGCGTTGAACCACTTCACGGTGCCAGTAGCCAAAATACATCTCCTTCTGGGCGATACCCGGAACCCGCACTGCGCAGGAACCGGAGCTGCCGCAATGATCGCCCTTCCGGGAAGACCGGCACACACAAGACTCCCCCGGAAATCCAGGGGAAACACTCGAAGCTTCGGGGAACCACAACTGCAACTGACGTGAGCGTAGCACGACCCCTCCGGGAGAAGGCAACAATTTCTTGCTTCGGATCCGCCGAGCCAGAAACCCTCGCCACACATTCCCGCATTTCTGCAACGGCGAGACCAGATATTTATATCCAGGAGGCTGCCGGAATTACCCAGCTGCGCCGCTCGCACGCCCGAGGACACCGCCGGATTGCGCAGCTGTCCGTTGATGGATCGGACCTCTTCGAGGCAGCAGCGCCGGGAGGAACCGATGGATGGCCGTGGAACCAGTGCGCTCCGACGACTCACCCAGATGGGCGCGCCTGGGCGGAGCGAGGGCGGACAGGCGCCAGGGATGAACATGATCGGACGATTCGAACGGGCCATGGAACGCTGGACGAGTGCCGCATGGGCCTCGATGCGCAAGCCCGGGAAGAAGCCGATGGACGTGGTGGCCCGGCTGCGCCGGGAGTGTGACGACAACGCCCTGATCATGGGCCGTGGCCACACCGTGGTACCCAACTGCTTCTCGATCGAGCTGCCCGCGGCCAGCCACCGGCGGCTGGCCGGCCACCGGGAGCGGCTCGGGCCCGAGCTGGCCACTGAGATCCGGCGGTACGCGGCCGAGCGGTCCTACAGCTTCGCCGGCCCGGTGACAGTGGGTGTAGTGGCGCATCCGGACGGCGGGCGCGCCCGCTACCGAGTGCGCAGCCGTCTGGTCCCCTGCCACCCGCCGACGCACAGGGACACCCCGACCATGGCCCTGCCGCAGGTGGCTGTGCCTCCGCCCAAGGGGGACTGACCGGGTCGGCCGACGCCTCGGAGAGCTTCGCCGGAGGAGGGCCGCACAACTCAGGCCGTGCCGCTCCCACCCTGCATATGAGCCTGCACAGGAACCCCGCATCGGGCTCAGCGTCCAAGCGGAGGTACTCAGTCGCAGATCCGGGTGCCGCGGGGCAGGTCGGCCGATGTCAGGCGTCGCTTGGGCGCCGGCGCTGTGCGGCGGAGTGGCGCAGTTCCTCATTGATGCGCTTTGCCTCCTCGAGCTGGTCTTCGAGGATGACGATGCGGCAGGCCGCCTCGATGGAGGTGCCCTGGTCGACCAGTTCGCGGGCACGGGCCGCGATGCGCAGCTGGTAGCGGGAGTAGCGGCGGTGGCCGCCCTCGGAACGGAGCGGGGTGATCAGGCGGGCTTCGCCTATGGCCCGCAGGAAGGCGGGGGTGGTGCCGAGCAGTTCGGCGGCGCGGCCCATGGTGTAAGCGGGGTAATCGTCGTCATCGAGACGGTCGAGCGGGTTGTCTGCTGTCATCTGCACCTCGCGGCAGATCACGCGTCGAGGGGCCCTGGTGCCGTACGGCACCAGGGCCCCGAGGATTTCAACACCATCTGCCGACGGTTGACTGCGCCGACCTTCTCATTCCGCGCCTCTCCGCCTGGGAGGCCGGAGGCGCGGGGATCGCGGTTGCGTGACCGGGGACCACCTTCCAATCCGGGGTCTTGCGGTACCCAGGCGGGCTGCTTCCTCGCCCGGGCGATCCTGATGGCGTCTTCCTCCTCTCCGGACTTCTGGTTCGTACTGCTGGAACGTGCGGTACTGCTCGCGGCCCCTGGTGGGCCGCCCAGCCCGGCAGTCAGCGACGGAACCCTTTTGTGCCTTCCGGCTCCCTCGCTCCACTGCCGTGCCGTTGCTACTCGGTTCCGCTGCGCGGCAGTTCGTCCTCTGCCGCGCTTCAGTCGATCTCGTGGCTACAGACAAAACAGTAACCCTGCGACCCGCGCATGTCTACACTCGCCGCAACAGATTTCCTGCAACGGAGTGACTCGCGTTTCCGCAGGCGACCGATGACGGAAATCTGTCCTAGCAGCGCACGGATGCCTGATCCCGGTGGAGCGGGGCAGACGGGCCCTGCGAAACCGCGCAACCGATCCAGGTGGGGTGTTACGCAGATGAAGAGCACGAAGGTCACCGCCCGCCCGCCGGCCCCCGCCCCGACCACCCTCCGGGGGGACAGCGCCGCCGGCGTCCAGCGCGCCCGTCAGGCCACGCGCGCCTTCGCCGACAGCCTCACTCCCCCACCCGATCCCGCGACAGCCGACACCCTGGTCCTGGTGGTGTCCGAACTGGTCACCAACGCGCTGCGCCACGGCGGCGGCCGTTACACCCTTCAGCTCACCGCCGGGTCCGAAACGCTGGACGTGGCCGTCAACGATCCCAGCCCCGCATCACCTCAGGAACGCGCCCCGGACCTGAATGAAGGCGGCGGCTTCGGCTGGAACCTGGTCCGCCACCTCACCCACGCCCTGACCATCACCCACGACACAGGGCCCGGCCACGGCAAAACCATCCACGCCCGAATCCTCCGCTAGGGACACCGGCGGGCTGACACCTCTTCCGACACCGCCCGCGACGGGCGCCTGCTAGAGCCACTGGTGCGACTTATGCGCGAGACCGACGGGGCCTTCCGGCGCGGAACGGGATGGAGGCCGACACGCGCTCGCGTGGCGGGGCTGATCGCCGCGTCCTTGCACGGGCCAACCGTATCCACGGACGGTACCCGGCACCCGGCACCCGGCACCCGGCACCCGGCACCCGGCACCCGGCGGCAGTGATCACACAGGCCGCCGAGCTGGCATGGCCGAAGGGACTCAACCGCCACCAGCCGGCAGCAGCAACCGACCTCCAACCATGGATCGCCTCGCTGGAGGCCGACGACGTCGGGCTGACCATGCTGCTGTGTGTTCTGCTGCGCTGGACGGACGACATTGAGACAGCCGCCCTGGCGCCGTCACTGTTCAGCCGCGCATGGGCCACCGGCACCCGCCACCTGCAGTACGCAGGCGTCGACCTGCTCGCCGGCATCCACACCACTGTGGATGTGGCGACCGAGAGCCAAGTCATCGAGTTGCTGAACGGCGTGCACACGGACGACATATGGGTGTCGACGCCCCTCGTCGAGACTCTGCACCGTTACGGTCAGCTCACCTCCCCGTCCGTCGTTGAGGACATCACCAAAGAGATCACCCTCCTCCTCGCCCATCCCGAACAGCCCGAGGCCCCTGCCCGCGCCAGAGGAATCGTGAACAGCCAGTTCGAGGAAGTGATCTCCGCGCCGTTCATTGAGGCGATCGACGCCCTTGAACCGGTCTCGCGCCGCGCTCTGCTAACTCTCGCGGTGCAAGAAGGCGATGCCACCCTCTTCACAGACGTCGTCCTCAAGGAACTCGTACACGCGAAGGACCCGTCCGCACTGCCAGCCATGCAGTACTGGGCGCCTCCCACCTGGACGATGGGCCCTTCAGGCAAGATGCCGTCAGCTGCCATCTGCTCGGCATCGAAGGCTGCGCCGCCCACCTGCCGTCCCCACCCCCACTACTGGAAGGTCATCAGGGCGCTGACGCCGACGCATGGCGCTGCTACGGGAAGATCCTGTTCTGGCTTCACCGCTCTGGCCTCAGCACAGGTGAGCAGCACACACGCTGCCTACCGTTGTGGGAGGAGCTCACCACTTCGCTCTTGGACGCAGCTGTGGATCCGCTCCATCAGTTCCAGTACGCCGCCATGTTCGCGCGGGACGTCCGGACGAGTGCGCTCGGCCGGATCGTCGACACCTTCCCCGCGCAGACCCGCACCGTTCTGCATCACGGCCTCAGCGCCCCAGCCCGCCTCACCTCACTCTTCACGCACTCCGAGCCTGACCGCCGCACCGCCACCGCAATGCGGCTGCTCACCCCTGTAGGAGACCACTCCTCCCTTCCTCTGCTCGCCCTCTATCGCGACCACCCTGATCACGGCGGTACAGCCGCCGACGCCATTCGGCAGATCAACAACCGCGCGATCCCGCGGACGTGACATGCCGCGCCGCACAGCATGCTGGAGCAGGCGCGGGCTGGGAGTAGGGCATGACATAGATGCCCAGGTCGTCACCTTCGACGCCCTCGAGGAAGGAGCCGCCCTAGGCAGCCGGCGCCCCGCTCCTCACCGCTCCAGTGGGCGGTGAGCGGTCTCGGGCAGCCGGAGGTAGACCGCGGAGGAGACCAGGCACAGTACCGCCACGTACACGGGGAAGAGGCCGGCTTGGCCCAGGTCCTTGAACAGGGTGCCGATGTAGGGCGCCGTGCCGCCGAAGAGGGCGACGGTGAGCGAGTAGGGGAACCCGATTCCCGCGGCGCGCACCCGGGCCGGGAAGGTCTCCGCATTCACCGCCGCCGAGATGGCCGTGAAACCGCTCAGCAGGATCATGCCGGCGCACTGCACGAGCAGCAGCGTGACGAAGGAATCGTTGAGCGCGCGCAGCAGCGGCACGCTCAGCAGCGCGAAGCCGAGGCCGAACATCAGCAACAGCGGCTTGCGTCCGAAGCGGTCGGAGGTGATGCCTGTGATGGGCTGGAGGACGGCGAAGAAGGTCAGAGAGAGGGTGCCTGCCAGCAGCGCGTCCGCCTTGGTCACGCCGGCGTTCAGCTCCGCGTACGTCGGCAGGTACGAGGTCCAGGTGTAGTACGCGAGCGTGCCGCCCGCGGTGATGCCGCAGATCAGCAGCGACTCGCGCGGATGGCGGCGCAGCGCCTCGAAGAGGCCGGGGCGGGGCGCCTTCGCCTGCTCTTCGCTCCGCGTCTCGCGCGCACCGGTCCGGATCCAGAAACCCACGAGGCTCAGGAGCGCGCCCAGCACGAAGGGGACCCGCCAGCCCCAGCTGTCCATGGTGGCGGGCGCGAGATTCCCGACGAGCAGCGCCGCGACGCCGGACGCGACGAGCTGGCCAATGGTCGTCGAGACGTACTGGAAGCTGGAGAAGAGTCCGCGCCGGCCGGGTCCGGCCGACTCCACGAGGAAGGTGGTCGACGCGGCGAACTCCCCGCCGACCGAGAGTCCTTGCAGCAGTCGGGCCAGGACGAGGACGATCGGCGCGAGGACGCCGGCGGCGGCGTACGTGGGCGTCAGGCCCACCAGCAGGCTGCTGCCGCCCATCAGCAGGATGGTCACCGTCAGCGCGGCACGGCGCCCACGCCGGTCGGCCACCGCGCCCATCAGCAGCCCGCCGACGGGCCGCATGAAGAACCCCACCGCGAAGACCGCGAACGTCGAGAGTAGCGGCACCAGTGAATTCCCCGCGCCCTTGGGGAAGATCTGCGCGGCGATGTACGTGGCGAGGAAGGTATATGCATACCAATCATACCATTCGACCGCATTGCCGACCGAGGCGGCGAACAGTTGCCGAACAGGACGCGCCGGAGGGGCCACAACACCCCCATGAGAGCCCTCAATAGCAGAATCCGGCCCACCCTCGGGCGCAGGCCCTTTCGCGGAAGCTGTCATGATCACGCATCTCCCCGTCTTCGAGCACGGCAATCACACCGCGCAGATCTCTCCAGAAGTCGTAGCGCTACACGCCACGGACGAACCTTCACCGGCGACCGCTTCATCGAGACCGCCTGACAACAAGAGCGAGAACCTCCACGCCCGCAAGGGCTCAGCTCAGGTGCTCGCAGCAGCCCTGACTACCCGTCAGCTAAGTCAGCAAACAGTCAGTATCGATCCGGCCAGACGCAGCGACACCCAGCAACACCTGCACATGAATGAGTGCTCATATAACTACGCCGACCTGCGTTGATGCAGGTCCGGGGCGCTCAAGTAGACTGCCTGCGCGTCCGTGCAGGAGAACCAGTCGTACCATTCGACCGCATTGCCTACGGACGCCGCCGCGAGCTGCCGCTTCGCGGATACCGGGCGCCGCTCCCCCGTCTGCCGGTCCGCCATCTTGTTCTCCGCGCTCGACATGCGCCTCCGCTCCCGGGTCCTTCACGTGGCCCTGCCGCTCGGGCAGGATGAGCCGTCAGGTGATCATGCCCCCGCGAGGCCGGTGGCCGCCAGGTCCGAGTGCGGCCGAAAGGAGATGGCAACGTGCGCGTAGCACTGTTCGTCACCTGTATCAACGACACGCTCTACCCACGGACCGGCCGGGCGGTGGTCACGCTCCTGGAACGCCTGGGGGTCGAGGTCGGCTTCCCGGCCGAGCAGAGCTGTTGCGGGCAGCCGCAGTTCAATACCGGGTACCGGCACGCCACGGAGCCGTTGGCGCTCCGGTACGCGCGGGTGTTCCGTGACTATGAGTACGTGGTGGTGCCTTCGGGGTCGTGCGCCGCGATGGTGCGGGACAACTATCCGCGGCTGGGCGAGAAGGCCGCGGCGGAGGGGCGGGGCCGGGCGCTCGTCGAGGTGGCGGCGGAGGCCGTGCCCAAGACGTACGAGCTGTCGGAGTTCCTGGTCGATGTGTTGAAGGTGACGGATGTGGGTGCGTACTACCCGCACGCCGTCACCTATCACCCAACCTGTCACGGTCTGCGGACGTTGGAGCTCGGGGACCGGCCGCGCGCCCTGCTCCAGCATGTGAAGGGCCTCGAACTGCGCGAGCTGGCGGGTGCCGAGGAGTGCTGCGGCTTCGGCGGCACCTTCGCCGTCAAGAATCCGGCCGTCTCCGCCGCGATGGGTGCCGACAAGACGCGGCACATCCAGGAGACCGGCGCCGAGGCGGTCTGCACGGTCGACAACTCCTGTCTGATGCACATCGGCGGCACGCTCTCGCGGCAGGGCTCGACGGTCCGGCCGGTCCATCTCGCGGAGATCCTGGCCAGTACGGAAGGGAACGTGCTGTGACGGCAAGGACCGATTCCGCCGATCCCGCTGATTCCGCCGATCCCGCCGATCCCGCCGATTCCGCTGATTCCGCCGATTCGCCGAGCGAAGGGAACGTGCTGTGAGCGTCACCGACCTGGGCATGCCCGCCTTCCCGGCGGCCGCCGACCGCTCCACCCGCGACACCCGGCTGCGCGCCAATCTCCGGTATGCCACGCACACCATCCGGGACAAACGGGCCAGGGCGGTGGGCGAGCTGGAGGACTGGGCGCAGTTGCGCACGGCGGGGCGGGCGATCAAGGAACGCACGCTGCGCCATCTGGATCACTATCTGGAGCGGTTGGAGGAGGCGGTGACCGCGGCGGGCGGCCAGGTGCACTGGGCGGCCGACGCGGCGGAGGCCAACCGCATCGTGACGCGTCTCGTGCGGGCCACCGGCGAGCGCGAGGTCGTCAAGGTCAAGTCGATGGCCACGCAGGAGATCGGGCTGAACGAGGCGCTGGAGGAGGCGGGGATCAGCGCGTACGAGACGGATCTTGCCGAGCTGATCGTGCAGCTCGGCAAGGACCGTCCGTCGCACATCCTGGTCCCGGCGATCCACCGCAACCGCTCCGAGATCCGCGACATCTTCCGCTCCGAGATGGGCAGTTGGGGGCGGCCCGCGCCGGAGGGGCTGACCGACCGGCCCAGCGATCTGGCCGAGGCGGCCCGGCTGCACCTGCGGGAGAAGTTCCTGCGCGCGAAGGTCGGCATCTCCGGCGCCAACTTCATGGTCGCGGAGACCGGGACGCTCGTGGTCGTGGAGTCCGAGGGCAACGGGCGGATGTGCCTGACGCTCCCGGAGACGCTGATCTCCGTCGTCGGCATCGAGAAGGTGGTGCCCAGCCGGCAGGACCTCGAGGTCTTCCTTCAGCTGCTGCCGCGCTCCTCCACGGCCGAGCGGATGAACCCGTACACCTCGATGTGGACGGGCACCACCGACGGCGACGGGCCGCAGACGTTCCATCTGGTCCTGCTGGACAACGGGCGGACGGACACGCTCGCCGACACGGTGGGCCGGCAGGCGCTGCGTTGCATCCGCTGCTCGGCCTGCCTGAACGTCTGCCCGGTGTACGAGCGGGCCGGCGGGCACGCGTACGGCTCGGCCTACCCGGGGCCGATCGGCGCGATCCTCACGCCGCAGCTGCGCGGCACGGCGAGCGCGCTGGACGCCTCCCTGCCGTACGCGTCGTCGCTGTGCGGGGCGTGTTACGAGGTGTGTCCGGTCGCGATCGACATTCCGGAGGTGCTGGTGCATCTGCGGGAGCGGGTCGTGGAGGGCGGCAAGGTCACGCGGCGCGGGGTGAAGACGCTGATCAAGCCCGCGAAGGGGCATGCGGCGGAGCGAGCGGCGATGCGGGCCGCGGGCCTGGTCTTCGACCGGCCCGGGGTACTGCGCGCGGGCCAGCGACTGGCGGCCCGCACCCGGAAGCTGCACCCGCGACGGCTGCCTGGGCCGGGGCGCGCCTGGTCGGACACCCGCGACCTGCCACCGGTACCGGCGGAGTCGTTCCGGGACTGGTGGCAGCGCACCCGAGGCGGGGAGCGCGGCAGCGGACGTGAGGGCCACGGCGACGGACGTGAGGAGAGCGGGAAGTGAGCAGCCGGGACGTGGTGTTGGCGCGGGTGCGCCGGGCGCTGGCGGACGTACCGCGGGGGTCGGGCCCCGAGGAGACGGCGGTGCCGAGGGACTATCTGCGGGTGCACGGCGAGCTCCCCACCGAGGACACCCTGCAGCTGCTGGCAGAGAACCTCGCGGACTACCGCGCGATCGTCCACGACATCGACGCCGCCGGGCTGCCGGGCCTGCTCGCGCACCTGCTGGGCGAACGGGGTTCGCGGTCGGTGGTGGCCCCGGCGGGGCTGCCGCCCGAGTGGCTGGCGGCCTGTGACCTGGAAGTGGTGCCGGACGTGCCGGGGACCACGCCCGGCGAGCTGGACGCGGTGGACAGCGTGGTGACGGGCTGCGCGGTCGCCATCGCCGAGACCGGGACGATCGTCCTGGACGGGGGCCCGGACCAGGGCCGCCGGCGCATCACGCTCGTACCGGACCATCACATCTGCGTCGTACGGGTGCCGGAGCAGGTCGTGGCGTCGGTGCCGCAGGCGCTGGAGCGGCTGGCCCCACAGCGCCCGCTGACCTGGATCTCGGGTCCGTCCGCGACGAGCGACATCGAGCTGGACCGGGTGGAGGGCGTCCACGGGCCGCGGACGCTGGAGGTGGTGCTGATGACGCCGTGAGGCGTACTGCACAGCAGCGCGCGGGTCGGTCAGTCGAAGCGGATGTGGCGGAGGCCGACGCCGGCCCGGCGGAGCCTGGCCCGGAGGGGGCCGTCGGTGTTCGGAGTCAGCCGCAGGCCGGCCGAGGCGGCGATGCGGCCGGCCACCTCGGGGACGGTGAGGCGGTCGGTCCACAGGTGCTCGGCGAACTCCGGTTTCGCCAGCTGCTCCAGGCACCGGTCCAGCCGCCGTACGGCGAACGTTTCGTGACGTGGGGGCGCGGTCCGTCCTGAAAGGAGATGGAGGGCGCGCCCGACGCCGCGCTCGCGCAGCCGCCGCAGCACCGTCCGGCGGTCCGCCAGCAGGGCGAAGTGCCGCACGTCGTGGCCGCGGTCGCGCAGCCGGCCGACGGTCTCCTGGAAGTAGGCGGGCTCCACGACGGTCATCGGGACGATCACCGTGCCGTCGTGCCCGGTGAGGGCCGCCTCCAGCACCTCGTACACGCCCTGCCGCCAGGCCGGCAGGTCCTGGAAGTCGCCGCGCAGCGCGGGCGGCAGCGTCCGGTGCAGGCCGAAGCCGATGTGCTCGGGGTCGCAGACCACGCTGCCGGGCAGGCGCCGCCGGATCTCGTACGCGGTCTGCGTCTTGCCGCCCCCGAAGGGGCCGTTGATCCACAGGAGCATGGGGCCGAGCCTAGGCCGTGTCCGCAAAGTCCCGCCTGGCCCGCGACGCCTGGCACTTCCCCAAGCTCTCGGCTTCGCTCGAGCAGGGGATACCCCAACGCTCGCTGCGTTGTCGGGATCGTCCACGTAGACCCACTACGAGGACGACCCTCCGCCTTGCGATTGCACGCACCAGACGCCGCGGGCCCCGCCCTCCGGGCGGACGACGGGACTTTGCGGACACGACCTAGGAGACGGCCGCGCGTGGCGGGGCCATCGGCTCCTGTCCGTCCGGTTCGGGCCCGTCCGCGTCCGGTGCCGGTCCGTCCGGTGCCGAATGCGCGTCCCGGCGTACCAGCGCCGCGTAACGGCCGTCGGCGGCCAGCAGTTCGTCGTGCGTGCCGCGTTCGGCGATCCGGCCCGCGTCCAGGACGACGATCTGGTCGGCGTCGCGGACGGTGGAGAGCCGGTGCGCGATGGTGATCGTCGTACGGCCCGCCGAGAGCTCGTCGATGGCCTGCTGGACGGCGTGCTCGGTACGGGTGTCCAGCGCGCTGGTGGCCTCGTCCAGTACCAGCACGGGCGGGTCGCGCAGGATCGTGCGGGCGATGGCCAGGCGCTGCTTCTCGCCGCCGGAGAAGCGGTAGCCGCGCTCGCCCACAAGGGTGTCGTAGCCGTCGGGCAGGGCGGCGATGTGGTCGTGGATCTGGGCGGCCCGCGCGGCGCGGCGGATCTCCTCGTCGGTCGCCTCGGGCTTCGCGAAGCGCAGGTTGTCGGCGATCGAGGCGTGGAAGAGGTACGTCTCCTGGGAGACCACGCCCACCGAACGGGCGAGCGTGTCGAAGTCCAGCTCGCGGACGTCCACCCCGTCCAGGGTGACGCGGCCGCCGGTCACGTCGTACAGCCGCGGCACCAGATAGCTGAGCGTGGACTTGCCGCTGCCGGTCGGGCCGACCACGGCGAGGCTGCCGCCGGCCGGTACGGTCAGGTCGATGCCGCTCAGGGTGGGCTCGGCGGCCGGGTCGTACGCGAAGGTGACGTCCTCGAAGCGGACCTCGCCGCGGGGCGCCGCCAGCCGCACCGGCTTCGCGGGCTCGGTGATGGCCACCGGCAGGTCGAGGTATTCGAAGATGCGCTGGAAGAGCGCCAGCGAGGTCTGCATCTGCACGCCGGTGGTGAGCAGCGAGACGGTCGGGCGCAGCAGGCCCTGCTGGAGGGAGACGAAGGCGACGAGCGTGCCGATGGAGAAGACCGGACCGCCGAGCTGGAGGACCAGACCGGCGGCCCAGTAGATCAGCGCGGGCATGGCCGCCATGACGATGCCGATGGTGGCCATCCGCCAGCGGCCCGCCATGTTGGCGCGGATCTCCAGGCCGACCAGCTTTTCGGATTCCTTGGTGAAGTTCTCGGTGAGCGAGTCGGCGCGGCCCATCGTGCGGCCGAGCAGGATGCCGGAGACCGAGAGCGATTCGGTGACCATCGCGGACATCGTGGCCATCTGCTTCTGCCGCTGGGTGGTGATCCGCTTGCGCTCGTTGCCGACCCGCCGGCTGACCCAGACGAAAAGCGGGAGCAGCAGGAGGGAGACGAGGGTGAGCCGCCAGTCCAGGGCGAGCATGGCCACGACGGTGGCGACGACGCTGGTGAGGTTGGAGACCAGGGAGGTCGCCGTGGAGGTGACGGTGGCCTGCATGCCGCCGATGTCGTTGGCGATGCGGGACTGCACCTCGCCGGTGCGCGTTCGGGTGAAGAACGCCAGCGGCATCCGCTGCAGCTTGGCGTAGACGCCGGTCCGCAGGTCGTGCATGACGCGCTGGCCGACGGTGGTGGAGATCAGCGTCTGCAGCACACCGAAGACACTGTTCATCACGGCGGTGACGATCATGCCGAGGGCGAGCAGGCTCAGCAGACCGGTGCGCCGCTCCGGAATGGCCACATCGAGGACCGCACGCAGCAGGAACGGCGAGGCGACGGAGACCAGTGAGGCGGCGGCCACCAGCAGGCCCACCAGGGCCAGCCGACCGCGGTACGGGCGGAAGAGGCGGAGGATCCGCCGTACCTGGACGGGCTGCTGCTCGTCCTTGGGCGGCGGGGTCCAGTCAATGGTGTCGGGACGCAATGAGCTCCTTCAGGCGACTCCGCGAGAGGACGCTGCGCGGCTCTTGAGCCGCTCCTCTCGGCGCCCGGCCGGACGGGCGCCAGCCGAGCGTAGCTCATTGTTACCTATACTCACAATGAACATGGTCCTGATACCCTCCCGGCATGTCCTCCCCCCAGTCCGGCCCCCGCATCGCCCCCGACACCGACCTCGCCGAACAGCTGGTACGGCTGACCCGGCGGATGCACCGCGCCCAGAAGCGGCACCTCGAACCGTTCGCCATCACACCCGCGCAGTCCCGGCTGCTCCGCATGGTGGAGCACTCCGACACGCCGCCCCGCATGGCCGATCTGGCCGCGCGTCTGGATGTCGTACCGCGCGCGGTGACCACCCTCGTGGACGCGCTCGAAGCGGCCGACGCCGTACGCCGCGTACCCGATCCGGCCAATCGCCGCGTCATCCGCATCGAGCTCACCGATACCGGACGCACGACACTCGGGGCGCTGCGGAGCGCGCGCCGGGCCGCCGCGGAGGACATCCTGGCTCCATTGACCGCCGACCAGCGCGAGCAGCTCGGCGGGCTGCTGTCCACCCTGGTCGCCGAGCCGGGGCGGCGCTGCTGAAGGACGCTGGACCGATGGGCCGCTACCGGCGGGCCGCCGACGAGGAGAAACCATGCCGCTGCTGGAGCCGGAGCCGACCGTACTGCGCCCCGCCACGACCGGGGGCCCGGCCGTCGACCGGGTGGCCGACGAGCAGGCTTCGGGGACGCCCGAGCCGCTGCGCGGCGACCTGATCGCCCTGCTCGGCCCGGAGAAGGTCCTGCACGGCCTCTCCGACCTGGTGAAGTACGCCTCGGACGCGAGCCCCTACCGCTTCGTCCCGCAGGTGGTCGTGCTCGCCGAGGACATCGACGACGTCTCGGCGGTCTTCTCCTACGCGCACGGCCACGGCCGCAAGGTCGTCCTGCGCGCCGCCGGCACCTCCCTCAACGGCCAGGCCCAGGGCGAGGACATCCTCGTCGACGTGCGCCGCCACTGGGCCGGCATCGAGGTACTGGGCGACGGCGAGCAGGCCCGCATCGGCCCGGGGACGACCGTCGTCCGGGCCAACACCGCGCTCGCCCGCCACGGCCGGCTGCTCGGTCCCGACCCCGCCAGCGCCATCGCCTGCACCCTGGGCGGCGTCGTCGCCAACAACGCCTCCGGCATGACGGCCGGCACCACCCGGAACTCCTACCGCACGCTCGCCTCCGCGACGGTCGTACTGCCGTCAGGCACGGTCGTGGACACCGCCGACCCGGCCGCCGACGAGGAGCTGGCCCACGCCGAACCGGCCCTGTGCGAAGGGCTGCTGGCCCTGAAGGCGGAGATCGAGGCGGACCCCGAACTGGTCGCCCGTATCCGCGCCAAGTACGAGCTCAAGAACACCAACGGCTACCGGCTCGACGCCTTCCTCGACGGCGCCACCCCCGTCGAGATCCTGCGCGGCCTCATCGTCGGGTCGCAGGGCACGCTCGGCTTCATCGCCGAGACCGTATTCGACACCCTGCCCCTGGACCGCTGCACCTCCACCGCACTGCTCTTCTTCCCCGATCTGCGGGCCGCTGCCGCCGCCGTCCCGCGCTTCAACGAAGCGGGCGCGCTCGCCGTGGAGCTGATGGACGGCAACACGCTGCGCGCCTCGGTCCGCGTCGCCGGAGTACCCGCCGACTGGGCGGCACTCCCCACGGAAACGACCGCGCTGCTCGTGGAGTTCCGCGCCCCGGACGAAGAACGTCAGACGGCGTTCGAAGAGGCCGCCCAACAGGTGCTCGGCGACCTGGAACTGGTCGCGCCGGTCGAGTCCGTCACCAATGAGTTCACCCGCGACCCGGGCACGATCGCGGGCTACTGGAAGGCCCGCAAGGCGTTCGTCACCGCGGTCGGCGGCTCCCGGCCCTCCGGTACGACGCTGCTCGTCGAGGACTTCGCCGTACCGCCCGCACAGCTCGCGGACGCCTGCACGGCGCTGCTGGAGCTGCAGGCCCGGCACGGCTTCGACGCCGCCGTCGCCGGCCACGCCGCCCACGGCAACCTGCACTTCCTCCTCGCGTTCGACGCGGCGAAGCCCGCGGACGTGGCGCGCTACGCGGCCTTCATGGACGACTTCTGCCGGATGACAGTGGAGCGTTTCGACGGCTCGCTCAAGGCGGAGCACGCCACCGGACGCAACATCGCGCCCTTCCTGGAGCTGGAATGGGGACCACGTGCGACGGACCTGATGTGGCGGATCAAGGACCTGTTCGATCCGCACGGCATCCTCGCCCCGCGCGTCCTCCTGGACCGCGACCCCAAAGCCCATCTGCGCGGCCTGAAGACCATCCCCGAGGTCGAGGCGGTCGCCGACCCCTGCATCGAATGCGGCTTCTGCGAGCCGGTCTGCCCCAGCCGTGACCTCACCACGACACCCCGCCAGCGCATCGTGCTGCGCCGCGAAATGATGCGCCAGCGCCCGGACTCGCCCGTCACCGGCGCGCTCCTGGACGCGTACGGCTACGACGCCATCGACACCTGCGCGGGCGACTCGACCTGCAAGCTGGCCTGCCCGGTCGGCATCGACACCGGCGCGATGATGAAGGACTTCCGGCACCGCCGGCACTCCCCGCGCGAGGAGAAGGCCGCCGTGCTCGCCGCCAAGCGCTTCAAAGCGGTCGAGGCGTCGGCACGGCTCGCGGTCGCCGCGGCCGAGCGGATCAGCGACCGCATCGGCGACCGGCTGCTGGAGACCGTGACGGACGCCGCCCGCAAGGCCGTACGCCCCGACCTCGTACCGCGCTGGCTGCCCGAGCTCCCGGGCGCGGCGGCCCGCCGGCTGCCGCCCACCCGTAAGCAGGACGCGGTCGCCGTGTACTACCCGGCGTGCGTCAACCGGATCTTCGGCGAACCGGACGGATACGTGGGGCCCTCCCTCCCCGAGGCCGTCGTCGCGGTCTCCCGGCGGGCCGGCAAGCCGGTCTGGATCCCCGATGACGTCGCGGGCACCTGCTGCGCCACGATCTGGCACTCCAAGGGGTACGACGAGGGCAACGCCGTGATGGCGAACCGCATCGTGGAAGCGGCCTGGGGCTGGACCGCCGGCGGCCGCCTCCCCCTGGTCGTCGACGCGTCCTCGTGCACGCTCGGCATCGCCCACGAGGTCGTCCCGTACCTCACCGAGGACAACAAGCAGCTGCACGCCGAGCTGACCGTCGTGGACTCCGTCGTGTGGGCGGCCGAGGAACTGCTGCCGCACCTGGAGGTGGTGCGGACCGTGGACTCCGTAGTGCTGCACCCCACCTGTTCGATGCGCCATCTGGGTGACGAGGCGCAGCTCCGTACGGTCGCCGAGGCGTGCGCCCAGGAGGTCGTGGTACCGGACGACGCGGGCTGCTGCGCCTTCGCGGGCGACCGCGGGATGCTGCACAAAGAGCTGACCGAGGCGGCGACGGCCCGGGAGGCGGCCGAGGTGACGTCCCGTCACTTCGACGCGCACCTGTCGGCGAACCGCATGTGCGAGGTGGGCATGGACCACGCGACTCAAGGCCGGGGGTACTACTCGGTGCTGCTGGAACTGGAACGGGCGACGCGGCCCGTCTGAGGGACGGGCCGCGCCGTACGTGTACGCGTGCGTGTTGGCGTACGTGGCGTGCGTTCAGCTCTTGGCGCTCGTGGTCAGCTCCTGGCGTCCACGTGCTCAGTTTTCGGCACCCAGGTGATCAGCTTTTGGCGCCCACGTGCAGGGCCACCGCGCCCTTGGCGGGCACGGTCAGCCGCGCCTTGCCGTCGTCGCCGACCGTGACGGTGTTGCCGTCGCAGGAGTCCGGTGCGGCCTTTGCGACGTTGCAGTACGTACCGGCGGGCAGCGGCGTCGCGAAGGTCTCGGACAGCTCGCCGTCGCCCGCGTTGAGGGCGACGAAGCCCTTCTCGCCGCGGCCGAAGGCGATCGCGCTGGACCCGTTGTCCCACCAGTCGGTCAACTCGGCGTCGCCGACCGCGTTACGGAACCCGACCAGGCCGGTGATCTCCTGCTTCGCGTGCATGTCCGTCCAGCCGTCGGTGCCGCTGGGCGGGCCCGCGTCCTTGTCGGACCACTCGTAGCCGGAGAAGACGTTGGGCGAGCCGTAGGGCGAGGCCAGCATGAAGACATTCGCGAGCGTGTACGTCGCGCCGTCCTTGTACGTGAGCGTCGAACCGTTGCGCTCGGTGTCCCAGTTGTCGACAAAGGTACGCGCCGACCCGCTGCTGAGCTTGCCGTCGGCGACGGACTTCAGCTGGGCGATGCTGCCCCCTTGGAAGGCGCTCTTGAGGTGGCCCCCGTAACGGAACTCGTCGACGTCGCCGATCCCCGTGTACTCCTCCGGCTTGACCGCCTCGCCGCCCCCGTAGATGACTTCGGAGACCCAGAAACCCGGGTCGCTCATCTTTCCCTTGATCGCGGCCATGTCGTCGGCCGCCATGTGCTTGGCGGCATCGACACGGAAGCCGTCGACGCCGAGCGAGCGCAGGTCGTCGAGGTACTTGGCGATGGTGGTGCGGACGGCGTCGCTGCCGGTGTCCAGGTCCGACAGCCCCACCAGTTCGCAGTTCTGCACGTCGTCGCGGTTGCCGTAGTCGGAGATGTCCTTGCGGCAGGAGTGGAAGTCCTGGTCCTGGTAGTACCCGGGGTAGTGGTACTTCGTGTACTGCGTGCCGCCGGTGCCCGTGCCGGACCCGGAGGACATGTGGTTGATGACGGCGTCGGCGATGACCTTGACGCCGGCTTTGTGGCAGGCGGAGACCATGGCGGCGAAGGCGTCGCGGTCGCCGAGCCGGCCCGCGATCTTGTAACTCACCGGCTGGTACGACGTCCACCATTGGTCGCCCTTGATGTGCTCCGAGGCGGGTGAGACCTCGACGTAGCCGTAGCCGGCGGGGCCGAGCTGGTCGGTGCACGCCTTGCCGACGTCCGCGTACGGCCGCTCGAACAGCGTGGCGGTGACGGTCTTTTCGCCGGGCGGGGTGGCCTCGGACTGCCAGGGCGCGAGGGTCGCGAGGCCGGCGGCGACGAGCACGCCGGCCAGCGTGCCACCGAGTATCCGTGATCGTTGGTGCAACATGCGGCTCCTTCTTCCTACGGACGCGGTGGGGGACGCGTCCACGAAGGCAGCCACGCGCCTGGCCGCCGTGGGGGGATTCCGCGAGGGAGCCTGCCTTTACGAAGTGAACACGTCAAGGCATTCCGCAAGAATTTCCATGGGCTTGCGCAAGAGAAGAGTCCAAGAACTCGCCCCAGGAGTCCAATGAGCCCTCTTGTGGCCCAGTGGTCTCAACCACCAGGGTCCTCTTCGAGCTTGGACGTTTTCGCCGCGCACCATCCGCACCCCGGGAGGACCCATGCACGACGCACGACCTGAGCCTCACGACGAGCACGGCACCGACGCAGCCGACGGCGGGGCCGGGATGGCCGATGGCCGGGCCGGTGCGACCGGCGGCAGCGGTGCGGCCGGCAGCGGTGCGGCCGGCGGGGCCCGGCCGAGCCGCCGTTCGGTGCTGTGGACCGCGGGCGCCGCGGGCGCCGGGCTCGGACTCGCCGGCATGGCTGCGGGCACGGCATCGGCGGCCGGGTCGGCGGCGCCGTCGACCTCTGCCGCGTCGCCCGCCTCTGCCGGCTCCGCTCCTGACACCGCGGCGGCCCCGAAGCGGCGCGGCGCGACGATGATCGGCGTGCCCTTCGAAGGGCGCAGCACCGTACGCGTCGGCATCGTCGGCCTCGGCAATCGCGGCGGCTCCATGATCGACCTCTTCCTCGCCGTGCCGAACACCCGCGTCGTGGCGATCTGCGACCCGGTCAAGGAGAAGACCGCCAAGGCCGCGAAGAAGGTCACCGACGCCGGCCAGCCGGCCCCCGCCGTCTACACCAAGGGCGACCACGACTTCGAGAACCTCTGCAAGCGCGGCGACATCGACTTCGTGTACGTCGCCACGCCCTGGGACTGGCACTTCGAGATGGCGAAGACGGCCATGCTCAACGGCAAGCACGTGGGCGTCGAGTGTCCGATAGCGCTCCGGCTCGAGGAGCTGTGGGAGCTGGTCGACCTCTCCGAACAGACCCGCAGACACTGCCTGCAGTTGGAGAACTGCTGCTACGGGCGGAACGAGATGCGGGTGCTGCGGATGGCGCACGCGGGCCTCTTCGGCGACCTGCTGCACGGCGCCGGCGCCTACAACCACGACCTGCGCGGCCTGATGTTCGACCCGGACTACTACGAGGGGCCGTGGCGCCGGCTGTGGCACACCCGGCTGCGCGGCGACCTGTACCCCAACCACGGGTTCGGGCCGGTGGCCAACTACATGGACGTCAACCGCGGTGACCGGGCGGTACGGATCTCCAGCTTCGGCACGCCCTCCCTGGGCCTGGCCGCGTACCGCAAGGAGCACATGCCGGCCGGCGACCCGAGCTGGAAGGAGACGTACATCGAGAGCGACCGGACGATCTCCCTCGTCCAGACCGCCAAGGGCCGCGTGATCCGCCTGGAGCACGACGTCTCCACCCCGCACCCCTACAGCCGCATCAACAGCCTCGGCGGCACGAAGGGCGTCTTCGAGGACTATCCGTCGCGGATCTACCTCGAGCCCGGCCACAGCGATGACCAGTGGCACGACTTCGGCGAGTTCGCGGAGTGGGACCACTGGCTGTGGAAGGAGCACGCGAATCCGCCCGGCGGGCACGGCGGCATGGACTACATGCTGGTCTTCCGGCTGACCCAGTGCCTGCACCTGGGCCTGGTACCGGACTTCGACGTGTACGACGCGGCGACCTGGACCGCGCCGGTACCCCTGAGCGACCTGTCGATCAAGGCGCAGGGCATGCCCCTGGAGATCCCGGACTTCACACGCGGCGACTGGAAGAAGGCCCGTCCGGGGATGGACTCGGAGAAGCCGACGGGGTGACGACGGACGCCGTGGCGGTGTGACGGGCGGACGCCGTGACGGTGTGACGGGCGGACGCCGTGACGGTGTGGCGGCGGACGCCGTGGCTGGTGGCGGCTGCCGGGGCCCGGCTTTGAGCCGGGCCCCGCGAGGTCACTTGTCGACGGGTGCGTCGGCGGTGACGGGCTTCGCTGCGGCGGCGGGGTCACCGGACGCCGCGGGCGTGCCGGAGGCGGCAGGGGCGGGCGGTGTGGTGGTCGCCGCTTCGGGCGCGGCGGGCGCCTCGCCGTCGAGGACCTTCTTCGCCGTCACACGGTCCAGGGCGCCCTCCCAGCGGGAGACCGCGAAGACCGCGACACAGTTGCCGAGCAGGTTGGTGACGACCCGCATCGAGTCCATGATCCGGTCGACGCCGAGCAGCAGCGCCACCGCCGCCGCGGGGATGACGCCCAGCGCGGACGCGGTCGCCGACAGCGCCAGGAACGCCGAACCGGGTACGCCCGCCATCCCCTTGCTGGTCAGCATCAGGATGAGCACAACGGTGATTTGCTGACCTATCGACAGATCGACCCCGACGGCCTGCGCGATGAAGAGCGTGCCGATGGAGAGATAAATCGACGCACCGTCGAGGTTGAACGAGTAACCGGTCGGCAGCACCAGCCCGACCGCGTCGTCCCGGCAGCCCGCGGCACGCAGCTTCTGCATCATGCGCGGCATCACCGTCTCGCTGGAGCCCGTGCCCAGCGCCAGCAGCAGCTCCTCGCGGGTGTACCGGACGAACTTCCACAGGCTGAGCCCCGTGACGGCCTTGAGCGCGAGCGCCAGCAGCACGAGGAAGGCCAGCGCGACGCCGTAACAGACCGCGATGAGCTTCGCGTACGTCGTCATCGCGCCGAGGCCGTACTCCCCCACGAGGTGCGCGGTCGCCCCGAAGACGGCGAGCGGCGCGAGGCGCATGATGTAGCCGACGATCGTGAAAACGACCTCCTGCGCCTGCTCGATGAACGGCAGGATCTGCGGCACCTTCGCCTGCCCGAGGTGCAGCAGTGCCGCGCCCACCAGGCAGGACAGGACGAGGACCTGGAGCAGCGAGTTCTCCGCGAACGCCCCGACCGCACTGTCCGGCAGCGACTCGAGGACGAACTGCGAGGTCGACGGCAGCTGCCCGCCGCCGGTCTTCTCGTCCACCGCACTCTGGTCGAGCGAGGCCGGGTCGACGTTCATGCCGGTACCGGGACCGAAGACATTGCCCGCGAGCAGGCCGACGACGAGCGCGATGGTGGTCGCCACCTCGAACCAGATCAGCGCTTTGAGGCCGATCCGCCCGAATGCCTTGAGATCACCGGCCTTGGTGATGCCGGCGACGACGACGCAGAAGACGAGCGGGGCGATCATCGCCTTGATGAGGCGGACGAAGCCGTCGCCGAGCGGCTGGACGGCCGAGCCGAACTCCGGCCACAACCGTCCGACGAGGACTCCGATGAGCAGGGCGACGAGGACCTGCGTGAACAGACTGGTGCGCAGCATGCGGCCTGCTCGGCGGGCGAGCGATCCGGTGGCGTGCGGCACGGGCACTCCCTAGGACGGATTCTGGGATGCGAAAACGGACTTCCGTTTTCCGTGAGCCGTCACTATGACTGAGCCGCATGCCGCACAGAAGGGGTCGGTGTTACATCCAAGAAAATCTTGGAGCTTGCTCCAAGTAACCGCCGGTACGACGGCCTGTCACCAGGCAGTACGCCACCGAACCCGGACCCGCCCCCGTCCCTGTCACCGCTCGGGATACGTGGGCCTACGCCTCCAAGTGGGCCTTGTCGCCCATGACCACGACCGGGTGCTGCGCGGGATCGAGCGTGCGCAGCAGGTACCGCATGCCGGACTTGGGCAGGCTCACACAGCCGGACGTACCGCTCCCGTGGTCCATGTGCAGCCAGATGCCGCCCCCCTTGGCCTCCCCCTCGGGCCGGGTCGGATCCAGCGGCGAGACACCCTTGGCGCGGTTGTAGTCGATGGCGATGACGTAGTCGAAGTCGTGCCGGGTCCGCTTCGCCCAGTACGAGGGCGGAGTGAAGGCCGCGGACGCGGTGTACGGCAGCTTCGCCCCCGGGTCGGGCAACACACCGCCCGCGTCCGAGAGCGTGTACACGCCGACCGGGCTGCGTTTGTCCCCCACGTGGTGGTGCAGCGTCCAGCCGCGCTTGCCGTTGTGCCCCTCCCAACTACGCTCCCGGCTCCAGGTACTGCCGGTCTCCTTCGCGTCACCCCCCTTTGCGTTGCCGCCCTTCGCGTCGCTCCCCTTTGCGGCCCCGTCCTCCGTCTCGCTGTCCTTCGTGTACAGCACGACCGTCGAGGTGGTGGCGTTCTCGCCGTCGCCGTAGACCGCGATCACCTGCCGTGAATCGGCGGGGATGCGGGACCGCAGCTCCTCACCCACCCCGGGTATGCGCGTCAGCCCCGTCGACGGCGTGGCGCTGGGCTTCCCCGCGCGACCGGCGGCCTCCTTGCCGTCGTTCTGGGCACCGCCACAACCCGTCACCAGGACCAGCCCCGCGGCGACCAGCACGGCCGCCTTACTTGTACTCCGCATGGTCCACATGGTCGCACTGTCCCGTCCCGGCCCATCGGGCGAGGCGGGCCACGGCTCCCGGACCGCACATCGTGGCCCGATCCATGCGTTCCGCCAGAAAAACGATTGAAAAACCCGGCCATTCCACGCCAACCTTCCATGGCTCTGCCCTGCTCCTGTCGCAGGCGCAAGCGGCACAGCCCTGCCCTGTTCCGCCGCGCCTGCCACGCCCGGCGGGCTCCCGGCCCGCTTCCTCCGGCCGGGACTCCGCGCTCGGACTCGTGTCCGGGCTCCATGTCCGGGCTCCGTAACCGACGAAACGCTTGGACGTCATGCAGATTCGCGATCTACCGCATCCCGACCCGGGTGTCCCCGACGTCCGTTCCGGTGGCCGCTTCCTGGTCTGGCTCTACCGCATGCAACTGGGCGGCCAGTTCAAGGCCATGGCCTGGGGGCTGGTGCACACCGGTGCCGTGGCCTCCTTCCCCGTTCCGGTGGGCATCGCCGTCCAGGCCGTCGCCGACCGCTCCGGCGCCGACCTGGCCCTCGCGGGCGGCCTGATGGCGGTCCTGGGCGTACTGATCTCGGTCGGCGACACGATGCTGCACCGCGCCGCCGTCACCAACTGGATCACCGCCGTCGCCCGCATCCAGCAACTGCTCGCCCGGAAGACCGCGGAGTTGGGCTCCGCCCTGACCCGGCGGGTCGCGGCCGGCGAGGTGGTCGCGGTCAGCACCGGCGACCTGGAGAAGATCGGGTGGTTCGTCGAGGCCATCTCCCGTTTCTCGGCCGCCGCGCTCACCACGGTCGGCGTGTGCGTGGCCCTGGTGATCTACCAGCCCACGCTGGGCGTCGTGGTCGCGATCGGCGTGCCTGTACTGGCACTCGCCGTGCTGCCGCTGCTGCCACGCGCGACGCGCCGCGCCGACGAACAGCGCGAAAAGGCCGGTCGCGCCACGGAACTGGCCTCCGACACCGTCGCGGGCCTTCGTGTGCTGCGCGGCATCGGCGGCGAGGAGCTGTTCCTCGGCCGCTACCGCACCGCCTCCCAGGACGTCCGCAAGGCCGCCGTCCGCAGTGCCCGGATGTGGTCGCTGATCTCGGCCGTCCAGGTCGCACTGCCGGGACTGCTGCTGATCGTGGTCGTCTGGTACGGCGCCCGGCTGGCCCTGGACGGCCGTATCGAGGTCGGCGCGCTGGTCACCATGTACAGCGCGGTCACCTTCCTGCTCTATCCGCTCCAGCACTTCGAGGAGATCGCTCAGGCGTACTCCTTCTCCCGGCCGTCCGCGAAACGCGCGGCCCGCGTCCTGGCGCTCAGCCGCCCGACCGACGGCCGCATCACGGACCACGCGCCGCTTCGGGGCGACCTCTACGACCCGGCCACCGGCCTGCTCGCCCCGGCCGGCCGCCTCACGGCGGTGGTCTGCGGCGACCCGGACGCGGCGGGCCGACTGGCGGAACGACTGGGCGGCCATCCGGCGAACGAGCCGGACGAACGGGATGAGCGGGACGCGCCCGTCACCGGCGCTCCGGACGAGGCGAACTCCGCGGGTGAAGGCGGCGAGAAGGACCGCGAAGAGGCCGCGGCGGACGCGGCCGGCCCCACGCTCGCCCCTCTCCCCTCCGTGGAACTCGGCGGCACCCCCTTGGACGACGTACCACGGGACGCCGCCCGCCGGGCCGTCCTGGTCCAGGACAAAGACCCGGTGCTGCTGTCCGGAACGCTGCACGAGCTGTTCGACGTGCCGTCCTCCGGTGCCGTCACCGCCGAACAGGCCCTGGCCGCCGCCCAGTGCGACGACGTACTGGCCGCGCTCGCCCAGTCCGGCACCGACGGCTCGGGCGACCCGATGCACAGCCGCATCACCGAGCGCGGCCGCTCCCTCTCCGGCGGTCAGCGCCAACGGCTGGCGCTGGCCCGGTCGCTGGTCACCGACCCCGAGGTGCTCGTACTCGACGAGCCGACCAGCGCGGTCGACTCCCACACCGAGGCCCGGATCGCCGACGGCCTGCGTGCCCTGCGGGATGGCCGCACCACGATCGTCCTCACCTCCAGCCCGCTGGTGCTGGACCGCGCGGACCAGGTGGTCTTCCTGCCCGAGGGCAAGGTCACCGCGGTCGGCCCGCACCGCGACCTGCTCCGTACCTCCGCGGCCTACCACTCGGTCGTCACCCGCGAGACCGACGAGGAACGTGCGCGGAAGCAGGCCGCCGACGCCTCCGTCCCGCGGGAAGATCCGCAGGAGGACCCGGGTGAGGGCCCGCGCGCAGACCCGCGTGACGGAGCGCAGGGCGCCTCGCACGAAGCCCCGGCCGGCATCCCGCGGGACACGGAGCCCGCCACCCCACCGCACGCCCGCGTAGGCGCGCTCGACTCCATCGAGGAGACGGCATGATCGGCCTAGCGCCGCCGGAGCACGATCCGGAAGCCGCACGTACCACGACCATTCTCCCCGTCGGCTCCCCCGCGACCGTACGCAGTTACGTCGCTGGGCTGATCCGCCGTCACCGAAAAGCATTTGTCCTCCTCGTTACCGTCAATGCCGTCGCCGTCGTCGCCTCGATGGTCGGTCCGTATCTCCTCGGCGGACTCGTGGAGGACCTCGCCGACGGCGCGCGCGGCCTGCATCTGGAGCGCACCATCGGACTGTTCGCGCTCGCCCTGGTCATCCAGACGGTGTTCGTGCGGATGGTCCGGCTGCACGGTGCGATGCTCGGCGAGCGGATGCTCGCGGATCTGCGCGAGGACTTCCTCGTACGGTCCGTCGGACTGCCGCCCGGCGTACTCGAACGGGCCGGCACCGGCGATCTGCTGTCCCGGATCACCACGGACATCGACCGGCTGTCCAACGCGATGCGCGAGGCCGTGCCGCAGTTGTCCATCGGCGTGGTCTGGATCGGGCTGCTGGTCGGCGCGCTCGGCGTCACCGCCCCGCCGCTCGCCCTGTCCGTACTCATCCCGCTGCCCCTGCTGATCGTGGGCTGCCGCTGGTACTTCAAGCGCGCGCCGAGCGCCTATCGTTCCGAGGCCGCCGGCTACGCGGCGGTGTCCGCCGTGCTCACCGAGACGGTCGACGCGGGACGCACCATCGAGGCGCACCGGCTCGGCGACCGCCGCATCCGGCTGTCGGAGCGGCGCGTCCGCGAGTGGACCCAGTGGGAGCGGTACACGCTCTACCTCCGCTCGGTCCTCTTCCCGGTGATCAACGCGACCCACACCCTCAACCTCGGTGCCGTACTGATGCTCGGCGGCGTCTTCGTCCTGCAGGGCTGGATGACGCTCGGCCAGCTGACCACGGGCGCGCTGCTCTCCCAGATGATGGTCGAGCCGATCAGCATGATCCTGCGCTGGTACGACGAACTGCAGGTCGCCCAGGTGTCGATCGCGCGGCTCGTGGGTGTGCGGGAGATCGAGCCCGAGGCGGCCGACGAACGAATCACCCCGGACGGCCGGCACGTCCGTGCCGACGAGGTGCGGTTCGGCTACCGCGCCGGTGTCGACGTCCTGCACGACGTCTCGCTGCAGGTACGGCCCGGCAGCCGTGTGGCGCTCGTCGGCCCGTCGGGCGCGGGCAAGTCGACACTCGGCCGGCTCCTCGCGGGCATCTACGCACCGCGCACGGGCGAGGTCACCCTGGGCGGCGCCAAGCTCTCCCGGATGCCGGCGGAGCGGGTCCGCGCCCACGTGGCGCTGGTCAATCAGGAGCACCACGTCTTCGTGGGCTCGCTGCGCGACAACCTGCTGCTGGCCCGCACGAGCGCCGACGACGCGGAGCTGTGGGCCGCGCTGGGCGCGGTGGACGCGGACGGCTGGGCGCGCGGGCTGGCGGAGGGGCTGGACACGGAGGTCGGTTCCGGCGGTCACGCCCTGACTCCGGCGCAGGCCCAGCAGATCGCGCTGGCGCGGCTCGTCCTGGCGGACCCGCACACGCTGGTACTGGACGAGGCCACCTCGCTGCTGGACCCGCGGGCCGCCCGTCATCTGGAGCGCTCGCTGGGCAAGGTGCTCGACGGCCGTACGGTCGTCGCCATCGCCCACCGGCTGCACACCGCCCACGACGCGGACGTCATCGCCGTGGTCGAGGACGGCCGCATCACCGAGCTCGGCAGCCACGACGCGCTGGTGTCCGCCGACGGCCCCTACGCCGCCCTCTGGCGCTCCTGGCACGCCTGATCCACTCGCCCTGCCGGTGCTCTCCGGCGGCGGACGACCGCCGGGGAGCGGGGGCGGGGAGCCCCGGTCGGGGGAGGCGGAACCCCGCGTCCGGGCGTCAGGCCGCTGGCTCGCGGCCCGGCGCCCGGGTCGGCCAAGGGCTAGAGGAAGCCGAGGGCCGTCAGGCCGCCTATGCCGCCGAGGAGGGTGAAGACCGGCATCAGGACCTTCAGCTCCACCCAGCTGCCGGCACGGAAGCGCATGCCCTTCGGCGGACCGACCGGGTACCAGCGCTTGCGGCCTATCGGGATGGGCCACATGATCGGGCAGCCCGAGACGGTCAGGGCGTCGCCGATGTCGTGCACCAGCGCGCCCAGCACGATCGGCAGCCCCAGCCAGAGGTACCCCTGGCCCGGGTCCGTGAAGAGCCAGTGCGACCCGTTCCCCGGCTGGTCCAGCACTCCGGCGAGAATCCACGCCGAGGCCGCGCCCAGCAGCCACACCAGTACGTCGCTGGAGACTCGCGCCGCCCGCCACAGCAGCCCTTCGATGGCGAGGACCATGTGTACGAAGAGGATGGCGAGCACCGCCCAGCGGCCACCCTGCACGGCCAGTACCGACATGCCCGCGCCGACCAGCACCGCCCACAGCCAGGTGTGGGTCAAGGTGCGGTGACCACCGGAACGGCGTGCGTCGCCCTTCATCCGAGTGGCTTTGTAGACGGCGTGGGAGATGTTGTCGACGACCTCGCACAGGCCCCGGGACAGCGGGCCGAAGGCGCGCGAGATCGTGGCCGCCTTGTGGTCCAGGTCGGGGGCGAGGGCCGCACCGGCACAGATCAGCGCGCCGACGACAACCACCGGCCAGGGCATCGGGTGCCCCGCGGCGCCGGCCGCCGCGCCCACCCCCAGCCAGGCCGCGGCCCCGGACAGCGAGTGCGCCGGTCCCATCATGGTTGTTCCCCACCCCTTGTCGTCTTGGTTCTCGTCCCGGCGACGGGTGTTCGCGCGCCGGTGACGTGTGGTCGGCGACACAGCGTAGCGCCCGATGATCACCGCGGAACCCGCCGGTTCCCGCTTCCGGGGTGAAGGAAGGCAGTATGGGGGCGTGACCCTCATCGATCATCTGCCGAACGACGCCGACCCCGATGCCCTCTTCGAAGCCTTTTCGACCTGGGCGGAGCAGCAGGGCATCTCGCTCTACCCTGCCCAGGAAGAGGCAATGATCGAGGTGGTCTCGGGGGCGAACGTCATCCTGTCCACCCCCACAGGCTCCGGTAAGAGCCTGGTAGCGGCGGGCGCGCACTTCACCGCCCTGGCCAAGGACCAGGTCACCTTCTACACCGCCCCCATCAAGGCGCTGGTCTCGGAGAAGTTCTTCGACCTGTGCAAGCTCTTCGGCACCGAGAACGTCGGCATGCTCACCGGCGATGCCTCGGTCAACGCCGACGCCCCCGTCATCTGCTGCACCGCCGAGGTGCTGGCCTCGATCGCCCTGCGGGACGGCAAGGACGCCGACGTCGGCCAGGTCGTCATGGACGAGTTCCATTTCTACGCCGAGCCGGACCGTGGCTGGGCCTGGCAGATTCCGCTGCTGGAGCTGCCGCAGGCACAGTTCATCCTGATGTCGGCGACGCTCGGCGACGTCTCGATGTTCGAGAAGGACCTGACCCGGCGTACGGGCAATCCCACCTCGGTCGTCCGGTCCGCGACCCGTCCCGTTCCGCTGTCCTACGAGTACCGAACGACACCGATGACGGAGACGCTGACCGAGCTGCTGGAGACGCACCAGGCGCCGGTCTACATCGTGCACTTCACGCAGGCCGCGGCCGTGGAACGGGCCCAGGCGCTCATGAGCATCAACATGTGCACGCGGGCCGAGAAGGACGAGATCGCCAAGCTGATCGGCAATTTCCGCTTCACTACCAAATTCGGGCAGAACCTGTCGCGGTACGTGCGGCACGGCATCGGTGTGCACCACGCCGGCATGCTGCCCAAGTACCGACGCCTCGTGGAGAAGCTGGCCCAGGCGGGTCTGCTGAAGGTGATCTGCGGGACGGACACGCTCGGCGTCGGGGTGAATGTCCCGATCCGTACGGTCTTGTTCACCGCGCTGACCAAGTACGACGGGAGCCGGGTACGTACCCTCCGGGCCCGGGAGTTCCACCAGATCGCCGGGCGAGCGGGGCGGGCCGGCTTCGACACCGCGGGCTTCGTCGTCGCCCAGGCGCCCGAGCATGTCATCGAGAACGAGAAGGCGCTCGCGAAGGCCGGGGACGACCCGAAGAAGCGCCGGAAGGTCGTACGGAAGAAGGCGCCCGAGGGCTTCGTCAACTGGGGCCAGAACACCTTCGAGAAGCTGATCGCCTCCGAGCCGGAGCCGCTGACTTCCCGCTTCCGCGTCACCCACGCGATGCTGCTCTCCGTGATCGCGCGGCCCGGCAACGCCTTCGAGGCCATGCGCCGGCTGCTGGAGGACAACCACGAGTCGCGCAAGAACCAGCTGCGGCACATCCGGCGGGCCATCGCCATCTACCGCTCGCTGCTGGACGGCGGGATCGTGGAGCGCCTGGACGAGCCGGACGCCGAGGGCCGGATCGTCCGGCTCACCGTGGACCTGCAGCAGGACTTCGCACTCAACCAGCCGCTGTCCACCTTCGCGCTGGCCGCCTTCGACCTGCTCGACCCCGAGTCGCCCTCCTACGCGCTCGACATGGTCTCGGTCGTGGAGTCCACCCTGGACGACCCGCGGCAGATCCTGGCCGCGCAGCAGAACAAGGCCAGGGGCGAGGCTGTCGCCCAGATGAAGGCCGACGGCGTCGAGTACGAGGACCGCATGGAGCGCCTCATGGACGTCGAGTACCCCAAGCCGCTGGACGAGCTGCTCTCCCACGCCTACGACCTCTACCGGCGCAGTCACCCCTGGGTCGGCGACCACCCGCTGTCGCCCAAGTCGGTCATCCGCGACATGTACGAGCGGGCCATGACCTTCACGGAGTTCGTCTCGTTCTACGAGCTGGCCCGGACCGAGGGCATCGTGCTGCGCTACCTCGCGAGCGCCTACAAGGCGCTGGACCACACCGTGCCCGACGACCTGAAGTCCGAGGACTTCGAGGACATCATCGCCTGGCTCGGCGAGATGGTCCGCCAGGTCGACTCCAGCCTCCTGGACGAGTGGGAACAGCTCGCCAACCCCGAGGCGGAGACGGCCGAGGAGGCCATGGAGCACGCGGACGAGGTCAAGCCGGTCACGACCAACGTCCGCGCCTTCCGGGTGCTCGTCCGCAACGCGATGTTCCGCCGGGTCGAGCTCGCGGCCCTGGACAAGGTCGAGGAGCTGGGCGAGCTGGACGCCGACTCCGGGTGGGACGAGGACGCCTGGGCGGACGCGATGGACGCCTACTGGGACGAGTACGACGACCTGGGCACCGGCCCCGACGCGCGCGGCCCCAAGCTCCTGCAGATCGAGGAGGACCCCGAGCACGGACTGTGGCGGGTCCGGCAGACGTTCGCCGACCCGAACGGCGACCACGACTGGGGTATCTCCGCCGAGGTGGATCTCGCCGCCTCGGACGAGGAAGGGCGCGCGGTCGTGCGCGTCACCTCTGTGGGCCAGCTCTGACCATGGACGCCTGCTCGGTACCGACCGTGGGCGCCCGTCCGGCTCCGGCCGTGGGCGCCTGCTCAGGCCCCACCGTGGGTCTCGGGCCGGCCGGGCGCCTCTGCTCCGACTCCTCTCCGACCTCGACGAAGGGCGTCCGTAGATGACCAATCCGGCGGAAAAGCTGGTCGACCTGCTCGATCTGGAACAGATCGAGGTGAACATCTTCCGCGGCCGCAGCCCCCAGGAATCCCTGCAGCGGGTCTTCGGCGGCCAGGTCGCCGGGCAGGCGCTGGTGGCCGCCGGACGGACCACGGAAGGCGACCGGCCGGTCCACTCGCTGCACGCGTACTTCCTGCGGCCGGGCCGGCCCGGCGTGCCGATCGTGTACCAGGTCGAGCGAGTGCGTAACGGCCGTTCTTTCACCACGCGCCGGGTCGTCGCCGTCCAGCAGGGGCGCACGATCTTCAATTTGACCGCCTCCTTTCACAAGCCCGAACCGGGCTTCGAGCATCAACTTCAGATCGGCCGCGCCGTACCGGATCCCGAGGACCTGCCGACGGTCGCCGAGGAGGTCCGCGAGCACCTCGGCGGGCTGCCCGAGGCGCTGGAGCGGATGGCCCGCCGCCAGCCCTTCGACATCCGCTACGTCGACCGCCTGCGGTGGAAGCCGGAGGAGATCGAGGGGGCGGAGCCGCGCAGCGCCGTGTGGATGCGGGCGGTCGGGCCGCTGGGTGACGACCCGCTCGTCCACACCTGCGCGCTGACGTACGCCAGCGACATGACGCTGCTGGATGCCGTGCGCATCCCGATCGAGCCCCTGTGGGGTCCGCGCGGGTTCGACATGGCGTCTCTGGATCACGCGATGTGGTTCCACCGGCCGTTCCGCGCGGACGAGTGGTTCCTCTACGACCAGGAGTCCCCGATCGCCACCGGCGGCCGGGGCCTGGCCCGTGGCCGTATCTACGACCGCGAGGGCAGGCTGCTCGTGTCGGTCGTCCAGGAAGGGCTCTTCCGCAAGCTCGGTGACTGAGGGCGGGAGCGGCCGGCGAAGCCTCGGCCGCGGCCGGGCGGGGGCGCGTCGGGCCGATCGGCCGACGGTCGGGCCGGGGACGGTCCGGCCGCCTCGCCGGTCCTTCCGGCCCGTCGGCGGGTGAACAACGAGGGGGGCCTGTCGGCGCCGGACCGAGGCGGGACGCCGCCGGAGGCTGCTGTCCTCGGCCGGGTCCGGGAGGTGGTCGGGGTACCTGTCCGTGCGCGGATGAGACGAGCGCGGCGGGCGGCTGCCTCGGGGGCGAGCACTTCACCGGGGCTGTGGGGCGCGGTCACGTCTCGGCTTGGTACCCCGTTGGGGCTGTTGGGCGCGGGTTCCTTGTGGGGCGGTGCTTCGGTGGGGCCGGCAGAGCCGACAGGAGATGACGCGTTGCTGCGATCCGCCGGTCCCGGGCGGCTCGCGGCTGTTGAACTCGCCGTCGCATGGCTCGGCGTGGCAGGGCTCGGCGTGGCGGGGCCTGTTGTCGCAGGGGCCGTTCCCGCACAGGGATCTTCGCCGTACCGCTCCTGAAGGCGGGATTCGTCGAAGGCCGGGTACGAAGGGGCGGTGCCGGTGCGGGACAGGGTCGGTGCCGGGTGTTCCTGGCGGGCCGCGTCCAGTTGGCGGGAGAGGCTGATGCGGTACCACATCACCTCATCGAACTCCTCGGCCGTCTCGGCGCGTTCGACCGCCTCACGAGTGCGGGTCGTGTTCGCCCCGGCCGACGACAGGCGTGGCCTCAGCTTGCGCAGCCAGGCCCGCTCCGCCGGGTCACGGACCAGCGATGCCAGCTCCTCCGGCGGCAGTACCGCGGCGATCACGGCCGAGACCGCCCAGGAGCCGTCTGCCTCCTCCACGAGCTGGGCCACCCGCCGACTCCGCCACAGCCTGCCCCGCCAGTCCTGTCCGCGCGTCAGCAGCTCGCGCATCGGCGGCGGAGTGGGCCCGTGGATGAGGCCGAATTCCCGGCCCGCGAAAGCCTGGAGCTCTGCTGCGAGGTACTGCCACACGATCGCGCCGTAGCGGTTCACATAAAAGCGGACAGGGCCGAAGCAGCCCGCCCGGGCCAGACGCAGGAACCTGCCGGGTGCGATGCCCAGCAATTCGGCACCCTCCGTCGCGCCGACGACGCGGATACGCTCACGCAGCGTGTCCGGGAATCCCGCTTCCTCCCGCAGCCGCTCGACCTCCGCCGCCGGTACCCGCCGTCGGCCGGGCGCGCCGCCCGGCCCCGGCAGGACCGTCATTACTTCCTCGAGCTGCGTCGCGAGCTCGAACTCTCCTGTTTTCAGTCCCAGTTCACGAGCCGCCCGCCCCATCGCGAGCGTCTCGGAAACGTCATACATCGCGGTCATGTCGCACTCCCCCGCTACAGTCCAATCACTGACAGTCACGACTGTAGCCGCGGAGTGTGACAGCGGGTCAACCCCCGCCTCAGACCTGTGGATAACTTTCCGGCTGGCGCACCGCGACGCCGAGATGTTCCCCGACCCGGTTCACCAAGAGCGTCATTTCGTACGCGATCTGCCCCAGATCGGAGTCGGCCTCGGCCAGCACGCACAGACAACTGCCGTCGCCCGCCGCCGTCACGAACAGCACCCCGTCGTCGAACTCGACCATCGTCTGCCGTACCCGGCCCGCACGGAACTGCTGCCCGGAACCCTTGGCCAGACTGTGCAGTCCGGAGGCGACCGCGGCCAGGTGCTCGGCGTCCTCCCGCACCAGCCCCTCGCTCGCCCCCGTGACCAGGCCGTCGTTGGAGAGCACGAGAGCGTGCCGTACCTGATCGACGCGCCGTGTCAGGTCGTCCAGCAGCCAGTCCAGTCCGCTGCTCAGTGCCATGCCCGCTTCCTCCCCGTAACACCGTGCTACTTACCGGTCGGCAGTGCCACGTGTCGCGCACCGCTGTGCCAGCCTCGCTCACCTCCGCGTTCTCGGCAAGCGGCCCGGACACGTCGGCACGCACCCTCCGGCTTCACGGGGCTCCGGTTACAGCGGGATCGCCCCATGGCACGAAGGATGACCGGGACCGGCCGCGGGGCCGCGCGGGCTAGGGGCGGCTCGCGGTGTCCAGGAGGCGGGCCGTGTGCATCCTCCCTGCGTGCTCGACCAGCCGGATCAGTACTTCCTTGCCGGAGTCCCGGTCGCGTGCGTCGCACATCAGCACCGGCGTACCGCCGTCCAGGTCAAGCGCCCGCGACACGTCGTCCGCGCCGTAGGAGCGCGTTCCCGGGAAGCAGTTGACGGCCACGAGGAACGGCACCCGGCGGTTCTCGAAATAGTCCACCGCGGGGAAGCAGTCCGCCAGTCTTCGGGTGTCCGCGAGGACGACGGCGCCCAGGGCGCCTTCGGAGAGGTCGTCCCACAGGAACCAGAAGCGTTCCTGCCCGGGAGTTCCGAAGAGGTACAGCGAGAGGCCCGATCTGATGGTGATCCGGCCGAAGTCCATCGCCACCGTGGTGGTGGTCTTGCCGTCGACACCGCGGATGTCGTCGACCCCCTCCCCCACCTCGGTGAGGTACTCCTCCGTGCGCAGCGGGCGGATTTCGCTGACCGAGCCGACCAGCGTCGTCTTGCCGACTCCGAAGCCGCCCGCTATCAGGATCTTCAGAGCCATCTCGGGCTCGTCCTGCACCGTTCCGGGGTGCACGGAATCCGCGGAAACCATCGGTACTGTCCTCCAGGAAGCGGTGTGCGCACTCGGGGCCGGTGCGCAGGTGAGGCTTGACGCGTGCAGGGGTGCCGGGGCCCGGTCACGCCGGCGCCGGACCGTGTGACCGGAGTGATCCGGTGGGGCCGTTGTGCGCTGCCGGGGAGTTACGGTCAGGACCGTAATCCCTCTCGCGTCACAACGCGGGGCAATTCGGTGAACTGGATCACCGCTGCGGCGCACGGCTGCGGCCCGGTGCGTGCTGTCCTGGGGCCTCACGCGCCCCCGCGCCGCTCATGTGGTGAAGCGCGGTGGGGTACTCAGGTGTTCGCCCACACGCCGGACGAGCCGGGCCATCTCGTAGGCGATCATCCCGATGTCGGCCACCGCCGTACTGAGCACCGCCAGGCACGAACCGTCCCCGGCCGCGGCGACGACCAGGACGCCGTTGTCCATCTCCACCACGGTCTGGCGCGCTCTTCCCGACGAGAAGTGGCGCCCCGTGCCCTTGGCCAGGCTGTGGAACCCGGAGGCCACGGCCGCCAGGTGGTCGGCGTCCTCCCGAGGGAGCGAGCCCGAGGTCCCGGTCACCAGGCCGTCGCTGGAGAGCGCCACGGCATGCCGGACCTCCGGCACCCGGGCGGCCAGATCGTCCAGCAGCCAGTCGAGGCCGCTCCGGGGACGCGGCGGTGTACCGCTGGCTCGTTCCTCGTGCATCAGGATTCTCCGTTCGTGGAGCCTCGGTCCCAGCCGTGGCGGTAGGCGGTCATACGGGTGCGTGTCTCTTCCGGGAGGAGCGCGGGCTCCGCCTCGGGCGGCGTGTCTGCCACGGGAGGAGAGGGCTCGCGCAGTTGAACGGCGAGGCTGCGTTGCCGTATGCGGCGCGGGAGCCCGTCCAGGTCGTCGGGCGGAGCCGCGCCATCGGGCGAGGCCGCCATGGCTTCGTCCACCGGCGGCTCCAGTGCGCGGCCGGTCCGGCGTTCGAGGTGCGCGCGTACCCGCTCCAGCGGCGCGTCCCGGGGCGGGCCGGCCGGCGCACTCCTTAGCGGGGGCGTGGCCTCGTGCACCAGGGTGTTCGGCAGGAGTACCACCGCCGTCGTGCCCCCGTACGGTGAGGCACGCAGAACGACGCGTACGCCGTGCCGGGCCGCCAGCCGACTGACCACGAAGAGACCCAGCCGGTCACCGTCGCACGGGTCGAGCGAGGCGGCCTGCTCGATGCGCCGGTTCGCCTCGTCCCGTGCCGCCTCCTCCATGCCCAGGCCGCGGTCCTCGATCTCCAGCACGTGCCCGGTGCCGACCTGTTCGCCCTGTACCCGCACCTTGGTGTGCGGCGGTGAGAACTGTGCGGCGTTCTCGATGAGCTCGGCCAGCAGGTGGGTGAGCTCCGCGACCGCACTGCCCGGGATCGCGCCCGCGGGGAGGCGCCGCACCTCGATGCGCGCGTAGTCCTCGATCTCGGACACCGCCGCGCGCACCACGTCCGTGAGCGGCACCGGTGACCGCCAGGCGCGTCCGGGAGCCGCGTCCGAGACGATGAGCAGGCTCTCGGCATGACGCCTCATACGGGTGGTGAGGTGGTCGAGCCGGAAGAGGTCGCCGAGTTCGGCCGGGTCCTGCGAGCGGCGCTCCATGCTGTCCAGGAGGGCAAGCTGGCGGTGGAGGAGGACCTGGCTGCGGCGGGCGAGGTTCACGCAGACACCGCTGACGTCGTCGGCCGGTCCGGCCCGCTCCACGGCCGCGTCCAGCGCTGCCCGGCGCGCGCTGTCCAGGGCGGCGCGGACCTGTGCGATCTCGTCAGCGGGCGGTTTCTCGGGTGCGGTGGGGGTGTCGTCCTGTCGGCCGGTACCCGCTTCACGCAGCGCTTCGGTGATGCCGAGCGCACCGTCACGAAGGGCGGTGAGTTCCCTGACCAGACCGCGTCCGATCCGTACGCCGACGACCAAGGAGAGCACGAGGGCGACGAACCCGAGGCCGACAGCCGCAGCAACGGAGGGCGAGACCCCGTACACGAGCGGACCAGGGCGGCGTGCGGCCTCGGCGGCCAGCTCCTGCTCGATGCCGTGCAGTCCGCGCCGCACATCCTCGTACGCGGGGCGCCAGCGGGCGCCTGGCGCCGCCCGCGCCGCGCCGCGACCGGGGTCGGCAGCGCTCACCGCGTTCTCCATGGCGAGTACATCCGCGTGAGCGCGGCCGGTGGCGAGCGTGCGCCAGGCCACGTCCGCGGGAGCCGGCAGGTCTTCGGTGGCGATGCGCTCCATGAGGCGCCGCGCCGCGACGGTACCGGTGAACGACCGCTGCCGCTCCTTGTCGAGCGTTCCGGTGAGGTCGGCGGCCGTGAGGACGGCGTCCTCCTGGGCGAGCAGTTCACGGGCGCGGTTCAATTCCCCTGCGAGCCGCGTGCCGTCCGCAGGCCCACTCAGTGCTCCGTCGAGGGTGAAGGCCGAGGCGACGGCCGCCGTGTAGGGGCCGTACGCCTGCTGCCAGGTGAGGGAGCGCTCCGTCGTCAGCCGGCGGTGCTCCGGCAGAGCGTCGAGTGCGGTGGTGAGGTCCGTCAGGCGGTCGGCCGTGCGGACGGGAAGTCCCGTGGCCCCGGCCACTGCGCGCCGCCCGTCCTGCCGCAACCGGCCGGCGGCCTTCCCCGTCTCCTTGGTGCGCGCTCCGAAGGTGTCCCTGCGCGCCGGAGTGGGGTCCGCCAGGTACGCGACGGCGGCCCGGCGTTCCTCCTGGAGGGCCCGTACCACCTCGTACACGGGTGCGCGGAGCTCGTGCTCGATGCGCTGCGCCTGCCGCGCTGCCACTGCGTCCTGCACAGCGGTGACTGTCGCTGCGCCCCAGAGGGCGAGCAGGGCCACCACGGGAACCGCGAGCACGCAGAGGAAGCGGGCGCGCACCGTACGGGGGCGGCGGATGCGGCTACCCCGTACAGCGTGCGTTCCACGGCCCCGTGGGCCCGACGAAAACGGGCTCTCGGGGCCGGGAGGAGGGTCCAGGTGTCCCATGGCCACGGGACGCTAGCCGCGTCGGGGCCGCCCCTCTGGCGCACAGTCCGGAAGTGCTGGCAATTGGCGGCGCGATGCCGACGCCCGACCGGCCCGCGCCCGAACATGCGCGCCCTACGGATGTTCCGGTCGTTGCGGGATCAGAACCGTACGGGACCCGGACGATGGGGGATCATGTCCTCACCATGAGCGAATTCAGCGACAGCACCCCTGCCGACAGCGCCCCCGCAGAAGGCGCCGGTCACCGCGACCGGCCCGGCCATCAGCCGCACGACGTGCGGGAGTTCTTCGGGCAGCGGGCACGGTACTGGGACAGCCGCTTCCCCGACGACGGGCCGGCGTACGCGGCGGGCATCGCGGAGCTGGGCCTGCGGGAGGGCGATCGCGTACTGGACGCCGGATGCGGCACCGGGCGGGCGTTGCCCGCGCTGCGCGCCGCCGTGGGACCGTCCGGCACGGTGTTCGGGGCCGACGTCACGCCGGAGATGCTGGCGGAGGCCGTACGGGCCGGGCGGGACGCCGAGGCGGCCCTGCTGCTGGCGGACGTCTCCGCGCTGCCGGTGCGGGACGGCGCCCTGGACGCGGTCTTCGCGGCGGGGCTGATCTCCCACCTCGCCGACCCGCCGCACGGCCTCGCCGAACTGGCCAGGGTGGTACGGCCCGGAGGGCGGCTGGCGCTCTTCCACCCGATCGGCCGGGCCGCCCTCGCCGCCCGTAAGAGGCGACCGCTCACCCCGGACGACCTACGGGCCGAGCCGAACCTCCGGCCGATGCTGGCGCGCAGCGGCTGGGACCTGGTCCAGTACGTGGACGAGGACGCGCGCTATCTGGCGCTGGCCGTACGCCAAGGGTGATGGCACATCAGGTGTGGCCCGGCTCCACAGCGGCGTGCGGCACCGGGCAGCCGACGGTGCCCTGCCGGCCCTTGGGGAAGGTCCCGAGGTCGGCGATGCGGTAACCGTTCGGGTAGCCCTTGATCTCCGGATTCTGCCGGGCATAGTGCGGGGTGCGGCGCGGCGGCATCAGGCGGACGGTCTTGGCGCGCAGCCGCAGTGCGCCGCGTACGGCGGCCTGTACTGCCGGGCGTGGCCGGTCGTAGCGGAACGCGTCCAGGAGGGCGTCGTCCAGGAGGGCCTTGCTTGCGGCGCGCACTACGGGGGCCAGCGGCCCGTACCACCCGGCCATCAGGTCCAGCGAGGCGTCCGAGACGCGCCTGCCGCCCTCGTCCCAGCCGAAGTGCTCGTGTTCGTAGTCGTCCAGGTAGCGTTCGAATTCCTGATAGGTCCGGGGCGGGTCGACGATTCCCATGTGCTTGCCGAACGTCCTGTAGTACGCCGCCATCGCGCGCTTCTCGTGCTCGCTCAGCCGCCGCCAGCCGTACTGATCGATCCAGCGCTTCGGTACGACCACGAACGTGCACAGCACATAACGCATGTCGTCATTGCTGATGTCGTAGCTGCGGTGCATCTGATTGATGCGCCGGATGGCCGTGCGGCCGTCCTCGGTCTCGAAGCCGTGCTCGACGACCGAGTCCAGAAGGAGCGCGGTGTCGTCGTAGCGCTTTTGCGTACGCTCCGTCAGCTCCGCGGTCTCCGCGAGCAGACGGCCGATGCTGGGCACCGCGTACGTACGGTAAAGGGCGAGTTCAAGCGCTCTGGTGACGTCCCATGGGAACTCATGCGTCACCGTGATGCGGAAGATCCGCAGAAAGTCGCGCTCAGGATCCAGCCGCTGAATCTCCTTGAGGAAGTCGTAACGCCTCACGAGAACACCGTCCCTTTCGTCGCCGAAGGTCCAACCCTACGGGGAGAGGGGAGACTTGAAAGGCTCCATACGCTTCTCTATCGGCATGGGGGAATGATGACCGACCTCCTTCGCAGACTCCGGCTCCGTCTCGCCCATGGCCTGTTCGGACCGAGGCCGCCACGTCCGGAGCGGGAGCCGGCCAAAAAGGGCGCGCACAACCTCTTCGACGCGGCGGCCACCCATGTGGCGGCGTGCGCCGAAGGGGACGAGGACCGCGGCGCCGAGGCCGCGGACTGGGTGTCCCCTGAAGCGCTCGCCTTCGGCATCAACGAACTGGCGTGCCGGGCGCTGATCGCGCTGGCGCGGGAGCGCCGCCAGTCGCCGCACGAAGTGGCCAGGGACCTGCTGAGCCTGCCGGCGGCCTGAGCCGCGCGGGATACCAGGAGCGGGCACGCGGGCCGTGACAATCGCCTGTCCGGCCAATTAAGGTGCGCCGACGACGTGATCTGTGCGGTCGGCACCTGCCCGGGCCGCGAACGAGTGGGAGGCCCCGTGTCCGCGACGGAGGGCGCCGTCGGCGACGGCAGCGACATCGGCGAGGTCGATGACGACCAGCTGTTCGTACTGACCGCGGTGCTGCTGACGCCCGGGCAGTTCCCGAGCGTGCTCGGTGACGACTACCCCGAGGTCTGCGCCAAGCTGCGCCTGGAGCCGTACCAGGAGGGCTACGGGCTGGTGCTCGGCCAGGACGGCCGGGGCGCGCGCTGGACCGTCGCGACCGAGGACGTCTCGCTGGTCGCCTGTGCGATAGCGGCCTGGGACTGCGGCATGGAGTACGACCTCTCCCCGGACGAGAACAGCATCGTCGCGGCGCTGCCGGGCTGGCCGCTCGCGCTCGCGGTGGCGGCGCCCGGGGTGCCGGCGCCGCACGACCCTGCGCCCGAGGAGGGCGACCCGGAGCCGCTGACGCCTCCGGACGCGCTGGAGTGGGGACCGGCCCAACGGCGCCTCGGGGCGGACGAGATCGCCCTGCAGTGGGCGGCGTGGCGCGAGCAGGTCGAGGGCGAGGTCACGTTCGTCGATCCCGGCACCAAGCCGCACGCGGGGGTGCGGCGGGTGCTGGACGAGGCGCGTGAGTACGTGCGGCAGCCTCCGCCGCCGGGGCGGGTGCGTTCGTCGTTCGCCGCCGGTGAGGCGCGCACTCTGCGCGTGGACGGGCCGGGCTGGAGCATGGTCGCCCGGACCGACGACATCGCCTTCGTGCTGCTCGACGACGAACCGGGCGAGGTCCTTCCCGTGGGCCGTGGTCCGGAGCTTCCCGGACTGCTGGAGTCGCTGGACGCGATGGCGGCCCGGCCGGCCTGAGGCAGCACACCGCGCGCGGCGGTGTCACGGCCGTGCCGCGGCCGCGGGGGCGCCGCGCACGGTCATCCGGGCGTCGGCCGTGCCGTCCCAGCTCCCGGCGTGCTCAGCGGCCCAGCTCCTTGCGGGTGACGCGGCGCAGCCGCCGCCGTTGCGAGGGGTCCAGCGTCAGATAGGCGATCGCGGGCACCCCGATCATGACCAGCAGTGCCGCCCAGAACGGCAGCAGCCACAGCAGGATCACGCCTGCCGCCACGCCGCCGACGGCGACCTTCGCACGTGTGGACATCCTTCACGCCCTTTCCGCGGCGAATGCCGCGTTCGCTGTCTTCCATTGAACGCCGGATCGGCGCCGGAGGTTCCACGCAGGCGCGGATCGTGCTGTACCCTCGGCCGCTCCGAAGGCAAGTAGTCAAACTTGAGGAGTCGTCGGCACGTGCCAGCACTTCCCGCGCTCACCCTCGACCGGCTCTCCGGCTTCTCCCGGTGTGCCGCCGTGTACGTGCCAGGTGATCCGCCGCGCAGGGGACGGATCGCCTTCTGGCGGCCCGACGGCGAGCCGCCGCTCGACGGTGAGCCACTGCCCGAGGGAGAGGCTCTGCCCAATGGTTTCGACGCGGGCACCGTGTCCGCCGGGAGGCTGACCGTCGCCCTGCCCTGCGAAGGGGGCCAGGTCATCACGCGGGAGGTTCCCGCGCTCTTCTTGCCGGTCGCCGCCGCGCTCCCCGTGCTGACCCGAGCACGCGCCTCCCGTACCGCGCACCCCGCCGCGGCCTTCTGGGGCGCCGCCTCGGTGATCGCACTGCACCTTGTGGCGCGAGGCAGGCTGCTGCCCGGGCTGAGCCGTGAGGAGCACGACGCCTGGCGCTGCGGCCCGCTCTCACCGGAGGACACCGCCCGCATACGGGAGCTGGCCGCCGCGATGCCTCCGTATGCGCACGCCACGCCGCTCCTCGAGAGCTCGCCTGTCCGGCTGCCTGCACCCGAGCGGTTGCTGCGCTCGTTCCTGGACGCCGTGGCCGACGGGCTGCCGCGCTCCCCCGCCGCCATGACGGCCCTCGGCAGCCCGGCGTACGCGGCAGAGGCGCCGCAGCACATCCCCGAGCAGCGGGCCTGGGCGGCCGATGTGGCGGCGGGACACGACGCCGGCGTGCGGCTGTCCCTCCGTATCGAGATCGCCGGACTGGACGGCCAGGACGGCGTGCTCGGCTCCGACGGCGGACCCACGCGTGCGCGCTTCTCCGCCGTGCTCCAGCTGCACAGCCTCACCGACCCGGCGCTGGTCGCCGATGTCTCCGACGTGTGGGCGGGCGACTCGCCGGCGGGGCGGGCCTTCGGGGCGCGCGCCCGCACGGACACACTGCTGACGCTGCGGCGGGCGGCCGCCGCCTGGGCACCGCTGGAGCCGCTGCTCTCCGCCGCCGTGCCGGGCGCTCTCGAGCTCGCCGAGGAGGAGATCGGCGACCTGCTGGGACCCGGCGCTCGGGCGCTCGCGGCCGCCGGTGTACAGGTCCACTGGCCCAAACAGCTCGCCCGCAACCTCACTACGCGTGCCGTCGTGGGCCCACCGGAGGCGGCGACTTCTTCGGATGCGGCGCCCGAGCGTACGGAGTCCGCTCTGCCGTCGCTGCTGTCCGCCGATGCGCTGCTGTCGTTCAGTTGGCACTTCGCCATCGGGGAGCACGAGCTGAGCCGGGCGGAGCTGGACCGGCTGGCGGAGGCCGGGCGGCCACTGGTCCGGCTGCGCGACCAGTGGGTACTCATCGCCCCCGAAGCGCTGCGCGCCGCACACGAGCGCCGGGACCGGAAGGTCACGCCCATGGACGCGCTCGGGGCGGCGCTCACGGGAACCGTCGAGAGCGGCGGCGGCGAGCACGTGGAGGTACAGGCGTCCGGCCCGCTGCGGCGGTTGCGCGACCGGCTCGCCGACCCGGAGCGTCCGGGGGACGACGCGCCTGCCCAGCCGCCCGCTCTCGCCGCGACGCTGCGCGACTATCAGTTGCGCGGCCTGGGGTGGCTGCACCGTATGACGTCGCTCGGCCTCGGGTGCTGCCTGGCCGACGACATGGGACTGGGCAAGACGATCACGTTGATCGCGCTCCATCTGCACCGCCAGGCCGCACCGGAGACCGCGGGCCCGACTCTCGTGGTGTGCCCGACCTCGCTGATGGGCAACTGGCAGCGGGAGATCGAGAAGTTCGCGCCGGGGACCCCCGTGCGCCGGTTCCACGCGGAGCGACGCGGCCTCGCGGACCTGGCGGCCGGCGAGGTCGTGCTGACGACGTACGGCACGATGCGGGTGGACGCCGAGAAGCTGGCCGGAGTGGGCTGGGGCATGGTCGTGGCCGACGAGGCCCAGCACGTGAAGAATCCGTTCTCCGCGACGGCACGGCAGCTGCGGACGCTCCCCGCCGGCGCGCGGGTGGCGCTGACCGGTACCCCGGTGGAGAACAACCTCTCCGAGCTGTGGGCGATCCTCGACTGGACCACGCCGGGGCTCCTGGGCCCCCTCGGCCGCTTCCGGACGCGCTACGCGCAGGCCGTCGAGGGCGGTGCGGATCCGGCCGCAGCGGAGCGGCTGGCGCGGCTCGTACGGCCGTTCCTGCTGCGCCGCCGCAAGTCGGACCCGGGCATCGCGCCCGAACTGCCGCCCAAGACGGAGACCGACCGCGCGGTGGCCCTCACCGGGGAGCAGGCCGCGCTGTACGAGGCGGTGGTGCGCGAGGGGCTCGCCGGCATCGCCGGCACGGACGGCTTCGCCCGCCGCGGCCTCGTGGTCAAGCTGCTGACCTCGCTCAAGCAGATCTGCAACCATCCCGCGCAGTACCTGAAGGAGGACGGTACCGAGCGGGCCCCGGGGCGACGCTTCGCGGAGCGCTCGGGGAAGGTGGAGCTCCTGGACGAGCTGTTGGACACGCTGCTCTCCGAAGGGGCCGGGGTGCTCGTCTTCACCCAGTACGTGCGGATGGCGCGGCTTCTGGAGGCGCACTTGGCCGCGCGCGGCGTGCCGAGCCAACTGCTGCACGGTGGTACGCCCGTCGCGCGCCGGGAGGAACTGGTACGCCGCTTCCAGGACGGAGACGTGCCTGTCTTCCTGCTGTCCCTGAAGGCGGCGGGCACCGGGCTGAACCTCACCCGCGCCTCCCACGTCGTGCACTTCGACCGGTGGTGGAACCCGGCCGTCGAGGCGCAGGCCACCGACCGCGCGTACCGCATCGGCCAAACCCAACCGGTGCAGGTGCACCGCATGATCACCGAGGGCACGGTGGAGGACCGGATCGCCGACATGCTCGCCCGCAAGCAGCGGCTGGCGGACGCCGTACTGGGCTCGGGCGAGGCCGCGCTCACCGAGCTGACCGACGCGGAACTGGCGGACCTGGTGGAGCTTCGAGGGGGCGAACGATGAGCGTTTTCCACGGCGCCGGAGGCGCATACGACGACGAGACCGACGGCACGTACGGCGACGAGCACTCGGGGCGGCCCGAGCGGACGTTCGCCGCGCTGCCGCCCGCCCGTGGGGGCGGCTTCGCGCGCACCTGGTGGGGGCAGGCGTGGCTGAAGGCGCTGGAGGACACGGCGCTGGACAACGCGCAGCTGAAGCTGGGGCGCCGGCACGCCCGTGCGGGGGCGGTGGGCGCGGTCTCCGTAAGGCCGGGGCGGATCACCGCCGTCGTTCAGGACCGCGACCACACCGCGCACCGTTCGGACGTGCTGCTCCAGGAGCTGGGCGCGGCGGACTGGGACCGGTTCCTGGACATGGTCGCCGACCGGGCGGGGCACATCGCCGCGCTCTTGGACCGTGACGTGCCGCCGCAGCTCGTCGAGGACGCGGCGGCGGCCGGCGTCGAACTGCTCCCGGGGATCGGCGATCTGGAGCCGTCCTGCGGCTGCGAGGCTTGGGACCACTGCGCCCATACGGCCGCGCTCTGCTATCAGATGGCGCGGCTGCTGGACCAGGATCCGTTCGTGCTGCTCCTGTTGCGCGGACGCGGCGAGGAGGAACTGCTGGGCGAGCTACAGGCGCGCAGTGCAGCGCGTGCACAGGCGTACGCGCCGGATCTGGACGACAAGGGCACTGCCACGCCAGGTGGTGCACCGGACGCCGAGGCCGGTGTGCCGGCGGCCGAGGCGTTCGCGGCCCAGGAGGGCCTGCCGACGCTGCCGCCACCCCCGCCCCCGGTGAGCGAGGCGGGCGCCGCACCGGCGCTGGGTGGCGGCACCCCACCGGCGCCCGGAGTCGACGTACCGGCCCTTGAGTTCCTCATCGGGGACACCGCGGAGCGGGCCAGGAGACTGCTCGCCGAGGCGTTGTCCACCTGGCACGCGGACACCCCGCCGGCGAGCGGGCCGACGCCCGATGAGGACCTCGTGCGGCTCGCCGCGGCCGGCCCGCCCGCGCCGGTCGCCGAACGGCTCGCGGCGGCCTCGGGGCGGGACGCCCGGGGCCTGGCGGCGGCCGTACGGGCGTGGCGGCAGGGCGGCCCGGCCGGGCTCGCGGTACTGGAGGAGGAGTGGGCGCCGGACTCCGAGGCGCTGGCCCGCGCCACCTCACGGTTGGCAGCCGCCTGGGCGGACGAGGCGGACCGGCCCCGGTTCCGGGTCACTCGCAACCGGTGGACGGTGGTCGGCGGCGACGCACAGCTGCGGCTGGGGCGGGACGACCGCTGGTGGCCGTACCGGAAGGAGCAGGGCCGCTGGCTGCCTTCGGGGCCGCCGGACGAGGACCCGGCAGCGGCGCTCGCGTCCCTTCTGACGGAGGAAGGCACGCACACGGGGTAGGCCGTACGCGGCCCCGAAGGGGAGCCACGCAGCCTCCGAGGGGAGCCACACAGCACGGCTCCCCAAGTCCCGCTCCCCGTTCGAAAATCCGTCGACAGCGTGCACACCGGTCGCCATGATCGGACCATGGCGAATCCGAGCCCGAGCTCCTCCGGCGGTCCCCTCAGCGAACGCGCCGAGCGCGCCGTGCGCATCGCGGTCACAGCGGCGCGGCGGCTGGGCCTGCGGGCGGACGAACCACGGGTACTGCACGACGTCTTCAACGTCCTCGTGCATCTCGCGCCGGACCCGGTGGTCGTCCGTGTACCGTCGCTGGCTCTGGTGTCGGCCGAGGAGCAGGCGGTCAAGCAGCGGCGCGAACTGGACGTGGCGGGCTGGCTGGCCGACGCGGGAGCGCCGGTCGTACGGCCCAGCCCGCTGGTGCCTCGGGAGCCCGTCCCGTGCGACGGCCGGTCGCTGACCTTTTGGGAGTTCGTCGACGAGAAGGATCCGTTGCGCGAGGCGCTTGAGGCCGGCCCGGAGGCGCTTGAGGACCGCTTCGTCGAGCAGACGGGCTGGACGGCGCAGCTGCACGGCTTCCTTGCCCGGTACCCGGGCGAGCTGCCCGTGCTCTCCCCCGTGGTGCCCACGGTCGAGCCGCTGCTGGCCGCGCTGCGGAAGGAGCCGCAGGGCCTGACGACCGCCGACCTGGACCGGGCGGAGCAGGAGTACGCGGTCATCGAAGCGCTCGCGGCCGACCTGCCCGGCCACTTTCCCGGGGCCCGCATCCAGCCGCTGCACGGGGACGGGCCGGCGTACAACCTCCTGCGGACCGCCGAGGGGTATCTCTTCAGCGACTTCGAGGACGTCACCTGTGGCCCCGTGGAGTGGGACCTGGCCATGGTGGCGCCGCGCGCGACAGCGGAGTACGAGCGTGTGAGCGGCCGCCGTCTGGACCGCTCGCTGCTGGACGTCATGGAGCGGGCGCGGCTGCTCCAGGTGGTGGGGGCGCTGGCGGTCGTGCCCTCGATGCCGGAACTGGGCCCGATGCTGGCCCCCATGGTCGATCAGTGGCGCGAGCGTCCTCCGCTCGGTCCGGATCTCCTCAGCCGGTAAGGGAGACCTGCGCCTTCCAGTGTTCCATTGCTCGCCACACCGGCCCGCTTTCCTTTTGGCGGTCCGGGAGCGATTCTCACATGTGCGAGTGCCGGGGGAGATCTGCCGTTGCATATTGACGGGGCGACGCTTCACGGGGGAACCTGTCACCACCTCAAGGATGCCGAATCGACCGATGCGCATCCTGACGGTAAACTCGCCGGCAGTGCCGCCGGGATTTCCCCGGAAGGGCCCACCCGGAGGCCGTTCACGGCCCGTTCCGGAAGAAATGTTGCAGGGAGGTGACGTGTTGATGAAGCCGCGAGCGAGTCTGCCGCAGCGCTTGACTGAGCGCCTGACGGAGCGGCGCCACGTCGACCTCGTCCGGGTCTCCAGTGCCCTGTGTCGGCCGTCGGCCTGAGCGTCGCCTTCTCTTTTCACGGACACTCACCGGTCCGGTAATTCCGCGTACGCGCGCCACGTTTTCCCCATGATTCACGGGTGTTCACGCGCGCCGCGGTCTCTCTTTTACGGGCTTTCCGTGCATTTCCGCGACCGGTGATTCCGCCTGCCCTGACGGGCCTTCCCTTCGGTCCCCAGCCCCTCGATTCCCCCTGCCCTTTTCAGCGATCCGGAGTTCTTTCATGTCCGCATCCGCTCATGTTCCACAACCCGCCGGCGGCCCGGCGCGGTTCGCCTACTGGGTGCCCAATGTCAGCGGTGGCCTGGTCACCAGCACCATCGAACAGCGCACCGACTGGGGCTACGAGTACAACCGCAAGCTCGCCCGGCTGGCCGAAAACAACGGCTTCGAGTACGCGCTGAGCCAGGTCCGCTACATGGCCAGTTACGGCGCCGAGAACCAGCACGAGTCGACCTCGTTCAGCCTGGCGCTGCTGCTCGCCACCGAGCGCCTGAAGGTCATCGCCGCCGTCCACCCGGGGCTGTGGCACCCGGGTGTGCTCGCCAAGTTCGGAGCCACCGCCGACCACCTCTCCGGCGGCCGGTTCGCCGTCAACGTGGTCAGCGGCTGGTTCAAGCAGGAGTTCACCGCGCTCGGCGAACCGTGGCTGGAGCACGACGAACGCTACCGGCGCGCCGAGGAGTTCATCCGCGCCCTTCGGGCGGTGTGGACCGAGGACCACGCCGAACTGGCCGGAGACTTCTACCGGATCCGGGACTTCTCGCTGAAGCCGAAGCCGCTGAACACCGAGGAGCGCCCGCACCCCGAGATCTTCCAGGGCGGCAACTCCACCGCGGCCCGCGCGATGGCCGGCCGGGTCTCCGACTGGTACTTCAGCAACGGCAAGGACTTCGACGGGGTCACCGAACAGCTCACGGACGTCCGGGAGTCGGCCGCGGCCGCCGGCCGCAACGCCCCCAGATTCGGCCTGAACGGCTTTCTGATCGCCCGGGACACCGAGAAGGAGGCCCGGGAGGTCCTGCGCGAGATCGTCGCCAAGGCGGACACACAGGCGGTCCAGGGCTTCGGCGAGGCGGTCCGGCAGGCGGGCAGCTCCACCGCCGACGGCAAGGGCATGTGGCAGGACTCCTCGTTCGAGGACCTCGTCCAGTACAACGACGGGTTCCGTACGGGACTGATCGGCACACCGGAACAGATCGCCGAGCGCATCGTGGCCTACAAGAAGCTCGGCGTCGACCTCTTCCTGCTCGGTTTCCTGCACTACCTGGAAGAGGTCGAGTACTTCGGCGAGCGGGTGCTGCCGCTCGTACGCGAACTGGAAGCCCAGGACGAGAACCTCTCCGAAGGAGTACTGGTATGAGCACCGCCGCGCACACCGACTGGCAGCAGCGCCCCGCACCCGCCACCTCCGATGCCTGGGTCGACCGCGCCGCCGAGGTCGCCGCCGTCCTCGCGACGGACGCCGCCGCCCGGGACCGGGCCGGCGCCACCCCGTACGACGAGGTCCGGCTGCTCAAGGACTCCGGACTGGTCACCCTCCTGGGCCCGGTCGAGCACGGCGGGGGCGGCCAGGACTGGCCGACCGCGTACCGGGTGGTGCGCGAGGTCGCCAAGGCCGACGGATCGATCGGCCAGCTGCTCGGCTACCACTACCTGTGGAACTGGGCGGCCCGGCTGGTCGGCACCCGGGAGCAGTGGGAGCACGTGGAGGCCGAGGCCGCTCGCAACCGCTGGTTCTTCGGGGGCGCCGTCAACCCGCGCGACAACGACGTCGTCGTACGGGACGAGGGCGACACCTTGACGTTCACCGGGCGGAAGTCCTTCTCCACCGGGAGCAAGGTCTCCGACGTCACCGTGCTGGAGGGCGTCCTGGAGGGCAGCGTGGGGCCCGACAACCCCGCGGGCGACCATGTCTTCGCCATCGTGCCGTCCGACAGCGCGGGCCTGACCTTCCACGACGACTGGGACAACATCGGGCAGCGGCTCACGGAGAGCGGCAGTGTGACGATCGACGGGGTGCGCGTCCCGTGGAGCGCGGCGGCGGGCTACGTAGACAAGACGTTCCAGCGGCGGGTCTACAACACCCTCAACGTGCCCACCATCCAGCTGGTGTTCGCGCACTTCTACCTGGGGATCGCGGCCGGCGCGCTGGAGACGGCGGGGACCTACACACGTACCAAGGCCCGCTCGTGGCTGCACGGCGGCCACGAGCGGGCCGTGGACGAGCCGTACGTGATCGACACGTACGGGGATCTGACGGCGAAGCTGTGGGCCGCCGAGGCGCTGGCCGACCAGGTGGCCGAGGAGGGCTGGGCGCTGCACTCCGACCCCGATGCGGTGACCGAACGGGACCGCGGTGAGCACGAGGTACGGGTGGCGGCCGTGAAGGCGCGGGCGACGGACGTGGCCCTGGAGGTGGCGAACCGGATCTTCGAGGTGACCGGCGCACGGTCCACGGCGTCCTCCGAGGGCCTGGACCGCTTCTGGCGCAACATCCGGACGCACACCCTGCACGACCCCGTCGCCTACAAGCGCCGCGAAGTCGGCCGCTTCGTGCTCACGGGCGAGCTGCCGGAGCCCACCTGGTACTCGTAAGCCGCTCGCCACCCGGTACTCGCCGGCACACCGCGGCGGGCCCGAACCGGGCGGGCCCGCCGCTCCCCTCGTACGCGTTCGCACCACCACACACCCCGAGGTGAACCTCCATGGCCACCGTGCTGTCTCTCTCCGGAAGCCCCTCCCCCACCTCCCGTACGGCGCGACTGCTGCGCCATCTGGATGCCACGCTCACCGCACAGGGACACGAAGTGATCCCGCTGGACGTCCGGACGCTGCCCGCCGAGGCACTCCTGGGCGCCGACTTCTCCCACCCTGCGATCGTCCGGGCCACCCGACTCGTCGAACAGGCCGACGGCATCGTCATCGGCACGCCCGTCTACAAGGCGGCCTACTCCGGCCTGCTGAAGTCCCTGCTCGACCTGTTGCCGCAGTACGCGCTGGCCGGCAAGACCGTGCTGCCGCTGGCCACCGGCGGGTCCACGGCGCACGTCCTCGCGATCGACTACGCACTGCGGCCCGTGCTGTCCTCGATGGGCGCCTCGCACATCGTGCAGGGCTGGTTCGTCCTGGACCGCGACATCACCGTCCAGGAGGGCGGCGGCGTCCACGTGGCGCCGGGGACGCGTGAAGCGCTGGACGGGGTGCTCGGCCAGTTCGCTGCGGCGCTGGACCGTACGCCCCTGCGAGTCGCGGCGTGACCGGCCCCGTCGCTCATGTGATCGCCGACGACGCGGAGGCGCTGGCGGTCGCGGCCGAACTGGCGGCGGAGTTCCGTACCGGCGCGGCGCACCGGGACGCCGAGCGCCGGCTGCCGCGCCCGGAGCTGGACCGGCTCTCCGACAGCGGCCTGCTCGGCATTACGGTGCCGCGCGCACACGGTGGCGCGGACGTGTCGGCCGAAACGCTCGCCGGGGTCTTCCGGCTGCTGGCGAGCGCCGACGCGAGCCTGGCGCAGATTCCGCAGAGCCACTTCGTGTACGTGGCGGTGCTGCGCCGCCAGGGGACGGCGGAGCAGCAGAAGTTCTTCTTCGAGGAGGTGCTGGCCGGCCGGCGGCTGGGCAACGCCCAGTCGGAGGCGGGAACCAAGCACGTCCAGGACATCCGCACCCGGCTCGTACCGCAGCCGGACGGCTCGTACGTCCTGGAGGGCACCAAGCACTACTCCACGGGTGCCCTGTTCGCGGACTGGATCCCGGTGCTGGCCCGCGGCGCCGACGAGGAGCTGCACGTCGCCTACGTACCGCGCCACGCGCCCGGTGTGACGGTCGTGGACGACTGGGACGGCATGGGCCAGCGCACCACCGCCAGCGGCACCGTGCGGCTGGAGTCTGTCCTGGTCCCGCGCGACCGTGTGGTGCCGCACCACCTCACCTTCCGGGGCCCGCAGCTGCACGGCGCGCTCGCCCAGTTGCTGCACGCGGCGATCGACACCGGGATCGCCGAGGGCGCGCTCTCCGAGGCGGCGGAGTTCGTCCGGGCCAAGAGCCGGCCGTGGTTCGAGAGCGGCCTGGAGACCGCTGCCGAGGACCCGCTGGTGATCCAGCAGTTCGGCGAGCTGGCCCTCGGGGTGCGGGCCGCGGGCGCGCTGCTGACCGAGGCGGCCCGCGGCGTCGACGCGGCGGGCGCTCACCTCACCGACGACAGCGCGGCCGAGGCGTCCATCGCGGTGGCCGCCGCCAAGGTGCAGGCCGCGCGGACGGCCGTGGAGGCCGGCAGCGCGCTCTTCGAGGTGGCCGGCACCCGCGCGGCGCTGAACGGGCTGAACCTGAACCGGCACTGGCGCGACGCGCGCACCCACACGCTGCACGACCCCGTGCGCTGGAAGGTGCAGCACATCGGGCGGTACGTCCTGAACGGCACCAGGCCGCCGCGGCACGGCCTCCTCTGAACGGCGGGGGCACACCCGGTGAACAGCCGGATGTGGTCGCAATCGGGAGGCGTGCGTGCTTCGCTGGCGGCATGGTGACGTACGAGGAAGACGTGCCGCATTCCGAAGAAGACGTGCCGTACTACGAAGACGTGACGCCGGGGAGCGGCTGTCTGCCGCCCGGCGCCTGGCTGCCCGGGTCGGACGCCGCCCGGCTGCCGCTCGGCGGGACCTGGCGGTTCCGGCTGTCGCCGACCGCGGCCTCCGAGGACACGAGCTTCGCCCGCCCCGAGTACGACGACTCGGCATGGGAGGAGCTGCGGGTGCCGGGCCACTGGGTGCTCCAGGGACACGGCGCCCCGGCGTACACCAACACCGGGTATCCGTTCCCCGTGGACCCGCCCCGGGTTCCGGACGAGAATCCCACCGGCGACCACCGGTACGCGTTCGACCTCCCGGCCGACTGGCCGGCGGGCTCCGCCGTGCTCCACTTCGGGGGCGTCGAGTCCTGCGCCCGGGTGTGGCTGAACGGCAGCGAGCTGGGGCACTTCAAGGGCAGCAGGCTGCCGCACGAGTTCGAGGCGGGCCCCTTGCTGCGGCCCGGGCGCAACGTCCTGGCCGTGCGCGTGCACCAGTGGTCGTCCGGCAGCTACCTGGAGGACCAGGACCAGTGGTGGCTGCCGGGCGTCTTCCGCGAGGTGGAGCTGCGGCACCGCCCCGAGGGCGCCGTGCGGGACGCCTTCGTGCACGCCGAGTACGACCACCGCACCGGGCGGGGCACGCTGCGCGTGGACAGCGACCCCGCGGGGCGGGTGACCGTACCGGAGCTGGGCCTGGACCTGGCGGCCGGGGAGAGCGCGACGGTGCCGGTCGAGCCATGGACGGCGGAGACGCCCCGGCTGTACGACGCGGAGCTGGCCACTTCCGGGGAGCGAGTGCCGCTGCGCATCGGATTCCGCACGGTCGTCGTCGAGGACGGGCTGCTGAAGGTCAACGGGCGGTCGATTCTGCTGCGCGGCGTCAACCGGCACGAGTTCGACCCGGCGCACGGGCGCGCGGTGGGAGCGGACGTCATGCGGCGCGATCTGCTGCTGATGAAGCAGCACAACATCAACGCCGTGCGCACCAGTCACTATCCGCCCGCTCCGGCCTTCCTGGCGCTCTGCGACGAGCTGGGGCTGTGGGTGGTCGACGAGTGCGATCTGGAGACGCACGGCTTCGCCCAGCAGGGCTGGCGGGGCAATCCCGTCGACGACGAGCGCTGGACGCCGGCGCTGCTGGACCGGGCCCGCAGGATGGTCGAGCGCGACAAGAACCACCCGTCCGTCATCATGTGGTCCCTCGGCAACGAGTGCGGCACCGGGCGCGGGCTGTCCGCGATGGCCGCGTGGATGCGGGAGCGCGACCCCTCCCGGCCGCTGCACTACGAGGGCGACCCGAGCTGCGCCGACACCGACGTCTACTCGCGGATGTACGCGGACCACGCCGAGGTCGAACGGATCGGGCGGCGTACGGAGGAGCCGCTCCCGGACGCCGCTCTGGACGCCCGGCGCCGCGGCCTGCCCTTCGTACTGTGCGAGTACGCGCACGCCATGGGGAACGGCCCCGGCGGGCTCGGTGACTACCAGCGGCTCTTCGAGACCTACGAGCGCTGCCAGGGCGGCTTCGTGTGGGAGTGGATCGACCACGGGCTGCGCCAGTACACCGCGGACGGCGTCCGGTACCACGCGTACGGCGGGGACTTCGGCGAGGAGCTGCACGACGGCAACTTCGTGTGCGACGGGCTGGTCTTCCCGGAGCGCGTGCCCTCCCCCGGGCTGATCGAGTACAAGAAGGTCATCGAGCCGGTCCGTTTTGAAGCGGTCGGTCCGGACGGCGTACCCGGGGCGGTGCGCGTCACCAATCTGCGGGACTTCGCCGACCTCTCCGCGCTCGCCTTCTCCTGGAGCTACGAGGTCGAGGGCCGGCCGGTCGCGGAGGGGGCGCTCGCGGTGCCGCCGCTGCTGCCCGGCGAGAGCGCCGAGGTGAAGCTTCCGGCGCCGCCCGAGGACGCGCCTCGGGACGGCGAGGCGCTGTGGACGGTACGGGCGGTGCTGGCCGAGGACACCGCGTGGGCCGAGGCCGGGCACGAGGTCGCGTGGGGGCAGCTGCCGGCCGCGCCGCTTCCGGTGCCGCGGCCGTGGACGCCGAGCGCGGCTCCGCGGCGGGTCGCGGGCGGGACCCTCGCTCTCGGCCCGGGTGTCTTCGATGCCTCGACCGGGGTCCTGAGCCGTCTCGGCGACTCCTCCGTGACCGGCCCGCGGCTGGACGTCTGGCGGGCGCCCACGGACAACGACGAGGGCGCGCCCTGGCAGCCGGGGCAGCGTTGCGGACCCGAGTGGCGGCGGATCGGCCTGCACCGGATGCGGCACCGCACGGACGCGGTGGCGGCGGAGGGGGACGCGCTGGTCGTCCGTACCAGGGTGGCGCCGGCCGCCACGAGCCTGGGCTTCGCCGTAGTGCACCGCTGGACCTCGGACGGGGCGGCGCTGCGGATGGAGGTGGCGGTGACTCCCGAGGGCGACTGGCCGGCGCCGGTGCCGCGGCTGGGGGTGCGGATGGGCCTGGACGGCGATCTGGGCTCCGTTCGGTGGTTCGGCGGCGGTCCGGGTGAGGCGTACCCGGACACGTCCGCAGCGGCCCGCGTGGGTCGCTGGTCGCTGCCCGTCGACGCGCTCCAGACTCCGTACGTACGGCCGCAGGAGAACGGCGCGCGGATCGGCGTGCGATGGGCGGAGCTGACGCGTACGGACGGGACGGGGCTGCGTATCGAAGGAGACCCGGCGTACTTCTTCACCGCGCGACGCTGGACCTCCGAGGAGCTGGACGCCGCCCGGCACACCCCGGACCTGGTGGCCGGTGACCGGGTCTGGCTGAACCTGGACCACGCACAGCACGGGATCGGCAGCGGGTCGTGCGGCCCGGGCGTGCTCCCGCGGTACCGCCTCGAAGCCGCTCCCGCCGCGTTCGCTTTCACCTTCCGGCCGCTGGAATGACAGGCTTCATGGCATGAGTACTTCCTCCCCCTCGTTCGCGGAAGCCCTGGCCCGCGGCCCCGTCGTCCTCGACGGCGGGCTGTCCAACCAGCTGGAGTCGGCCGGGCACGACCTCAGTGACGAGCTGTGGTCGGCCCGGCTGCTCGCCGAACAGCCGGACGCGATCACCGCCGCGCATCGTGCGTACTACGAAGCGGGCGCCCAGGTTGCGATCACCTCCAGCTACCAGGCCACCTTCGAGGGCTTCGCGCACCGCGGCGTCGGCCGGGAGGCGGCGGCCGGTCTGCTGCGCCGCAGTGTGGAGCTGGCCCGGGAGGCCGCCGGACTCGCTATGAAGGGCGGCGTGCCGGGGCCGCTGTACGTCGCGGCCTCCGCCGGCCCGTACGGCGCGATGCTCGCGGACGGCTCCGAGTACCGCGGCCGGTACGGCCTGAGCGTCGCCGAGCTGGAGCGGTTCCACCGGCCGCGACTGGAGGTCCTGGCGGCCGCGGAACCAGATGTGTTCGCACTGGAGACGGTGCCGGACGCCGACGAGGGGCAGGCGCTGGTGCGCGCGGTGCGCGGCCTCGGGGTGCCGGCGTGGCTGTCGTACAGCATCGAGGGCGGCCGGACGCGGGCCGGGCAGCCGCTCGCGGAGGCGTTCGCGCTCGCTGCCGAGGCGGAGGAAATCGTCGCCGTCGGGGTCAACTGCTGCGTACCGGAGGACGCGGACGCGGCGGTGGAGCTGGCGGCGCGGGTGACCGGCAAGCCGGTCGTGGTCTATCCGAACAGCGGTGAGGAGTGGGACGCGCAGGCGCGTGCATGGCGCGGGCGGTCGACGTTCACGCCGGAGCGCGTGACGGCGTGGACGGCGCGCGGCGCACGCCTCATCGGTGGCTGCTGCCGCGTGGGCCCCGACTCCATCTCCGCCCTCTCCGGCCTCATCCAGCGCTGACGCCTTCTCTGATGCGCTGCGGCCCCGCCCGTAAGTGGCGGGGCCGTTTCGTGCGTGTCACGGATCAAGGTCGTTATGCAGACGCAACCCCCACGCCGGAGACAGCGGACACGGCCGGTGGCAGGATTCAGCCCAACTCGCCGTCGGCAGGTCACTGTTGATCTTCAATGTTTCCCCAGGAGGACCGGTGTCAGCTCGCTCGTCGCTGCCTGTCATAGCCGTCGTCGCGGCCGTCGCCCTGGCGGCCGGCTGCACCAGCACGAAGTCCGAGGGGAAGCAGGGCTCCGGATTGCAGCTGGTGTCCAAGGGGACGCTCAAGACTTGCACGCACCTGCCGTACCCGCCCTTCCAGGTGAAGAAGGGCGAAAAGATCGTCGGATTCGACGTGGACCTCGTCGACCTGATCGCCAAGGACATGAACGTCCAGCAGGAGATCGTCAACACGCCCTTCGAAGGCATCGAGACCGGCCAGGACTTCAATATTCGCAAGTGCGACCTGGCCGCGGCGGGCATGACCATCACGCCGGAGCGCAAGAAGGTCATGGACTTCTCCGATCCGTACTTCAACGCCACCCAGGCGCTGATCACGAAGAAGGGCAAGCCCTACAAGAAGGTCGAGGACCTCAAGGGCCGCAAGCTCGGCTACCAGAAGGCCACCACCGGCGGCATCTACGCCAAGAAGCACGCCGGCAAGGACGTGGACCTCGTGGAGTACGAGGACCTCGGGCTACTGCTGACCGCCGTGAAGACCGGCAAGGTGGACGCCGGCATCAACGACAACGGGGCGCTGTTCGACTACGTCAAGTCCAACCCCGACACCGAGGTCACCGCGGAGTTCAACACGGGTGAGCACTACGGCATCGGCATGGCCAAGGGCAACGACGCGCTGCGCAAGAAGGTCAACGCCGCGCTGAAGAAGGCCAAGGCCGACGGCAGCTACGACCGGATCTACAAGAAGTGGTTCGGCACCACGCCGCAGAACTGACCCGCGCCGTCCACCCCTGAGGAGTTCCGCACGCATGTCGCTGTCCAAACGGCAACGGACCCGGGTGTTCCGTGGGTCGCAGTACGCCCTGCTGGCCGTCATCGTGGTCGTCGTCGCGCTGGTCGCCGACTGGGGGCAGCTGCGGCGGGCGTTCTTCGACGTCGGCATCGCGCGCGAACTGTTCCCCGACATCATCACCACCGCGCTGGTCAACACGGTCCTCTACACGCTGCTCGGCTTCGGGTTCGGGCTGGTGCTGGGGCTGGTCCTGGCGCTGATGCGGCTGTCGTCGGTGCCCCCGTACCGCTGGATCGCCGTCACGTACATCGAGTTCTTCCGTGGCGTGCCCGCCCTTCTGGTCTTCATCGCGCTGGGCTTCGGTGTGCCGCTCGCCTTCGAAGTGGCGCTGGACCAGTACGTCACCGTGATGCTCTCCCTGGGGCTCGTCGGCGCCGCCTACATGGCGGAGACCATCAGGGCGGGCATCCTGGCGGTGCCCAAAGGGCAGACGGAGGCGGCCCGTTCGCTCGGCATGTCGCACGGCCGGGCGATGGTCTCCATCGTCATCCCGCAGGCGTTCCGCATCGTCCTGCCGCCGCTGACCAACGAGCTGATCCTGCTGACCAAGGACTCCTCGCTGGTGTACCTGCTCGGGCTGTCGCTCGGCCAGTACGAGCTGGCCAACTTCGGCCGGGACGCGCTCAACGAGTACAAGAGCCTGACGCCGATCCTGGTCGCGGGCCTGCTCTACCTCGTGATCACCCTCCCGCTCGGGCACCTCGTCCGGCGGCTCGAGGCCCGAACGGCGAAGGCCAGGTGACCCGCATGGCAACGGACAAGGTGCCGGCCCCGTACTCCCGGGCCATCGAGGTCTCCGGCCTCCACAAGTCCTTCGGAGAGCTCGAGGTGCTCAAGGGCATCGACTTCTCGGTCGGACGCGGCGAGGTGGTGTGCGTCATCGGGCCTTCCGGCTCGGGCAAGTCGACGCTGCTGCGCTGTGTGAACCTCCTGGAGGAGCCGACCGCGGGGAAGGTCACCGTGGCCGGTACGGAGGTCACCCACCCGGACGTGGACATCGACCGCGTACGGCGGCGGATCGGCATGGTCTTCCAGTCCTTCAACCTCTTCCCGCACCTGACCGCCCTGGAGAACCTGACGATCGCCCAGCGGCGGGTGCTCCGCAGGGACAAGGCCGGAGCTGAGAAGGTCGCCCGGGCGAACCTGGCGCGGGTGGGTTTGAGCGACAAGGCGGACTCGTACCCGGCGCAGCTCTCCGGAGGGCAGCAGCAGCGGGTGGCCATCGCCCGCGCGCTCTCCATGGAGCCGGAGCTGATGCTCTTCGATGAGCCGACCTCCGCACTCGACCCCGAGCTGGTGGGCGATGTGCTCGCGGTAATGCGCTCGCTGGCGGACGAGGGCATGACGATGCTCGTCGTCACCCATGAGATGAGCTTCGCCCGGGAGGTCGCCGACCGGGTGGTCTTCATGGACGGTGGAGTCATCGTCGAAGAGGGCACCCCGGAGCGGGTCGTGGGCGACCCGCAGCACGAGCGCACGCGGACCTTCCTGGCGCGCGTACTGGACCCGGCGGCGGCGGAGGTGGGCGAGGTCCCCGACACGGGGCCGAGCGGCAAACGCGTCGACCGGTGAGACGGTGCGGGCCGGGCGGTGACGTCGGGCCCGCAACGGGGCATGGTGAGCGGTGATCGGATTTCCCCGAGCCGCACAGGAGCCCGCCGGTGTTCGTCGACATGCCCCTCGAAGACCTGCGCACCTACCGCCCTGAACGGCCCGAGCCGGCCGGCTTTGACGCCTTCTGGCAGCGCACGCTCAAGGAGGCGCGTGCCTGCCCGCTCGACGCCCGCTTCACCCCCATCGACGTGGGCCTGGACCTGCTGGACAGCTACGACGTGGAGTTCTCCGGCTTCGGCGGGCACCGTATCCGCGGCTGGTTCCTGCTGCCGCGCGGCGCGGAGCGGCCGCTGCCGTGCGTCGTGCGGTACCTCGGCTACGGGGGCGGGCGCAGCCTGCCGCACGACTGGCTGCTCTGGCCGGCCGCCGGGTACGCCACCCTGGTGATGGACCCGCGCGGCCAGACCGGGCCCAACCGCCCCGGTGACACGCCGGACCCGGTCGGCTCCGCCAACCCGTCCGTCGGCGGGATGATGACGCGCGGAGTCCTCGACCCGGACGAGTTCTACTTCCGCAGGCTCTACACGGACGCCGTACGGGCCGTGGAGGCCGCCCGCGAGCACTCCGGGGTGGACCCGGACCGCATCGTCGTGGAGGGCAACAGCCAGGGCGGCGCGCAGGCGCTGGCGGTGGCGGGCCTGGTGCCGGGGCTCGCGGCCGCGCTCGTCCGGGTGCCGTTCATGGCGCACATCCGGCGCGCCGTCGAGGTGGCCGAGGCCGGCCCGTACACGGAACTCGCCGCGTACTTCGCCGGAGAGCGGCTGCACATCGATACCGCGCTGGACACCCTGGACCACTTCGACGGGCTGAACTTCGCCGCTCGCGCCGAGGCGCCGGCGCTCTTCGGTACGGGCCTGGCGGACACCATCACGCCGGCCTCCACCGGCTTCGCCGCGTACCACCACTACGCGGGACCGAAGGACCTTCGGGTGTGGCGGTTCAACGGCCACGAGGGCGGCGGGGTGCACCATCAGGCGGACGAGGTCATGTTCGTACGGGAGCTGTTCGCATGACGAGGAGTCAGCAGGCTCAGCGGGCTGTCCGTCCGAGTGCCGGGCACATGAGTGAGGAGTGGTGATGGGCGCGTGGGGAGCGGGGCCGCTCGTGGTCGGCGTGGACAGTTCCACGCAGTCCACGAAGGTGTTGGTCGTGGACGCGGCGACGGGAGAGGTGGCCGCGCGCGGCCAGGCGCCGCACACCGTCTCCACCGGGCCCGGCAGGGAGAGCGACCCCGAGGAGTGGTGGGAGGCGCTGACGCGGGCCCTGGCGGCTTGTGGTGACCCCGCCCGGCAGGCGTCCGCGGTCTCCGTGGCGGGCCAGCAGCACGGGCTGGTCACCCTGGACGCGGCCGGGCGTCCGGTACGCCCCGCGCTGCTGTGGAACGACGTGCGGCCGGCACCGCAGAGCCGCCGCCTCATCGAGGAGCTGGACGGCCCCGAGGCGTGGGCCGAGCGGGCGGGCAGCCTGCCCGGGCCGTCGTTCACGGTGGCCAAGTGGGCGTGGCTGCGGGACCGGGAGCCGGCGGCGGCACGGGCGACCGCGGCGGTGCGGCTGCCGCACGACTACCTGACCGAGCGGCTGACGGGCGAGGCCGTCACCGACCGCGGCGACGCCTCGGGGACGGGCTGGTGGTCCTCGGCCACCGAGTCCTACGACGCGGAGGTCCTCGGGCACGTGGGGCTGCGTACCGAGATGCTGCCGCGGGTGGCGCGCCCCGGAGAGGCCGCCGGGACCGTGCGCCCCGAAGGGCTGCCGCTGCCCCACGGGGCGCTGGTCGCGGCCGGTACGGGGGACAACATGGCGGCGGCCCTGGGGCTGGGGCTGCGCCCGGGGCGCCCGGTCATCAGCCTCGGCACCTCGGGGACGGTGTACGCGGTGACCACCCGGCGGCCGGCCGACCCGACGGGCACGGTCGCGGGTTTCGCGGACGCGCGCGGTGACTGGCTGCCGCTGGCCTGCACGCTGAACTGCACGCTCGCCGTGGACCGGATGGCGGCGCTGCTCGGCCGGGACCGGGAGGCGGTGGAGCCGGGTGGTTCGGTGGCGGTGCTGCCCTTCCTGGACGGCGAGCGCACGCCGAACCTCCCCGATGCCGCGGGGCTGCTCCACGGGCTGCGGCACGACACCACGGGCGGGCAGGTGCTGCAGGCCGCCTACGACGGCGCGGCGTTCGCGCTGCTGCGGGCGCTGGACCTGGTGGCGGGGCCGGAGACCGCGGCGGACGAGCCGCTGCTGCTGATCGGCGGCGGGGCGCGCGGGCGGGCCTGGCGGGACACCGTACGGCGGCTGTCCGGGCGGGCCGTCATCGTGCCTCGAGAAGGCGAGCTGGTGGCGCTGGGCGCCGCGGCGCAGGCGGCGGGGCTGCTGCTGGGTGAGGACCCGGCGGCGGTGGCGCGGCGTTGGGGGACGGACGGGGGCGAGCGCTACGAGGCGGTGGAGCGGGACGCGGCGGCGTGGGAGCGGCTGACGAGGACACTCACGGCGGCGGGCCCGCTCTTCGGGGTCTGAGACCCCGCTCTTCGGGGCCCGCTCTTCGGGGGGCTGAGGCCCGCTCTTCGGGGCCCGCGGCGCCCTCGGGCGAGTACACTCGCGGGCCCCGTAGGCGCCGTCGTGCGCCCCGCTCGGCATTCATCCGGTTGGCGTGTTGTGCGCGCCCGAGAGATAGCTGTTCCGCTGAGCCTATCCACTCAATTCCCTTTCTACGCCACTCATTTGAGGGATTGTGCCGATAAAATCAGTGCGACTACCTTCTCTGTTCGGCGGATAGGCCGATTTCAACTTCTTCCAGAGATGGGTGGGGCAGCTGTGACGGTTCAGGAAGAAACCCTCTCCGACGCCGGAGGCGAAAGCCAAAATACGAACCTGACCAGTCTGGCCACGACCGCGGCGCGCAATCTTGCGACGACCACCAAGACGCAGCCGCAGATGCAGAACGTCACCTCCCGGTGGCTGCTTCGGCTGCTGCCCTGGGTGCAGGTGTCCGGCGGCACGTACCGGGTGAACCGCCGTCTGACGTACACCGTCGGCGACGGCCACATCGAGTTCGCCTCGGACGGCGCCGAGCTGCGCGTCATCCCCGACGAGCTGCGCGAACTGCCCGCGCTGCGGGAGTTCACCGACACGGAGGTCCTCACCGCGCTCGCCGAGCGCTTCGAGAGCCAGGAGTACGCGGCGGGCGACGTGATCGCCGAGGTGGGCGCGCCGGCCGACCGCGTCGTGCTGATCGCGCACGGCCGGGTGGACCGGATCGGCACGGGCAAGTACGGCGACGAGACCACGCTCGGCGCGCTGGCCGGCGGTGACCACCTCGGCGACAAGCCGCTCACCACCCCGGACGCGACCTGGGAGTTCACCTACCGCGCCGTGACGCGGGTCACCGTACTGACGCTCGCCGCGAGCGCGCTCGGCGAGCTCACGGGCCGCTCGGAGGCGCTGCGGGCGCATCTGGAGGCGGCGCGGTCCGGCACCCCGGCCCCGCACAACGAGAGCGGCGAGGCGGCCATAGAGATCGCCTCCGGCCACCAGGGCGAGCCGGTCCTCGGCAGCACCTTCGTGGACTACGAGCTGAAGCCGCGGGAGTACGAACTGAGCGTCGCGCAGACCGTGCTGCGCACCCACACCCGCGTCGGCGACCTGTACAACGACCCGATGAACCAGGTCGAGGAGCAGCTGCGGCTGACCATCGAGGCGCTGCGCGAGCGGCAAGAGCACGAGATGATCAACAACCGCGAGTTCGGCCTGCTGCACAACGCCGACCCGCGCCAGCGCATCCCCACCCGCACCGGCCCGCCCACCCCTGACGACCTGGACGAACTCCTCGCGCGGGTCTGGAAGGAGCCGTCCTTCCTGCTCGCCCACCCCAAGGTGATCGCGGCCATCGGGCGGGAGTTCAGCCGGCACAGCCTGTACCCGGCGGCCGTGGACTTCATGGGGCACTCGCTGCCGTCCTGGCGCGGGGTGCCGCTGTTCCCCTGCAACAAGATCCCGATCAGCAAGGAAGGCACCAGTTCCATCCTCGTCATGCGCACCGGCGAGGAGCGCCAGGGTGTCGTGGGGCTGCATCAGACCGGAATTCCCGATGAATACCAGCCGAGCCTGTCCGTCCGTTTTATGGGCGTCGACGACAAGGCCGTTGTGAACTACCTCGTGAGCGCCTACTACTCCACGGCCGTCCTGGTCCCGGACGCACTCGGAATTCTCGACGACGTGACGATCGGCCACTGAACCGCGAATTCAAGCCACGACCGCGGCAATTCAAGCCGCACCGTGACGCACAACACCAAGGGACCCCGCCGAATGGCGCCCGGCCCCGTGGGCCGGGCCTTCGGCCGCACGTTTCACACTGGCACAGGAATAGGTGAGCATCTCCATGACCACTTCGCTCGACCCGACATCCGGCCTCGACGACTCCGCGAACGAACAGGCCCGGTCGAGCCTCGCCACGGCGGCGGCCCGGAATCTGGCGACCACCACGAAGACCGTCCCGCAGATGCAGGGGATCTCCTCCCGCTGGCTGCTGCGCGTCCTGCCCTGGACGGAGGTCTCCGGCGGCACGTACCGGGTGAACCGCCGGCTCACCCACACCCTCGGCGACGGCCGGGTGGAGTTCACCAGCACCGGCAGCGAGGTCCGCGTCATCCCCGTCGAGCTGCGCGAACTGGCGCCGCTGCGCGGGCTGACCGACCAGGCGGCGCTGGAGGGGCTGGCCGGCCGCTTCGAGCAGCGCGACTTCGCCCCCGGCGACGTGCTCATCGAGCGCGGCACGCCCACGGACCAGGTGGTGCTGATCGCGCACGGCAAGCTGGAGCGCGTGGGCGAGGGGAAGTACGGCGACGACACCGTGCTCGGCGTGCTCGCCGACGGCGACCACGTGGGCGCCACTGCCCTGCTGTCCGGGGACGGCACCTGGGAGCACACCGTCCGCGCCGTCACCCGGGGCACGGCGCTGGTACTGCCCCGCGCCGCCTACGAAGAGGTGGCCGGCCGCTCCGAGGCGCTGCGCAACCACATCGACGCCTTCCGCTCCGCGCTGATCCCCGCGCAGAACAAGCACGGCGAGGCGGCCATCGAGGTGGCGTCCGGCCACGTCGGCGAGCCGCAGTTGCCGGGCACGTACGTCGACTACGAGCTGACGCCGCGGGAGTACGAACTGAGCGTCGCGCAGACCGTGCTGAAGATCCACAGCCGGGTCGCCGACCTCTACAACGACCCGATGAACCAGCTGGACCAGCAGCTGCGGCTGACGGTCGAGGCGCTGCGCGAGCGCCAAGAGCACGAGATGATCAACAACAAGGAGTTCGGCCTGCTGCACAACGCCGATCTCAAGCAGCGCATCCACACCCGTTCCGGCCCGCCCACCCCGGACGACCTGGACGAGCTGATCTCGCGCCGCCGCAAGACCCAGGTCCTGCTGGCGCACCCGCGCACCATCGCGGCCATCGGCCGGGAGTGGAACGCCCGCAGCATCTACCCGACGGGCGTGGAGTTCGGCGGCCAGGAAGTGCGTGCCTGGCGCGGCATCCCGCTGCTGCCCTGCAACAAGATCCCGATCAACCCCGACCAGACCAGCTCGATCATCGCCATGCGTCTCGGCGAGGAGAACCAGGGCGTGGTGGGTCTGCACCAGACGGGCATTCCGGACGAGTACCAGCCCGGCCTGTCGGTGCGCTTCATGGGCATCAATGAGCAGGCGATCATCAAGTACCTGGTCAGCGCGTACTTCTCGGCCGCCGTGCTGGTGCCGGACGCGCTGGGTGTCCTGGAGGACGTCGAGATCGGGCACTGAGGGGCCCGCCGGTCCCTGCGGAGGGTGGGGTTCGCCCGCAGGGACCGGGTCCTGTCTCGCAGGCGCGAGGCAGCAACTGCGGTGAGTGGGGCGGCAGTAGCGTTCGGAAGAATTTCCGCTGTTCTTGGTCGAGGTATGAGCGGACCGGGCAGAACGTTGGCAGAGGCCGTGCGGTTCCTGACGTCGAGGGACCGCATGCGCACGTTCTCACGCCACGGTCCGCGGGCCGTGGCAGGTTCGCGAGCATCCCCCTCCCCCCATGAACACCGGCAGGAGATCGCATGCAGCACGACATCCCCCGGCCGTCCCGCCGCCGCCTGCTGACCGGGGCCGCGGCGGCGGCCGCCGCCCTCGTCCCCCTCGGCACCGGTCTGGCGCAGGCCGCCCCCCACCGTTCCCGCGCCGCCGCCTACCCGGACGTCCACTGGACCCCCGCCGCTGCCGCCAACTACACCGCGGCGAACCGCCCGGCGCAGTACGCCATCGACATGGTGATCATCCATGTCACGCAGGAGACGTACGCCGACACGGTCAAGATCTTCCAGAATCCGAAGTCCCAGGTCTCCGCGCACTACTGCGTGCGCTCGGCCGACGGGTACATCGGCCAGTTCGTCCGCGAGGACGACGTCGCCTGGCACGCGGGCAACTGGAGCTACAACACCCGCAGCATCGGCATCGAGCACGAGGGCTGGGTGGACGAGCCGCGGTGGTTCACGGACGCCATGTACGAGCAGTCCGCGCAGCTCACCGCCGCGGTCTGCGCGCGGTACGGCATACCGAGAGACCGCAAGCACATCATCGGACACGTCGAGGTGCCCGGGACCGACCACACGGACCCGGGCCCTTACTGGGACTGGGCGCGCTACATGGCCCTGGTGCGCGCGGCCGCCTGACGCCCCGGCGGCCGCCGTACGGGCGGTGCCCCAGAACGGTGCCCCGGAACGGCGGCCGCCAGCGGAGGGGCGTACGCCGGTGTCACGGCGCTTCTGCGCGGGCGCGCGCCCCTCCAGTGGTCTACTTCGTTCGCCAAGGAACAGTCGGCGTGACAACTGGGGTGATCGTGAGGCAGCGATTCGGCCGTGTCCGCGCGGTACTGACGGTTCTGCTGGCGGCCGGTGCGCTGGCCGGCGGCGCGGTGGCGGGCGGCGGGAGCGCCGCCGTCTCGGCGGACGTGCTGCGTACGGGCCGGGCGGCCCCGACGGCCTCCGGAGTGACGTACACCCAGTTCTCCATGGCGGTGCCGCGCGGTATCGCGCGCGGACACCTGCTGACCGTGGACCTGGCGAGACCGGACGTCTCGGTCGACCTGCTGTACGCGGGCGCGGTCGGCGCCCGGAAGGCGGTGTCCGCGATGGCCGACGCGCAGGGCGCGGTGGCCGGCGTCAACGGCGACTTCTTCAACATAACGGAGGATCAGCACCCGGGTGTCGAGCCGACGGGCGCGTCCGACGGGCCGGCGATCACGTCCGGGCGGCAGCTGAAGTCGGCGGTGCCGGACGGGCAGCGGTTCGGGCCCGCTTTACCGCCCGGCACGACGGCCGAGGACGTCATCGCGGTGGGCCCGGACCGGCGAGCCCACCTGGACCGGCTGTCGCTGCGCGGCTCGGTGGCCACGCCGGACGGCCGGCTGCCGCTGCGCGGGCTGAACCTGTACGCGCTGCCGGTCGACGGCATCGGCGCGTACACCCCGGAGTGGGGCACCACCTCACGGGTGCGCGCCACCTGTGGCACGGACACCGACCGTGCGGCGCCGTGCAGTGAGGACACCACGGAGGTCACGGTGCGCGACGGCCGGGTCGAGAAGGTCGCGGACGTGCCGGGGCGCGGGGGCGTGCCCGAGGGCGCGACGGTACTGGTCGGGCGCGAAGAGGGCGCGCGGCAGCTGCGGAAGCTGTCGGTGGGCGAGCGGGTGCGCATCACGGACCGGCTGGTGGGGCAGCGGCCGGGCCCCGCGCGGTTCGCGGTGGGCGGCTTCCCGGTGCTGCGGGACGGTGCGCCGCTCCCCGGCCTGGACACCGTCGCGTCGGCGGTCCGTACGGCGGCGGGCGTGGGCGCGGACGGGCGGGTGCTGTACCTGCTCGCGCTGGACGGCACGAAGGGGAACGCCGGGCTGACGATCGACGAGCTCGCCGGGCTGTTGACGCGGATCGGCGCCCGGGACGCGGTGAACCTGGACGGCGGCGGGTCCTCGACACTGGTCCTGCGCGAGCCGGGAAGCGGCGCGGCGACCGTGCGCAACCACCCTTCGGGCGGCGCGGAGCGACCGGTACCGAACGGGATCGGGATCTTCGCGCGGCAGCTCTGACGGGAGGGGCGCTTCCCTCAGGGCCGCACGCTGCCGACCAGGTCGGCGGCGCCGGAGAGGCCGTTGCTGATGTCGGGGGCGAGGCTGCTGCCGGCGAGGAAGAAGCCGAGGAGCACGCACACGAGGGCGTGCGAGAGCTTCAGCTGCCCGCTGCGCATGAAGACGACGGCCAGCACGACGAGCAACAGGACGACTGAGATCGAAATAGCCATGGCGAACCTCCCTCGGTGGCCCGAACGGGCCATCAATGGCGCCAGTTTGGCGTATTCCGCCTCCTTCACCTGCCTCTCAGGCGTCCTCCGAACGGGTGATCACTGCGGGTCACCGGACGGGCTGCCGGGGCTGCTGGGGCGCATGCTGCGCCAACTCTTCCCACCGCACCGTACGGTCGCACCATCGTTCGAGCAGTACCCGGTCGTGGCCGACGGCCAGCAGGCCCGCGCCGGACTCCGCGCGGTACTCCTCCACCACCGCGACCAGCGCGGCCGTCGTCGAGGCGTCGAGCATCGCGGTCATCTCGTCGCAGATCAGCCAGCGCGGCCGCAGCACCAGCGCGCGGGCGAGGCAGGCGCGCTGCAGCTGGCCGTCGCTGACCTCGTGCGGGCGGCGGCCGAGCAGTTCGGCGCCGAGGCCGACGCGCGGTACCAGTTCCGCGAGCCGCTCCGCCGCCTCGCCGCGGCGGCCGGCCGCGCGCAGCGGCTCGGCGATCAGGTCGGCGAGGCGCAGCCGGGGATCGGCGGCGAGCCGGGGCTGCTGGAAGACGACGCCGAAGGCGGTGCGCAGCTCTCTCGGGGCGCGGTGCCGCCAGCCGGGCACGGCCCGTCCGTCCACCACGACGCTCCCCCGGTCGGGGCGGTGCAGCAGTGCCGCCACCTTGGCGAGCGTGGACTTGCCGCAGCCACTGGGGCCGAGCAGCCCGACCGCCTCACCGGGTGCGACGCGCAAGGAGACGCCGCGCACAACGGGCCGGGCGCGGTCGTATCCAGCGGTGATGTCCGTGAGGTCAAGCATCGGCGGCCTCTCCAGTGGCCAGGGCGGCTGTCGGTACGTGGTGGCAGGCCACTCCGTCGACCGGTTCGGGCACGACGTCGCACTCGGCCGTCACGTGCGGGCAGCGGGCGGCGAACGCGCAGCCTTCGGGGAGCGCGCCCAGCTCGGGCGGCTGGCCGGGGATCGGTACGAAGGCACGTTCGGGAAGTGCGTCGAGCAGACCGCGCGCATACGGGTGCTGCGGGCCTGGCGCCCCGAAGAAGTCCGACGCGTCGGCGAGTTCGACGATCCGGCCCGCGTACATGACGGCGACCCGGTCGGCGATCCGCTCGGCCGCCGCGAGGTCGTGCGTGATCATCAGCAGCGCGCGCCCGTCGTCCGCGTGCCGGCGCAGCTCGTCCACCGTACGGTCGACCAGATCGCGGTCCAGCCCGGTGGTCGGCTCGTCGGCGATCAGCAGCGGTGCCTCGCCGACCAGCGCGAGCGCGGTCGCCGCGCGCTGGGCGAGGCCGCCGGAGAGCTGGTGCGGGTACCGGTCGAGGTGGTCGGCGGGGAAGGCCGCGCGCTCGGCTGCCCCCTCTGCAGCCGAGCGCAGTTCGTGGCGGGGGACGTCCGTCAGTTCGCGGACGGTCTCCTCCAGTTGGGCCCGTACGGTGCGGACGGGCGTGAGGTGCGCCGCGGGACTCTGCGGGACCAGCCCGGCCCGCCGGCCGCGCACGCTGCGGGCCAGCTCCCTCTCTGTGGCGGTGAGCAGCTCTACGGAGGGCAGCGGCGCGCCATCGGACGCGGTCCCCGCGAGCCGCGCCGAGCCGGCCGTCCGCGCGTTGCCGGGCAACAGGCCGAGCAGCGCGGAGGCCAGTACGGACTTGCCGCAGCCGCTCTCCCCGACCAGGGCCAGGCACTCGCCGGGCGCGAGGTCGAAGGAGGCGTCGGTGACGGCGGCGACGTGCCGGCCGCCGCGCATCCGGAAGCGCACGGAGAGGCCGCGGACGGACAGCACGGGAGGCGCTTCTCCGGTACTCACAGCATCAGCTCCGATCGGCGGCGCGGGTCGAGCCGTTCCCGCCAGGCGCCCGCGAGGCCGGCGACGGCGAGGGTGGGCACGATGATGAACAGGCCGGGGAAGAGCGTGGGCCACCAGTCGCCCGCCAGCAGGGAGCCGCGGGCGGAGTTGACCATGATGCCCAGGCTCGCCTCGTGGGCGGGCAGGCCGAGCCCCAGGAAGGACAGCGCGGACTCGTGCCAGATGGCGTGCGGCACCATCAGGACGGCCGCGAGGCCGGCCCGCGGCAGCACACCTGGGAGGAGATGGCGTACGGCCACCCGCCACCGCGAGGCGCCCCCTGAGACGGCCGCGTCGACGAACGGACGGCCGCGCAGCGAGAGCACCTCGGCCCGCACGATGCGCGCGGTGGACAGCCAGTGGGTGAGCCCCACGGAGATGATCACCGGCCAGACGCCGGGCCGGAACATCGCCACGATGAAGATTCCCAGCAGCAGGTGCGGCACGGACGAGAAGACGTCGACGACCCGCATCACGGCCCTGTCCGCCCAGCCGCCGAACGCGCCCGCCAGCGCGCCGACCGCGGTGCCGATGACCGTGGCGGTGAGCGCCGCGACCACGCCGACCAGGAGGGAGACGCGCAGCCCGTAGACGCAGCGCAGCAGGAGGTCCCGGCCGACCTCGTCGGTCCCGAAGGGGTGCGCCAGGGAGGGTGCTTGCAGCTTGGCGGCGAGGTCGACGGCCTGCGCGTCCATCGGGACGAGCGGCGGCACAAGAAGGACAGCGAGGAGTACGGCGGCCATGACGACGGCCGAGGTGCCCACCCTCAAGGAGCGGTGGTCCCGGCCGGCGTGGGACCGCGCCGGGTGCCAGGTGAGGTCAGCCATCGAACGCCACCCTCGGGTCGGCGAGTCCGTACAGCAGGTCCGAGAGCAGGTTCCCGGCCAGCACCGCGACGGTGGCCAGTACGGTCAGCGCGGCCAGCAGCGGGAAGTCGACGCTGGTGGCGGCCTGGACGGTGGCCGCCGCGATGCCCGGCCAGCTGAAGACGGTCTCCACCAGCAGTGCTCCGGTGATCAGTTCGGGCACCCGGGAGCCGATGAGGGTGAGGACCGGCAGCAGGCCGCTGCGCAGCGCGTGGTGCAGCAGGACGGTCCGCTCGCGCAGGCCCCGGGAGCGCGCGCCGCGCACCGGGTCCTCGGCGAGCGCGTCCCCGACGCCCTGACGTACGTACAGCACGAACCACGGGAGCTGCGAGACGGCCAGCACGAGGGCGGGCAGGACCACATGGCGGGCGACCTGGCCGGCGGTGGCGGTGCCGCTCCCGGTGTCGGTGAGGCCGCCGGCCGGCAGCACCCCGAACTTCAGCGCGCACAGCCAGATGGCGAGCAGGCCGAGCCAGAAGGGCGGCGCGGCCTCCAGTGCGTACGCGGCGCCCGTCACCGTACGGTCGAGCAGGCCGCCGCGCCTACGGGCCCCGAGCACGCCCAGCAAGGTGCCGAGCAGGACGGCGAGCACGAAGGCGAGCGCGCACAACAGGACGGACCAGCCGATGCGTTCGCCGATGACCTGGGAGACCGGTGCGCGCAATGAGGCGGAGTCGCCGAGGTCGCCGGTGAGGGCGCCGGTCAGCCAGTCCCACCAACGGGTGAGCAGGGGCTGGTCGACGCCGAGGTTGTGGCGGATCTGGTCGAGGTTCTCCTGCGACGCGGTCAGGCCGGCGGCCCCCGCGTACGCCTTGACCGGGTCGAAGGGCGAGGCCGCCGCGATGGCGAACACCCCGAAGGTGACGGCGAGGAGGACCGGGACGGCGAGCAGGGCCCGCCGTCCGGTCATCCGCGCCATCGGCCCCCAGGGCAGGGGTGTACGGGCGCTCACTTCTTCGGCTGCCAGTCCTCGACGTTCCACCACGGGCCGGAGGCCAGCCCGTGGTCGTGCGGCTCGACCTGAGTGGTCAGCCGCTGCTCCCCGGGGACCTGCCACGCGTCGTTCACCACGTAGAGGTGGTCGATGTGGGTCAGGAAGATGTACGCGGGATCCTTCTGCAGCTCGCGCTGGACGGTGTCGTACCCGGCCTTGCGGCGGTCGTGGTCGTCGGTGCGGCGCGCGTCGACGAGCGCCCGGTCGATCTTGTCGTTCTTGTACCGCGACATGTTGTTGAAGCCGTCGCCCGCGAGCGAGGAGTGCAGCAGCAGGTACTGGTCGAAGTCGGGGTCGGCGGGGCTGCCGCCGCCCGCGAGCACCGCGTCGTGCTTCATCCGCGGCTCGATGACCTCCCACGTACCGGACTCGACCTTGGCCTCGATGCCCGCCTTCTTGGCGTCGGAGGCGAAGGCGAGGGCGTGCTCCTGGCGGAGCTTGTCACCGGAGAGGTACCAGAGGGTGAAGGAGGCGCGCTGCTTGCCCTTCGTGCGGATGCCGTCGGCGCCCTTCTTCCAGCCCGCGTCCTCGAGGATGCGCTCGGCCTTCTTGAGGTCGTGCGCGCGCTCGGTGCCCTTGGCGAACCACGGGCTGTCGGTGGGCACGGGCCCGTAGGCGGGCTTGCCCGCGCCGTTCAGGATGCCCTTGACCATGGCCTCGCGGTCCACTGCGAGGTCCAGGGCGCGGCGGACGGCCTTGGCGCCGGTGACCGGATTCGCGGTCGGCAGCGTGACGTTGCGGTAGTCGAAGGTCTTCGCCGTGTAGGTCTTCTTGTCCTGCGCGGACTTGAAGGTGGCGGCGAGGTTGGGCGGGAGGATCGCGCCGTCGAGGTCGCCGGAGCGCAGCCGGGTGGCGCGCACGTCGTCGTCCTTGATGATCGCCATGGTGAAGTTCTTCACCTTCGGCGCGCCGCCCCAGTAGTGCGGGTTGGCCTTGAAGGTGAGCTTCTCGCCCTTGGACCAGTGGGTGAGGACGTACGGGCCCGTGCCGACCGGGTGGGTGGTGAAGGAGCCGTTGTTCACGTCCTGCTTGCCGGCGACGTGCTGCGGGGCGATGGGCAGCACGGTGCGCTCGGCGAACGGCGCGTAGGGGTACTTGAGGTGGAAGACGACCGTGCGGTCGTCCTTCTTCTCGACGCTGTCGATCGCGTCGAGCTCGGCCTTGGAGGCGTTGTTGGTCTTCTCGTCGAGGATGGTCCGGTAGGTGAAGACCACGTCGTCGGCGGTGAACGGCTTGCCGTCGCTGAACTCCACCCCCTTGCGCAGCGTGTAGGTGTACGTCCGGCCGCCGTCGGAAACCTCGGGGAGCTTCTCGGCGAGCGCGGGCTTGAGCCGCATCCCGGCGTCGTGGGTGAGCAGCCCGTCGAAGATCTTGGAGTTGCCGTCCTTGCCATAGCCCAGCAGCGGGCTGAGGCTGTCCGGCTCGTAGGCGATGCCGACCACGGCGGAGTCCCGCGCGCCCGCGGCAGCCTTGCCGGACGGCGTGGAGCAGGCCGCGGCACTGAGGGCCAGCGTCGTCGCCAGGGCCGTCGCGGCCGCTCCTCGTATCGACCGGGCGGACATGCACCACTCTCCTCTTGCTGCGCCGTCTCATGCTCGCCTCATGCCGAGGCAAAGCTTTTGCGAACGACTTGCAATTAAACAACATGTAAGAGAGTGCTGATAGAGGCGGTCCTTACCGGCTGCGGACAGACCGGTCCTTACCGGCTTACCGACCTACTGGCTGCGGGGCGGGCGGTCAGTCGCCGAAGCCGCCGCCGAATCCCCCGCCGTCGCCCCCGAAGCCCCCGCCGTCCCCGAAGCCGCCCCCGAAGTCACCGCTGCTGAAGTCGCCGCCCGAGTAGTCCCCGCCGCCGCCGTCCCCGAAGTACGCGCCGTCGCCCCACCCGTAGGCGCCCGGGCCCGTCATCGAGGAGCCGAGCATCGTGCCGAGGAACAGCCCGGGGAGCAGCCCGCCGCCGAGCATCCCGTAGTAGCCGCCCACCCAGGGTGTGTAGACCGGGCCCGCGTCCCAGTACGGGCGGTCCTCCCCGTAGGGCGTGCGCACCGTACGGGTCATCGGCTCCTGACCGTCCGCCAGCCGCGCCTGATCGGCCGCGCAGACCGGGACCATGCGCTCGGCGCCCCCTGGCGGCGCCCAGGGCTTCTCGGCGACGGAAGGGCCGTGCCGCGGGTCGAAGAAGCACGGCGGCCGGCGCTCCGGCAGCGGCCGGCCCTCCCGCCGGGCCGCCAGCGTGGCGAGCGCGAACCGGCCGCCCTCCAGTACCTCGGTCACCTTCCGCACGTCCTGGGGATGCCGCGCCTGCGCCATCGTCTGCTTGGCGTTCTCGTACGCGTCCAGGGCCTGCGCGTAGTCGGCGCGCATCGGGTCGTCGGCGCCGGGCTCACCGGGCCGGAAGTCCAGCCGGTCCAGCTCCTCCCCGTAGGCGGTGATGTCCTCGTCCACCACGACCCGCAGCGCGTCCAGCGCGGCCTGTTCCTCGGCCTCACGGCGGCGCTTGGCGCGGCGGTACACCGTGTACGCGCCGCCCGCCCCGAGGACGACGAGCGCGCCGAGTCCGACCAGCGCCCCCGTGCTGACCCCGTTGCCGTCCCAGGAGTCCGGCGTGCCGTCCCTCGCCTGCCTCTCGGCCTGCGCGACGAAGTCCTTCAGTTGCGCGGTCGCGTCCCCTGGGTGCGCGCGCTGGGCGGCCCCCACGAGGTGCCGCACCGACTCCCGGGACAGCACGCTGCCGTCGGCGCGGGCGTCGAACCGGTCACCGAGCTGGACCGCGTACACGCCGCGGATGCCGACCCGGGTGCGCAGGTCCTCGAAGAGCGTCGCGGGCGGGTAATCGGAGTTCGCGGGCAGCACGGCCACGAAGACCGGCTTGCCCGCCTCATCGATGTCGCTCGCGAGCGCGTCCGCCTCATTGGACGGCAGCTGCTGGCGGGCCCGGGGATCGACGTACACCGGCCCCTTCGACAGCGCGTCCGCCGCCGCGTCCAGCCCCCCGTCGACGCGGGCATCCGCGGCAGCGGAGACCGTCGGCGCCCCGTACGCGGCCGGTGCCACGGGAGCCGCGACGGGCGCCAGAGCGAGCAGCAGCGCCGCGCCGGCGGCCGGCAGGGCCGGCACCGACCGGAACGCGGGTCGTCCGGGCGCGCCCTTCATACGTACGACGCTACCCGAACTCCACTTTTCCGACATGCCGGTGCGGCACCCGCCGGCCACCAGGCGTCTACGGGGTCGATCGGTCAGCCATCGAGCGCGAGGGCGTTCTTGGCCGCCTCGACCGCCTCCTCGGGGGCGGGCCCGGAGGGGTTCTCCGTGGCCAGCGCCTGATTGCGGGCCACGAAGGGGCGCAGCCGCGCCTCGTAGCGGTCGAAGGCGGCCCGGTGGTCATCGGGCGTCCGGCCGAGCTCGGCGGCGAGCACGTAGGCGCCCACCAGGGCCAGGCTCGTGCCCTGCCCGGACAGCGGGGAGGGGCAGTAGCCGGCGTCCCCGACGAGCGCCACCCGGCCGGCGGTCCAGCGGTCCATATGGATCTGCGCCATCGCGTCGAAGTAGAAGTCGGGCGCCTCCCGCATGGCGGCCAGCAGCTTCGGCGTCTCCCACCCCAGGTGGCCCAGCCGTTCCTGGAGCAGCGCCTTCTGGCGCGCGGTGTCCCGGTGGTCGTACGCGAAGGGCTCGGACGAGAAACCGAGCGTGGCCCTGAGCTCGCTGTTGCCGCGCGCCGGGTAGACGACGTAACTCGCGCCGCCGTCCTGGAGCCACACCTGCCAGTCGTCGAGCTTCAGGAAGTTGCCGGTGCTGAACACGCCCACGTAGGCGCCGAGGTGGCGGAGGAACTGCGGCTCGGCTCCGAAGGCCAGCCGGCGCACCGTGGAGTGCAGGCCGTCCGCGCCCACGACGAGGTCGAAGGTGCGGGCCGGAGCGCGCTCGAAACCGACGCGTACGCCGTCGGGTGCCTGCTCCAGGGTGGCGATCGAGTCGCCGAAGAGGTACGCGATGCCGTCGCGCGCCGGCTCGTACAGCAGCGCGGTGAGGTCGTCTCGGAGCAGTTCGATGTCGTCGCTGTCGAGCCGGCCGCTGCTGTAGGTCTGCTCGGTGGAGCGCCACAGCTCCTCCCCCGTGGCGTCGAGCATCGACATGCCCCGCATCCGGGTGCGGAGCCCGCGCGCGTCCGAGAGCACGCCCATCCGGTCCAGGACGTCCAGCGCGACACCGCGGACGTCGATCGCCTGCCCTCCCGGACGCAGCCCCGGAGCGCGCTCGACGACGGTCGGCTCGTAGCCCTGGTGGCGCAGCCAGTAGGCGGTGGCGAGGCCGGCGATGCCGGCCCCTGAGACGAGCGCGGTCCTGGTCCTCATGGGTCCCCCTGAAGCAGTACGTACGGTGTACGCGATGAATGTACGCCGTACGCAACATCGGGGAAACCCCTCTCAACAGGCCCGAGTTTCCCGCTTGCCCTAGGACAGAAAGCCTCGGATGAGCCGTTCTCGCTGCTAGCCTCTGTTCTAGTACAGAACGGAGAGGGGGCGGGATGGCCGCAGAAAATGTTCCGGAAGATCTTCCGCCGTACCTGCGCATCGCCTCGGAGATCCGGCGGCGCATCGAGGACGGTGAGCTGGCCGCCGGTGACCGGGTGCCGTCCACCCGGCGGATCGCCGAGGAGTGGCACGTGGCCCTGGCGACGGCCACGAAGGCGCTGAACGCGCTGCGGCAGGAGGGCTTGGTGGAGGCCCGGCCGCGAGCCGGCACGGTGGTGGCGCCGTCCCGGCGCAGCGCGGGCCCGGCTCGCGGCTCCCGTGCCGCGTCCCCGCCCGACCACGAGCTGACCCGTGAGCGCATCGTGCGCACGGCCGTCGGGATCGCCGACACGGAAGGGCTGGCGGCCCTGTCGATGCGCGGCGTCGCGGCACGTCTGGGGGCCGCGGCGATGTCGCCCTACCGGTATGTGAACGGCAAGGACGAACTGGTCCTGCTGATGGCGGACAGCGTGCTCGGTGAGATCGCGTACCCGGCCGAGCCGCCCGCGTGCCGGCGGACGCGGCTGGAGACGGGCGCGCGGGCCCTCTGGGCGCTGCACCGCGTCCACCCCTGGCTGGCACAGCTCGCCCCGCTCACCCGCCCGTTGGCGCTGCCGAACCTGATGGCGTACTCGGAGTGGATGCTCGCCGGCCTCGACGGCCTCGGGCTCGACGGGAACGCCATGCTGGACATCAATGTGCTGCTCTACAGCCACGTCCAGGGGCTCGCCGGCCACCTCGAACGGGAGGCGCACGCCGAAAGCGTGAGCGGCCTCTCGCAGGAGCAGTGGCTGGCGGCGCAGGAAGACGCCTTCGGAAAGATCGCTGCTTCGGGGCGGTACCCGACGTTCGCGCGGCTCCTGGAGTCCTTCGGCGGCGACGGTTACGACCTGGACCTCGACGGGCTCTTCGAGAGCGGCCTCCAGGCCCTCCTCGACGGCCTCCTCAGGCCCCGCCTCCGCTGAGGTACGACGCCGGCCGACGGCCCCCACAGCCGTCGGCCGGCATCCGGTGTGCCCGCCGGCCCCTACGGGGCCGTGAGGTCCACCAGTTCGGCGAGGGACGCGCGGTGGCGTCCGGGAGCGCCCAGGGCGATCTCATCACTCTTGGCGCGCTTCAGGAAGGCGTGCAGCGGGTGTTCCCACGTCATGCCGATGCCGCCGTGCAGCTGGAGGCATTCCTCTGCCGCGTGGACCGCGACCGGGGCGCAGTACGCCTGGGCGACGGCCACCGCCACCGGGGCGTCCGCGCTGTCGGTGGCCAGCGCGTCCGCGGCGTTGCGCGCTGCCGCCCGCGCCGACACCACCTCCAGCCAGAGCGCGGCCATCCGGTGCTTGAGCGCCTGGAACGAGCCGACCGGGCGGCCGAACTGGTGGCGCTGCTTGGTGTACTCGACGAGCTCGGTCAGGCACCACTCGGCGATGCCGAGCTGTTCGGAGGCGAGCAGCCCGGCCCCCGTGAGCAGGGCCTTGCGTACGGCCGCGCCGGCCCGGTCGGGGCCGGCCAGCCGGCGGCCCGCCGCGCCGTCGAAGGTGACGCGGGCGAGCGGACGGGTGAGGTCCAGCGGGGTGACCGTCTCGATGTGCAGCCCCGGCGCATCGGTGTCCACGGCGTACAGCTCGATGCCGTCCGCCGCGCGCACCGGGACGAGCAGCACGTCGGCGGCTGCCGCGTCGGCCACCGAGGCGACCGTGCCGAGCAGCGCGCCGTCGGCGCCGGCCCGTACGGGCGGCTCCAGCGGCCCCGCGGGCGCGGTCGGCAGCGGCACCGCGAGCACGCCGATCCGCTCGCCGCCGGCCAGTGCGGCGAGCAGCCGCGCGACCTCGTCCTGGCCGGTGTCGCAGCCGAGCAGGGCGGTGACCGCCAGCACGGCGCTCGTCAGGTACGGCACGGGCGTCACGGCCCGGCCCAGCTCCTCCAGGACGACGGCCGCCTCCCGGGGGCCCGCGCCCTGGCCGCCGAGCTTCTCGGGGACCAGCAGCCCGGCCGCCCCGATGTCGGCGGCGAGCGAGCGCCAGAGGGCGGCGTCGTGCGTGCGGCCCGATTCCAGCTCGGCGAGGACCGCGGCCGGACCGCCGCGGTCGGCCAGCAGGGACCGTACGGCGGCGCGCAGGTCGTCCTCGGGCTCGGAGTAGAGCAGGTCCGGGCCCTCGGGCAGCTCGGACGCCGCGGCGTCCGGCAGAGTCTGCTGGTCGGTCATCGGGGCAGGTCCTTCCACGCGACGTCCTTGTCGGTGCGCGGCTCGGACGGCAGACCGAGCACGCGTTCGGCGACGATGTTGAGGAGCACTTCGGAGGTGCCGCCCTCGATGCTGTTGCCCTTGGCGCGCAGGTAGCGGTAGCCGGCCTCGCGCCCGGTGAAGTCCACGCCTTCGGGGCGGCGCAGCGTCCAGTCGTCGTACGTCAGGCCGTCCGCGCCGAGGAACTCCACTTCCCAGCCGCTGATCTCCTGGGCGAGCCGGGCGAAGGAGAGCTTCATGCCGCTGCCTTCGGGGCCCGGCTGGCCCATGGTCAGCTGCTGGCGCAGCCGCTCACCGGTGAGGCGGGCCACCTCGGCGTCGACCCACAGCCGCAGCAGTCGCTGGTGCAGGTCGTGCGTGCGCAGTTCGGGCCGCTCGCGCCAGTCGGCGGCGGCGACGCCGATCATGCCGCCCTCGCGCGGGATGTGGGCGCCGCCGATGGCGACCCGCTCGTTCATGAGGGTGGTCCGGGCCACCTTCCAGCCCTCCCCCACCTCGCCGAGCCGGTGCGCGTCGGGGATGCGCACGTCGCTGAGGAAGACCTCGTTGAACTCGGCCTCGCCGGTGATCTGGCGCAGCGGCCGGACGTCCACACCGGGGTCGGTCATGTCGCACACGAAATACGTGATGCCGCGGTGCTTCGGGGCCTCGGGGTCCGTACGGGCGATGAGGATCGCCCAGCGGGACTTGTGCGCGCCGGAGGTCCACACTTTCTGGCCGTTGACCACCCAGGAATCGCCGTCCCGTACCGCGCGGGTGGCGAGGGCCGCCAGGTCGGAGCCGGCGCCGGGCTCGCTGAAGAGCTGGCACCACACCTCCTCGCCGGTCCACAGGGGCTTGAGGAACCGCTGCTTCTGTTCCTCGGTGCCGAAGCCCAGGATGGTCGGTGCCGCCATGCCCAGTCCGATGCCGATCCGGCGCGGGTCGTTGTCCGGCGCGCCGGCGGCGGTCAGTTCGGCGTCGACGACGGCCTGCAGGGCACGGGGCGCGTCCAGGCCGCCGAGCCCCTCGGGGAAGTGAACCCAGGCGAGCCCGGCGTCGAAGCGGGCGCGCAGGAAGTCCAGGCGCTCCGTCGTGGCGGGCGGGTGGGCGGCGAGCAGGTCGGCGGTGCGCCGGCGCAGCTCCTCGGCTCCGATGCTCATCGCGCCGCCGCCTCTCCGGGGACGACGACCAGACGGCCCGTGGTGACGCCGTCGGCGACCCTCTGTACCGCGTCCGCCGCGCCCTCCAGGGGCACGCGGTCGCCGATGAGCGGCTTGATGACGCCCTGTGCGGCCAGCTTGGTCAGCTCCTCGTGGCAGGCGCCGATGGAGGCCGGGTCCTTGGTGTTGTACAGGCCCCAGTGCAGGCCGAGGATCGCGTAGTTCTTGACCAGCGCATGGTTGAGCGCGGGGCTGGGGATCGTGCCGCTGGCGAAGCCGACGACGATGATCCGGCCCTCGAAGGCCACACACTTGGCGGACTGGGCGTACGCGTCGCCGCCCACCGGGTCGTAGATCACGTCGGCGCCGCGGCCGCCGGTGGCTTCCTTGACGGCCTTGATGACGTCCTCGCTGCGCCGGTCGATGACCACGTCGCAGCCGAGTTCGCGGGCGACGGCCGCCTTCTCGGGGCCGCCGACGACCCCGATGACGCGCGCTCCGGCGGCCCGGCCGAGCTGGACGGCGGCGCTGCCCACGCCGCCCGCCGCCGCGTGCACCAGCAGCGTCTCGCCGGCCTGGAGGTGCGCGCGGCGGTGCAGCCCGAACCAGCCGGTCTGGTAGCCGATGTGCAGCGCGGCGGCCTCGGCGTCGTCCAGCGCGTCCGGGGCCGGGAGGACGGACTTGGCGTCCACCACGGCCAGTTCGGCGAACCCGCCGTTCGGCAGCGGCGGCTGCGCCAGTACGCGGGTGCCGACGGCGACGTCCGCGCCGTCACCGGTGGCGAGCACCTCGCCGCAGATCTCCACGCCCGGCGTGAACGGCAGCGGCGGGCGTACCTGGTACTGACCGCGGCAGAGCAGTGCGTCGGGGAAGTTGACGTTCGCGGCCCTCACCCGGAGGAGCAGCTGTCCGGGGCCCGGCTGCGGGTCCGGGACCTCGTCCAGCCGCATCACCTCGCGCGGCTCGCCGTTCGCGTGTACCCGCCATGCCTTCACTGAGCTTCCCCTCACGACGTGGGTGACCTCGATGCCATCGGCATACTAAGCGGTCGGTATCCGTGAGGGAACAGATAGCGGAGGGGCAATCGTGAGCGGTGGTCGCCCCGGCCGGGCGCCGCGCCTTCAGCGTGCCGGCCGGCCGGGCCGCGCACCGTCATCGTGTCAGCCGGCCAGCCGGCGCACCTTCACCGTGTTGTCCGTCCGGACCATCCGCTGCCCGTCCGGCGCCGTCTGGACGCGCTCGTGCTCCTCGCAGACGAGCACCTCCCACTCCCCCTCCGCCAGCCGCAGGTCCGCCAGGACCTCGCGCGCTGCGGGGAGGTGCACCTCGGGGTGCGCGTCGGGCTCCCACGGGGGCGGCCCGGAGTGGCCGACCACGAGGAGCACCCCGCCCGGCGCCACCGCGCCGGCGGCGGTCCGCAGGACCTCCTCCCGCGGCAGCTCGCCGAGGGTGTGCAGGAAGTGGGACGAGACCAGGTCGAAGGTGCCTTCGGGGAAGGTCTCGCCCAGGGTGTGGCGCTGCCAGTCGATGCGGTCCGCGACGCCTGCCGCCGCCGCGTGCCCGGCGGCCCGGTCCAGCGCCACCTGGGAGACGTCGACGGCGGTGACCCGCCAGCCCTGCCCGGCCAGCCAGATCGCGTCGCCGCCTTCCCCGCAGCCCAGGTCCAGGGCCCGCCCCGGGGCCAGCTCCGCGACCTCCCGGACCAGTGCCGCGTTGGGCTCGCCGCTCCAGATCCGGTCGCTCTCGGCGTACCGCGCGTTCCAGAACTCCTCGTCCGAGATCTGCGTATCGGTCATCGGCACACACGCTCCTTCGTTGCGGCTTCTCGCCGCTTCTTTGCGGCTTCTCGCTGCTTCGTTGCCGATACTCGGACCGCGCCGCCGACTTGACAAAGTTTATTGCCGAAACGGCAAATATAGGCATGGCAGACATGGCAGACGACGACCTCGCCGGTGTGCTCACCGCGGTCGGCCCCCGGTTGCGCGCGCTGCGCCGGGACCGCGGTACGACCCTGACCGCGCTGAGCGAGACCACCGGCATCTCCGTCAGCACGCTCTCCCGCCTGGAGTCCGGACAGCGCAGGCCCACCCTGGAGCTGCTGCTGCCGCTGGCCAAGGCGTACGGCGTCCCGCTGGACGAGCTGGTCGGCGCGCCGCCCACCGGCGACCCCCGCATCCACCCGCGCCCGGTCGTCCGCAACGGCCACACCTTTGTGCCGCTCACCCGCCACCTCGGCGGCCTGCACGCCTACAAGCTGATCCTGCCCCCGGGCCGGCCCGACGCCCCGCTCCCCGAACAGCGGACCCACGAGGGCTACGAATGGCTCTACGTGCTCTCCGGCCGGCTGCGGTTGAGGCTGGCCGAGCACGACCTCGTGCTCGGCGCGGGCGAGGCCGCCGAGTTCGATACGCGTACGCCGCACAGCTTCGCGAGCGCGGGTCCCGAACCGGTGGAGTACCTCTGCCTGTTCGGCCCCCAGGGCGAGCGGGTGCACGTACGGGCGCGGCCCGCGGGCTCCGCCTGACCGGCGCGCCCCTTCAGGTGCGGCCCTCGCGCTCCTGTGCGTCCTTCAGGGCGGCGGAGTGGGCGGCCCAGCCGGCCCGCACGACGGGGAAGCCGGCAGCTTGCACCGCGTCGCAGACCAGCTCGTCGTCGTCCACGACGACGCGGACCTCGCGGCCGCGCGCCAGCTTGCGCAGCAGTTCGAGCTTGGTGTGGCGGGCCGGGCGGCGGTCACCGGAGGGGCGCATCCAGACGCGGCCCTCGGGGAGACCGTGCCGGGCTAGCCACTCCAGGGTGTCGGCGCGGCACTTCTCGGGCCGCCCGGTCAGGTACACGATCTCGCACTCCGCCGCGCTCTCCAGGGCCAGCGCGATACCTTCGGGGAGCGGCGGGTCCTCGGGGGCCGCGGCGAAGAACCCGTCCCAGTCGCGCGGCCGCTGCTCCAGGAAGTGCTGCCGGTGCGCCGTGCCCGCCAGGGTGTTGTCCAGGTCGAAGACCGCCAGGGGTGCCTTGCCCATGTGTCATCCCGTCGCTGTGCGTGCGGTCGCCGCCGTGACGCCGGCCGGTTCGCCGCCGGCCGTCATCCGGATGCGCCCGGTGCCGATGCCGTGGGCGAGTGAGAGCCGATCGTAGATCACCTCGGCGCAGGCCGCCGCGTCCAGCTCCAGCACGGCGTCCGGCGCCGGGGCAGGACCGTCCGCGTAACCGCAATCCGTCTGTGCGTCCGTCTCCGCGCCCAGCGTGACGTGGAACGTCCCCTCGTCCAGCCGGACCTCCACGACCCGCACGGGGGCGCCCTGCGGCCGTTGCGAGGTGAAGTACCGGGCGAGCCGGGGCATCAGCGGCACGGCGAACCAGTGGGCGCGGACCGCGTCGGTCGGCCGCGGGGCGCCGAGGTCGGCCGCGCCCCAGTCGGCCAGTGCGGTGAGGACGGGGAGCAGGGCGCGGCCGCGCGGGGTGAGTTCGTAGACGAACGCGGCGGCGGGCGGGTCGAGTCTGCGGCGGACGGCCAGGCCGTCGCGCTCCATGTCCTTCAGCCGGCCCGCGAGCATGTCCGTGCTGACGCCCGGCAGGTCGGCGTGCAGGTCCGTGTAGCGCCGGGCCCCGGCCAGCAGCTCCCGGACGATCAGCAGGGTCCAGCGGTCGCCCACGGCGTCCAGGGCCCGGGCGACGGCGCAGTACTGGTCATAACTTCGGCGCGGCATGATCCCAGCATAGACAAGAGGTTGGACTTTCCAAGTTCGAGCTTGGTAAAACCAAGGAGAACCACGGATGCGCCGCGCCGCGGCGAGCGAGGTAACCGGGAGGCCGCCGCATGGAGTTCAAGCAGTCGAGCAAGATGGCCGACGTCTGTTACGAGATCCGCGGGCCGGTGATCGAGCACGCCGACGCGCTGGAGGAGGCCGGGCACAGCGTGCTGCGGCTGAACACCGGAAACCCCGCGCTCTTCGGCTTCGAGGCGCCCGAGGAGATCCTGCAGGACATGGTGCGCAACCTCTCGCGGGCGCACGGCTACACCGAGTCCCGCGGCATCCTCTCGGCGCGCCGGGCCGTCGCCCAGCACTACCAGTCGCTCGGCCTCACCGAGGTCGGCGTGGACGACGTCTACCTGGGCAACGGCGTCTCGGAGCTGGTCTCGATGGCGGTCCAGGCGCTGCTGGACGACGGCGACGAGGTACTGATCCCCGCCCCGGACTTCCCGCTGTGGACCGCGGTGACGACGCTGGCGGGCGGCAAGGCGGTGCACTACATGTGCGACGAGTCCGCCGACTGGCTGCCGGACCTGGACGACATGGCCGCGAAGATCACCGACCGGACGCGGGCGATGGTCATCATCAACCCCAACAACCCGACGGGCGCCGTCTACCCCCGCGAGCTGCTGGAAGGCATGCTCGACCTGGCGCGGCGGCACGGCCTGATGGTCTTCGCCGACGAGATCTACGACCGCATCCTGTACGACGGCGAGGTGCACCACAACGCCGCGGTGCTCGCCCCCGACCTGGTCTGCCTCACCTTCAGCGGGCTCTCCAAGGCGTACCGCGTGGCCGGCTTCCGGTCCGGCTGGCTCGTCGTCTCCGGGCCCACGCAGCACGCCGCCGACTACCTGGAGGGGCTCGGCACGCTGGCCTCGATGCGGCTGTGCCCGAACGCCCCGGCGCAGTACGCCATCCAGGCGGCGCTCGGCGGCCGCCAGTCGATCAACGACCTGGTGCTCCCGGGCGGCCGGCTGCGCGAGCAGCGCGACCGGGCATGGGAACGCCTGAACGAGATCCCGGGCGTGTCCTGCGTGAAGCCCAAGGGCGCGATCTACGCCTTCCCGCGCCTGGACCCTGCCGTGCACAAGATCCACGACGACGAGAAGTTCGTGCTGGACCTGCTGCTGCGGGAGAAGATCCAGGTGGTGCAGGGCACCGGCTTCAACTGGCCGCGCCCTGATCACTTCCGTATCCTGACACTCCCGTACGCCGACGACCTCGATGCCGCCATCAGCCGCATTGGACGCTTTCTGGCGGGGTACCGGCAGTGAGAGACTCCTCGTGCGGGCGCGCCGTCGTGCTCCGGCGCGACACTCAGCGGGCCGTGCGCGGCGCGTGCTCTGCCGGGCGCTGATGCGCCCTTGAGTGCGCCGCTCGCACCGGCTTAGGTGGGAGCCTGCGTCCGGCCGTCCGGCCGGCCACGGAGGGAGTGGAAGTCCATGCCCGTACAGCGCGCGGTCACGGAAGAGGAGCTGGCAGCCCACCTGCACGGCATCTGCTTCAAGACCGGGCCGCCGCGGCGCATCGGGGTCGAGATCGAGTATCTCGTCCATGACGCGCGCAACCCCCGATGTCCCCTGCCGCGCGAGCGCGTCCGCAGCGCGATGACCGCCCTGCGCGCGCTCCCCCTGCACTCCCTCCTGACCTTCGAGCCGGGCGGGCAGCTGGAGCTCAGCTCGCTTCCCGCCGCCTCCCTCACCGAATGCGTCACGGCCGTCTCGGCCGACCTGGCGCTGGTACGCACCGCGCTGCGTGCCATGGACCTGAGCCTGGCGGGCCACGGCCACAACCCCTGGCACCCGCCGCACCGCATCCTCGACGAGCCCCGTTACGACGCGATGGAGGCGTACTTCGACCGCTGGGGACAGGCCGGGCGGTCCATGATGTGCGGCACCGCCTCCGTACAGGTCTGCCTGGACGCCGGATACGAGGAGCCGGGGCCGCTCGGGCACGGCCGGCGCTGGCGGCTGGCCCACCTCCTCGGTGCCGTGCTCGCCGCGGCCTTCGCCAACTCCCCCACCAGCGAGGGGTGCCCGACGGGCTACCGCTCCACCCGCCAGGCCATCTGGACCCAGCTCGACCCGGCCCGCACCCTCGCCCCCGCCGACGGCCCCGATCCGCGCGCGGCCTGGGCGGCGTACGCGCTGGACGCGCCCGTGATGTGCCTGCGCGCCGCGGACGGGCCCTGGGACGCACCCGAAGGGCTGTCCTTCCGTGAGTGGACGCGCACGAAGGCACCGAGGGCGCCCACGGCGGAGGACTTCGACTACCACGTCACCACGCTCTTCCCGCCGGTCCGGCCGCGCGGCCACCTCGAACTGCGCATGATCGACGCGCAGCCGGGCGACGGCTGGATCGTGCCGCTCGCCGTGACCGCGGCCCTGTTCGACGACCCCGAGGCCGCCGAGACCGCGTACCGCGCCGTCAAGCCGCTCGCCGAGACCGCGGGCGACCGCCCCGCGCCGCGCAACCCCTTGTGGCGGCGCGCCGCCCGCCAGGGGCTGACCGACCCGGAGCTGGCCGCCGCCGCGACGGTCTGTTTCGGGGCGGCCCGCGCGGCGCTGCCCCGGCTCGGCGCCGGGCCCGACGTGCTCGCCGCCGTCGAGGAGTTCATCGAGCGCTATGTGGCGCAGGGCCGCTGCCCGGCGGACGACCTGATGGACGCGGCGTACGCGGCGCCCGAGTACGCCCCCGCGCCCACGGAGAGCCCGGCGGCCCGGCGCGCCGCCGACGCCCAGGAAGCGGCGCTCGCCGCGGAGTACGCCCGCACCGTCGAGCGCATCCCAGGGAAGGACAGCCAGTGATCCACGATCCCGAAAAGCTCCGGGACCGCGCGGCGTCGGCGCTGCTCGCCGCCCGCACCCGTACGCAGGCGCTGACCACCTGTGTCGACGAGCCCGACCTGACCGCCCAGCACTCGCCCCTGATGTCGCCCCTGGTGTGGGACCTCGCCCACATAGGCAACCAGGAGGAGCAGTGGCTGATGCGGGCGGTCGGCGGGCTGGAGGCGCTGCGCCCGGAGATCGACTCGGTCTACGACGCGTTCGAGCACCCCCGGGCCGAGCGGCCCTCGCTGCCGCTGCTGGCCCCCGCCGAGGCGCACAGCTACGTCGACGAAGTGCGCGGCCGGGTGCTGGACGTCCTGGAGAAGACCCCGCTGCGCGGCGACCGGCTGGTGGAGCAGGCGTTCGCGTTCGGGATGGTCGCGCAGCACGAGCAGCAGCACGACGAGACGATGCTCATCACCCATCAGCTGCGGCGCGGCCCGGCCGCGCTCACCGCTCCGCCGCCCCCGGACACCGCGGAGGGGACGGTGGGCCCCGAGGTGCTGGTGCCGGCCGGCCCCTTCACGATGGGCACCTCCCGCGAGCCGTGGGCGCTGGACAACGAACGCCCCGCGCACCACCGGCTGCTGCCCGCCTTCCGGATCGACACGGTGCCGGTGAGCAACGCCGCGTATCAGTGGTTCATCGAGGACGGCGGCTATCGGGAGTCGCGCTGGTGGGCCCCCGAGGGCTGGCGGATGGTGTGCGAGCACAAGCTCGAAGCGCCGCTGTTCTGGCGGCGGGAGGGCAAGGGCTGGGTCCGCCGCACCTTCGGAGTCACCGAGCCGGTCAATCCTGAAGAACCGGTTCTGCATGTGAGCTGGTACGAGGCGGACGCGTACGCGCGCTGGGCCGGGCGCCGGCTGCCCTCGGAGGCCGAGTGGGAGAAGGCCGCCCGCTGGGACCCCAGTACCGGGTACAGCCGCCGCTACCCCTGGGGCGACGAGGAGCCCGGCCCCGAGCACGCCAACCTGGGCCAGCGCCATCTGCGCCCCGCACCCGTGGGCAGCTACCCGGAGGGCGAGTCGCCGCTGGGCGTCCGGCAGCTCATCGGGGACGTGTGGGAGTGGACCTCCGGGGACTTCCTGCCCTACCCGGGCTTCCAGGCGTTCCCCTACCGCGAGTACTCCGAGGTGTTCTTCGGCGGCGCGTACAAGGTGCTGCGCGGCGGGTCGTTCGCGGTGGACCCGGTGGCCTGCCGCGGCACGTTCCGCAACTGGGACCTGCCCGTCCGCCGGCAGATCTTCGCGGGCTTCCGTACGGCCCGTGACGCGGGCCCGGAGGACGCGTGAGGGCCGCGGCGCGCCCCGTGTGCCGGGTGGCTCCTGAGGCTCCCGCCAGGAGGCGCGCCTGATGTGCCGTCACCTCGCCTACCTCGGCCCCAGCGTCCCGCTCGGCGACGTCCTCACCGCGCCCGAGCACAGCCTGTACCGGCAGTCCTGGGCGCCCCGCCGCCAGAAGTACGGCACCGTCAACGCCGACGGCTTCGGCGTCGGCTGGTACGCGCCCGGCGACCCCGTGCCGGCCCGCTACCGCCGCGCGGGCCCCATCTGGGCGGACGCCTTCCTGCCCGACCTCGCCCGGGTCGTGCGCAGCGGCGCCGTGCTGGCCGCCGTACGGGACGCCACCCTCGCCTGCCCGGACGGCGAGGCCGCCGCGGCGCCGTTCGCCGGCGGCCGGTGGCTCTTCAGCCACAACGGCGCGGTCAGCGGCTGGCCCGGCTCGCTCGGCTCCCTGGCCGCCGGGCTGCCCTCCGAGGCGCTGCTCGGCCTGGAGGCGCGCTGCGACGCCGCGTTCCTGTGGGCGCTGGTGAAGCACCGCCTGGAGCAGGGCGCCGACGCCTCCGAGGCGCTGTCCGAGACGGTGACCGAGGTGGCCGCCGCGGCCCCCGGCTCCCGGCTGAACCTGCTGCTCACCGATGGCGCCACGATCACCGCCACCACCTGGGACGACACGCTGTTCCACCGCCCGCTGCCGGGCCGCGTGCCCGGCATGCTGGTCGCCTCCGAACCCTCGGACGACGGGAGCGACTGGACCGAGGTCCCCGACCACGCCCTGCTGGCCGCCACCCGTACCGATGTCCTGCTCACCCCGCTCAAGGAGCCCGTCGCGTGAGTCCCCTCGCCATCACCCGTACGCTGCCCCCCGACGCCACCACCGCCGCCCTCCGCACCGACGTCGCCCACGGCCTGACCAGCACCCCCAAGACCCTGCCGCCGAAGTGGTTCTACGACGCCCGGGGCAGCGCCCTCTTCGAGGACATCACCGCGCTGCCCGAGTACTACCCGACCCGCGCCGAGCGGGAGATCCTGCTGGCCCGCGCCGGGCAGATCGCCACCGCCACCGGGGCGCGCACCCTGATCGAGCTCGGCTCCGGCTCCTCGGAGAAGACCCGGCACCTCCTGGACGCGCTCACCCGGCTGCACACCTACGTGCCCGTCGACGTCAGCGAGAGCGCGCTGGCCGCCGCGGGCGAGGCGCTGCTCGCCGACCATCCAGGGCTCACCGTGCACGCGCTGGTCGCCGACTTCCAGGGCGGCCTGCAGCTGCCCGAGACGCCCGGGCCCCGGCTGCTGGCCTTCCTCGGCGGCACCATCGGCAACCTGCTCCCCGCCGAGCGGGCCGGTTTCCTGCACTCCGTACGCGACCTCCTTGAGCCCGGCGACGCGCTGCTGCTCGGCACGGACCTGGTCAAGGACGAGGGGACCCTGCTGGCCGCGTACGACGACAGCCAGGGCGTCACCGCGGAGTTCAACAAGAACGTGCTCACCGTCATCAACCGTGAGCTGGCCGCCGACTTCGACCCGGCGCAGTTCGCGCACCGCGCGGTGTGGGACGCCGAGCGGGAGTGGATCGAGATGCGGCTGCGGTCCCTGAAGGAGCAGACCGTGAAGATCCCGGCGCTGGACCTCGCGGTGCACTTCGCGGCGGGCGAGGAGGTCCGCACGGAGGTCTCCGCGAAGTTCCGCAAGGAGGGCGTGCGCGCCGAACTGGACGCCGCGGGTCTGGAGCTGCGCGACTGGTGGACGGACGGCACGGCGCGTTTCGCGCTGTCGCTGGCCGTACGGCGCTAGCGCCGCCCCACTCGTCTCCCGCCCCACGCGCCTCCCTCGAGCGCCTCTCAGGCCCGTACAGGCAGGTGCTTGAGCCCGTTCTGGAAGTTGGAGACGAGCCGGACCGGCTCCCCGGCGAGTTCGAGGCCGGGCAGCCGGTCCAGTACGTGCCGCAGCACGGCCCGCATCTGCACCCGGGCGAGGTGCGACCCGAGGCAGAAGTGCGGTCCGAAGCCGAAGCTGACGTGGTCGTTCGGGCTGCGGGTGATGTCGAAGCGGTCGGGGTCGGCGAAGACCGTCTCGTCGCGGTTGGCGGCGGCGTGGTAGACCACGACCTTCTCGCCCGCCCGGATGCGCCGGCCGCCCAGCTCCACGTCGCGCACGGCGGTGCGCCGGAAGTCCATCACCGGCGGCCAGTAGCGCAGCATCTCCTCGACGGCCGAAGGGATCAACTCCCGCTCCCTCTGCAGCCGTTCGAACTGCTCCCGATGGCGCAGCAGCGCGTACAGCCCGCCCGGAATGCCGTTGCGCAGCGTTTCGTTCCCGGCCACCGCGAAGAGGAAGAACATGTTCTCGAACTCCTCGCGGGTCAGGCCGCCCTCCCGCATGTGGGCCATCACCGTGCCGGGCCGCGGGTGTTCGGCGAGCGCGTGGGCGTACGCGAACATGTCGGCCAGCGCTTCACGGGAGCGCGGGTTCACGGGGCGGCCGTCCGGGCGGCGCAGCGTACGTGGACGGCGGTCCAGCGCGGCCCGCCCCATGGGGCTCAGCGTCGCGGGGTCGGCCGTGCTCAACTCCGCGTACTCGCTGTCCTGGTAGCCGATGACGCGGCTCGACCAGTCGAAGAGCAGCCGCCGGTCCCCGTCCGGCACGCCCATCACGTGCGCCAGCGTCCAGACCGGCAGATCGGCGGCGACCTCGACGAAGTCCGCCGCGCCCGCCTCGGCGACCTGCCCCACGAGCGCGGCGGCGCGTGCGTCGATGACGGCCTCCAACTCCCGTACGGCGCGCGGGGTGAAGGCCGCGGCGACGACCTTGCGGATGCGGGAATGGTCCGGCGGGTCCTGGTTCAGCATCATCGCGCGGACGAACGCGAGGTCCCGTGCACTGTCGGGGTCCCGGATCTGCGTCGCACCCGCGTACGAAGAGAACACTTCTGGGCTACGCAGCACATGCTTCACATCCGCATGCCGCAGCACCGCCCAGTACCCGGGACCGGCCGGCCAGCCGTCCACCGCCGGCTCCTCGATCCAGCAGACCGGGCTGGTCAGGCGCAGTTCACGGAAGAGCGCGTAGGGGACGCCGGTGGCGTAGGTCTGGGGTGTGAACACCTCGGCAGCCATCACGCACCCGACCGTACGGTAATCCCCACTATCAGGGGAATCACCCGCACCGGACGCTTGATGGCGCACGGGGCTGCGCAGCCTCTCGGCGTGTACCGATCGCATCGCGCTGGACTGGCCCTGGCGGCAGCCGCGTTCGTGGCAGGGGTGGGCTGGGCGCCGTCGGCGGCCGCGCACGGTGACAACTGTTCCTACGCCGGAACGAAGCCGCCGGTGACGGCCCCGACCGGGGTACCAGGGCTGCCGGACGACTGGCACTGGCCCTGTACGTCGCCGACGCCCCGGCCGCCCGCGCCCGAGCCGCCGCCCCCGAAGCCCGCACCGCCGCCCCCTCCCCGGCCCGCACCACCGGAGCCCGCGCCGGTCACCACACCGCCCGCGCCACCACCGCCCGCGCCCGAGCCGCCGCCCGCACCACGGCCGAAGCCGCCCCCGGAACCGCCGCCGACCTCGAAGGCACCGAAGCCGAAGCCGTCCCCGTCCCTGACGCCCCGGTCGTACGCGGTCAGCAGCCGCCCACCGGAGGGCCGCCGCTCGCTGGTCACGAACATGCTGCTGCTCACCGCTCCGGCCGTGCTGGCCGCCGCCGCGCTGCGCCCCCGCTCCTCGTCCGGATCCGGCGGCGGCCGCTCCTGATCACGGGCCCGCTCCCCCCACCACTTTTCTCTGGAGGTTTCTCATGCCGGACTGGCTCGTGCTGGCCATCGCCATGGCCGCGACGTGCGGTGTCGTCCTGCTCGTCACCGTGCTGCACCAGCGGCGGATCGACGAGGAGGAGGACGACCCGAGCGAGACGCCGGACGTCATGGAGTACATGACGATGATGGTCGGGGTGGTCTACGCGATCGTGCTGGGCCTGGCCATCGCGGGCGTGTGGGAGGCGCGCAGCGCGGCGGAGGACACGGTGCGTACGGAGGCGCAGGCGCTGCACGAGGTGAGCGCGCGGGCCCGGGCGTATCCGGAGCCGGTGCGCGACCGGATCCGGTCCGACGTGGACACCTACGTCTCGTACGTGGTGCACAAGGAATGGCCGGTGATGACGGAGAAGAGCGAACTGACGCCCCGCGGGGACGCGCTGATGCTGAAGGTGCGCGCCGCGGTGTCCGACTACCATCCGCGCACCGACTTCGAGAACCAGACCTACCAGCCGCTGGTGGACCAGGTGGCGGTGGCGGACGGCGCCCGGTCGGCCCGGGGTCTGGGGGCCGGGCCGACCATGCCGCCCGTGGTGTGGTTCGGCCTGCTCGCGGGCGCCGTGGTCACGGTCGGCCTGATGTTCACGCTGCAGATCCGGCGGTCAGGACGGGAACTCCTGATGGCGGGGGTCTTCACCGCCCTGATCGCCTTTCTGCTCTTCCTGGTGTGGGACTTCGACGACCCGTGGCTGCGCAGTACTGACGCGATCCAGCCCTTGAAGGATCTGCTCCCCTCGGGCGGCTGATGCCGCGCTCAGGTGGCGGAGCCCGCGGCGGCCCCGGTCGCCAGGTCGGGTCCCCAGCGGCGCAGCGCGTCCTCCAGGTCGAGCGGCAGGACCTGGGCGCCGCCCTCCTCGGGGCCCGGCCAGTCCTCGCGCGGCACCCGCCACATCACCTCGAACTCGATGCCGTCCGGGTCCTTGGCGTACAGGGACTTGGAGACCAGGTGGTCGCTGGCGCCGACGAGCGCGCCGGCGGCCCGCAGCCGTCCGGCGGTCTCCGCCAGCTCGCCGAGAGTGCCGACCTCCCAGGCCAGGTGGTAGAGGCCCGCCCGCCCGTGCTCGGGGCCCGGGGCCTGGTCGCCGACGGTGAAGAGGCCGAGGTCGTGGTCGTTCAGGGTGTCCGCGGCACGCAGGAAGGCGGCCCGGCCGGGGATCTCGGTGTCCACGGTGAAGCCGAGGACGTCGGTGTAGAACGCGACGGAGCGCGACAGCTCACGTACGTAGAGGACCGCGTGGTTGAGGCGGCGTACGGACATGGGTACCTCCCTGTGGAGTCACTTTGCGCAGCAGGCCCTATGGGATCACTTGCGCAGCAGCAGAACGGCGAAGGCCACGATCACGCCGAGGGCGACGGCGGCGACGCCATAGGCCCCGCGCTCGCGGCGCAGGCCGGGCAGCAGACGGTCGGCGGCCCAGCGGCCGGGGCCGGTGAGGGCGATCGCGGCGGCGGCCACGGTGAGCAGCAGCTCGTACTCGATGCCCTTGGGCGCGAAGAAGCCGCCGCCCCACTTCACGGCCAGCGCGTTCACCATCGTGCCGAGGACGGCCGCGCCGGCGAGCGGGGTGAGCAGGCCGAGCGCGAGGCCGAGGCCGCCGAGGGTCTCGGTGAGCCCGGCGACCAGGGCCATCGCCTTCCCGGAGGGGTAGCCGCTCATGGTGAAGAACTGGCCGGTGCCGTCCAGGCCGGGGCCGCCGAACCAGCCGAAGAGCTTCTGCGAGCCGTGCGCCGCCATGGTGAGGCCGACGGCGAGCCGCAGGAGCAGCAGGCCCAGGTCGCGGGCGGCGGGCGACGCGGTGCGCGCCGGCGCCACGTCGCGGGAGGGGGCGATCGTGCCGTTGGGGGTGGTCATGCGACTGCTCTCTCCTGTGTCGGACGGGACGTGTGAGAAGTATTTGAAAGTTCAAGTCTCGGGTCTCACCCTACACAGTGCTTGAAACCTGTACAACCACCCCCACCGTCGCGTGTCAGCCGCGCGGCACCACCTCGCCCAGCACCTGCGGCAGCGGGTACCAGTCGGCGGTGAGCACACTGGCGTGCTCCTTGGCCAGCAGCGCCACCCGGTCTCTGGCCTGCTGCTCGGTCGGCTTCGTGCCGTCGATGGCCGGGGCGACGTGGTGCGCGTCGGTCATGATCACGAGGTAGTGCCGGGTGTCGTACCAGCCGGTGTCGATGCCGCCCGCGTACGCGGTGGCATCGCCGTCGAAGACCACGAACCAGGGACGCAGCGCCGGATCGGTGTAGCGGGAGCGGGGGTCGCCGGACTCGGCGCCGTGCACGGCGGGGAACGCGGTGGCGGTGGACAGCTGCCCCTGGCCCGCGAGGGTGCGGAGATGGGTGGCGTACTCGCGGTCGGTCCACAGCCGGTCGGCCGGGTTGCCCTCCTCGACCGTGCCCGGGATCAGCTCGATCAGGAACTTGCCGGCCAGCGCCGACCGCTCCGGCCAGCCGTCGGCGCGTACCGCCTCGTCCAGCGTCGCGTGGTCCCCGATCAGGTCGCCGGGCCCGAAGACCGCGTCCCCCAGCCTGTCGCGCACCAGCGCGTCGAACTCGTCCGGGCCGCGGCCCCCCTTGTCGTTGAAGCCGTCCTTCAGCTCCATCTTCAGCAGCACGGGCCGGTGGCCCGGGTGCGCCTCGTGCCAGGCCCGCAGGTCGGCCAGGCACCCGCCGAGGTCCTGATTGCGGGGCTTGGTGCGCAGCTCGGCGGGGGTGGCGGCGTTCTCGCAGTTGTTGTCGTTGCCGAGCGGATTGCCGTGCGAGACCCGCCAGGACCTGCCCAGGCCGTTGGTCCACACGTCCAGCTCCAGCAGGCCGGCGCCGGAGTCCAACGCGTCGGCGAAGTAGGGGTACTTCGCCTTCTCGTACGCGTTGTGCACGCCCACCGCCGTGGTCGTGTCGTACGTCGTGCCCGCCGCGGCCGGGGTGCCGGCGCCCGCCGGCCAGGCCACCACCCCCACCACCAACGCCGCCCCAGCCACACCCGCCGCCATGGCCCCCGTACGCCGCTTCCTGCCCATGTGCCCCTGCTTTCTCGTTGGTCAGTCGATCAGCGGGCAGCGTACGGGACTTGAGGAGCGGACAGGCCGTCCCAGAGCCCTTACGATGTCGTCCTGAACACGACAAAACAGTGGACACTCCGGGTGGAGGCTGACATGGCCGGCGGCAGACGAGCAGTGGCGGTATCGCACCTCGCTCCGGTGCTCCTCACGGGGACGGTCGCGCTGTACATGGCGCTCGTCGCCTTCGGCAACATCACCGACTTCGACACCAATCGCGCGTTCGTCCAGCACGTCCTGGCGATGGACACCACCTTCAAGGACCCCGACCTGATGTGGCGGGCCATCACCTCGCGCCCGCTCCAGGACGCCGCCTACATCGCGATCATCGCGTGGGAGACGGCCGCCGCTGCCGTACTCGTCGTGGCCACCGCACTGTGGGTACTGCGCCGGGAGCGGGCCCGCCGGCTCGCCGCCCTCGGCCTCGTGATGGTCCTGCTGCTCTTCGGCGCCGGCTTCCTCGCGATCGGCGGCGAGTGGTTCGCGATGTGGCAGTCCAAGACCTGGAACGGCCTGGAGGCCGCCACCCGCAACATCGTGCTCGCGGGGATCGCCCTGCTCGTCGTGCAGCTGTCCCCGGCCGCCGCCACACGGGGGAAAGCCGGCACGGGCTGACCCCGGCATGGAATAGCCGCACCGGACCCCCGGGTTGCCCCCGGTATGCGAGCAATCGGAGTGGAAGAGTTCGGCGGACCCGAGGCTCTCCGGGTCCTGGACGTGCCGGAACCGCAGCCCGGTCCCGGCGAGGTACGCATCAGGGTGCACGCCGCCGCGGTGAATCCCACGGACACGCTGCTGCGCGCCGGCGCGCACGCACAGCGGCTCCGTGACCGCCGACCGCCGTACGTGCCCGGCATGGACGCGGCCGGCGTGGTCGACCAGCTCGGACCGGACGACGACGGCCGGCTGCGCGTCGGGCAGCGGGTGGTCACCGTGGTCGTGCCCACCGGGCCGCACGGTGGCGCCTACGCGGACAAGATCGTGGTGCCGGCCGCCTCGGTGGTGCCGGCGCCGGAGGGCACGGACTTCACCGCCGCGGCCACGCTGCCGATGAACGCGCTGACCGCCCGGCTGGCCCTCGACGAGCTGGGCCTCTCGCCCGGCGACACGCTCGCCGTCGTCGGCGCAGCGGGCGCCCTCGGCGGGTACGCGGTCGAGCTGGCGAAGGCCGACGGGCTGCGGGTGATCGCCGATGCCAAACCGGCCGACGAGAAGCTGGTGCGCGAACTGGGCGCCGACGAGGTCGTCCCGCGCGGCGACGAGGTGGCCCAGCGCATCCGGGAGCTGGTGCCGGCCGGCGTGCCGGGACTCGTGGACGCGACGCTGCAGGGCGAGAAGCTGTTCGGCGCGATCGCCGACGGGGGCCGGATGACGGTGTTCCGCGGCTGGTCGGGCGGCACCGAGCGGGACATCGACGTACGGCCGGTGCTGGTCTCGGACTTCGCCACCGACACCACGCGGCTGGACCGGCTGGCCCGCCAGGCCGAGGAGGGCGCCCTCACGCTGCGGGTCGCCGAGGTCTTCCCGGCGGAGCGGGCGGCCGACGCACACCGGCTGCTGGAGGCCGGCGGCGTGCGCGGCCGCCCGGTGCTCGACTTCGGCTGACCGGCCGCCATCCGGCTGACCCACCGTCAGGGACCCCGCTCGCCGCGCCGTGCGAGCGGGGTCCGCTCACCATTCGATCCGGTACGACGTCAGCCAGTCGGCGGCGCCGGCTTCGGTGCGGGCGACGCGGTGCGGGAGGACGGTGTCGCGGACAACGCGGCGTACGGTGCCCACGGCCGTGCGGCGGGCCATGTTGGCGCTGGCCGCGACGACCTTCTCCACGCGCTCGCGGCGGAGTTCCTCGTACGCACGGAAGGCGCGGCGGTTGTCGGGCTGGTCGCGCAGCGACTTGGCCAGCACGATGGCGTCCTCGATGGCCATCGAGGCGCCCTGCGCGGCGTTCGGTGCCGCGGCGTGCGCGGCGTCCCCGATGATGACCATGGTGTCGGTGTACCAGCGCGGAGTGGCGGCGATGTCATAGGAGTTGGAGCCGACGATGGTCTCGCCGGTGGACCGGATGATGTCGGCGGCCGGGGAGTTGTCCTCCTCGAAGAGCGCGCCGAGCCGGTGCCGCCAGTGGTCGGGCGTGGAGGCGGCCAGATCGTCGCGGGAGAGCTCGGGCCCCGGCGCGTTGGCGAACCACCAGGTCTCGCCGTCGGGAGCACGGGTGCACCCGAAGAACGCCTTCTTGCCGAAGATCATGGTGTACGTGCCGTGTTCGGGCGGGTTCTTGGCGTCCCGGGTGTAGCCGCAGACGGTGTTCTGGCCGGTGTAGCGGGGCCGGGCCGCGGCCGGGTCGATGAGCTTGCGGGTGACGGAGTGGATGCCGTCGGCGCCGATCAGCAGGTCGCCCTCGGCGCGGGTGCCGTCGGAGAACGTGGCGACGATCCGGCCGTTCTCCACGGTCTCGGCGGCCACCAGCCGCTTCCCGTGCTGGACGGCGATGCCGCGGCGGGTCGCCTCGTCGTGCAGCACCCGGTAGAGCGTGGCCCGGCGCAGCGTGCGGGGCCCGGCGCCGTCCGGCGCGCCCTCGGCGTCCTGGTCTCCCGTCCCGGCCATCGGGCGCTCGGCCAGCCGCTTCCCGGTGTTGCTGAGGAACTCCACCCGACCGGCGGGGAAGGAGTTCTCGATGACGGGCCCGTCGGCGTCGATGACGCGCAGCGCCGACAGTCCGTTCTCGAAGACGACGAGGAAGGCCCCGACGTCGTCGGCGCCGCTCGCGTACGCCTCGTAGACCTCCGATTCGATGCCGGCTTTCTGCAGGGCCATCGCGGTCACCGCTCCCGCGATGCCACCGCCGATGATCAGGGCGTTGGTCATGACGCTCCAAGGTCGGACGGCCGGTCTCCAGGGGCGCCTGGCTGCGCCCCAGGCGGATGCGGCGCCCGCAGGGCCCAGCGCCGCATCCGTCGCACGGGTCCACCTTGGCGTGCCGGGAGCGCCGGTGCCAGAGCGGGAACCGGCATGTCGTCCGCACGACCGTACTTGTCGTCGTACGGATGCCGGTGCCCGCCGTCGGCGACCGCCCGCACGCCCCCGGGGCGGGTCAACTCGCCGCGTACACGTCCTCGATGTAGCGGCCCTCGGTGGTCAGCCCGGTGAGCCAGGTCTCGGCCTCCTCGGCCGTGCCGCCGCCGTGGCATACGTACAGCTCCCGGAAGGCCGCGCGGACGCCCGGTGCCATCCGGCTGCCGTCGCCGCAGACGTACACCCGGGCGCCCGACTCCAGCAGCCGCCAGACCTCGTCGCCGTCGGCGGCGATGCGGTGCTGGACGAACCGGCGGCCGTCCTCGGGCCGTTCGCTGAAGGCGGGGCGTACGCCGACGGCGCCGGCCGCCTCCGCCGCGCGCAGCTCGTCGGCGTGCAGGAAGTCCGCGTCGGGCGCGTCGCAGCCGAAGAAGAGCAGCGCGGGGGCCAGGGCGTGTCCGAGCGTCCCGGCGGCCGCCGTGCGGTCGGCGACGGCGCCGCGGAAGGGCGCCAGCCCGGTACCGGCCGCCACCATGATCACCGGGGTGTCGTCGGCCGGATCGATCCGGAAGGCGTCCCGGCAGGGCTGGACGCGGGCGAGCACCGTGTCACCGGCCTTCAGGGAGTGCAGATGGCTCGAACCGGTGCCGCCGGGCAGCAGCGAGACCATCAGGTCCGCGTGCCGGCCGTCCACCGCCGGGGAGGACGAGACGGAGTAGTGCCGGGTCCGCATGGGCGGCAGCAGGTCCAGGACCACCGGCCAGGGCAGCGCGCCGCGCAGCGCCGGGTACGCCTCGATCAGCTCCAGCGTCGTACGGGTGTCGTCCTCGCCGGGCGCTTCGAGGGCCGCGCGCTCGGGCGGGCACGGGTTGTGCGCGGCGAGCAGCGCGCGCTGCTCCGGGGTCGGCCGGGCGTTCAACTCCAGGTGGTACGTGAGCAGTTCGTGGACGGTCAGCGGGCGGTCCACGGGGAGCGCGTCGCGGCCCGCGCCCGGCTGTTGGATGCTGAGCACCGTCGCGGGGTCCACGCCGAGCGCCTGCGCGGCGCGGGCGACCCGCTCGGGGCCGTTGGCGGGCAGCACGCTCAGGTGGTCGGCGGTGCGGTAGGTGACGCCCTCGGGGAGGGCGAGCCGCAGGAAGCGCTTCTTGCGGGGGTAGTCCTCGGCGGTGAGGTCGTACGCCTCGGTGACCGTCATCGGGGTGAGGCCGTGGCGGGCGGCGAGCGCGTCCAGGGGGCCGCCGGTGATCTCGGTGACGGTGCACGCGCCTTCATCGGGCGACGCGGTGGCGCCGATGCTCGCGGGGTCGCCGTACCGGGTCAGCAGCTCCGTACGGAGCGCGGCGGTGAAGTCCTTGACCGTGCCCGCCATGTCGCCGGAGGCGTCGGCCGCGGCGCGCGACAGCAGCCGGTCGCCGCCGAGCGCCGCCAGCCGGTCGTCGAGGAGGGTGGGGACGCGCTGGTAGGTGGCGGCCCAGTTGCGGTCGCCGACGCCGAGGACGGCGTACGGGACGCCTGCGGCGGCGCCGTCGGGCGCGTCCTCCAGCCACGACACGAAGGCGGCCGCGTCGTCGGTCGGGCGGCCGTTGTAGGAGGCCGCGACGAGGACCACCGGGCGGTCGGTGGGCAGCGCGCCCGTGTACGCGTCCAGCGGTGCGACCTCGGTGGCGCAGCCGAGTCCGGTCGCCTCGTCGGCCAGCCGCTCGGCGAAGTCCTTGCAGGTGCCGTAGTTGGTGCCGTGCAGGAGCAGCAGCCCGGTGCCCTGCGTCACCCGGGTGGGCAGTCCGTCGTCGGCGGCGGGCGCCTCGGCCGCGGTACCGGTGCCGGGGAGCACGGCGAGCGCCGCCCGGTCGGCCGCGCGATGGCCGTCGGTGCGCTCGGCGAGCCGGACGGTGAACCCGTCCGGCTTCAGCGTCAGCGTCTCCTTGATGGTCAGCGCGTAGTCGCCGTGGTCCTCGAAGCGGTAGCGGTGCACGAGGAGCGCCAGCAGCATGGTCGCCTCGTGCAGCGCGAACTGCCGCCCGATGCAGGCACGTTCGCCGGTACCGAAGGGCTTGTACGCGTGCGGGGAACGGGCCGCCTCCGCCTCGGGTGCGAAGCGCGCCGGGTCGAACAGCTCGGGGTTGTCGCCCCAGACCGGGTCGCGGTGCAGCATCGGGGTGAGGACCGTGAAGATCTGCCCGGCCCTGACCGGGTAGCGGCCGGCGAGCAGCGTGTCCGCCTTCGCCTGCCGGCTGAACGCGGCCGCGGTGGGCCACAGCCGCAGCGCCTCGTTGAGCACCTGGCGGGTGAAGGCCAGCTTCCCGATGTCCTCGAAGGACGGGTCGGGGTCGGCCGCGTCGCCGAACAGCTCGTCGGCCTCGCGGCGCGCGAGCCGCAGCGCGACCGGGTCCTTGAGCAGGTGGTACAGCGCGAAGGAGAGCGCGCCCGAAGTGGTCTCGTGACCGGCGATCAGGAAGGTGATGACCTGGTTGCGGATGTTGGCGAGGTCCAGGGTCGTGCCGTCCTCCGGGTGCGGCGCACCGAGCATGAGGCCCAGCAGGTCGTCGGCGGAGGTGTCGCCGGAGGCGGTACGCGCGCTGATGACGTCGTCCACCACCGAGGCGAGGTAGTCGGCGTCCGCGCGGAACGCCTCGTCGCGCTCGGTGTAGTCCACGCCCGGCTTACGGGCCAGCCGCGTCATGCTCCACTCCAGGCAGCGCACCATCGCGTCCACGAAGGGGTGCGGCGTCTCGCGCCCGAAGGACTCGAAGTCGAAGCCGAATCCGGCGAGTCCGATGGTGTCGAGGGTCATCCGGGTCATGTCGTCCGGCACGTCCACGGGCGTGCCCTCGGCGATCCGGCGGTCCCAGCTCGCCATCAGCCGGCGGGCGACCGCGAGCATGGCCGGGTGGTAGGTGCGCATCGAGCCCAGCGCGAAGGCGGGCATGAGGATGTCGTGCGCCTTGGCCCAGTTCGGCTCGTCGTTGTAGGCGGTGAACAGCCCGTCGGCGGCGAACTCCCGTACGTTCTCCAGGGCCGGCCCGACGGCCTTCTCGAAGCGGGTCTCATCGGCGAGCTCGGTCACCAGCTCCAGGGAGGTGACGAAGGTGGCGTCCCGGCCGTGCAGCCGGCGCCGGAAGATCGGGCCGTGCTCGCGCGCGAGGTGCATGGCCTGCTGGAGGGGGGTACGCGAGAGGCCGGTGGCCGAGATGTCCACGAGGGGGATGCCGTCCTCGGAGACGGTCGCGTCGCTCAGAAGCTGCGTGTCGCTCATACCCCCACACTGACCGGCGCGGAGTACCGTGTGCCGCAGGGTAACTACATGATCATGTAGTGGTTTTTCGCGTCCGCCCCTTGCGGACGGAGGGAAAGGATCACACGGCCTCATGCCGCACGAGCCGTCCGACATGTTCGACGCTTCCCACGTGCCGAGCGCCGCCTCCTCCTGGCACAACTACTTCCTGATCCTGCTGGACCGGATGCCGCTGCCGGTCGCGGTGTGCCGCGCCGACGGCGAGGTCCTGATCGCCAATCCGGCGATGGCCGCGGTGTGGGGCACCACGCGCGGCCGGCTGCGCGGCCGCAACCTCCTGGACCACTTCAGCCCCCGGGCGATCTCGCAGGTCGGCCGGCTCGTCGAGGCCGTACGGATGGGCCGCCGCTCCCGCTACCCGGTCGAGGTCCGCTGGCGCGAGGGCGCGGACGGCCCCGAACGCGAGGGGATGCTCACCCTCGACCCGGTCGGCGACCCCTCCGACGAGCCGCCCGCGCTCCTCGCCATACTCCGCATCCACGAGGACCGCCCGGCGCCGCCGCCCGCCGCCGAGGTCGGCCCCGTGGAGTCCCGCATCCTCGCCCTCGCCGCCGCCGGCGCCACCACGGCCGCCATCGGCAAGGACCTCGGCCTCACCGTCGACGGCGTCAACTACCACCTCACCCGCCTGACCCGCCGCTTCCGCGTCCCCAACCGCACCGCCCTGATCGCCCGCGCCTACACCCTCGGCCTCCTCTCCCCCACGGCCTGGCCCCCGGCTCCGGCCGAGGACGGCTGAGCCCACGGGAAGAGGTACGACGACCGCGGCGCCGGCCTCCCCTGCGGATGCCGGAGGCCGGGCGGAATCGGCGCGAATCGGACCGTGCCAGGGCCGAGCCCGGGCCGGTAGCGTCGGCCGCTCTTCTTCCCGTACGGAGGGTGCGGACCCATGGCCGACACCGTGAGTTACGTGCAGTACGAGACGTACGAAGGCGGCAGTCCAGAGGCGGAACGGCTGCTCTTCGAGAAGCTGGCGCGCGAACTGATGCGCGTGCAGTCGCGGAACCAAAGGAGCAGCGGGGCACCAGGTGTCCAGCGCGCCTTCCATGCGAAGGGCGTCCTCGGCGTGGAGAACGCCAGGCTGCGCTTCAACGACGACCTGCCGCCCGCGCTGGCCCAGGGCTACGCCCAGCCGGGGGCCGAATACCCGGCGCTGGTGCGGCTGTCCAACGCCTACGGCATACCGGGCTCCGACGTCTCCCCCGACATCCGCGGCATCGCCGTGCGGGTGGAGGTGTCCCCGGAGGAGACCCATGATCTGCTGGCGGCCAACTTCCCGGTGAGCCATGCGCGCAACGCCCGCGAGTTCGTGGCGTTCGCCAAGGCGCTGGCGGGCGCCAGGACACCGCTGCAGAAGGCGTTCGGGCTGCTGGTGAAGCTGCCGCTGGCGGTCGGCTGGTCCACCGCGACGCGGATGCGGCGCAATGTGCAGGCTGCGACGCGGCACACGGTCGGCTCGCTGGCACGCGAGACGTACTGGAGCCGGGGCGCGTCCCTGTGGGGCGACGCGGGCCCGGTGCGTTACCAGCTGCGGCCCACTCCCGGCGGCGCGCCCGCGCCCCGCCCGGACCGGCACGACCCCGACCACCTGCGGCACGAGCTGGCCGAGCGGCTGGCCGCCGCGGACGTCGAATTCGACCTGTGCGTACAGCGGTTCGTGGACGAGCGGCGCACGCCGATCGAGAACGGCGCCTCGGAGTGGCGGGAGTCGGACGCGCCGGTGATCCCGGTGGCGCGGCTGACGATCCCGCGCCAGGACATCACCACCGCCGAGGCCGGCTCCGCGGCCCGCCGCATCGAACAGCTGTCGTTCAACCCGTGGCACACCACGGAGGACTTCCGCCCGCTGGGCAATCTGAACCGGGCCAGGAAGGCCACGTACCAGGCGAGCGCGGCACACCGCCTCGGCACCCGCTTCCTGACCGAGGAGCCGCTGCACAACACGGTGCTCGGGGTGCCGCTGCGGGCGGCGTTCACCACGCTCAACCGTTTCATTCCCTGGCACCGGCTGCCCCTGGAGGCGGGCCTGCTCAACCTGGTCGCCCTGCGGCAGGTGCTGCGCCGCGCCAACCTCATCGACACCGACCTGCCCGAGGCGCCGCCGAAGGCGGTACCGGTGCCGGAGACGGTGGACGAGCGCGCCCGCACGGCCCGCTCGTACGACGGCTCCCACACCGACCTGTCGGCGCCGCGGATGGGCGCGGCCGGCTCCACGTTCGGGCGCAACCTCAAGCCGGTCTACCGCCCGGACCTCTTCGACACCCCGAACCCCGTCACCGTGGCCCGCGAGCTGCTGCACCGCCGCGCCTTCCAGCCCGCGACCTCGCTGAACGTGCTGGCCGCAGCCTGGATCCAGTTCCAGGTCCACGACTGGGTCGACCACCAGCGGTACTCGCTCGCCGAGCGGTCGGTCGAGGTGCCGCTGCCGCCCGGCAGTACCTGGTACAACACCCCCGGCGGCCCGGCCGAGAACGTCATGCGGATCGCCGAGAACCGGGGCCTGGAGCGCCCGGGGAAGCCGCCCATCCTCTTCACCAACACCACCTCGCCCTGGTGGGACGGCTCGGAGCTGTACGGCGGCAACGAGAGCGCCGCGCGCAGCCTGCGCGAGCCGGACGGCGCCAAGCTGCGCCTGGAGGACGGCCATCTGCCGATGGGTTCCAACGGCATCCCGCTGACCGGCTTCAACGAGAACTGGTGGCTGGGCCTGTCGGTCATCCACACCCTCTTCGCCCGCGAGCACAACGCGGTCTGCGACGCGCTGCACAGGGAATACCCGAAGATGACCGCGGAGCAGGTCTACCAGACCGCCCGGCTCATCGTCTCCGCGCTGATCGCGAAGATCCACACGGTGGAGTGGACGCCGTCGATCCTGGCGACCAAGGCCATCGACATCAGCCTGCACACCAACTGGGAGGGCCCGCCGAACAACTGGGTGCAGAAGCTGGGCCTGTGGCTGGTCGAGTCCAGCGCCCTGCACGGCATCCCGAAGTCCCTGCCCGACCACCACAACGTGCCGTTCTCGCTGACCGAGGACTTCGTCACCGTCTACCGGATGCACCCGCTGATCCCGGACGACTACGAGCTGCGCGAGCACCACTTCGGGCAGCGCCTGGAAGCGCTGTCCTTCAACGACCTGCAAGGCGGCGCGGCCGAGGGGCTGGCCCGCAAGACGGGCCTGACGGACTCACTGTACTCGCTGGGCATCGCGCACCCGGGCGCGATCACCCTGCACAACTACCCGCGCGCGCTGACCCACTTCGAGCGGGACGGCGAGATCATCGACCTGTCGGTGGTGGACCTGGTACGCACGCGGCGGCGCGGCGTGCCGCGGTACAACGACTTCCGGGCCGGGCTGCACAAGCCGCGGCTGACCCGCTTCGAGGAGGTCACCACCGACCCGGACACGGCCGCGCTCCTGAAGGAGGTGTACCGGGACGTCGACGAGATCGACACCATGGTCGGGCTGTTCGCGGAGACCCCGCCGCAGGGCTTCGGGTTCAGCGACACCGCCTTCCGGATCTTCATCCTGATGGCGAGCCGCCGCATCCAGTCCGACCGGTTCCTGACCGTCGACTTCCGCCCCGAGATCTACACGCCGCTGGGCATGGACTGGGTGGCGCGCAACGGGATGAACTCCGTCATCCTGCGGCACTGCCCGGAGCTGGCGGCGATGCTGCCCCGCGACGCCGGTGCCTTCGCGCCCTGGCGTCCGGTGCTCCCGGTGCGCGGCACCGGCGCGGAGTCGTGAGTGTCCGCGCGCGGTGAAGGATCCCGGCCATGGGCGGCACGGCCGGGTGTGGCGGGCGGGAGGGAAGGCACCGTATCGCCCCTTACCGGGCCGGGTCCGCACCCTCGCACCCGGCGCTGACCTGCTCCGTCGCCGCCTCTGCCGGTTCGCGCCCGGCCCCCGGGCCGGGCGCGAAATGGGCCCGAAACTCGCGCTGCCGTCGCCCACGCCGCTCGGTAGCGTCGCCAATCCCTGGCCCGTACGAAGGGTGGGTATGATGGCCGATCCCCTGCAGTACGAGCGCTACGAAGGCGGCAGCGCCGAGGCCGAGGGCCTGCTCTTCGAGCGGCTCCGGGCCGACATCCTCCGGGTGCAGCAGAAGAACCAGCGCGCGGCGAAGGCCGGCAGTCCGGCCCGGGTCTTCCACGCCGTGCCCGTGCTGGGCCTGGAGAACGCGCGGCTGCGCTTCCTCGACTCCCTGCCGGCCCGGCTGAGCGGCGGCTACGCGCAGCCCGGTGCCGCCTACCCGGTCACCGTGCGGCTGTCGAGCTCCACCGGGATCCCGCGGCCCGACGCGGCCCCCGATCTGCGCGGCGTGGCCCTGCGCATCCACGCGGCGCAGGACCAGAGCCACGACCTGCTGATGCTCAACACACCGGCTTCGCACGCCGCCGACGCCCGGGAGTTCGTGGCCTTCGCCACGGTCATGGCGGGCGCCGCGTCCACCGCGGCGGTGGCCTTCCGGTTCCTGTTCGTCCTCCCGCGGGCCGTGGGCTGGTCCACCGCGAACCGGATGCGCCGCGTCCTCCAGGCCGCGACCGGCCGGAAGATCGGCAGCCTGGCCCGGGAGACCTACTGGAGCCAGAGCCCGATCCTGTGGGCCGACGCCGGCCCGGTCCGGTATCTGCTGCGCCCCCGGGACACCGGTACGCCCGCACCCGGGCGGGTCCGCTCCGATCCTCGCTATCTGCGTACCGAGCTGGCCCGGCGGCTGGCCCAGGAGGACGTCGTCTTCGAACTGTGCCTCCAGCTGTTCGTGGACGAGGCGCGCACCCCCGTCGAGGACGCCTCGGTGGTGTGGCCGGAAGACATCGCTCCGGCGGTGCCGGTGGCCGTGCTGACCATCGAGCGCCAGGACATCGACAGCGAGGAGGCGCAGGCCGTCTCCCGCCGGATCGAGCCGCTCGCGTTCACGCCGTGGAACACCACGGACATGTTCCGGCCGCTCGGCAATCTCAACCGTTCCCGCAAGACGTTGTACGAGGCCAGCAGCGCGGCCCGGCTCGGCCGGCACAGCTCCGTATGACGTGCGGCCGGCGCTGACCGGCCGACGCCACCGAGACCGACATCCACCGCAGTCGGGGGAAGCACATGATGGGGAAGACCAAGGAACCCGCACTCCGCCCGTACGCCCAGTACGCACTGGCGTCCATCCGCCTGTTCAACGGTGCCACCGCACTGGTGGCACCCACCGTTCTCATCCAGCGGCTGGAGGGCACCACCCCTCCCCCGCCCGCCGCCGTCTACGCCTTCCGGCTCTTCGGTATCCGTACGGTGCTGCTGGGCCTGCACATGTTCACCGACAGCGGTGACAAACTCCAGGAAGGTCTGCGCGAGGGGCTGCTCATCCACAGCAGCGACACGATGACCGCGGCCCTGCTGGGCATCCGCGGCATGGTTTCGCCGCGGACCTCGGCCCTCCTCACCGCGATCTCCGCGACCAACGTGGCCCTGTGCCTCCGAGCGTGGAAGCAGTCACGATGACCGGCCCGGCCGCCCCCGAACCCGAGCGGGGCTTCGACTACATCATCGTCGGCGCCGGGGCCGGCGGGGCACCGCTCGCGGCCAACCTCGCCCTCGCGGGCATGCGGGTGCTGCTGCTGGACGCGGGCGACTCGCACGACAACGACAACTATCAGGTGCCCGCCTTCCACGGGGACGCCTCCGAGGACCCCGTCCAGCGCTGGGACTACTTCGTACAGCACTACGCCGACGAGGAGCGCGGGCAGCGCGACAGCAAGCTGGTGGCCGACAAGGGCATCCTGTATCCGCGGGCCGGCACGGTCGGCGGCTGCACCGCCCACCACGCGCTGATCACGGTGTACCCGTACAACCGTGACTGGGACGACATCGCCAAGGCCACCGGCGACTCCTCGTGGCGCAGCTCGGCGATGCGCGGCTACTTCGAGCGGCTGGAGCGCTGCGAGTACCGCCGGCGGCCCAAGGAGCTGCCGCCGATCCCGCTGCTCGGCTCACTGCTGAAGCTGCTGCCGCTGGTCTCGGACCGGTACGTCAACAGGTCCCGGCACGGCTTCGACGGCTGGCTGCCCACCAACCTCGCCGACCCCGGCCTGGTCATCCAGGACCAGCAGCTGCTCAAGGTGCTGCTCTCCGCCGCCGAGGTGACCCTGGCCGACTTCTTCGGCCGCCCGCTGTCCCCCAAGGAGGGGCTGGGCTCGCTGGTCGACCCGAACGACTGGCGGCTGCAGCCCGATTCCCTCCAGGGGCTGTGGCAGATCCCGCTCTCCACCACCCGGGGCCACCGCAGCGCCGCCCGTGAGCGCGTGATGTCGGTGCAGGCGGCCCATCCGGACCGGCTGGTGATCCGCCGGAACGCCCTCGCGACCAGGATCGTCCTGGACGAACACGGCACGGCCACCGGCATCGACTACGTCCAGCAGCCGCACGCCTACCGCGCCGACCCGGCGGCCGACACGGTCACCGAGCTGCCCGTGACCCGCCGCGCGCTGGCCGGCCGTGAAGTCGTACTGGCGGCGGGCACGTTCAACACCCCGCAGCTGCTGATGCTCTCGGGCATCGGGCCGCGCGAGGAGCTGGAGCGGCACCGCATCCCGGTGCGGGCCGACCTCCAGGGTGTCGGCGCCAACCTCCAGGACCGGTACGAGGTCGGGGTGGTCTCCCAGATGAACCGCGACTTCCCGGTCATCAAGGACTGCACCTTCCACGCCCCGCAGCCCGGCGTCGCACCGGACAGCTGTTACCGGGCGTGGCAGCGCGGCGAAGGGCTCTACACCACCAATGGCGCGGTGATCGGCATCATCCGCAAGTCGCGTCCCGAGCTCGACCTTCCCGATCTCTTCATCTTCGGCATCCCGGCCGACTTCCGCGGCTACTACCCGGGGTACTCCAAGGAATCGCTGCGCAAGAAGGACCGCTTCACCTGGGCGGTGCTCAAGAGCCGTACGCAGAACAGCGGCGGCCGGGTGCGGCTGCGGTCCACCGATCCCCGTGACACGCCGCTGGTGAACTTCCACTACTTCTCGGAGGGGACGGACAAGGCGGGCAACGACCTCGAAGCGATGGTCGACGCCGTGGAGTTCGTACGCTCCTTGAACGGCCGCGCGGACAGTGTCATCCGCCGGGAGCTGTGGCCCGGCACCGACATCGACTCCCGTGACGAGGTGCGGCGCTGGGTGCAGGACGAGGCATGGGGCCACCACGCCTCGTGCACCTGCAAGATGGGCCCGGCCGGGGACCCCTCGGCCGTCGTGGACAGCCGGTTCCGGGTGCACGGGGTGGGCCGGCTGCGCATCGTGGACGCCTCCGTCTTCCCGCGCATCCCCGGATTCTTCATCGTCACGCCGGTCTACATGATCAGCGAGAAGGCGAGCGAGGTGATCCTCGCCGACGCCGCCGACCCAACCACCTGACCATTGAGCAGGCGAACAGGGGACTTCATCATGGCCAAGCAGGAAACGGGCAACGGATCGGCGGGCTACCGCTCGTCCCTGCCCTTCAAGATCATCACGTGGGCGGCGGAGTACATCGACCGCCGCATCGGCTGGGACCGGCTGCCGGTGCCGCTCGGCCTCCTCAATGTGCTCGGCCTGCGGATCTCGCTGCGCCGGCACAATCTGCACGACACCTCGCAGCTGCCGGCCGTGAACCTCCCCGAGGTGGAACCGCCGCGGGACAGCCACCGGATCAACCGCACCGCCGACGGCTCCTACAACGACCTGAAGAACCCGCGGATGGGCATGGCCGGCTCCCGCTTCGGCCGCAATATCCCGCTCCACAAGATCGCGCCGAGCAGCCGCGAGGACGTGCTGGGCTCGCCGGACCCCCGCGAGGTCAGCCGCACCCTGCTGACCCGTACCGAGTTCGTGCCCGCCCCCGGAGCCAACTCGCTGCTGGCCGCCTGGCTGCAGTTCATGGTCCGCGACTGGTTCAGCCACGGCAAGAGCCCGAAGGAGAACCCGTGGGAGGTCCCGCTGCTGGAAGGCGACCCGTGGCCCGAGCGGCCCATGTACATCATGCGGTCGCCCGACGACCCCACGCGGGACCCGGCCGCGCCGCCCGAGACGCCGATCACCCACGTCAATGAGTTCTCCCACTGGTGGGACGGCTCGCAGATCTACGGTGCCAACGCCGAGCAGCAGCGGCACCGCCGCTCCGGCGAACAGGGCAAGCTGAACCTCGGCAACGACGGGCAGCTGCCGTTCCCGGCCGCGCCGGGCGAAGACCCCGCGCGCGTCCCCGGGTTCTGGCTCGGACTGGCCATGATGGAGTCGCTGTTCACACGCGAGCACAACGCGATCTGCGACCACCTCCACGCCAACTACCCGACCTGGGGCGACGAGGAGCTCTTCCAGCGCGCGCGGCTGATCAACGCGGCCCTGCTCGCCAAGATCCACACCGTGGAGTGGACCCCCGCCGTCATCAGCCACCCGACCACCGTCGCCGCGCTGCACGCCAACTGGTGGGGCATCGCGGGTGAGCGGGTGCGCAACACGTTCGGCAGGATCAGCGACAGCGAGATCATCAGCGGCATCCCCGGCAGCGAGACCGACCACTACGGCGTGCCGTACTCCCTGACGGAGGAGTTCGCCGCGGTCTACCGCATGCACCCGCTGATCCGCGACGACTGGCACTTCCGCGCGGCCGCCGACGACGGCACGCTGCGTGAGGCCAACTTCCGGGAGATCGCCGGGCCCGAATGTCTCAAGATCCTCGACACCATCCCGATGAGCGACCTCTTCTACAGCTTCGGCACGCTCACGCCGGGGCTGGTGACGCTCCACAACTTCCCCAAGTTCCTCCAGGAGTACGAGCGTCCGGACGGCCATCTGCAGGACCTGGCGGCGACCGACATCCTGCGCAACCGCGAGCTGGGCATCCCGCGCTACAACGAGTTCCGCCGGCTGCTGCGGCTGAACCCGGCGCGGGACTTCGAGGACCTGACCGACAACAAGATGTGGGCCAGGGAGATCCGCAAGATCTACAACAACGACATCGAGAAGGTCGACCTGATGGTCGGCATGTACGCCGAACGCCGGCCCGCCGGCTTCGCGTTCAGCGACACCGCCTTCCGGATCTTCATCCTGATGGCGTCGCGGCGGCTCAACAGCGACCGGTTCTTCACCGAGTACTTCACCCCGGAGGTGTACTCGAAGGCCGGCATGAAGTGGATCGAGGACAACACCTTCGGCACCGTGCTGCTGCGCCACCACCCCGAGCTGCGCTCCTCGCTCTCCCTGGTGAAGAACGCCTTCGCCACGTGGAACATCACCGAGGGCGGCAAGCGGGAGCACAAGGAAGAGCGGGCCACCTGACCCGGCGTGACCGAAGGAGGCGAGCAGGAGCATGCCGAACACAGCGGACCTGGTGCTGGAAGGCGGCGGCGTACGCGGCTTCGGCGCCGCGGGCGCGGTGATCCGGCTGCTGGAGGAGGGCTACACCTTTCCCCGCGTAGCCGGCACCTCGGTCGGCGCCATCGTGGCCGCCTTCACGGCCGCGGGGATGAGCTCGGACCAGCTCCGGGACCTCATCGAACGGCTCGACCTCCGTCGCGTCCCGGACCGGTTCCCGCCGGCCGTCCCCTTCCTGAGCGAGGGCATGGCCCTTTGGATGCGGCGCGGCGCCTACCGGGGCGACTGGATCCATAACCTGATCCGCGAGGAGCTGGCGGCGCTCGGCGTCGAGACGTTCGGGGACCTGCGGCGCGAGGACAGCGGGGCCGATCCGGCCACCTATCCGCGGCAGTGCTACAAGCTGGTGGTGATGACGACCGATGTCACCCACGGCCGGCTGCTGCGGCTGCCGTGGGACTACCACCTGTTCCACCTGCCGCCGGACGAACAGCTCGTGGCCGACGCGGTACGGGCCTCGCTGTCGATCCCGTTCTACTTCCAGCCGCGGACGCTCACCGACCCGGAGACCGGGGAGACGTCCGTGCTCGTCGACGGCGGGGTGCTCTCCAACTTCGCCATCGAGTGCTTCGACCGCACCGACGGGAAGGAGGAGCGCTGGCCGACCTTCGGCGTACGCATCATCCCCGATCTCCCCGCGAGCATCGGACAGCTGTTCCCGGTGCTGTCCCTCGTGATGTCGCCCCCGCTGCGGCTGCTCCAGGAAGTGGTGAGTACGGGGCTGGTGGGCCATGACCAGACCCACCTGGACCGGCCCGGCGTCCGGGACCGGTGCATGACCGTCGATTGTTCGAACGTGGGCATCACCGACTTCACCCTGGACAAGGAGGGGCGGAGGGCCCTGCTGGAGATGGGCCTGCGGGCCGCCGACGACTTCCTGCTGGAGTGGCGCAAGCGCCATCCCGACAGCCCGTAACAGGGCCGGAGGCTCGAACTGGGGCGCGGACGGATACCCTCCACCCGTGGAGGAGAAGACGCCCGCGCCCTTCGAGCGCGGTACGGACGGGCCCAAGGTCATCGTCGTCGGCATCGACGGCACGCAGTCGTCGTGGCGGGCCGCCTCGTACGCCGCCGGGCTGGCCCGCCGCCAGGGGTCGAAGCTGGTCCTGGTGTACGTCCAGCCGGTGCTGCCGGCCGGCGCCACGCTGGGCGCCCCGGTCGTCCACACCACGGACGAGATAGCCGAGGAGCTGATGGCCGAGATCCGCGCGGCGACCGAACGCATGGCGGGCTTCTACGACCTGCGGTGGGAGTTCCACACGGTGCGCGGCGATCCGTACAGCGCGATGCTCCAAATGGCGGACGAGCTGAAGGCCGACGCGGTGGTGGTCGGCGCGTCGGAGTCCGCGGGGCACCGGATCATGGGCTCGGTCGCGGTACGGCTGGTCAAGGCGGGCCGCTGGCCGGTGACGGTCGTCCCGTAACCGCGCTCGGGAGGCGGGGCCGGGCGGCCCGGTGCACTGTGTGAGAAGGGCACCGCCGCGCCAAGCGACACGCCGAACCGACACGCCGACGAGGGAGTCTGCCGTGACCGACCGGACCTACCGTGTGACCGAGATTGTGGGAACGTCCCACGAAACCGTGGACGCCGCCATCCGCAACGGCGTACGGCGCGCGTCCCAGACGCTGCGCAACCTGGACTGGTTCGAAGTGACGCAGGTGCGCGGCCACATCGTGAACGGCGAGATCGAGCATTACCAGGTCGGCCTGAAGGTCGGCTTCCGGCTGGAGGACTCCGACTGACCCCGCGTCGCCGCCCGCGACCGCCGTACGGAAACCCGTAGACGGATCCGTAGCCGGATCGGATCCACAGGCTCTTATGGGGAGTCGCCTTCCGTAAGCGTCCGATAAGGACGATGATGATCCGCCGTCGGACCGACGAGAGGACATCCCATGGGGCTGCGTGCGGGACAGGGCGTACTACGCCGCAAACCGATCGAAATGATCCAGGACACCGAGGGCGGCAAGGGCGAACAGCTGACCCGCTCGCTCGGCCTGTGGCAGCTGACCGCCATCGGTGTCGGCGGCATCATCGGCGCGGGCATCTTCACCCTCGCCGGCACCGTGGCGAACGGCAAGGCCGGTCCCGCGGTACTGGTGTCGTTCCTCATCGCGGGCGTGGCGAGCGCGGCCGCCGCCTTCTCGTACGCGGAGTTCGCCGGGCTCATCCCGAAGGCGGGCTCCGCCTATACGTACGGTTACGCGGTCCTCGGTGAGCTGGTGGGCTGGTTCATCGGCTGGGACCTGCTGCTGGAGTACACCGCGATCGTCGCCGTCGTGGCGATCGGCATCTCCGGCTACTTCAGCTTCCTGCTGGGCGAGATGGGCGTCGACCTGCCCGCCTGGATGCTGGGCGCACCGGGGACCGGCGACGGCCACCGCGTCGACCTCTTCGCCGCGGTCCTCTGCCTCCTGATCGCCTACCTCCTCACCCTCGGCATCAAGAACGCCGCGCGGTTCGAGACGATCGTGGTGGGCCTGAAGGTCCTGGTCGTCCTGGTCGTCATCGCCGTCGGCTTCTTCCACATCAACACGGGGAACTACTCGCCGTTCTTCCCCTTCGGGGCCAGCGGCGCGTTCACGGGCGCGGCCACCGTCTTCTTCGCCGTCTTCGGCTACGACGCCATGTCGACCGCCGCGGAGGAGTCCAAAGACGCCCAACGCCACATGCCGAAGGCGATCCTCTACTCACTCCTCATCTCCATGGTCCTGTACGTCCTGGCCTGCCTGGTGCTGACCGGCATGCAGCACTACACGAAGATCGACCCGGAGAGCGGCTTCTCCACCGCGTTCAAGTCGGTCGGCCTGAGCAGCCTGGCGGACGTGATCGCGGTCGGCGCGATCATCGGCATCCTGACCGTCATGTTCACGTTCATGCTCGGCGTGACCCGCGTCTGGTTCTCCATGAGCCGCGACGGCCTCCTCCCCAAATGGTTCGCCAAAACCCACCCCACCCGCCACGTCCCGACCCGGGTCACCTGGATCGTGGGGGTGGCGTCGGCCGTCATCGCGGGGTTCCTGCCCATCGCGGAGGCCGCCGAGCTGACCAACATCGGCATCCTGCTGGCGTTCGTCGTGGTCTGCATCGCCGTCATCGTGCTCCGCTACAAGCGCCCCGACCTGCCCCGGACGTTCAAGTGCCCGGGCGTCCCGGTCGTTCCGGCCATAGGGGTGGTGTTCTCGATCTGGCTGATCACCTTCCTGGAGTGGCAGACCTGGGTCCGCTTCGCCGTGTGGTTCCTGATCGGCCTGATCATCTACTTCGCGTACTCCTACCGCCGCTCCGAGCTCGGCAAGGCGCACCGCGAGATCTCCGACCTGGAGGACCGCGAAGGACGACTGTGAGCGGGCGGCAGGGCCCGGTCGAAGCAGAAACGTGCCCGCGCGCCGGAGAGATCCGGCGCGCGGGCACGTTACAGGGGGGCGCGGCCGAGCGGGTCGGGCTCGGCTGGGTGGGTCAGGACTTCTGGAGGGCGGTCCAGAATTCGTCGAAGGACAGCAGGCCGTCGCTGTTCGTGTCCTTGGCCTTGATGACGGCCTCGGCGACGGGGCCGGTGACGTAGGCGTCGCCCATCTCGGCCATCGCGTGCTTGAACTCCTCGGCCGTGACCTTGCCGTCGCCGTTCGCGTCGAACCGTGCGAATGTGGCCTTGGCCTGCTCGATGTCTGCCACGGGGTGCCCCCTTCATGCGGTGCTGTTGTGGTGTCGTGCGGGTAACCGACCCGGGTACATTAACCGACTGTCACCAAAGGCCGGTCATGGCCTTCCCCGGTCCTCGCCAAAGCCGGCCAGCGCACGCGCCAGGTACGGCGCCGTGCGGCTGCCCCGCGCCGCCGCCACCTCGGCCGGCGGGCCGGACGCCACGATCCGGCCGCCGTCGGCGCCGCCGCCCGGCCCCAGGTCGATGACGTGGTCGGCGCCCGCGACCACGCCCATGTCGTGCTCGACGACGACCACGGTGTTGCCCGCGTCGACCAGGCCGTGCAGCTGGCGCAGCAGGACCTCGGTGTCGGCCGGGTGCAGCCCGGTGGTGGGCTCGTCGAGGAGGTACAGGGTGTGGCCGCGGCGGGTGCGCTGGAGTTCGGTGGCGAGCTTGATGCGCTGGGCCTCGCCGCCGGAGAGTTCCGTGGCGGGCTGACCGAGGCGGAGGTAGCCGAGGCCGACCTCCTGGAGCGTGCGGAGGCTGCGGGCCGCGGCGGGCACCTCGGCGAGGAAGTCCGCCGCGGTGTCCACGGTCATCTCCAGCACCTCGGCGATGTTGCGGTCCCGGTAGGTGATCTCCAGGGTCTCGGGGTTGTAGCGGGCGCCGTGGCAGGCCGTGCACGGTGCGTACGTACCGGGGAGGAAGAGGAGTTCGACGGCGACGAAGCCTTCGCCCTGGCAGGTCTCGCAGCGCCCGGAGGCGACGTTGAAGGAGAAGCGGCCCGCTTTGTAGCCGCGGGCGCGCGCCTCGTCGGTGCTTGCGAAGACCTTCCGTACGGCGTCGAACAGGCCGGTGTACGTGGCCAGGTTGGAGCGCGGGGTGCGGCCGATGGGCTTCTGGTCGACGCGGACGAGCCGGTCGATGGCGTCCAGCCCCTCCGCGGCGGCCAGTTCGGCCGTCGGGCGGGTCTCCTCGTCGTCCTCCGGGCCCGGGCCGCCCTGCCGCTCCCGTACGGCGTCTGCGAGTACCTGCGTGACCAGGGTCGACTTGCCCGACCCGGAGACGCCGGTGACGGCCGTGAAGACTCCGAGGGGGAACTCCGCGTCCAGCCCTCGGAGGTTGTGGAGGTGAATGCCGGAGAGGCGCACCGTGCCCGAGGGCTTGCGCGGCTCGCGCGCGCCGTCACCGCACGCACCGCCGCCGGGTCCACCGTCGCCGCCGGGCCCGTCGAAGAGGTAGCGGCGGGTGAGGGATTCGGGCACGTCCGCGAGGCCGTCGACCGGTCCGCTGTGCAGGACCCGGCCGCCGTGCTCACCGGCGCGCGGTCCGACGTCCACGAGCCAGTCGGCCCGGCGGACGACGTCCATGTCGTGCTCGACGACGAAGAGGGAGTTGCCCGCCTGCTTCAGGCGGTTGAGCACGGTGAGCAGGCTTTCGGTGTCGGCCGGATGCAGCCCGGCGGAGGGCTCGTCCAGGACGTAGACGACGCCGAAGAGGCCGGAGCGGAGCTGGGTGGCCAGGCGCAGCCGCTGGAGTTCTCCGGCGGAGAGGGTGGGTGAAGGACGGTCCATGCTGAGGTAGCCGAGGCCCAGTTCGGTCAGCACCTCGATGCGGGCGACGAGGTCGCGCGCGAGGGTGCCCGCCACGCTCTCCTCGGCCGTACCCTCGCTGCCGTCCGCGCCCTCGGCCGTCGGCCGCAGCAGCGCCGCGAGCGCCCCGAGCGGCATGCCCGCCAGCGCCGCGATGTCGTGCCCCGCGAAGGTGACCGCGAGCGCCTCGGGCCGCAGCCGCCGCCCGTCGCACGCCGGGCACGCCTCGGACACCAGGAACTGCGCGACGCGCTTGCGCTGCGTCTCGCTCTGCGAGTCGGCGAAGGTGTGCAGCACGTAGTGGCGGGCGCTCTGGTACTGGCCCTTGTACGGCCGCTGGATGCGTCCCGCCTCGCGTACCGGATGCACGGTGACGACCGGGCGTTCCTCGGTGAAGAGGATCCAGTCGCGGTCCCGCTGCGGCAGGTCGCGCCAGGGGCGGTCGATGTCGTATCCGAGCGTGGCGACGATGTCGCGGAGGTTCTTGCCGAGCCAGGCGCCGGGCCAGGCGGCGATGGCGCCGTCGCGGATGGAGAGCGAGGGGTCGGGGACGAGGGAGTCCTCGGTGACCCGGTGAACGCGGCCCAGCCCGTGGCACTCGGGGCAGGCGCCCGCCGCCGTATTGGGCGAGAAGGCGTCGGAGTCCAGCCGCCCTGTGCTGTCCGCCGGGTAGTCGCCCGCGCGCGAGAAGAGCATCCGCAGGCTGTTGGAGAGGGTGGTGACGGTGCCGACGGAGGACCGGGAGGTGGGGGCCGAGCGGCGCTGCTCCAGGGCGACGGCCGGCGGCAGCCCGCTGATCTCCTCGACCTTGGGCGCGCCGACCTGGTGGATCAGCCGCCGGGCGTAGGGCGCGACCGATTCGAAGTAGCGGCGCTGCGCCTCGGCGTAGAGGGTGCCGAAGGCGAGCGAGGACTTGCCGCTGCCGGAGACGCCGGTGAAGACGCAGAAGGCGTCGCGCGGGATGGCCACGTCGACGGCGCGGAGGTTGTGCTCACGGGCGCCGCGCACCCGTACGTACGAATCGGTCATGCCCTCCATGATCGGGGACGCGGGCCGGCAGGTCGCACCCCGCCGGCCCGCGTCCCCCGTCTCACTCCGACGTCTCACTCCGCGCCGACGGCCGCGAGCAGGCGCGAGTGCGCCTCCTCCCACGGCCCCGGCGTGGCGATCACCGCGCGCAGCCCGCGGATCTGCCGGGGCGGCAGTCCGGCGGCGAGCACGCCGGTGGCCTGCCCGTCGCGGCCGTACAGCGCGGCCACCCGCCGCTGCTCCTTGTCCAGCAGCACCGTCTCGGCCCGGTCGGCGCCCGCGAGCACCCCGTACGCCTGGAGCTTCATGCCGTACTGGTCGGACCAGAAGTACGGGACCGGCGCGAACGGGCGGCGCTCGTCCTGCGAGACGCCCAGCTCCACCAGCAGGTTCTTGGCCGCTGCCATGGCCTGCTCGGTGGCGTTCATCCGGTGCTCGATCCGCAGGTGGCGGCCGTGGCCCGGGTGGTACCAGCGGGCGACGTCACCGGCGGCGTAGACGCCGGGCGCCGCCGCGCAGTACTCGTCGCAGCGCAGCCCGTCGGCGGTGTCCAGGGCCGCGTCGGCACGCAGCCAGTCCACGGCCGGCTCGGAGCCGATGGCGAGCAGGACGGTGTCGGCGCCGAGCGTGCTGCCGTCGGTGAGCCGCACGCCGGTGACGTGGCCGTCCACCGTCTCCACGACGTCCAGGCTGCCGGTGAGCATCCGGACGCCGTGCCGCTCGTGCTCGGCGGCCAGCAGCGCGCCCACGCCGTCGCCGACGAGGCGGCCCATGGGCAGCGGGTCGCGGCCGACGAGCGTGACCTCGTGGCCGAGCTCGCGGGCCACGGCCGCGGCCTCGCAGCCCAGCACGCCGTTGCCGGCGACGACCAGCCGCCGCGGCGCGCCGGACAGCCAGGTCCGCAGCGCGAGCGCGTCGTCGAGCGTGCGCAGCGTGTGGACGCCGTCCAGGCGGGCGAGCCCCGGCAGGGTGCGGGCCCGGACACCGGTGGCGACGATCACGCCGTCGCACTCCAGCCGCTCCCCGCCGGCCAGCGTCAGCGTGCGCGTCCCGGCGTCCAGCGCGGTGGCCTTGGTACCGAGCCGGACGTCCAGGTCCAGCGCGTCGAGCTGGTCGGCCGTGCGCAGCCCCAGCCGGTCCCTCTCCCAATCGCCGCTCAGCAGCTGCTTGGAGAGCGGCGGCCGGTCGTACGGGAGGTGCGGCTCGTCGCCGACCAGCGTCAGCTCACCGGTCCAGCCGCCGCGGCGGAGCGCCTCGACGGCGGCGAGGCCCGCCGCCGAGGCACCGACGACGGCGATGCGTCCGACGGTCATGCGTCGACCTGGATGGCGGCGGCGGGGCAGATGGCGGCGGCCTCGCGGACGGCGGCGTGCTGCTCGGCGGGCGGCTGGGCGTCCAGCAGGACGACGATGCCGTCCTCGTCGCGCTGGTCGAAGACCTCGGGGGCGACGAGTACGCACTGGCCGGCGGCGCAGCACTTGTCGGTGTCGAGGGTGATGTTCATGGCTTCTTGCTCCTGTGGGGGTAGGGGGAGGACGGGATTACCAGGTGACCGGCAGCTCGTGGCAGCCGTAGATCGCCATGTCCGTACGGAAGGGGATGTCCTCGATCGGGACGGCGGGCCGCATCGTGGGGAAACGGCGCAGCAGGGTCCCGAGGACGACCTGCAGCTCGACACGGGCCAGCGCCTGTCCGAGGCACTGGTGGATGCCGTAGCCGAAGGCGACGTGGTGCTGGGCGTTGGGGCGGCAGACGTCGAGCTGGTCGGGGTCCTCGAAGGTCTCCGGGTCGCGGTTGGCGGACGGTACGGCGACCACGACGCCTTCGCCCGCGCGGATCAGCTGCCCGCCGATCTCGATGTCCTCGGTGGCGGCGCGGCGCGGACCGTTGCGGATGATGCTGTGGAAGCGCAGCAGCTCCTCGACGGCGCCGCGGATCAGCGACGGGTCCTCGCGCAGCTGCTGCGCGGTCTTCGGCTCGCCCATCATGCTCAGCGCGCTGAGGCCGATCATGTTGGCGGTGGTCTCGTGGCCCGCGACCAGCAGCAGCGCGGCGAAGCCGATGACCTCGTCGTGGTCGATCTCGCCGGTCCGCTGCTGCTCGACGATCAGGCGGCTGAGGATGTCGTCGCCCGGGTCCGCCGCCTTGGCGGTGACGAGGCCGTCCAGGTAGGCGCGCAGCTCCTTGCGGGCGGCGTCGGCCTCCTCCTGCGGGATCGTCCGGGAGAGCAGCTTGCCGGTGAGTCCCTGGAAGATCTCGTGGTCCTCGTACGGGACGCCGAGCAGCAGGCCGATGACGATCGACGGCACGGGCAGCGCGAGGGCCTCGACGAGGTCGACGGAGTCCGCGCCGTTCAGCTTGGCGGTCTGCATCGCGTCGCAGAGCTCGTCGGTGATCCGCTGGATCTCCGGGCGCAGCGCCTCGACCTTCTTGACCATGAACTCGCGGGTGACCATCCGGCGCAGCCGGGTGTGCTCCGGCGGGTCCATACGGATGAAGCCGCGGTTCTCCTGGTTGGCGCCGCCGGTCATGCCGCTGAGCGGGTAGCCCGGGGTGGTGGTGTCGGAGCTGAAGCGGGTGTCGCCGAGGATCGCCCGGATGTCCGCGTACCGGGTGACGAGCCAGGCCCAGCTGCCGTCGGGCAGCGAGATCTTCTTGATCGGCTCCTCGATCCGCATCCGGCCGAGCTCGGCGGGCGGGTCGAACGGGCAGCCGGTGGGGGGTTCCACGGGCAGCGGGGCATGGGGGGAAGTGACGGTCATGTCGCTCCTAGAAGGCACGTACAGCGAGGACGTGCGCCGCGGTGGGGCTTCGCCTAACAACCGTAAACTTACATGTGTATTGCGCAGGTAAACGAGCCGGGGGTACGGAGAGCGGGAGGTTAGTTGCTCATTACAACTCAAAGCCCCTGGCCACAGGGCCTGGAGCGCTGTACGAAGGTCAGCGCTCCAGCAGCAGTTCGAGGATTTCGTCCACGAAGCGGTGCAGGCGCTCGGGGTTCTTCGCCGCGGGGAGGACCTGCCAGAGCATCACCCGGCCGTGCACCGCCGACCACAGGACGTACGGCGCTTCCTCCCGGGAGCCGCGCACTCGCCAGCCCGCCTCCTCGCACGCGGCCAGCGCGTCGTGCAGGCCGCGTACCAGCAGGCCCGCCGGGTGCTGCGCCAGCCGCTCGGGGCCGACCGGGGACTGCCGGGTCTCGTAGAGCAGGCGGTACTTCGCCGGATGGTCGACGGCGTACGTGCAGTAGGCGCGCAGCCGGGCCCGCAGCCGGGCCACCGGGTCGCCTTCCGGGACCAGCGCGCCGGCCGCCGCCATGTCCTCGACCAGCCGCTCGTAGCTGACCTGCATCGTCGCCCAGACCAGCTCGGTCTTGTCCGCGAAGTGCCGGTAGATGCTGGGCGCCGCGACACCCGCCTCGCGGGCCACCGCGCGCAGCGACAGCGCGTCCTCGCTGCCGACCTGCTCCAGCAGCCGTTCCGTGGCGCTCAGCAGCTCCTCGCGCAGCCGGTCACCCTGGCCGCGCGGGTTCCTGGGCCGTGCGGCCGCGCTTTCCGTCATGCGCCGTACGCCTCTTTCTCGTCCTGGCGGGCCCTTAGGGCCTGTGTCATCACCCCGGCCGGGCGCCCGCCGCCTGGCACGCACTCTCGCGGCGTTGCCAAAAGGGCCTAGTAGCTCCGCTACGAGGCCCTTCCGGCGCCTTGCGATAGCACGGCACCAGACGACGCGCTCTGATCCGGCCGGAGTTATGACACAGGCCCTTAAGAGTTTCATACCGCGCCCCCGGCCCTGCCGCGCGGCCACCGCACCGCCCCGAAAACCGGCAGCGCACAGCCCCGGCGACCGCTACCGTGCGGCCATGCCCCAGCCCCCGTGCTCCAGCGCCGCTCCCTGGCGGCCCGACCTCTTCCCGCCCGGTCTTCCCGTTGCCGGGACCGTGAGTGCGCACGCCTCGGGGCGGGCCTGGCTGGCGCGGCTGCCGGGGCTGGTCCGCGAGGCCGCGGAACAGTGGGAGCTGCGGCTGTCACCGCCGTTCCACGGCGGCAGCTGCTCCTGGGTGGCCCCGGTGCGGCTGCCCGACGGCGGCCCGGCCGTCCTGAAGGTGACCTGGCCGCACCGGGAGGCGGCGGGCGAGGCGGCCGCGCTGCGCGCCTGGGGCGGCCACGGCGCGGTCCGGCTGCTCGCCCATGACCCGGCGCGGCACGCGCTGCTCCTCGAGCGCTGCGTACCGGGCACCACGCTGCTCGACGCCGTACCGGAAGCCGACCGGCACGCCGCTCCCCCGGACACCGCGCTCTCCCCCGAAGCGGGGCTCGGCCGCGCCGCCGACGTACTGGACGCCCTGTGGCGCGCACCGCGGCCCCCGGACGGCGAGCTGGAGACCGTGGCCGTGGTCTGCGCCGAATGGTCGGACCTGGTACGTGAACGCATGGCCCGGCTCCGGCCGCCGTACGACCCCGGCCTGGTGGAACTCGGCGCGTCCCTGCTGCGCGAGCTGCCCGCGGCCGCCCGCCGCGAGGTCGTCGTGCACGGCGACTTCAACCCCGGCAACGTCCTGGCCGCCGACGGCCCGCGCGGCTGGCTCGCCATCGACCCGAAGCCGATGACCGGCGACCCGGGGTACGACCTGTGGCCCCTGGTGACACAGCTGGACGATCCCTTCGAGTACGACGCACCGGAGCCCCTGCTGCGCACCCGGCTGCGGCTGCTGACCGACCGGCTCGGCGTACCGCCCGAGCGCGCGGCGGCCTGGGGCGTGGCCCGTTCCGTGGAGAGCGCCCTGTATGCCGCCGCGCACGACGATGTACCGGGCGGCGCCGAGGAATTGGCGGAAGCCAGGGTGCTGGCGGAGGTCGCCGGTCTGTGAACCGCGCGCCGCACCGGCCGGCGCGCCGGCACGGGTGCTAGACCGCGCCCGCCGCCGCGCGCAGGGCCGCCGCCCGCTGCGCCGGCGCGTAGCCCGGCGGGACGCCCGGGACCAGCAGGATGTCCGCGTCGAGGTGGCGGGTGCGGAGCGGGATGAGCTCCTGGTAGGCGGGCGAGTCGTACCAGGCGCGGGCGCTGTCCAGGTCCGGGAACTCGATGAGGACCAGGTGACCGGGCCAGCTGCCCTCGCGGACCTCGGCCTTGGCGCCGTGCACCCGGAAGCGGCCCCCGAAGGGGTCGAGCGTCTCCTGGATGCGCTCCATGTAGGACAGCACGTCCTCGTGCCGGCTCTCGCCCCTTATGTGACCCACGGCGTACGCACTCATGGCAGTCCCCTCTCCTTGCCCGAATGGCCGGATGCCCGGATGAGACCGGGTGACCGAATGGCCGCCGGCCGCTTCGTGCGGCCCGCGCCGACCCGTACGTTTCCACGCCCGGGTCAGCGCGTCGATGACCTCTGAGGTCATGGCGGGGCTGCGGTACACCGTGCCGCGAAGGTCAGTTGGCCCGCAGTGCGGCCAGCTGTTCGGCGAAGGGCACGACGTCGAAGGCGTCGTCGGCCGGCTCGGCCACGGGTGCCGTGGCCGCCCGCCCGAGGGCCAGCGCGGCCAACTCCCCCGCCGCCCGGTCGATGCGCTCCGTGAGCGCGCCGCCGGGGCCGCTGCCGCCCGTACCCCAGTCCTCGGACGCGGCGTACACGGCGGTCGGTACGACCACCGCGCGCAGGTACGCGAAGAGCGGGCGCAGCGCGTGCTCCAGGGCGAGCGAGTGCCGGGCCGTGCCGCCGGTGGCCGCGATCAGCACGGGCTTGCCGATCAGCGCGGTGTTGTCGACGACGTCGAAGAACGACTTGAACAGCCCGCTGTAGGAGGCGGTGAAGATGGGCGTGACGGCGATCAGGCCGTCCGCCTCCGTCACCGCCTCGATCGCCTCGGCCAGCGCGGGCGACGGGAAGCCGGTCACCATGTTGTGCGCGATGTCGGTGGCCAGGTCGCGCAGTTCGACGACGCTCACCTCCACCGCGCGGCCCGGCTCGTCGGCCACCCGCTGCCGGGTGGCCTCCGCCAGCCGGTCGGCCAGCAGGCGGGTGGACGACGGGACGCCCAGCCCCGCCGAGACGGCCACGATCTTCAGCGGCTTCATTCCGCCACCTCCTCCAGGGCCGCGGCGTCACGCTCGGCGACGCGTGCCGCGTGGGTGGGTCCGTCCGGCACCTCGGCCGGGCGGTTCTTGGCGAACTCCTCGCGGAGCACGGGGACGACCTCTTCACCGAGCATGTCGAGCTGCTCCAGCACGGTCTTCAGCGGCAGGCCCGCGTGGTCCATCAGGAACAGCTGGCGCTGGTAGTCGCCGACGTAGTCACGGAAGGCGAGGGTCCGCTCGATGACCTGCTGCGGGGAGCCGACGGTCAGCGGCGTCTGCTCGGTGAACTCCTCCAGGGAGGGGCCGTGCCCGTAGACCGGCGCGTTGTCGAAGTACGGACGGAACTCGCGCACCGCGTCCTGGGAGTTCTTGCGCATGAAGACCTGGCCGCCGAGGCCGACGATGGCCTGCTCGGCGGTGCCGTGGCCGTACTGCGCGTACCGGTGGCGGTAGAGCCGGACCATCTGCCGGGTGTGGTGCTTGGGCCAGAAGATGTGGTTGTGGAAGAAGCCGTCACCGTAGTACGCGGCCTGTTCGGCGATCTCCGGACTGCGGATGGAGCCGTGCCACACGAAGGGCGGTACGCCGTCCAGCGGGCGGGGCGTCGAGGTGAAGCCCTGCAGCGGGGTGCGGAACTTGCCCTCCCAGTCGACCACGTCCTCGCGCCACAGCTTGTGCAGCAGGGCGTAGTTCTCGATGGCGAGCGGGATGCCCTGGCGGATGTCCTGGCCGAACCAGGGGTAGACCGGGCCGGTGTTGCCGCGCCCCATCATCACGTCCATCCGGCCGTCGGTGATGTGCTGCAGCATCGCGAAGTCCTCGGCGATCTTCACCGGGTCGTTGGTGGTGATCAGCGTGGTGGACGTGGAGAGGATCAGCTTCTCCGTGCGCGCCGCGAGGTAGCCGAGCATGGTGGTCGGCGAGGACGGCACGAAGGGCGGGTTGTGGTGCTCGCCGGTCGCGAAGACGTCCAGGCCGACCTCCTCCGCCTTGAGCGCGATGGCGAGCATCGCCTTGATCCGCTCGTGCTCGGTCGGCGTCCGGCCCGTCGTCGGGTCGGTGGTGACGTCTCCGACGGTGAAGATCCCGAACTGCATGGTGGCCGCCTCCGTACGGTCCGCGAGAGCTCGCGGTAGTTGAATCGTGAACTACTCCGCCAACCGTATCGGACCTCGTGACTATTCCGCATCTCCGCCACCCGGCCCGCCCCGGCGCGACGGGGAGCAGAAATAACACCGATCCCGTGAAGTTCACGTCTTGATTTGAGAACTTCACATGTGCTTTTGTTCTAAGCATCATGAACGACGTGATTCCTGACCTCCGCCGCCCCGTGATCGGCGTCTCGCTGAAGCTGTACTTCGGTCTCGCCGAGACCCGGAAGTGGCTCGCGGACGTCGCCGCGCTGGCCGGTACCGCCGCGCTCGGTACACGCGCCGTCGACCTGTTCGTCCTCCCCGCCTTCCCGGCCCTGGCCGACGCCCGCGAGCTGCTGGCCGGCACCGGCGTGGCCTTCGGCGCGCAGGACGTGCACTGGGCCGAGTCCGGCCCGTGGACCGGCGAGGTGTCCGCCGGGATGCTCGCCGAGGCCGGCGCCACGTACGTCGAGGTGGGGCACGCCGAGCGGCGCGCGCACTTCGGCGAGACGGACGAGACCGTGCGCGCCAAGACCCGCGCCGCCACCGCCGCCGGGCTGGTCCCCGTCGTCTGCGCGGGCGAGCGGGACGGCGCCGACCTCGGGGCGGCCGTCGAGGAGACCCTCACGCAGGTGCGGTCCGCGCTCGCGGGCGCCGTGCCGGGCAGTGAGGTGGTCATCGCCTACGAGCCGGTCTGGGCCATCGGCGCCGCCGATCCCGCCCCCGCCGATCACGTTCTCGCAGTGGCCGCCGCGATCCGCGGCTGCCTGGACGAGCACGACGTACGCGGCCGCCTGATCTACGGCGGCACCGCCGGGCCCGGTACGTACGCCCGGCTCTCCGCCGGCCCCGTCGACGGCCTGTTCCTCGGCCGGCTCGCGCACGACACCGAGGGCCTGCGCCGCGTCCTCGACGAGATCGCCCCCGTCTGATCACTCCAGGGAGACTCCATGACCTACCGCATCGCCATCGGCTGCGACGACGCCGCCTTCGAGATGAAGGACGCGATGATCGCGCACCTCACGGACCGCGGCTACCCGGTCACCGACCTCAGCGCCACCCCCGACGAGGACTACCCGGACGTGGCCGAGCGGGTGGCCCGCAGCGTCGCCCGCGGCGAGCACGAACGCGCCGTCCTCGTGTGCGGCACCGGCATCGGCATGGCCATCGCGGCCAACAAGGTGCCCGGCATCCGTGCCGCGCAGATCCCGGACAGCTACAGCGCCGAGCGGGCCCGCAAGTCCAACGACGCGCAGATCGCCTGCTTCGGCAGCCGCACCATGGGAGTGCATGCCGCGCTGGTATGCCTGGACCACTGGCTGGTCTCGGACTTCGCGGGCGGCGGCTCCGCACCCAAGGTGGAGAAGATCAAGCAGGTCGAGTCCCGCAACCGCGCCATCCCCGCCTGAACCGCCGCTCCCCCTCCCTCTCCTCCGATCTCCTCCGAAAGGTGTGAGCACCATGCGCGCAGTAGTCATCGAGGAACCGAACAAGCTGAACGTCACCACCGTGCCGGACCCCACACCGGGCCCCGGCGAGGTCGTCGTCAAGGTCACCGCCGCCGGGCTGTGCGGTACCGATGTGCACATGCTGGCGGGCGAGTTCGGGCCCACCCGGTACCCGGTGATCCCGGGGCACGAGTTCTCCGGCGAGATCGTCGCGGTGGGCGAGGGCGTCACCGCCTTCGCCGAGGGCGACAAGATCGCCGCCGACCCGGCGATCTACTGCGGCGCCTGCCACTTCTGTGCCATCGGCCGCGGCAACCTCTGCGAGCAGTGGGGCACGATCGGCATCACCGTGGACGGCGCCGCTGCCGAGTACGTGAAGGTACCGGCCCGCAACTGTTACCGGCTGCCCGAGACCGTCGAGCTGCGGCACGCCCCGCTCATCGAGCCGCTGTCGACGATCGTGCGCGGCTTCGACATCGTCGACCCCAAGCTCGGCGACAACTTCCTCATCTACGGCGCGGGCACCATGGGCCTGCTCTACATGCAGGTCGCCCAGCGCGCCGGGGCGGGCTCCGTCTCCGTCGTGGACATCAACGAGGACCGCCTCGCGGTGGCGAAGAAGCTGGGCGCCGATCACGTCGCCACCAGCGCGGACGACCTGGAGCGGCGGCTGGGCTGGGAGGTCGTCACGGACTGCACCGGCAACATCAAGGCCATCGAGGACGGGCTGACCCGGCCGATCCGCGGCGGCACGTTCCAGCAGTTCGGCTGCGCCCCCGACCAGGAGCTGGCGAAGTTCTCGCCGTTCCGGATCTACAACGACGAGATCCGCATCGTCGGCTCGATGGCGATCCTGCACAGCTACGGGCGCGCGGTGGAGCTGCTCGGCAAGGGCGTCATCGACTCCGAGACGATGATCACCCACCAGTTCGCGCTGGACGAGTACGCCGAGGCCCTGGAGACCTTCAAGCTCGGCACGGGCCGCAAGCTGCAGATCGTTCCGGACAAGGCGCCGGCGTAATCGGCGGGCCCGCCGGGCGGCGGCGGTGGTGACTTCCGGATCGGCCGGTTCCTTGCGCACCACGTACGCGATCCGGTCACCCGGCGCGCGAGACGAACGCGCGTCGGGAGGGGCCGCCGCCGGGGCCCGCTCCTATGCTGAGGACGCATGGAGACCGACGACATTCTGCGCCGGCACGGCGAGGCCATCGAGCTGTTCGGGGACCGTGTCCACGCCGTGGGCGACGACCAGTGGGACGCCGCGACACCGTGCACGAACTGGACGGTGCGCGACCTGGTGAACCACCTCACCGCCGAGCAGCTGTGGGTGCCACGGCTGGTGCGGGACGGTGCCACCATCGAGGAGGTCGGCGAGGAGTTCGACGGCGACGTGCTGGGTGAGGACCCGGTCGCGACCTGGGATCGCGCCGCGGTCGCCGCGGTCGCGGCGTTCACCGAGCCCGGCGCCCTGGACCGGCGGGTCCATCTGTCGTACGGGCTGACCGGCGCGGCCGCGTACTGCAGTCAGATGACAATGGACGCGGTCGTGCACGCCTGGGACCTGTCACGGGCGGTGGGCGCGTCCGAGGAGCTGCCGGGAGAGCTGGTGACCACGGCGCTGCGGGAGGTCGAACCGTACGCCAAGGACCTCAAGGAAACGGGGCTCTTCGCACCGGCGATCGAGCCGCCGCCGGGCGCCGACGACCAGACCCGGCTGCTCTGCCTGCTGGGCCGCCGTCCGTAGCCGACGGCCCGAAGAAGAGAGGCGCCGGCCGCGCACGGCGGCCGGCGGACGAACGGGCCGGCCGGGTCACCCGGCCGGCCTGCGTGTCAGTCGATCCCGCGGAAGATGTGCTGCTCAGCCGTCGATTCGTCGTCGCAGCCCGCCAGGTGGACGGGGGCGCAGCGGCTCCAGACCTCGAGGTTGCGCACCTCCCGGATGCGCCCCTGGCGCTCGCCCTGCTTCGGTCGGGGCTGCTTGCTGATCGTCTGTTCCGGTGCCACCACGCACTCCTTAGCCAAAGGGATGAGGTACTTGACGCGGTGGCGCCGTATGTCACAACCGGGAGTTCGGCCATGGTTCGTGGCGCATCCCGCGACGGGCCGAGGATGTCGGCATCTCCCAGACAGGTCGTCCGTCGCCCCCCAGCCTAACGACATGGGTTCCCCGCTGCGCGGTAATTACCGTCGATAGGGTTACAGGACGGAGAAACTGCCTCCGTACGGCCCGTTTCAGCCACTCCAGCGACCCGCCACAGTGCTACGGATAGGGGTGTGGAGTGGTTTTCGGCACCCGGGTACTGGCTGGGCCGGCTGGTCTTCCAGCGGGGCCTGGCCGCGTTGTACGTGATCGCGTTCGTGTCGGCGGCGCTGCAGTTCAGGGCGCTGATCGGGGAACGCGGCATGACCCCCGTACCGGACTTCGTGCGCCGCGTGCCCTTCCGGGTGGCGCCGTCGGTCTTCCACTGGCGCTTCTCGGACCGCTTCTTCGCGGGCTGGGCGTGGGCGGGGGCGCTGCTGGCGGCGGCCGTGCTGGCGGGCGCCGCCGACGCCGTGCCGCTGTGGGTTTCGATGGTGTGGTGGGCCGCGCTGTGGGCGATGTACCTCTCGATCGTCAATGTCGGGCAGACCTGGTACGGCTTCGGCTGGGAGACGCTGCTCCTCGAAACGGGCGCGCTGGCGGTCTTCCTGGGGAACGCGCGCACCGCGCCGCCCGTCCTTGTGCTGTGGCTGCTGCGCTGGCTGCTGTTCCGGCTGGAGTTCGGCGCCGGACTGATCAAGATGCGCGGCGACCCGTGCTGGCGCGACCTGACCTGCCTGTACTACCACCACGAGACGCAGCCCATGCCGGGCCCGCTGAGCTGGTTCTTCCACCATCTGCCGCGGCCGCTGCACCGCGTCGAGACGGCCGCGAACCACGTGGCGCAGCTCCTCGCGCCCGTCCTCCTCTTCACGCCGCAGCCGATCGCCACCTGGGCGGCGCTGGCGATGATCGTCACCCAGCTGTGGCTGGTGCTCTCGGGCAATTTCGCCTGGCTGAACTGGGCGACGATCGTGATCGCGGTGTCCGTGGTGGACGCCTCTGCGGTCGGCCTCGGCGGCCTCGCCGGCCCGCCGGCGGACCTCGCCCCGCCCCCGCTCTGGTACGAGATCCTGGTCATCGCCGCGACCGCGGGGGTGCTGTACCTCAGCTACCGCCCGGCGCTCAATCTGCTCTCCCGCCGGCAGCGGATGAACACCTCGTTCGAGCCGCTGCACCTGGTCAACGCGTACGGCGCGTTCGGCTCCATCACCCGTATCCGGCACGAGGTGGTCATCGAGGGCACGGCGGACGAGGTGATCACCGAGGACACGGAGTGGCGGGAGTACGACTTCAAGGGCAAGCCGGGCGACGTACGCCGCATGCCGCGTCCGTTCGCTCCGTACCACCTCCGGCTCGACTGGCTGATGTGGTTCGCGGCGCTGTCGCCGGGCTACGCGGGACGCTGGTTCGGCCCGTTCCTGGAGCGTCTCCTGGAGAACGACCGCGACACCCTGCGCCTGCTCCGCCGCAACCCCTTCCCCGACGCGCCGCCCCGGCACGTACGAGCGCTGTTCTACCGCTACCGCTTCACGACCTGGCGGGAACTGCGGGAGACCGGCGCGTGGTGGCACCGGGAGCCGGTACGGCAGTTCTTCCCGCCGACAGCTCTGCGCGAAAGGCCCTGACGCTGTCGCGGGCGTGCCGCAGTCCGATCCGGGTGACCTCGCGCTCGACCTCGGCCAGCTCGGCGACCACCTCGTCGTACGGCCGGCCCGTCCGCGCCCGCGACTTCACCAGCCCCAGCCGCGCGAGGGCGCTGCCGCGCGGCTCGGACATGGCCCGGAACTCCGCCAGCGCACCCCTGTAGACGGCACATGCCTCCTCGTACCGCCCGGCCCGGTACAGCACGTTCCCGCGCATCTTGTGGTTGTACGCCAGCGCTCCGGCCAGATCCAGCCCCCGGCACAGCACCTCCCCCTTGCTGAGCAGCCGCAGCGCCTCCTCGGTCTCCCCCAGCTCGGACCGCACGTCGGCCACCCCGCGCAACGACCACGCGAGCCCCCGCACGTCGTCAGCCCCCTCGGCGATCCGCACCGACTCCTCGAACAGCTCCAGCGCCTTCTCGTACTCCCCCTTGTTGCGGTGCATCTGCGCGATCCCCGACATCGCCCACACCATGTGCCGGGCCTCGCCGTGCGCCCTGGCCTGGGCCAGCAGCTCTTCGTGCAGCTCGGCGACGGCCTCGTAGTCGCCCTGTATCCGGCCGGTCTCGGCGAGCCCGGCCAGCGCGTATCCGTGGGCGAGGCGGTCACCGCCCTGCTCGGCGAACGCGACGGCGGCCGCGAGCAGCCGGCGGGCGAGCGCGAGGCGCCCGCACTGGCGGGCGAGAGTGCCGCCGCTCCACAGCGCCCACGCCATCCCGCCGGCGTCCTGCGCGTCCCGCGCACTGCGGTAGCTGGCCCGCCAGGCGTCCCCCGCCTCCGCCACCCGCCCGAGCCGCCGCCCGGCCTCGGCCTCCGCGAGCGCGGCCCGCGCGGCGTCCCCCGGCGTCCCCGCCGCGCCCCGCACTCTCCGCGCCGCGACGAGCACGTCCTCGTACGAGGAGTTCACACTCAACTCCGCCCCCAGCTCCCCCTGATACTCCGGAGCGAATGCCTTCCCGTACATCGCGAGCCTCCTGGTCATGTCGGTCGTCGAGGCTCGACGCTATGCGGCCCGGACCCCGCCATTCGTCCCTCCACCTGCGGTTATCCGCATCCGCCGGAGGATGTACGGGAGGCCGGACGATCACCTTGGAGATGTACGGGGAGTCCCCTAGGGGTGGTGGGACCGTTCGCCTCGCCCGCGAGGTACTCCCGTGGTGCGATGGAATGGGGTGGGAAGGAGAGAGCGATGAGCCCACCGGTAGCGGAGCGCAAGAGTGGAGCGGCCCCGGTATCAGTCCGCCCGCTGGGTGAGTCGGAGCTGGATCGGGCCGATGAGATCTGCAGGACGGCCTTCGGGACGTTCCTCGGGGCACCTGATCCTTTTGGGACCGTGGACTACGTCCGTACGCGCTGGGCGGCAGATCCGCGGGCGGCGTTCGCGGCGACGGTCGAGGGCGAGCTCGCCGGATCGAACTTCGCCACCAACTGGGGCAGCGTCGGTTTTTTCGGCCCGCTGACCGTGCGTCCGGATCTGTGGGACCAGGGCATCGGCAGGCGTCTGATGGAGCCGGTCATGGACTGCTTCGACGCCTGGGGGAACCGCCACCTCGGCCTGTTCACCTTCTCGCACAGTGCCAAGCATCTTGAGCTCTACCGCCGCTACGGTTTCTGGCCCCGATTCCTCACAGCCATCATGAAGAAGCAGGTCGCAGACGGTGCCGCAGTCCCCGGCCGGGTGCTCTACGGCGAGCTGCCCGCCGCCGAGCGGCCCGACGCGCTGAGCCTCTGTCGCGCACTGACCGGAGCCGTGTACGAGGGCCTGAGCCTGGAACGCGAGATCGTGGCCGTGCACGCGCAGGGACTCGGTGACACCATCCTGCTCCATGGCGCCGGCTCCGAGCTCGATGGCCTGGCCGTCTGCCACTGCGGCGCCGGGTCGGAGGCCGGCACGGACGTGTGCTTCGTCAAATTCGGCGCCGTACGTCCTGGTCCGGAGGCCGCCGACCGGTTCGAGCGACTGCTCGACGCGTGCGAGCGGCTGGCCGCCGAGCGCGGACTGGGCGAGTTGGATGCCGGAATGAACCTGGGCCGCCCGGATGCCTACCGGCGCATGATCGACCGCGGTTTCCGCACTTGGTTGCAGGGCGTGACCATGCACCGGCCCAACGAACCCGGATACAGCCACCCCGACGCCTATGTGATCGACGACTGGCGCTGAGACCACCGGCGCCCGGCCGGCCAAGAAGGCCCGGTGCTGTCACGCGTCCAGCCTCGGCTCGCACGAGGCCGCTCAAGCGGTTGCTTCCGCTCGTCGGCATACCGGACACGTCAGCCGGCGGGCGGACTGATCGCTCGTCACCTTGCCCAGGCCCGCGGGCTTGAGGATCTCCGTCTCTTCGGTGCGTACATGGCGGAGGCACACCGCCGCACCGCACTCCCGGCACACGGCGACGGCCGCAGCCGCGGCCCCCTCCCGGGCGCACTCGTAGCATTCCATGAGGCCCCCCTCAGGACAGCGTCGCCAGCAGCGCGCGGCACGCGTCCGCGCAGCTCCGGCATGCCTCGGCACACACCGCGCAGTGCTCGTGCGTCTTGGCGTGGCGCTCGCACTCGGCACCGCAGGCCAGGCACACCGTCGCGCAGGTCTCCAGCACGTCCCGGACCATGCCGGCGTCCTCGCCGGTGTACCGCGACAGGACCCGGGCGGTGGCGGCGCAGACGTCCGCGCAGTCGAGGTCCGTACGGATACACCTGCGCAGCTCGGCCGGCTGCTCCTCAGCCAGGCAGGCATCGGCGCAGACCGTGCATGCCTGGGCGCACTCCAGTACCTGATCGATGCAGGACACGAGCGCCTCGCGGCCGGCCCGGCCGAGGTCGACGGGGTGGGTACCCAGCATCTTCGCAGTCATGGACATCTTCGGCTCCCTTACCGTCACACCGGTCGGCCCCCGTGGACACCACACGGAGTCCCCCGCGCGGGAACGGAGAAACCAGCTCCGCGCCGATGAGGCGGCGCCGCGGGGATGCACCGCATCGCCGCGAGCACCGCCTCGGCGTCAGGGGGTGTGCTCGACGACGTCGGCTTGCGCTTCCTTCCTGGTGTCGGCGTCGGTGCCGGTGCCGGTGTCGGCGTCGGTGTCGGTGGTGGCGGCGGCCGGGGTGGAGTCCTGCGGGGCGGGCCGGGCCGTGCTGAGGAACAGCGACGTGACGAAGGCGAGCAGACCGATGACTCCGGCGGCCATGAACGCCGTGCGCAGACCGCCGGCGTCGGGCGCGCCCGACGGGTCGGAGGTGCTCAGGGAGGCGACGGTGACGAAGACGGCCGTGCCGAACGCGCCCGCGACCTGCTGAAGCGTGGCGAGGATCGCGCTGCCGTGGGACTGGAGGTGCCCGTCCAGCGCGCCCAGGGACTCGGTCATCAGCGGCGTCATCATCAGCCCGAGCCCGGCCATCAGCAGGATGTGGATGGCGATGACCGCGGCCAGCGGTGAGCCGGCGCCGAGGAAGGTGAAGAGCCACAGCGAGACGGCCAGGGCCAGCGCGCCCGGGATCACCAGCGGGCGGGCGCCGAAGCGGTCGAACAGCCGCCCCACCGGACGGCCCAGCAGGCCGAGCAGCAGCCCGCCGGGGAGGACGGCCAGGCCGCTGACGAACGTACTGGTACGCAGCACGGTCTGCAGGTACAGCGGCAGCATGATCGACCCGACGCCCAGCAGGCACATGAACAGCAGCGCTGACAGGACCAGCGCCACCGTGAAGGTACGGGTCCTGAACGGGCGCAGGTCGAGCAGGGCGCGGTCCGCACGCTGCAGACTGAGCTGACGGGCGACGAACACGCCCAGCGACGCGAGGCCGACCACGATCGGGACCCACGGCGGGACCGTGTGCTCCGCGCCGCCGGACTCGCCGACGGACGCCAGGCCGTAGAGGACGCCGCCGAAGCCGACGGCGGACAGCACTACGGAGAGCAGGTCCAGCGGCACCTTCCGCGTCTCACCGTCCAGGCGCATCCAGACCGCCCCCATGACGAGCGCGGCCACGGCGAGCGGCAGGACGATCCAGAACATCCAGCGCCAGCCCAGCGAGGCGAGCACCGCACCGCCCACCGTCGGGCCCACGGCGGGGGCGACCGCGATGACGATGCTGATCGTGCCCATCGTCGCGCCGCGCTTCTCGGGCGGTACGAGGCGCATCACCGAGGTCATGAGCAGCGGCAGCATGACGGCGGTGCCGCACGCCTGCACCACGCGCCCGGCCATCAGCACCCCGAACCCGGGCGCGAGACCGCTGACGAGCGTGCCGAGGGTGAACAGCGTCAGTGAGGCCAGGAAGACCTGGCGCGCGGTGAAGCGTTCGAGCAGGAAGCCGGTGATGGGGATGATCACGGCCATGGTCAGCAGGAAGCCGCTGGTCAGCCACTGCACCGTCGTGGTGGAGATGCCCAGGTCGACGGTGAGGTCGCGCAGCGCGACGCTCAGGATCGTCTCATTGAGGATCATCACGAAGGCCGAGACGACCAGCACGGTTATGAGTACGGAAGCGCGCACGGGGGCGCGCGCGGGGGAACTGCCGGGCGGAGACTCCACGCCCCCGGCGGTCGCGGGTTCGGTCATGGTCGGGCACACCTCACTGGAACGTGTTCGGGATCGGGCGCGGGCTCGCCGTGGTCGGCCGCCGGGCGGGAGCGGCATCGCCGCGGAATTACGCGATGGCGGCCGCCGCCCCTTGCTTACGGTCCCCCCTGAGCGTCACCTGCACGGTGTCCACGACCCCTGCCCCCGTTTTCTTCATCGCGCCGTCAGTCTATTGAAGTTCCGCACCGACCTCGTCGTTTTATTCGCCCGCCGTGGCCCGGCGGCGGCGTACGACCACGACGGCGCCCGCGCCCGCGAGGACGGCGGCGCCGCCGAGGGCGGCCACGGTCGGCAGCGCGCTCGACGCACCGGTCTCGGCGAGATTGCCGCTGACGGGCAGCTCGGCGCGGCCGCCCTGCGGTGCGTGGTCGCCCTGCGGTGCGTGGTCACCCCGCGACGTGTGCTCACCCCGCGGCGCGTGGTCGTCCTTGCCGTCTCCGGGCCGGTCCTTCACCGGCCCGGGCAGGCCGTCCGCACTGCCCGGCTTGCCCTCGGCGTCCTCGACCTCGCCGGGATCACCGCCCGCCGCCAGGACGGTGAAGTCGAACTGGCTGATGTCGTCATAGCCGCACTGGTCGTCCTCGCCGTACGAATACCCCGTGGTGAAGAAGTAGCCCGCCCCCGCCTCGGCACCCTTACCGATCTTGATGCGCATCCTGGCGTCCGCGTAGTCGCCCGGCTTGAGGGTGCCCACGGTGGCGAAGTCCTGGTTGTCGTCCCACTCCGCGCCCTCGCCCTCGACGGGCTGCCACGAGCCGCTCTTCGGGTTGAACCACTCGACGGTGACGGCGAGTTCGGAGACATCGTCGATCTCCGGGTCGGCGGTGCCGAGGTAGAGCGTCACATCGGTCTCCATCAGCGTGACCGTGGAGACGTTGCTGACGCGATACGTGAACTCATGCCACCCGGAGCCGGCGACGATCTCGCTCGGCAGGCCACGCAGCTCGGTCTTCCCGCGCTCCTCGTCCGGAATCCCGGAACAGAAGGCCGGGCGGGTGTATGTCGGCGACGGGGTGGCGCTCGGTGTCGTCTTGGCGCTGGGTGTTGCCTTGGCGCTCGGTGTCGTCGTGGCCGACGCGGAAGGGGTACCGCTGTCCGTGGGCGTTACTCCCGCCGCGTACGCGGCGGGAGAAGCGAGCAGTGACATGGAGCCGACGGCGACGACCGCAGCGGCGGCCGAGAGAGCGCGGGAGAGCTTCATGGAACCCTTTCGTGGCAGCGAACATGGGCGCCGGACATGGACACGGACGCCGGACGCTTACGTGACCCACCGCCCCGTCAGCAGGTTGCGCTGCACACGGGCAAGCCCCTTGTGATCTCCCTCATAGCGGGGGCGGGTGACGGAGGCGCAGGACGGCGCGGTACCACGTCGCCGCCGATCGCGGCCGTACCCTGGTGCCGTGCACATCAGTTTCATCTGCAGCGGAAACATCTGCCGGTCCCCGTCGGCCGCGCTGGTCTTCGAGGAGCAGCTGCGCCGGGCGGGCCTGGAGGACGCGGTACGGGTCAGCAGTGCCGGTATCGGCCCCTGGCACGTCGGTGAACCGATCGACGAACGGGCCGGTGAAGTACTGACCCGGCATGGCTACCCGACGCAGCACATCGCGGCCCAGGTCGGCGCCGAGCATCTGGACGCCGATCTGTTCGTGGCGATGGACCGCGGCCATGAAAAGGCGCTGCGCCGCCTGGTGACGGAGCCGTCCCGGATCCGGCTGATGCGGTCCTTCGACCCGCGGGCCGCCGGCGAGCGGGAAGTGCCCGACCCGTACTACGGCGGCCCGGAGGGCTTCGACGAGATGCTGGCCATGATCGAAGCCGCGACGCCGGGGCTGCTCGCCTGGGTGCGCGAGCGTCTGGACGGGGTGCCCGAGCGCCCGGACGACGCATGACCGCGGGTCCGACGGCCGACGGTCCGGCAGCCGGGGGTGACAAGGGCCCGGGGGCCGTGGCGGCACGGCTCACCGGACGGTCCGTGACCGCCGAGCGGCGGCTGTCCCCCGCGCTCGCCGAGGTCACGCTCGACGGCGGGCGGACCGTGGTGGTCAAGCGCGGCGACGACCCCGGCGCGGTGCGGGCCGAGGCGGCCGGGCTCCGCTGGCTGGCCGACGCCGGCACGGTCCGCCTCCCGGCGGTGCACGGCCAGGACGGGCGCTGGCTGGTCATGGACCGCGTGGCGGCCGGCCGGCCGAGCGCGGCGGCCGCGGCCCACCTCGGCCGCGACCTGGCCGCCCTGCACGCCGCCGGCGCGCCCGCGTTCGGCGCCCCGCCGCCCGGCGGCCCCGAGGACGCCACCATCGGCCTGGCCCCGATGCGCAACGTCCCCGGCACCGACTGGCCGCGCTGGTACGGCGAGTACCGGGTACTGCCCTACCTGCGCCGCGCGGTCGACGACGGCACGGTACGCCCCGCCGAGGCGGCCGTGATCGAGCGAGTGGTGGAGCGGCTGCCCGAACTGGCGGGCCCTGCCGAGCCGCCCGCCCGGCTCCACGGCGACCTGTGGAACGGCAACGTGCTGTGGGGCGCCGACGGCGACGCCTGGCTGATCGACCCGGCCGCGCACGGCGGACACCGCGAGACCGACCTGGCCATGCTCCATCTGTTCGGCTGCCCTCACCTGGACCGGATACTGGACGGCTACCAGGAGGCGGCGCCCCTCGCCGACGGCTGGGCGGACCGCATCGCCCTGCACCAGCTCTTCCCCCTGCTGGTGCACACGGTGCTCTTCGGCCGCGCCTACGCCGAGCAGGCCCTCGCGGCCTCCCGCACAGTCCTGGCCACGATCTGACCCGTTCCCCACGGTCGGCCGGGCCCGCGACGACGAAACCTCCGTAAATCTGTGGGCACTTTCCGGACAACCAACAGAAACGCCCTACGTTTTCCGGTACCAGACTTATTCAGGATCTTCAGGGCGTCCGAATTCGCCCGGTCCGACGCAAGGCAACCTTGACGGCAAACCGAAAAGACCGATACCCATTTGGGCGAGAAGAGGAAAAAACCGAGAATCACGGGAGGCATTACTCATGGCCGGTCCTTTTCGAGTCGCCCCGCAGGAAGTACAGGCACACATCCCCACCTGGGCCTTCGGCAGGCAGACCAAGGTGATCGTCGACTGCAAGGCCGATGGAAACTTCGAGATGACGGCCGGCGGGTCCGCGACCGAGGTCAACAAGCTCCGGGTGGGACGAAATGAGTTCGAGCGATCTTTCGGCGGCGTCGAATTAGCCGTCAAGAACCTGACGCTCGAGGACATCACCGTGACGACGGAATAGGCGACGTCATGCCTTGGACGTTCGACAAGAGCCGGATGGAAGTCAACGGCCAGCTCACCGACTCCGAGCAGGAGAAGTTCGACATATTCCAGAACGCGATCCAGAGCGAGGGGCTCCACCCCGCTCAGGCAGCCGCGAAGGCCGGTGACACGAACTACAAGAGGCTGCTGGGCGATCAGTTCCAGATCCGCCTGAGCCAGGGCTCACGCGCCACATTCCTGGTCCTGGACGACGGCGGAGGCAACGGAAGGGTCCAGATGCTCCAGCTCGCCGGCCACACGTAACAGGGCCTTGAGAGCCAGGTCTTGAGTCAGGGCGCGACCGGGCCCCTGCCCAACTACGGGCAGGGGCCCACTCGTACAGTGGCCCGCATCGCCACATGGGAGACGCCAGCACATGAATACGCCGCCATCGCCAACCGGTGCGGAACGCACTGACGAATCAGCCGTCCGGATCGGCGCTCTCGTTCCGTTGACCCGGCCCGGGTGGGTCGAGGCGGGTCAACAGCTGCTCGCCGGGCTGGAGTTGGGCGTTCGTGAAGTCAATGACGCCGGCGGGGTCGGCGGAAGGCCGTTGGAGCTGGTGGTGCGGGACACCGCGGCCGATCCGCGGAAGGCCGGGGCGGCGGTGGAGGAGTTGGCTCGCCTGGGCGTGGCCGCCTTGGCGGGCGAGTATCACAGCGTCGTCGCGCGCGCCGCTGCCACCAGGGCCCAGGCGCTCGGCCTGCCGTACCTCTGCTCGTCAGCGGTGCTCGACGCGCTCACCGAACAGCCGACGGAATACGTGGCGCGCCTCGCGCCGCCGCAGTCCCGCGGCTGGCGGGTCTACGCGGACTTTCTGCTCGGCGCAGGCCACGGCCGCATCGCCGTGGCGACCCAGCCGAGTGTCTACTGGGCGTCCGGGACCCGCATTCTGCGGGACTGCTTCGCCGCACACGGCGGCACCGTCGTCGAATTCGACATGAGCGCGCTCGACCCCGCCGCCGTGTGCGACGGACTCGTCGCCCATCGCGCGACGGCCCTCCTTCTTCTGGTCGGCCACCCGGAGCCGGCGGTCCCGGTCGTCGAGGCTGTCCGCCGCGACCAGCGCCTCACCGAGATAGTGATGGGCGCTCCGGCCGGGCAGCCGGAGTTCGCCGAATGGGCGAAGTCGCTGGGCGACGACGGCGCCGGGATTCCGTTTCTGCGCTACTTGCCCGAGCGCCTCACCCCACTCGGCGCGCGAGTCGATACGGCCCTCCGCGAGCAGCTGGGCGAAGCGCCCTCCTTCGTCGCCTTCGAGGGGTACGACACGGTCGCCGTTCTCGCCGAGGTACTGCGTTCGCACGGAACGGACCGGGCGCGTATTGCCGAATCCTGGCCGCGCGTTGCGGTGGAAGGCACCCGCGGGCGGATTCAGTTCTCCCGTATGACAGGCAGCAGTGTGTGGCAATGGGCCGGGGCGCCGATTCAAGTCGTTGATCGGGACCCGGCGGATGCCTATCGTTTCCGGATCCGCCATAACGGCTGAGAGAACACGGCAAATCCCGGGGGGTTACTAGTGGGTGGCGGCGGGATCGATGTCGGGCTCGTGCGCCGGCTGGTCGGTGCGCAGTTTCCGCGGTGGGCGGGGCTTCCCGTCGAGCCGGTGAATTCGGCGGGTACGTCCAATGCCATGTACCGGCTCGGCCAGGACATGGTCGTGCGTCTGCCGCGCGCCGCGGGTTCCGCCGACGATGTCGCGAAGGAGCACCGGTGGCTGCCGTGGCTCGCCCCTCGGCTGCCGGTGGCCGTTCCGGTACCACTGGGCAAGGGGGTGCCCGGCGAGGGGTATCCCTGGCACTGGTCCGTCTACCGGTGGCTTCCGGGCCGCACCGGGTCCGCCCCCGGGTCCGGCCCCGACCTCGGATCCGGGTTCGACCCCGGCCCCTTCGCCGAGGATCTGGCCGGGTTCATCGGTGCGCTGCGCCGGATCGACACCGCCGGCGGGCCGCCTTCCTATCGGAGTGAGCCCCTGGCGGCGCGGGACGCCGCGACGCGTGGTGCGGTGGAAACGCTGCGCGGGGTCATCGATACCGCGACGGCGGCCGCCGCGTGGGAGGAGGCGCTGCGCGCTCCCGCGCCGACCGGGCCCGCGGTGTGGATCCACGCGGATCTGCAGCCCGGGAACGTCCTGGTCGAGAACGGGCGGCTGAGCGCCGTCATCGACTTCGGGTGTCTGGGGCTGGGCGACGCGGCGGTCGACCTGATCGCCGCGTGGTACCTCCTGCCGGCGGGCGCCCGGGCCGTCTTCCGTACCGCCGTGGGGGCCGACGACGCGGCCTGGGCGCGGGGGCGCGGCTGGGCGCTGTCGGTCGCCCTCGCCGAACTGCGGTACTACCGGGTCACGAACCCAGTCATGGCGGCCATCGCCCGGCATGTCATCGAGGAGATCCTGACCGATCACGCCCGCCGGCACGGCCGCACCCGGACCTGACCGATCACGCGCGCCGACACGGCGGTACCGGTTCTCAGCCGTCGGCCGACGGCCCCGGCTTGCGCCCCCACGCCGAGATCAGTGGTGCCATCGTCAGGTCGAGTTCGCCGGTGGCGACGTTCGCGAGGTGGGCCTCGATCTCCTCGTCGGTGGCGAGGCCGGCGGCGGTCAGCCGGTCGCGGAGCTGCCGTACGGTCGCGTGCTCCAGGGCGGTGCAGGCCGGTGAGGTGATGGGGAAGTACGCGTCGGCCGCGACCTCGGTGAGTCCGGACTCGCGCAGCAGCCGCGGCAGGGTGCGGCCGAACGCCAGGTCCGCGCCGCGCTGGGCGAGCAGTTCGCGGGAGGCGCGCCGCAGGCGGTTGGCCAGCCGCTGCGCGGGCCCGTACTCGTCCAGGCAGCTCAGCGGCTGCAGCGCCGGGTCGGCGTCCTCCACTACGAGCCGGCCGCCCGGCCGCAGCGCGCGCACCATCGCTTCGAGGGCGGCCGCGCGCTCGGGTACGTGCACGAGGACCAGCCGGGCATGCACCAGGTCGAACGGTCCGGCGGGTGGCTCCTCCGTCCCCACGTCGTGGCGCGCGACCTCGAACGGGGCGTCCGGTGGCATCCAGGAGGTGTCGATGTCGGTGGCCAGTACGCGGCCGGCCGGCCCGGTCCGCTCGGCCAGCCAGGCCGGGATGGCGGGGCTGCCGGCCCCCACCTCCCAGCAGTGCCAGCCCTCGGCCACGCCCACCGCCGTCAGATGCCGGAAGGTGACCGGGTCGAAGAGCTCGGACAGCGCGTCGAAGCGCTGCCCCGCCTCGGACTGCTGGTTGTCGAAAAGGTACCCGTCGCCGTATCCGTCGCCGTGTCCGTCGTTGTGCGCCACCGGGTGATCGTAGGACGCGGGGCGCCTGATGCGGGACGCCGGGCGGTCCGGCGCGCCCCCGGCCGTGCGGGATAATGCGGGTATGCGCATCTCAGCCAGGGCGGACTACGCGGTACGGGCCGCGCTGCAGCTCGCCGCATCCACCGACGACGGGCCGCTGAAGGCCGAGGCCATCGCCGCCGCCCAGGAGATTCCGCACAAGTTCCTCGAAGGCATTTTGAACGATATGCGCCGCAGCGGGCTGGTACGGAGCCAGCGCGGCGGCCACGGCGGTTACCGGCTGGCCAGGCCGGCCGAGGAGATCAGCATCGCGGAGGTCATCCGCGCGGTGGAGGGGCCGCTGGTGTCGGTGCGCGGCGTCCGGCCGCCGGAGCTGTCGTACACCGGGCCCGCCGAGTCGCTGCTGCCGCTGTGGGTCGCGCTGCGCGCCAACGTCCGGCAGATTCTTGACGGGGTCTCACTGGCCGATGTCGCGTCGGCCCAACTCCCTCCGGAGGTTCTCGGGTTGACCGAGACTCCGGAAGCGTGGACCAATCCCTGAGAGGCACCCCCTCACCCACTGCTTCTCGTATAGCGAGACGCGTTAGTCCGCATCTCGAACAGCCCCTTGCTGTCAAAGTCTTTCGCGCACAGTATTCCTATCAATCCAGTGGGAAACATAGGGAATCTGTGAGGTAGCCGTGCGTACGCTGATCCTGTTGGCCTTGGCCGGGCTCGGGGCCCAACTCGTGGACGGCAGCCTGGGCATGGCCTATGGCGTCACGTCCACCACCCTGCTGCTCGCCGTGGGCACCAACCCCGCGGCCGCGTCCGCCACCGTGCACCTCGCCGAGATCGGCACCACCCTCGCCTCGGGTGCGGCGCACTGGCGCTTCGGCAACGTCGACTGGCGCGTCGTGCTGAAGATCGGTATCCCCGGGGCCGTCGGCGCCTTCGCGGGCGCGACCTTCCTGTCCGCGCTCTCCACCGAGGTCGCGGAGCCGGTGATGGCCGTCGTCCTGCTGGGGCTCGGTCTGTACGTACTGACCCGTTTCACCCTCTCCGGGCTGCCCACCGGCAACCTCGACAAGCCGCTGCGCAAGCGGTTCCTGTCCCCGCTCGGGCTGGTCGCCGGGTTCCTGGACGCCACGGGGGGCGGCGGCTGGGGGCCGGTCGGCACGCCGGCGATCCTGGCCAGCGGCCGCCTGGAGCCCCGTAAGGTCATCGGCTCCATCGACACGAGTGAGTTCCTGGTCGCGATCGCGGCGAGCGTCGGCTTCTTCGTCGGCCTCGGCTCCGAGGGCGTCAACTGGCTCTGGGCGGTGGCCCTGCTGGCCGGCGGGCTCATCGCCGCGCCGATCGCCGCCTGGCTGGTCCGCCACGTACCGCCGCGCATCCTCGGCTCGGCGGTCGGCGGGCTCATCGTGCTCACCAACATCCGCACCCTGCTGCGGAGCGACTGGCTCGACGCCGGTGACGCCGTCCAGTGGACGGTGTACGGACTGGTCTACGCGCTGTGGGCGGCCGCCGTCGGGTACTCGCTCAAGGAGCACCGCCGTACCGTCCCGACCGCACCGCGGCCCGCGGCGGACGCGGCCGACACGGCGGAGGTCCAGCCCGCCGAAGCCGGTTCGACGACGGGCCGGTGACCGGCGCGATGGCTCCGTACCCCGTGGCTCCGTACCCGGCGGCGCGGTACGTCATCGCGCCGCCGGCCACCGGCGAGCAGGACGGCGACGGGATCTGGCCGCGCGCCGTCCGGGAGCTCGCCGATGACCTCGCCGTCGACGCGAGCGCCCGGGACCGGGCGGGCAAGCCGCCGTTCGAGGAGGTCTCCCGGCTGCGCGAGGCCGGCCTGCCGGGCTTCCTCGCGCCGCCCGGCCCGGGCGGGCGCGGCACCGACTGGGGCACCGCCTGCGCGGCCGTACGGGAGATCGCCGCGGCCGACAGTTCCCTCGCCGAACTCCTCGCCCGCCACTACGTCCTGTCCTGGGGTCCGCGGCTCTTCGGCGCGCCGGAGCACGCGGCCCGCGTCGAGTCCCGGGCGGCGCGCGAGCGGTGGCTCTGGGCCGGGAGCACCGAGGCGCCCGGCACGCCGGCCGGGGCCGGGCTGCTGCTCACGCCCGTCGGGAAGAAGGCGGGACGGAAGTACGTACTGAACGGGCAGCGTGCGCTCGCCGCGGGCGCGGGCGTGGCCGACCGGCTGCTGCTCTCCGCGGTGCACGCCGACAGCGGCGAGTCGGTGATCGTGGTGGTGGATCCGGCGTTCACCACCGTGTGTCCGGAGGCTCCGGAAGGGCGGCTCGGGCAGCGGCTCACCGGGGCCGCCACGGTGGGCTTCGAGGACGTGCCGGTGGCGGCCGGGCAGGTGCTCGGCACCGTCCCGGGGGACGAGTACACCGTCTCCCCCTACACCGCGCTCGCCCCGCTCGCCCTCCGCCTCATCCTGCTCCACGTGGGGCTGGGCAACGCCGAGGGGGCGCTGGCCGAGGCGCGGGACATCAGTCGGGTGGCGCCCGGCGTGCATCCGTTCACCGACACCGGCAGCGGCGAGTACGCGACGGCGCCCGGTGAGGATCCCTATCTGCTCCTCGCCTACGGCGAGTTGGCGACCTCGGCGCACAGCGCGTCGTCCGTCGTCGGCCGCGCGACGGACGCGATGGCGCAGGGTCTTCTGATCGGCCCCGGGCTCGGCCCCGACGAACGCGCGGAGATCGCCTTCCTCGTCGCCGCCGCCGAGGCCGTCGCCACCGAGTCGGCGCTGCGCATCACCACGCGCGTCCTCGAACTCACCGCCGGGAACCAGGCCCCCTCCCCCGCGACCGACCCCGGCTTCGACCGCTTCTGGCGCAACGCCCGCGCCCTCACCACCCGCAGCTCGCCGGCCCACCGGCTCCGCGACATCGGCGCCCACTACCTCAACGGGGCACGCGCCGACCTCATGTGGCCGCCCGCAGCGATGCGATGACGTGCTCGTCGGAGACCTGGGTGAAGTCCTCGTACCACTCGCCGACCGCGCGGAAGTCCGGCGGCTTGCTCAGGCAGACCACGTCGTCGGCCTCCTCGGCCAGCGCGGCGGCGGTGGTCGGGGACGCCACCGGTACGGCGAGGACGACGCGCGCCGGACCGCGGCGGCGCAGGTTGCGCAGGGCCGCCGTGGCCGTCATCCCGGTGGCCAGGCCGTCGTCGACGAGGATCACCGTGCGGCCGGTGAGGACGGCCTCGGGGCGTTTGCCGCGGTAGAGGTCCTCGCGGCGGTGCAGTTCGGTCCGCTCGCGGGCGACGTCGGCGGCCAGCTCGTCCTCGGACAGGCCGAGGAACTGCAGGGCGCGGCGGTCGAAGACCGGGGGATCCTCCCCGGCGAGGGCGCCGACGGCCAGTTCGGGCTGGCCCGGGGCGCCGATCTTGCGGGCGATGAAGACGTCCAGCGGCGCGCCCAGTTCGTGGGCGATCTCGGCGGCGACGGGCACCCCGCCGCGCGGCAGGGCCAGTACGAGCGGCCCGTCCGGCGCGTCGGGCCGCTCCTCCGTGAGGTGCTGCCGCAGCCGCTGCGCGAGCTGCCGGCCGGCGTCTCTTCGGTCCGTGAAGCGCATGGCTGTCTCCTTGGCCATGAAGGCGATCGGGGAAGGCGTGGGGGGCGGTGGGTGGCGAGCGGTCACTGGCCGCTGGGCCAGGTCTCCTCCTCACCCGTGTCGGCCGGGTGCTGCCGGGGCAGCGGGGTGAGCGCCCGGGTGGCGTCCAGATAGAGGAACGCGTCGTACCGCTCGTCGAGCACGGTCGGGACGTAGTTGCCCCACTTCTCGCGCTCCGGACGGTAGACGACGCCGATGGCCCGGTGGTCGCGCGGCATCCGCGTCCAGTGGCCGGGGCCCGCCGTCCCCTCGCCCCGCGTCGTAGGGGTGAGCAGGAAAAGCGCGGCATCGCCGGGCAGCGCCTGGTGCAGCAGCTCCTCCGTACTGCCCGGACGGGCCGCGGGGACGGTCATGGTCCGCGGCGGGGCGCCCCAGCTCTCGCCCGCCGTCACCGTGCCCTCGTAGGACCCGAATCCGATGAGGACCACGCCGTCGGCCGCGTGCCGCTCGCGCACCAGCTGCCCGACGTTGACCAGCCCCGCCTCGGCCATGTCGGTGGCGCGGGCGTCGCCGACGTGCGTGTTGTGCTCCCACACCACCGCCTTGGCGTCCGGGCCGTGATGGGCCATCAGCCGGTCGAGGGTGTCCGCCATGTGGTGGTCGCGCACGTTCCACGAATCGGGGCCGCCGCGCACCATGGCCCGGTAGTACCGTTCGGCCCCGGCCAGTACCTCCGCGTTCTGCCGCGCCGCGAGGTCGGCCAGGCTGCCGTCGGCGGCCGCCGCGCGCTGCGCCCGTTCGCGGACCGCGACCAGCAGCCGGATCACCTCCGGCTCGCAGCCGCTGGGCACCAGGCGCGTGGCCAGCGCGTAGCTCTGCGGGTCCTCGTCGTACGGCTCGAAGCAGCGGTACGCCTCCAGGGCCTGGTCCACCTGGCCCGGGTCGTGCTCCCGCAGATGGTCCAGTACGGCGTCCAGGGACTCCCACAGGCTGTAGACGTCCAGTCCGTAGAACCCGACGCGGCGGTCCGGGGGCAGTTCGTCGTTGTGGGCGCGCAGCCAGCGGGCGAAGCGGGCCACTTCGGTGTTGGCCCACATCCAGGCCGGCCAGCGGCGGAAGCCCGCCAGCGCGTCGGCCGGGTCGGCGGGCGCCCCGGGCGCGCCGGTGACCGAGCAGTGCACGTCCTGGCAGTCAGGCCAGTCGCCCTCCACCGCGACGAAGGAGAACCCCTTCTCGGTGATGAGCCGGCGGGTCAGCTCGGCGCGCCAGTGGTAGAACTCGGCCGTACCGTGCGACGCCTCGCCCACCAGGACGTACCGCGCGTCGCCGATCCGCTCCAGCAGCGGGTCCAGCGACTCCGGGCCGGTCAGGGGCCGGGCGCGGGCGGCGATCTCCGCAAGGTCCGTGCTCATCAGGTGCCCAGCTCGTGCGGTTCCTCGCCCGGGGCGAGGAACCAGTCGCGGGCCGCGACGGCGACCTGGTCGAGCGCACCGGATTCGGGGAAGAGGTGGGTGGCGCCGGGGATGACGTGGAGGTGGCACGGTGCGGAGAGCTCGGCGGCGGCCTGCCGGTTCAGGTCCAGTACGGATTCGTCGTGGCCGCCCACGATCAGCAGGACGGGGGCGCGTACCTGTCGCAGCGCGTCGCCCGCGAGGTCGGGGCGCCCGCCGCGGGAGACGACGGAGGCCACCTGTTCGGGGCGGGCGGCGGCGGCCACGAGGGCCGCGGCCGATCCGGTACTGGCGCCGAAGAGGTGCGGCCGCAGCCGCTCGGTGACCGGCTGGGTGCCGAGCCAGTCGACCGCCGCGACCACCCGCTCGCCGAGCAGGCGGATGTCGAAGCGGTGCTCGCGGGTCACCTCGTCGGTGCGGTCCTCCTCCTCCGTCAGCAGGTCCATCAGCAGGGTGGCCAGGCCGGAGGCTTCCAGGTAGGCGGCGACGCCGCGGTTGCGCGGGCTGTGCCGGGAACTCCCGCTGCCGTGCGCGAAGACGACCACCGCGTGGGCCGCTTCGGGTACCCGCAGGTCTCCCGTCAGGGTGACGCCGCCGGCCGGTACGGACACCGTTTCTTCAAAGGTCATCGGACTGTTTTCCGCTCTCTCGCTTGCGTGCGCTTGCCTGCTCTCGCCTGCGGACATACGGGTAGCCCTCTACGAAGATCGTACGCTTCTCGGCGAAACGGGCAAACGGGCAAACGAAACAGTATCGGGCGGCGCTCCGCGGAGCGCCGCCCGACACCTGTTCGTCAGTCCGGCCGTCAGCCGCCGAGTCGGCTGCTCAGCAACTGCTTGCCGAGTTCGGCGCCCTTGCGGCTGTCGGCCTGCGCCTTGCGGAACAGCTCCGCCAGCTCGGTGTCCTTCTCGCGCTCCGCGTCCTGGATGTACGTCTCCATCCGCAGGGCGTTGTCCAGACATGTCTCCGTGTACCAGAGCAGGTTGTAGTTCTTGTCCTTGGTGCCGGTGACGTCGCCGGTTTCGTGACTGCTGGTCATGGTTGCTCGACCTCCACGTCGTGGACTGGCGGTCCGTTGCGGGTTTCCGCCGCCCGTGGGTCCAAACTCGCGGACACATGACGGTGCGTCACACCGGTACGAGCGTGACCTCCGTGGCCTTGACGCTGATCCAGACGTCCGTGCCGTCGCGGAGGTCCAGTTCGGCGGCGGCCTGGTGGGTGATCTCGGCGACGAGGTCGGGGACTTCCGGGGAGCCGATGAGGACGCGCAGCCGGCTGCCGGCGGCGGTGAGTTCGCGGACCCGGCCGGGCCAGACGTTGCGCGGGCTGCCGCCGGGGCGGACGCGGTGCACGGACACCGCCTCGGGGCCGATGACGGCGAGCGCTTCGGTGCCCTTCTCCAGTGGTTCGGCGGCGGTGAGCCGGCCGGGGCGGCCTTCGAGGGCGAGGCCGTCGGCGGTGGCCGTGCCGGGCCAGGCGTTGCGCCCGAGCATCCGGGCCACCCACGGCGAGCGGGGATGCCGGGAGAGCTCGGCGGGCGCGGCGTCCTGGAGGGGGCTGCCGTCCTGGAGCACCAGTACCCGGTCGGCCAGCGAGACCGCCTCGACCGGGTCGTGGGTGACGAGCAGGCAGACGCCGCGGAAGCCGGCGAGGTGCCGGCGCAGGGTGTGCCGGACGTGCGCGCGGGTGGTCTGGTCGAGGGCGGCGAGCGGCTCGTCGAGGAGGAGCAGCCGGGGCCCGGCCGCCAGCGCCCTGGCCAGTGCGACCCGGCCGGCCTGCCCCCCGGACAGGCCGGCCGGACGGCGGTGCGCGAGGTGACCGACGCCGAGCCGGTCCAGCCACTGCTGGGCGGCGCGCCGGGCCTCCGCACGGCGCACACCGCGGGCGCGGAGCCCGTACGCGGTGTTGCCGAGGGCGGTGAGGTGCGGGAAGAGCGCGCCGTCCTGCGGTACCCAGGCGACTCCGCGGCGGTGCGGCGGCAGGGCGGTGACGTCGTCGTCCCCGAGGGTCAGCGCGGCGTGGGCGCGCGGGGTGAGCCCGAGGAGCGCGCGCAGCAGGGTGGTCTTGCCCGCGCCGTTGGGGCCGACGACGGCGATGGTGGTGCCGGGTCCGGCGTCGAGGGTGAGGCGGGTGAAGCCGGTGACGTCGGCGTGCAGCGGCCAGGCGGGCGCGTCCGCCGGGACCTCTTCGGCAGGCACCTCCGGCGGCCCGTCGGCGGGCGGCACGCCCGTACCTCCATCAGCAGTCCCGGCACCTGCCTCAGTGGCTCCGGTCCGCGTCTTCGCCGTGGCGCCCACCGACCACCGTCCGCGCAGGGCGACCAGTACGGCCATCGCGACGGCCAGGAGCAGCAGCGAGACCGAGGTCGCGGCTTCGGGACTGTCCTGGAGCAGCAGGTAGACCTGGAGCGGCAGGGTCTGGGTGACGCCGGGGAGGTTGCCGGCGAAGGTGATCGTGGCGCCGAACTCGCCGAGCGCGCGGGCCCAGGTGAGCGCGGCGCCGGCGGCCAGTCCCGGGGCGACCATGGGCAGCGTGACGGTGCAGAAGACCCGGAAGGGACCGGCGCCGAGGGAGGCCGCGGTCTCCTCGTACCGGGCGTGCAGCCCGGCCAGCGCGCCTTCCAGGCTGATCACCAGGAACGGCATCGAGACGAACGTCGCCGCGATGACCGCGCCCGAGGTGTGGAACGGCAGCTGGACGCCGAACCAGTCCTCCAGTACCCCGCCCAGCAGTCCCCGCCGCCCGAAGCCGAGCAGCAGCGCGACGCCGCCCACGGTCGGCGGCAGCACCATCGGCAGCAGGACCAGCGAGCGGACCAGCGCCTTGCCGGGGAAGTCCACCCGGGCCAGCAGCCAGGCGAGCGGCACGCCGAGCAGCAACGAGAGCCCCAGCGCCCAGCACGCGACGGTCAGCGAGAGCCACATCGCGTCCGTGACGCCGGGCGCCGTCAGGTGCGCACCCAGGTCCGACCAGGTCGTACGGACCAGGACGCCGGCCAGCGGGACGAACAGGAACGCCACGGCCAGTACGGCGGGTACGGCCAGTGCGAGCGGCGCCCGGCGCACGGAAGGTCTCATGGCTTCTGGAACCCGGCCTCGCGCAGGATCTGCTGCGCCTTCGCGGACCGCAGCCACGTCACGAACGAGTCGGCCTGCTTCTTGTGTTCGGAGACCTTGAGGGTGGCGGCCGGGTAGGCGGCGACGGCGTTCTGCTCGTCGGGCACCGATACCGCGTCGACCTTGCCGGGTGCGGTCTTCGCGTCCGTCGCGTAGACGATGCCCGCGTCGGCCTCGCCGAGCTCCACCTTGCTGAGCACGCCGCGCACGTCCTGCTCCTGGGAGACCGGCTTCACCTTGAGGTGCTGCCGGTCCAGTACCTGCCGGCTGTAGCGGCCGACCGGGACCTCGGGCGCGGCGAGCACGACCTTGAGCTTGCTGTCGGTGAGATCCTTGAGGTTCTCGATCTTCTTGGGATTGCCCTTGCCGGCGGCGATGACCAGGCGGTTGTGGGCGATGGTCACCGGGGTGCCGGTCTGCCCCTTGAGGCCGTCCATGGTCCTGGTGTCGGCCGTGACCAGCGCGTCCGCCGGGAAGTCCTGCTTGACCTGGGCGGCGAGCTGCTGCGAGCCGGCGTAGGAGAACTTCACGATCGTGCCGGGGTGGGCCTTCTCGTACTCGGCGCCGGCCTTCTTGAAGACGTCGGTGAGCGAGGCGGCGGCGAGCACCTTGATCGTGGTCTTCTCGCCGCCGCCGGACGCCTCGTCGCCGGACCCGCCGCAGCCGGCCGCGAGGGGCACGATCAGGGCGGCGCAGAGCGCGGTGGCGGCAGCGGTGCGGCGGCGGCCGGTCGTACGGAGAGGGTTCGTACGGAGGCGGTTCGCACGGGGGCGGGGCATGGCGGACTCCTCGGGGCTCAGACCCGGTCGATGTGGACGTTGGTCGACTTCACGCGCGCGGTGGCCCGCATGCCGACCTCCAGCCCCAGCTCTTCCACCGCTTCCCGGGTCAGCAGCGAGACCAGGCGGTGCGGGCCCGCCTGGATCTCCACCTGCGCCGCGACATCACCGAGCTTGATCGCGGTGACGATGCCGGGGAAGGCGTTGCGGACGGAAGTGGCGGCGGGCTCGTCCTCACCGGCGCCGCTCTTGGCGAGCTCGGTGGAGAACGCGGCCAGGTCACGGCCGTCGATCAGCCGGCGGCCCGCCTCGTCCCGGTGGGTGGGGACCTTGCCGGCGTCCGCCCAGCGGCGCGCCGTGTCGGCGCTGACGCCGAGCAGCCGCGCCGCCTGGCCGATCGTGTAGGACTGCATGTGCGGCACGTTATGGCAGATGTCCTCTCACCTGCAAGGAAGACTGTGGATTGGGCTTAGCAGATGCGAGCCGACTGGTGCGATCGCACAAGATCGCGCGGACGAGGTGGGCCTGTGCGGGGCGTCGACGCGGGATCGGCGGCCGCCGCGAAGGGGGACATACGGGCCTGACATCAGGGACGAAAGTCCCGCGTACCGGGTCGTCGCGGGCGGCATCACAGGCTCGGGACGCGCTCAGCGCCCCGCAACCGACCGACCCGTACGACGGAAGGCACCGAGAATGCTCAGGCCCGCGCCGACCTCGCCCGCCCGCCTCGCTCCCCCGGTCACCCCGCACCTCCTCGCGGATCTCGCGGTGGCCGCCTGCACCGCACGCGCCCGGCTGCCGCGCATCCCCGAGGCGGGCACGCCGCACGACTCGGGCGACCCCGCCGCCGAACTCCGCTCCATACCGGCGCTCCGCCCGGTCTTCACCGCGGTGGCGGAGACCGCTGACGGCCGCCGCCTCGACCGTCACCTGCGCGCCGAGCTCGGCCGGCTCGGCGAACAGCTCCCGGCGGAGGCCGCGGGCCACCGGGGCGAGCTGTGGGCCGTCGGCCTGCTCGTCGCGGGCGCCGCCGCCACCGGCTGCCGCTCGGGCTACACCGCCTGCGCGGCGGCCGCGACGCTGGCCCGGATGCCGTACGAGGGCACGCCCAAGCCCGTCGAGACGGCGGGCGGCCGGGCGCGGCTGCACTTCCATGTGCCGGGCGCGACCGGCCAGGCCGGGTCCGGATTCCCGCACGTACGGCGGGTGGCGCTGCCCGCGCTGCGCGAGTCCCGGGCGCACGGCAGGCCCGAGATCGCCGCGCGGATGGACGCGCTGCTCACGCTGATGGCGACGCTCGACGACACCTCGCTGCTGCACGAGGGCGGGCCGGCGGGGCTGCTGTCGGTCCAGATGGACGCCCGGGACGTGGTCCGGGCCGGCGGCTACGGCTGCCCGGCGGGCCGGGAGGCCCTGGACCGCCTGCACCTGCGCATGCGCGATCCGCTGCTGACCCCGCGCGGCAGCCACGCGGTGCTGTCCGCCACGCTGTTCCTGGACTTCACGTTCGGTACGGACGGGCTGACGCCGGGGCCGTGAACGGCGGGGCGGCGCGGCGGCCCGGCTCGGCGACCGGCCCCCCGCGCCGCCACCGCCCCCCTCAGCCCTCGATGTGGCGGCGGAGCAGCTCGCTCAGCTCCGCCTCGAACTCCCCGTACCGCGCGCGGAGTTCACGCCCCGGCCAGTCCCCGGGCAGCAGCGCGTCGGGGAGGAGGGGGTCGGCGAGGAGGTGGCGGAGGATCGCGGCGGAGACGGTGAAGCGGTCGGCGGGGGTGGCCGCCCGGCCGAGCGCCGCGAGCAGGGCGCGGGCCCGCGCCGACCAGCCGGCCAGGTCCCACAGCCGGCCGGCGAGCGCCACGGGGTCGCCGTCGGGCGTGCCGGTCAGCCAGGTGCACTGCTCGACGGCGACGGCGGGCCGGGGCCGGTCGAGGTTGGCGGGCCGCAGCCAGCTGCCCTCGCGCAGCTCGCCGAGCCGGAGCTCCGCCATGGCCTGGCGCAGCGCGGTGCGGTCCGCGGCGGTACGCGGCCCGGCGCCGGCGACCAGTGCGATCTCCCACTCCCCCGACCAGGCACCGGTACGCGGCGCGCGGCTCTCGTCCTGCCGGGCCTGACGTTCCAGGAGGCGCGCGGTCAGCCCGTACGAGCCGTCGCTCTGCCGCAGGTCACCGGCCGCGACCATACGCGAGAGGGCGACCCGGACGGTGCCCTCGGCGATCCCGAAGAGCTCGCCGACCCTGACCAGCGCACGCGCGGGCAGCCGGGGCGGGTGGTGGCCGAGGAGGGTGCTCAGCACGATGGAGCGCGCGGTGAGCGGCCGCAGGGTGAGGCGTGAATCCATGGCAGTCATCCTGACAGCCACTGTTACACACTTCCATCGCGTGTACGACAACTGTAATGTCGGCCGTATGACGGTCACCCATGAAGTCCTGAATCAGGCGCCGCCGCTCACCGGGTTCAGCGCGGCGGACGACCCGGCCCTGCTGGCGGCGCTGCACCGGGAGGGTGCCGGGTGGGGTGAGCGCGAGGTGCAGGTCCTGGGCGCGCTGGCCGGCTCGGCGGAGGTGCAGGAGCTGGCGAGGATGGCGGAGGAGCAGCCGCCGAAGCTGCACACGCACGACCGGTACGGCCACCGGGTGGACGAGGTGGAGTTCCACCCGGCGTGGCACGAGCTGATGACCGTGGCGGTGGAGCAGGGCCTGCACGCCGCGCCCTGGGCCGAGAACCGCCCCGGCGGCCATCTCGTGCGGGCCGCGAAGTTCTACGTGTGGTCGCAGGCCGAGCCCGGTCACGGCTGCCCCATCTCCATGACGTACGCGGCGGTCCCGGCGCTGCGGGCCTCGCCCGGGCTGGCCGCCGAGTACGAGCCGCTGCTCGCGGCGCGTACGTACGACTTCGGGCTGCGGCCGCCGCTGTCCAAGACCGGGCTGATCGCCGGCATGTCGATGACGGAGAAGCAGGGCGGCTCGGACGTACGGGCCAACACCACCCGGGCCGTGCCGGCCGGGGACGGGACGTACCGCATCACCGGCCACAAGTGGTTCACCTCCGCGCCGATGAGCGACGTCTTCCTGACGCTGGCGCAGACGGACGAGGGGCTGACCTGCTTCCTGCTCCCCCGCGTGCTGCCGGACGGCACCCGCAACCGCTTCCACCTGATGCGGCTGAAGGACAAGCTGGGCAACCGCTCCAACGCCTCCTCCGAGGTCGAGTACGACGAGGCGGTGGCCTGGCCGGTGGGCGAGCCGGGGCGCGGGGTGCGGACCATCGTGGAGATGGTCAACATGACCCGGCTGGACTGCGTGCTCGGCTCGGCCGCCGGGATGCGGGCCGGGCTGCGGCAGGCGCTGCACCACACCGCGCACCGCCGGGCGTTCGGGAAGGAGCTGGCCGACCAGCCGCTGATGCGGTCGGTGCTGGCGGACCTGGCGATCGAGTCGGAGGCGGCGACGACGCTGGGGCTGCGGCTGGCGGCGGCGGTGGACCGGGCGCAGGCGGGCGACGCCGACGAGGGCGCGCTGCGCCGCCTCGCGCTGGCGGCCGGCAAGTACTGGGTGTGCAAGCGCGGCGCGACGCACGCGGCGGAGGCCCTGGAGTGCCTCGGCGGCAACGGCTACGTCGAGGAATCGGGGATGCCCCGGCTGTACCGGGAGGCCCCGCTGCTCTCCATCTGGGAGGGCTCGGGCAACGTCGCGGCGCTGGACGTGCTGCGCGCGCTGGCCAAGGAACCAGCCGGGCTGGAGGCGTACTTCGCCGAGGTGGAGGCCGCGTCCGGCGCCGACCCGCGGCTGGACGCGGCGGTGGCGCGGCTGAAGGCGATGCTGCCGGAGCTGGCCGATCCGGACCGGGCCCAGCTGCTGGCCCGTACGCTCGCGGAGCGACTGACGCTGGTCCTCCAGGGTGCGCTGCTGGTCCGGCACAGCGACCCGGCGGTTGCCGACGCCTTCTGCGCCTCGCGGCTGGGCGGCGAGTGGGGTCACGCCTTCGGCACCCTGCCGGCCGGCGCGGACCTGGGCGCGATCCTGTCGCGGGCCCGCACCAAGTCCCCCGACGAGGCCCGCGGATGAGCGCCGTACGGGTCGTGCGGGCGGGCCCGGTCACCACGGTCGTCCTGTCCCGGCCCGCGGCCCGCAATGCCGTGGACGGTCCGACGGCCCGTCAGCTCGCCGATGCCTTCCGGGAGTTCGAGGCGGACGAGACGGCGTCGGTGGCGGTGCTGTGGGGCGAGGGCGGCACGTTCTGCGCGGGCGCCGACCTCAAGGCGATCGGCACGCCGCGCGGCAATCGCGTGGCGCCGGACGGCGACGGCCCGATGGGCCCGACCCGGATGCGGCTGTCCAAGCCGGTGATCGCGGCGGTGAGCGGGCACGCGGTGGCGGGCGGCCTGGAGCTGGCGCTCTGGTGCGATCTGCGGGTGGCCGAGGAGGACGCGGTCTTCGGGGTGTTCTGCCGGCGCTGGGGCGTGCCGCTGATCGACGGCGGCACGGTCCGGCTGCCGCGGCTGATCGGCGAGAGCCGGGCGATGGACATGGTCCTCACCGGGCGCCCGGTGCCGGCCGCCGAGGCGCTGGAGATGGGGCTGGCCAACCGGGTCGTGCCCAAGGGCCGGGCCAGGGCCGAGGCCGAGGCGCTGGCGGCGGAGATCGCCCGCTTCCCGCAGACGTGCCTGCGCGGCGACCGGGCGTCGGTACGCGAGCAGGCCGGGCTGACAGAGGAGGCGGCGATGGCCGCCGAACTCCGGCACGGCCAGGAGTCCTTGGTCCATGCCGCGGAGGGCGCCGCGCGCTTCGCGTCGGGCGCGGGGCGGCACGGCACCATGGAGGTCTGAGCGCGGACGGCCCGCGTCAGAAGTCGACGCTGGTGCGGTCGTCGACGCGGGCCACGGACTCCTGGGCGAACTTCTTCTCATAGGCGGAGCGGATTTCCTCGATCTTGCGGCCGCTCGGTCCCGCCTGGCCCGTGGGGTAGAACAGGATCAGCTCGTAGGAGCGCTCACGCTCGATGGTCCCGTTCGCGTCCCGGTACTGGCCCTCCCCCTCCTGGACGGTCAGCCCGTCCGGGAACCGGGGCGTGACGAACTCATTCACGAAACGCCGGAACTGCTTGTCGGTGACGGGCGGGCTGCCGTCCGGATGGGCGGTACCGAAGAAGAGGCTGGTCTCGATGTAGGGCCGGCCCACCGCCGGACCGCCGCCCGCCGGCCGGTCCGTCGCGGCGGACGTGGGCGTGAGAGCGGGGGCCGACGCGGTCGCGGCGGCGCCGAGCAGGGCGGTGGACACCGCCAGGGCTGCCAGACGTACACGGGGCTGGAACATCGATGCCAACGGTCTGCCTTTCGCGGGACTTCGTCCGAGTAACGACCGCCGGCGTCCAGGGATGCGGCCGGCTGCCCACTGAAGATGCCCGACCGCGATGACCCGCCACCAGGGCACGCACGTACGGCCGGATACTTCCGGCCAGCCTCACTTGAACGAGTTCAACTCAGGGCGTACGGTCAACCCCGAGCGTTACTTGAACACGTTCAAGAGAAGGGGGCGGGCATGGACGCGTTGGTCCGTATCGTCGTCATGGTGGGGATGCTGGCGGTGCTGCCGATGGGGCTCGCCCTGGTCGGCGAGGCCGGCGCGGCGCGGCTGCGCCGGATCTGGTGGCTGCCCGCTACGCTCGGCGCGGTGAGCCTGTGGCTGCCGCGCGGCCCCGCCGCCACCGCACTCGCCGCCTGTTACGCCGCGGCCACCCTCGTCCTCGCCCTGCTCGCGCCCCGGCGGCTGCTCCGCACCCGCTCGCTCGCCCCGCGCGAGGTCGCCGTGCTCACCGCGCTGGTCACCCCGGCGATCGCGGGCCTCGCGCTGGTCGCCGAGCGGCACGGCACCGAGCTGTTCGGCTTCTCGCTGCGCATCCTGTCGCTGACCGTGCCGCACTTCCACTTCGCCGGGTTCGCCGCGGCTCTCGTGGCGGGCCTGGTCTGCCGGGCGGACGACGGCCCCGCCGCGCGGTACGCGGCGCTCAGCGTCCCGGCCGGCACGCTGCTGGTACTGGCCGGGTACTTCACCGGCGAGTGGGTGGAGTTCGCCGGGGCCGCCGTGCTCACCTGCGGCATGTGGCTGGTCGCCCTGGTCACCTGGCGCGACCTGCGGACCGCGGCGGCCGACCGTACGACCCGCGCACTGCTCGCCGTCTCGGCCGCGGTCCTCGTCGCGACCATGCTGCTGGCGCTGAGCTGGGCACTGGGCGAGGCGAGCGGGCTGCCGCACCCGACCCTGACCTGGATGGCCGCGACCCACGGCGTGGGCAACGCGCTGGGCTTCGCGCTCTGCGCACTGCTCGCCTGGCACCGCCTGCCGGCCTCCGTCCACCGCACCACCGGCTCGAAGGAGCGCGCATGACCGCCGCACTCACCTACCCCGAACACGGCGCCACCCAGCACGGGCCGCTCCCCGCCGGGTACCACCATCTGCACGTCGAGGTGCCGGTCGGGCACGGCCGGGAGGTCTTCGAGCGGGCCGGTGAGGCGGTCATGACCTTCCGGATGCACCGGGCGGCCGGTGTCCGCATCCGGGCGGGCGCGGAGCGCGCCGAGCCGGGCGCGCCGGTGGAGAGCGGGCTCGGCGTCGGCCCGCTGCGGATCACCGCGCCGTGCCGGGTGGTGTGGAGCACGTACGACAGCGACCGCATCGGCTTCGGTTACGGGACGCTGGAGGGGCATCCCGAATGCGGCGAGGAGTCCTTCGTCGCGGAGCTGCGGGCCGACGGTTCCGTCTGGTTCACCGTCACCGCCTTCAGCAGGGCGGCCAGTTGGTACACGCGGCTGGCCGGGCCGCTGGTCCCGGTGTTCCAGCGGGCATACGCGCGGCACTGCGGCCGTACGCTGCGCAAGCTCGTGCGGTAACACGCTGACCTGCGGTCACATGCCGTACTTGCTCATGCGGTAACACCCCCGAACGTCTACGCCGCGTTCATGACATCTTCACCAACTGACCAGTAGGTCATGAGACAACTCCTGGCATGTGTGAGCTGATTCCGCCGCAGGCGGACATGACCGAGGACCAGTGGGTGCGGAGCGGCACGGTCCCCGGCGGGGAGCCGACCACCCCCGCCGCCACGCGCACCGCTCCCGTGCTGAACCTGAACCGGCGCACGCTCCTGGGCGGCGCCGTCGCGGGCGCCGCGCTCGCCGTGCTGCCGTACGGGGCGGCCGCGCCGGCCGCGGCACGGGACCGGGCGGCGGACGGGAAGTACCCCTTCCCCACCGCGCCCAACGGCAACGGGGAATTCGCGGTGCTGGTCACCGGGGACGCCGGGACCGGCGAGGAGGGCCAGTACGCGGTGGCCGCCGCCGCCCGGGACCTGATGGCGAGCGAGCAGATCGGGCTGGCCATCGGGCTGGGCGACAACATCTACGAGAACGGGCCCGAGTCGGCGCACGACGACGAGTTCCAGGACAAGTTCGAGAAGCCGAACACCGGCATCGACGTGCCCTGGCTGATGGTCCTGGGCAACCACGACTGCTCGGGGCTGATACCGGGCAGCGGCGGCGACCCCGCGCGCGGCGACCGGGAGGTGGCCTACGCGACGACCTCGAAGCGGTGGTACATGCCGAGCCGCTACTACAGCGTGGCGCTGCCCGCCGGCTCGGGCGCGGACGGCGGCGGCGCCCCGCTCGTCGAGTTCTTCGCGCTGGACACCAACCCGGTGTCCTCGTACGTCGTGCAGACCGACCCGTACTTCCACTGGGACGGCCCGTACATGCGGGAGCAGCGGGCGTGGCTGGAGGGTGCTCTCAAGAAGTCCCGGGCCCGGTGGAAGATCGTGCTCGGCCATCATCCGTACCTGAACAACGGCAAGCACGGCAGCGCCGGTTCGTACGACGGCTTCACCGTCGGGCACTACACCAGCGGCATCCACCTCAAGGAGCTGTACGAGGAGGTGGTGTGCGGGCGGGCCGACCTGATCCTGTCGGGGCACGATCACACGCTGCAGTTGCTGGAGCCGTCGGCCCGCACCGGCGGCACGCGCCAAGTCGTCTGCGGTGCGGCCTCGAAGACGGGGGACGGCAAGGCGCACTTCGACGTGCCGGCGGAGTGGCAGGACTTCTCCCGCCACGGATTCATGGTGCTGAAGGTGTCCGCCAGGAGCATGACCCTCGACGCGTACACCGTGGACGTGCCCACGCGTACGGCGAAGCTCGCGCACCGTACGCGCAGTGCCGCGCCGGTGGCCGTGGGCTGATCACCGCACCGGGATCACCGCCGTCGGGCAGTGGCCATGCAGCAGTACCGCGTTGGCGACCGAGCCCATCAGGCCGCCGTCGCGCAGCCGGCGGCGGTGCCGGCCGACCACGACCAGGTCGGCGGCGCGGGACGCGGCGACCAGGCGGCCGGCCACATCGCCCTGCACGACGACCGGGTCGACGGTCACCTTCGGGTAGTGCCGCTCGGTGAAGGGGCGCAGCCGCTCCTCCTGGCGGACAGCTGCGTGCGCCTCCAACTCGCCCGTCGTGGGGTTGCCGGGCGGCAGGCTGTCGGGCGCGATGAGCATCGGGTACGGGTTCGGGTACGCGGTGACCACGCGCAGCTCGGCGTCGCGGCGCTCGGCCTCGGCGAAGGCGAAGTCCAGCGTCTCGTCGGAGGTCTCCTCCGGGTGCAGCCCGAGCACGATCCGGTGCTGCGTGCCGGCCCCCGGCTCCGCGCGCCGCTCGTCGGGCACGACCACGACCGGGCAGGCGGCCCGCATGGCGGCGGCCCGGCCCGCCGAGCCGAGCAGCAGGCTGGTGAAGCCGCCGCGGCCGCGCGAGCCGAGCACCAGCAGCCGGGCCTGGGCGCTCAGCCGGATCAGCGTCGAGGTGGACGCGCCGTGCGCGGAGAGGTACCGCGTCTCGGGGGCGTCGGGCCAATCGGCGAGGTGTTCTCTGACGTCCTGCAGCACGGGGTCGGCGGGGTCGGGGACCGGGTGCGGGTGGGCGTCGCCGAGCGCGCGCGGCATGGGGGTGATCGGCCAGACGTGCACCGCGTGCAACGTGGCACCGGCGAGCCGGGCCGCGCCGGCCGCCCAGTCCAGCGCCCGGAGGCTGTTCACCGAACCGTCGACGCCGGCGATGACGGGAAGGGTGCTGTTCACGATCTCCTCGATCCGTGGATGCGGGCACCGCCTCTCCGGTGCCCTGGTGTCCTGGGGCCCGCGCGGGCGGCGGTGCCCGTGCGCGCGGGGTGACGGCGCCGCGTACGGTCCGGGACGCCCCGCCGTCCTCAGTACCCATACTCGCCCAATATGACCGTAAGATCCTGATATGGAGCGGAGCTGGGACGGCGCGGAACGGGAGAGCCCGGACGACACCGGGGACCGGCGCCGGGGCCGCCGCGGCCTCCTCGGGCATCCCGAGCACGAGGAGATCCACCGGCCGCGGATCGACCTGCCCGACCTGCTCGCGCTCAACAGGATGGGCTCCTTCGACTGGAACCTGGACAGCGGCGCCTTCGAGCTGGACGCGGGCGGGCTCGCGGTCTTCGACCTGCACGCGCAGGAGTTCGAGGGGACGCGTCCGGCGCTGCTCCAGCGGGTTCCGCAGGAGGAGGGCTACCGCCTGGACAACGCCGTCGTGCAGGCGATCCAGCAGGGCCGGCGGTCCTGCGGCGCCTACTTCCGCATCCGCTGCCGGGACGGCACGCCGCGCTGGACACACCTCCAGGGCCGCATCCTGCGCAGCGAGGCGGGCCGCCCCTACCGGATGGCCGGGATCGTCCGCGAGGCCACCGCCGAGCTCGCCGACTCGGCGCTGCTCGCCATCCCCGACGAGCAGCGCGAGCGGCAGACCACGCTCGTGCAGTGGACCACCACCGCGCTGTCCCGGGCGCTGTCGGTCAAGGACGTCACCGATGTGCTCACCGACCGCGCCGGCCCCCTGCGGCTGGGCGCCGACGCGCTGGCCCTGGGCCTGGTCGACAACGGCGTCTTCGACGTCATCGCGGCCACGGAGCCGCTGCACGTGCCCGAGCTGCTGCACATGCCGCTGGACCGCACCCTGCCGCTCTCCGAGGCGGCGCTCACCCGCGAGCCGGCCTTCCTCACGTCCCGCGAGGAGCTGCTGCGGCGCTACCCGCGGCTGGAGCCGTACATCGAGGACATCGGCATCCACGGCGCGGCGTTCCTGCCGCTGGTCGCGCAGGACAAGGTGATCGGCGCGCTCGGGCTGGTCGACACCCGGCCGAGGACGCACACGGCGGAGGACCGGAACCTGGCGCTGGCGCTGGCCGGCGTCATCGCGCAGTCCCTCCAGCGGGCCACCCTCTTCGACCAGGAGCGGGAGTTCGCGACCGGGCTGCAGGCATCGATGCTGCCGCGCCGGATCCCGGCCATCACCGGCGGCGACGTCGCGGTGCGGTACCAGGCGGCGCGCACCGGCCGGGACGTGGGCGGCGACTGGTACGACGTGATCCCGCTGCCGCAGGGCCGTACCGGGGTGGTGATCGGCGACGTGCAGGGGCACGACACCCACGCGGCGGCCGTGATGGGCCAGCTGCGGATTGCGCTGCGCGCCTACGCCGGGGAGGGGCATCCGCCGCAGACGGTGCTGGGGCGGGCCTCCCGGTTCCTGGCCGAGCTGGAGACCGAGCGGTTCGCGACCTGCACGTACATCCAGGCGGACATCGCGTCGGGGGTACTGCACGTGGCCCGGGCCGGGCATCTGGAGCCGATGATCTCGGACGCGGGGCGGCACGTGCACTGGCCGACCGTGCACGGCGGGCTGCCGCTGGGGCTCGCCACCGTCTTCGGCGAGGACCACTACCCGGAGACGCAGCTGTTCCTGGAGGCGGGCTCCACGCTGCTGCTGTGCACCGACGGCCTGGTCGAGCAGCCGGGCCAGGACATCCTCGCCGGGTTCAACGCGCTGACCAGCGCCGTACAGGACGGGCCCGGCGAGCTGGACGCGCTGGCCGACCACCTCTCGGAGCTGCTGTGGGAGCAGCCGGGCTCCCCCGACGACATGGCCCTGTTGCTGCTGCGCCGGCTGGCCGAGCCCGGCGGCCCGGCCACGCCGCGGCTGCGGCTGCACGTCCACCAGGCCGACCCGACAGGGCCGGCCGAGGTCCGCAACGAGCTGCGGCGGATGCTGGACCAGTGGCGGGCCGGGGCGGTGGCGGGCGATGTCGAGCTGGTGGCCACCGAGCTGATCACCAACGCGCTGCGGCACACCGACAGCGGGGCACTGGTCTCGCTGGAGCTGCTGGCCGGCCCGCCGGGCCGGGTCCGGCTGGAGGTCGAGGACCGGTCCAGCCACTGGCCGCGGCGGCGCAGCCCCGGCGAGACCGCCACCTCCGGGCGCGGCCTGCTGCTCGTCGAGGCCCTGTCGGACCGGTGGGGCGCGGAGGCCCGGGGCGCGGGCAAGGCGCTGTGGTGCGAATTCGCCGTGCCCGCGCCCGGGAGCGCGTGAGGCGTCGGTCATGGGCGGTCAGCCCTTGGCGCCGTACCAGACCGTGGTGATGTTGCAGAACTCGCGGATGCCGTGGTCGCCCAGCTCCCGGCCGTACCCGGAACGCTTGGTGCCGCCGAACGGCATGCCCGGATGCGAGGCGGTCATCCCGTTGAAGAAGACGCCGCCCGCGCGGAGGTCCCGGACCAGCCGCTCCTGTTCGGCCTCGTCCTCCGTCCAGGCGTTCGAACTGAGGCCGAAGGAGGTGTCGTTGGCGATCTCGATCGCCTCGTCCAGGCCAGCGACCCGGAAGAGGGTGGCGACCGGCCCGAACGCCTCCTCGTAGTAGATCTTCATCTCCTTGGTGACGTCGGCGAGCACGGTCGGCTCGTAGAACCAGCCGCGGTCCAGGCCCTTGGGCCGGCCGCCGCCGCACAGCACGGTGGCGCCGTGCAGCGTGGCGTCGTCGACCAGCTCCTCCAGGTCGGAGCGGCCCTGCTCGCTGGAGAGCGGACCCACCTGGGTCTCCTCCGCCATCGGGTCGCCGACCTTGAGCGCGGCCATCTTCTCGGCGAAGCGGGAGGCGAACTCGTCGTAGACATCGGTGTGGACGATGAAGCGCTTGGCGGCGATGCAGGACTGGCCGTTGTTCTGCACGCGCGCGGTGACGGCGGTGGCCACCGCCTTCTCCAGGTCGGCCGAGGGCAGCACCAAGTACGGGTCGCTGCCGCCCAGTTCGAGCACCGTCTTCTTGATCTCGTCACCGGCGATGGACGCGACCGAGCGGCCCGCGGGCTCACTGCCGGTCAGCGTCGCGGCGGCCACCCGGGGGTCGCGCAGGATCATCTCGACCGAACCGGAGCCGATCAGCAGCGTCTGGAAGGCGCCGTCGGGGAAGCCCGCGCGGCGGAAGAGGTCTTCCAGGTACAGCGCCGTCTGCGGGACGTTCGAGGAGTGCTTGAGCAGGCCGACGTTGCCCGCCATCAGCGCGGGCGCGGCGAAGCGGATCACCTGCCACAGCGGGAAGTTCCACGGCATGACGGCGAGGACCGGGCCCAGCGGGCGGTAGCGCACGTAGGCGCGGGCCGCGCCGGAGTCCTTGATGTCGGCGGCCCGGGGGTGCTCGTCGGCGAGCAGCGACTCGGCGTGGTCGGCGTACCAGCGCATCGTCTTCACGCATTTGGCGGCCTCCGCACGGGCCTGGGCCAGCGGCTTGCCCATCTCGGTGGTCATCGTGCGGGCGATGTCATCGGCGTCGGCCTCCAGCAGGTCCGCCGCCTTGCGCAGCAGGTTGGCGCGCCGGCCGAAGCCGGTGGTGCGGTACTCCTGCCAGGTCTGCTCCGCCCGGACCAGCCGGTCCTCGATCTCGCCTTCGTTGAGCGCGTCGAACGTCTTGAGGGTCTCGCCGGTGGCCGGATTCACCGTGGCGATGGCCATGGGAAGCACCTTCCCTTCTGGTGGTGCGGACGTACTTCTGGTGGTGCGGACGTCAGCCCAGCGGGCTGGGCTGCGGTGACGGTTCCGGTACCGGGTCCGGGTTCGGCCCTGGCGGGCGCGGGACCGGGGACGGCTCGGGGGTGGGCGGTACGGGGTCGGGCGGGCCCGGCACGGGGTCCGGGACCGGTCCCGGGCCGGGGTTGGGCGGTGTCGGGCCGCCGGGGTCGTGAGCGCGCGTGGGGTGCGGCTGCCGTTCCACGGAAGACCTCCTGGATCTCACGGTGTGGTGCGTGCCGCGGGCGGTCCGCCCGCGGCGGTGGTTCTTCCCTCTGGCCCCCGTACCCGAGTCTGGCCCGGCTATCGCTCCGGCGCGCGGCGGAATCCGAGGGGCGCGGGCGGAGCAGTTCCCCCCTACAGTGCCGTCATGAAGCGTTCGTTCCTGGCAATGGCGGCCGGTGCGGCCGCGCTCGCGCTGGCCGGCACGGCCGGCTCCGGCCCGGCAGCGGCGGAGCCCGGGCACCCGGCGACGGACCGGACGGGTGCGCCGCTGCCCGCCCGGATGGCGGACACCGGCGGCGGCCGGCAGCTGATCACGGCCGAGGCGCCGCGGCCCTCGTCCACCCACGGGCGGCTGATCTGGTGGGAGAAGCGGCACGGCGAGTGGCGGCAGGCGGGCTCGGCGCCCGCCCGTTTCGGCGCGAAGGGCCTGGCCGAGGGCAGCACCCGCAAGCAGAGCACGAACACCACGCCCACCGGCCTGTACGACCTGCCGTTCGGCTTCGGGATCGGCGCGGCCCCGGCCGGTACGGAGGTCTCCTACCGCCGGGTGCACGGCGACTCCTGGTGGTGCGAGGACAACGCCTCGGCCGCGTACAACCGCTGGGCCGAGCCGCTGCCCGCCGACTGCGCGGCGAAGGAGTCGGAGCGGCTGGCGGACTACCCGGCGCAGTACGACCGGGCGCTGGTCATCGGCTTCAACTACGACAAGCCGGTGCGCGGCCGGGGCGCCGGGATCTTCCTGCACGTCAACGGCAAGGGCGCGACGGCGGGCTGCGTCTCGGTACCGGCGGGCGCGATGGCCCGCATCCTGGCCTGGGCGGACCCGGACGAGAGGCCGCACATCGCGATCGGGACGCGGTCGGGGGACACGGCGATCACCCGGTACTGAGCGGTACTGAGCGAGCCCGGCCGCGCGTCAGGGCTGCGGGTTCCGCGCGTCGTACCGGGCGAAGGCGGGGCGGCTCAGGCCGAGCAGGGCCACCACGGCGACGCACGCCAGGCCGCCGCCGACCACGGCGACGGCCGGGGTGGCGAGGTCGGCGGCCGAGCCGGCGAGGAAGTCGCCGAGCCGCGGCCCGCCCGCGACCACGACGATGAAGACGCCCTGGAGCCGGCCGCGCATCCGGTCCGGGGTGGCGGCCTGCAGCATCGTGGAGCGGAAGACCATCGAGACGGTGTCGGCGCAGCCCGCGATCGCGAGGAAGACCAGGCCGAGCCAGAGGTTGCGGGTGAGGCCGAAGACGGCGACGGCCGCGCCCCAGGCGGCGACCGCGAGCAGGATCGCGAGGCCGTGCCGGCGGATCGCGCCCAGCCAGCCGGAGAACAGGCCGCCCAGTACGGCGCCGACGGCGGGCGCGGCGACCAGCAGCCCGACGGTCTTGGCGTCGCCGCCGAACCACAGCGCGGCGACGGCCGGGAAGAGCGCGCGCGGCTGGGCCAGCACCATCGCGGCCATGTCGGAGAGGAAGGTCATCCGCAGGTTGGGGCGGGTGGCGAGGAAGCGCAGGCCGTCCAGGACCGAGGCGCGCTTGGGCTTGGCGCCGTCCGCGCCCGGCTCGTGCTCGGGGCGCATCGAGGGCAGCCGCCACATCGCGTACAGGGAGGCGGAGAAGGCGACGACGTCGATGAGGTACGCGGCCTGGTAGCCCCACAGGCCGACGATGACGCCGCCCAGCATCGGGCCGCCCATCAGGCCGAGGTTGCTGGTGAGGGAGTTCAGGGCGTTGGCCGCGGGCAGTTGCTCGGTGGGCAGCAGACGCGGGATCATCGACGAGCGGGCCGGGGAGTTCATCGCGAAGCAGACGGCCTGCAGCGCGACGACGACGTACAGCAGCCAGACCTGGCGGACGCCCAGCAGTGCGGCGGTGGCCAGGACGACGGACATCGCGGTGGCGCCGAGGGCGCTGGCCAGGCCCAGGGTGCGGCGGTCGACGGTGTCGGCGATGGCGCCGCCGTACAGACCGAAGACGACCAGCGGGACGAGCGAGCACAGGCCGACCAGCCCGACCGAGAACGTCGAGTGGGTGATGTCGTAGACCTGGAGCGAGACCGCGAGCGCGGTCATCTGCTGGCCCACCCAGGAGACCGTGTTGCCGGTCCACAGGCGGCGGTAGTGGACGGAGGTACGCAGCGGGGTCAGGTCGGCGAATATGCGGGAACGCACGCCGGTGGGAGCGGTCTCAGTGGGCACGCGGCAGTAAAGCACGGCGCACGCGGCCTGTATGTGGCGGGGGCCACCTTCAGCCCTTACCCGCTGCAGAGGGCAGCTACTGGTGCGGCCGGGGTGTGCCGCTGCGGCGGAGCAGCAGGAGCGCCATGTCGTCCTCGCCGTCGCCGTTGAGGGACAGCCGGCACAGCCGGTCGGCGAGCTGCTGGACGTCCTGCGGCCCGCCGCGGATCTCGCGGGCCAGTCGGTCCATCCCCTCGTCCAGGTCGGCGCCGGGCCGCTCGACCAGGCCGTCGGTGCACAGCACCAGCGTTTCGCCGGGCGCGACGCGCACCGTGGTGACCGGGTAGTCCAGGTGGCCGAACTGGGCGGAGAGGCCGAGCGGCAGGCCGCCGGCCACGCGCAGCCGGCGGCAGATGCCCTCGGCGTGCCGCAGCAGCGGGTCGAGGTGCCCGGCGCGGACGATCTGCAGGGCGCCGGTGGTCAGGTCGATGTCGGCGTAGACGCAGGTGGCGAAGCGCTCGGTGTCCAGTTCGCACAGGAAGGCCGAGGCGCGGGCCATGACCGTGGCGGGCGCGTGGCCCTCGGCGGCGTACGCGCGCAGCACGATGCGCAGCTGTCCCATGACGGTGGCGGCCTGGATGTCGTGGCCCTGGACGTCGCCGATGACGACGGCGAGCCGTCCTCCGGGCAGCGGGATCACGTCGTACCAGTCGCCGCCGATGTCCCGGCCCAGTCGCGCCGCGCGGTAGCGCACCGCGACCTGGGCGCCCCGGACGGCGGGGATGCGGCGCGGCAGCATGGCCTGCTGGAGGGCTTCGGCGAGGTCGTGCTCCTGGTCGAAGAGCATGGCCCGGGCGAGGCTCTGCGCGATGCTGCTGCCGAGCGCCACGAGGATGCTGCGCTCCTGGGTGCTGAAGTCGCTCTCCTCGCGGTAGAAGAGGCCGAGTACGCCGATCGGGCGGGCCTGCGCGATCAGCGGGAGGTAGGCCGCCGAGCCGATGTCCAGCGGCTGGATGTGCGGCCACAGGCGCGGGTAGCAGGCGGCGAACTCCGCGCGGGACCGGACGAAGCGCGGCGTGAGCGTGCGCACGACCTCACTCATCGGGAACTCGTCCGCCACCCGGGTGAACCGGTGCTCCGGTACGAAGCTGCCGGACTGCCCCTCGGAGACGAGCCGGATGTGGCCGGCCTCCACCAGTCCGACGATGACGTTCTCCGCGCCGAGCCGGCTCAGCCCCTGGCTGTCGCCCAGGACGGCGATGACGTCGCCGACGGTCCTGGCGTGCGCGAGCGCCGCCGTGGTGCGCTCCACGACGGAGCTGTGCCGGCGGCGGCGCTGCGACCCGGCCTTCGCCGGGCTCGCGGTACGGGAGAGTGCCAGCTCCTGGCGGGCGTCGCGGACGATGCCGATGATGCGGTACGGCCGCCCGGTGCTGTCCCGGTGGATGGCGCCGTGGGTGTGGGTCCAGCGCAGCGTGCCGTCGCGGCAGCGGACGCGGAAGTACGCGCCGTACGAAGCGCTGCCCTCCTTGATGGCCTGGGCGACCAGGGAGTCCAGGCGGGCGGACTCGGCGGGCGGCACGCGGCAGGCGAGCGTCTCGGGGCGGCCGTCGTACTCGCCGGGGCGCAGGTCGAAGACCCGTAGCGCCGCGGCGTCCATGTGCATGCGTCCGCGCTTCAGGTCCCAGTCGAAGCCCCCCATTCCGTTGAGCGCCAGGATCAGGTCCGGCGGGGCGGGCCACTGCTCCGGCGCCGACACGGCAGGGGGTTGCGCACCCCGTTCGGCCATGTTCGTCACTTTGCCACATTTCCGGCCTTACGGGGTTATCTGCGCCCCGGGTGCGCAGAGCCCGTCATCGCCCTGACTTTCTCATCAGTCAGTCCTCATCACGTGGCGTTTTCCCGCTGAATGTCGGCGTTTGGAGGGGGTCTGGATCTCTTCTTTCCGGCCCGGGGCGTTGCGCTGATCTCATCACGCTGCTACGGTCCCGAGCCATGCACGAAGACCCCGGCACCCGGCTCGCCGACGAGAGCGGCGACCTCACGGACCGCGTCAAGCAGGTGATCGACGGCATCGGCTGCAGCCGCCGTGAGTTCGCCCGGCGCATCGTGATGGACCCGTCCAAGCTGTCCCGTTCCCTCAGCGGGACCCGGCGCTTCACCGTCGCCGAGATCGTCCGCATCGCCGAGATCGGCGGCGTGGACCCGGGCCGGCTGCTGGGCTCCACGCCCGGGACGCCCGCGCCGCCGGGCGACGACGCCCCCACCGCGCTCCCCGAGGGCGGCCGGCCGCTGCAGATCGTCCGCGAGACGGTCCGGCTGATCGCCGAGCACGGCTTCCACTCCGTACGCGTCGCCGACATCGCCGCGGCCTGCGGGACGAGCACGGCCGCGATCCACTACCACTTCCCCGGCCGGGACGACCTCCTGGAGGCCGCCGTCCGCTGGTGCATGGACGAGGACACCGAGCGCCGCGCGCAGGGCCTGGCCGGCGCGCTCGACGCCCGCGAGGAGCTGCTGCACCTCATCGCCCTGCAGACGCCGCGCACGGAGCAGCAGCGCCGGCAGTGGCTGGTCTGGCTGGACATGTGGGCGCAGGCGGCCCGCTCCACCGAGGTCGGGCGGCTGCACGACCACTACTACCGGCAGTGGCGGACCACCGTCGCCGACGTGCTGCGGCGCGGTGTCGAGCAGGGCGTCTTCCGCCCCGTCGACGTGGAGTTCACTGCGCTCCGGCTGACCGCGCTGATCGACGGCCTGGCCACCCAGGTACTGGCCACGGCCCCCGGCAGTACGACCCCCGACGCCATGCACGCCGCGCTGATCGCCTTCGTGGAGAGCGAACTGACCGCCCCCTGAGGCACTCCCCCGGACGAGACCGTCCGCCCCCCGATCGTGTGCGGGCAGGCGTGGCCGACGCCTGCCCGCACACCCCTTTTCCGCACCCTCCGCCGTCACCTGACGGCATGTCACCCCACCACCCGCAGAAGGGACTCCCGTCATGAACGACGAGGTCATCATCACCTGTGCGCTGACCGGCGCGGGCGACACCGTACGCCGCTCCCCGCACGTCCCCGTGACGCCGGAGCAGATCGCGAAGTCCGCCGTGGAGGCGGCGAACGCGGGCGCCGCCGTGGTGCACATCCACGTCCGCGACCCCGAGACCGGCGACCCGTCGCGCGACCCGAAGCTGTACGCGGAGGTCGTCGAGCGCATCAAGGAGACCGGCACCGACGTCGTCATCAACCTCACCGCCGGCATGGGCGGCGACCTGGTGCTCGACCCCGACCAGCCGCTGGAGAAGGGCGCCCAGCCCGGCACCGACCTGGTCGGCGGGCTGGACCGGCTGCCGCACGTCGAGGACCTGCTCCCCGACATCTGCACCCTGGACTGCGGCTCGCTGAACTTCGGCGACAACCTCTACATCTCCACCCCCGAGATGCTCCGCAAGGGCGCCAAGCGCATCCAGGAGCTGGGCGTCCGCCCCGAGCTGGAGATCTTCGACACCGGCCAGCTGTGGTTCGCCAAGCAGCTGCTCGCCGAGGGCCTGCTCGACGACCCGACCATCTTCCAGCTGTGCATGGACATCCCGTGGGGCGCCCCGGCCGACCCGGGCGTGCTGCAGGCGATGGTCAACATGCTGCCGGCGAACGCCCAGTGGGCGAGCTTCGCGCTCGGCCGCATGCAGATGCCGTGGGTCGCCCAGTCCATCCTGCTCGGCGGCAACGTCCGCGTCGGCCTGGAGGACAACCTGTACCTCTCCAAGGGCGTGAAGGCCACGAACGGGCAGCTCGTCGAGCGCGCCGTGACCATCACCGAGTCCCTCGGCGCCAAGGTAGCCACCCCCGACCAGGCCCGAGCCCGCCTGAACCTGAAGCCCCGCGCCTGACCGTCTCGACCACAGGAGCCGTCCCATGAGCACCACCCCCTCCCCCATAGCCCCGGAAGACGTCCGCCGCGTCGCCTGCATCGGCGCCGGCGTCATAGGCGGCGGCTGGGTCGCCCACTTCCTCGCCCGTGGTTACGACGTGACCGCCTGGGACCCGGCCGACGACGCCGAGGAGAAGCTGCGCCGCCTCGTCGACGCCGCCTGGCCGGCCCTCGAGCAGATGGGTCTCGCCGACGGCGCCTCCAAGGACCGCCTCACCGTCGCGCCCACCCTCGCCGAGGCCGTCGCCGACGCCGACTTCGTGCAGGAGAGCGCCCCGGAGAAGCTGGAGCTGAAGCGCTCGCTGCTGGCCGAGCTGACCGCCGCCACCCGCCCCGGCGTGATCGTGGCCTCCTCGACCTCCGGCTACCCGATGTCCGACATGCACAGCGACGCCGCCGACAACGGCCGCCTCGTCGTCGGCCACCCCTTCAACCCGCCGTACCTGATCCCGCTCGTCGAGGTCGTCGGCGGCGAGAAGACCGACCGCGCGGCCGTCGAGTGGGCCTCCCGCTTCTACGACCTCGCGGGCAAGTCCGTCATCACCATGGACCGCGAGCTGCCCGGCTTCATCGCCAACCGCCTGCAGGAGGCCCTGTGGCGCGAGGCGCTGCACATGGTCGCCAACGGCGAGGCGACCGTGCAGGACATCGACGACTCCATCACCGAGGGCCCGGGCCTGCGCTGGGCGTTCATGGGCCCGATGCTCACCTTCGCGCTGGCCGGCGGCGAGGGCGGCATGGCGCACATGCTCGACCACTTCGGCCCCTCCCTGAAGTCCCCGTGGACCCGGCTGGAGGCCCCGGAGCTGGACCGCGCGCTGCGGGACGCGGTGGTCGAGGGCTGCGACGTGGCCGCGGACGGCCGGACGTACGCGGACCTGGTGGCCGAGCGCGACCAGGGCGTCATCGACGTGCTGCGGGCGACCGGCCGCCTCGGCAAGGGCGCCAAGTGACGACGGCGGCCCTCCCGCTCTTCCGGCAGCCGGTCAAGGACGAGTGGATCGACTACAACGGCCATCTGAGCGAGGCGTACTACGTGCTCGTCTTCGGGTTCGCCACCGATGCGCTGATGGCGGAGACGGGCCTGGGCCCGGAGTACCGCGAGGCGAGCGGCTGCTCGCTGTACACGGTCGAGGCCCATGTCCGGTACCTGAACGAGGTCGCCCGGGACGCCGAACTCGTCGTCCGTACGACGGTGCTGGGCGCGGACGCGAAGAAGGTCCGCTTCCTGCACGAGATGTTCGTGGGTGACACGGAGGGCGACCCGGTCGCCACCGAGGAGCTGTTCGCGCTCCACGTCGATCAGACGACGGGCCGCTCGGCGCCGCTCCCGGAGGCGGTGCGCGACCGGCTCACCGCACTGACCGGCCCGGCCCCGGAGTGGGCGGGCCGCGGCATCCGGGAGGTCTGAGACGGTGCGGGCCGGGGTCCTCCCGGCCCGCACCGCCCGTGGGTGACATCCTGGGAGGGACCGTGTGCCTCACCCGGGAGGACCCATGACCACAGGCCACCGCATCACCGTCGAGCGGAGCACCGACCACGTCCGCGTGGCGCACGGCGGGCAGGTGCTCGCCGACAGCACCCGGCCGCTGGTGCTCCGCGAGACCGGATACCCGGCCCGGTACTACCTGCCGCCGGAGGACGTCCGTACCGACCTGCTCGTCCCCTCCGGCACCCAGACCCACTGCCCCTTCAAGGGGACGGCTTCCTACTGGTCGCTGCCGGGCGGGCCCGAGGACGCCGTGTGGGCGTATCCGGAGCCCAAGGAGGACGTGGCGGAGATCAAGGACCACCTCTGCTTCTACGAGACCGAGGTCGTCGACGGCTGATGAGCGCACAGGACCACGACGAGGGCGGCGACCCGGCCTGCTGGCTGGACCGGGTCTGTGACGAGTGCGGCCGCATCCTGGAGGACACATCGGCCGCGTGTCCGCACTGCGCGGCGGAGAGCGCACCGCCGGCTTCCGCCGCAGCGCCTCCGGTCCCCGCTGCCGCGCCCCGGCGCGTCCAGGAAACGCCTCGACGCGTACAGGAAACGCCTCGGCGACGCGACCGGGACGCCGAGGGCCGGGCGCGCAACGCCCGGCCGCGGGACGGTCTCGGCCGCCCGCTGCCGTACGGCGCCGAGGGCGTCGAGCGGCAGCCCGAGGGCGTGGTCCGCACGCCGCTGGAGTCGCTGACGGAGGCGCAGCGGCTGCTGGACGAGGGGAAGCCGTTCCACGCGCACGAGGTGCTGGAGGACGCCTGGAAGTCGGGGCCGGAGCAGGAGCGCGAGCTGTGGCGCGGCCTCGCCCAGCTGGCCGTCGGCCTCACGCACGCCGCGCGCGGCAACGTCACCGGCGCCACCTCGCTGCTGACCCGCGGTGCCGCCGCCATCGAGCCGTACGCGCACGCGGCGCCGCACGGCATCGACGTCACCGGGCTCACCCGCTGGGCCGGTGAGCTGGCCGACGCGCTGCGCGGCCCGGTCGAAGCGGCCGCGCACGCGCCTCGGCTGCGGGTCAGCCCGCGTTGAATCCCCAGTTCAGGAGCGTGGCGGCCTCCTTGTAGACCGCGTTCTTCTTCTTGCTGGGGGCGAGCACGGTGGCCACGAGGGTGCGGCCGTCCCGTTTCGCGGCGGCGATCAGCGTGTTGCCGGCCTTGCTCGTGTAGCCGTTCTTCACGCCGATGACACCGGGATAGCGCGGCACGCCCTTCGTGCCGGACAGCATCCGGTTGGTGTTGACGATGTCGTACGGGCCGCGGGAGCCGCCGGGGAAGGCGGCCCGTACGGTGGCGCAGTACTTGGCGAAGTCGGCGTTCTCCAGGCCCTTGCGGGCGAAGAGGGCGAGGTCGCTCGCCGAGGAGACCTGGCCGGGCGCGTCGTACCCGTCCGGCGTCTTCACCACCGTGTCCGTCGCGCCCAGCGTGCGCGCCTTGAGCTGCATTTCCTGTGCGGTGGCCTGCCAGCCGCCGTTCATGTTGGCGAGGACGTGCACGGCGTCGTTGCCCGAGCGCAGGAAGACGCCGCGCCACAGGTCGGCGACCTTGTACTGCTGTCCCTTTTTGATGCCGACGAGGCTGCTGCCCTCGCCCACGCCCTTGAGGTCCTCCGCGGTGACCGTGCGGACCATGGTGGCGGGGAACTTGGGCAGGACGGTGAGCGCGAAGAGGGTCTTCAGGGTGGACGCCGGGGCCAGTTGGCGGTGCGGCTCCTTCGCGGCGAGCACGCGGCCGGTCTCGGCGTCGGTGAGGGTCCACGCCTTGGCGGTGAGCCCGGCGGGCGGCGCCGCGGCGTGCCGGGCTCCGGGCGCGGCCGCCGTATCGGTCGTGGAGCGTTCCGGTGCGGCCCTGCCCCGGTCCGTCGACGTGGCGTGCGCGGGGGCGAGCAGAGCGGCGAGGGCGCCCGCCACGGCTATGGCCGTCAGGGCGCCAATTGTCCTGGTCGAAGCAGTGTCGGTTCCCATGCAACCACGCTAGGGACACGGAGCGACACGCGCAGTACATGCTGCGCCAGACGGCTCATGGGCCACACGAAGACCCGCCCGGTGCGACGGGGGATGCACACCGGGCGGGCTCAGAACCTTTCTACCGCATGCCGGAACGGTTATGCAGGAAAAGCCTGTTCGAGTCGGCGTTACCAGGCGACGGGGAGCGACATCAGGCCACGCGCACGGATGCTCCGCCGCCACCGCATTTCGTCCCGCGGCACGTCCAGCCGGAGCCCGGGAAGCCGCTGAATCACGGCGTCGAGGGCGGTCTGCGTCTCCATCCGGGCGAGCGGCGCGCCGAGGCAGTAATGGATGCCGTGCCCGAGCGCGAGATGGCCGAAATTCTCGCGGTGCGGGTCGAGCTTCGCCGGGTCGGGGAATCGTTCCGGGTCACGGTTGGCGGCCGCGAGCGAGAGCAGCACGCTCTCCCCGGCCGGAATCCGCACGCCGCCGATCTCGATGTCCTCCACAGGGAAGCGGCGGATGGCGAGCGGCGCCGGGCCGTCGAACCGCGCCAACTCCTCGACCGCGGCGGGGAGTCCGGTGGGGTCGGCGCGCAACTCGGCCAGCAGGTCGGGGTGGTCGAGCAGCGCCAGCACCGAATTGCCGATGAGGTGAACGGTGTTCTCGTAGCCCGCGAGGAGGATGAGGAAGGCCAGCGAGGTCAGTTCGTCCTCGCTGAGCCGGTCCCCCGCCACACCGCCGTTCCCGTCCGGCTCGTCACGCACCGCGATCAGGTCGGAGAGCAGGTCGTCGCCCGGCTCGGCGCGCTTCGTGGCGATCAGCCCGGTGTAGAAGCGCAGCATGGCGCCGACCGCTTCCTTCGCCGCCTCCGGGCGGGCCGGGTCGGGCGTGATCAGCGCGTCGGACCAGGCGCGGAAGTCGAGCCGGTCGCGCTCGGGGATGCCCAGCAGGTCACAGATGACGATGATCGGCAGCGGGCCCGCGAAGTCGGCAAGGAGGTCGGCGCGGCCCTTGTCCTCGATGGCGTCCAGCAGGCCGTGGGCGACCTTCGCCACGGGGGCGCGGAGCTTCTCGACACGCCCTGGCGTGAACGCCTTGGCCACCAGGCGGCGTACCCGCGTGTGGTCCGGCGGGTCCATGTTGAGCAGATTGGAGTCCAGGGCCGGCGGCAGGGAGAAGCCGCGGTAACCGGTGGAGCTGTTGCGCTTGTCGAGGGAGAGCCGGGGGTCGGCGAGCCCGCTGCGGACGTCGGCGTAGCGGGTGACGAGCCAGGCGGGCTGCCCGTCGGGGCCGGTGATCCGGTGGACCGGGCCCGCCTCGCGCAGCCGCTCGTACCCCGCGTAGGGGTCGTCGAGCAGCATCGTCGTGTCGATCGGGTCCGGACGGTCGGGCGAGGCGGTGTTCTGCATGAAACCCGACCTTATGGCGTGGCGGCGCCGCTTCCGTATCCGGGTCATGGCAAGGCGCAGGGCGGCCACGGGGCCAACGCCCCGTGCCGCCCTGCGCCGAAGGCGGTTCGGACCCCCGTACCGAGCCACCTGGTCTGTGATGCGCCGCCGCTAGGCCCCGCGCTCCTTCACGCTGCTGCGCTGCCGGAGCTCCGCGAGCACGGTCTCGGCCAGGGACGACCGGTACACGTCCGCGACCAGCGCCAAATGTTCGTACTCCGCGGCCGGCGCCATGTCGGTCGTGACGACGACGGATTCGGCGTACGGCTCCGGGAGCAGGCCCGCCCGCCGGTTGTCCAGACCGCGGCGCAGCGCCACGGCCTCGGCCACGGCGGCCAGTTGCTCCGGCCCCATGCCCAGCGCGCGGGCCCGCTCGCGGGCGACGTCGACGGCGTCGGACTCGACGTACCGGCGGATGCCGCGCTGTACGTCCCGGATCTCGGCCATCTGGCGGTTGGCCCGCCACTCCAGGTCGGCGAAGGGCCAGCGGCCGGGGCCGGAGCCCTCCATCGTGACCTCCGGGGCCTGCGCGGTGGCCTCGCGCCACAGGGGCGAGAGGCGGCGCAGCCGGCGCCAGGCGGACGCGCGGGGTCCGGCGGCGGGCAGCGCGAAGCCGGTGAGGACGAGGATCGCGGCGACCGAAGCGCTCAGCGGCGCCACGCCGTTGGAGAGCCAGAGCGCCGGATGCCCGGCCCAGGACAGTACGAAGCCGATGAGCTTGCAGGCGCAGTACAGGAGCCCCAGCCAGCAGCCGGCGGCCAGCACGCGCAGGCCGCGGGCCAGCCAGGACGGGCCGACCTTGGCGGCGTAGCGCGGGCAGAGCGTGCCGAGCCCGGCCAGGCTGGCGCCGAAGATCGCGAGGTACAGCATCAGGAAGACCATGACGCCGGGCGCGTCGGTGTACGCGGTGCTGAAGTCGCGCGGGTGCTCCACGGCGTCCGGGCGCCCGACGGCGAAGCCGGTGACGGCGACCGCCCAGGCCACCACGACGAGCGTGAGGACCGCGCGGGTACGGAAGCGGGCCCGGCGGCGGCCCGCCTCGTCCTCGCCGCCGGTCCAGCGCAGCAGCAGCACCAGCGCGCCGGCCGCGAAGACCACGACGGAGGAGTACAGGAAGACCATGGCGAGGTTGGCGACGCCGGTGAGCCGGTCGAACGCGCGGTACAGGCTCGGCGCCGAGAACAGGAAGACCGTGGCGACGCCCGCCGTCATCATGCTGGTCAGGCCCAGGTCGGCGTTGCGCCGGTCGCGCAGCCAGGCGCGGAACTTGTACCCCGCGAGGGCCCAGGCGACGGCCGCGAAGCAGAAGTAGACGACGTCAAACACGGGGCGGTCCCCCGTCGTCGGGGCCGCCGGTGTCCGGGGCGTCGGAACCGGCGCCCGGGGCGGTGCGCGGGGCGTCGGCAGCGCCGTCCAGCTCGCGGCGGATGTGCTTGAGCGCCGGGGCCAGCGCGGCCGCGATCTCGGCGGCGTCGCCGCTCAGCGGCGGGTCGTCCTTGGCGGTCGCGGGCACCACATGGGCCATCAGGAGCGTGCCCAGCACCTCGGTCTCGTGCTCGGTGGCGTTGTCGTAGCAGTGGTGGCGGGCGAAGCGCGCGGTCAGGCCCATCCGCCGGGCGGCCGTCGCGACGTCCATGTTCGGCGTCCAGACCTTCAGCGCGTCCTCGGTGACCGTGGGGTCCTGCTCGTGCCCGAGGAGGAGGTGGCTCAGCTCGTGCAGGACGATATGGGTCTGGTGCCAGGGCGAGGTCTGCCGCTCGTAGAAGACCCACCAGCCGTCGTCGGTGCCCGCCGTCATGCCGGACACCACGCCGCCCAGGCTCATCGGCGCAAGCCGGACCGGCCGGCCCACGCGCCGCGCCACGACCTCGCACAGGCCCGGCAGATCGGTCGCGGCGGGCAGCGCGAGCTCCTGTACGAGCTGCTTGCACCGCCGGCGTATGCGCCGTACCCGCATGGCCGTACCGTCCTCGATTCCCGTCCGCCGCCAGGTGGCGAAGAGCTGCTCGTCAGTGGCCGGCATGCGGCGCCTCACCGCTGGTCGCCGGCGGATCCGGCGGCAGGTCCATCTGCTGCCGGAACTGGGAGATGATCGTCGTGAGGCTGTCCTGCACCTCGGGCGGCAGGCCGACCGAACGCAGCGCGATGGTCCGCACCCGCTGGTCCCGCATCGCCGCGAGGAAGCGCAGCTCCTCCTCCACCCGGTCGGCCTGCGGCTGGGAGAGGTCCCCCACCAGATAGCCGACCGGCACCGCGAAGAACTTGGCGAGCGCGCGCAGCACTTCGTGACTCGGATTGCTGCGTCTGCCCTTGCGGAGCATGGAGAGGTACTGCTCGGAGAGCGTGACGTCGCCGTACTCGGCGCTCTCGCTGATCTCCTCGGCGACGTAGGCGTTGGTGTACGGCGCGCCGGGCGGGTGCATGTGCGCGAAGAGGTGGTTCAGCCGCTCGGCGAGCGGGCTGTGCTCACTCTTCGGCGCGCCGTCGCCCCCTCGTGCCATGATCGGTGCCCCATCCCCATTCGCGCTGGTCCAAGCCACAGCGAAGCAGCGCGCACACCCAACGGACAGTTGAGTCGCGCGCTCTCCGCTTCGCACATCCTTTCACGAGCGGAACGGGACGCACCAGTCCACCTACCCACGGTGACCCTTATCCGGCGTCTCGGGCATCAACTCGTGGTTGAGTCGCCCGTCAACTCTGGTTGAGTCGCCCTTTCGCAGCTCAGCCGGGCAGCGGGGCGGTGGTCCGGGCGGCGGGGGCGGCCTCGGCGGCCGTCTCGTCGTGGTTCGGGCGGCGCAGGAGCAGCAGCATGCAGCCCATGGTCAGCGCGACCTGGAAGACCGCGTAGACGATGACCGCGGTGATCGAGCCGGTCCAGCTGAGCAGCGACTGACCGATGATCGGGGTGGTGCCGCCCAGCAGCGTCCCGCACAGCTGGTAGCAGAGCGAGATGCCGGTGTACCGCAGATGCGCGGGGAAGCGGCTGGCGAGCATGCCGGCCAGCGCCGCGTAGTACAGGCAGTGCGGGATCGTGGCGACCGCGACACCGAACATCGCGAGGCCGTAGTTCTCCGTGCCGATGAGGACGAACATCACCGGCATCAGGACCAGTTCGGGAATGAGCATCACGCACACGGCGCGCGACCAGCTCTTCATCCTCGTCGCGAGGACCGCGCCGAAGGGCTGCACGATGATCTGGGTGATGTTGGCAACCAGGATGATGGTGAGGAAGGAGCTGCGGTCGAAGTCCAGGGCGCTGGTGGCCCAGGACAGCGCGAAGGTGGACTTGAAGTACGTCGCGGAGAGACCGATGGTGCAGGCGCCGATGCCCAGCACGATCAGCATCGGGTGGCTGCGCAGCACCTCGGTCAGCGGCAGCTTCGCGACCTCCTTCTTCTCGATCAGCTTGGCCATCGCGGGCGACTCGGCGACCTTCAGCCGTACGAAGAGGCCGACCATGACCAGCAGCGCGGAGGCGAGGAACGGCACCCGCCAGCCCCACGACACGAAGGCGTCGTCCGGCAGCTGGCTGATGGCGAGGAAGCTCAGCGTGCTGAGGGTGTTGCCGACCGGCGAGCCCTGCTGCGCGAACGCCCCGTACAGCACGGACTTGCCCTTCGGCGCGGACTCGGAGGCGATCAGGACGGAGCCGCCCCACTCGCCGCCCAGGCCGATGCCCTGGATCATCCGGATGGCCACGAGCAGGACCGGCGCCGCGACGCCGATGGAGGCGTAACCGGGCAGCAGGCCGATGGCGGTGGTGGACACGCCCATCATCAGCAGGGTGATGACGAGGGTCTTCTTGCGGCCGAGGCGGTCGCCGTAGTGCCCGAAGACGATGCCGCCGAGCGGGCGGGCGAGGAAGCCGACCCAGAAGGTGGCGAAGGCCACCAACGTGCCGAGCGCGCCACCGAGTTCGGGGAAGAAGACCTTGTCGAAGACGAGCGCTGAGGCGGTGCCGTAGATGTAGAAGTCGAACCACTCGATGGTGGAGCCGATGAAGGCGCCGATTCCGGCGCGGTTGGCGGCTCTGGTGCGGTCGCGTGCGGTGGGCGCGGTGGGCGCACTCATACGGACTCCCTGGGCGTCTTTGATCAAGGAAGGATCGAGGGAAGGGGAGACCAGGGGCGCCGCGTCGTCCTGGCGGCGCCCCTGGGTGGTACGGGTGGTGCGCGTTTGCGGTTGTTGGTGGTGAGCGTTTGCGGTTGTTGTGCGGAGCGACGTCCTACGGAAGGCGTCAGGCAGCGACCCGCTCGAAGACGGCCGCGAGGCCCTGCCCGCCGCCGATGCACATGGTCTCCAGGCCGTAGCGGGCCTCGCGGCGCTTCATCTCGCGGGCGAGGGTGGCCAGGATGCGGGCGCCGGTGGCGCCGACGGGGTGCCCCAGCGAGACGCCGGAACCGTTGACGTTGAGCCGCTCGTGGTCGGCCTCGCCGAGGCCCAGCTCCTTGGTGCAGGCCAGTACCTGCGCGGCGAACGCCTCGTTCAGCTCGATGAGGTCCAGCTCGGCGAGCTTGAGGCCGGCCTTGTCCAGCGCCGTGCGGGTGGCGCCGACCGGGCCGAGGCCCATGGTCTCCGGAGCGCAGCCGGTCCGCGCGAAGGAGACCAGCCGGACCATCGGGGTGAGGCCGAGCCGCTCGGCGGTGGCGGCGCTGGTCACCAGGCAGGCAGCGGCGGCGTCGTTCTGGCCGCTGGCGTTGCCCGCGGTGACGGTGGCCTCGGGGTCCTGCTTGCCCATGATCGGCTTCAGCTTGGCGAGCTGCTCGGCGGTGGTGTCCGGGCGCGGGTGCTCGTCGGCGGCCACGACGGTGTCGCCCTTGCGGCCGCGCACCGTGATCGGCACGATCTCCTCGTCGAAGAGGCCCGCCTCGATGGCGCGCCCGGCCCGCTGCTGCGAGCGGAGCGCCAGCGCGTCCTGCGCCTCGCGGCTGATCCCGTACTGGCGGCGCAGGTTCTCCGCGGTCTCGATCATGCCGCCGGGGATGGGGTGGTTCGCGCCGCCCGCGGTGACCCGGCCGCGGCTGAGCGAGTCGTGCAGCTGGAGGTTCGGGCCCTTGATGCCCCAGCGCCCCTCGTGGGTGTAGTACGGCGCCGCGCTCATCACGTCCACACCACCGGCGATGACCACCTCACTGAACCCGGCCTTGATCTGCATCGCCGCGTCCAGCACCGCCTGCAGGCCGGAGCCGCAGCGGCGGTCGACCTGGACACCGGTGACGGTCTCGGGCAGGCCGGCGTCCAGGGCGGCCACCCGGCCGATGGCCGGCGCGTCGGAGGTGGGCCAGGCGTGCCCGAGGATCACTTCGTCGACCTTCTCGGGCGCGACGCCGGTCCGCCGGACGATCTCGGAGATCAGCAGGGCGGCCAGAGCCGCGGGGCGCTGCCCGGCCAGCGCGCCGCCGAACTTGCCGATCGGGGTGCGCAGCGGTTCACAGATGACGATCTCGGTGGGGTCGGACATGCGACGGCCTTTCCTGGTGCCCTGGTGGACGCTTCCCGGTGACTTTTCCACCCGAGCACTGAGCCGGTCCAATATCCAATTCGGCGAGGATTCGGACGCCACGCTTATCAATGAGACGCCACCGCAGGTCAGACGCGTGCCGGAGCCTTGCCTTCCGGTGTCGGCAGGGCCTCCTCGGCCACCGCGAGGACGGTACGCAGAGCAGCCGAAGGATTGTCCGGACGCCAGGCCAGCGCGGCCTGCAGCCGGATCGGCGGGCCCGCGAGCGGCCGGTAGACCAGCCCTGTCTGCTGGATGTGCTGACAGGAGGTGACGGTGAGGGTGACGCCGACGCCCGCGCCGACCAGCGCCAGAATCGTGTACGAGTCGGGCGCCTCCTGCACCACCCGCGGGTTGAACCCGGCGGCCTCGCACGCCCGGACGGTGGCGTCCCGCACCGTGGACCCGGCGTTGGCGGGGAAGCTGACGAACGACTCCTCGGCCAGCGCGGCGATGGGGATGCGCCGACGGCGGGCCAGCGGGTGGTCCGAGGGCAGCGCGCAGATCAGCTCCTCCTCGTCGATCACCCGGGTCGCGACGCCGGGCTGGGTGACGGGCAGCCGGACGAAGCCCAGGTCGAGGGAGCCGTCGGCGACCCCGGCGAGCGCGACGTTGGCGTACGTCTGGCCCTTCATCACCAGCTCCAGCGCCGGGTGTGCGGCCCGCACGGCGCGAGTGAGCAGCGGCAGTGTCTCGTGCGTGGACGCGCCCGCGAAGCCGATGGTGACCCGGCCGTACTCGCCGCGCCCGGCGGCCTTGGCGGCGCGGGTGGCGGTGTCCAGGTCGGCGAGGACGGTGCGCACCGGATCGAGGAAGGACTGTCCCGCGCTGGTCAGCCGCACCGAGCGGGTGTTCCGCTCGAAGAGCTGGACACCCAGCTCCTTCTCCAGCTGCCGGATCTGCTGGCTCAGCGGCGGCTGCGCCATCTGCAGCCGCTTGGCGGCCCGCCCGAAGTGCAGCTCCTCGGCGACCGCAACGAAAGCGGTGAGATGCCGCAGCTCCATAACAACCACTCCTGTCAGCGACTATTACTCACCACTATTACTCACCGCGTCTCAGTCTGACCTTAATTCGGTATTGGACGGAGATCAATGGCCGGTGAAACGGTATGCGGGACCGGATCCACACCCCGCACGCCGAGGAGCACCGTGGACAAGACCATGACGATGCGGGAGGCCATCTCCTCCTTCGTCCATGACGGCGACACCGTCGCGCTCGAAGGCTTCACCCACCTCATCCCCACCGCCGCCGGGCACGAGATCATCCGGCAGGGCCGCCGCGATCTCACCGTGGTCCGGATGACCGCGGACATCGTCGTGGACCAGATGCTCGCCGCGGGCTGCGTCTCCCGCCTCGTCTCCTCCTTCGTCGGCAACTCCTCGGCGGGTTCGCTCGGTGAACTCCGCCGCCGTATCGAGAAGGCCGACCCGGAGCCCCTCGCCTTCGAGGAGTACAGCCACTACGGCATGATCTGCCGCTACCTCGCGGGCGCCCAGCGGCTGCCGTTCTACCCGCTGCGCTCGTACGGCGGCAGCGACCTGCCCTCGGTCAACGACGGCCTGCGCAAGGTCACTTCGCCCTACCCTGGCCCGGACGGCGAGCCGGAGCAGGTGTACGTCGTCCCGCCCGTCAACCCGGACGTGACGATCATCCACGCACAGCGCGCCGACCGCAGCGGCAACACCCAGATCTGGGGCCTGACGGGCGTTCAGGCCGAGGCGGTCTACGCGGCGGACAAGGCGGTCGTGGTCGTCGAGGAGGTCGTCGACGACGAGGTCGTCCGCTCCGACCCCAACCGTACGGTGATCCCCGCACACGCCGTGGACGCGGTCGTGGCCTGCCCCCGCGGCGCCCACCCCTCCTTCGCGCAGGGCTACTACGACCGCGACAACGCCTTCTACCGCGCCTGGTCCGGCATCAGCAAGGACCCCGCCACACTCCAGGAGTGGCTGAAGGAGTGGGTGTACGACACCGCGGACCACGCGGAGTACGTCAGCAAGCTCGGCGAGGAGTTCTGGAACTCCCTCGCGGTCGGCGAGGCACTCAGCCTGCCGGTGAACTACGGGAGGCGGCTGTGAGCACCGAGACCACTGCGACCACCGAAATGACCTCTTCGGAGCGGCTGTCCGTCGTCGCCTCGCGGGAACTGGCCGGGCGGCGGACCGTGTTCGCCGGGATCGGGCTGCCCACGCTCGCCGCGTCGCTCGCGCACCTCACGGTCGCGCCCCAGCTGGAGATCGTGTATGAGTCGGGCGTGTGCGGGGCGCATCCCTCGCACCTGCCCGAGACCATCGCGGACGCGGTGCTGATCACCGGTGCCGAGGCGGTCCTGTCGATGCCCGCGCTCTTCGGGTACGTCCTCCAGGGCGGCCACATCGACGTCGGGTTCCTCGGCGCCGCGCAGATCGACAAGTGGGGGAACCTCAACACCTCCGTCATCGGCGACTGGGACGCGCCCAGGGTGCGGCTGCCCGGGTCCGGCGGCGCGGTCGAGGTGATGGCCAACTCCCGCGAGGTGTTCGTGGTGATGCGCCGCCACGACCCGCGCTCCTTCACGGAGAAGCTGGACTTCTGTACGACTCCGGGGCCTGACCGGGCCCGCGAGGAGGGCCTGCGGCCGCTCGGCACGGGTGTCACCCGGGTCATCACCGAGCTGGGCATCCTGGCGCGCGAGGGGGTCGGCGAGGAGCTGAAGCTGGTCGCCGTGCACCCGGGCGTGACGGTCGACCAGGTACGCGAGAACACCGGCTGGGACCTCGCCGTCGCCGACACGGTCGAGACCGTGCAGCCGCCCAGCGCCGAGGAGCTGCGCCTGCTGCGCGAGGATGTCGCCCCGGACCGCGTGTACCTGCGCTGACCAGAAGGGACTACCGAGGTGCGTATCAGAATCGTGGGCGCCGGTGTCATGGGCCGCGGCATCGCCCAGTGGGCCGCCACCGCCGGTCACACCGTCGAGCTGGGCGACATCCGTACGGAGGCGGTCGGGGCGGCCGTGGACTTCGTCCGGGGGATGCTCGACCGGGCCGCCGCCAAGGGCCGGATGACCGAGCGGGAGGCGGCGGACGCGCTCGCCCGCATCGTGCCGCTGGACTCCCCCTGGGCGCCCGGAGACGAGGTCGAGCTGGTCATCGAGGCGGCGCGGGAGGACCTGGACACCAAGGCCGAGGTGTTCGGAAAGCTGGCCGAGGCGCTCCCCGCCACGACGGTCTTCGCGACCAACACCTCCTCCCTCTCCGTCACCGAGATCGCCGCCACGCTGGGTGACCCGTCGCGCCTGGCGGGCCTGCACTTCTTCAATCCGGTACCGCTGATGAAGATCGTGGAGGTGGTACCGGGCGCGGCGACCCGGCCGGAGATTCCGGAGCTGCTCACCGAGCTGGTGTCCGGCACCGGCCACCGCGCCGTGGTGGTCGCCGACACCCCCGGCTTCCTCGTCAACCACGCGGGGCGGGGCCTGGTCACCGAGGCGCTGGCGCTGCTGGAGGAGACCGTCGCCGACGCGCCGGGCCTCGACCGCATCGCGCGCGACGTACTCGGCCTGAAGATGGGCCCGTTCGAGCTGATGGACCTGACCGGGCTCGATGTGACCGCGGCGGTCATCGACACCATCTGGCGCGGCTTCCGCCACTCCGACCGGCTGCGGCCCTCCTTCCTGACCCCGAACCGGGTGGCCGCCGGGCTGCACGGCCGCAAGACGGGCCGCGGCTGGTACGCGTACGGCCCCGAGGACCCGGCGCCGGCCGCCGTGCCGGAGCCGCCGGTCACCGGCGACGGCAAGCGGCCCGTGCGGGTGGCGGGCACCGGCCCCGGTACCGAGGCGCTGCGCACGGCGCTCACCGCGTCCGGCGCGGTCCTCGACGACGCCGAACGCCCCGGTGACGACGCGCTCGTCCTCGTCGCCACCTGGGGCACGACCGTCGCCGAGGCGGTGGCGGGGCTGGAGCTGCCACCGGCCCGTACCCTCGGCGTGGACCCGTTGTCGCTGCCCACCCGGCGCCGGGTGCTGGCGGCCACCCCGGCCACGGACCCGGAGGTGGCGGCGGACGCCCGCGCGGTACTCGCGGCGCCGGGCGGCGAGGCGGCCGACGGCGCAGCGGCCGAGCCGTACGCCGTCAGCGTCGTACGGGACACCGCGGGCTCCGTCGCGCAGCGGCTGCTCGCCTCGATCGTCTCGGTCGCGGCGTCCATCGCCGAGCGCGGGCTCGCCACGCCCGCCGACATCGACGCCGCCGTCACCGCCGGCCTCGGCTACCCGCACGGCCCGCTCGCCTGGGGCGACACCATCGGCGCCCCCCGCCTGCTGGCCCTCCAGCAGGCGCTGCACCGCACCACCGGCGACCCCCGCTACCGCCCCACCCGCTGGCTCACCGAACGCGCCCAACTGGGCATGCACCTCACCGACCCGGGCAACAGCCCGTTCCCCCAGGCCGGCTGAGCCGGTCACAGGCCCCGCGCCTGCCCGCGGACCGGCCGCGGCGCACCGACGATCACGCCCTGACTGCCCGGTGCGCCGCGGCCGCAGTACGCGCCATTGTTGTCATGGGCACATCAGATCACCAAAGCCCCTGAGAGAACCCCTGACCAGCAAAAACAAGACCCGGCGGGGCTTCCACTTCCCTCCGTATGGCCGCTGTACTGGGGCCATGGACAACGACTGGTACGTGGACGACCGCTGCACCGACTGCGACGTCGCCAGGCAGCTCGCACCGGGCCTCATCGCGCAGGTCGGCGGGCGGTCGGAAGTGGTGGCCCAGCCCAGGAACGCCGCGGAGGCACGGGCGGTGCACGCCGCCGCCTTCGCCTGCCCGACCCGCTCCGTACGACCGCGCTCCGGGCGCCTGGATCCGGCGCTCGACCCGTTCCCGCTGGCCCTCGACGACACCGTCTCCCTCTGTGGGCACAACTCGCCGCACACCGCCGGCGCCAACTCCTACCTCGTCCGTCGACCGGCCGGGAGCCTGATGCTGGTGGACACCCCCCGCTGGAGCCGGACGCTCGCCGCGAAGTACGCGGCACTCGGCCCGGTCACCGACGTCCTGCTCACCCACCGGGACCACGCCGCGCACGGCCGCCGGTACGCCGATCACTTCGCGGCCCGGCTCTGGATCCACGAAGGCGATCTCGACGCCGCGCCCGACGCCGACCGGGTGCTGCGCGGCACGGAGAGCGTGGAGGTCGGCCCGGGCATGGTCGCCCATCCGCTCCCCGGCCACACCCGGGGCAGCGTGCTGTACGTCGCCGACGAGCGGTACTGCTTCAGCGGGGACAGCTTCTACTGGTCCCGCACGACGGGCGACATCGAGGTGGCGGAGAGCGTCACGTGGTACTCCATCGAGGAACTGGCCGCCTCGCTGGCGCGCGTCACGGGGAAACTGCGCTTCGAGTGGCTGCTGCCGGGCCACGGCGACCGCAAGCACCTTGCGGCGGACCGGATGGCGGAGCGTATGCGTGAACTCGCGGCACGCGCCCAGCTTCTGACGCCCCGTCCGATCGACTTCACCGCGATGCGCTGGTGACGCCCGCCGCGCCCGCGGCCCGCGCCATACGTGCCCCAGCCAACTTTCCTCGTACCGCACCGTTGCGCGATCACGGTGTGGTGACCAATCATGACCGGCGAGTGATCTCAGTGATCTTCAGGTCCCGCTGATCGGAGGGTGCCGGTGGCTGACGGGGACGACAGTGCGGCCGTGGAGTTGCGCGGCGTCACGATGACGTACCAGGGCGCGGAGGGCGATTACACGGCCGTACGGGAAGTGGACCTGGCCGTGGAGCCGGGGCGGTTCGTCTCGGTTGTCGGGCCCACCGGGTGCGGCAAGTCCACGGTGCTCAACGCCGTCGCCGGGCTGCGGGAGCCGTCCGCCGGGCAGGTGCTGATCGGCGGCGAGCCGCTCAACGGGCTGAACCGCAGGGCTGGTTACATGTTCCAGCAGGACGCCCTGCTGCCCTGGAAGACCGTCGTGCAGAACGTGGCGTTCGGCCTCGAACTGTCCGGCGTGGACAAGGCCGAGCGCCTGGCGCGGGCCCATGAGTGGGTCGTCCGGGTCGGCCTCGCCGGCTTCGAGAACGCCTACCCGCACCAGCTCTCCGGCGGTATGCGCAAGCGCACGGCCGTCGCCCAGACGTGGATCGGCGACCCGGACATCCTGCTGATGGACGAGCCGTTCGGGGCGCTGGACGTGCAGACCCGGCAGATCATGGAGAACGAACTGCTGACGCTGTGGACCGACAGCGGCAAGACCGTCCTCTTCGTCACCCACGACCTGGAGGAGGCGGTGTCGCTGTCGGACGAGGTCGTGCTGCTGTCCGCGGGCCCCGGCAGCGGCATCGTCGGCCGCTATCCCATCGATCTCCCCCGGCCGCGCGACCTGTTCGACATCAGGACCACACCGCGCTTCACCGAGCTGTACGGCGCGATCTGGGCGGACTTGAGGAACGAGGTGATGAGGACCTATGAGCGCGCTTCCCACGGGACCGCGGGCGCCGGAGCTGTCCAAGACGCCGGCTGACGCCACGCCTTCGCGATCCGCCGGGCCGCGGCGCCGCCGGACCGGCCGCACCCGCCGGGTGCGGCCCGCCGTGCTCGCCGCGCAGCTCGGCCTCGCGGTGCTGCTCGTCGCCGGCTGGGAGGCGGGCAGCCGTACGGGCGTCGTCGACCCGTTCTTCTTCAGCTCCCCCGCCGCCGTCGCCGACCGCATCGGAGCGTGGCTGGGCAGTGGCGAGATCGCCGGGCATCTGCTGACCACCCTGCTGGAGGCGGCGCTCGCGCTGGTCATCGGCGGGGTGCTGGGCCTGGGCATCGGCTTCCTGCTGGCCCGCGCCCGGACGCTGGCCGCCGTACTCGATCCGTACATCAAGGTCCTCAACGCGCTGCCGCGGGTCGTGCTGGCCCCGATCTTCCTGCTGTGGTTCGGGCTCGGCATCTGGTCGAAGGTCGCCTTCGGCGTGACGCTGGTGTTCTTCATCGTCTTCTTCAACACCTACCAGGGCGTACGGGAAGTGGACCGGGTGCTGGTCGACAACGCCCGGATGCTGGGCGCGAAGGAGAGCCAGCTGATCCGGCACGTGCTGCTGCCCAGCGCGATGTCGTGGATCTTCTCCAGCCTGCACACCAGCGTCGGCTTCGCGATCGTCGGCGCGGTGGTCGGCGAGTACCTCGGGGCCTCCGAAGGCATGGGCTATCTGATCGCGCAGGCGGAGGGGACGTTCGACACGACGGGCGTGTTCGCCGGGATGGTCGTGCTCTCCGTCGTGGTCGTGGCCATCGACCTGTTCGTCAACCGCGTCGAACGCCGGTTGCTGCGCTGGCAGCCCGCCCGCGAGCGCACCCACGCCTGATCCGTCCCCGTCCTTCAGGCCCGTCCGTCAGGAGAGTTCATGGCGCACCATTCCGTCCGTCGCCCGCTGCGCACGGCCGTGGCCGCGGCGGCCTGCCTCGCCACGCTCGCCGCCGCCTCCGGCTGTTCGTCCGCCGGCGGGAGCGACGCCGTACGCATCGGGGTCGGCGGCCAGCCGCTGCTGGTCTACCTGCCCACCACGCTCGCCCAGCAGCTGGGTTACTACAAGAAGGAGGGCGTGCAGGTCAGACTGGCGGACCTGCAGGGCGGGTCCAAGGCGCTGCAGGCGATGCAGGGCGGCAGCGTCGATGTCGTGAGCGGCTACTACGACCACACGATCCAGATGCAGGCCAAGCACAAGGACGTGGTGTCGTTCGTCAACATGCTGCGGTACCCGTCGCTGGTGCTGGCGGTCTCGCCCAAGGCGAGCAAGAAGATCGACTCGGTCGAGGACCTCAAGGGCGCCAAGGTGGGTGTGACGGCGCCCGGTTCCTCCACGGACTTCTTCCTCAAGAAGCTGCTGGCCGACCACGGCATGAAGGCCGACGCGGCGAGCGTCCAGGGCATCGGGGGCGACTCGACCGCGGTCGCGGCCATGGAGCAGGGCCGGGTGGACGCGGCCGTCATGCTCGATCCGGCCGTCTCCCAGCTCCAGAAGCGGGCCGGGGCGAAGCGGGTGAAGATCCTCACCGACACCCGTAACGAGCGGGGCGTCAAGGAGGACTTCGGTGTGTCCACCTACCCCGCCGCCGTCCTGTACTCGGACCGCGAGTGGCTGGACGACCATCCCGACCAGGCGCGCAAGCTCGCGAAGGCGATCGTCCGGGCACTGAAGTACATCGACACCCACTCCGCCAAGGAGATCGCGGCCAAGATGCCGCGCAAGTACGCCGGTGACGACCCGGCGGTCTACGAGCAGGCCATCGACCAGGCCAAGGACGCCTACGCCAAGGACGGGCTGATCCGGCCCGACGGCGCGGCGGCGGTGCACAAGGTGCTGGCCGCCTTCACGCCGGAGATCGCGAAGGCGGAGGTGGACGTGAAGAAGACGTACACCAATGAGTATCTGAAGTAGGAGCGCGGACGCGTACTTGAAGTAGGGCGGCGCGGGTGCCGTTCCCGTGCGGGAACGGCACCCCGTGGGCCGGTCAGTCCTTCGCCGCCGCCCCGTCCTGCAACTCCCGCACCTTCGCGAGGAAGTCGCCGATGAACGGGTCGGCGATCTTGACGGGGCCGTGCGGGCGGGTCTCCTCCGGGTCGGAGGTGATCTTCCCGGCGGACGTGGCGTCGGCGTCCATGGCGGCGCGTTCCTTCGCCGCGCGCGCCGAGTCCCCGTCCTGCACCGCCGTCAGCGTGGCGAGGCCGTGCCGCATCGCCGAGCCCCACAGCTCCGTGGCGTCCAGCCAGCGGTCGGCGTCGTGCAGGAAGAGCTTGTCGGGCACCCCGGCGCGGAGCACACCCGGCGTGCGCGCGATGTCCTCGACCGTCGGGCTCAGCTTCCGCACCGCGGCCCGCGGGTCGGTGTCGTACGCCTTCCAGAACTCCGCCAGCCGGGCGCTGAGCACCGGGGCCTGCGGCTGCCACGGCGTGTCACCGAAGGTGGGTGCCATGTGGTTGAGGTCCACGAAGGTCTGCACGGCGTCGGCCACCCGCGGGTCGCCGCCCGCGAGGTGCAGCGCGGACTGCCGGGCCGAGCGGGTCACGTCGTAACCGCGGTCGTTCCAGGCGAAGTCGGCGATGGTGAAGACGGCGAGCTTGCTGGCCGCTTCCTGGTTCATCGGGTTGGAGACGACGCCGCTCAGGTGGTCGGAGAGGCCCGCCTCGCGCTTGTCGTACGGGGCGAGCAGCAGCCGGCCCGCGGTCTGGCCGTAGTCGTTGACGGGGTAGTTGTCCCAGACGAAGACCTTGCGGCCGAACAGCTCGGCGGCCTTCGACGCCTGGGCGTTGGTGATCTCCGACGGCACGACCTCGGTGCCGGTCCACATCACCTCGACGTCCTTGTCCAGCGCCGCGCGCAGCTTCTGCTTGTACGCGGTGTCGGTGAGGTCGCCGTACTCGGTGGGCACCATCTGGAGCGGGTTGGTGCCCTCGTGGGTGGCGATGAAGTCGCGCTGGACGGTGTTGAGCAGGCCCACCTGTGCCTCGGCGGCGGGGCCGCGGCCCGGCGCGCCGAATTTCTGCTCGTCGCCCGCGCAGTTCCACTTGGTGTAGCTGATGTCGTCCAGCGGTACGGAGAAGGCGCGCACGCCCAGGTCGTACATCGACTGCAGCTTGGCGGTGAGCGCCTTGACGTCGGCCGGGTCGGAGTAGCAGATCGAGTTGCCGGGCGAGACGGCGAAGGTGAAGCGGACGTGGTTCGCGGTCGCGCGCTTTACGAGGGCGCCGAGCTCGGCGAGCTTGTCGGCGGGGTAGGGGTCGCGCCACTTCTCGCGGTGGTAGGGGTCGTCCTTCGGTGCGTAGACGTAGGTGTTGGACTTCACCTCGCCGAGGAAGTCCAGCTGGTCCAGGCGCTCTTCGTTCGTCCACGGGGAGCCGTAGAAGCCCTCGATGGAGCCGCGCAGCGGCATGGACGGGAAGTCGGAGACGGCGGCCCCGGCGATCCGGTCCTTGGCGATCAGGCCGCGCAGGGTCTGGACGGCGTAGTACTGGCCCGCGGCGTCGGTGCCGCCGAGTGCGACGGTGGCGCGCTCCTGCCGGCCGGCCGCGACCCGCAGTGCGTAGCCCTCGGCATGCGTCGGTACGTCGGTGCCGCGCAGGGCCGCCGCCACGTCCGGGCGGGTGGCCGGGCCGAGCAGCACGGTGAGCGGTGCGTGGCCCGTGGCGCGGGTGGTGACATCGATGTCACGGACGCCGTGCGCGCGCAGCGTCCCGGTGAGCAGCCGCTGGGCCGCCGCGTCGGTGTCCTGGCCGGTGACGATCTCGGCGCGGCCGCCGAGCGGGACGTCGGCCGAGACCCGGGACATGTGCTGAGGCGTCGGCGAGACCACGGGCAGCGGCTGTGCGGGCGCGGGCTCCGGGGCCGCGCCCGCCGAGGGCGCCGTGCCGAGCGTGGCGGCGGCGAGCAGGACGGCGAGCGCGCCGGTGCGGGATCTGGAGAGGACGGTCACGTGGCCTCCGGGGTACGGACGGACAGCGGGAACGCGGACGGCCCAGGGGGAAGCGGAACGGGGGCCTGAACCGTCCGCAAGCCTCCGACATGCGTGAACGTACGTCAATGCCGTCGAGTCGGGCAGAACTTGGACTTTTGTCCGCGGGTTACGCCAACGGACCGTCCCCGGATGCGGTAGCGCGGGAGGGCGTGCACGCTCCTGTCTGACGTCATATCTGACGTCACCCCACCTATGACAGGAGCCTGCCCATGCGCGCACGCCGACTGGCTGTCACGCTCGCCCTCACCACGCTCAGCCTCACCACGCTCACCTCGATGGCCGCAGCCCCCGGCCCGGCCGCCGCCCACGAACGGCTGGATTCCGGCCACCCGGACCACGTCAAGCACGACCTGGCGAAGGCCCGCAAGGCCACCGCCCGGTTCACCGACGAGCGGCATGCCATCAAGGCGGGCTACATGCGCACCGACGACTGTGTCAGCTCCACGGAGGGCGGCATGGGGTACCACTACGTCAAGGAGGCGTACATCGGCTCCACCGACCCGGCGAAGCCCGCGGTGCTCGTCTACGTCCCGGGCCATGACGGCAAGCGTCGGCTGGGCGCCCTGGAGTACGTCGTCCTCGACCGCGACAAGAACGTGAACACCGACGACGACCGGCCGCGGATGTTCGGCCGCGGGTTCGACGGCCCGATGCCCGGCCACACGCCGCAGATGCCGGTCCACTACGACCTGCACGTCTGGCTGTACAAGCACAACCCCGACGGGCTGCTGGCGATGTTCAACAAGAACGTGCACTGCCCCGCGTCCTGACCACGCGCCCGCGGCGCGGCGGCGCCGCACGCCCGGCGGGCACCGAGGACGGGACGTCCGTCACCGGGAACGGGACGTTCGTCACCAAGATCTTCGCTGGCGAGACGCCGCCCGACTCCTGATTCTAGGATCGGGACCGTGTCCCCACGGCGAACGTCCCGCAGCCCCGCAGGAGAGCACCGCATGACCGACCCGCACCGGCTGGCCTGGCTCGATGTCACCTCCGGTGTCGCCGGGGACATGCTGCTCGGCGCGCTGGTCGACGCCGGTGCCGCGCCGGAGGCCGTGCAGCAGGCGATCGACGAGGTGGTACCGGGCGCGATGCGGCTGACGCAGGCCGCCGTCACCCGCGCCGGGCTGCGGGCCACGAAGATCGGCGTCGAGCCGCTGGCCGAGGACCACCCGCACCGCACCTGGCACTCCATCAGGGAACGGATCGAGGAGGCCGGGCTGCCCGCACCGGTCACCGCCCGGGCCCTGGCGGTCTTCGGCCGGCTCGCGGCTGCGGAGGCGCGGGTGCACGGCGTGCCGGTCGAGGAGGTGCACTTCCACGAGGTCGGCGCGTGGGACTCGATAGCGGACGTGGTCGGGGTCTGCGCCGCGCTGCACGACCTCGGGATCGCGCGGCTCACCGCGAGCGCGGCCGCGCTGGGCTCCGGGCGGGTGCGTACGGCGCACGGCGACCTCCCGGTGCCGGTGCCCGCCGTGCTCGAACTGGCCGCGGGCTGGGAGGTGGTGGGCGGCGGCACCGGCGAACTGGCCACGCCGACCGGCATGGCGCTGGTGACCGCGCTGGCCGCGGAGTGCGGTGACCTGCCGCGGCTGCGGGCCGAGGCGACCGGGGTGGGCGCCGGTACGAAGGACACGCCGGGGCGGCCGAACGTCGTACGAGTGGTGATCGGCACCCCGGCGGACGCCGCGTCCGGGACGGACGAGGAGACCTCCGCCGTCGTCCTGGAGGCCAACGTCGACGACCTGGACCCGCGGCTGTGGCCCGGCGTGCTCGCCTCGCTCCTGGCGGCCGGCGCCTCGGACGCCTGGCTGGTCCCCATCCTGATGAAGAAGGGCCGCCCGGCCCACACCCTCCGCGTACTGGCCCCGCGGCAGCGCGCCGACGCGCTGCGCGACCTGGTCTTCCGGGAGACCAGCACGATCGGGGTGCGCGAGGCGGCCGTACGGAAGACCGCGCTGGAGCGGACGTGGGTACGCGTTCCCGTCGCGGACGGCGACGAGGTGCCGGTCAAGATCGCGCACCGCGGTGGCGTGATCATACGGGCCACCCCCGAGTTCGAGGACGTGGCGGCCCTCGCCGCGGCCCGGGGGCACTCGGTCGTCACGGCACTGGACGCGGCGGCCGCGGCGGCGGCGGCGAACGGGCTGGTTCCGGGCGCGGAGCTGCCGTCCGACCGGTCGTAGCCGTAGCCATAGCCGTGTTCAGCAGGGCGCCGCGATCTGGGCCGCCATGTGTCCCGCGCCGTAGCCGTTGTCGATGTTGACGACCGCGACGCCCGGGGCGCAGGCGTTGAGCATGGTCAGCAGGGGGGCGAGGCCGCCGAAGGCGGCGCCGTAGCCGACGGAGGTCGGGACGGCGACGACCGGGGCGGCGATCAGGCCGGCCACGACGCTGGGCAGCGCGCCGTCCATGCCCGCGACGACCACGACGGCGCGCGCGGCGCGCAGCCGGTCGAGTTTGCCGAGGACGCGGTGCAGCCCGGCCACGCCCACGTCCGCCACGAAGTCGGTCTCCCGGCCGAGATAGGCGGCGGTGAGCAGGGCTTCCCGCGCCACGGGGAGGTCGGAGGTGCCCGCGCAGACCACGGTCACCCGGCCGCCGGACGGGGGCGGCGGGTCGGGCGGCCAGGCGAGCAGCCGGGCCTCCACGTCGTGGCGCGCGTCGGGGAGTTCGGCCAGTACGGCCTTGGCGTGGCCGTCGTCCGTGCGAGTGAAGAGAGTGACCGGGTCGGCGCCCCGCTCCCCTACGGCGGCGGCGATGGCGGCGACCTGGGCCGGCGTCTTCCCCTCGCAGTAGACGGCCTCGGGGTAGCCCCGCCGGGCGGCCCGGTCATGGTCCAGCTCCGCGAGGCCCGCGAGGTCCGGCGTGCGCTCAGCCACGGCGGCCGCCTTCCGCCGCGCTGACCAGCGGCAGCGTGAAGGCGCCCGACTGGATGCCCGCCAGGTCGACCGCGACCATGCGGAAGCCGGCCGCGCGCACCGCGTCCAGTACCGCCTCGCGCAGCTCCCCGGAGGCGGCCCGCGCGATGTCCTCGACCGGCAGCTCGACGCGCGCCACGTCTCCGTGGTGCCGCACCCGGCAGTCGCCGAACCCCAGCCCCCGCAGCGCCTTCTCGGCCCGTTCGATCTGGCCGAGCTTGGCGGGCGATACCTCTTCGAAGTGCGGGATGCGGGAGGCCAGACAGGGCGCGGCGGGCTTGTCTGCGCTGGGCAGTCCGAGGGCGCGGGCGAGGCGGCGGACGGCTGCCTTGTCGAGCCCCGCGTCGGCGAGCGGCCGCAGTACGCGGTGCTCGGTGGCGGCGCGGCTGCCGGGCCGGTCCGGGCGGCGGGCGTCGTCCGCGTTCTCCCCGTACGCGACGGCCGCGAGCCCGTGTTCGACGGCGACCTCGTCGGAGATCCTGGTGAACAGCTCGTCCTTGCAGTGGAAGCAGCGGTCCGGGCCGTTGGCGCGGTAGGCCGCCGACTCCCCTTCGTACGTGGTGACTTCGACGACCCGGGCGCCGATGGCGGCGGCCACCCGGTGGGCCCCGGCGCGTTCGTCGGCGGCGAGGCTGGGCGAGACGCCGAGTACCGCGACGACCTGGTCGGCGCCGAGCGCCCGTACGGCCAGCGCCAGCAGCAGCGAGGAGTCCACGCCGCCGGAGAAGGCGACGCCCAGCGGTGCGGCGCCGCGCAGCAGTACGGCCACCTCGTCGGCAGCGGCGGCGTCCCGGCTGGTCAGCACGGGCAGGTGCGGGGGTGTCATGTGCGGCTCCTCAGTGGGTGCGCAGCCGGTGGAGGATCTCGCCCGCGTGCGGCACCACCAGGGTCTCCGGGTCGGCGGCGAAGGCGTCGGGGTCGACCTCGGCCGGGTCGAGGTGGTTGAGGTTCGCGGCGCGTACGACGTCCTCGGGGATGCCGGTGGCGAGCGTGACCGTGAGGCGGCACCGTTCCTCGCCCGTCGCCGCGTCGTACGTGCCCGCGCCGCGCAGGTGGGTGGAGTGGGCCAGTACGCCCCAGTGCAGGTGCCGGAAGCGGTCCCACTGCGCGGTGAAGTAGTCCCGGCAGTGGTAGCCGATGTCGGCGATCTCCGGGTGCATGGCGGAGAGCTGGGTGATGTGCGGTGCGTAGAGGATGACCTCGCCGCCGTCCGCGACGACCGGCTCCAGCTTGTAGAAGCCCTTGGCGGCGGTCCAGATGTCCTCGTACTTCTCGGGCATGACCGAGAGCACGCGCTTCACCGGCGCGTCGAGATAGCGGACGTGGGTCTCGGCGGAGACCTCGGCGGCCGCGGCCCAGGCGGCCTCCGGGCTGCCGTACGCGACGGAGTGCAGCGCGTCCGTCCCCGACTGCGCGACGACGCAGAGGGCGAGGCGGCGGCCGGGGATGAGCGCCGCGGCCTCGTCGATGAGGGCGCGTACGGGCGTGATGCCGCGGGTGCCGATGATGTCGGCGCTGGTGATGAGGGCGCCGAGCCAGTGCGAGAGGTCGATGATCTCCGCGCCCGCCACACCGGGGAAGAAGTACTTGTTGCCGCCGGAGAAGCCGACGACTTCGTGCGGGAAGACCGGGCCGAGCACGAGGGTGACGTCGTGGTCGACGACGGCGCGGTTGAGGCGGACGTCGACGGCCTGGTGCAGCAGCCCGCCGGACAGTTCGCCGACCCGGTCGGCGGAGATGGTGCCGAGCGAGACGAAGGTGTCCGGGTCCCACCACTCGTGGTTCCGTACCGTCATGCCCGGGTAGCGGTCCGCGAGTCCGCCCTCCGGGTAGCCCAGGTGCCGGGCCAGCCGCGGCTCCTCCATCGCGGCGTGGGTGCCGAGCGCGATCAGTACGGTCAGCCGGCTCACCCGCCCGGCGAGCGCGCCGTGCACCGCGGAGAGCAACAACGGCAGCGGACAGCTGCGGGTGCCGTCGGGCACGACGACACAGACGCTGCGGCCGTCCAGATCCGCGCCGGCGAGCTGCCCGGCGATGAACTCCGTCACCTGCGTCTCGCTGAGGACCGTGCCGGGCCCACCGATGCGGGCGGCCGCGGGCGCCGGTCCCCCGGAGTCGCGCTCGGCCGTCGGGTAAGCGTTCTCCCTCATGCCGGAACGATCTCCGAGCAACGCCCCCGGCCGCAAGGGTCTCGCAAGGGTCCGCGGCCGACTCGGCACCACGCGAAAGGCCGCCCCCGCGTCGCGGAGGCGGCCTTCACCACGGGTTTCCCGTCCGTCCTACTCCGGCGGAGTGGGCGTGTCCTCGCAGCGGTACATGGCCTGCATGTCCAGCTCCAGCTTGACCGTGGGGCCGACGATGGCGATGCCGCGGGCGAGCATGTTGCGCCAGTTCAGCGTGTAGTCCTCGCGGTGCAGCTCGGTCGTGGCGCGGGCTGCGCAGCGCAGTTCCTCGCCGTAGCCGCCGTTGACGGCGCCGAGGTAGTCGGTATCCAGGGAGACGGTGCGGCTGACGCCGTGCATCTCCAGGACGCCCTGCACGGTCCACTTCGCGCCGCCCTTGTGGATGAAGCGGGTGGAGGCGAAGTGCAGGTACGGGTAGTTCTCGACGTCCAGGAAGTCCGCCGAGCGCAGGTGGCCGTCCCGGGTGTTGTTGCCGGTGTTGATGCTCGCCGCCTCGATGCGTACTTCGATGCGCGAGTCGGCCATGTCCGGGGCGACCCGGATGCCGCCCTGGAAGCGGGTGAAGCGGCCGTGCACGTTGGCCATGCCGACGTGCTTGGCGATGAACCGGATCGCGGTGTGCGGCGGGTCGAAGAGCCACGTGCCGGGCTGCGGCAGCTCGGGCGGGATGGAGGACTCCAGCCGGATCGACGAGAGCGGCAGGGTCTCGCCCTCCCGGACGTCGATGGTCTGCCGGTTCGGCTGCAGACCGTCGGAGGCGATCAGGACGCTGTACCGGCCGACGGGCAGCGTCACGAAGAACAGACCGTACGGGTCGGTCGTCAGCTTCGCGACCACCTGTCCACCGTGTGCGGAGGTCACGGTGACCTCGGCCCGGGGCAGCGGCTCTCCGAGCGGGTCGAGCACCTCACAGTTGAAGGCACCCGCACCCGCGGGGACGGGGTGCAGGAGGCCGGCTCCGCGCGGGCCACGGCCGGCCCGCTTCCTCCGGAGCAGTGCGATGGGCATGCCATCACCTTTCTTCGCGGTGCATGTCAACAAGACCCCTGGAGCGGGGTCGTGGGAGAGGGGGGTGACGGTGACAGGACCGTCCCTGTTCCCACGATTTCATGCGCCGCGCTGTGCCACCCACCCGGCCCCGCGGCATTGACCTGGGCAAACTCGGGCGCAACGGCACGAAGCGCGAGACGTTCACCCCTCGTACACACTCACGTCGCCGTCAGGCGGTGGCGCTCCGTTCCGGCCGCTCCCGGCCCTCGTCCTGCCCGGCCCCGGTCCCCTCTTCCTGCTCCACGTAGCCGTAGACCTCGGGAAGGATGTAGGTGGCCGCGAGGTACCCGGTCAGCGACAGCAGCGAGACGATCACGGTCGCCACCGGCACGCCCAGCTCGGTGAAGAGGATCGGGAAGAAGAAGATGGTCACGAACGCGGCGAGCTTGACGAAGAGGTAGCCGAAGCCGGAGGCGGTGGCCTTGTACCGGCTCGGCGCGACCATCGAGGCGATGGTCATGCCGTTGGAGGCGTCCCAGTAGTGGCCCCACATCAGGCCCGCGGCGGCCAGCGGCACCAGTACGTGCCACTCCAGGTGCAGGAAGAGCGCGGCCAGCAGCAGCGAGACGAAGGCCAGGCCGAAGCCCCAGCGGGCGACGCCGCGGTGGCCCAGCTTCGGTGTCACCATCGGCGCCACGAAGCCGCTGATGGTGGCGATGATGTAGATCGCGCCGGTGACGAAGTTGGTGGCGCCGATGCCGGAGACCCCGGTGAGCACGAGGATCACCGGCAGGTAGAAGGCGAAGGCGGCGAACTCCGCGCCCTGCATGGCGTTGGAGATCCAGGCGAAGATGCTGGCCTTGCGGCGGATCGGGTCCTGCCAGATGCCGGCGAGGAAGTCACGGGTGCGCGGCCGCGCGATGACGAAGTCCTCGTCCGGCAGCATGTCCAGGTCGTCGTTGAACATCTTCTTCGCGACCACCTTGGCCTGCCGGAACTTGCCGCGCTGCACCAGCCACAGCGCGGTGTCCGGCACGTCCAGCCGCCCGATGAGCAGTGCGAGCGCGGGCAGCGCGCCGATGCCGAGGCCGATCCGCCACAGCAGGCCGTGGTCCATGCCGCTGAGGTACATCACCGTGATGACCGCGATGGCGGCGATCTCGCCGAGCCCGAACATGCCCTGCCAGCGGTTGCCCATCACCTCCCGCTTGCCCTTGGGCATGGTCTCCATGATGTACGCGTAGCCGGTGGAGATGTCGCTGCCCAGCGGGATGCCGAGCAGGAAGCGGATCGCCACCAGTTGCCACATGCTGGTCACGAAGGACTGGCTCAGCGCGAGCACCACGAAGAGCGCCATCGTGATGATGAAGACCTTGCGCCGGCCGATCCGGTCGGCCACCCAGCCGCCGCCCAGCGCCCCGATCAGCGCCCCCAACTGCACGGCGCCGGAGGCGAGTCCGAGCATCGCGGCGCTGGGGTGCAGGTCGTTCTTGACGAACAGCAGCAGGAAGGAGATCGCGTACAGATCCCATGCCTCGATCAGGATCGTAGAGATCATCAGCCAGCCGGTGCGGCGCCCCGCGTCGGTGCCCTGTTTGCTGAGGACGTGCTGTGCTGCGCGGTCGGACAGCTGCCTTATCTCCGCCTGAGTCGTCACGGATTCTCCTGACGTCGGCACGAATGGTCCAGGAAGGAGGGGGATGTTCCGCCGTTCCGCCTGGCGAAACGTCGTTCAGGGGGGTGGAATATCGGGGGAAGCTAGCCCTAGCCTCAAAGACGTGTCAACGAGTTCTGCAAGGACGTCGACGAGTTCCGCGAGAACGGGTTCCGGTAAGCCCGTGGCTTCCGGTAAGCCCAACGACGGCGCGGGGCCCCGCAAGGTGCTGCGGCTCATCGAGGCGCTCTGCCACGCGCCGGGCCCCCTCCGGCTGGCCGAACTGGCGGCGGACGCCGCCGTGTCCAAGCCCACGGCCCACCGGCTGCTGGGCACGCTGGTCGCCGAGGGCTGGGCGGTGGCGTATCCGGGCGGGCGGTACGGCATCGGCCCGACCGCCAGCGGCATCGGCGCGGCGGTGAGCCAGGGCCGCCGGCACACCACCGTCGAGGCGGTCCTCGTCGAGCTGCAGTCGCAGATCGGCCAGACCCTGCACATGGGCCTGCGCAGTGGCGACCGCGTCGTCTACACCCACAAGGTCGAGGGCGTGCAGCCGTTCGCGATGCTGTCCCGCGTCGGCATGCAGCAGCCCCTGCACTCCACCGCCATCGGCAAGTGCATCCTCGCCGGGCTCGACGCACAGGAGTTGGCCGAGCTGGTGGGCCGCACGGGTCTGGAGCGGCGTACGGAGCACACGCACACCACCCTCGACGCGCTCGCCGCCGACCTCGCCACCGTCCGGGAGCGCGGCTACGCCCTGGACGACGAGGAGAACGAACCCAACGTGCGCTGCCTCGCGGCCCCCGTCCACACCCCCGACGGCCGCACGGTCGGCGCGGTCAGCGTCTCCACGGTGACCTTCGTCATCAGCCGCGAGGAGGTGCTGGCACTGGCGGACGCGGTACGGGACACGGCCCGGCGGGTGGAGTCGGTGATGGCGTGAGGACGGGTGAGCCGGTGCTGCATGAGGACGGAATCGGAGGAGTCGGATGACAGGCATGGACTCGGACGCGGGGGCACGGCCCCGTCCGGCGCGGGTCGCGTTGTTCACCTCGTGCATGGGCGACCTGGCCACCGGCGGACCGGCACGGGCCACGGTGGAGGTACTGGAGGCGATGGGTTTCGCGGTCGAGCTGCCGCGCGGTCAGACGTGCTGCGGCCAGCCCGCGCTGAACTCCGGGTATCCGGCGGAGGCCGGCACCCTGCTCGACCGCTGGCTGCGGATCTTCGCCCCGTACGACGCGGTGGTCACCCCCGCCGGCTCCTGCGCCGCCCACCTCCACCACCACCTCGGCCGGCTGCGCGCCCCCACCCCGGAGCAGCGCGCGCTCGTCCAACGCACCTATGAGTTCAGCCAGTTCGTCATGGCGTACGGCGCAGGGTTGCGGCTCCGGCTGCGCGGCTCGGTGACGTACCACGACTCGTGCCACATGGCCCGCACGCTCGGCGAGCGCCGCGCGCCGCGTGAACTGCTCGGCCGGATCGAGGGGTTGGAGGTCAGGGAGATGGCGGGCTGCGACACCTGCTGCGGCTTCGGCGGCACCTTCGCCGTGAAGTTCCCCGAGGTGTCGGTGGCGATGGCCGACACCAAGCTCGGCACGGCGGCGGCGAGCGGCGCCGACTGGCTGGTCTCGGCGGACCCCGGCTGCCTGCTGCATCTGGGCGGCCGGGCGCGGAAGGCGGGGCCACCGGTGCGTACCCGGCACCTCGCGGAGCTCGTGCGCGACGCGTTGGTCCCGGGCGAACTGCCCGCGGGACCTGGCGCCACGGCGGAGGTGCCCGCATGACCGAGCAGCACTCCTCGGCGCTCGCCGGGCGCGAGCGCATCCGTCCCGACCGTCCCGAGTGGGCGGCCGGTGACATCCCGCCGCACCGCCGCCCGCTCCCCCTCATCACCCGCGACGCGCTGACCGTCCCCACCGCACGCCCCACCCACGACCGCCTCGCCGCCCTCAACGAGCAACGGCACATCGGCACTTGGCCCCCCGAGGTGGCCGAACTGCGTGAACGCGGCACGGCCATCCGCCGCGAGACCCTGCCCAACCTGGAGAAGTACCTCCGGCAGCTGACCGGGAGCGTCGAGCGCAACGGCGGCGTGGTGCACCGCGCCGCCACCCCCGCCGACGCGCGCGCCGTCATCGAGCGGATCGCCCGCGAGAACGGCGTACGCCTCGCGGTGAAGTCCAAGTCGATGGCCACCGAGGAGATCCATCTCAACTCCCATCTCACCGCGCGCGGCATCGAGGTGGTCGAGACGGACCTGGGCGAGTACATCGTCCAGCTGGCCGACGAGCGGCCGAGCCACATCGTCGGGCCCGCGCTGCACAAGTCCCGGCAGGACGTGGCGGATCTCTTCGGCCAACTCGCCGGTGACGCGGTGTCAGGAGAGCCGGACGAGCTGGCGGCCTTCGCGCGGACCCGGCTGCGCGCCGACTTCAAGGCCGCCGGCATGGGCGTCAGCGGCGTCAACTTCGCGGCCGCCGACACCGGCACCCTCGCCATCGTCACCAACGAGGGCAACACCGACATGGTGACCTCCCAGCCGCGCATCCACGTCGCCGTGATGACCGTGGAGAAGGTCATCCCGCGCTTCGCCGACCTCGGCGTCCTCGTCCCGCTGCTGTGCGACGCCGCCACCAAGCAGCGCGTCTCCGTCTACCAGACGCTCGTCAACGGACCGCGCCGGGAGGGCGAGACGGACGGCCCGGAGCAACTGCACCTGGTCATCCTCGACAACGGCCGCACCAAGGCCCTCGGCACACCGCAGGAGGAAGTCCTCGCCTGCATCCGCTGCGGCAACTGCCAGATCGCCTGCCCGGTGTACCGGACGGTGGGCGGCGGCCATCCATACAGCGCGGTGTACGGCGGCCCGATCGGCGCCGTCCTCAGTCCGCTGCTCGGCGAGCGGCCGAACCAGGACGCCGACCTGCCGTTCCTCTCCTCGCTCTGCGGTGCCTGCTACGACGCCTGCCCGGTCAAGATCCCGATCCCCGACCTGCTGGTGAACCTCCGCGCCGAGCACGCACGCGAGCGCGGCGGCAGCGCGGCGCGAGCGGGCTGGCGCGCCTGGTCGCTGGCGTGGCGTACGGAGACCGGGTTCCGCGCGACGCTGGCGGCGGCCCGGCTCGCGGGCCGGCTGCTGCCCGAACGGCTGCTGACCCGGCTACCCGGGCCGGGCCGCGGATGGGCCGGCGGCCGCGCACTGCCACCGCTGCGGGAGGCGGGGGCGTTCCGCAGGTGGTTCCACGGCCGCGACCGGAGGCAGGGATGAACGATCAGGTGACCGCGCTCTTCCGGGACCGGCTAGCGGAGGCCGGCGGCCTGGCCGAGCTCACCGCCTCGCACGACGAGGCGCTCGCGCTGCTACGGCAGTGGGCGGGGACCCGCCGCACCCTCGTCGACGAGCATCCCGACCTGAAGGGCCTGGAGGTGGCAGGACCGCGCCCCGCGGACCCGTGGGACGCCGAGGTCGGTGTCACCGGTGTGCTCGGTGCCGCCGCGGAGACCGGCACGCTCGCCATCGGCCCGGCGCCCGGCCGCCCCCGTGGCACCGCGGTACTGCCGGGCGTCCACCTCGCGATCGTGCCGCGGTCCCGCCTGTACACGGGCTACGCCGACCTGATCGCGGCGCTCGGCCGCCTCCACCCGATGCCGTCCGGCATGCAGCTGATCACCGGGCCCAGCCGCTCCGGCGACATCGAGTCGGCGATGATCCAGGGCATGCACGGGCCACGGACGGTACGGGTGGCGGTGTACCCGGACGCGTGAGGGCCGTGCGGGCGGGCGCCCCGGCACCCGCCCGCATGGCGTCCGCTAGGCGGCCTGCGCCCGCTCCGCCCGCTGCCGGAGCAGCTTCTTGTCGGGCTTGCCCGCGTCCGTCAGCGGCAGCGCGTCGACGAAGGTGATGTGGGCCGGCTCGTACATCGCGCCGCGCTTCTCGCGCACCGCGGCGCGCAGCTCCTCCGCCTCGGCGCCACTGCCCGGCACCGCCACGACCGCCGCGTACACCTGCTCCATGTTGTCCGCGTCCCGGACGCCGAAGACCGCGCTCTGCAGCACCTTCGGGTGCGAGTTGAGCAGGTCCTCCAGCTCGGTGGTGTACACATGGCCGCCGACGACCACGATCATGTCCTTGATCCGGTCGACGACGGTGATGTAGTTCTCCTCGTCGACGAAGCCCACGTCACCGGTGTGCAGCCAGCCGTCCCGCAGCACCTCGGCGGTCAGCTCGGGCTGCTTCCAGTACCCGGTCATCGTGCCCTCCGACCGGACGCAGATCTCGCCCAGCTCGCCGGCGGGCAGGTCGTTGCCGTCGGCGTCGCGGATGGCCACCTCGACGCCCGGCAGGATCTTGCCGGCCGAGCGCAGCCGCTCGAGGTTGTCCGGGTCGTGCTCCTCCGGGGGCAGCACGCTGATGCCGCCGGCCTCGTTCTGCCCGTAGAACTGCACGAGCACCTGGCCGAAGCGGCGGACCGCGTCGGCGATGCGGGCGGGCGAGGACTGGCAGCCGCCGTAGGTCAGGGCGCGCAGGCTGGAGAGGTCGCGGCGCTCGGCGTCCGGGTGGTCCATCAGCTGGTAGACCAGCGGCGGCAGCAGGAAGAGGTGCGTGATGCCCTCGCGCTCGATCGTGGCGAGCGCCTCGGCGGGGTCGAAGTCGTCGTGCAGCACGACCGATCCGCCGCTGAGGAACATGACGTCGGCCAGCATCCCGGCGGCGTGCGCGATGGTGGTGCACACCAGCTGCTTCGGCGTGTACTCCTGCTCCGGCGCGGCGTGCATCATCCGGCGCATGCGGTTGTACTGCTCGAAGGTGGTGACGATGCCCTTGGGGTGGCCGGTGGTGCCGCCGGTGTGCCGGATGGTGCAGATGTCGTCCGGCCGCGCGCGGGTCACGAACGGTTCGGCGGGCTGCTCGGCGCCGAGCGCCAGCACGTCCGTGCCTATCTCGCGCTTGGCCTCGCCAAGGGTGAGCACGGTCGGCACGGGCGCGCGCTCGATCAGCTCGGCGGCGCGGTCGGCCAGCCGCGGATCGACGATCAGCGCCCGGGTCTCCACGTCGCGCACGATGTTGGCCTGCACATCCGCCGACAGCTTGTTGTACAGGTGGTTGACCCGGCAGCCGGCCAGGTTGGCGGCGTAGCGGGCCGCGATGGCCTCGGGGAGGTTGCCACTGAGCAGCGTGACGGTGGTGCCGCGCTCGATGCCCTGCGCGGCCATGGCGTGCGCCGTTCGGTGCACCAGGTCATGGAACTGACCGGCAGTCAGCCGCCGGTCGCCGTGCACCAGGAGCTCCCGCTCCGGGTCGGCCGCCAGCGCGTCGAGGATGTCCTCGACGTAAGGACGGAACGCGGTCTCCGGCGCGGCGGCGTCGGTGGGGGGCGTGCCGGTCGAACTGCCCTCGTTTTCATGGGGGGTTGCGGTGGTGGTCTGGGATGCGGCTGCCTCGGCAGGCATGAATGTCCTCCTGAACACCGGCGCGCTCGTCCCCGCGCTCCGGTGGTGGTACTCCATCGGTCGGTGGGTGCCCGGGGCCGGTCGGCGCAGGGCGCCGCACCCGGCACAAGCGTTCCCCCGCCCCGGGAATTTGGTTGCCCCAGACAACCAATTCCCATGCTAGCGCCCACCCCCACCCCGCCGCACATCGCAATCCCTCCAAACCAGGCACTTGACTCCCTCTTTCCCTTCCCTTTCCTTACTCGTTCCCCTACTTGCCCCTCCTTTCGCGCAGGGCGACGCCACTCCCCTGGGCCACCTCCCTGACCACCCCCCTGGCCACTTCCCTTGCTGGATACGGCGGTACGGATCGGGAAGGATGGCCCGCACCATGGGCCGTTCGGCCCTCACCGTGGGCCGCCGCGCGGCCCGTTCTCCGCCGGAAAGGACATTCACCATGCCCCGTCAGGCCCCTGATCAGCTCGTCGTCACGCGCGCCACGCCGGAGGACTGGAAGCTCGTGGGCGAGTGGGCGGCGGCCGAGGGCTGGAACCCGGGCCTGGCCGACGCCGCCTGCTTCTTCACCCAGGACCCCGACGGGTTCTTCCTCGGCCGGATCGACGGCGAACCGGTCTCCGCCATCTCGGTCGTCAACTACAGCCCGGACTACGCCTTCCTGGGCTTCTACCTCGTCCGCCCGGACCAGCGCGGCCGCGGCCACGGCCTCACCACCTGGAAGACCGCGCTCGCGCACGCCGGCGAGCGCACGGTGGGCCTGGACGGCGTACCGGCCCAGCAGGACAACTACCGCCGCTCCGGCTTCGAACTCGCCTACCGCACCAACCGGTACGGCGGCTCCGGACCGACCGGCAGCCCGGCCCCCGCGCACGTCGTCCCGGCCGAGGCCGCCGGGCTGGACGCGGTCATCACGTACGACAGCGCCCGGTACCCCGCCGACCGCCCGCACTTCCTGCGCCACTGGCTCACCGCCGACGGCCACCGGGCCCTCGCCCGTGTCATCGACGGAAAGGTCACCGGTTACGGCGTGATCCGCCCCGGCCGCGACGCGCACCGCGTCGGGCCGCTCTTCGCCGACACCGCCGACGACGCGCGGGCCCTGCTCGACGGACTCACGGCCGAGCTGGACGGCGCCCCCTTCGCCGTCGACGTCCCCGAGGCCAACCCGGAGGCCACCGCACTGGCCACCACCCTCGGCCTCACCCCGTCCTTCGCCACGGCCCGCATGTACACCGGACCCGTCCGGCCTGTGGCCACGGCGACCATTTACGGGGTGACGAGCCTGGAACTGGGCTAGGACGCGAGTTGGGCCAGGACGCGTCCTCCTGAGTGGTCCTCCTGAGTGGTCCTCCTGAGTGAATTCGAGAATTGACCATACGTTCGAATTTTTCTCCGGACGGACACAAGATCACTGGATACCGTGGCAAGCCGGACAAGACCTCCCCAGAGGCACCTCATACGCCTCATAGACCTCACAACGGAAAACGGAGGAAGGCTGGCCATGGCGGTAAAACCTGAGGGCACACCCATCTGGATCGACGCTTCGTTCCCCGACCTGGAGGCAGCGAAGACCTTCTACGGCGAAGTGCTGGGCTGGACCTTCGGCGAGAGCTCGGCGGAGTTCGGCAACTACACCCAGGCGTTCTCCGACGGAAAGGCGGTCGCCGGCCTCTCCCCCAAGATGCCCGGCCAGGACTGGCCGACCGCCTGGTGCCTGTACTTCGCCTCGGCCGACCTCCAGGCCACCACGAACAAGATCCGTGACCTCGGCGGCCGGATCGTCATCGACCCCATGGCCGTCGGCGACTTCGGGCACATGACGGTCGCCACCGACCCCGCCGGCGTCACCTTCGCCCTCTGGCAGCCCGGCACCCACCAGGGCTTCGAGAAGCAGGGCGAGCCCGGCTCGTACTGCTGGGCCGAGATCACCACCCGCGAGGCGGAGCAGGCGGACGCGTTCTTCCCCGCGCTCTTCTCGTACGGCGTGAAGAAGATGCAGGACGAGGCCATCGACTTCAAGCTCTACGAGCTGGGCGGCGACACCACACTCGGCCGGATGAAGATGACCGAGGACTTCCCGGCCGGGCTGCCGTCGCACATCAACCCGTACTTCGCCGTCGACGACTGCGACGAGGCGATCGCAAAGATCACCAAGCTCGGCGGCCAGGTGCACTTCGGCCCGCACGACAGCCCCTTCGGCCGCTTCGCCGCCGTCTCCGACCAGCAGGGGGCGGGCTTCTCGGTGATCGACATGGGGACGACGAAGGGCGACATGCCGAAGATCTCGTAGGTCTCGCGGATCTTGTCGAGCTCGCGGGTCCCACGGCTTTGGTGTTCTTCTGCACCGGTCCCGAGTGCCCTCACCGGCACCCGGGGCCGGTGCGCGCGGGGGCCCGGTGCGCCACCCCGCAGCTCACCCGCAGGAACTCCAGCAAGTCATCCCGGAGTTGAGCAAGTCTCCCCTCGGCATCGCCGACCCCGCTCCCACCGTGCCCCCGCAGGTCATACGCGTACCTCCGCCACCCCCAACCTCCCGCTTGCCTCTCCCCCTCCTCGGCTTTCCCGTCCGCTCGCCCCCGCGTTTTTTCTATGGAGTGAGAGGGTGCGGACATGACAAAGCCATTCACGGTTCGGGTCGCCGTTCGCGTCTACGAGACCGACACGCAAGGGCATTTGAACGCCAACGTGTACCTGCAGTACGCGGAGCACGCACGGTGGGAGCTGTTGCGGGCGGCGGGTATCCACCAGAGCGACCTGCTGGCGAAGGGGGTCAGCCCGGTCAGTCTGGAGAGCACCATCAAGTACCACCGCGAAGTGGTCGCCGGCGACGACGTGGACGTCAGTTGTGCCTTCGTCTTCGGGGAGGGCAAGTCCTTCCGTGTGGAGCAGGCGATGACCCGCCCCGACGGCACTCTCGTGGCGGAGGTGTTCAACGTCGGCGGGCTGCTCGACCTCAGCGAACGCAGACTCGTGCCCAATCCCCGCGAGTACTTCCGCGGGGTCGCGGCCGAGCCGGGCGTGGCCGGGCTCTGACGCCGCCGGAGTACTCGGTGTCAGGCGCTCACCCGCTCGAAGATCGCTGCCAGGCCCTGGCCGCCGCCGATGCACATGGTTTCCAGGGCGTAGCGGGCGTCTCGGCGGTGCAGTTCGCGGGCCATGGTGGCGAGGATGCGGGTGCCGGTCGCGCCGACCGGGTGGCCCAGGGAGATGCCGGAACCGTGGACGTTCAGGCGCGCGAAGTCGCCCTCGCCGAAGTCCCATTCGCGGGTGCAGGCGAGCACCTGGGCCGCGAACGCCTCGTTGAGTTCGATCAGGTCCAGGTCGGAGATTTTCAGGCCCGCCTTCTCCAGCGCGACGGCGGTGGCGGGTACCGGGCCGATGCCCATGACCTTCGGTGCCACCCCGGCGACACCCCATGAGACCAGGCGTACCAGGGGACGCAGCCCGAGTGCGGCGGCGCGGTCCGGGTGGGTGACGATGCACATCGCCGCGGCGTCGTTCTGGCCGCTGGCGTTGCCCGCGGTGACGGTGGCCTCGGGGTCCTGCTTGCCCAGTACCGGGCGCAGGGCGCCGAGGGTCTCCATCGAGGCGTCGGCGCGGGGGTGCTCGTCGGTGTCGACGACGGTCTCGCCCTTCTTCGTCCGCACCGTGACCGGGGTGATCTCCTCGGCGAAGACGCCGGAGGTCTGCGCGGCGACGGCCCGCCGGTGCGAGGTCACCGCCAGCCGGTCCTGTTCCTCGCGGTCGATGCCGTACTCGCGGCGGAGGTTCTCCGCGGTTTCCAGCATTCCGCCGGGTACGGGGTAGTTGCGGCCGCCCGCGGTGGCGCGGCCCCGGGCCAGGCCGTCGTGCAGTGTCACGCCCTGGCCCTTGACGCCCCACCGCATGTCGGTGGCGTAGAAGGCGACGTTGCTCATGCTCTCCGCGCCACCGGCGACGATCAGCTCGCTGACGCCGGACTGGACCTGCATCGCCGCCTGCAGTACCGACTGCAGGCCGGAGCCGCAACGCCGGTCGACCTGCATACCGGGCACGGTGACCGGCAGGCCCGCGTCCAGGGCGACGACCCGGCCGAGGGCGGGCGCCTCACTGGTCGGGTAGCAGTTGCCGAGGATGACGTCGTCGATCGCGGCCGGGTCGATGCCCGTACGCGTCAGGAGCCCGCGCAGCGCCACCGCCCCCAGCTCGGCCACGCTCAGGCTCTTCAGGGAACCGCCGAAGCGGCCGATGGGGGTGCGGACGGGCTCGCAGATCACTGCTTCACGCATGGTTGATGCCTTCCTGGCGGGGATCGGACACGGACCTCGTGGGTGTTACATGAACCGTCCGCCGGTGACCTCCAGCACCGTGCCGGTCATGTAGGAGGAGAGTTCCGAGGCGAGGAACAGCGCGACGGAGGCGACCTCGCCCGGCTCGCCGGCACGTTGCATCGGGACCTCGGCCATCTTCTGGTCCCACGCCTTCTGCGGCATCGCCTCGGTCATCGCCGAGCGGATCAGGCCCGGCTGGATGGCGTTGACCCGTACGCCGTGGTGTGCCAACTCCTTGGCCGCGGCCTTCGACAGCCCGACGATGCCGGCCTTGGCCGCTGAGTAGTTGGTCTGGCCGACCATGCCGACCTTCCCCGACAGCGAGGAGATGTTCACGATCGCGCCGCTCTTCTGCTCGCGCATGACCGCGGCCGCCTTGCGCGTACCGTTCCAGGTGCCCTTGATGTGCACGTCGATGACCTGGTCGAACTGCTCCTCGGTCATCTTCCGCATCGTCGCGTCGCGGGTGATCCCGGCGTTGTTCACCATGATGTCCAGTGAGCCGAAGGCGTCCAGTGCGGTCTGGACGAGTGTGTCCACCTCGGCGGCGTCGGTGATGTCGCACCGCACCGCGCGGGCCACCGCCGGGCCGCCGAGCCCCTTGGCCGCCGCCTCGGCGGCCGCCAGGTTCAGGTCGCCGAGGACGACCTTCGCGCCCTCCTCGACGAACCGCTCGGCGATCGCGAGACCGATGCCCTGGGCACCGCCGGTGATGACCGCGGTCTTGTCAGCGAGTAGTGACATGGTTGCCAACCTCATTGCCGGATGTGGGAGTTGTTGGAGATGTGGGAGTTGTGGGAGTTGGGTACTGGATGACGCCGGTTTTCCGGAGGTTCGCCAAGTCGCTTGTGGAAAGGCCGAGTTCGGCGCGCAGGACATCGTCGGTGTGCTCGCCCACCCGCGGCGACGCCGTTGGCAACGACTGTTCGCCGGCCATCACCACGGGTGAACCGGGCGCCCAGTACCTGCCGACCCCCGGCTGTCGTACCTGCGCCATCAGCGGGTTCTCGCGCAGCAGGCGCGCGCCGTCGGCGGCGAGGTCGGTGAAGCTCCGGTACTTCGACCACAGCACGCGGGTGGTACGCAACGCCGCTTCCGCCTGGGCAAACGTGCGGGTCTGGAACCAGCCGGCCACCAGCTCGCCCAGGACCTTGCGGTGCCGGTAGCGTTCCGACTCCGCCATGAAGTCCGCCCCGAGCGCGGACGCCAGTGCGGAAACCGCGTCGGTGAGCCCGGTGGCTGCCAGGAGTTCCCGCCAGTGCCGGGGCGTGAGCGTCACGACCATCAGCCGTTCGCCGTCGGCGGTGGTGAAGTCGCGGCCGAAGGTGCCGTGGACGTAGTTGCCGATGCGTTCCCGCGGCGCGCTGCTCAGCTGCGCCTCGGCGAGGTAGCCGAGGTTGCCGGCGGTCGCCAGGGCGACGTCCTCCAGGGCGACCCGTACCTGCTGGCCCTCGCCCGTCAGCAGGCGGTGCCGCTCGGCGGCCAGCAGTCCGGTCGCGAGGTACAGCCCGGCAGCGACGTCCCACGCGGGCAGCAGGTGGTTCACCGGCCGTGCCGCCTCCTCCGGGCCCGTGACCAGCGGGAATCCGGTGGCCGCCTGGACGGTGTAGTCCACCGCCGTGCCACCGTCCCGGCGGCCGGTCAGCAGTACGTGGATCAGGTCGGGCCGGCGCGCCCGCAGCGCCTCGTACGTCAGGTCCGGCTGCCGCTCGGAGTTGCTGATCACGATCCCGCCGCGGCGCCCGCCGCCGACGATCAGGTCGGCGACGAGCCGGCGTCCCTGCGCGGATCGCAGATCCACTTCGATGGCGCGCTTGCCCTTGTTCAGCCCCGACCAGTACAGGCTCGTCCCGCTGTCGGCCAGCGGCCGGCGGGTGCGGTCGGGGGCACCGCCGAGCGGCTCGATCCGGATCACGTCGGCGCCCAGCTGCGCCAGCGTCATCCCGCTCAGCGGGGTCGCCACATAGCTGGAGATCTCGATGATCCGCATGCCGCGCAGCGGTACCGCGGGGTCGTGCCTCACTTCGCTCCCCGCAGCAGGTTCTTGCCGATGATCAGCTTCTGGATCTCGCTGGTGCCCTCGTAGATGCGGAACAGCCGGGCGTCGCGGTAACAGCGCTCGACGACCGTGCCGCGCATGTAGCCCATCCCGCCGTGGAGCTGCACCGCGAGGTCGGCCGCCTTGGACACCATCTCGGAGCAGAACAGCTTCGCTGCCGAGGGCGCGATCCTGCGGTCCTCGCCGGAGTCGTACTTGCGTGCCGCGTCGAGGACCATCGCGCGGCCGGCCAGTACCCCGGTCTGGATCTCCGCCAACATCGCCTGGACCAGCTGGAACTCGCCGATCGGCCGGCCACCCTGCTTGTTGGAGGCGGCATGGGCGACGGACTCCTCCAGGATCCGCTGGCCCATCCCGACGCACAGCGCGGCGATGTGCACTCGCCCGCGCACGAGCGACTTCATCGCGGTGCCGAAGCCGGCGCCCTCCTCGCCGCCGATCAGCGCGTCCTTGCCGACGCGCACGTCGTCGAAGAACACCTCGGCGGTCCAGGCACCCGCCTGACCCATCTTGTGGTCCTTGGGACCGACGGTGACGCCCTCCCGGTCGGCCTCGACGAGGAAGACGGAGATGCCCTTCGTGCCGCGGCTCTCCGGGTCCGTGCGGGCGAAGACCACCAACAGGTCGGCGAGTGGGGCGTTGGTGATGAACCGCTTCGTGCCGTTGATGACGTACCCGTCGCCGTCGCGGTGGGCCCGGGTGGTCAGGCCCGACGGGTCCGAGCCCGCCTCGGCCTCGGTGAGCGCGAAGGAGGCGACGGCGCCCTCGGCGAGCCGGGGCAGCCAGTGCTTCCGCTGCTCCTCGGTGCCCGCGTTCACCAGCACCTGACCGGCGATCCCGTTGTTGGTACCGAACATCGAGCGGAAGGACGGAGTGGTGTAACCGAACTCGAAGGCGAGCTGCGCGTCCTCGTACAGATTCGAGCCGAGGCCGCCGTACTCCTCGGGCAGTGTGTAGCCGAACAGGCCCATCTCCGCCGCCTTTTGGCGGATGTCCTCCGGTATCGCGTCGGTCTCCTCGATCTCGTCCTCACGAGGGACGACGTCCTCGCGCACGAAGCGGCGCACCGCGTCGAGCACGGCCTCGAAGTCGGTGGATTCCATGGTGGTGTTCTCCGTTCCCGCGGTCATTCGGTTTCGGTCGGGCCGGTCGGGCTGGTGAGGACCGCCAGCGCGTCCACGGCGACGGCTCCGTGTCCTTCCGGGCCGAGCAGGAGTGGGTTCACATCGAGTTCGGCGAGGTCCTCGGACAGGTCGGCGGCCAGCCAGGACAGGCGCGCGACGGTTTCCGCGGCGGCGTCGAGGTCGCGCGGCGGCTTGCCGCGGACCGCGCCGAGCAGCCGGCTGCCGCGCAGCGACAGGAGCAGTCGCCGGGCGGTGTCGGTGTCGATGGGGGCGACGGCGACCTGGCTGTCGGCGAGGGCCTCGACGAGTACTCCGCCCAGCCCGGCCACGACGACCGGGCCGAACACGGGGTCGTTCTTGGTCCCGACGATCAGCTCCGTACCGGCGGACGCCATCCGCTGGACCAGCAGCCGGGCATCGTCCACGGCTGCCTCGCGGGCGAGGGCGAGCAGGCCGTCCGCGGCCTCACGGACCGCACCGGCGTCGGCGAGGCCGAGCCGTACGCCGCCGATGTCGCTCTTGTGCCCGATGCGGTCGGAGAGCAGCTTGACCGCGACCGGGCCGCCCAGCTCCGCCGCCGCGGCCACCGCCGCCTCGGCGGATTCCACCGCGCGGGAGGCGGCGCACGGTATGCCATAGGCGGCGATCAGCCGCGTCGACTCCTCCTCGTCGAGCTGGGCCCGCCCGGCGGCCCGTGCCGCGGTCAGCAGGGACCGTGCGGCGGCGTCATCGATACCGTCAGGGCGCTGCGGCCGCGACAGTGCGGGGCGCAGGCTGAAGTCGGCGAGCAGGCCGAGCGCGGCGGCGGCGCTGCCCGGGCCGGTGTAGCAGGGAATGCCGAGATCGCGCAGCCGCTGCCGCGGCCGGCCACTGCCGCCGGTCCACACCACGACCACGGGACGGTCCGTGGCCCGATGTGCCTCCGCGACCGCGTCGATGAGTTCCGCGGCACAGCTGTCCGCGCAGCCCAGCAGGACGGCGATCATGTCGGTGTCGGGATGCTCGACGGCCACCCGCAGCGCGCGGCGCAGGATGCCCGGCTCGGCGAGGAGGGTGCCGGTGAGGTCGACCGGGTTGCGCGGCGATCCGTACGCCGGGATGGCGGCGGCCATCTTGCGCTGCCACGTCTCGTCCCACGGACGCACCTCCAGGCCGTACTGAGCGGCCGCGTCGGCCATCAGGGCACCCGCCCCGCCCGAGACCGACAGCGAGGTCAGCCTGCGCCCGCGGGCCCGCCGCCCGGTGGCGAAAATCTGCGCGGCATCCAGCATCTCCTCGGGACCGTCGACCCGCAGGATGCCGTACTGCCGGGCCGCGCCGTCGAAGACCGCGTCCTCCCCCGCCAGCGACGCGGTGTGCGACTGCGCCGCGCGCGCACCCGCCGCCGAACGCCCGACCTTCACCGCGATGATCGGCTTGTCCCGCTCGTGCGCCTCCCGGGCGGCCTCCAACAACCGGCGTCCGCCCGTCACGCCCTCCAGATAGGCCAGCACCACCTGCGTCTGGTCGGTGCGCACCAGCCCGTCCAGCAACTCCGCCACCGACAGGTCGACCTCATTGCCGGTGTTGAGATAGTGCGAGATCCCGATGCCCAGATTCTGCGACTCGTTGAAGACGAAGCCGCCGAACGCGCCGCTCTGGCTGAGGAAGGCCACCGGGCCCTCGTGCAGCGGTACGTCCTCGTCCAGCGCCGAGGTGAACGTGGGCATCGCGCGGTCCCGTACGCCGATCATGCCCAGGCAGTTCGGGCCGAGGACCCGCACACCGCTCTCCTCGATCGCCGCGCGCAGGTCACGCTGGAGGGCCGCGCCCTCGCCGCCGAGTTCGGCGAAGCCGGAAGCGCCCACGATCGCGGCCGGGATGCCACGCCGGCCGCAGGCCCGTACCGCGTCGGCCGTCCGCTCCGCCGACAGCATGATCATCGCCAGGTCGATGTCACCGTCGATCTCGTCGAGGCCGCGGTAGGCGGGCAGGCCCTGGACGGTCTCGCGAACGGCATTGACCGGCAGGATCCGTCCGGCGAACCCGAACCGCTTCAGGTACGCCACCGGCCGCCCCGAGAGCTTGGCCGGGTTGTCCGACGCGCCGAGGACCGCGATGGACCGCGGGTACAGCAGCTTCTGCACGGCGTCGCCGCCACTGTCGGACGAGGCGGACGGGGTGGACGAGGCGGTCGGGGCGGTCGGGCCGGCCGGGCCAGTCGGGCCGTTCGGCGTCAAGCGCGGGCTCGGTTCGCTCGCAGGCACGGTCAACTCCTTGATCCGGCAGTGATTTACAGCGCGACATGGTGCGCCGGGCGGTCGGACTCCTCCGCGCGGCGGGCGGACAGCGTGAGGAACGCGCGGGCGGCGAACAGCGACACCACGGTCACCAGCACCGCGAACCCGATCGGCAGCACGATCGACCCGGAAGCGGTGAGCAGGGACTGCAGGATCACCGGCGCCAGGCCGCCGAGGACCCCCGCGAGCCCATAGGTCGCCGAGATCCCGGTGTAGCGGACGTTCGCCGGGAAAGCCTGCGCGAACATGCCCGCCAGCAGGGCGTAGTACATGACGTCCGGAATGGTCGCGAGCACCGCGCCCAGCATGGCGAGGATCCAATTTCCGGTACCGACGAGAAAGAACATCAAGGGCAGCGTGGGCAATTGGAGTACGAGCAGTAGGGTGACGGCCTTCCGCACGTTCCACCGGGTGGCGAGCACCGCCCCGAAAGGCTGCACCAGGAATTGCACCACACTGGCGATCAGAATAATCGTCAGGAAGTCGTTCTTCGCCAGGCCGACTTCCGCGGTGGCCCAGGACAGCGCGAAGGTGTCGCGCGCGTACACCACCGTGAACACGGTGACGGCCGCGCCCACGCCGACCAGCACGGTCTTCGTGTTGCCGCGGAACAGGCTGACCAGCGGGACCTTCACCGTCTGCTGGGACGCCCGCATCGCGAGGACCGCGGGCGACTCCTCCAGGCTCAGCCGGATCACCAGGCCGACGACCACCAGCAGCGCCGATGCCAGGAACGGCAGCCGCCACGCCCAGCTCAGCAGTGCTTCGTCCGGCAGCTGGGCGACCGCGAGGAACGACAGCGTCGCCAGGATGCGCCCCGCCGGCGAGCCCTGCTGCGCGAAGGCGCCGAACAGGAAGCTGCGTTCCTTCTTGGCGTGCTCGGTGGCGATGAGCACCGCGCCGCCCCACTCGCCGCCGACCGCCAGCCCCTGCACCATGCGGAAGACGATCAGCAGTACCGGTGCGGCCGCGCCGATCTGCGCGTAGGTCGGCAGCAGGCCGATGCCGACCGTACTGACGCCCATCAGCATCAGGGTCGCGATGAGCGCTTTCTTCCGTCCGATCCGGTCGCCGAGATGACCGAAGACGATGCCGCCGAGCGGGCGTGCCAGGAAGCCGATCCAGAAGGTGGCGAAGGACAGCAGAATGCCGACCGAGGCCGGGACCCGGGAGAAGAACAACGGCGCGAACACCAGGGCCGAGGCGGTGCCGTAGACATAGAAGTCGTACCACTCGATGGTCGTGCCCATGAAAGAAGCCCAGCCCGCTTTGCGAGCCATTTTTTCTTCTCTGGGCAACTGTCCGGTTCGCATCTCATTTCCTTCCGGAATGGCGACCCTGCAGATGAATCCTGCGTATTGATCCTGCGGATGGACCCTGCGGATGGACCTTGCGTACGACGGCGCGGTGTTGCTGCTCGGGAAACTAGGGGCAGCGAACTAGTTTCGTCCAACACCAATCCTGCGTACGATTGATTCGCCGCAGCGACACAATGCGCTGTGACCAGCGCGGAGAAACCGCGGAGCAGAGGTGCCCTGATGGAACTGAGACATCTGCAGGCGTTCGTCGCGGTCGCGGAGGAGCTCAACTTCCGCCGTGCGGCGGCGCGGTTGCGGATGACGCAGCCGCCGCTGTCGCAGCAGATCAAGCGGCTGGAGCGGGAGGTGGGCGTGGAGCTGCTGCGCCGCACGACCCGGCACGTCACACTCACCGGCGCCGGCGCGGCCTTCCTGACCGAGGCCCGGCGCGCGCTGCAGGCGGCTCAGGCGGCACCGGAGGCGGCCCGCCAGGCGGCCGCCGGGCAGACCGGCGTGGTCCGGCTCGGCTTCAGCGGCCCCACCTCCCACGAGGTACTGGTCCTCATGACCCGGAAGTTCCGCGAACACCGGCCCCATGTACGGCTGGAGGTCCTCGGCCCGGTCTTCGGCGGCGAAATGGTCGGGCGGCTCGGCCGGGACGAGATCGACGCGGGGCTCATCCGGCTGCCGGTGGCGGGCTCGGGGCTACAGATACGGGAGCTCACGCGGCACCGCATCACCGTGGCGCTGCCCACCGAACACCCGTTGGCGACGCGCCGGGAAGTCGGCGTGCTCGACCTGCGTGACGAGCCCGTGGTCAGCCACCCCACCAACCGGGGCGCCGGGATCGTCTCCCTCATCCACAAGGCGTTCCTGAAGCACGGCACCAGCCCGAACATCGTCCAGGAAGCGCCGGACACCCACACCATCCTGTCGCTGGTCGGCGCCGGTGTGGGCATCGGCTTCGTCCCCGCGTCCGCGGCCCACCTGAAGGTGCCGGGCGTCGTCCTGCTCCCGGTGTCCGACATCCCCCCGCTCCCGCTGGCCCTCGCGTGGCGCAAGAACGACCCCAACCCGGCCCTGCACGCGCTGATCGGCCTGCTGGACGAGATCTCCGCGGAATGCCGGCCGAATCCGGACAACGGCTGACGGTACGTCAGTCACTCAGACGGTACGTCAGTCACTCGGCCATCGGCTCAGGTCCACGCCCTTGTACACGGCCTCGATCCGCTGCAGGACGGCCAGCTTGTACACGCGCATATTGCATGTGGCGCAGCAGCCCTGTGGCACCTTCGTCAGCAGATGTTCGGTGCCCTGCGGGTCGACGACCCGCACCTCCACGAGGCGCTCCTCGTACCGGCCTCCGCAGGGACAACGCCCGTACCAGCTCATGCCGCCTCCCGTTCGGCGAGCTGGATCCGGCTCACGCACCAGATGTTGAAGTCCGGCGGCAGATCCCCGTACCCCACGACTCCCGTCCGTGGCAGTACACACGCCAGTATCCGCCGCAGCACCGGGCGGATGTCGTCGTCGACCAGCAGCAACTGTGTACGCACCGTTGACGGCAGCAGTGCGAGTCCGGCCCGTACGGCCTCGATCACCCGGTCCTCCGTCTCCTCGCGGCCGCGGCGGTCCGCAGCGGAATGCTGCCGCACCAACCGGTCGATCTCCGTGTCCAGAAGGCAGACCGCGAGGGCGTTCTGGCCGCCCGAATGCTGGGCGGCGATCTGGCTCCGCAGTCCGGTACGTACGAACGCCTCCAGCCACACCGGGTCGCCAGGTCCTGTCGCGACCCCCGTACGGGCCGCGGTGACCGGGTCGTCCAGCAGCAGGAAACGGTCGGAGTCGGGCCGTGGTGCCGCATAACCGGCGTCGATGATCCGCTCCAGCACCGGCGACAGATCGCGCAGCGGCACGCCGTCGGCCGCCAATGCCCGCAGCAGCACGGCCAGTTCACCGGAATCGACACGGGCCCGTGCGGCGCCCACCACGGCGGGCAGTACGTCTTCCAGCACATCGAGCTGGGCCTGCACCTTGTTCCGGTGGACCAGCCGGCCCGCCCGGCCGCGCAACTCCTGCGCCAGGCAGAGCGCGACGTGCTCCGCCCGCGTCCAGAACTTCCACCCGTTGTCCGCCAGCCGCCCGGACTCCGCGGCCGAGGCCAGTGCTCCGGGAAATCCGGTGGCCGGGATCACCGCCGGGCGGGCCTCCACGCCCAGCTCGGCGAGGTCTTCGGGGGCGGTGTCCACCAGGACCTCGTCCGTACCGAGGACCGCGTACGGCGCGGTGAGCAGCGAGTTCAGCCGGAAGGCGAAGCATCCGGCCGGGATGCCGTTCGGTGGTGCCACCCGGATGGCCGGGGTCAGCAGGCCATGCTCCTGGAACATTTCGACGGCCACTCGGCCGAGCAGGTCGGCGTCGTCGCCCACATCGCCCTCGCCCAGCAGCGGTCCGATCTCCTCGGGGACCAGCACGTCCACGAAGCGGGCCGACAGCTTGGACAGCAGCGACTCGACGACGGCCGTCGGGTCGGTCTGCCGGGCCTCTTGGGGGACTCCCCCGAGCGATGCCATCTCATCCATGCTGATGCCGTGGTCGAGCAGTACCCCGAGGACGTCGGCCGGCCCGTCCGGCGAGGCGGCGAAGGGGTACCGTGCGCCGATGCGCGCGAGCTGTTGCGGACCGAGCAGGACCGCCGGCCGCAGCTTGACGGCCTCGGCGCACACCGCCGCCACCAGCGCGGCAGCGCGTACTTCCGGTGCGGCACCGCCGTGCCGCGACCACGAAGCCGGCAGCAGCGGGTGCACGCTCTCGGGCTGTCGTCCGTCGGGCGCCGCGGCCAGCCGGGCGAGGAGTTCGGCCGGGTAACGGCACCGCTCGTCGAACACACGCAGCTCGATCCAGTCCTCCGGAGCCGGATCGGGAGCCGCGTCCGGGGGTACCAGGCCGACCCGCACCTCGGTCCTGCCCGGTACTCCCAGATCCACGAGTACCTGATCCAACCGGGCGGCGACTTCCCTGGAGCACCGCTCCGTGCCGCCGGATCCCGTCCCCAGCCAACCGGCCAGCGGCCCCCGCACCGACACCTCGACCGGACAGCCGACAGAGCCAACAGTGTCAACGGAGCCGACGGAGCCGATGAAGTCAGCGGAATCACTCATCGCTCACTCCTTCGCCGGTGTCCAGCACACCCGCGCACCGGTCCTGACCGGGGCCGACGGCCCCCTCCGTGAACCGTTGCAACCACGGACGCAGTTCCGGGTCCGAGGTCACGAAGGCAACCCGGCCGTCGCCGTCGGGCGCATCACGGTCAAGCGCATCGCGGTCAAGCGCCTCGCACAGCTCCGTGGCGAGCCGGTGCTCGTCCACCGGGGCGAGCGGCAGCGGTCCGGCCTCCCTCAGCCACTCCGGCACAGGCACGCGGCTAGCGGCGGCGTTCCCCGGCAAGCTCGCGCGCAGCGCACGCCGTACCTGGCGCACGGTCCGCGCCGGCGCCGTCTCCAGCTCCGGGCTCTCCGCCAGTACCTCCGCCACCTCGGGGGTCAGCGGTATGCCGTCCCTGGCGAGCGCCCGCAGGACCCGGGTGGCGGCCATCCGCCGGCCCCGGCGGTCCCGGGGCGGGCGTCCGGGCGCGACGTGGTCCAGCCACCACTCGGCCTCGTCGTTCCCCAGCAGCCGCCAGGCGTGCTGCCGTACCACTGCCGACACCTGGCGGAGCAGCGAGGCCGCGTCCTCGGCCGTGCCGCGCGCCACCTCGCCCTCCTGGATGCTGACCGTGAAGCCGCCGGGCGCCAAGGACGCATCGTCCCGGAAGCGGAAACCGGGCACGGCGAACCCCGTCGCCTCCCGTATCCGCTCGCGGGCCGCGGGCACGTCCTCGGAGATGAACCTGCGGCCGGGCTCCCCTTCCGCCGGGTTGACCAGCGGCACCAGGTCGTCGGCGACGGCGATGCGGACCGGGGCACCCGTCGCGGGCGTCGCGACGAGTTCGCCGTACCGCCGCACGAGGTCCTCCAGCCACTCCAGCTTGGAGCGGCGCACCTTGTACTCCGGGTCGTCGGACAGCTCGCCGGCCCGGGTGATCGCGGCGACGGCCTCCCGCAGCGCGGCCGCCCGCCCGCCCGGCTGCATCCCCCGCTCCAGGGCGAGCGCCAGATTGGAATGGATCACATCGTCGTCGGGCAGCTGCTCCAGCGCCGCGCGGTAGCCCTCGATGGCCTCGGCGAAGCGGTCCGTCTCGAAGGCCCGGTTGGCTTTCCGGTTCAGCAGCGAGCCCAGCTGCTCCCGGTACAGGGCGTCGTCCTTGTCCAGCGCGTGCGCCTGCTCCAGCGCCGCGCGCGCCAGATCCCAGCTGGGCCCGTCCCAGTACAGCCGCACCCGGCTGTGCTGGTACTGCGCCTCGTAGTCCTTCCCCCTGATCTCACGGATGCCGTGCAGCAACCGCTCGGCGGCCGCCTCCCCTGCCGTCTCGACGGCCTCCGCGGCGATGTCCTCCACCACTTGCACCAAATAGTCGCTCTCGGGGAACAACCGCAGGCCCGCCAGTGCGAGAGTGCCCGCCTGCTCGTGCCGGCCGGCGCCGCAATGGGCCATCGCGATGCCACCGTAGAGGTACGGCTCCAGCCGCGGCGGATGGTAGGTCAGGGCCTGCTCGTAGAACTCCAGGGCGTGCTTCCAGTCCCGCCGGTCCTCGGCGATCCTCCCGAGCTGGTAGACGACGGGCCAGTACCCCGGCTCCTGCCGCAGCACCCACCGGCACTCCCGCTCGGCACGGTCCAGGTCGCCCTCCATGCGGTACACATCGGCCAGCTCCTCACGGGCGTTGTACCGCTCCGGGCGGTGCATCACCGCCGCGCGCAGCTGCCGCCGGGCACGGTCGAATTCGCCGTTGCCCGCGTACACCCTGCCGAGCGCGACGAGGGTGTCGTACCGGAAGGCCGGTTCCGCCGTGTCGGCCTGTGCGGCGAGCGACTCGATCCGGCCCTTGCGGCGCTCGTACAGCGCGGGCTGGCCGTAGAGCGTGATGAGCGAGCGGTAGTTCTCCGAGTCGTACGGCATCTTCTCGACGGCGCGCAGGTAGTGCTCCTCGGCGGCCTCGAAATCGTCGCGTTCCTCGGCCAGTTGGCCGAGCCGGTAGTGCCCGTTGTTGCGTTCCGGGCACACTTCGATGGCGCGTTGGAACGCCTTCTTGGCGCCCTTGACGTCCCCTTCCGCCTGCAGTCGTTCGCCCAGGCCCTCCCAGGCGCGTGGCTCCTCCGGGCCCACCCGCACGGCGGTCTCGAAGCAGCGCGCAGCCCGCTCCCGGTCCCCGTGGAGGTACAGTGCCAGCTCTCCGGCCATGGTCAACAGCTCGACCTGGACACGGGTGGGGTACTGCGCGGTGTCGAGCAGGTGCTCCAGCAGCGGCCGGACCCGCACCCACCGCTGTGCGTAGACGTCATCGGTCCACCGCATCAGCTCCGGCAGCCGGATACCTTGCCGCACGGCAGCCGGCAGCCCCGCGTCGAGCAGATGGCGGCTCACCGGCTCCCGGAAGTTCGTCAGCGTCTCCGCATAGCAGTGCAGCCACTCCTGCCGGCCGGCCTCCGGCCCCTGCTCCAGCGCGGCGCGCACACAGGCGGTCACGGTCTCGCGCAGCACCGCGACGACCCGTTGGCGTACCGCGTCGAGCACCGGCAGCAGCGGCTGACCGACGGACTCCGCCGCGCAGGCGTCCAGTTGCTCCAGTACGTGGTACATCTCGGCCCGGTCACCGGGAGTGCCACGCAGCGGTTCGAGTGCCCTGGCCGCCTGGTGCATGTCCGCGTCGCGGAGGGCGGCGTCGCGGAAGGCGTCGGCCCGGATGGTGCGCAGGGAAGCGGTCATGACCGGACCCGGGTGTTCGGCCGCGGACCTGTCCGCGCGCGTCGCCTCATGGAGACGGCGTCCTGCTCGTGTCCGTCGCTGACCATGGGCTCTTCCCGGGAGGCGACCTTGAAGTCGCACACGGTGCACTCGGAGCCGGGCGCGGTCATGACCAGCCCCTGGCAACCGGACCGGGGGCAGTCCATGACCTGCGAGTTGCACGCGCGGCACCGCGTCTGCCCCGGGATGATGAAGCCGTCCTTGCAGCTGGTGTTCGGGCAGTACTTCTTGCCGCCGGACTCCGACTGGCCCGCCGTACCCTGGCTTTCGTTGCCGGCTTGCCGCCACATGTCGGCGTAGCGGCGGAAGGCCGACGCCTCCCGTACGTAGATCACCGGAGTGCCGAAACAGCGGTGGTCCCAGGACTCCCGGCCGAACCCCGGTGTCGTGCCGAGCTCGCACCGGGCCCGGCTCACGGCCTCGTCCAGGAGGTAGCCGGCCCGCAGCCAGGAGTAGAAGTGAACGGCGAACCGCTCGGCGTCGTCGATGCTGATGACGTACTGCATCGCCACCACGGCGGCGACCCGCTCGCGGTGGGCGAGGTCACGGGCGATGCTGCTGAAACCGCGCAGCGAGTCCTCGGTGACGTCGGGGCTGTCGCCTTCGCACGCGTGCAGGAAGATCAGCCGGCCACGGGGAGACGCTCCGGAAGGTCCCGGCGGACCGTCCAGCCCGGCACGCAGCAGGTTGCAGATGGACACACTGTCCGCCCAGTCCGCCTCGTCCACCTGTTCCGCGAGGTCCTCGCCGCGGGCGCGGCGGGCTTCGGCGAGGGCACGGGCGGTGCGCAGTTCCCGCTCGTCCTTCTTGAGGGCGAGCCCGCTCCCCCTGCCGTGTGCGCCTCCCCGGCCGTGCCCGATGAAGTGGAGGATGTGGGTGGGGTGTTGGAGCAAGTCGTTGCGCAGCTGGTCACGGGTCGGAGAGTCCAGCACGTCCACCGTGGTGCCGACGGAGCGCAGTTCCTCGACGGCCCTGATCAAGGTGTCCGCCCGGACCTGGGCCAGGCCCGGGGAGTTGGGGCGGGAGAGCACCACGAGAATCCGCAACGGACCGCTGTCCGCCTCCGGCAACGCTACGTCCTCGTTGTGCACGTACCTGCTCAGCACCAGCTCGGTCTGCTCACCGGCGAGGAAGAAGCCGCCGCCTTCCGGGTCGGGCTTGAAGAGGAACTCCCAAGGGTAACGGCCCAGTTCGCGCGCCTCGCGGCGGATGTCCAGGCGCAGCCGGAAGGGGGTCGTCATCATCTTCGGGTTCTTCTTGTACTGCGCGTAAGTGTCCTCGAACGCCTGGCGCAGCACGGGGACGCCACCCTGCGGGCCCTGGCCGTCCACCCCGAAGGCGATGGCGTACAGGCACCGGCCGAGCAGGGTGAGTTCGCTGCGCCTGCAGTGCTCGCAGCCGCCGACCAGCCGGTTCAGCGCCTTGACGGTGTCGTGCAGCAGCCAGCCGCCGCCGAGCGGGCCGCGTACGTGCTGGTTCTGGTCGCGCCGGTGGAAGAAGTCGTCCTCGTACTCGCCTTCGGAGTCGTCGAGGATCGTGAGCGTGGAGGTGATCATGGCGCCGCCTGCCTACAGATCCAACACCGCGAGGGCCCGGGAGCGGGCCCGGTCCGGCGCGGTGCGCGCACCGGAGAGGTGTGCGAGACGGAGGGCCCGCTCCCGCAGGTCCACCATGACGTCGGTCCAGTGCTCCTGGATCGATTCGGCGTGCGCCCAGGTGAGGTCGGGGCTGGAGTACAGCAGACCGGTGAGCGTGGCCATGGCGGCCTTGGTCCCGAGCCACCGTTCGTCGGTGACCGCCTCCGTCGCCTGCTGCACGACGTCCTGCCACACGCGGTACAGCGGGAGCCGGGTGACGTCCACGTCCTCCGGACGCACCCGCGCCACGCTGTAGAGGACATAGTCCACATCGCGCAGCGGCACCAGCCGGCCGTCGATGCGCTCAGCGAGCTCCCCGTCCCTGACGTGCAGGCCGGCCGGGTCGACGCCATCTCCGGGGCCGATCAGCGCGTAGTACGCGGGGCGCAGGCCCGGCTCGAACTCGTCCCGCCGGGCGAGCACCGGCTGATCGCCGCCCACCAGGGCGTTCACCCCGCCGACGACGACCTTGGCCAGCGCGGTGTACGGAGCGAGTCCGGCCGCCAGGTCGAGGGCCCCGGCGGCGCCTTGCAGTACGTCGAGGAACGGCTGGGCGGTGTCGCCGGTCTGCAGCCGGTACAGCACGACGGAGAGCGCGAGGCCGCCGGGCGGGGTGGGCTGCGGCCCGGCGACGCGGGTGTTGGCGATCACGATGCCCTGCGGTGTCTCCGCGCCGTGCCGCTGGATGAGCCCCGGGCCGACCATGGCGGGCACGACGGCCTGGGCGCCGTCGTGCGTGAACTCGGCGGCGACAAACACGACCGGGGTGAACTGGCTGAACCACTTCCGTCCGTAGGCCAGGTGGAGGTGGTTGATCCGGACCTCGAAGTAGTCCCGGCCGGGGTCGAGGGGCCCGGACTCCGGCGGCCGGTCCACCCGGGCGGGATCGATACGCGTCCACAGCGGCGGCCGCGCCGGAGCACGCACCAACTCCTGCACTGCGGTCCGTAATGCACCGAGGCTGTCCGCGAGACTCATGACGCACCCTCTCCTCCCCCTGGAAGGCGGCGCCTTGCCCAAACCTTAGCCCCGCCACCCACGGACAGGGAGGGCTCCGTCCGGAGCGGGCAAGGGGCGTACCGGACATCGGCGCGCGTCGGGTTGTACGGGAGTACTCGCACGCCCCGGCACGCTTCGCAACGCACCCTCGGCATTGATTCGCAGCACACGTAGACGCATAGTGGGGCTATGGTCCGCCGCTTTGCGAGCGCACTCACCCGGACCGCGACCTGCACCGTCGTACTCGTCGAACCCGACGAGGAGCCGCGCCCGCTGACCACGGAGTCCCTGACGGAACTGCGCAACATCCGCTAGGGGTCGAGGATTTTCCACTTCTGAACATCGCCGCCGTCACATCTCTTCAGACGCAACGGCACCCCGTCACGCGGCTCCGGGATGTGAGTGAGGCACTTGGCCTCGGACCCCTTGTCTTCGACATAACTGCTCCGCAATTGAAGGTATCCGTCGGAGCTGTGCTCCATCCGCCAGGTGGAGTTGACCCCGCCGCCGCAGGGCCAGGAGCCCACAATGTTCGCCGAGTCGCTCACCCCCAGGCAGACGTCTGGCTTTACATCCGACTCGAACTTCACGTAGCCGTCATCGAGGCTGCGCAGTACCCAATCCGGCTCGGTGGTACTGCAGTCACGCATCAGCACTTGGTTCGGCTCGCGAAAATAGCTGATGCACTTGGAACCTCCCACGGCTTTGTTCTCAATGTTCCGCACCTCGGCCGTGGAGGGAGAATCGGCAACACGCCACGCGATCACCAGCGCCAGCACGACGGCTGTCGCCGACACGGGCACCACCCACCGTGGCAGGCGGCCCTTGCGGCTCTCGTTCTCGAGGTGGGGAGGAACATCCTCTCCTTGCCGCGCCTCCCGGGACCGTCTGACCCCCTCCACCGACCGGCTCAGCGCCTTGGCGACATCCCGCCATTTCCTGGCCTCATGAAAAGGGGAATCCCCCATGACGGTACCACCACTGGGTGTCCACTGAAGCTTACGAAGCGGGGACCCTTTCGCCATGAGGCAGGGTTCCACCTTCACGGGAAACAGTACGCACTCCCCCGCATCGCGGCGTTTCATCGCCTGCGGTAGTTCCACCTCCATGCAGTAGGTGGAATGCAGAAAACTGGGTGTCACCAGCAGAGCAACGATATCGGCTTTCCCGAGGTAATCCTCAAGGAGCACCCGCTCCCAGCCGGCACCCGTTGGGATATCGCGGTCATCGTAGATTTCGACGCCGTCCCACGCGAGGTCCGCACTGTACTTGCGGAAGTTCAGCAAGTGGTGCTTGTCCTCGCGCGCATAGGCCACAAAGACCCGAACAGGGGGTTTCGTCACAGCAGTTCAGTTTCCGATCAATGGCTACAAGCCACTCGCGTGGGGTAGGACCGAGGGTGATCGACGCACTCAGTGCCGCAAGGCTCGTGGGAGGTCACTGTGAGCTTCGCAGTCTAGCGGAGTCCGAGAGGGGAAACTGCCTATGCGTATCGCTGTGGTTGGCAGCGCAGACCCGGACCGTCGTTATGATCCGCCGCTGCGCAATCACGTGCTCGCGGACACGGCAGCCGCCGAACTGGGTCGCGAACTCGCGGGCCGGGGCTGCGAGATCGCCGTGTACTCCGGGCGGCCCGACTTCATCGAGGCGTCCGTGGTCCGGGGGTACGTCGCATCGGGGCAGGCACAGCCGGGGTCGATACATGTCCATGGCCGATACGGCCGCGAGGACGCCAGCTTTCCCGAAATCGCGCAGCACAGAAACCTGTTCGACGTGCATCCCGAATCGACCGCGGACTGGGAGGTGGCCTACTTCCGTTCATTACTCAATGTCGAGGGAATGCTTTTGCTCGGCGGTGGCCGGTCCACGTTCACCGCGGGTCTGATCGCACTCTCCCGCGGTATCCCTCTCGCTCCGGTCGCCGCGTTCGGGGGCGGGGCCGAGAAGGCATGGCATCGTTGGTCACGAGAGAGCGATTGCGCGACCGAGGACGACATAAAGGTCATGGCCGACAGCTGGCATCCGACGCAGGCGGCAGGAATCGTCTCGTCCCTGACCGAGCAGCATCATCGCCGCGAACTCCAGCGGGCGGAAGCCGGCCGTCAGGAACGACGGGCGGATCGGCGTATGGCGACGAGTCTGGTCATCGGCATGGTGTTATTGCTGCTCGCGCTGGCCATGGTCCCGCTCTCCTACACCGCGCGGTCCGGCTCGGCGGGCAGTGTGGCCATCCTCGTGGCCGCACCGCTCCTGGCGGCCATCTGTGGCGCCATCGTGCGTAACGCCTTTGATGCGGCGGGCAGTTGGCTGCGGACCATAGTTCTCGGAGCGGCAGCCGGCTCCATTTCCTTCCTCCTCTTCATCGCGGCGCAGTTAGCCGCCACACCGGATGCCCTGAACGGGGAGGGAGTCCGACGCCTCGTCTTCTTCGTGCTCCCGGTCGGATTCATCGCGGGGCTGACCTTCGACGCGGTCCACGCCAAGCTGCAATCCCAGGACGTCACCCGCACGTCGACGCTGGAGAGATAGCGGTAAAGCTGCGTGACGTTGGGAGCCGCCGGTTTGAAAGTATGCTGCGCATGGCTATCGGAGAACAGCAGCACGAGTGGGTCACGATCGCGGCCAACAAGCCGGGGCGATACCACTGGATCGTGGCGGGCGCCCTCGTGGTGGTCTGTCTGTCGGCAGGGCTCTGGCTGGGGTCCGTCCGCCTCCTCGTCGCCGCGGGCACGGCGCTCATATGCCTCCTCGTCCTCGCCCGGATCGGCAGTGCGTGCCGCGTCACCGTGACGGAGAAGGACGTCCAGTACCGCGGCATCCTCGGCAGGACGCGCCGCATCCCCCGCGGGGACATCGCAACGGTGCTCTACGCGCCGTACCTCGACACCGGCCACCGCCGGCACGGGGACTGGCTGCTCCTGCTCGATGGGCAGGGCAGGCCGCTGCTCCGGCTCACCAGCCACGTCATCTGGCCGCCGCAAGAAATCAAGCGCGTGAGCAATGCGGTAGGCGGACCCACCGTCAATATGCCCGGCGCGAAGGCCCGCACGGTGCGCCAGCACTACCCCAAGGCGATTCCCTACCACGTTGCCCACCCCAACGTCTTCGGCGGCATCTTCGGCGGCCTCCTCGTCGCCGTCATCGTCATCGTCACCGTGTTCGCGGTGGTGATGCTGAACCAGTAGCGACTGACCGCGCGAGCGCACATGACGCCAGGAGACGGCTCAGCAAACGGCATCAGGAAGCGGCAATCAGCAGATCGGAAGCCTTCTCTCCGACCATGATCGACGGAGCGTTGGTGTTCCCGGAGGGAACGGACGGCATGACCGAGGCGTCCGCCACCCGCAGCCCCCGCACGCCGTGCACGCGCAGCTCGGGGTCCACGACGGCGAGGCTGTCCCGGCCCATCCTGCAAGTACCGACCTGATGGTGGTACGTGCCGACCGCACGCCGTACGTACTCCCGCAGGTCATCCCGTGTGCGGGCCTCCGGCCCGGGTGCCACTTCCGCCTTGCGCCAGGCGTCGAACGCGCGCTGGCCGCCGATCTCCCGGCACAACTCCACGGCGTCGACCAGCGCTTCGAGGTCGTACCGTTCGGCGAGGACGTTCGGGTCCAGCAGCGGCGCGGCGTCCGGGTCGGCCGAGGCGAGCCGCAGCGTGCCGCGGGACAGCGGCCTGACGATGCCCGGGGCGATGGTGTAGCCGTGCTCCGGCACGGCGTACGACTCGGCGGGATAGACCAGGTGCAGGAACACCGGCTGCAGGTCGGGGCAGGGGCGGCGCGGGTCGGTGGAGGTGAAGAGCTGGCTTTCGAGCAGGTTCGCCTTTCCGGGCGGCAGCGGGCGGGATGCTTCGTACACGTTGCTGACGAGCAGATGGTCGTGCAGGTTCTCCCCGACACCCGGCAGGTCCACGGCGATGTCGACGCCGACCTCGCGCAGGTGCCCGGCGGGGCCGATGCCGGAGAGCAGCAGGGTCTGCGCCGAACCGATGACACCGCCGCTGAGTACCACCTCGGCTGCTGCGTGGGCACGGTGCAGGCGTCCCTCCGCGGCGTACTCCACGCCGACCGCCCGGCCGCCTTCGAGCAGGACCCGGTGTACGCGGGCGCCGGTGGTCACGGTCAGGGACGGGTTGTCCCGCACCGGGGCGACGAAGCTCTGCCAGGCGCTCATGCGGCGCCCGTCACGCATGGTCGCGTGGTTGAAACCGACGCCGACCATGTCGTCGCCGTTGAAGTCGTCCGTGCGCTCGTGGCCGAGGGCGACGGCGGCCTCCACGAACGCGGTTGCGGTCGGGTGCGGTTCGGTGATCCTGCTGACGGGCAGGGGGCCGCCCTTGCCGTGCCACGCGCTCTCGCCGTCGACATGGTCCTCCGACCGCTTGAACAGGGGCAGCACGCTGTCCCAGTCCCAGCCGGTGCACCCTTCGTACGCCCACGCGTCGTAGTCGCTGCGGTGCCCGCGTATGTAGATCATTCCGTTGAGCGAGCTCGATCCGCCCAGCACCTTGCCCCGCGGCCAGTACAGCGACCGGTTGTTGGCATGCCTCTGGGGCACGGTCATGGCCGCCCAGTCCAGCTCCGACTGCAGCAGCAACGGCCAGCCCTGCGGACTGTGCACCCGCTCGTCGTCATCGACCGGCCCGGCCTCCAGAACATGGGCCGAGTGCCCCGCGTCCAGCAACCGCCGGACGATCACACTGCCGGCCGACCCGGCCCCCACCACCACGTAATCGTGCTCAGCGCGCGACTCCACCATGACGATCCCCTCCCACAACTCCGTTGCCACCACGGGAAACAGTAAGAGCGCTGGAGAGCACCCGTCTCGCCATTGGCGGATCACGCACAAGCGGCAGCGGCAACGACGGCAGTGGCGTCGGCGTCGAAATCGGCATCGGCATCGACATCGGCACTCTGCCGCTTTTCATATCGGTGGGGTGATCGGGCTTGCGTGCCCTCTTTCGTAGCGGGTGCTCTGCGTGTTCTCGTAGCGGTGCGCTCTGTGGTGCGCGACCATACGGACGCCGATACAGGGTCGGGCAGCTGTGCCGCGCGGGAGGAGTGATCTTCGCCGGCCGTCGGCCCCGCGTTGACTGCCGCGGGTCTGGTCAGGCGTTTCCGGTCCGCGGGGCGCCATGGGGCGTTACGAGCGCGGGGTCGCGGTACTCGACGGGTACTCGACACCGGTAAGCAACCGACAGCAAGAACGAGCAGCCAGTAGAGAGAACAGCGAGACAGGAAGAAGGACGGACGTGTCCGGCAGCGAAAGCGAGAACCCAGCAATCCCCTCCCCGGCCCCCACGCCGGCTCGGCCCAGGACGAACCGGGACTGGTGGCCGAATCAGCTGGACCTTCAAGTTCTCCACCAGCACGGTCCCCGGTCCAACCCCATGGACGAGGATTTCAACTACGCTGAAGAGTTCGCGACCCTCGACCTCGACGCGCTGAAGCGGGACGTCTTCGAGGTGATGACGACGTCGCAGGACTGGTGGCCTGCCGACTACGGCCACTACGGGCCGCTCTTCATCCGGATGAGCTGGCACGCCGCGGGGACGTACCGCATCGCCGACGGCCGCGGCGGTGGCGGCGCCGGCGCTCAGCGCTTTGCCCCCCTCAACAGCTGGCCGGACAACGCGAGCCTCGACAAGGCGCGCCGTCTGCTCTGGCCGGTCAAGCAGAAGTACGGCCGGAAGATCTCCTGGGCCGACCTGCTGGTCTTCGCCGGCAACTGCGCCATGGAATCGATGGGGTTCAAGACGTTCGGGTTCGGCTTCGGCCGGGAGGACATCTGGGAGCCCGAGGAGATCTTCTGGGGGCCCGAGGACACCTGGCTCGGGGACGAGCGCTACAGCGGTGACAGGGAACTCGCCGGTCCTTTGGGCGCCGTGCAGATGGGGCTGATCTACGTCAATCCGGAGGGGCCCAACGGCAACCCGGACCCGATGGCGGCCGCCAGGGACATCCGCGAGACGTTCGGGCGCATGGCCATGAATGACGAGGAGACGGTCGCGCTCATCGTCGGCGGCCACACGTTCGGTAAGTGCCACGGTGCGGTCGACCCCGAGTACATCGGTCCGGAGCCCGAGGCATGCCCCATCGAGCAGCAGGGCCTCGGCTGGCGGAACACGTACGGCAGCGGTGCGGGCCCCCATGCGCTCACCAGTGGGCTCGAGGGTGCGTGGACCTCCGAGCCGACGAAGTGGGACAACGGATACCTGGACAACCTGTACAAGTACGAATGGGAGCTGACGACCAGCCCCGCCGGTGCGCATCAGTGGACTCCCACGGATCCCTCCGCCAAGGACACCGTGCCCGACGCGCACGACCCGTCGAAGAGGCACGCTCCGATGATGCTCACGACGGACCTCGCGCTGAAGCTGGACCCCATCTACGGGCCGATCACGAAGCGCTTCCACGAGAACCCTGACGAGCTCGCGGAGGCGTTCGCCAAGGCGTGGTACAAGCTGCTGCACCGCGACATGGGTCCGCTCTCGCGTTACCTCGGCCCGTGGATCCCCGAGCCCCAGCTGTGGCAGGACCCCGTCCCCGCGGTCGATCACGAACTGATCGCGGACGCGGACATCGCCGACCTCAAGGGCAGGATCCTGGCCTCGGGACTCTCCATCCCCCAGCTGGTCACCACCGCATGGGCGTCGGCGGCGAGCTTCCGTGGCACCGACAAGCGCGGCGGGGCCAACGGGGCACGGATCCGGCTCGCGCCGCAGAAGGACTGGGAGCTCAACAACCTGCCCGAGGTGGCCGAGGTGCTGCAGACCCTCGGCCGGCTCCAGCAGGACTTCAACGGCTCGCAGACCGGCGGCAAGAAGGTGTCCCTCGCCGACCTGATCGTCCTGGGCGGGTGCGCCGCCGTCGAGCAAGCCGCGAAGAACGCCGGGTACGACATCACGGTCCCCTTCGCGCCGGGGCGTACGGACGCCTCGCAGGAGCAGACCGACGTGGAGTCGTTCGCCGTGCTCGAGCCCAAGGCGGACGGGTTCCGCAACTACCTCCGGGCGGAGGAGAAGTTGTCGCCGGAGACCCTCCTGCTGGACCGCGCCAACCTGCTGTCACTGACCGCACCCGAGATGACGGTACTGATCGGCGGCATGCGGGCCCTGAACACCGGTTTCAAGGGTGCCCCGCACGGCGTCTTCACGCACCGGCCGGAGACGTTGACCAACGACTTCTTCGTCAACCTGCTCGACATGAGCACGGAGTGGAAGGCGTCGGCCTCGGACGAGAACGTGTACGAAGGCCGGGATCGCGCCACGGGCAAGGTCAAGTGGACCGCCACCGCCGTCGACCTCATCTTCGGTTCGCACTCCCAGCTCCGGGCCCTCTCGGAGGTCTACGCGTCTCAGGACGCGGGCGAGAAGTTCGTGCGTGACTTCGTGGCGGCGTGGGACAAGGTGATGAACCTCGATCGGTTCGACCTCGCCTGAGTGTTCGATCTCGCCTGAGCCTCGCCTGAGCGCGGTGTCCCGGTCGGCCAACCATCGGCCGACCGGGACGTTCCCTTCCCTGACCGCGCCCGGACGAAGGTCAGGCCCAGCCGCGTGCCTTCTGGGAGCGTCGGGTCAGTGAGTCGAGGACCACGGCCGCTAGCAGCACGCCACCGGTGATCATGAACTGGACTGCTGCCTGGATGCCCAGGAGGGCCATGCCGGAGGCGATCGACTGGATGACCAGGATGCCCAGCAAGGCGGACCAGGTCCTGCCCCGCCCGCCGTAGAGGCTGGTGCCGCCGATCACGGCCGCGGCGATGGCGTTCAGCAGCAGGTTGCCGGAGCCGGAGGTCTGGCTCGCCGAGGTGATCCGCGAGGCGAGGAAGAGACCGCCGATCGCGGCCATCGTCCCGGACACCATGAAGACCGAGATCCGCACCCACACCACGTTGATCCCGGCGCGGCGCGCCGCCTCGAGGCCGCCGCCGAGGGAGAAGACCTGCCGCCCGTACCGTGTCCGGCGCAGGACGAAGTCCAGGCAGATGATGGTCAGCAGGAAGATCAGGAGGGCGAGCGGCAGGCCCTGGAAGTGGTTCAGCACAGCGGCCGCGGCGAATGTGATCACCGCGAGCAGCGCCGTGCGCACGGCGATCTCCCTGAGCTGCCGGGACGGTACTCCGGCGGCCTTACGGCGCCGCGCCTCTTGGTAGGAGGCCAGGAAGAACACGATCGAGCCGACCGCCGCCAGGCCGTACGCGGCGGCCGAATGATGGAAGTAGTAACTGGTCAGCGTGGCAACGAGGCCCTGGTCGTCGAGGTTGACGGTGCCGCTCGCGCCCAGGACGTAGAGCATCAGTCCGTTCCAGCCGAGCAGTCCCGCGAGGGTGACGACGAACGACGGCACCCCCACCCTGGCGACGAAGAATCCATGGACCGCCCCGATGGCCGCCCCCGTGAGCACCGCGATGACGAGTGCCAGCCATTCGGGCATGCCGTTACGCACGCTCAGCACGGCGAACACCGCCGCCGCGAGTCCGCTGACCGAACCGACCGCCAGATCGAGCTCCGCGATCAGCAGCACGAAGACGATGCCCACCGCCATCAGGCCCGTACCGACGATGTCCAGGCTGAGATTGGAGAGATTGCGCGGCGAGAGAAAGGCGCTGTTGAGGCCCTGGAAGACGATCCAGATGACGACGAGCCCCAGGACGACCGGGACGGCGCCGAGTTCGCCGGCGGTCAGCCGGTCCCTGACGTTCTCGAGGAAGTTCCTGCAGCCCTGCGCGAGGTCGGCCGGGCGCGGTCCGCGGGCGGTGGGCTTCTCGCCGTCAGTGGGCTTCTCGCCGTCGGTGCCCGTGGGCGCGCGCCGGTTCTTCGATGTCCCTCTCACTGCCACAGCTCGTCCTCCTCCGCCTCACTCTTCCGCTGGCTCACGGCATGCTCCGTGGTGCCGGTGATGGAGGAGATGATCTGTTCCTGGGATGTGGTCCGCACGTCGAAGACGCCGTTGTTACGGCCCAGGCGCAACACCGTGACCTGGTCCGCGACGGCCTTGATGTCGCCCATGTTGTGGCTGATGAGCAGGACGCCGAGACCTCGTTCCCGAAGCCGCTCGATGATGTCGAGGACCTCGATGGTCTGCTTGACGGCCAGCGACGCCGTGGGCTCGTCGAGCAGGACGACGCTGGGGTCGCCGAGGAGCGAGCGGGCGATCGCGACGGTCTGCCGCTGGCCCCCGGACAGCGAGGCGACGGGGGCGCGCAGGCTGGGCAGACGGATGGAGAGCGTGCCCAGCAACGTCCGCGTACGGCGTTCCATCTCCACCTCGTCGAGGACGCCGACCCTGCTGATCTCCCGGCCGAGGAAGACATTGGCGACGACGTCGAGGTTGTCGCACAGCGCGAGGTCCTGATAGACGGTCGCGATTCCCAGGTCCTGTGCCTGGTGCGGCTTCTTGATGTGCACTGCCCGGCCCTGCCACTCGATCTGGCCCTCGTCGGCCGCTCCGACTCCCGCTATCACCTTGACGAGCGTCGACTTCCCGGCGCCGTTGTCGCCGACCAGGGCGACCACCTCGCCGGCACGGATGTCGAGATCGACGCGCGTGAGCGCCTGGACGGCGCCGAACCGCTTGGAGATTCCGCGCAACCTCAGCAGAGGAGCTGCCATCTGGTCCCTCTCCGTTCCTTCCGCGGTGAGTCCGGCCCTCTCAGCCCGTGGCTTCCAAGGCACCGCCGCCCCCGTCGGTGGCCTCCTGCCGGGATGGCAGAGCGATCTCACCCCACACCTGCTTGCCGCCGCTGACCGGTACCGAGCCCCAGGACTCGGTCATCGCCTCGACGAGGAGAAGGCCGCGGCCGCCGGTCGACTCCCAGCCGACCGTCACCGGTTTGGCCGGGGCCCGCGCGGACGCGTCGGTGACCGCCACCCGCAGGCGCTCCGCGGTGAGCGTCAGGTCCAGGCGCACCTCTCCCTGGGTGTGCACGACGGCGTTGGTGACCAGTTCGGACACGACCAGCAGGACCACGTCCAGTTCGTCCTCGGCCTTCCAGGAACGCAACGTGCGCGCGGTGAAGCGGCGTGCGTGCATGACCGCGTCGGGCAGCCGCCACACCGCCCAGCTCGCCCGGATCGGCCGGACCTCCATGCCGTCGTAACGCAGGAGCAGCAGCGCCACGTCGTCCGTTCGCCGTTCAGCGCTGCCGAGCAGTTCGTCGGCCAGCCGGCCGGCGTGGGAGGGGTCGGCTGCCGAGAGGACGTCGCACACCCGGCGCATGCCGTCCGCCACGTCGAGGCCGGACGATTCCACGAGCCCGTCCGTCACCAGGGTGAGGACCGAGCCGGGAGCCAGACCGACCATGACCATGGGGAACTCGGCGTCCGCCAGCACGCCCAGGGGAAGTCCGCCCTCGATCTCGATCTGCTCGCTGCTGCCGTCCGGGTGGCGCACGACCGGCGGCAGATGCCCGGCCCGGACGCACCAGCCGTTGCCCTCCTCCATGTCCAGCTCGATATAGGTGCAGGTGGCGAAGAGGTCGGTCTCCATTCCGGCGAGGAGCCGGTTGGCGTGGGAGATCACCACGTCGGGCGGGTGGCCCTCCACCGCGTACGCCTTGATCGCCGTACGGATCTGACCCATGATCGTCGCCGCTGCGGCGCTGTGTCCCTGTACGTCCCCGATGACGAGCGCCACGTGGCCCTCCCCCAGCGGGATGACGTCGTACCAGTCGCCCCCTACCTCCAGGCCGACCGTGGCCGGGAGATAGCGGGCTTCGGCCACACCACCGACCAGCGCGGGGAGCGTCCGCGGCAGCAGACTGCGCTGGAGCATCGTGGCCAGCTCGTGCTCGGCGTCGAGAGCGTGGGCGCGTACCAGGGCCTTCCCGACCAGGCACGCGGCGGCGGTCAGCAGAGTGCGCTCCTCGGGGCCGAACGTGTGCGGCTCGTCCCAGCCGATCAGGCACACGCCCACCACCCGTCCGTCGGCGGGCAGCGGCAGAATGGCCAGGCCGCCGGGCCCGATCTCCGCCAGGCCCGGCTCCACGGAGCTGCCCGCGGATCGCAGGGTGACGTGCCCTTCGCGCAGCGCGGCCCGCAGCGTCGGGAGCGCCGCGACCGGGGCGTCGGACCATTCCGCACGCCCTTCGGACCGCCAGGCGTGCGGCCAGGCAGCGGAATCCGCCGGGTCCAGGGTGCTGACCACCAGCCGGTCCGCCTCCAGCACGGCCAGCGCGAGCCTGTCGGCCCGCAGCGGATGCCGCAGGGCCGTCACCACCGCCCGGCTCACGTCCCGGATGGTCGTGGTGCCCTCCAGGGTCGCCGACAGCCGGTGCACATCGGATGCCTCGTCCGCGCCGGGCCGCAGATAGGAGACCTCGGCGACCGCCCCCAGCACCCGCTTCGGTCCGCCGGCCGCGTCCACCGGCGCCCGGCAGCGCAGCCGCAGCCAGCGCAGCTCACCGCCGGGCCGCCGGACGCGGAACTCGAGCTCCCGGCCTCCGAAGACCATTTGGCCCGGTGCGGCCAGCGACATCAGCGCGGGGAGGTCGTCCGGGAGGGTGTGCGCGAGCAGGGTCTCCCACTGGCCGTCGAAGGTGTCGGGAGGAATGTCCAGGAGTTCCAGCGCCTGGGTGTCCGCGTCGATCCGCCCGGTACTCGGGACCAGGGTGAAGGCCCCGACACCGAGTCGGCCGAGGGCCGGGTCCGGTGCGAACCGCTGCGCCGCACCGCCCGTTTCCGTACCGGCGGCGCCCGGCGCTTCGTTCGCCTCCAGTTGTACGGCGACCTGGTCGGCGTACAGCTCCAGGAACTGCCGCCGTTCGGTGTCGAAGGCGTCCTCGGCGTCCTCCACGACGAGCAGACAGCCCAGCCGCCGGCCGCGCACGCTCAGCGGCAGCACACCGAGTGAGACGTTCTCCGCCGACAGCATCCCCGGGCCGCCCTTCCGGTGGGCGGCGAGCTCCGCGGCGTCGCACCACACGGGCCGGCCCGCCCGGACGGCGTTGGCGAGCGGGAAGTCGCTGGTCAGCGGGAGGCTGCGAGGCAGTCCGTGCAGGGCACCGGTGCTCCCGGCCGTCTCGATGAGCCGCAGCTCTTCGGCCACCTCGTCCACGACATGGACGGCCGCGGCCACCGCCCCGGCGAAGACCAGACCCCACTCCGACACGGACGGCAACGCCCCCGCGTGCCGGAACCCGGCCTGGCGCGCCACACCCTCGGTGGTCCCCTGTGGGCGTGGGCCACCGAGCCCCGGAGTGTTCTGCGCCGGCCGATTCGTCATCGCTTCACATCCTGGTCCTGCCGCGGCGTGCCGACACCTGGGCGCGTTCCCGCTGTAGGCCAAACGTGCCCGTGGAGCCGGCCGGCCACAGGCGGACAGGATGCCGCTGCCGTGGCGAGCGCGGAGTGGGGGCGACGTGCGCGTACGGCCATGCCACGGGGCCGGCTGCCGCGAAGCGGAAGGGCACGCACAACATCAGGATGGCACGCCCCGTGGCGCGTCGCCTTGCCGCGCAAATACCGGCAAAATGGGCATAGAGGGTCACGTCAATGAACGTCTACCTTCGCGGCGCCGCCGATGCCGCCGATACCGCCGATACCGCCGATGCCGCTCCGAGCAAACGCCTGCCGACGCGGAAGGAGCCCCAGCCAGTGACCTCGTCCCGATGCGGAGCCGCCGTCGTCACCGGCGCGGTGTGCCTGGCCCTCGGCCTCGGCGCCTGCGGGCAGACGGGCGAGTCGAACGGCGGCGGCCCCGGTAAGGGCGGATTGCGGATCGGCCTGCTGCTCGTGGAGAACCAGACCGCCCGGTACGAGCGGTTCGACCGGCCCCTGATCGAGAAGAAGATCAAGGAGCTGTGCCGCACGTGCACAGTGGAGTACGCCAACGCTCGCGATGATGCGGCCATCCAGCGGCAGCAGGTGGACTCCATGCTCACCCAAGGGGTCGACGTCCTGATTCTCGACGCCGTCGACGTCCAGGGGATCCGCTCCTCGGTCACGGAGGCGAAGAAGGCGGGCGTTCCGGTCGTGGCCTACGACCGGGATGCCCATGGCCCCATTTCGGCGTACGTCACTCATGACGTCGAGGCCATCGGCACTCTGCAGGGCGAGGCACTGCTCGAGGCCATGCCCGCCAAGCGGCACGGTGGCCTGGTCGTCAGGCTGGAGGGTCCCTCGAAGTCGTCCAGACTGCGCAGCCCGTTCACCCAGGGCGCGAAGTCCGTCCTCGAGGGCAAGGTGAAAACCAGCAGGATGTACCGCGCCGCGGAATGGGACGCCGGCAGCGCGCAGATCGCGATGTCCGGCGCCATCGCCGCCGAAGGCGTCGACCGCATCAACGGCGTCTGGACCGGAAACGACGTCCTCGCCGGTGGCGCCATCGCCGCCCTCAAGCAGGCGCACATCACGCCGTTGCCGCCCGTCGTCGGCCAGGACGCCGAACTGGCGGCCGTACAGCGCATCGTCAGCGGCGAGCAGTACATGACCGTCTACAAGCCGTACAAGCCCGAAGCGGACACGGCGGCCCGGATCGCCGTCGCCCTCGGCCGCGGCGAACGGATCGACCATCTCACCAAGGACAAGGTCGACACGCCCACCACCAAGGACGTCCCGGCCGCGCTGCTGCCTTCGACCCCCATGACCAGGGCCGACATCAAGGACACGGTCGTCAGGGACGGCGTGTACACGATCAAACAGATCTGCACCCCCAAGTACCGGGCCGCGTGCGACAGGGCCGGCCTCACCGGATGAGCCGGCCGGATGCCCCGAAGATCCGTCTGCGGGTCACCGCCGTCGCCATGACGGCGGTCTCCCTGGCCTTCGGTCTTGCCGGCTGCGGGAAGACCGGGCAGCCCAGCGGGCCGAGCGGGCCCGCCACCGGCAAGGGCGGCATGAAGATCGGCCTGCTGCTCCCGGACAATCACACCCCGCGCTGGGAGACGTTCGACCGGCCGCTGATCGAGAAGAAGATCAAGGAGCTGTGCGGCAACTGCACGGTGGAGTACGCCAACGCCGAGGGCGACGTGGCCACGCAGCAGCACCAGGTGGACGCCGTGATCAGCAGGGGCGTCAACGTCCTGATCCTCAGCGCCGTCGACGCGACATCGTCCGCCTCCTCGGTCAAGGAGGCGAACGATGCGCACATCCCCGTCGTCTCCTACGACCACCTTGCCCGGGGCCCGGTCTCCGGCTACATCTCCTTCGACGCCAGGCAGGTCGGCCGGCTCCAGGCGCACGCACTCCTCGAAGCCATGGGCCGCGAGGCGGCCAACGGCGGACAGATCGTCATGATGAACGGCGACCCCGCCGACCCGAACACGATCCAGTTCAAGAGGGGCGCACTGTCCGTCCTCAAGGGCGCGGTGCGGATCGGCAAGGCGTACGACACCGTCGGGTGGCGGCCGGAGAACGCGAACACCAATATGTCCGGCGCGATCGCCGCTCTGGGGGCGGACAGTATCGACGGCGTCTACGCCGCCAACGACGGCCTGGCCCGGGGCGTCATCTCCGCTCTCAAGGCCGCCAAGATCAAACCGCTGCCTCCCGTGACGGGCCAGGACGCCGAACTGGCTGCCGTACAGCGCATCGTCAGCGGCGAGCAGTACATGACCGTCTACAAGCCTTTCCGGCCCGAGGCGGACGCCGCCGCCGAAATGGCCGTCGCCCTGGGCCGCGGCGAAAAGCTCGACCACATCGCCACGAGCAAGGTCAGCGGCCCCTCGGGCGAGGACATTCCGGCTGTCCTGCTCACCCCGGTCTCCGCGACCCTCGCCGACATCAAGGACACGGTCGTCAAGGGCGGAATGTACACAGTCGAGCAGATCTGCACCGACAAGTACAAGGCCGCTTGCGACCGGGCCGGGCTCACGCGCTAGCCGAGCCGCATGGCCACCACGCGGGCCAGGAGACCCCGAAGGCCGTACAGCCGGGCCGCGCCGAATACCGGCAACGAATACCGGCAAGTAGGATCCCACCGCCCGGACAGCAGCACCATGGGACCTTCACGACATTCACACCTGCTCTTCAATGTGCGCCGATAGTGTTACTGCCCGCTCGATCCGACGCACGAAGGCAAGGTCATCGGTCATCACCGAGTCCCTTCCGGCGTCCGCACAGAAAGTTCCCAGATGGATTACTGCTCCTCGTGCCGTCGGCACCTCAACGGGGCCTTGATATGCCCGGGGTGCGGCGACTACGCGCCGGACATCGCCCCGTCCGCTCAGCGCTCCCGCGACTCGGCCGCCACGGCCGCGGCGGCAGTGGCGGCCTACGACGAGGAGTTCTCGCCCTGGGAGCCCCGCTCCGGCCGGATACGGCCGGAGACCGCGGCGGCCGACACCGTGTCCGCGGAAGCGGCGAACGCATCGGACGCGGACGCGGACCCCGCCGGCAGTGCGGGGCAGGTCGCTGCCGCCGGGCAGGGTCGTGCGGCCCGGCGCCGGCAGCTGGCGCGCTGGAAGAAGAGCCGCCGCCGGGCAGCGGCCGTGACGGCGCTCGCACTCGTGGGCGGCGGTCTGGCCCTCAGCGCGATGTCGAACGGATCGGCCAAGCCGCACTCGGACGCCGCCGCGTCGTCGGACACCCACCGGGACACCACCGGGCCGAACGACCTCGAATCCGCTCCGGCGGAGCCCGGCGAGCACACGTCGCGGCATGGCGAGCCGCGCTCGGCGGAAACCGGCAGCCCGCGGGAGAAGACCGCTGACGCCGCGCCCTCCACCACAGCCACGAGCGCGCCGCGCCACACCCCGGCCGCCGCGCCGTCGAGTCCGGCGCCGCACACCTCGGCCCCGGCGCCCCGGCGGACGCCCGCCACCTCCTCCGGCACGGACGCCGGCTCCAAGGACACCACGGCCCCGCGGACCACCACCCCGACGGCCGCCCCCACACCCAGCGCCGCACCGACGGACCGCTCCGGCGGCACATCGGCCACAAGCCCGGAAAACGGCGGCACGACGGATACGGGCACCGGCACGAGCACCGGCGACACGGATACCCCGGACCCCACCCCCACCCCCACGGCGCCGTCCCCGCTCGAGGTGTGCCTGATCGGCGTGTGCCTCGGCTGACTCGTCGCCCCGACAGGCAACCACCGGGGCTCGATACCTCGTTCCGCTCACCTGATCCCGAGCGCAAAGTCCCGGTCAGCCCCCGACGGCTGACCGGGACTTTCTTGTGCGGGGAAACCCGTTGGGCGGTAATCCGACCGCCGGGAAGGGGTATCCCGGCCGCGACGCCGGAGGTTATGCTCGCGCAGTATCAACGGCCCGATAGCGGCCGAACCGGGGGGAATCAACGCGTGCGCTGTTCCTTTCCCCGTTCCTGCTCGCGCGCGGATACGCGTAGCGTCACGGGGATTTCGCGCCGCCGCTGAGCGCACTGCCGTCTCCTCCCGTTCTGCGAAAGTCGAGCGGAATGTGCGGCCATCATCCGATCGGCTCGATCAACACCTTCCGTCAGTCACGACCGAATTGACGAATCGAGGACGAATGTGATGAAGAAGCGGACCGTCTCCGCAATGCAGCGCGTCGCGGCGGTGTGCGCCGCGGTAACGCTCCTCTCGGTCGGCGTCACGGGATCGGCTCCCGCCGCCGAAGCCGGCACCGCGCCGGACTGCAGGACCACCACGGTGGACGTCCCGCTGGGCTCGGGCACCGGGCAGATGTGGGGCAAGCTGTGCCGTCCGGCCGGGGCATCCCCGAGCACCGTCGTGACGATGGTGCACGGCGCCACCTATAACCACAACTACTGGGACTTTCCCTATGAGTCGGGTACCTACTCGTTCAGTCAGATGCTGAACCGCGCCGGGTACGCCACCTTCGTCGTCGACCGACTGGGCACCGGCAACAGCACCATCCCGCCGAGCTCCCAGCTGAACCTGACTGCCGAGGCCGGCCACCTGCACAAGGTCGTCCAGGACCTGCGGGCCGGCCGAATAGGCGGCACCCCCTTCACCAAGGTGGTGCTGGCCGGTTACTCCCTCGGCTCCGCGGTGTCGGAGATCGAGGCGTCGAAGTACCGCGACGTGGACGCGGTGCTGGTCACCGCCCTGGGCCACTACAACAACCCGGCGGGCACCCAGGCGATCATCGAAGCCGGACAGGACCCCAACACCGACCCGGTTCTCGGCGGCCGCCACCAGTACGACGCCGGCTACGCCACCACCAAGCCCGGCAGCCGCAAGACCATCTTCTACGCGGACCAGCCGATGGACCCGGGCGTGCTGGCCACGGACGAACTCACCAAGGACGCCAATGTCTTCGCGGAGGCGAGTGACCCGCTCGTCAACGATCCCGCCGTCAGCAAGGCGATCGACGTCCCGGTCTTCTTCGCCCTCGGCGACCACGACCCGCTGATGTGCGGCGTCGGCTACGAGGACTGCTCGTCGACGGAAGCCCTGCGTGCCCAGGAGGCGCCGTTCTGGAGCGCCGCCCCCAGCTTCGACGTGCTCCTGCTCCCGAACGCCGGGCACGGCCTGAACCTCACGCCGAACACCGGCGTCTACCAGGCCGCGGCCAGATCCTGGCTGGACCGGGTCGTCGGCCACGGCTGACGGGCGTCCGGAGCGCGGGCGCACACACGCAGAACTGCCCGATGGCACTCGGTGCGGGTGCCATCGGGCAGGTGGCCCGTTCACGCCGGGCCCGGCTCAGGCGGCCGGCTCCGGGCCGGGCGGCCGCTCCTTGAACAGATGCACCGCGTGGGCCGGGCAGACCCGCGCCGCCTCTCGTACGGAGTCGGTGAGTTCGGGCCCGGGCTCGGGCCGCAGCACCTCGGCGACCTCCGCCGCCTCGCTCATCCGGAAGACCTCGGGGGCGGCGTCGACGCAGTGGCCGTACCCCGCGCAACGGGTCAGATCCACCTCGACGCGCGCCACCCGGCTCATCCGTTCGTGCTCCCGGTGCAGCGGCATCAGAGCAGCACACCCATGTTGCCGGGCAGGGTCTCGGCGTCGAGGACGACGCGGTGCTCGACGAAGCGGAGTCCGTCGTCCGTGCGCGTGAGGAGGTCGTCGTAGCGGCCGCAGACGTGGAAGCGGGACGGCTCGACGCGGTCGGTGACGTACAGGACGACATACGCCTCGGCCTTGATCCGGCCGTCCGCGGTTTCCTGGGCGCGCACGTTGGTGACGGTGTGCAGGGTCCGGGTTGGGTTGTGGCGCAGATAGCCGTTCATGTAGGCGGCACGTTCCTTGAGCGCGCCCAGGCCCCGATCGGTGTACCACCACATGCCGGTCGTCGAGACGTTGTTGTGCGTGCCGACGGCGTACAGCCCGGTGTCGAGGAACAGGCCGACCCATTCGTTGGGCCGCTTGTCGTCCATCGTCAGCGCGCAGGAGACGTAATGGTCCTCGACCTCGCTGCGCAGGCCGGGTGGAGTCATGACCACTGTGGACATGGCGGTGTCGCGCCTTCCTTCCGTCGTCGGGCTGCTCACGACTCGTCCTGGAGGTACTGCTGGTAGACCCGGAAGAACTCGCGCTGCGAGTACTCGTCCCGGACGTCGGCGCCCTCGCCGCCCCGGCCGGGTGCGACCCCGCGGGTGAAAAGGCTGTACCGGCCGCCGTCACCGCGCACTCCGACCTGGCAGCGGGCGGCCGCCTCGGTGTCGTCACAGCTGAGCTTGCCCCAGGAGCCCTGGGTGTCGGCGAGGTTCTCCAGCGCCTCCTGCCGGGCCGCCTCGTCGTCCTCGATGTCCGAATAGACGGTGATGTCGACCCGGGCCCGGTCGACGCCGAGCGGGGTGACCGTCTGGATGTAGCCGGCCTTCATGCCGCGCGGGGTGTCCTTGGGACCGGGCTGGATGTCGAGGTTGGGGAAGAGCGCGAGCACTTCCTGCCGGATCTCCGGCGGTTCGCCGCCCTCGAATCCCTCCGGCGGGCCGGGCGGCCCCTGCGCGAGCATGCTGTTCCAGCCCACGGGCATGGTGCCGTCCGAGAAGTCCACACCGCTGAACCGCTGGAGGGCACGGGCGTACTTCGGCGGGTCGATGGGCGGAAAGGCCCACTGGAGAACCGAGTGGCCCGGCGCCGCTCCCCAGTTCCAGCCGCGTGCGGTGGTGCCGACCAGCAGGTCACGGATGCTGCGGTGAGTGAACTCCGCGTGGTAGTCGTCCCGGAAGTTCTCGTGCCAGAACTTCCAGTTGCCGTGATAGATCCAGCTGTTGCGGCCGATCGGCTCGATCCCCTGCACATACGGCGCGAGGTGGTCGGTCATCTCGCCGAGGAAGTCGGTGAGGGACGGCACGGTCGGCCGCAGCGCGACGAAGACCAGGTCGTGGAAGGTGTCGCAGTGCACCGGTTTCAGGCCGAGCGCACCGCGGTCGAAGTCCGGTCCGTAGCCCTCCTCGTAGGGCACGCCGATGAGGTCGCCCCTGAGGTTGAACGCCCAGGCGTGGTACATGCACTTGAGGACCTGCCCCTGGTTGCCGCACCGCTCACCGGTCAGGATCGCGCCGCGGTGGGTACAGGCGTTGTGGAACGCGCGGATCTCCCCGTCATTGTCCCGTACCACGAGCACCGGCTGGTCGGCGATGGAAACCGTGAAGTAATCCCCGGGCTTTTTCAGATCACGGGTCATGCATGCGTAATGCCATGTGCGGGAGAATATTCGTTCTTTCTCCAGCGCGAAGATCTTCTCGCTGGTGTAGATTTCCCGGTCCACCTCCCCCGTGGCGAGATCGGTGCGAAAATCCGGGCTCAACGTCATGTTGCAACCTCCATCAGGCACGCAAACGCCAGCATGCTCACACAAGATTCGCGACGATTGTGGCAACCGCGCGAGTTCATCGTCAACGATCAGCGAAGGGCCGACGCCCCCGTCCGACCGGGGAAATTCCCCAGTCGGACAACCACCGGCAGAAATCCCGCCTTCATTGACAGCCGGCGGATTCCCAAGAACTCTCGGACGGGCCACCGCCGACAAGGAGGACGTCGTGCCCGCACGCACGGGGAAGCAGTACCTCGACAACCTGAAGTCGCTCAATCCGGAGATCTATCTCAACGGCCGGCGCATCGCACACGTCACCGAGGAGCCGGTCTTCGCCGGCCCGCTGCGGACCATCGCGGAGCAGTACGACCTCCAGCTGGACCCGCGGTACGTCGACGTCTGCACCTATGTCTCCCCCACGACGGGTGAGCGGCTGTCGCGCTCGTTCCAGCCGTGCCGGAGCAAGGAGGACCTGGTCGCCAAGCGGCGGCACTTCAAGCTCCGCGCCGACCACACCTTCGGCATGATGGGCCGGTCGCCGGACTTCATGAACGCGTTCGTGCTGGGCTGGAACACCAACGCCCCGGTCTTCCGCGAGCTGGACGAGCGGTTCGGCGAGAACGCGCGCCGGTACTACGAGCATGTACGGGGCAACGACCTGTTCCTGACCCATGTGCTGATCAACCCGGCGATCGACCGGTCGAAGACCTCGTCCCAGCAGGAGGAGCCGTTTCTGCACCTGGGAAAGGTGCGGGAGACCGACGAGGGGATCGTCGTCCGCGGTGCGAAGATGCTCAGCACCATGGCGCCGTTCGCGGAGGAGCTCGTGGTCGTCCCCTTCGGGGGCATCGCCCCGGGCGATGACGACTACGCGGTGGTGTTCGCGGTCCCCATCGACACGCCGGGGCTGAAGTTCATCTGCCGCGAGCCGGTGGCGCCGGCCGGACGGGCGGAGTTCGACCATCCCCTCAGCAGCCGGTTCGAGGAGATGGACTGCATCGCTGTCTTCGACGACGTGCTGGTCCCGTGGGACCGGGTGGTCGTCGACGGCCGGCCCGGCAGCCGAGATCTGGTCAACCGGGTGCTCGGCAACGACCCGAGCGTCCTGGTGGTCAACGGAGCCCGGGGCCTGGCCTCGCTGGAGCTGCTGTGCGGCATCGCGACGAAGATCGCCGACGCGACCGGGATCGACAACTTCCTGCACGTCCAGGAGAAGCTCGGCGACCTGATCTCCCGGCTCGACACCCTGAAGACGCTGTTCTACGGCGCCGAGGCGCTGGCCGCGCCGCTGCCGGACGGGACGTGGGTGCCCTACCTGCCGGGGATGATGGCGTTCCTCATGCAGACCGCGCCGACGCACCGCCGGATGGTCGAGGTCATCCAGACCCTGGCGGCGGGCAACTTCTTCTACGCGCCGTCCGGCGGGGACTTCGCCAACGAGGAACTGCGGCCGTTCCTCGACCGGTTCGTACGGGGCCGCCCGGGGGTCTCGGCGGAGGAGCGGGTCCGGCTGTTCAAGCTCGCCTGGGACGTGGCCGGCGACGGATTCGGCCAGCGGCTCATGCAGTACGTGAACTACTACAGCGGCGACCCGGTGCGGCTGACCGCCGGGCTCTACCTGGGCGCGGACAAGACGGAGATTCACCGGGCGGTCGACCGGGCGCTGGCCGGTTCGGACCGGAGCCTGGACATCCCGCTCTCGCCCGAGGTGCTGGGGATGGCGCCCCCTCCCCCGCCGACCAAGCCGCTCACGGGCATGTACCCGGCGAAGAGCCAGCCGTCCTCGTAGCGGCCGGGACGGTGTGCGAGTGGGGAGATTCCCCACTCGCACACCGGTGGATCCGGCCGCGAGCGCACGGCTGAGAACGCGCCCTATCGGGTGAAGGGGGCGAGTTGGGGCGGGCGGCCGGAGCACCGGCCCGGGCAGAGTGGACCAGTGTCTTCACGAACGGCACGGGTACGGCGGGGACGCAGTGCCCGCCGTACCGTGATCGGTGGTCCACGAACCGGGAGCGAGAACGTCATGCCTGCTCAGCGAAGTGTCGCGCCGGAGTCGACAGCAGTGCGAGTGGCCCTGTGGCGGGCCCTGCACCTCGAGGTCGACGAAGCCCCGCACGTGCTCGAGGACGAGGTCGGCCTGGAGCTCGTCGCTCCGGGTGAGAACTGGCGTCGCCGTCCCGACATGGGCAGGAACGCCACCAGCGGGTTCCGCGCGGGTGTCGTCGCCCGGGCGCGGTTCGTGGAGGACCTGGTCGCCGAGCGCTTCGCCGACGGCGTGCGGCAGTACGTGATCCTCGGTGCCGGGCTCGACACCTTCGCCCAGCGGCGCCCGGACCTCGCCGCCGGGATGCGGGTGTTCGAGATCGACCAGTACGGCCCGCAGGAGTGGAAGCGGCACCGGCTGGGCGAGCTCGGCTACGGCGTGTCCGAGTGGCTGCGGATGGTGCCGGTCGACTTCGAGGCGGACGAGGACTGGTGGGCACGGCTGGTCGACGCCGGTTTCGACCCGGACCGGCCGGCGGTGGTGGCCAGTACCGGGGTCAGCATGTACCTCACCAAGGACGCGGTGGCGGACGCCCTGGCCAAGACGGCGAAGACGGCGCCGGGCTCCACCCTCGCCATGACGTTCCTGCTGCCGCCCGAGACCGTCGCCGCCGCCGGCGAGAAACCGCAGCACCCGATCCGGTTCCGCAGCTGCTTCACGGCCGAGGAGATGCTCCGGTTGGCGCGCGATTCCGGGTTCCGCGAGGCGCGGCACCTGTCGACGGCGGACCTCACCGAGCGGTACTTCGCCGGGCGCCCGGACGGGCTGCGGCCGGCGGTCGGCGAGTCGTTCCTGCTGGCGACCACCTGAGAGCCTCTGTCTCGGCCGTCCCTCATCGGTACGGCAGCCGGCGGGGCGCCGTGGTGCCGGTGATGTCCAGGATCAGCCGCTTGCCGTGCAGTTCGCCGGCCTCCATGCGCCGGTGGGCCTCGGCGGCGGCGTGCAGCGGCAGAATCTCTGTCGTGCGGGCGCTCAGGCGGCCGGTGGGAAGTAGCCGGTTGAGGGCGTCGGCCGCCTCGGCCAGTTCGGCCGTCGTGGCGCGGGAGATGACGAAGCCCCGGATGGAGCCGTCCTTCATGTAGAGCGCTCCGGCCGGCAGGACCGGGCGCGCCCGCGCGCCGGCGAGCAGCACGATCCGGCCCCGGGGCGCGAGGAGTCCGACCGCGGTGCCCAGGTCGTTCCGGCCCGACGTGTCCAGGTGCACGTCAATGCCCTGCGGGCACAGTGCGTTGAGGTGTTCGGCCAGGCGCGGTTCGGCGTAGTCGAGCGTTTCGGCCGCCCCGAGGCCGCGGCAGTACGCCAGGTCGCGGCGGGCGGCGGTGGCGATCACCCGGGCGCCCGCCCGCACGGCCAGCACGACGAGCGCGCTGCCGACATTGCCCGCGGCGCCGGCGACGAAGACGGTCTCCCCCGGCCGGACGCGGCCGTGCCGGAACAGGGCGAGCCAGGCGGTGGCCCCGGGGTGCACCACGGCGACCGCGGCGGCCGGGTCCACTCCTGCCGGCAGGTGGTAGAGCCGGTCGGCCGCCACCACCGCCTGCTCCGCCGCGGCCCCCTGCCGCCCGTCGTGGCCCAGGCTGTTGCACCACACCCTGTCGCCGGGGGCGAAGCCGGACACCTCGGCGCCCGTCTCGGCGACCACGCCGACCAGGTCCCGGCCGATCACGAACGGGAAACTCAGCGCGGTCGGGTACTGCCCGGACCGCACGAAGGTGTCCACCGGGTTGACCGTGGTGGCGAGGACGTCGACCAGCACCTCGTTCCGCCGGGGCCGCGGGGCCGGGAGTACGCCGCAAGAAATCTCTTCAGGTGACCCGAGTCGGTCTACATAGGCAGCCAGCACGCCGCTGATTCTGGCACCGGCGCACCGCGCGTGGGAAAAACCCCTGAGCCTTCGTCAACTCACATAAATGACGCCGACTTGATGCACCCGAGGGCCTTTCTTTGACTGCCGGAGCCCCCGCTACGAAATTCGACACCATGACCCCAACACATACCGAGAGCACGCCGTTGTTCGATGTCCGGGCGCAGACGTATGTCGCCGCGCCGCCGGCCGAGGTGTACGCGGTGGTCAGTGACCTGCCGCGGAGTTCCGAGTGGAGTCCGGAATGCACGGGCGGGGCGTGGGTGTCCGGCCGCCCGGCGACGGTGGGCGCCGTCTTCCGCGGCGAGAACCTGCGTGCCGATGACGTCGTCGCGTGGGCACCGGTGGTCCGAGGCACCTGGCGCACCGAGTCGCAGGTGGTCGCCGCCGAGCCCGGGCGGGTCTTCCGCTGGGCCATGCGGGACAGCGCCGGGAACGCGCAGGACAGCGTCTGGTCGTACGAGATCACACCGGACGGCGACGGCTGCGTCCTGGTACACGGCCTGCGCATGGGCACCGCGACCGAGGGGATCCGGGGGATCACCTCGGAGATGGACGAGGCCACCAAGGAGAAGTTCTTCGCCGACTGGACCGAGAAGCTGGCCGGGGATCTACGCGACACGCTGCACCGCATCAAGGCGATCGCCGAGAAGGCGTGATCGGGAGGAGGAGCGGGACATGCTGCTGCAACGGGTGGGAAATCGCGGGATCCGGCTGGGTACGCTCTTCGACCGGGCGGCCGCCCGGCATCCGGCCAACGTCGTGGTCCTCGACCACGACCTGGACCTGGCACCCGATCTGGGCCGCCGGCTGACCGTCGCGGAAATCGCGGATCTGGTGGGCGACTTCGCGTCCCGGCTGTGGGCGGCCGGGGTACGCCCCGGGGACCGTGTGGTCGTCTACAAGACGACCAGCTTCGACATCACCCTGCTGGCGTGCGTGGCCGCCCGGATCGGCGCGGTGCCGGTGCTGCTGTCGCCGAAGCTCGACGGCGCGACCGTCGCCGAGCTGGTGCGCCGGGTGGACCGGCCGTTTCTCATCACGGACCAGGCCAAGCTGGGCGGCGAACTGCCCGCCGCGGTCTTCGACCACGCGTGCCGGGTACTGCTCGCCGCGGGCGACCACCCGGACGCCCAGCGGCTGCACGACCTGGCAGGTGTGCGGCGGGTGGCGCCGGTCACCATGTCCGCCCACCATCCGACGCTGATCACGCACACCTCCGGAACCACCGGGGTCCCGAAGTTGGCCGTGCACACCGGATGGACGTTGCAGGCCCGGTACCGGCCGCAGGCCACCGCGGCCGCCCTCGTCCGCAAGCGGCGCCCGGTGGCGGTGCATGTGTCGTTCGTCCACTCCCGGCTGTTCACCGCCATGGCCATCGCGATGCTGCGCGGCTTCCCGCTCGTCATGCTGGCCGACGACGACCCGCGGCACGCCGCCGATCTGTTCGTACAGATGCGTCCGGGTGTGGTGGAGGCCCACCCCAACACGTTCATGCGGTGGGAAGAGCTGGTGGACGACCCGCGGCGGCCGCTGGCGCAGGTGAAGTACTTCAGCAGCACCTTCGACGCCATCCACCCCCGGACCGTGCAACGGATGCTGCGGGCCTCCCGGCACCGGGTGCCGCTCTTCGCCCAGCTCTACGGCCAGAGCGAGGCGGGCCCGGTCGTCGGGCGGATCTTCACCCGCTGGCGCGGCGAGGATGCCGACGGCCGCTGCGTCGGCCACGCGTTCCCCGGCATGACCTCGGTCCGGGTGGTCAGCCGGGACGGGCGGCCGGTGTCCGCGGCGTCCCCCGGGTACATCGAGGTCCGCACCAACGGCCGGGTCCTGACGTTTCTGGGCGAGTCCGAGCGGTACGCCGAGCAGGAGCACGACCAGTGGTGGCGGATGGGCGACGTGGGGTACCGCACCCGGTGGGGCTGTCTGCATCTGCTCGACCGTGAGGTGGACGTCATCCCCGGCTTCGGTTCCACGCTGGCCGCCGAGGACGCACTCTTCTCCGCGCTGGACGAACTGGTCGAGGTCATCATCGTGCCGGGCCCGGACGGCAAGCCGGTGCCGGTGGTGTGCACCCAGGGCAACAAGCCGCTCGACAAGGCCGCCTGGGCCCGCGCCTCGGCCGGCCTGCCGGCGATGGCGGAGCCGGTCCAATGGCGCCGGACGGACCTGCCGCAGACCGCCACCACCAAGATCAAGCGGCTGGAGCTGGCCGAGACCCTGAGCAATGGGAATCGGGGCCGATAGGGATGGCGCGGGTAGTCGTCGCCGGCGGTGGCATCGGGGGGCTGGCCGCCGCGCTGAGTATCGCGAAACGGGGCCACCACGTGGTGGTCCTCGAACGCAGCGAGCGCTTCGCCGAACTCGGCGCCGGGCTCCAGCTGGCGCCCAACGCCATGCACGCCCTCACGCGCCTCGGGCCGGGTGCCGAGGTCCGGGCCCATGCGGTGCACGTCGACGAGCTGCGGTTCATGGACGGGGTCACCGGTGCGCACGTCACCAGCGTGCCGCTCACCGAGGGCTACCAGCAGCGGTTCGGCAATCCGTACGTCGTCGTGCACCGCGGCGAGTTGCACGGGCTGCTGCTCGCGGCCTGCCGTGACGCGGCGCGGATCGAGCTGTGCCCGGGCCGGCCGGTCGCCGGGTACGAGCAGGACGGCACGCGCGCGACGGCGGTCCTCGACAGCGGCGAGCGGATCAGCAGTGACGCGCTGATCGGGGCGGACGGCATCCACTCCGCGGTCCGCCGGCAGCTCGTCGGCGACGGTCCGCCGCGCATCTCGGGCATCACCGTCCACCGCACGATCATCCCGATGGACCAGGTGCCGGAACACCTGCGGTGGAACGCCGTGACGTGGTGGGCCGGCCCCAAGTGCCACTTCGTGCACTATGCGATCGCCGGGGGCAAGTACCTCAATCTGGCCGCCAGTTTCGACGGCGGGGCCACTCGCGCACTCGCCGGCGTCCCGGTGGCCAAGGACACCGTCCGCGACCTGTTCTCGGTGCTCGACGCGGCTCCGCGGCAGCTCCTGGAACTCGGCGAGCAATGGAAGTCCTGGGTACTGATCGACCGGGCACCGGTCGACGGCTGGACCGACGGCCCGGTCGCCCTGCTCGGGGACGCCGCCCATCCGATGCTGCACTACGCGGCCCAGGGGGCTTGCCAGGCGCTGGAGGACGCGGTGGTGCTGGGCGACCTGCTGGACGGCGGCGGCGCGGACTTCGCCCGCTGCTTCGTGGAGTACAACCGGCTGCGGCGGGACCGCACCGCGGCGGTGCAGCGGATCTCGCGGGAGAGCATCGGGCTGTGGCACCCGGCCGGGGCGGCGGCCGCGGCCCGGAACGCGGCGCTGTCCAGGATGTCGCCGACCGATCTGCACGACCACCTCGCGTGGATGCACGGCGCGCGGGACTTCACCGCCGGCGCCCCGCCCGGCCTCCCGTACCAGGGAGCGGCCCGATGACACCGGGGCCCGCCGTCACCGGCGGGCCCCTTCGTCCGTCTTCTGCTCCGTTGTCGTCCGTCGTCGTCCGTCGTCCTCCTTCACCGGCCCAGGGCTTCATCGATCCGGTCGGCGAGGATGCGGACGCCGTCGACGGTGAGTACCGACTCCGCGTGGAACTGCACCGAGGCGAACCGGGGCCCGCGTAGCGCGTGCACTTCCCCTGTCGCCGGATCGCGGCTGATCTCCACCACGCCGGTCCCCGGGCACTCGGTCTTGTCGTCGTCGCTGCGGGCGGCGAAGGAGTTGTAGAAGCCGACCCGTTCCGGGCGGCCGAACAGATCGATCTCCTGCTGGAGGCCCTGGTTCGGCACCTCTTTGCGGATCACCTCCAGCCCGAGCCGGGTGCTGAGCACCTGGTGGCTGAGGCAGACCGCGAGGAAGGGCCGCCGCTCCGCCAGCAGGCGGCCGATCGTGACGTGCAAATGGGCGATCTTGGGGTGTCCGACGTCCAGCGGGTCGCCCGGCCCCGGGCCCATGACGAGGAGATCGTATCCGTCGCAGGCGTACTGCTCGTCGAACCGACGTACCGTCACTTCCAGTCCCAGAGAACCGAGTTGGTGGTACAGCATGGCGGTGAAGGTGTCCTCGGCGTCGACGACCAGCACCCGGCGGCCGTGCATCGCGCGCCGGAGGCTCGTCCGCCGGTCCGCGTGGGTCAGCCAGAAGTCGGCGATGCCGGTGTTGCGGCGGGCCAGCGCGGCCCGGACGCGCGGATCTTCGGCGAGGCGCGCGGGCCGGTCGGCCTGCAACGCGGCGAGGAGCCCCGCGGCCTTGGCGCGCGTCTCGGCGACCTCCGACGCCGGGTCGGAGTGGCGTACCAGTGTCGCCCCGACGCCGATCCGGAGCCGGCCGCCCCGGTCGATGTCGGCGGTGCGGATCAGGATGGCGGAGTCCAGGGTACGGCCGCCTTCGCCGTCCCGGCCGATGAGCGCGACCGCCCCGCTGTAGTAGCCGCGGCCCCCCGGCTCGTGCCGGCTGATGATCCGGCAGGCGTTCTCCAGCGGGCTCCCGGTCACGGTGGGAGCGAACATCGTCCGCCGGAGGATCTCGCGCGGGTCGCGAGCGGTGTGCCCCTCGATGAAGTACTCGGTGTGCGCCAGCCGGGCCATCTCCTTGAGGTAGGGGCCGACGACGCGACCCCCGCCGTCACAGATCCCGGCCATCATCTTGAGCTCTTCGTCGAGGACCATGTAGAGCTCGTCGGTCTCCTTGCGGTCGTCCAGGAATGCCAGTACGTCCGGGAGGACCGGTCCGCTAGGCGGGTAGCGGTAGGTGCCGCTGATCGGGTTCATCACGGCGGTGCCGTCGTGCACGCTGATGTGCCGCTCCGGGGTGGCGCCGACGAACGTCCGGTCGCCGGTGTGCACGATGAACGTCCAGTACGCACCGGACTCCTGCTGGAGCAGCCGGCGGAACAACGACAGCCCGTGCCGGGGCGTGTAGTCCGTGATCTCCGCGACGTAGGAGCGCTTGAGGACGAAATTGCCGCCCTCGCCCCGGCCGATCTCCTCGCTGACGACGGTCCGCACCAGGTCGGCGTAGGCGTCGTCGGGGAGGTCGAAGTGCTGGCCCGTGAGCGGGGTCGGCAGGTCGGGCAGGGTCGCCAGCGCCTCGTGGCAGGCCATCGCGGCCTGCGCGGTGACGGTCATCGCCAGCAGCGGCTCTCCGTCGTCCGTGCAGGCGAAGCCGCGCTCGGCGAGCTGCCGGAACGGCACCAGCACCAGCACGTCGTGCCCAGCGCCGCCGGCCCGTTCGGGCAGCGGGACGTCGGCCAGGGTCGCCACCGCGGACACCTCGCCGACCAGGACGTCCAGGACCGCGCCGCCGGTCCGTTCCGGGCGGTGGATCAGCGCGAACGCCGGTGGCCGCGGCGACAGGACCAGGTCGAGCAGGTCCGCCGCTGCGGGCTTCGTGGACTCGGTCATGCGCAGAACTCCTTGACCGTGGTGACCACCGCGCAGCGCTGGGCCGCGTAGGTGAGGGTCAGCCGGTGGTGGTCCGCGGAGAAGTCCGCGATCGCGTCGGCGGCGAGGAACGTCTGGAGGTCGTGGGAGAACGCCTCGACCGCGGTCATCAGCACTCCGACGTGACCGTAGACACCGCAGATGACGAGCTGGTCGCGGCCGTGCCGTGCCATGCGTTCCCGCAGGTCCGACCGGAAGAACGCGCTGTACCGCCACTTGGTGAACAGCCAGTCGTCCGCGGCCGGCGCCAGCTCGTCGACGATCCTGCGGTCCGCGGGGTCGACCTGCATGCCGGGGCCCCAGAAGTCCTTGAGCAGGCCCCGGTCCTCGTCGGTCATCCCGCCCGGCTGGGCGGTGTAGGCGACCGGGATACCGAGGCTCGCGCAGCGTTCCCGGAGCTGCGCCGCGTTGCGCACCAGGTGCCGGCGGAGGGTGTCCGGGAACGGGCGCAGGAAGTAGCTCTGCATGTCGTGGACGAGCAGCACCGCCCGGTCCGGGTCGGCTTCCCACCGCGCGACGTTCTCGGGCAGGTCACCCGCGGCCGGCATCGGGTAGGGCTCGATGAGGGGTATCCCCGCCATGGCCATCTCCTTCACTCCAAGGTTCCTCACACGCCCAAGGTGGCGCCGCCATCGACGGTCAGCTCGTGCATGGTGATGTGCCCGGCCCGGTCCGAGAGCAGGAAGAGCACGGCGTCCGCGATGTCCGCCGGGCGGGCCAGCTTGCCCAGCGGGATGCCCGCCTTGTAGACCTCGGGCCGGCCGTCGATCGTCGCCTGCGGGCCGGTCTCGTCGTGCCACATGGACCGGAGCATGGCGGTGTCGGTGGAGCCCGGCGCGACGACGTTGCAACGGATGCCGTGGCCGGCGACCTCGAGGGCCAGGCACTTGGTGAACATCGTCGCCGCGGCCTTCGACGCGGCGTAGGCCGCCATCTCCATGCGGGGTGTACCGGCCGCGTTGGACGCCACGGTGACGAGGGCGCCGCGGGAGCGCGGCACCATGCGGTTGACCACCGCGCGCGACACCTGCATCACGCCGGTGGTATTGACCGCGAAGGTCGCGGCCCAGTCCTCGTCGGACTGCCGGCGCACCGGTCCCAGGCGCAGTACACCGGCGGCGTTGACCAGGAAGTCCACCGGCCCCAGCGCGCTTTCGACCCCGTCCACCAGCTCTTCCACCTCGGCGGCGCGGGTGACGTCGGCGGGGAACGCCTCGACGGGCAGGCCGTCGGCGACCATCTTCTCCACCACCTCGGTGAGCCGTCCGGAGTCCCGGTCCACCGCGGCCACCCGTACGCCGCGGCGGCTCAGCGCGCGGACGACGGCCGCGCCGATCCCACCCGCTGCCCCGGTGACCAGGGCGACTGAGTCCTCCATAGTTCGACCTCCATTGCTGGGTGTGCGCGACGACGTTGTGTTTCGTGCGGGCCGGTTGCGGACCGGCCGGTGTTCACGCCCGCCACGCCGAGACCACCTCGAGGGCTTGGTCCGGGTTGAGGCGCGGGTCGCAGAGGCTGGTGTACTTGTCCCCGACGTGCGGGACGTCCGCCCAGGTGCGGGCGCATTCGGTGACGTCGTCCGGGGTGGTCTCCAGGTGCAGGCCGCCGGCCGCGCCGCCGCCGGCACCGACCGCGTCCTGGAAGTCGGTCACCTCCCGCACGATCCGGTTCACGAGCCGGGTCTTGAAACCGTCCGGAGTGGTGAAGGTGTTGCCGTGCATCGGGTCGCACAGCCAGATCACGGGGTGCCCCGCTGCCCGCACCGCCGCGACGAGGGCGGGCAGCCGGCCGCCGACCCCGTCGGCTCCCATCCGGGTGATCAGCGTGAGCCGGCCCGGTTCCCGGCGCGGGTCGAGCCGTTCGCACAGGGCCAGCAGCTCACCGGCCACCATGGTGGGGCCGACCTTGCAGGCCACCGGGTTCACGACCCGTGCGAGCAGTGCGACATGGGCCCCGTCGACCTGCCGGGTGCGCTCGCCGATCCACGGCCAGTGCGTGGACGACAGCCAGGTCCGGCCCGCTTCCGTACGGCGCACCATCGGCAGCTCGTAGTCGAGCAGCAATGCCTCGTGGCTGGTCCACACCTCGGGGGCGGGGCGCGGGTGCGCGCTCCGGTCGGCCCAGCCCAGGTACCGCATGACCTGGCCGGCGAGCCGGTAGCCGGAGAGTATCCGGGTCGGGTCGGGCCGTCGGCGCTCCGGATCGGGCACGGGGTCGTTGACCATGTACCCGCGGTAGGCGGGGAGTTCTAGGTCACCGACCTGTTCGGTCCGCGCGGAGCGAGGCTTGGCGAACTGGCCGGCCAGCCGGCCGACCCGGAGCACCGGCCCGCCGGTGCTCCGCTGCATCCGGTGGGCGAGGAGCTCCAGCAGCTCGGTCTTGCGGGCGACGTCGCCCGGGGTGCAGTCGGCGGGGTCCTCCGCGCAGTCGCCGGCCTGCACCACTCGGGCCGCGCCGGTGGCGACCGCGGCGAGCCGGGTGCGCAGCGCGAGTACCTCCTCGGCTTCGAGCAGCCCCGGGAGGGTGGCCAGTTGGCCGCGGACCCGCTGGACCAGTGCGGCGTCGGGCCACTGGGGCTGCTGTCTCGCCGGACCCGGCTCCGGGTCGGGTGCGCCGGCGGCCGATGCGTCCTTGGGTGAGGAACGAGTAAGCACAGTGATCTCCCGGACTTGCTCGACGGATGTCCGGCCGCGGCAGGTGCACACACGGTCTGATGGGAATCGGCGGCGTGGAGGGGGCGGCTGAACCGCGCCCCAAGTCTTATGGCTCGCGCGCGGCGTGGCCAATGCCCGTGGGGGAACTGTGTCAGGTCAATTGCTTCCTCATCAGGTTGCCGTGGTCCTGCGAGTTCGGGGTTGCCCTGACAAGGAATCCGGGGCTGTGCCGGGCCGCCTTTATCTCCGTTCCGGGAACGCTGTCAAGCGGCGTCCCGGACCGCCGCGGAACCTGGTTGCGGGCGGTGCCGGGGCGACGTAGCGTCCAACGGCGGCCGGCCACCCCACCAATTCGCGTTCCACAGGCAAACCGACACGGACTCACTGGATGAGGGGACACCGATGCGCTGGGAACAAGCTGCGGTCACTCAAGTCGACAGCGCGGGCGCGCTCCACTCATTACCGGAGCCGTCAGCGGCCCTCCAGACCTGCATGATTCCCCTTCGTATTCTGCGGCCCGGAGAAAACATCAGAACGCATGGGGAAAACCAGGAATACATCACCACGCTCGCCCAGTCCCCGATGAAACTCCCGCCTATCTTCGTGCACCGCGGGACCATGCGGATCCTGGACGGAATGCACCGGCTGAAGGCCGCTGAACTGCGCGGTGACCAGTCCATCGAGGTGGTCTTCTTCGACGGGGACGAGGAGGACGCGTTCGTCGCCGCGGTGTCGTCCAATGCCCAGCACGGCATGCCCCTGTCCTTCGACGACCGCACCGCGGCGGCCACCCGGATCCTCCATGCCCGCCCGCACTGGCCGGATCGCACCATCGCCTCGGTGACCGGTCTCGACCCGAGAACCGTGCATGCGCTCCGCGGCCGTACGGGCGTCCCCGACCCGCAGCCCTCCAACCTGGTACCGCTGGAACGCCCCCGCGCGGCCGCGCCGCCACGGTACGCCGAACTCCCCGGGAGGGCGCCGGCGCCGCGGCTCAGCACGCCGGTCCACCAGGTGGCGCAGGAGTTCGAGCTGGAGCCGTGCACCGTCGTCGACGTGCTGAGCCGGCTCCGCCGGGGCCTGCCACAGACCGCATCATCCGACGCGACGGACCTGGTCCTCGACCGGGTCTGCGACGAGTTGTTCGCCACGCTCACCCGGCGGGACCAGCGGCTGAGGGCCCGTCAGTACCTTCGGGGACTGCTGGACACGCCCGGCCGGAAAACCATCCGGAACATCGCGGCCTTCGTCGACGGACCGGGGCTCGACCAGCGGCTGCACCACTTCATCAGCGACTCCACCTGGGACTGGGAGCCCGTCCGCACCGCGCTCACCCGGTACGTGGCGCGCACCATGGAGCCCGAGGCATGGGTGATCCGCCCGGTGCTGATCGCCAAGGCCGGACAGCAGGCGGTGGCGGTGAGCCGGCGGTTCTGCGCGTCCCGGGGGAAGGCCGTCAACGGCCAGCAGGCCGTCGGCGTCCTCGCGGTGTCCGAGACGGCCGGCACGCCGGTGAGCTGGCGCCTCCAGGTGCCGAAGGAATGGGTCGAGGACCCGCACCGGCGCGGGCGGGCGGGCATACCCGCCGACCTCCGCGCCGAGTCCCTCGGCGAGTGCACGGCCCAGGCGCTGCTGGACGTCCTGGCCCGCACCGGTGGCCCCGGCCGGCCAGTGGTGCTGGACGGCCGCGACATGGAGCGAGGCCAGCTCATCCGGCCGCTGCACACGGCTGACGTGCCCCTGCTCGTGCGGATCTCGGCGACCCTGCCGTTGCAGATCAAGGATCCGGCGCTGGCCGGGCACCGGACGCGCGGACCGCTCGCCGCGCGCCGGATCGTGGAGGCGGCCCGGTTCCGCCGCCGGCCGGTCGGCTGCTCCGACCCCGCGGCCGAGGCGGGCCACTTGCTCACCACCGTCGACGTCCAGTGGCCCGCAGGCGCCGAGCAGCCGCACCCGGAGAGGGCGGCGCCGCTGCGGCTGATCGCGGTCAGCCCGGTGGGCGAGAGCGTCTGCGAGGAGCTGTGGCTGACGACCTTGACGACGGTGCCGGCCGCGACCGTTCTGAAATTGGCGAGGCTCGTGCGCCGGGTGGACCGGGACCTGGAATCGGTGTCCCAGCACGTCGGGATCTGGGATTTCAGCGGCCGGTCCTTTCCGGGCTGGCACCGGCACGTCACGCTCGCATCCATTGCGCATCTCGTGCGATTGCTCTCCCGGACCGATTACCGGCCGGCGCTTGCGTGACGCCGGCCCACCGGACATTCCGACACCGGACATCTCCTCACCAGGGGCCCGCATGCCTGACCAGAAGAACACCGCCGACATGCTGATAGTCGGCGGCGGAGTGACAGCACTGTCGATCGCCTATCACTGCGCACGGGCAGACATCGATGTCATCTTGCTCGATCCCGATCCCGCCGAGGCCGCCGTCGCGCCGGCCGCCCGTCCGGTGCGTACGTACCAGCCGGGAAAGGTGCACAACTCCGAGCTGACGGTGCGCAGCCTCGCGGACTACCGGGCGTTCGCCCCGGCCGGGGGCGCCGACCTGGTCCTCTCGGACGTCGGGTGGCTGGTGGTGCCGGCCGGCCGGGCTGAAGCGGCCGAGCTGGAGCGGGAGTTGGCGGCTCAGCGCGCCGCCGGCGTGGAACTGGAACTTCTGACCCCGGAGCGGGCCCGCGCGCACAACCCGTGGCTGGCCCCGGCCGGCGCCGAGCCCGCGATCTGGTGCCCGCAGTCCTACCTGCTCGACGTGGACAAGGTGGTACGGTGCTACGCCGCCGGCGCCCGGGAGCACGGCGCCCGGCTGCTGACCGGCCGGACCGTGACGGGACTCGGCCCCAGGAGCGGTCGAGTCGTCACCGCCCGCGACGAGTTCTCCGCGGAGGCCATCGTCCTCGCGGCCGAGGCCGGCAGCGGCGAACTCGCAGCCTCGGTCGGCCTGCAGCTCCCGCTGTGGGCGCAGTCCGCCGAGCTGTTCCGCACCGACCCGGTCCTCGCCGACGGCACTCTCGACGCCCCCTTCACCGTGCATCCGGCATCGGGCCTGAAGACGCTGGGCGCCGGCCGGTCCTTCCTGGTCGGCCTGGAACGCGTCTCCCGGCAGGAGGGCATGCGCGACGCGTGGTTCAAGGAGGCGTCCGAGGAGCTGGGCAGGTGGTATCCGAAGCTCAGGGGGACCGGGCTGCACAGCGTGTGGACCGGGACGGTGGACGTCACCCCGGCCCGGACGGCATGCATCGGCCGGGCGAGCGGCCCGCACGAACGCATCTTCGTGGCGGCCGGATACACCGGTCAGGACCTGGGCCAGGCGCCCGCCACCGGCCGGATCATTCGCGACCTGTACTTCGACCGCTCCCCCGGCGTCGACCTGACGCCTTTCGCGCTCACGCCGTCCGCGCCGGCCTGAAAAACCGGTCCGGCTGTGTCAGGTCGGCCCCAGAAATACCGGCAATGGTGCGGCCGGGCCCGGCAGACTGACAAACACCGGGTTTTTCTCCGGGATATCGACGTGACAAAGTCCGTAGCTTGTCGAAGACCTGAGGCGGTTATCCCTACCCTCGCATTCTGGCCGCTGCTAGCGTCCCAGCGTCACCATCCAACCGCCCCTCCAAACCTGTTGGACGCATGCGCGCTATTCGCAGAACCGAGTAGAACGGGGTAGGAATAATGCGCCAAATTGAGATCTCCTGGCAGTCGATCGGCGCCAAGCTACGCATCACTCTCGATGAAGGCCGCAATGCCCAACTCGTCGAGCCGCTCTGGGCGTCACTGCCGTATCAGACTTTGCAGGGACACGCGCTCGTCGCCGGTGACTGCATTTATCACGTGCCACCGGCGCACGACCTCCTCCACGCCGTCCCGGACCACAAGGTCGACCGCAAGATCCAGCCCAACGGCACCGTGTTCTGTTCCGCGGTGCAGCACCTCACCATCAAGTACGGCGAACTGACCGAACCGATGCCCACCGCGCCGATCGGTTCCGTCGTCCCGGAGGACCTCGACACACTGCCGAAGATCGGCCAGATGGTCTGGGACGCCGTGCACGGCAATGGCGCCCCGATCCTCGCGCAGGTGCGGCGGGTGGACGGCGAGACCGGCCACGGCGTGCGACGCATGCCGGCGGAGTCCGCCCGGGCGCGCGACCTGGTCGAGCGGATCGCCGCGGAGACCGAGCGGGTGCTGATCGAGCCGACCGACGAGCTGATCGCCGCGCACGAGGGCCGCTTCACCACTGGGGCCGGCACCAAGGACTCGGTGCTGACCACGCTCGTCTGCATCAACGGCGAGACCCGGCCGCTGGGCTATGTGTCCCACACCGGACTGGTGCGGGCCGCCCGGCTGACCGATGTGCCGCTCTCCGCGCTGGTCGAGATGGCCAGAATCCTGCTCGTCAAGCCCACCGAATTCCTCGGCTACTGCGGGCTGAACACGCTGTGGGACCTCACCCAGGAGGTGGTCGCCGTCATCGAGGAGACCACCTCCAAGGAGGACTTCATCGCGCTGCTCTCCCACATGGCCACCTATACCAACGCCCTCGGTGCCTGGAACCTGCAGCTGTTCCCGTGGGAACTGGGGGGCGACACCTGGACGTTCCAACCGACCACCACGAGGAGTGCGCATGCCTGACCGGAAGAACTCCACCGAACTGCTGATCATCGGCGGCGGTGTGATCGGCGTGTCCATCGCCTACCACTGCGCCAAGGCCGGCATCGACGTGCTCCTGCTGGAGAAGGACCAGTTCGGCACGGCCACCACTTCGCAGACCGCGCGAGCGTTCCGCACCTACTTCCCGAAGAAGCCGCACGACACCGAACTCGCGGTCCGGAGCCTGTCCGAGTTCCATTCCTTCGCCACGACGACGGGCAGCGACCTCGAGCTGAAGCACCTCGGCCTGCTCACGGTGCTGACCAGCACCGAGCAGGCGGCCGAGATCGAGGCGCTGCTGCCGGCCCACCGCGAGGTCGGTGCCGACGTCCAACTGCTCACCCCCGCCCAGGCCGTCGAGTACAACCCCTGGCTGGACCCCGCCACCATGGAGGCCGCGGTCTGGTCCCCGGAGTGCTACCGAGTCAAGCCGGAAGCGCTGGTCAAGGGATACGCGGACGCGGCCGCCAAGCTCGGCGCCCGACTGCTGACCGGCACCGAGGTGACCGGCATCGACGCCGGTGCCGGCCAGGTGTCCACCACCGCAGGTGAGTTCACCGCGGACGCGATCGTCATCGCGGCCGGCCCGTGGGGCGGCGACGTGGCCAAGCTGGCCGGCATGGAGCTGCCGGTGTGGGGCCAGTTCGCCGAGCTGCTCTACACCGACCCGATCTCCGACCGGGACACCGACACGCCCTTCACCTTCCACCCGGTTTCCGGCCTGAAGACGATGGGCCGGGGCAGGGGCTTCCTGGTCGGCCTGGAGCGCATCTCCAAGCAGGAGGGCATGCGCGACATCTGGTTCGAGGCGGCCGTCGAAGAGCTGCCGAAGTGGTACCCGGAGGCGAAGGGCGCCAAGCTGCACAGCGCCTGGACCGGGACGCTGGACGTCACACCGACCAAGTCGGCGCTGATCGGCCGGGGCGAGGGCGAGCACGAGCGGATCCTCTTCGCGGCCGGCTTCACCGGACATGGCCTGGCGCACGCGCCGACCGCCGGCCGGATCGTCCGCGACCTGCACCGCGGCGTCAAGCCCGAGGTCGACCTCACCGCCTTCTCCCTCGCCACCCACCTGGCGCAGAAGCCGGCCTGAGCACGTTCCCCGCGGCGGGCGGCCCCAGCACGCCGCCCGCCGCTCTCATCTGAGAGGTGTGAATTGTCGTCGGCATACGCACTCCCTGCGGAATGGCAGGGCCAGGCGCTGACCCCCCTGAATCCGGACACCGCATTCAACGGCTACCTCTGCGCGCACGTGTTGCACGCGCTGGAACGCCTCGGCGTATTCCGGAAGTTGCAAGAAAAACGCACGCTCGACATTCCGGCGTTCTGCGAGAAGAACGCGCTGAATCCGGCGGTCTTCCGGGCGCTCGTCCGGTCCGCGGAAGCATTCGGATACCTCGACGTCCACGGCGACCGCGTCCGGGCGACCACCGTCAGCGAGGACGTCACCCGTTCCCTGGGCTTCTTCACCTGGGGCGTCGGCGGCTATCACGACGTCTTCGCCAACGCGGCGCCGCTCGCCCGCGGCGACCGCCGGTTCGGCGTCGACCTGCACCGCGACGAGGCGATGGTCGCACTCGGCTCCGCCCAGGCGGACACCGCTTTGATGCGGCACATCCTCGACGAAGAGATCGCGGGCATCGACTTCCGCACCCTGGTCGACCTCGGCGCGGGCGTCAGCGAGCGGGTCTCCCGGCTGGTCAAGGAGCGCCCCGGCAGCCGCGGGATCGGCATCGACATCAGCCGGCCCGCCACCGAGCTCGCGGACGAGACGGTCGCCAAGTACGGCCTGCGCGGCACCGTGCAGCCGGTCTGCGCGGACGTGCTCGACATCCTCTTCAAGGACCATCGCGTCGACGGCAGCGACGAGGCCGACGTCGTGATGAGCTTCATGTTCCTGCACGATCTGCTTGCCGCCCCGGAGCGCCGCGATGAGGTGATCCCCCGGCTGCGCAAGTCCTTCCCGCAGGCCCGCACCTTCCTGCTGGCAGACACCACGATCCGGCCGCGCGGCAAGGGCGACGGCTCCCGCCTGCCGGTCTTCTCCAGCGGTTTCGAACTCGCCCACGCGCTCATGGGTGTGCCCATCTACACCCGCGAGCAGTACGAGCAGCTCTTCGAGCAAGGCGGGATGCAGCTGCGCCGCACGGTGCCGTTCGGCGCTCCGCACACCTACCTGTTCGTCCTGGAGGCGTCGTGACAGTGCAGGACCCGGCGACCGGAGCGGACGCGGAGATCATCACCGCCCTGCCCGTCCCGCTCGCGGTCGCCGGGCATCACCAGCCTGCGCCCTTCTACCTGACCGCGGAAATGTTCGGCGGGCTGCCGGTGCAGCTCGCCGGCGGCGAGCTCAGCACGCTCGTGGGCAAGCCCGTCGCCGCTCCGCACACCCATGACGTCGACGAGATTTACTTCCTGGTCTCCCCCGAACCCGGCCAGGCCCGGATCGAGGTACAACTCGACGGCGCCCGCCACGAGTTGGTGTCGCCCGCGGTGATGCGGATACCGGCCGGCAGCGAGCACTGTTTCCTCACCCTGGAGGCGGCGATGGGGAGTTACTGTTTCGGGATCCTGGTGGGAGATCACCTGTGAGTGCTCCCGCCCAGCAGGCACCCCGGACCTACAACACCAGTGTGCCGTCGGGGGATTCGCTGGTGCGGCTGCACCTCAGCGAGAGCCCGTTCGGCGCGAGCCCCGCGGCGGTCGCGGCGGTGACCGGGGAACTGGACCGGATCAACCGCTACCCGGCGCCCGAACGCGAGGAGCTCGTCCAGCGCCTCAGCCGGCACTGGGAGGTGCCCGAGGAGCAGATCGCGGTGGCCAACGGCAGCGACGAGCTGGTGCTGGCCACCGCGCTCACTCTCGGCGACCTGGACCGCCCCGGCCTCGTCACCGCCGGCACCTTCCCCGGCTACCCGGCGGCGCTCGAACGCATCGGCCGGGGCGCCGTCCAGGTGCCGCTCGACGGCGCCCGGATCGACCCGGTGGCGTTCGCTGAGCGGCTCCCCGAGTGCGGCATCGGTTATGTGTGCAACCCGCACAACCCGTGCGGTACCACGCTGCCGGCGCCGGCGCTCGACACGCTGGTCGCGGCGGCGCGCGACAGCGGCACTCCCCTCGTCTTCGACGAGGCGTACCACGAGTTCGGTCCCCCGGGTCAGCCGCAGGCCAGGTCCCAGCTACGCGACGGTACCCCGGTGCTCGCGCTGCGCACCTTCTCCAAGGCATACGGACTGGCGGCTCTGCGGATCGGTTACGCGCTCGGTCCCGCCGAGCTGATCGCCGAAGTGCGCCGGACGCTGGCCGTACTGCCGTTCAGCGTGAACCGGGCCGCCCAGGCCGCGGCGGTGGCGGCCCTCGGGGACCAGGAGTTCCTGGGCCGCGTCCGGCAGGACAGCGAGGAGCGGCGCCGGTGGTTCTGCGCCGAACTCGACCGCCGCGGCTACCGTTATCTGCCCTCGGTCACCAACTTCGTGACGGTCGCGGTCCCCGACTCCGGCACCGCCCAGTCCGTCCTGGCCAAGGAGCACGGCATCCTCGTGCGCGACACCGGCCTGTTCGGCTTCCCCGCTCATCTGCGGGTCTCCCTCGGCACCCAGGAGGAACTGCTGACGTTCCTCGACGCGCTCGACCGGATCACCGCCGGCGCGCGGTAGCCGCGCCCCGCATCCCCACATTTTTGGAGGTCAATCATGGTCAACCCGATTCCGGACGGCTATGCCGAGCTGACGGCGTATCTCTTCGTGGCCAACGCGGACGAGGCAATCGCCTTCTACACCCGGGCGTTCGGGGCGAAGGAGCTGGAGCGGTACACGGCGCCCGACGGCAGCGTGCCGCACGCACAGATCCGGATCGGCGGGACCGTTGTGATGCTGTCCGACGAGTCCCCCGCGGCCGGTCTGCTCGGCCCCAAGGCCCTCGGCGGCACGCCGGTCACCCTGTACCTGTTCGTGGCGGACGTGGACGCCGCCTTCGCCCGGGCCGTGGCGGCCGGCGCCGAGGAGACGCGCCCCGTCCAGGACAAGTTCTTCGGCGAGCGGGCCGGGCAGGTCATCGACCCGTTCGGCCACCGCTGGACGCTCGCCAGCCGCATCGAGGACCTGAGCCCGGAGGAGGTCCAGCGCCGCGGGAACGCCTACCTCCGGAGCAAGGGCTGACCGGACACCCACCGGCGGACTCCGGGCCTGCCGCGCACCCGCGGCAGGCCCGGAATCATGTGCGCTCCGCCGGCGTACCGGCATCCGGCGGGCATCCGTCTCAGGTGGTGGCAAGCAGAAGTTCCTCGATGGTCGACGGGCGGAGTCCATCGGTCCGGCCGGCGAAGTAGCGCGCGGCGAGATCACCCGCGGAGACGTGCTCGGCGTGCCGGAACCCGGCTTCCTTCGCCAGCGTCAGGATGTCGTCCGGCCCGAAGAAGCTGCGGAAGGGTGTCCCGTCGGCGCGCGCGGCGTGCTCCACCCCTTCCCGGGCGGCCCGCTCCTCCGGTGCGACGAGGTCGACCGGCTGCATGAACGTCAGGGCCAGGCTGGAGCCCTCGGCGAGGGCCGCGGCCCGACGGAGGGTGGCGGCGACCGCGTCCCTGGTGAGGTACATGGTGACGCCGGAGCAGGCCAGCACGGCAGGCCGGGCGGGGTCGAAGCCGTCCTCCGTCAGGCGCTGCCACCAGTCGTCGTCCGCCTCGAAGTCGACGGGGACCAGCCGCAGCCACTCGGGGATCCCGTAGCCCAGCTCGCCCAGCCGTGCACGTTTCCATGCCTGCGTCTCCGGCTGGTCCACCTCGAAGACCCGCACTCTCCCGGCGACCTCCGGCCGCCGCTGCGCGAAGGTGTCGAGCCCGGCGCCGAGGATGACGTACTGGTCGACGCCCCGGGCGGCTTGCTCGACGACCAAGTCCTCGGTGAACCGGGCCCGGGCCACGATGGACGCCCGTGCCGGGGCGCTGCGCACCGGATCCATGTCCGGCCGGGACCGCCAGTCACCGTCCGGCGCTGCCAGCCGCGCACCGAGTTCGTCGTCGAAGACGTGCGGCCCGGGATCGACCTGGACGTGCAGGGCCCGCCACAACGCGGTCCGGATGGCTGTCTTGTCCGCCGTCGCCGTCACTGGTGGTTCCTCTCCGTTGGGGCCTTGTGGCCATGGAATCCCGGTCCCGGCCGGGAGCGGTCCGTTCTCATGCAGGCGCGGTGCCGGTGCCGCCGGACCCGGCGGCGACCGCGGAGGGCAGGTACTCCGACTCCAGCACCAGATCCCTGACCCACGACTGGTATTCGACGTGCGTGTGATGCTCGCGGGTGCGCCACTCCGTGCCCTCCCGCTCGCGCAGATACGCGCGGTAGCGCGGCGCGCCCGGCACCTTCATGTTGTCGGCCAGCACGATCGAGCCCGGGCGCAGCCACCGCTGGTCGAGGATGCGTTGCAGGTCCGGCAGGTAGGCGCGGGCGATGTGATCGACGAAGACGAAGTCGAGCCGGCCGGGGCCGAAGCCGTGCTCAGTGGTGAGGCGCTCGATGGTGCGGCCGCCGTCGCCCAGCGTGCCGTGCAGCACAGTGACCCGGTCCCCGAGCCCGGCGTGGTCCCAGATGCGCTGTGCCACCGAGGCGTTGGCCGCGCTGAACTCGATCGAGCAGAGCCGGGCTTCGGGCGGCATCGCCCGGGCCATCCGCAGCGCGCCGTAACCGCAGTACGTACCGAGTTCCAGCAGCAGCCGTGGCTTGGCCCGCCGCACCGCGGCATCCAGCAACAAACCTTTTTCATCACCGACGTTGATGAGGGTGGCCTGCTGGTAGGCGTACTTGTCGATCACACGGATCACGTCGTCGACGTCCCCGGGGGCCGCGTGCGATACCACGTACGCGGCGAGCGCCTCCTCCCGGCCGTCACCGACCTGGCCCGTCCGGGTCAGGTTCCCCATTCGCATCAGCATGCGCAGGCGTTTCGCCATCGCCCATCTCCGATCCAGGTCCGCTCATAGAGGGAAATACCGTCGAATCCGTACCGCGCCGCCGGACAGCGGCCGGCGTCACGGCAGCAAGAGCTGGAGGCGCCGGTCAGGCCGCGGCGTCCGCGCCGACGGATCTCCGCCGGGCGACGGCTCCGGCCCCGCGGTGCCGTTCGGCGGCCGGAAGTGTTCCAGGTGGGTGCGCTCGCTCGGAACCCCGAGCGCGGCCAGGGCGTCGACCACGCCGGCCACGAACGGCTCCGGGCCGCACACAAACGCGTCGCGGTCGCGGAACGGCGCGGCCAGGGTGCGCAGCCCGGCCGCGTCCGGCAGCCCCTGCCGGGACTCCAGCCAGTGCCGGACGGTGAAGCGGTCCGGGTGGGCGGCGGCCAAACCGGCCAGCTGCTCACTGAAGATCACCGAACGCTCGTCGCGGTTGGCGTAGAGCAGGGTGAGCCGGCCCGAACCGGCGGCCAGCGCCGACTTGACGATCGACATCACCGGTGTGATGCCGCTTCCGGCTGCCAGGAAGAGGAAGTCGCCGTCGAGCGAGGCGGGGGTGAACCGGCCGGTCGGCGGCTGGACGTACACCGTGCTGCCGACCCGTACGCTGTCCAGCAGCCAGTTGGAGCCGCGCCCGGCCGGCATGCGCTTCACCGTCACCATCAAGGGGTCCGCGGTGTGCGGTGAACTCGACAGCGAATAGCAGCGGGTGACGGGGCCGTGCTCGGCGCCGGGGATGCGCAGGGTAACAAATTGCCCCGGCCGGTACCGGAATTCCTCCGCCAAGTCGTCGGGGACATCGAACACCAACGAGCGGGCGTCCTCGGTCTCGACGATCACCTCGGCCACCCGTAATGCGTGGAAACTCTCGTTCATCGCCGTCCTCGCTTCGTGAAGTGCGACGAGCCGCCGGCAGTGCTCCGCGCCACCGCGCAAGCCGACGAAAGCCATCGTGAATGCGGCAGCTCCCGGCGCAATCACAAGCCTGAAGTGAGGCGGCAAGGCGCGCCCGGGCGACCGTCGCCGGTCAATAAGGACCGCAGGAGTTTCGGACGAACACCGCGGAAATTCCTTTCCCACGCTACCGTGCGCGCCCCGATCGCGTACGGGTGCCCGACTGGGGATTTTCCCCAGTCGGACACCCGGAGTTCCCGCTCGGTGCTTTCTTTCCGTCCGGTCCGTCAGAGGCGGGTGACGGGCCGCGCCCCGACCGGCGTGGGTGCGCGGCGCACGGCGGGGAGCCGGGGCCCCGCGGACCCGGCCGAACCGTCGTGCCGGACCAGTCGGAGCAGGTCGCACCGACCGTTCTCCGCCTCGGTGTGGCGCGCTCCGGGCGGCAGCGGCCGGCTGAGGTGTTCCAGCACCCATTCCGAAGCGCAGGAATCGAAGACCAGCCCGCCCGAGCGCACCATCTCCACCGCGAGCACCAGGTCCTGCCAGCTGGCGCCGTTCAGCAGGTAGCCGCGGGCCCCTGCGCGCAGCGCGGACAGAAGTGCCTCCCGGTCGTCGAGCGGACTGATGATGAGCACGGCCATGCCCGGGCAGCAGCCGGTGATCAGGCTGATCACTTCGGCGATGCTCTGGCCCTGCTGGACGATGTCCATCACCACGACCTGGGGGCGCAGGGTGTGCGCCATGGCCACCGCGTCCGAACCCGTTCCGGACTCTCCGACGACGTGGAACGACTCCACCTCGTCGAGCAGGATGCGTAACCCGGATCGGTATATCGGGTGGTCGCCTGCGATCAGCACGGTGGTGCGTTCGGCCCGAGGCGACTCCAACGTTGCTGTCCTGATCACACTTCTCCCGCGAACTAGTCGGTCGACAGTTGCCTTGCTGCCCGTCGCCGCGGGCGCGCGAGGCCCGGTGGTCAGGAGCGGGAGCGCTCCGCCCGCGGCGCGATGGTCCCGCTACGCGCGGCTCTTGGCGCGCACAGCGGAGAAGATCGCCGCGAGGATCATGATTGCCATCATGGTGTAGAAGGCCGACGTCAGGCCCTCGGCGAAGGCGATCGCGAGCCGGCCGTCCAGCTTGCTGGTGCCGACGAAGATGGCGAACGCCATGTCCCGCGGGATCGAGTGCGAGGCCACGAGCATGGCGGTGGTGAACGAGAACACCATGCCGATGCTGGAGAAGGTGCGCAGCACACCGGAGGCGATGCCCAGCCGGTCGGGCGGGGACGCCTTCATCACCGCGGTGCTGTTGGCCGGGAAGAAGAAGCTGCCGCCGACCATGATCACGAGGTTGCCGACCGCGGTCAGCCACAGGCTGCTCGTCGCGGTCATCTGGGCGAAGATCACCATCGCGACGACGGAGATGCCGAGCCCCATGGTCGCAGGGATGACCGGACCGAACCGGTCGGTGAGCCGCCCGGCGTAGGGCCCCACCACCGCGCCGACCACATAGCCCGGCACCAGCAGCATCGAAGCATCGATCGGGTCCATCCCGCGCGTGCCCTGGAGGTACATGATGACCAGGAAGAGCACGGCGAAGCTGCCGACGCCCTGGAGCATCGAGGCCAGCAGCGAGGGCGCCATGGTGGGGATGCGGAACAGGGACAGGTCGAGGGTCGGCTCCTTCTGCTTCAGCTCGATGAAGACGAAGGCGACCAGGAGCGCGATGCCGCCCGCCAGGAATCCGATCATGGTCCCGTCGAGCGGACGGGCCGCCAGTCCGGTCATCGCCCACAGCACACCGAAGAGCCCCAGGCCCAGCGTGATCATGCCGGCGAAGTCGAACTTCCGGCGCTGGCGCTCGCTGCGGTCGCGCAGCACCCGCTGCGCCAGTACCAGCGCGACGATGCCGATCGGCAGGTTGATCCAGAAGATCCACTGCCAGGACACATAGGTCACCATGACGCCGCCGAGCAGGACACCGAGAACCGAGCCGAACGAGAAGCCGAAGGCGTTGAAGCCGTATGCGCGGCCCCGTTCTTGCGGCGGGTACAGCTCTGCGATGATCGCGCCGCTGTTGGCCGCGATCAGTGCGGCGCCGACGCCCTGGAGCAGGCGGAACCCGATGATGCTCGGTGCGTTCCAAGCAGCCGCGCACAGCACCGATCCGAGCGTGAACACCAAGAAGCCGGCTTTGTACATGCGCACCCGGCCGAACATGTCACCGAACCGGCCCAGCTGCGTGCAGAGCACCGTGACCACGAGGAGGTAGCCGACGACCACCCACGTGACGGCCGACAAGGACATGTTCAGGTCTTCTTCGATCACCGGCAGTGCGAGCACCACGATCGTGCCGTCGACCGCGGAGATGAGCACGCCGATCATCACGACGAGCATGCCGAGACCGCGCCGCGGCGATGCGGACGCCGGAGCCTCCGCTGCCCTTGTTGCGGTGTCTTCGCTGACCATCGCTAACCTCGCATCCTTTTCCGTGTCGTCATCCACTACCATGCGAGGATGCTAGCATCCTCGCCCTGGCCGAGTCAGGCAGAACAAGGCAAGGAAGCCGACCGTTTCGCACAGGCCGCTCTCCCGCCATTCCAGCGATGCACCAATAGGGAACGCCCCCGATCCGGAGAGGAATCGGGGGCGTTCGGCGGTGGCGGCGCGCCGCACGACGGGGGATGCCACCGGAATCCAGTGGCCGGCGGCGCGCTTCCACCCTGGGGAAACCGCTCAGCCCTTGAGCGGCGCCTCGATGGTCCAGTCTCGCCCGTCCGGGTCGCGCACCACCATCCGCTGGGTGCCGTAGTGGGTCTCCTCGAACGGGGAGACCACCTCGACGATCGGGTCGGGCTTGAAGGTCTCCGCGTCCGCGACGCGGAGCACGAGCTGCATCTGCGTCTCACGGTCCTCGGGGACCTCGCTGACGACGAAATACGGCCCCGCGTCGTGCTTGAGCATTCCGGAGCCGTGCTCGGTGGCGAACTCGACGTTGAAGCCCAACGACCCAAGGAACTTGGCCGTCTTCCCCCAGCTGTGGGTCTCGACGTAAACGCCTTCGACACCCTGGGTCGTCATGTCTGTTTCCTTTCAGGAAGCGGTTTCGTCTTGGTCTTGCCCCTGGCGCTCGGCCAGGTAGGAACGCAGCGCCTCGGTAACCAGCGCCGACAGCGACAGTTCGCGGTCAATGGCGTGATGCTTCACCTGCTTGATCAGTTCCACTGGCAGGTAGACGTTGAACTGCCTGACGTTATCAGCAGTCATGCTAGCATCCTAGCGTGGATCGGACAGCTTGCCAACCCTGGCGCGCCGCCACAGCTCCGGCTGGGTCCTCCGTAGCGCCCGTTCGGTACGTGAGGTGTCGTCAACTGCCGTCATTGATAGGCGCGTTCGAGAGTGCTTAGCTGAACCGACTTCCGGCCCACAGGCCCAAGGGGGGCTTCCATGCGAGGCGGCAAGACTGGTCAGGTCGAGAGCCAGGTCGAGAACGTGGAGAGCACCGGCGCACGGCTCCCTGAGCAGCCCGGCACGACGACAGACCTGGATGCGCTGGTGGGCCGTTGCCGCGCACGCGACGCCGCCGCTTGGGAGCGCCTCGTCCGCCTCTACAGCCCGGTCGTGTGGACCGTGGCGCGCTCGCACGGCCTCAGCCGAGCGGACGCCGAGGACGTCTACCAGTTCACCTGGCAGCGCCTGGTCGAGCACATCGGCAGCCTCAAGCAACCCGGCCGGCTGGCCTCCTGGCTGGTGACCGTGGCCAAGCGGGAAGCCATCCAGCGCTCCCGGCAGAGCCGCCGCACCCTGAGCGTGTCGGACCCGGCCGAACTGACCGTGGCCGCCGCCCTGACCTCCGCGTCACCGGAGGAGCAAGCGCTCGCCCGGGTCGACAGCGCCCGGCTGCGGGCCGCCATCCGGAGCCTGCCGGACGAGCACCAGGTCCTGCTGGGACTGCTCTTCGCGGAGCCCCCGCTCAGTTATGACGCGATCGCCGCGGCATCCGGCATGGCCCGCGGCTCCGTCGGCCCGACGCGCAGCCGCATTCTGGCGAGCATCCGCGCCGCCGTGAAAGCGCAGCCGGATCAGTGACGTGGGCGAGCGCCGCGGCCACGGCTAGCTGACGATGCCGGGGTTCTGGCCCGGCTCCGGGCGAGAGGGGCGAAGGGCCGCCAGAGCCGTCGCGACGGCCCGGTTCACCGTGGCGTCCGAGGGCAGACCGACCTCCGAGCGGAGCCGTTCGCAGAGCTCTTCTTCCTCGCGGAGGGCGGCCAGTTCGCCGGCCCAGTCGTTCTCGTTCATCGCGGTCGACTGTACTCCTCGGCGCTCAGCCACAGGCGAGACCGCAGACGAGACCGCAGACGAGGTCACCGCATGGCGGTGCAGGAGGAGAACGCGGAAAAAATCCGCCCCTGGTGTATCCAGGGCCACTTCCGCCTCTCTGTTAAAGCAAGAACGCAGCGCCACCACGAGCGGCTGCGGGGAGCGGCGCAAGAAGGGAGTCACACCACATGGCCGGCGCCACCATCTGGAGTCTGCTCGAACCGAGTGCGCTGCTGAACCCCCACCCCATCTACCGCGAGTGGTACGGACGTTCACCGGTGCTCTGGGACCCCGACATCGAAGCCTGGCTCATCACCGGCTACGACGAGGCGTTCACCGCACTGCGCGACGCCGAACGGTTCTGCCAGGACTGGCGCCGGGTCGGGGTGGACACCCCGCCCTCCCTGCTCAGCCTCCAGACGCTCGACCCGCCCGAGCACACCCGCATCCGGCACGTGATGCTGGAGGGGTTCAGGATCGCGGGCCTCGAAGACGTCGAACGCCGCACCCGGGCCAAGTTCGACGCACTGCTCGCCGAGGTCGAGGCCGCCGACGGCTTCGACTTCGTCACGAAGATCGCCGAACCCCTCACCCTGGAGGCCGTCACCGGTCTCCTCGGCGTCCCGCACGTCGACCCCGCCTGGTTCGTCCCCCGCTCGCACACCATCGTCGACGGCATGGACTCCAGCCTGCGGCCCGAGTGCTACGAGCCCGGGGTCGCCGCCCGCGCCGAACTCTCCGCGCTGGTCGGCGAATGGATCGACGCGCCGCTGCCCGAGGGGTTCACCGCCCACGTGGTGCGCCGCGCCAAGGAGGCCGGCGTCGAACGGGAGGTGCTGCACAACTCGCTGCGCGTGGTGCTCCAGGCCGGCTTCCAGACCGCGAGCCGCTTCCTCACCACCGGGCTGCACGCGCTGCTGCGCCTGCCTCCGAAGCAGCGCGGGCCGGTCGACAACGACCTGGCCGTGAACGAACTCGTCCGCTACGCCGGGCCCGTGCACGTCGAGAGCCGTGCCTGCGTCGAGGACACCGTGCTAGGCGGCCAGGAGATCCGCAAGGGCCAGATCGTGTCCATGTTCCTCGGCGCCGCCAACCGCGACCCGAGGAGGTTCGACGACCCCGACGCGGTGCGCTGGGACCGCACCCCCAACCGCCATCTCGCCTTTGGCCGCGGACCGCACGCCTGCCTGGGGGCCCAGGTGGCCACCGTGATCGCCCGGACCGTGTTCGGCACCCTCGGCCACCGCTACCCCACCGCGCGCCTCATCGCCGAGCCGCGCCCCCGGCCCAACGTCACCGAGCACGGGATGTTCGAGCTCCGGGTGGCGCTGTGAGCCCCGGCCGCACCACCCCAAGTCCCGTCGTGGGACGCGCTCTTCCCATGGAGCGCGCTCTGCGGCGCTGTCCCAGCCACCCACACGGAGAGGAGACCATCATGCGTCACGCCCACTGAACCCACTGATGCCGGGGCGGCTCCGAAGCCGGCCCCGAGCGGAAGCGACTGAGCACCGCTCAACGCACCGAGCGCAGGCACCATGCGCCCACCCCGAGTACAGCCCGGGGAAACACCTCGTGGGGCCCGGTGAGCCGGGCCCCACGAGGTCACCCCACGCACCACCACGAGGGACGAACAACGAGGGACGAACACGTGGCCCGGACGCTACCGCCCACCCGAAGCACCACCGGAATGGGCGCGGTGCTGCGCGTCCCCGGCATGCCCGCGGTCTTCGCCGCCCATGCGGTGTCCATGGCCGGCACCCTGGCCGCCGAAGTCGCCCTGTCGATCCTCATCTTCCAGCGCACCAGCTCCGCGTTCCTCTCCGCCCTGGTGCTCGTCTGCTCCTTCCTGCCCTACGCGGTCGGCGGCACCGTACTGTCCTCCCTGGCCGACCGGTTCCCGCCCCGTCGCGTGCTGGTCTGCTGCGACCTGCTGAGCGCCGCCTGCATCGCCGCCATGCTCGTCCCGGGCCTGCCGGTCCTCGCGCTGCTCGGGCTGCTCCTGGTCACCGGGGTCATCGCCCCGCTCTTCCAAGGGGCCCGCGCGGCCAGCCTCACCCATCTGCTCGACGCCGACCTCTTCCCGGTCGGCCGTTCGCTGCTGCGCACCATCAGCCAGACCGCCGTCGTCTCCGGCTTCGCCCTCGGCAGCGTCCTGGTCGCTGCCGTCGGCCCGCTCTGGCTGCTCGCCGGCGACGCGGCCAGCTTCCTGCTGTCCGCCGCGCTCATCGGCTGGGGCACCCGGGCCACACCGGCCGCCGACCCCGACGGCGAACGCACCGTCCGCTCCGTCGTCCGCGCCTCCGCCGACGGGCTGCGCCACCTGCGCGACAACCCGCCACTGCGCCGCCTCATCCTGCTGACCTGGGCCGTACCCGGCTTCGCCGCGGTAGGCGACGGACTCGCCGTCGCCTACACCGCCCAGGCGGGCGCGCCGGTCACCGCGGCCGGCGTCCTCTTCACCGGCTACGCGGCCGGCACGGTCCTCGGCGAACTCATGGTCGCCCGATTCCGCCCCGAGACCCGCGGCAGCCTCGTACTCCCCCTGGTACTCCTCTCCCAACTCCCCCTCGCCCTCTTTGCGTTCGGCCCGCCGCTGCCTCTCGCCGCGGCCCTTCTGCTGCTCTCCGGCGCGGGTTTCGCGTGCAACCAGGGCATCGACCTCCTGATCCTGCGGACGAGCGAACCGGCCATGCGCGGACGACTGTTCACCGTTCAGACCAGTGGGCTGATGACCGTGCAGGGGGTGGTCATCGCGGCGTCCGGGGCGCTGGGATCGCACGCCCGCCCGGGACTCGTCATCGCCGCCTTCGGCGTGGCCGGCGCGGCCACCGTCCTCTGGCTGGCACTGCGCAGCCCGGTGACCGAATAACGGGCGGACGACTTTCCCCGCATCGCGCGTAAACACAAGCAGGACGAGTCGGTAATTACCAGGCGGTAAGAATTTTCCACTCGGGCAGAATTCCCCACTCGGACAGAATTCCCAGTAATGCCGATGAGTTACCCCGACCGAGCGTCCCACGTTATGCTCGGCCAATGCGATTCGGCTTAATGGCAAGCAATCCACTTGAATGGCTGCTGGTCAAGTTCAATTTGATCGCGCGGCCCGTCCTCGACACCCAGGTAGCGGGCACTTACGTCCACGTCATCATGGCGGCCGTCAAGGTCGGCCTGTTCGACGCGCTGGCCGCAGGCCCCGCCACCGCCGAAAAGATCGCGGCCGACTGCGGCACCCACCCCGCCAGTACCGCGAAACTCCTGCCCGCGCTGGCGGCGTCGGGATATCTGCGTGCCAGCGGCGACCAGTACGCGCTGAGCCCGCTGTCCCGGAAATGGCTGGTCACCACCAGCCCGCACGCGGTGAACGACAAGCTGCTGCTCCAGTTCTACGAGCTGGGGCTGATGCAGCGGGCCGACGAGTACCTGCGCAGCGGAAAGCCACTCGAATTCCACACCGGCATGAGCGATGACGTGTGGGACTCCTACCAGCGCGGCATGAAGTGCCTGACGACCGGCCAGACGAACGCGGTGGCCAAGGCCATTCCGGTGCCCGAGGGCGCCACCGACCTGCTCGACATCGGCGGCTCGCACGGGGCCTACTCGGTCGGGCTGTGCCGCCGCCACCCATCGCTCCGCGCCGTCGTCCTCGACCTGCCCGACGCCGTACGGCACGCGGCGCCGCTGCTGGCCGAGGAGGGAATGGGCGACCGGGTACGCCACCAGGCCGGCAACGCACTGACCGATGACTTCGGCGAGGAGTGCTACGACGCGGTGGTGATCATCGGCGTCGCGCACCACTTCAGCGACGAGCAGAACCGTGATCTCACCGCCAGGGTGGCCCGGGCGCTGCGCCCCGGCGGGGTCTACACCATCGCCGAGTTCCCCGCTGCCGCCGGCGAGGGCAGGACCCAGCAGCTGGCCGCGCTGCGGGACTTCTACTTCGCGCTGGCCAGCGAATCCGGCACCTGGGCGCCGTCGCAGATGGCCTCCTGGCAGCGCGCCGCCGGCCTCCGGCCCGCCAAGCCGGTCCGGCTGGCCGCCGGCGGCGGACTCAACCTCCAGTCGGGCCACAAACCCCGGTGACATACCACGTCCCTGGCCGGTTCTCCTGCCGTACGGAGAACCGGCCAGGGACATGCCCTGTGCGGCGCGCGTCGCACACGGCACCGGCTCGTGAGCCCGCTGCGAACTGGTGCCTGCCACCCCCTCGAACCCACAACACCCAGCTGTCCGAGTGGGGAACGTCCCCAGTCGACCGGCGGCAAACGCCAACGCCGCCCGGCCGCCCGCTCAGAGTTCCGAGGCCAGCGTCCCGCCGCGTCCCCAGTGGTCCGTCTCGACATCGGTGACAATCACAGTGACGGCGGCCTCGGGGCACTTCGCGATCCGCGCGACCGTTTCCGTCACCTCTTCGACGAGCTGGCGGCGCTCGGTCTCCCCCACGCCCTTCCACCAGTTCACCTGTACCAGGGGCATTGCCGGTTCCTCTCTGTCCGATCCGGATGTCTGATCCGCTTCTGCCTGATCCGCTGTCCTCGCGGCGGTGGGCGTCGTTACCGAACCGCCGCGCCTGCCGGCGCCGGGGGCAGTCCGGCAGTCCCTACGCCTCCACCGCGTCCCGCTGCCGCTGCTCCAACGCGGCCGCGAAGTTATGCCATATCCGGCCGCACTCCCGGGCCAACTGCGCGATTTCGCCGAGCCTGTGGGCCGGCACGTCTCCGCCGATCCGGGCCCAGTCGTCCGGGCCCATCGCGTACACGTCCAGTAGGCGCAACAGGGCCCGACCCGATTCGGACAACCGTAGTGAGGGATCGCTGCGCAGGCTGCGCATCAGCGCGGACCGGCCGGCCGGTCCGGTCTCCTGGATCCGGACGCAGGCACTGGCCCGCCTGGGAGCAGCCTGGGGCCCCTCGTGCTCCGGGCTCGGGACGGCCCGGGGTGCAGCCGCCGTGGGAGCCTCGGCACGGCGCGATTCATCCCGCGCGTCCCGCACGTTGCGCACGTCCCGCACGTTGCGCACGCTCCGCACAGTATCCGGACTGACCCCGGCCTCCCGGGCGATCTCGCGCAGCGACGCGCCCTGCCGGTCCGCGAGCAGGCTGCTCACCTTGGCCCGGGCCGCGGCCCCGTTGACCGGCCGCAGCCTGCCGTCTCTGCCCCGGCGATGGGTGACCGGCTCGGTGTTCTTGGCGAAGCGCCGACGGATCGACCCCACCGTCTTGTGCGAGAGTCCCACTACCGCGGCGATCGCCCGGTCGGACCACTCCGGGTAGGCGCCCAGAATCCGATCGGCGGCCGCCGTCCGTTCGGCCCGCGACAGCGGCAGCCCGTGCATCACGTTCTTCTCGACGGCGAGCACGAACGCCTCGTCGTTGTCGCAGTCGCAGAAGTCCACGTCGATGGCTTCCTGGCCGCGCAGCTTCGCCGCCAGGAGGCGATGCGCGCCGTCCACGACGCGCATCGTGCGACGATTGACCAGAATGGGCGGCAGCTCGGCATCGGAGTTCGCCAGCAGCCGGGCGTGCTCGTCGCTGAGTCCGGACAGGCGCGGAGAATCAGGCTGCACGATGTCGGCGAGCGGCAGCCGGGGCAAGACCGCCGAGGGCGCCGACCTCCCACCGTCGCTGTTCTCGACTACGCCGACAACGGACTGAGCGATCACAATGCGGCCTTCCTGCTTCAAGCGGTCGTCGCTGCTGATGCGGCTGTTCCCGCGGACTTCCTGGCTCGATGAGCGGTGCTGCGCCGGCTGAATCGTCTTACCTCCCCTAACGATTCGCCCGTTGCATCCTCATGTTGGAGCCGGGTGCACCGGGCGACGGTCCCCGTGGGGCGACGAGCGGTCTGATCGTCGCCGAGGTTCGCTCACGCTGCCAGGTGTGCTGTCCTAATGCCATGAGTCAGATATCCCTACCCTTCCCAACCACGATGGGATTCGAGGGCCGGCCCGGAGTTCCCATGCCGCTCGGGACATATGGCTCATGACAAGGCGGCGCGCACCTGGTTCGATGACCACCGCGCCTACGGGGACTACAGGCATTCGATGGTCACCGTGCCTGAGGGGACAAGAGGCAACGGAATGGGCCGCATTTAGGGCCCTACCGCTCCGCGCGCGGGACCGCACACATCACCCTCAACGGCGAGCTCTGCAACGCCTGTGCGCTGAACCGCGGCTGATGCCGCCCACCGGCGGCACTCCGCGGTAGTACTGCCGGCGGACGCCACCGAGGGGGCTGTCGGCGAACACCGCCGAGGGGTCTATCAGCGTCGCCGTCCGGTTCAGTGGCCGAGACCGGCCTGCCTGGCTCGGACTGCGGCCTGCGCGCGGTCGACCAGGTCTAACTTGGAGAAAATACGCGATAAATAGTTGCGTACGGTCTTGATGGACAGCCCGAGCTGATGGGCGATCGCCGCGGTACCCAATCCGTCCGCGACGAGTTCCAGCACTTCCAACTCCCGGTCGGTCAACTCCGGGAAGGGTTTGGTCGTACCCGCGGGCTTGGTCAGGTGATCTGTGACCCAGGCCGATGTGGTGGAGTCGAAGACCAGGCCGCCGGACTGGACGATCCTGATCGCCAGCACAAGGTCCTGAGAGGGGGCGCCCCCGGACAGGTAACCGCGGGCACCGGCACGCATGGCGGCGAGAAAGACCTCCCGGTCATGGGCGATGCTCACGATCAGCACCGCCGTTCCGGGACAACGTTCCGCGATGAAGCCGATCACTTCGACGACGGGTGCACTCGCCGGGTCCACGTGCAGCAACACCACGTCGGGGCGCTGCCGGTGAATCGCGGTCACAGCATCGGGGCCCGTGCCGACGTCCCCGACAACTTCCAGTGCCTCCACACCATTGAGCAGGATGCGCAAACTCGACCTGTATACCGGCCGGTCTCCTGCGATTAGCACGGTGACAGAATCTGTTTGGTCAGACTCCATGGCAACTTGACCGAGCACGCTGCTCCTCCCCCGAGTGCCGAGCACAGCCCAATTTGCGGCGATCACAGTACCAAATCGGAACGCCCGACACCGCACATATTTTCAACAGAATCGAACGCCGGATTCCACTCACATTCAGTCGCCATGCATCCACTTTAAGTAGTGGCGCCACGCCCGCACGGGCTCTCAAAACATGGCCTGAGACCCGATGTCGTGACTTTGTTGGTGATTAGCTGATGCCGCGCGGATGACAGCGGGCCGATGCCTGCCATGTCCAGGCCCGGAACCGCTTGAGCAGCGGCTACGACGTTGGTTCGCGCCGGACGGATGCTTGTCCGGCTACTCACAGCCCGGGCGAGCGCTGTACCGCGGGCTGCTGCGGACAGCTGCGACAGCACCGCGCCCAGCGGGCCAGAGGATCGCACCGTCCCATGCGGACGCTCGGCAGCTCAGTCATGGTCCCTCCCGCCAGGCGGCCATCAGCCCTTGATCGTACGGACGCGCAAGGAGCGCAGCACTTCCCCCGCGGGGCGCTCTCCGGCGCAACGTCTGGTCGGGGCGGCCGCGTCGGTGTCCGGCTCCTCCCGCCTCTGCGTGTCCCGCTCCAAGGTGCGGTACGTCGGCGTACAGCGTCACAGGCCGGACACGCCGAGGGTTGCCAGTACATGGCGAAGTGGCTCCCCGTGGGCACCCAGCCACACGGCGAAGTCGTACAGCGGAGCGATGAGGGTGTTCCCCGCGGCGGCCAGCGCCCCGGCAGCGGCCAGGGCCTCGGTGATGCGGGCAAGACGTCCACCCACCCTGTCGAGATCGACCGGGGACTGCTGGAGTTCCTCGCGCAACGGCGCCAAGTCCGTGTCCACGGCGTGAACCACGGTGAGTGGCAGCGGTGTTCCGGCGAGCGCTTCTTCGAGTCGCTGCAGCAGCACGGCGAGTGCAGCAGAGCCGTACTGTTCCGCTCCGGCACCCACGTACTGGCCACCGATCACGGTCTGGCTGCCGTCCACGTTGTTGACGACACCACCCTGCTGGTGCTTGATGTGAAAACTCATCACGGACTCCCGTCGTCAAGCCCTGGGCGGCCACGGAGGCAGGATGGCCGGCGGCTGCCCCAAGGAAGACTCGACATATCGGCGGCGCGATGCCGCCACGATGTGCAGGACGAACCCGACGAGCATGCAGATGAGCCCGCCGGCCGTCAGCGCCATGGCGATCAGGATCAGGGGCATGCCGGACACGATCGGGCCGAACGGGGACGACGAGTCGTCGAACGAGCAGTTTCCCCCGCCCGCCAAGCACTCCCACTCGTCGATGAAGTCGACCATGTATTGCCGGAATACCCCGATGCCGATCCCCAGGCCAACCAGGAAGGTGACCATGCCTGCGGTGATGATCCAGCGTGCACGGGTGCGTGCGCCGGCAATCTCACGCAGGAAACTCTCGCGGCGCTCATGGACGTGCTTGACGAACTGGTTGTACTGATCCTTCGCGACCATGTTCAACTGTTCGGCATACTGGTTCTCGCTCCTGAATTCGGCCTCACGCACGGGGGTGGGTTCCCGGCGCGCCCCCGAGATGCCATGTCCGGGTGCCGTTTCCCATTCCTCCGGTCGTACAGTCAAGTCTCCGACGGGCGCACGGAAGACTGCCCTCACCGTGCCAAAACGGCCTCCTGGGGCCTGTCTGAACAGGTAGATCCTTCTCCCGGCAGATTCGCCTGCGACAGATAGGCCGCGGCCCGGCGCAGGACCTCGTTCTCCTGCTCCAGTGCTCCAGCAGCTCGATCCGCCGACGCGCGGACCGCAGGTGTTCTTCCGCGTGGTCGTTCCGGGTTTCGCCCCGACGTCGAGGTCCGCACGGCGCATCCACTGCGACAGTGTCATCGCATGGACGCCGAAGTCGGCGGCCACCGCTCCAGCGTCCCCCCCCCGGACCGCGGTTCCTCGCGACCCGCGCGACATCCTCGCGGAACTCTTCCGGATACGGCCGTCGGCACAGCGACATTTCTTACCACCCGCCCTACAGGGCGAGCCAGTTCAGATGTCGCCCGATCGTGCATCAGCCCCGTTGCAGGAAGTCGGCTACGTCCGGCACTCGGCGACCTTCAAACGCGGTCACACTGCGCACCACCCCGACGGGCAGCTGGCTGACTACCCATCAAGTTGCTTGCTTCGCCAACCTTTTGCCAACCGTGGGCGGCCACAGTGAATCGCAACACGACGGCCGGGGCGCCGTCATCCAGCAGCATCCCAGGAGAGCCGACATGGTCTACGCACAGCCAGGCACCGAGGGCAGTATCGTCAACTTCGCCCAGCGGTATGACAACTTCATCGGTGGCGACTGGGTCAAGCCGGTCGCAGGGCAGTACTTCGACAACCCCTCACCGGTCACCGGGCAGACCTTCTGCCAGGTCGCCCGCTCCTCCGCGGAGGACATCGAACTCGCCCTGGATGCCGCGCACGCCGCGGCGGATCGTTGGGGCCGCACCTCCACCACTGAGCGCAGCAACATTCTGAACAAGATCGCCGACCGTATCGAGGAAAACCTCGAAAAGCTGGCTGTCACCGATGCCTGGGACAACGGCAAGCCGGTGCGCGAGACCCTGGCCGCCGACCTGCCGCTGGTCGTGGACCACTTCCGCTACTTCGCCGGGGTGACCCGCGCC
>NZ_JBITXL010000002.1:0-362006 GCF_044544685.1 Streptomyces sp. NPDC053542
CGTCGCTGCCGCAGTCCCACCTGCTCTGACACTGACATCGCAGTTCCCGAGGACTAGCACTTCGCGACTTCTTCATCGCCCACATGCCCAGCGGCTGGCGTCGGTGATCATGGTCCGACGCATCGTCCTGGAGTACACCTGCTCGATCGGACAGGTCAGGACGCCATAGCGGGGAGTGCGGGGGCGCGAGTGAGCACCCCTGCTTTGCTTACCGCACGTCACGGCTCCGTTAATTCTACGGAGGCGACGCAACCGCTGGCGACGCTTTGTGGCCTGCATAACACGACTGCGCAACGTGGAAGTCCCGGCGAAGTCCCGGTTGGCGGACCGGCGCCGCCCCGCCCCGAAGTCGCCGCGAACGGCTCTCCTCCGGGTGCGGCGGCTTCGGCTGTTCCGTTGACACTCCTTGACGCACTGCGTGCATTTGACGCTTATTGACACACTGTGTGCATTCACGCATCCGCAGGGTATCGGCGACCGCGTCGAGAGAACGACGCCAGGTCGACACATAGCGACTAAGCCAGGTCTACACATAGCGACTAAAATGTAGAAATGGGGTATGCGCACATGACATAGGGCGGGTATTCGGGAAGCAGAGGTGATCTCAGTGGTCGATCTCTGGACCAGGAACGAGGACCCTCCGACTCGAGTCCGTGAGCGGTTCGACTCGGGCGAGCCTGTCGAGGGCAGTGTCAGGACGCCGATTCTGCGGTCCTGGCAGCGTTGCAAGGACCTCGGACTGCGACCGGACCGGTTCGACCTTCCCTATGTGGACGACCTCGATCTGGGGTCGCGTCTCTTCCGCGCGGCCGTGCCCGTGCTCGGGCGCCTGGAGTCGATGCTGGTGGACACCCGGCTGAGCATTCTCCTCACGGATGGGGAAGGGAGAGTGCTCTACCGGCGCGCTGGGGAACGGGCCCTCGACAGACACCTCGACGCGGTGCAGCTCGCCCCTGGCTTCACGTACTCGGAACGGCTCGCGGGCACCAACGGCATGGGCACCGCGCTTGCCGAAGGAAAACCCCGCAACGTCCATGGGCAGGAGCACTTCGCCGAGCGTCTGCAGCCGTTCGCATGCTTCGCCGCTCCTGTCCACGACCCGCTCAGCGGGCGCGTCGAAGGCGTCGTCGATCTCTCGTGCTGGTCGTCCGATGCGCATCCGACGATGGAGGCCATCGTTCGCGAAGCGGGTGCCGCCGTCGAACAAGGCATCCTGGACATGGGGTCACAGCGCGAACATGCCTTGTTCGAGACGTACATGCGGGCACGGCACAGGTCGCGGGGGGCCGTGGTGGCCATGGGCTCGTCTCTCGCCGACCCGGACCGGCCGGTCGGAAGCGGACTGCCCTGGCGTGATCAGGAGCGCCTGCGGGAGGCGGCCGCCGAGCTGGTCTCCCAGGGCGTCCTCGCCATCCGCGAGGTTCCTCTTTCCACTGGTCAGGTGGCCACTCTGCTCTGCCGGCCGGTCACCACACCGTCAGGGGTCAGCGGTGCCGCTGTGGAGGCGTACCTCCCGCACCCGCTGGGCCCCCGTGTCACCGCGCCGGCCGCCACCGTCCGGGAAACGCCCCGTTCCCTGCCGGCGATCGGAGCGCATGAGCTCCGGGAGAGCCGGCGTCCGGAAAGCCCCGCCGTCGCCGACGAAACACCCGGCAGGGCGGAACGGCTGGTCCTCCTCGGCGAACCCACGGTGGGGAAGATCGCCATCCGGACGCGGCGGCGCCTGCAGCTGCTGTGCGAGGCCGGCGTGCGCATCGGGACCACGTTGGATGTGTCACGGACCGCTGAGGAGCTGGCCGAGGTGGCCGTGCCGCAGCTTGCCGACTTCGCCACGGTGGATCTGCTCAAGTCGGTCCTGCGTTGGGAGGAGCACGGCGACACGAGCGGGGAGCTCCGCCGCCTGGCCATCGGCAGCATCCGGCCGGACTGCCCCTTCGCGCCGGTGGGGACGGAATTCCGCTTCGTCGGCTCCACTCCCCAGGCTCGCTCCCTGGCGACCGAAGAGTCGATCCTCGAACCGGATCTCACCGCGGTGCCCGGTTGGCTGGCACAGGACCCGGGACGCGGGGAGAAGCTTCTCCGGGAACAGGGCATCCATTCGCTGATCACGGTCCCCCTCCGTGCGTCCGGCACTGTCCTGGGCCAAGTCACGTTCTACCGCTCGGAGAGGCCCGACCCGTTCGAGAGCGGCGACCTCGCTCTGGCGGAGGAACTGGTCGCCCACGCCGCCGTATGTATCGACAACGCCCGCCGCTACACCCGCGAACACACGATGGCAGTGGCCCTGCAGCGCAGTCTTCTCCCGCACGGTCTGCCCGAGCAGGAGGCCGTCGAGGCCGCCTACCGCTATCTCCCCTCGCACGCCGGAGTCGGGGGCGACTGGTTCGACGTCATCCCCCTGTCCGGGGCCCGCGTCGCACTCGTCGTCGGCGACGTCGTCGGCCACGGCATCCAGGCCGCGGCCACGATGGGGCGCCTGCGCACCGCGATCCACAACTTCTCCGCCCTGGACCTGCCCCCCGACGAACTCCTCGCCCAACTCGACGACCTGGTCATACGGCTGGACGCGGACGCCGACACACCGTCAGGAGACGGCGGCCAGGACATCACCGGTACCAGCTGCCTGTACTCCGTCTACGATCCGAGCTCGGGCGTGTGCACCCTGGCCCGCGCCGGCCACCTGCCGCCCGCCCTCGTCACCCCCGACGGCGAGGTGTCCTTCCCCGAACTTCCCCCAGGCCCCCCGCTCGGCCTCGGCGGGATGCCCTTCGAAACGGCCGAGCTGCACCTGCCCTCGGACAGTCAGCTGGTGTTCTTCACCGACGGACTGCTGGAGAACCACGGCGACGACATCGGCATCGGGCTCGACCGGCTGCACCACGCGCTGGCCTCCCCCGGACGCCCGGCGGAGGAAACCTGCGACGTGGTCCTGAACTCCCTGTTGCCCGCGCGGTCGAAGGATGACATCACCCTGCTCGTCGCCCGCACCCGAACGCTCGGCCCGGAACGCGTCGCGTCCTGGGACGTGCCCTCCGACCCGGCCGTCGTATCCACCATGCGAGCCGCCATCACCCGGCAACTGAGCGACTGGCACCTGGATGAACTCGCCTTCGCCACCGAGCTGATGCTCAGCGAGCTGATTACCAACGCCATTCGTCACGCCACCGGCCCCATTCAGCTGCGCATGCTCCGCACCAACAGCCTCATCTGCGAGGTCTCCGACGGCAGCAGCACCTCACCCCACCTGCGCCGCGCGGCCACCACCGAAGAGGGAGGCCGCGGCCTGTTCCTCGTCGCCCAGATCGCCCAACGCTGGGGCACCCGGTACACCGCCAACGGCAAGGTCATCTGGACCGAACAGGACATCCCTTCGCACGGCTGATCGCACCACGCGGCTCGCGGGGCGATGCGGGCCCCGCTCTCAGGCGTGAGTGTGCAGCGGCTTGCCCGCCATGGCCAGCAGGGCCTCGCCCAGGGCTTCGTTCTGGGTGGGGTGGGCGTGGACGAGGGAAGCCAGGTCCGTGGCGGTCGCGCCTGTGCCTAGGATGACCTGAGCCTCGCCGATCAGCTCACCCACGCGCTCGCCGACCATGGTGACGCCAACGATCGCGCCGTTCGGCGCTTTGATCAGCTTGATCCCGCCGGAGGTCTGGAGGATCTGCGACTTGCCGTTGCCGGCCAGGTCGTAGGTGAGGGTCTCCACGGCGCCGTACTTTTCGGTCGCGGCCGTCTCGGTGAGGCCCACCGAGGCGACTTCCGGTCTGCAGTACGTCACACGGGGGATCGTGTCCTCGTCGATCGGGGCAGGGGCGAGGCCGGCGATGTCCTCGGCGACGAAGATGCCGTGCTGGAATCCGCGGTGGGCGAGCTGCGGGCCGGCCACGAGGTCGCCCACCGCGTGGACGTCCGGAAGGTTGGTGCGCAGCCGCTCGTCCGTGACAACGAAGCCGCGGTCGACCGTCACCCCGGCTTCCTGGTAGCCGTGTCCTGCCGAGTGGGGGCCGCGACCGACGGCGACCAGCAGCAGATCGGCCTCCAGGCGGTCACCGTTGTCCAGGATGACCGTCACGCCGTCGGTCACGCCGTCGCCGCCGCGCTCGACCCCCGAGACCCTGGCCTTCGTCCTGACCTTGATGCCGCGCTTGCGGAACGCCCGGGTCAGGCCCTTGGAGGCGAATTCGTCATCGCCCGGCAGCAGCCGCGGCAGCGCCTCGACGATGGTGACCTCCGCACCGAACGAGCGCCATACGCTGGCGAATTCCACGCCGATCACACCGCCTCCCAGGACGATGACCTTGTCCGGTACGACGTCGAGACTCAGTGCCTGGTCGCTGGTGATGACCGGGCCGCCGATCTCGATGCCGGGCAGTGTCTTCGCGTACGAACCGGTGGCCAGCACGACGTGGCGGCCGGTGTACCGCTGTCCGTCGACTTCCACCGTGCCGGGCCCGACCAGCCTGCCCGTGCCGTTCACCAGGGTCACCTTGTTGACGGCGGCAAGTCCCTGAAGTCCCTTGTGGAGCTTGGTGATGACGGAGTCCTTGTAGGCGTTGACCCCGGCGAGGTCGATGCCGGCCACCGAGGACTTCACACCGATGCGGTCGCCCTCGCGGGCCGTGTCGGCGACCTCGGCGGCGTGCAGCAGGGCCTTGGTCGGGATGCATCCCCGGTGCAGGCAGGTGCCGCCGAGCTTGTCCTTCTCCACCAGGATCACGGACAGTCCCAGCTGCGCGGCGCGGAACGCGCAGGCGTAACCGCCGGAGCCGCCGCCGAGGATGACGATGTCAGCGTGGTTCACAGGTACTCCAGTACTTCAGTGACGCGAGTCGTGCGTCATCGGTCTGCGACGCGGATTGCGCCTCAGTCGGCCTTCTTGCGGGATGCGACGGCCTGCGCGTGGAGCCGGCCGGCACGATAGGAGGAGCGGACCAGCGGCCCGGACATGACTCCCGCGAAGCCGACCGCCTCGGCCGTCTCCCGGTGCTGGACGAACTCCTCGGGCCTGACCCACCGGTGCACCGGCAGGTGCCGCGGCGAGGGCCTCAGGTACTGGGTGAGGGTGACGAGTTCGCATCCGGCGTCGTACAGGTCCCGCAGGGCCGGCTCGATCTCCTCCGGTTCCTCGCCCATGCCGAGGATGAGGTTCGACTTGGTCACCAGGCCGGCCTTCCGGGCAGCGGTGAGCACGTCGAGCGAGCGCTCGTAACGGAAGCCGGGGCGGATGCGTTTGAAGATCCGTGGCACGGTCTCCAGGTTGTGCGCCAGCACCTCCGGACGGGCGGAGAAGACCTCGGCGAGCCGGCCGGGGACGGCGCCGAAGTCCGGGATGAGCAGTTCCACCTTCGTACCGGCGCTGACCGTGTGGATCCGACGGACCGTCTCGGCGTACAGCCACGCACCGCCGTCGGGCAGGTCGTCCCTGGCCACGCCGGTCACCGTCGAGTAGCGCAGGCCCATCGAGGCCACCGACTCGGCCACTCGCCGCGGCTCGTCCCGGTCCAGCCCGGCCGGCTTGCCCGTGTCGATCTGACAGAAGTCACAGCGCCGGGTGCACTGGTCCCCGCCGATCAGGAAGGTGGCCTCCCGGTCCTCCCAGCACTCGAAGATGTTCGGGCAGGCTGCTTCCTGGCAGACCGTGTGCAGGTTTTCCCGCTGCACCAAGTTCTGCAGTTCGGTGTACTCCGGCCCCTGCCTGGCCCGCGCTCTGATCCACGGGGGCTTGTCCTCAATGGGCGACTCGCTGTTGCGGGCTTCGATCCGCAGCAGTCTGCGTCCCTCTGGTGCGACGGTCATCTCTCGGGCTCCCTTCGGGCTTCGGCCACCGCGGCGACCGGGCCGTCCGCCGCCGCGTCCGTGGTGAACTCCGCGGCCTCCAGCCGCTGCTTCACCTCGGTGGGACAGCGGGTGGCGTCACCGCGGCTCGGCTTGACGCCGGTGTGTTCCTGGCTGCTGTCCTCGGCCTTCGTTCACTGACGTGGGGAACAGGTACTGAGGGCCGATGCCGGCCTGTTCGATGCGGGCGACCGAAGCGCCCTCGGCGAGCACGTCGCCTACTGCCACCTGCTACTCCGGCTCCCGGCTTCCGGACCGGGCCGCGGCGTCCTTTCGGGCACGATCACTGGCCGGCACGCGTCAAAAATTCCGTCGGGTCGTCCATCGCCGCGCGGCGCAGGCGGCAGATCGCCGGCGCGGTGGAGTGCGGGAGCAGCGCGCTCGGTGCGTCGGGCCGGACCACCTCGACGTCCACCCCGTCGGCGAAGCGGTAGGGGCGGTGCTGCAGCAGGCCCGCCAGCTGCCGGCGCAGCCGGGACACCTCGGCCCGCACCGTGACCGTACGGCTCCCGTCGCCGAACAGATCGTCCGCCAGCTCCGCCGCCGTACGGCCCGAAGGGTGTTCGGCGAGGACGAACAGCAGCTCGGCGTGGCGGGGGCTGAGTCCGTGCGTCCAGGTGCCGCTCGGCCCCTCGACGGTGAGGGACGCCTGCCGCGGGCGCCGTACGTCGAGCACGATCCGGGTCGGTCCCGGGACGTCCTCCTCCCTCACCCGCAGCAGCCAGCCGCCGGGCAGCGGCTCCACGGCGCACCGGCCCAGCGACGGCAGCCATGCCTCGCCGTCGCGCACCGTGCCCGGCAGCAGCAGCCGGTCGATGGGAGCCACCCCGGAGACGGCGGCGACCCAGCCGTGCCGGTCGGTGACCACCGCACGGCCCGCGACCCGCGCCAGCACCGGGGCGGCGACCGCCCGCAGCTTCTCCAGGTCACCGAGGTGCGCGGTACGCAGCTGTGCCTCGGCCAGCTTGCTGACGGCGTCGACCAGCGCCAGCGTGCTGGGGTGCGCGGTCATGGCGGGGCCGCTCACATCGACGACGCCCAGCAGCCGGCCGTCCCTGGGGCCGCGGATGGGCGCCGCCGCGCAGGTCCAGGTGTGGTGGGTACGGACGAAGTGCTCCGCCGAGTGGATCTGCACCGGCCGGCGTGCCACCAGCGCGGTGCCGATGGCGTTGGTGCCGACCGCGCTCTCCGACCAGGAGGCGCCTTCGACAAAACCCAGGGTCTGTGCCTTCGCGAGCACTGCCTTGCTGCCGCCCCGCCACAGCACCCGGCCCTCGCTGTCGGCGATCACCAGGATGTGCCAGGCGGCGTCCGCGATGGACAGCAGGCCACCACGCAACGTCTCCAGCGCGTCGCCCAGGCCGCAGGCCCGGCGGTGTTGCTCGACCTCTTCGGGGCTGAGCGCACCGGCGTCCGATCCGGTGTCCGGGTCCACGCCGGTGCACACCACGCGCTCCCAGGACTGCAGAATCACCGGTCGGGGAGGCATCGGCGGCTGCTCACCGCTCAGCACCGCCTCGTGCGCCCGGGCCAGCATCCGGGCGTATTGCCGGGGGTCGGTGCCCTCGGGCGGCATCGCTGGGTCGAGGTGCACGTTCCGCACGTGTTTCTCCAGTCGTCCCTGACCAGTGCGACGGCTGACTGGGCCGCCGGATGCCTTCATGGTGCGCCGGGGGCGCGGTGAGGTAAACCCCCCGCCGAACAGCCGGTGGGGCGGATGGGGAGTCCGGGAGAGCACGGCACGCATCACCTCACAGGTCGGCTCACAGGTCGACGAGGACCTTCATCTTCGTTCCGGCGTGCAGGGCCGCGAAGCCCTCGTCGTGCAGCTGGTCCAGCGGGATGTGGCCGACCCAGCCCGTGGTGTCGTAGTGGCCCCGGGCCATCAGGTCGATGACCCGGCGGTAGTCGTCGGCCGTGTAGCACAACGATCCCTGGATACGGGATTCGGACAGCACCAGCTTGAGCAGCGAGGTGGTGAGCGGACGCTCGTACACCGCCACCGACACCAGCGGCCGGTGAGCGCCCACGCAGCTCAGCGCCGACTCCACACTCGCCTCGACGCCCGCGGCGTCGTACGCGGCCGCCGCGCCCCGGTCCTTGGTCCGTCGCATGATGTGCCGGGCCGGGTCGACCGCCCGCGGATCGATCACATCGGCCGCCCCGAGGCGCTCGATCGCCTCGCGCCGCGCGGCGGACGGCTCCACCACCGTGATGTCCTCGACGCCTTCGCCGCGCAGCGCGAACCACAGCCCGATGCCGATCGGGCCCGCTCCGAAGACGACCGCGTGGTCGCCGGGACCGACCCCGCCCAGGCGGGCCGCGTGGTAGGCGACGGCCATCGGCTCGACCATGGCTCCCAGCTCCGGGCTCACCTCGTCGGGCAGGCGGTGGAGCATGTACTCGGGCACCACGGTGTACTCCGCCATGCCGCCGTTCGACATCAGCCCGTGGAAGCCGATCTGCCGGCAGACGTTGTAGTGACCCTCCTGGCACGGTGCGCAGCTGCCGCAGCGGTAGATGGGCTCTACCGCTACCCGGTCGCCCGGGGCGACCGCACGGACCCCCTCGCCCGCCTCGACCACCGTCCCGGAGAACTCATGGCCCATGATCAGCGGGAGGGAGGCTCCGGTGAGCGGATGCGGTTCGGTCGGAAAGAAGATCGGTCCCGCGTAGTACTCGTGGAGGTCGGTCCCGCAGATCCCGTTGTGTGCCACCCGGAGCTTGGCGTGCCCCGGCGGGCAGTCCGGCTCCGGCACATCGCCGATCCTGACGTCTCCACGACCTCGGTACACTGCAGCGCGCATCGTCCCGTCCCTGGGTATCGGAGTATTCGGTCTTTTCTGCCGCCCGGCGGTGCGTCACCCGCCCCAGGCGGTGCGGTCACGCCGGCGCGGCGTCCAGCGTGATCCCGGTGCCGGTGAGCGCGGCGGAGACCGGGCACACCTGCTTGGCCTGCTCGGCCAGCCGCGCGAACACCTGCGTGTCGGCCCCGGGCACCGCGGCCCGTACGGTCAGCGCGATGCCGCTGATGGCGAAGCCGTCACCGGCCGGCCCGAAGCTCACCCGCGCACTGGTTTCGATGCGCTCAGGCGGGAAGCCGGCGTCGGTGAGCAGCGCGGAGAACTGCATGGAGTAGCAGGAGGAGTGGGCGGCGGCGATCAGCTCCTCGGGGCTGGTGAGCCCGTTCGCCTCGGCGGCGCGGCTCGGCCAGGAGACCGTGAACCCGCCCGCCTTGGAGGTGTCCAGGGTGACGGTCCCGGTGCCGGTGGCGAGGTCTCCGGTCCAGGTGGTGGTGGCTGTACGGTCGGTCATGGTGGGTCTTCCCTGTCGGGTGCTGCCATCGGTGTGAACTGCGGCGGTGAGTGGGCGGCTTCGGCGTGCGAGACGTGGGCGGCCGCCGCGTACGAAAGGCGGTGGAGCGCCGCGTACGAAGGGGTGACGGACCGCCGTGGAATGAGGGCGTCCAGGGGAAGAGTTGCGCATCCCACGGCGTGTCCGGGGCCGCCGGCGCGGCCGATGCGGGCGCGGACGGCGCGGCTGCGCCGGCGGCGGCTTCACGGGCGTCGCCGGCCTCCTCAGGCGCGGCCCGTGGCCTCTTCGACGGCCGAGACCACGGCGGCGGGCGACTCCATCTGCGGCATGTGTCCCGCGCCGTCCACCACGTGGACGGTCGCGTGCTGCTTCACGGACTCGGCGTTGGACAGGGGAATCACCTGGTCCTGCCGCCCCCATACGGCAACCGTGGGGACGTCCGCCCGGGCCAGCAGCGGTGCCACGTCGATGCCCGGCTTGTCGCCGTCCAGCAGCGTGCCGAGCAGTGTTTCCAGTGCACGGTCCACTCCGTCAAGACGCTTGTACTTCAGCAGGTCGTCGACGAGCTGGCGGTTGACCAGGGAGGAGTCGGCGAACAGCTTGAGCAGCTGCGGCTTGAGCTCGCGCCGCGAGGTGGCGGAGGCGAAGCCCCGCAGGTACTCGGCGTTCAGCTCCGGCCCGTATCCCGCGGGGGCCACCAGGGTCAGCGACCGCACCCGGTCCGGTGCCGCGGCGGCTGCCGCGGTGACCACCGCGCCGCCCATGGAGTGCCCGACCAGATGGGCCTGCCGTACGCCCAGCGCGTCCAGGAATCCGATGACGGTGCCGGCCAGCGTGTCGAGGCTGCCGTTGCCGACGTCCTTGGCGGAGTCACCGTGCCCCGGCAGATCCAGCGCGTGCACCGTACGGCCCTCGGAGAGCGGCTCCTGTACGAACAGCCAGGAGTTCTTGTCGCCGCCGTACCCGTGGACCAGGACGACCACGTCGTCCGCGCCGTCGCCCATGGTCGTGTACGAGATGGCGCGGCCCGCCACCTCCACGGTCTCCTGCCGCGGCCCGTCCTCGTCCTCGACGACGCCCCGGGCCAGCTGCTCCTCGGCCTCCTTCACGACCTCGTCGATCTCGGCGTCCGGTACGTCCTCCGGGGCCACGACCGCGATCGTGCAGCCGACCGGGGCATCCGCTCCCGCCTCGACGATCACCCGCCGCAGCACGCCCTCGTGGTCACTTTCCAGCGTGCCGGCGATCTTGTCGGTGTCGATCTCGGCGAGGTCGTCGCCCTTCTCGACCTCGTCCCCCACCTCCACGACCCACTCCATGATCTTGCCGCTCTTCATGGACAGGCCCCACTTGGGCATCGTCACACGCCCGATACGGTCTTCGTTCGTACGGTCGTCAGCCATGATCAACGCTCCCAGCCCGTCACGGTCTTGACCGCGTTGACCACCCGCTGCGCGTCCGGCACGTACAGGTCCTCCAGGACCGGGCTGAACGGTACGGGCGTATGCGGCGCGGTCACCATCTCGACGGGCGCGCGCAGCGACCCGAACGCCTCCTTGGCGATCAGTGCGGAAACGTCGGCGGCCATGGAGCAACGCGGCGTGGACTCGTCCACCACGACGAGCCGTCCGGTGTTCTCCACGCTCTCGATGATCGTGTCCGCGTCCAGCGGGCTGGTGGTGCGCGGGTCGATGACCTCACACCCGACCCCGGACTTCGCCAGCTCATCGGCGGCCTGTTCGGCGACGGACACCATCCGCCCGAAGGCCACGATCGTCACCTCGTCTCCTTCCCGCACCACATTGGCCTCACCGAACGGGATGGTGTAACTCTCCGCCGGCACCTCACCCGTCGTGTCGTACATCGCCTTGTGCTCGCAGAAGATCACCGGGTCGTCGTCCCGGATCGACTGGATCATCAGGCCCTTGGCCTCGTACGGCGACGACGGGATGACGACCTTCAGCCCCGGAATGTTGGTGAACAGCGGATACAGCGCCTGCGAGTGCTGGGCCGCGGCCCGCAGCCCCGCCCCGTACATCGCGCGGATGACGACCGGCGTGACGGCTTTCCCGCCGAACATGTACCGGAACTTCGCCGCCTGATTGAAGATCTGGTCGAAACACACGCCCATGAAGTCGATGAACATCAGCTCGGCCACCGGACGGAAGCCACGGGTCGCGGCACCGACCGCCGCGCCCACGAATGCCGACTCCGAGATCGGCGTGTCCAGCACCCGCCCCGGGAACTTGCCGTACAGGCCCTTCGTCACACCCAGCACACCGCCCCAGGCGTCCGGCTCCCCGGGCGCACCGGCGCCGCCGGCGTTGTCCTCGCCCATCACGATGACCGAGCTGTCCCGCTCCATCTCCTGCATCAGCGCCTCGTTGAGCGCCTCGCGATAACTGATCGTGCGTGCCACGGTTCTGCCTCCTTTTACGTGTCGGTGACGGAGCGGTCAGTACGAGATGTAGACGTCGGTCTCCAGGTCGGCCCGGGTCGGCTGCGGAGCCGCCTTGGCCTCCGCGACCGCCTCGTCGATCAGCCCGCCGACCTCGGCGTCCACCTGGTCCAGCTGGTCCGCGGTGAGCTGCCCGGACTCCGTCACCCGGCGGCGGAACTGCTTGAGACAGTCCAGCGTCTCCCTGGCCTCGGCCACCTCGGTGGACCGGTAGGTCTGCTGGTCGCCCTCGAAGTGTCCGTAGTAGCGGGTGAGTTTGACCTCGATGAGCGTCGGCCCGCCCCCGTTCCTGGCCCGTTCCACGGCCTGGGCGGCCGCCTCGTGCACGGCGAAGAAGTCGAAGCCGTCAACGATGACACCGGGCATGCCGAAGGCCGCGGCGCGGTTGGCGATGTCGCCGCCGCCGACGGACCAGGCGCTGGAGGTGGCCTCGGCGTAGCCGTTGTTCTCGGCGACGAAAATGGCGGGCAGGTTCCACACCGACGCCAGGTTCAGCGACTCCAGCGTGGTGCCCTGGTTGCTGCCGCCATCGCCGAAGAAGGCGACGCCGACGCCGCCGTCGCCACGCAGCTTGGCGGCGAGCGCGGTGCCGCAGATCAGCGGCGGGCCGCCGCCGACGATGCCGTTGGCGCCGAGCATGCCCTTGCTCAGGTCGGCGATGTGCATCGAGCCGCCCTTGCCGTGACAGGACCCGGAGGTACGGCCGTAGATCTCGGCCATCATCTCCTTCACGTCCACGTTCTTGGCGATGCAGTGGCCGTGCCCGCGGTGGGTGCTGGAGATGGAGTCGCGGTCGTCGTCGAGGTTCATGCACACCCCGGTGGCGGATGCCTCCTCGCCCGCATACAGGTGAACGAATCCGGGGATCTCGCCGGTCGCGAACTCGTCATGCAGCCGCTCTTCGAAGTCGCGGATCGTCCGCATCGTCCGGTAGGCCCTGAGCAGGGCCTTGTCGTCCAGCGCGGGTGCCGGCCGGCTGGTGAGTGTCTCAGTCATGCGGATCTCCTCGGCTGAGAGTGCGGGATGTCGGGTAGACCGGTGCATCGGTCCATCGGTGCGTCGAGGGGCCGTACGGAGGGGTACGGCGAGGTACGGCAGGTACGGCGAACAAGGCGTACGGTGAGCGGGCACGATGAGTCGGTACGGGGAAGAGCGCGCGGGGCGGGTGCGCCCGGCGCGGGACGCCGCTCTCCTGTGTCGGCGGCGTTATCGCGGTGCTACGTGCAGATGACCTCGGTGTGGCCAATCTGCTGGCTGCGGCGAGGGCCGACAAGAGTTGCAAAGAGTTGCGGCCGCAGGCGTAACCCGTGCGCAGCAGTGATGGCCGCTGCATCGCAGCAGGTCAGCGCACCGGCGGACGCCAAACCGATGCCCGCAAGGCGCTCGGCGTCGACGGAGGGACGCCGAGCGCCTGAGCGCCTGGTGGTGGGCGCCCCGCCCTCATTCGAGTGCTGCCGGCGCCGCCGAATGAGACTCGGTTCCCTCATCCGGGGCGGCGGCGTGCCCGGCAAGGAGGAGCCATGCTTGCCGATCATCACGAATACGACGTCGTCATCGCCGCTGTCGCCTCCGTGGGACTTGCCGTCGAGGCGGACGGGCGGGAAGGCTTCATCGGCCAGGTCAAGCACCCATCGTGGCGGGGCAGGACGGCCCCGGTCAGGGTCTGCTCTGTGAACTATCCGCTCCCGGGCCGGACGGTGGCCCTCATTCGGGTGTGTACGGATGGCCGTTGCCGGTGTTGGTGGAGGTGACGTCGATGGTTCGGGTGGTGCCGTTGCTGGAGATTTCGATGATGGGGATGGCTTTGTTCTTGGGGCTGCCGTTGTTCTGCAGCGAGATCCAGCCGCTGGCTCCGGGGACCGCGTTGGTGTCGTTGAGCGTGGTCAGCATCTGCAGGACGGCATCGCGCTTGATCTCTTGGTGGGAGTTCTCCAGGGGCACGGCTTTTCGGATCGTCGTGACGGCGGTGAGGACGGCGTCGTACCCCATGATGGCCTGGCCGTCGTCGAGACTGTCGTCCTTGAATGTGGTGGTGAAGGTGCCGCCCGCCTGGAACGGGACGATGGCGTTCTTGTCGAAGTACTGCGGGGCCTTGGTCCAGGCTCCGGGGTGGGCGAGACCGGTGAAGAGGAGCTTGATGTTCCCGTTCCGCAGCGCCTGCTTGACGTCACTGAAGCCCTCTGCCTGCGCGGCTTGTGACACATCGTCACCGGAGAGGACGGTGATCTGGTCCGACTTGCACTGGCGGTTGGCGAGGGGGGCCAGGAAGTCCGGCAGATCACGGCCTCGGCCCGCGAAGTAGACGATGCCGGGGCGCTTCAGGCAGAGATTGGGCATCTGGTTGCTGAAATAGGTGGCGAGCTGGGACTTGGAGGAGTCGTACTGCATCGGTTCCGAGGCGGCGAGCCGGTCCTTCGGGAGCACGGCGCCGAATCTGGCGGCCAGCGTCCGGGTGTAGAGATCCTGGCCGTTGGCGTCCTGGACGACGAGGACCTTGTCCTTGGCGTACTTCCTGGACTTGAGGAATTGCACGGCGGCCGCCGCCTCATCGGCGTTCGGCGCCGCGGCCCGTACCAGCCCACCGGTCTTCTCCAGCTCATCGGCGGTGATGACGGAGCCGAAGGCCGCGATGTCCAGCTTGCTCAGCTTGGTGATCATCTCATTGGTGCCGGTGAGGCTGGTACCGAGGCCGGCGGCCGCGACGATCCGGTCGGTGCCCCGGCGCGCCTTGATCTGGCTGAGGGTGTAACCGCGTTGCGCCTTCTTGTCCCCGGTGTCGCCGAGCAGCAGCCTGATCCGGGGAGTGTGACCGTGGCCGCGATGGTGGTTCACCTCGTACTGCGCGGTGTACGCGCCCTCCAGCTCATGGCGTATCGATTCGGTGGTGTTGCTGTCCCCTTTACCAGGGGCCATGTCGACCAGGTACACGACGCTGACGTACGGCGTGCCGTCCGGCTCGGCGGCTTCCCTGGTGACCCGCCGGTTCTCCTTCGCGATACTGCGGAACACGTTGCGCAGGTCCTTGGTGAACGGATAGCTGCCGTCGGTGAGACCGACACAGCGCGTTTCGCCGGCCGCCTCGATCTTCTTCACGCCCTTGGCGCAGTCGGTGGACTCGGGCCGCAGGAAGAAGGTGATGCCACCGCCGACCAGGAGCAGGGCGAGGATGCCGGCGGCCACGTACCGCCAGCGTGGCACGGGGGGATTGTCGTCGGGCCGGTCCTGTACGTGTGGCGTCGCCATCGTGCGGTTGCCTCCTGTCGGCCGGGGACGCGGTCTCGAAGCGGTCATGGCCGCGGTTCGTACCTTTCGGCCTCTCTGAAGAGGCCGGTGGCCCCGCTGCGGGACGGCGCGGCAAGTCTGCGGAACATCGCCGCGATCGTGGAGTTGAGCTCGGGCGAGTGCGCCACTCGGTTACGGGGATCGGCCGCCAGCCACAGGGCGGTCACGAGCAGGGTGAGCTCCCAGTGCTCTTCGAAGGCCCCGGGCGCCAGCCGGCGGGCGAGCTCCTGGACCCGGTCGGAGGGCGCCACGTCGTCCTGTTCCTCGCGCTGCCACGGTGCCACCGAGAGTGGCATGGGTGCGGCGGTGATGGCGTACAGCTCGTACAGCCACTGGTCGGTGCCGGAAAGCGCCGTGAACTGTCCGGCGAGATGGGCGACGACCTGGTCGAGGTCGTTGAGGGCGAGGGAGTGGTAAAGGGCATCGATCCGGTGCTGTTGGGTCTGCTGTTCACTGCGGTGCCAGTCCCGCAGGGCCTTGTGGACGGTGATCCAGCCCGAAGGACCTTCCGGCTCGTGCCGGGCCAGGGCCCGGAGCAGCACCAGCCGCAGCCAGGGATGGAGCACACCCATGGGCTTGTTCGCCTCCGGGTCCCGGCAGTGCTCCAGGTAGCCACTGCCCTGGCCGCCTCGTGTGTTGGCGTCCTCGGGGACCGGCGGAACCAGCCACAGACGGGCGTCGATGTCCCTGCGCAGCGTGTCCTTGGTGCTCTGGTCGTACTCCTCCAGCATGCCGGCGTCCACGGCGGACTCGAAGGCGCGCGCGGCAGAGCAGACCACCAACGCGGCCCGCTGGCCTTCGGACAGATCGCGCAGGAGGTACTGGCGAGCAGCCTCGCCCAGAGCCCTGGGGCCTTCCGGAGCCCTGGGACCTCCCGGAGCCGTGGGGTCTCCCGGCACCACGGGATCCTCCGGAGCCATGCGGTCTTCCGGCAGGGCGTGATCGAGGATGTGGCGCAGCTCGGCCGCCCCGCCGCCGCGCTCGACCACGATCGCGTACGTGGCGTCGAGCAGGTCCCGCACGCTCTTGGGGTGCCCGTAGGAGAGGCGGTGGATCAACGGGGTCGCGTGCACCACGGAAGACGGGGCCTTCTCGGCCAGCGTGGCGACCTCGGGTTCGGTGAGATCACGCAGCTGGACCGGGTACCAATGCCATTTGGTGGTGGACGCGGGGCGCGGAATGCTGTCCTGCCAGTCCGCGTACGATGCCTGCTCCGGGGGGCGGATGCGCAGCTCGGCCGGGCAGTCCGGGGCGTAAGGGCCGGGCACACTGCGGGCGTTGGCCGCGGTCGCGACGACGAGCAGCGGACCGTGTCCGCGGCCCTCGGCCGCGTTCACTTCACGGATGCGCACCAGGAGGTCGAGGAACGGACGGCCCTGCGGCGCATCGTTTCTGCCCGGCGTCGGCGCATCGATGTTGTCCAGCAGTACGACGCACTCCCTGTCGCGCGGATGCCGGGCGTAGTGATCGCGCAGATCCTCCAGGAAGGCCCCGCACAGCAGCCGGTCGACCTCCTCGGCGTCCTCCGGCGCATCGCTCCTGGCCTGCACGTTCAACTTCATGAGGGCGTCGACCGGCGGATTCGGTCCGTCCCCGTACCAGGTCAGCCCGGTACGCCACATCAGCCTAACGGGCAGCCTCGGAAGGCCGAACTGGACGAGTTTCAGTACAAGGTTGAGGCCGGGCAACTGCACCACGTTGAGGTCCTGGAGAAGACCGATGCCCTCGATGACCCCATTCGCCGTCTGGGACGCGCTCTCCTTCGCCTTGCGTAACGCCTGCTTGAGCTCGGCCCGTACGCGCGCCGCGTCCGCGCCGTCGAGGTCGATACCGGCGCTCACCGCGAGCAGTCCGAGAGCCAGCCGGGGGAAGTGGATCGCGGGCTGGACGGGCAAGCGGCAGGACAGGCCGAGTGCGAGCCGGGCCGCTACTTCGTGAGGTCTCTTGGGGGCGGCTGCGGAGGCGAAGTCGTAGAAGGCGTTGGGTCTGTTGGACGCCAGATAGCCAAGCCATCTGAGCGTGACGGTCTTGCCACTGCCTCGCCTGCCGAGAAGCGTGACGACCGGCAGCTCCCGGTCCCCCTGCCCGCGCGTCCGGCACTCATCGAACAGCCGGACGATGTCATTGACGCCCTGGGGGCGCTCCTCCCGTACGGCCAATCCGTCGCCCTCCCCCGTCGCCCTGCGCCTGGACCACCTATCAGCCTCGCCGCTCTGTGCCCTACGTCCTTACCCTCCCGCGCCTTGCGTCAATGCGCTCCCATCATGGTGCTGTGAAGTCATGGGCAGCCAGAGGAGGTTGATGCACTTGTGACCATCATCTTCCCGATTCGCCACCTGAGTGACCCACTCCCACGGGCGACACAGCGACAAACCAGGCAACGCGGGAAAAGGTATGCCGAGGGGTGGCGAGCCGAACGGAACCTGCTGCTCCTGCCGCTTGCTCATCTCTCGTTCGAGTGCTGCGTTGTGCCTGTGAGGGGGACGGACCAGTGTCAGCGACGGCCATTTCGGCTCGGGCCCGCTTCGGCAAGGAGGCGCGGCCCGCTGTCGCCCTTCTCCCGCCGGACCACCGCCCCGGCGCTCGCTGCGCCCACGCATGCCAGAGCCGCCCACTGCACAACGTTCAGGTGTTCGTCCAGGACCAGCACTCCCGCAAGGCCCGCGCTCGCGGGTTCCAGGCTGGTCAGCACGCCTACCGTGCGCGTCGGCAGGCGTCTCAGGGCCGCCAGCTCCAGCGAGTACGGGAGCACTGCCGAGAGCACCGCCACCGCGATGCCGGTCACCAGCACCCGAGGGGCGAGCAGCTCCGCCCCTCGGTCCGCTATACCCAGCGGCACCGTGAGCACGGCCGCCCAGGTCACCGCCAGTGCCAGCGGACCGCCTCCCGCGCTTCGGGATCCCGCCTTCCCGCTCAGCACGAGGTACGCGGCCATGGAGGCCCCCGCGGCCAGGGCGAGCAGCACTCCGGCGAGCGGGACGCCGCTGCCGCCCGGGGCGTGGAAGAGCCACACTCCGCATCCGGCCAACGCGGCGCATCCCCCGTCACGGAGGCGGCGCGAGGTGAGCAGTGCGAGGGTGACCGGTCCGAGGAGCTGGAGGGCGCTCGCCAGGCCCAGGGGCAGGAAGAGCAGCGCGGGGTAGATCAGGTTCATCCCCGCGATGGCCGTCCCGAAGCCGAGGACGAGGAGCAGGTCAGTACGGCTGCGCGGCAGCGACGGCCGGTACAGGAGGAGCAGGAGCACCGCGGCCAGGCCGAGGCGCAGCGCCACGGCTCCCGGCGCGCCGACCGCGCCGGCGAGCTGCTTGCCCAGCGCCTGCCCGAACTGAATGCTCAGGACGCTGCCGAGCATCAGAGCGGGGGCGGGAGGCTTCGTCATGGCCCCAGACTCAGCGACCGCGAGCATGCACGTCCAGCAAACATTTCCGCACGTATCCGTTTAGCCTTGCCTACATGATTGACCACCGGCTGCGCGTCCTGCGCGCCCTCGCCGAGCACGGCACGGTGACCGCGACGGCCGCCGCGCTGCACCTCACCCCCTCTGCCGTTTCCCAGCAGTTGCGCCTGCTGGGCCGCGATCTGGGAGTGCAGCTGCTGCGGCCGGAGGGCCGGCGCGTACGGCTGACACCGGCCGCGCTCACCCTGCTTCGGCACGCCGACGTCTTGCAGGCGCAGTGGGAGGTCGCCCAGGCAGAGCTCGCGCAGCAGAGCGAGACCCCCCGCGGCACGCTGCGGTTGTGCGGGGTCTCCTCCGCGCTGGCCGCGCTCGCCGCCCCGGCCCTCGCCCGGCTACGGAACTCACATCCGCAGGTGGAGCCGCGAATCCTCGAGGAGGAGAGCGCGGAATGCTACCGGCTCCTGCTTGCCGGCGATGCGGACGTGGCCCTGGTACTGCCCGGCCCCGACGCGCCGCCTGTCACCGACGCCCGTTTCGAGCAGACACCATTGCTGACCGACCGTCAGGACCTGCTTGTCCCCGAGGGGCACCGGCTCGCCCGGCCCGAGGGTGTCGAACTGGTCGAGGCCGCCGGAGAGTCCTGGATCGTCAAGGAGCGGAACAACGACACCTATCCGCTGGTGACGGCGGCGTGCGCGGCGGCCGGCTTCACCCCTCGCATCGCCCACGAGGTCAAAGAGTGGTACGCCGTCTCAGCCCTCGTCGCCGAGGGGTTCGGCGTCTGCCTCCTGCCCAGGATCGTGCCGCTCCCCGCGCACGCGGTCACGCGGGTCCCCCTGCGGGGTGAACCAGTGCCTGTACGCCGGTACTTGACCGCCATTCGGCGCGGCAGTGGCGAACATCCTCTCGTGGCAGCCGGACTGGACGCGCTGCGCGATGCGGCGTCGGGAGCCGCTGGTGGTCGCCCGGGAACGATCCCGCGCATCGAAGCACGGCTCGACGGACCGGACCGGCCCTAAGGGCCAGTCAGCGGGCGGGGACGAGGTCGGCTTCGATTGGGATTTCCGGCCTGTTGGTATTGGTCACTACGGCGAGTTCGTGGTGGCGGTGGTGGTTTCTCCACTGGCCGCCGACCAGCGGCACATGCGCGACGTTGGCGGTGGGCCCGCTGGTCCAGTCCAGGAGACCGGCGATGGTGGGAAGACGGGTGCGGCCGACCGCTTCGGCCACCGAGCGGGGGACAGTGGGGTCGTCGGCGGTCGTCAGGGCGTGGGCTGCGACCTCCAGCAGGGCGTGGGCGAGGCCGAGTGGTTGGATCCAGGGGTTACCGGTGTGCTGCTGGTAGGCGTGGGCCAGTTGTTCGGCGGTGTTGCCGTCCAGGGAGGACCGGAAGGGGTGCCGGGGTGACCAGTACATCAAGGTGGCCACGCGGGCTTCGTCCAGCTCGGCGGCTGCGTGGCCGCGCGGGTAGGCCAGCCAGCGTGAGCAGGTGATCAACCGGGGGCGTTGCCCGCGCTCGCCGGCCTGGCGGTAGAACAGTGCCAGGTCCTCGACGGTGGACGCGCTGGTGACGATCTCGGCGTTGTGGTCCCGGAAGTGGCCGAGGTGCGCTGTGAAGTCCTGTGCCGGTTCGCGATAGCCGCCCGGCTCGGTCAAGTGATGGCCGCGGGCGGACGCCACGGGTGCGAAGCCGTGTGTGGGATGGCGCAGCAATTGGCCTTGCAGGTCGTCGTTCCACAGGCAGCCGACGTGGTGCCGGGGGCCGAGGCGCTCCCACATCTCGGCGAAGACGGCTGCGATGTCGTCCAGGCCCCAGGCGAAGTGGTAGGTGAAGCGCCGCGGGCCGGTGCCTCGCGTGTGCACGTATGCCTGCCAGGGGAAGGTGGTGGATACGCACGCCACCCCGGCCTTTTCGCAGGCGTCGGCCACGGCGGGGAGCACCTTGGTGCCTGCCATGGTCACAATGATCTGTGCTTGCTCGTGGCGCACCAGTTCGGTCACGGCCTGCCGGGCGTGTGCGGGATCGGAACGGCTGTCGCGCCAGGCGAGCGTCACGGGGTGGCGGCGGGTACCGCGTGTCAGGTGGGACAGGCGCGGTGCCAGGTGGTTCAGGACAAAGGAGAGTGGATCGCCGAGTGCGGACAGCCGTCCGGTGCGGGGCACGACGGCGCCGATGCACAGTCTGTTCGCAGCGTTTTCCGTGGTCGCCATCCCGTCCCTCACTGTTGCGCGCAAGCCTCCTCGGCCGTGTCGGCCACCCGTGATCTTCCGCGCCGGTGACCACGGCCCGGATGCCGACACGCTTGCCGTCTGAGTGAATGCGCCCGTGCTCGGCGGGTGGGGTGCGCCGTGTGATCGCCTCGGCAGGAGCGCTACGGCGCGGTCGCCGTCTCGCGCCGTGTAAGGCCCGGCGAGGGAGACGGCCTTCGAGCAGTGGCTCCACCGCCTCCGGCGCGCACTCGAACGGAGCCCTGACTTCGCGGCCTGCACCATCACGCCGCCGCAAGCGCTCCTCCCCGACACATGGGGTGCTTCTGAAGCGTGGTTTATGAAACGTTTTACCACTCGGGAAACCAGCCGCACCCGGCCAGGCCGTCAAGCAGGATTACCGGGGGTCTTGACGGCCACGACGCCGCGAACTAGCTTTCCTGAAGCGTGGATGAATCGTTTCAGTACATGGCGCCAGCCAGCCGGCCCTCGTTCCGGGGCTTCCCGCACATCCAGAGGTGAACATGCCTGACATCGCTGCCGTGAAGGCCGCACTCGCCAGCCAGCGGATCGAGACGCCCTCGTGGGGCTACGGCAACTCCGGTACCCGATTCAAGGTGTTCGCGCAGGCCGGTGTGCCCCGGACGCCGTGGGAGAAGATCGACGACGCGGCGAAGGTGCACGAGCTCACCGGAGTCGCGCCCAAGGTGTCACTGCACATCCCGTGGGACCGGGTGGACGATTACGCGGACCTGGCGGCGTACGCGAAGGAGCGCGGCCTGGAGCTGGGGGCGATCAACTCCAACACGTTCCAGGACGACGACTACAAGTTGGGCAGCGTCTGCCACCCGGACGCGAAGGTGCGCCGCAAGGCCGTGGACCACCTGCTGGAGTGCGTCGGCATCATGGACGCCACGGGCTCCCGCGATCTGAAACTGTGGTTCGCCGATGGCACCAACTATCCCGGCCAGGACGACGTGGTCGCCCGCCAGGACCGGCTCGCCGAGGCGCTGGCCGAGGTGTACGAGCGGCTCGGCGACGACCAGCGGATGCTGCTGGAGTACAAGTTTTTCGAGCCCGCCTTCTACACCACCGACGTCCCGGACTGGGGCACCGCCTACGCCCACTGCCTGAAGCTGGGCGAGAAGGCGCAGGTGGTGGTGGACACCGGACACCACGCGCCGGGCACCAACATCGAGTTCATCGTCGCGCTGCTGCTGCGGGAGGGAAAGCTCGGCGGCTTCGACTTCAACTCCCGCTTCTACGCGGACGACGACCTGATGGTCGGCTCCGCGGACCCGTTCCAGCTGTTCCGGATCCTGTGCGAGGTCGTCAAGAACGGCGGACTGGAGCCGGCGACCAACGTGGCGTTCATGCTGGATCAGTGCCACAACGTCGAGGCGAAGGTCCCGGCGGTCATCCGCTCGGTCATGAACGTCCAGGAGGCCACCGCCAAGGCCCTGCTGGTCGACCGCGACGCGCTGCGCGACGCTCAGCAGACCGGTGACGTCCTCGCCGCCAACGCGGTGCTGATGGACGCCTACAACACCGACGTGCGCCCCCTGCTGCGCGAGGTCCGCGAGGAGATGGGGCTCACCCCCGACCCCGTCGCCGCCTACCGCGCCGGCGGCCGGCAGGAGCGGATCGCCGCCGAGCGCGTCGGCGGCGATCCGGCCGGCTGGGGGGCGTAACCGCTCGTACGCCTCTTCGCAGGCCAAGTACGCCGGTGCGCCTCGTGGGCCGAGTACGCCTCGCCCGTTCCCGAACATCCCGCACGCCGCAGTCCTCGCCCCGAAGGAAGATCCCATGGCCTCCGCCGCCCGTTCCGACGCCCCCCATCCCGAAGTCGCCGCGCTGCTGGAGCGCTCGCACCGGCTCGGCGCCGACCCGCGCAACACCAACTACGCCGGCGGCAACGCCTCGGCCCAGGGCACCGTCACCGACCCGGTCACCGGTGGCGATGTCGAGCTGATGTGGGTCAAGGGCTCCGGCGGGGACCTGAGCACGCTCACCGAGCAGGGCCTGGCCGTGCTGCGCCTGGACCGGCTGCGTGCCCTGAAGGACGTCTACCCGGGCGTGGACCGCGAGGACGAGATGGTCCCGGCGTTCGACTACTGTCTGCACGGCAAGGGCGGCGCGGCCCCGTCCATCGACACCGCCATGCACGGTCTGGTGGACGCCGCCCATGTCGACCACCTGCATCCGGACTCCGGTATCGCCCTGGCCTGCGCGGCCGATGGCGAGAAGCTGACGAAGGAGTGCTTCGGCGACAGCGTGGTGTGGGTGCCCTGGCGCCGCCCCGGCTTCCAGCTCGGCCTGGACATCGCGGCGGTCAAGGCGGCCAGCCCGCAGGCGATCGGCTGCATCCTGGGCGGCCACGGCATCACCGCCTGGGGCGCCACCTCGGAGGAGTGCGAGGCGAACTCGCTGCACATCATCCGGACCGCCGAGGCGTTCCTGGCCGAGCGGGGCAAGGAGCAGCCGTTCGGGTCGCCGCTGAAGGGGTACGAGGCGCTGCCGGCGGCGGAGCGCCGGGAGCGCGCCGCCGCCCTGGCCCCGGTGATCCGCTCCCTCGCGTCCCAGGACCGGCCGCAGGTGGGCCACTTCACCGACTCCGAGGTGGTGCTGGACTTCCTGGCCCACGACCAGCACCCGCGTCTCGCCGCTCTCGGCACCTCGTGCCCGGACCACTTCCTCCGTACCAAGGTCCGCCCGCTGGTCCTCGACCTGCCCGCGACCGCTCCGCTGGAGGAGGCCGTCACCCGGCTGAAGGAGCTCCACGAGGAGTACCGGGCCGAGTACGCCGCCTACTACCGGCGGCATGCCACCGCCGACTCCCCGGCGATGCGCGGCGCCGACCCCGCGATCGTCCTCATCCCCGGCGTGGGCATGTTCTCCTACGGCAAGGACAAGCAGACGGCGCGCGTGGCCGGTGAGTTCTACGTCAACGCCATCAACGTGATGCGCGGTGCCGAGGCCGTCTCGTCCTACTCCCCCATCGAGGAAGCGGAGAAGTTCCGCATCGAGTACTGGGCACTGGAGGAGGCCAAGCTCCAGCGGATGCCCGAGCCCAAGCCGCTCGCCACCCGCATCGCGCTGGTGACGGGCGCGGGCAGCGGCATCGGCAAGGCCATCGCACACCGGCTGGTGGCCGAGGGCGCGTGCGTGGTCGTCGCCGATCTGAACGCCAAGAACGCGAGCGCCGTCGCCGAGGAACTGGGCGGCCCCGACAAGGCCGTCGCGGCGACCGTGGACGTCACCTCCGAGAACCAGATCGCCGAGGCGTTCAAGGCAGCGGTACTGGCCTTCGGCGGCGTCGACCTCGTGGTCAACAACGCCGGCATCTCCATCTCCAAGCCGCTGCTGGAGACCACCGCCCGCGACTGGGACCTGCAGCACGACATCATGGCCCGCGGCTCCTTCCTCGTCTCCCGCGAGGCCGCCCGCATCATGCGGGCCCAGGGCCTGGGCGGCGACATCGTCTACATCGCCTCCAAGAACGCCGTGTTCGCGGGCCCCCACAACATCGCCTACTCCGCCACCAAGGCCGACCAGGCCCACCAGGTACGCCTCCTGGCCGCCGAGCTCGGCGAGCACGGCATCCGGGTCAACGGCGTCAATCCCGACGGCGTGGTCCGCGGCTCCGGCATCTTCGCCGGCGGCTGGGGCGCCCAGCGCGCGGCCACGTACGGCATCGAGGAGGAAAAGCTCGGCGAGTTCTACGCCCAGCGCACTCTCCTCAAGCGCGAGGTGCTCCCCGAGCACGTGGCCAACGCCGTATTCGCCCTCACCGGCGGCGACCTGACCCACACCACCGGGCTGCACATCCCCGTTGACGCCGGCGTCGCCGCGGCCTTCCTGCGCTGACGCCGTCCCCTCTCCTGCCCCCCCCGGCCCCGGAATCCATCGCGCCACGGGGCAGCAGGCAGGTCACACCCCGTTCCACACCGCCGTTCCGCGCCGCCTTCCCACACCGCCGTTCCACCCTGCCGTTCCGCGCCGCCGACCCCTTGCCGAGGTTCCCCATGACGACCACCGCACCGTCCTCCGCCGACCGTTCCGCGTTCGCCGCGGCGGACCTCGGTGCGACCAGCGGGCGGGTGATCCTCGGCCGGGTCGGGCCGCACCACCTCGACCTGACCGAGCTGCACCGCTTCGCCAATACCCCCGTCCGGCTGCCCGACGGCCTGCACTGGGACATCCTGGCGCTCCACCAAGGCGTCCTGGAAGGTCTGCGGGAGGCCGGGCGAGCGGGCGGCATCGCCTCGCTCGGCATCGACACCTGGGCGGTGGACCACGGGCTCCTGGACGCCGAGGGCCTGCTGCTCGGCAATCCGTACCACTACCGGGACGGTCGCACCGAGGGCGCGGCCGAGCGGGTCTGGAAGGAGATCGGGCCGCAGGAGCTGTACGGCATCACGGGCCTTCAGCACCTTCCCTTCAACACGGTCCACCAGCTCGCGGCCGCCCGGAACACCGCACAGCTGACGGCCGCGCGTACGCTGCTGCTCATTCCCGACCTGCTCACCCACTGGCTCACCGGCAGCATCGGTGCCGAGATCACCAACGCCTCCACCACCGGACTGTACGACGCCCGCGCCGGCGGCTGGTCCGAAGACATTCTGGCCCGCCTCGGCATCGACCGGGGGCTGCTGCCGCCGCTGCGCCGCCCCGGCGACCCGGCCGGCACTCTTCTGCCGTACGTCGCCGAGTGCACCGGGCTGCCCGCCGACACCCCGGTGACCACCGTGGCCTCGCACGACACGGCTTCGGCAGTGGCCGCCGTGCCCGCCACCGAGCGCGGTTTCGCCTACATCTCCTGCGGAACCTGGTCCCTGGCCGGACTGGAGCTGGACGCGCCGGTGCTCACCGAGGCGTCGCGGGCGGCGAACTTCACCAACGAGCGCGGCGTCGACGGCACCGTCCGCTACCTGCGCAACATCATGGGCATGTGGCTGCTGGAGGAGTGCCGGCGGACGTGGGACGGCCGGGGCCTGTCGGCAGACCTCCCCGCCCTGCTCGCCGACGCGACCCGTGCCACGCCGTTCGTCTCGGTCATCGACCCCGACGCGCCCGAGTTCCTGGCGCCCGGCGACATGCCTGCCCGGATCCGGGACTTCTGCGCCCGCACCGGGCAGCCCGTCCCCGGGGACCAGGGCGCCATTGTCCGCTGCATCCTGGAGAGCCTCGCCCTGGCCCACCGCGCCACCCTGCGCCGGGCCGCGGAACTCGCCGGCCGGGAGATCACCCACGTCCACCTGGTGGGCGGCGGCAGCAGGAACGACCTGCTGTGCCAGTTCACCGCCGACGCCACCGGACTGCCGGTGATCGCCGGCCCCACCGAGGCGACCGCGCTCGGCAACATCCTCGTCCAGGCGCGCGCCCATGGGCTCGTGGGAGACCTCGCCGCGATGCGGCGGCTCGTGGCCGAAACCCAGCAGCTGCGGCACTACGTCCCGAGCGGCAACCAGCGGCACTGGGACGCGGCCGCCAACCGCATCGGCCTCGGCCTCAGCTGAACTCCACCGCCGCTCACCTCATCGTCTTCATTCGGCCCCGAAACATACGATGAGCAGGCACTTCGGCGGAGAGGACGGAGAACGCGGAACGCCTGGTCGGCATCAAGGACGTGGCGCGGGAGGCCGGTGTGTCCAGGACGACGTCACCGAAACGGAACGGCCGGTGAAGGTGGCGCAGTTGGTGGCCGGTCGCGCGGTCGGCCACCACTCGCACAGCCGGGTTCAGCGGCTTTTGCAGGCGCAGGTGCGCGCGGTGCCTCCCTCGGCCGCCTTGCCCAGGTGGGTGGCGGCCGCCTGCAGCAGTGCGGCGGCGGCGAGTTGGACGAGGGGATGTCCGAGCGCCTGACGCACCGTCGCGCCTTTCAGTCTCATCGCTCCTGCTCCTTTGACCATGGAGTTTCCTCCCTGCTGGTGGGGCGTCGTCAGTGGGTGTGGGCGCCTGCCGGTTCCTCCTCGTGCGCGGTGTCGCTCTTCACGGGACGCCCATCGCCCGCGTGGACCGTGAAGGCGGCCGTGCGCACCTTGCCCTCGTGCTGGAAGTCCAGGAAGAGGCGGTACACGCCCTTGCTGGGAGCGGTCGCGGTGAACGACACCTCCGGTCCGGGCTTCGTCTTCCCATCGCCCGGCTCGCCGTTGGGGTGGACATGCAGGTACGCCAGATCGCCGGAGCGCAGGGCGACGAGGTGACCGTACGCGCCCAGGTACGGCTGCAGGTCCTTCACCGGCTTGCCGTCCTTGGTCACGTGCAGTGTCAGCTCGCTCGGCCGGCCGGGGGTCAGCTTGCCGTCGAGGTGGACTTCGTAGCCGTCGACGGTGGCCGACGCGGCGGGCCGCGGCAGTTCGGCAGGCGCGTAGGAACCGGTCACCGCGAGGTCCGAGCCGATGGTCAGTCCTTCCTTCTCGCCCTTCGGCGTGAAGTCGGCGAAGACGCGGTAACCGCCGGCCTTGGGGAGTTCGGCGGGCGTTGACCAGGTGCCGTCGGCGGCGCGGGCCGGGTGGAGGTGCCGGTAGACGGTCAGATCGCGCGAGGCGACGATGAGGTGCAGTTCCTTGCCGTGCTCCCGCTGGTACGCGGTCACCTGCCGGCCGGTGCTGTCCTTGATCACGGCGAAGCGCAGCTCGGCGGCGGACTTGGCCTTGATCTCCGGGGTCTTCAACGCGAGCGTGTAGCCCCGCTCGGCGACCTGCAGTCCGCCAGGCGTCGCCGCGGCGGCACCACCATGACCGCTGTGGGCGCCCGCGCCGCTCTCCTTCGCCTTGCTCCCCGCGTGCCCTTCGTGATGCGCGGTACCGGCCTCCGATACGACCGGGTCCGCCGCGCTCCCCACCCCGTACGCGACACCGAATGTCGTGGCCAGCGCGGCCGCGAACACTCCGACCTTCAGACCGGTGTGCATGGCGCACTCCCTTCTCCTGGGCCACCCGGCGGGCGGCCAACACCGGCCACCATACCCCCCGGGGGTACAGCGTCAACCCTGATCCGCCCCTTGCGGCGCATACGGGGAGGGGGTATACATGGAGCCGCACCGCCGATACCCCCTCGGGGTATGCGGCAGAGATCCGTATCCGTCCTCCAGGAGGAAGCCCATGTCGTCCTGCTGCACCCCCGATGGCAGCTGCAACACCAACAGCACCGAGAAGACCGAGGCCACGGCGACCGCGACCGCCACCACGACCCCCGGCGCCAACACCGTGGTCTACAAGGTCAACGGCATCGGCAGCGCGCACTGCCAGGGCATTGTCGCCAAGGCCGTCGGCGGGCTCGACAGCGTCGACAAAGTCGAGGTGGAGATCGGTACCGGTCTGGTCACCGTCACCACCACGGGCGAGCCCGACGACGCCCTCATCGCCTCGACGGTCGACGAGGCCGGCTACGAGTTCACCGGCCGCGCCTGACCGAAGGACGGGCCGGGCGGGGCCGCCCCCGAGGCCCCGCCCGCCTCTCCCTCCGTACATCCGTAAGCTGCGAGGAGCAGACATGACCACCACCAGCCCCGGCGCCGCCGAGGTCGAGCTCGCCATCGGCGGCATGACCTGCGCCTCCTGCGCGGCCCGGATCGAGAAGAAGCTCAACCGCATGGACGGGGTCGAGGCCACCGTCAACTACGCCACCGAGAAGGCGAAGGTCACGTACCAGGGCACGGACGTCTCCGTGCAGGACCTGATCGCCACCGTCGAGGCCACCGGCTACACCGCGCACGAGCCCGCACCGCCACGTACCGACAGTGCTCCCGCGGGGAGTGAACAGGGAGCGGACGAGCCCGACGAGCTGCGGCCGCTGCGTCAGCGCCTGATCACCGCCGCCGCGCTCGCCGTCCCCGTGATCGCGATGGCGATGGTCCCGGCCCTGCAGATCGAGTACTGGCAGTGGCTCTCACTCACCCTGGCGGCACCCGTCGTCACGTACGCCGCCTGGCCCTTCCACCGCGCCGCCTGGACCAACGCCAAGCACGGCGCGGCCACCATGGACACCCTGATCTCGGTCGGCACGACGGCCGCGTTCCTGTGGTCACTGTGGGCGCTGTTCTTCGGCACCGCCGGCACGCCCGGCATGACGCACCCCTTCGAGCTGACCATCGCCCGCACCGACGGCGCCGGCAACATCTACCTGGAGGCCGCCGCGGGCGTCACCGCCTTCATCCTGGCCGGGCGCTACTTCGAGGCCCGCTCCAAGCGCAAGGCCGGCGCCGCCCTCAAGGCCCTGCTGGAACTGGGCGCCAAGGAAGTCACCGTACTGCGCGACGGCCGCGAAGTAACCGTGCCCACCGCCGAGTTGCAGGTCGGCGACCGCTTCCTGGTCCGCCCCGGCGAGAAGATCGCCACGGACGGCACCGTCGTCGAGGGGGCGTCCGCCGTGGACGCCTCGATGCTCACGGGTGAGTCCGTTCCCGTGGAGGTCGCGGTCGGCGACAGCGTCACTGGTGCGACGCTCAATGTCGGTGGACGGCTCGTGGTGGAGGCCACCCGGGTCGGTGCCGACACCCAGCTCGCCCGGATGGCGAAGCTGGTGGAGGACGCGCAGAACGGCAAGGCCGCCGCCCAGCGCCTCGCCGACAAGATCTCCGCCGTCTTCGTGCCCGTCGTCATCGCCCTTGCGCTGGCCACGCTCGGCTTCTGGCTGGGCAACGGCGCCGGCCTGACGGCCGCGTTCACCGCCGCGGTGGCCGTACTGATCATCGCCTGCCCCTGCGCCCTGGGCCTTGCCACCCCGACCGCACTGATGGTCGGCACCGGCCGCGGCGCCCAGCTCGGCATCCTCATCAAGGGCCCGGAAGTGCTGGAGAGCACCCGCAAGGTCGACACGATCGTCCTGGACAAGACCGGCACCGTCACCACCGGGCGCATGACCCTGCTGGCCGTGCACACCGCAGCCGACACCGACGAGTCCGAAGTACTACGGCTGGCCGGCGCGTTGGAGCACTCCTCCGAGCACCCGATCGCCCAGGCCGTCGCCGCCGGAGCGAGCGCCAAGGTCGGCACCCTCCCCACCCCCGAGGACTTCGCCAACATCGCCGGACTCGGCGTCCAGGGCGTCGTCGACGGCCACGCCGTCCTCGTCGGCCGCGAAAAGCTGCTGGCCGAGTGGGCCATCGAACTGCCGGTGGAACTGGCGCGCGCCAAAGCGGATGCCGAGGCGGCCGGGCGTACCGCCATCACCGTGGCCTGGGACGGCGAGGCCCGCGCGGTCCTTGAGGTCGCCGACGCGGTGAAGGAGACCAGCCCGGAAGCCATCCGGCGGCTGCGCGCCCTCGGCCTCACCCCCATCCTCCTCACCGGCGACAACGAGGCCGTGGCCAAGACGGTCGCCGCGGAGGTCGGCATCGACGAGGTGATCGCCGAGGTACTCCCCCAGGACAAGGTGGATGTCGTCAAGCGCCTCCAGGAGGAGGGCAAGTCGGTGGCAATGGTGGGTGACGGCGTCAACGACGCCGCGGCCCTCGCCCAGGCCGACCTCGGCCTGGCCATGGGCACCGGCACGGACGCCGCCATCGAAGCCGGCGACCTGACCCTCGTACGCGGTGACCTGCGTGCCGCGGCCGACGCCATCCGCCTCTCCCGCAAGACGCTCGGCACCATCAAGTCCAACCTCTTCTGGGCCTTCGCCTACAACGTCGCGGCCCTCCCCCTCGCCGCTTCCGGCCTGCTGAACCCGATGATCGCGGGTGCGGCGATGGCCTTCTCCTCGGTCTTCGTCGTCGGCAACAGCCTGCGGCTGCGGGGATTCCAAGCAGCGGACCACTGATACGGAGGCCACGATGCCCGGGTACCAGGAACAAAGGGACGGCGTCATCAGGCGCCTGCGGCTCATCGAAGGTCAAGTGCGCGGCGTGCAGCGGATGGTCGAGGAGGACACCTACTGCATCGACGTCCTCACCCAGATCTCCGCGACCAACGCGGCGCTGCGGTCCGTGGCCCTGGTCATGCTTGACGAGCACCTCAACTGCTGTGTCACCGAGGCCATCGTGGAAGGTGGCGACCAGGCGAAGACCAAGGTCGGGGAAGCGTCGAAGGCCATCGCACGCCTCGTCCGGGCGTGACCGGCACCCTCCATACCCGCTCCGGGTATGGAGGGTGTTGTCGTGCCCGGTGGCTCCGGCAGCGCCATACGATGTGGCACACCTTGAGCATTTTTGAGCAGTCCCGACATCAGTCCATCGCGGCGAAGCCCTGGGAGGGGATGCGGTCATGCGACAGCTGGGCGATCTGGAAGCCGAGATCATGGACCGCCTGTGGCGGTGGGAACGGCCCACTACGGTGCGCGAGGTCGTCGACGACATCAATCGCACCCGGTCCGTGGCCTATACGACGGTGATGACGGTGGCGGAAATCCTCTACCGCAAGGGCTGGCTCCGGCGGCAGAAGGTCGGGCGGGCCTGGGCGTACGAACCAATGCGCGGGCGGGAGGACTACACCGCGGCGCTCATGCGGGACGCGCTGGGCCGCAGCGAGGACCGGCAGGCCGCCCTGCTGCGCTTCGTCGAGGACATGTCCCAGGAGGATTTCGCTGCCTTGGACGCGGCCCTGCGCACCGTCGGCCGCGAAGGTGCGGAAGAGTCCTGCGAGGCCGGTGGTGGTCGTTCATGAACCATCACGTCCTGCCTCCGCTGTTGGTCATCCTGCTCACCGGCGTGGTGTTCCCCGGGCCGGTGGCCCGCTCCCGCTGGGCCCGCGAGGCGCCGAGGACGGCGGTCGCCGGCTGGCTCACGCTCTGCGCGGCGTTCGTCCTGGCGGTCGCCGGCGGCGTGCTCCAGCTGCTGCTGCCGTACGACAGCAGTCACGCACTGGCCGACCGGACGGTGGCCTGCCTGCCGTGGACTGCCGGGAGTTGCCGCTTCTCCGACGTCGTCTCCTTGGACGCTCTCTCGGCCATGGATCATGTGGCGGCGGGGGCGGCGGCCATGGTGATTGCCCTGCCGGCGGCGGCCCTCTGCCATGGGCTGGCACGCGCTCGGCGGAGCCGCGTCCAGCACTCCGAGATCCTGCGTGTGGTGGGCAGCACGGACGCCGCACTGCGCGCGGTCGTCATCGATCACGACACCCCCGCCGTCTACTGTCTGCCCGGCCGTGCCGCCCGGATCGTGGTGAGCTCGGGAGCCCGGAAAACACTCACGGCGGCGCAGTTGTCCGCGGCACTGGAACACGAGCGGGCACACATCTCCGGCCGTCATCACGTACTGGTGTCGGCCGCCGAGACATTCGGCCGGCTATTCCCACGACTGCCACTGGGACGTTGGGTGCGTACCGAAGTACCCCTGCTGTTGGAAATGGCCGCGGACGACCGTGCATTGCGCCGGTGTTCCCGGGATGCACTGGCCACCGCGCTCTACGCCATGGCCACGGGCCGGCAGACGCCTCCGGCGACCTTCGCGGCAGGTGGGCCGTCTGCCGCGCTGCGCATGCGACGCATTCTCACGCCCCACCGCCACGGCCACCCCGCACTACGGGGCCTGCTGGCGGGCGCGCTCGCGGTGGCCGCCGCCACGCCCCTCGTGCTGGCCTGTTGCTCCCAGTTCTGACGGCTCGCATCTACGTATTTACTTCGTAGATTCGTAATTGCGGCTTCTGGGCCCGCAACAGTAATTCACCGCTATTGTTGGGCCGGTTGGGGCAGCTGTTGAGACCCCGGGGAGGGACAGGGCATATGAGCCCGGTGACAGTGCGGCCAGCAACTCCGGCCGACGCGGCCGCGATATCCCAGCTACTGGGTCAGGTGATACGCGACAGCTATTCGGGAATTCTCGACACGTCGGCAGTACAGCAACTGGTGGGAACGCACTGCTCACTCAGCCGTCTCCACGCCGAAATCGGAATTCCCGGCGGCGCCCCCGGGTGGCTCGGCTGGCTGGTGGCCGCGGATGCCTCCGGGCGCGTCGTCGGAGCCGCCGCCGGCGGGGTGCCGATGCCGGGCGAGGGCGAGCTGTACGCGTTGGGTACGGCCCCGGACCAGCGGCACCGGAAGATCGGCGGCACCCTGCTCGCCGAAGTCACCGACCGGATGCGTGACCACGGCGCGCTCCGGCAAGGGTTCTCCTTGCCCTGTGAGCAGGACCCGGCGCTTCCGTTCTTCACCCGGGTCGGGTTCGAGAGGTCGGGGACCCGGCTCACCCGCTTCGTCTGACCCTCCATCGCTCCCCTCGCGGACCGGCTTGGCGCATCCACGCCATAGCGTGGACGCGCAACGGTTTCGGCTGGTCCGGCGGCATCCGGCCAGGTCACGATTTCCTTCGGCGGCGAGGTTCCGGCGGCACGGAGCCCCGCCCGGCAGGCAGGGACCGAGACCGAGCTTCCTGGAGGAGCGATGCACACCCCGTCGAGCATGCAGGTGCCCGCTGCGCCCGGTCCGGTCCTGCCTCCCCGTCATCCCTCGGCGTTCCCGGCACACCTGCCGGGGCTGGAGTCCACCGCGGTCCACGACGAGCAGGACGTCTGGCTCCAGGACGCGCTCTTCGGCCCGTTCAGCGCAGACATCGTCGAGTATCTGCGGATCGCCAGGACGACCGCCGGCCCGGTACTCGACCTGGGCTCCGGAGCCGGGCGGCTGGCCGTCCCCTTCGCGCGCCACGGCTTCCCGGTGGAGGCCGTGGACCGCGACCGCCGCAGCCTGCGCCGACTGCGGTCCTGGGCGGCCAGGATCGGGCCGCACGTGGAACGCCTGGTCACCACGAGCCACGCCGACATGAGCCGGCTCCGGCTGCGCCACCGCTACCAACTCGCCCTGCTGGCGGGCGCCATGATCACTGCCGTACCGCCGCGGGAGCGTCCCGGCATGCTGCGCGAGATCGCCGCGCACCTCGGCACCGGCGGAGCCCTCGCCCTTGACTACACCGAACACGACCCGTCCGGCCTCGCTGCGGCCCCCCACCGCACCTGGTCCTTTCCGGTCCCCCGGGTCGATGGCGTCACGGAATGGGTCGTCGCCCGGCAGGTGTTCGATCTCAACGCGCAACTCGAACACATCACTTACTATTGCGACCGCACCGAAAAGTCGCGTATCCGCAGGTCCGTACTGACGGCGGACAAGTGGATCGTCGACCGGGGACGCTTGGCCGAGGAGCTGGCCGCCGCTGGGCTGTGCATCACGGACCGCCGGCAACAGCAGCTCGACGAGCGGACTCGTAGCGTGCTCCTCGTCTGCCGTTCGAAAAGTGACTAGGATCACACCGGTGTTCGAGGGCGGAGAACCATCGTTACAGCTGTGACAAAGTGTGACGAGTGTGACCGACAGAAGGACATGGGGGGCCTTTAGCGTGGTCAAAGCCGGTGGCAAGGCGCGTACGCAATCCACTGACCTGGCACTCGCTCTCTACCAGGAGCTGCGGTCGCGTGGCGCGTCCAGCTTCGATGCGGTGGTCTCCGATATGGCCCTCGGCCCGGAAGAACGCGAGCGATGTCGCAACGAATTGCTCGACCTCGGCCTGATCGTCCACACAGGAACCGCCCACGACAACCAGCTCGCGCTGGCCTCGGGCAAGCGGGCGGAGTCCGACACCGACGCGGTGGCGGTCATCGATCCCGAGATCGCCTTACTGCGCCTGCTGGAGAAGGAACGGCTCCGCCTGCGTGAGCATCTCCACCAGGCCGACGAGGCGTACAGCACCCTGGAAACCCTCGCCGGCAGCTTCCTCCGCGCCGGCTCCCTCGTCGGTTCCGAAGTCGAGGTCGAGGTCCTCACCGACTACCGGCGCATCCAGCAGGTGCTGGAGGACATCACCGACGTGATCCAGCACGACCTCGCCTCGATGCATCCGAGCGCGCTCCAACGGGAGGTCCCGGAGCGCCCGCTGAGCCGCGACCGGCGTCAGATCGCGAACGGCGTGCGGGTGCGGACGATCTTCAACCAGCGCTTCGCCTCCGTACCCGACATGGCGGAGCACTTCCGGCAGAAGGTGGAGCTGGGCGTCGAACTCCGCCTGTCCCCCGTCGTGCCCATGAACATGATCATCGCGGACCATCAGTTCGCCGTGCTGCCGGTCGATCCCGAGGACAGTTCGGCGGGCGCCATCCTCGCCCGCGGGCCCGCGCTGGTCCGCTCGTACCTCGCGCTGTACGAGCACTGCTGGCACACCGCCGTCCCCTTCGGCGAACAACTCGCGCCCGAACGCGGCGGCGACGGGCTCTCCGAGCAACAGCGCGCCGCGCTGCGCATGTTGGCATCGGGCATGAAGGACGAGAAGATCGCCCGCAGCCTCGGAGTGTCCCTGCGCACCGTGAGCCGGCTGCTGTCCGAGCTGATGCAGGAGCTCGGAGCGTCCAGCCGTTTCGAGGCCGGAGTGCGCGCCACGCGCCTCGGCTGGCTCGACTGAACGAGAACGTCCGGCCGTCACACCGCTCCCTGCGCGCGCCCACCGTCCTCCCGGCCCCCTTCTGGTGGTCCGTCCTGCCCGCACGCCCCAAGCCTTCTGGCGCGGCAAGAGGTACGATGCGAGCAAAGTTTTGGTCTCACCAGATGGCGGAGCGATGGTGCGAGAGACGGCGGCGAGCGAACGGGACGCGGTGATCCAGCGGCTCCGCGACGTCGGCCTGCGCGTGACGGGCCCGCGGCTCGAGGTGCTGCAAGTACTGTCCGACGGCAGCCACCTGGACGTGGAAGCCATCACGGCCGCGGCCCGCGACCGGCTGGGCACACTCACCAGCCAGGCGGTCTACGACATGCTGCGGCATTTCCTGGACACCGGGCTCGTCACGAAGTTCGAACGGCCGGGCTTTCCCGCCGTTTTCGAGATCGCGGAGAAGCGGCACCATCACGCGCTCTGCACCGGCTGCGGCCGGGTGGAGAATGTTGAGTACGAGGATCCGGTTCCGCCGGAAAAGGGTCTGCGTGGTTGGCGGATGAACGACACCGAGATCATCATGAAAGGGCTCTGCCCCGATTGCCGGAAGGCATGAAAAGGCTCCGGCCCGCTCGGGAAGAAGCGGACCGGAGCCTTTCGCGCGATCTGCGCGCCGTTACGCGGCCGGCTGCACGGGCCAGGTGTTGTCGTCCGTGCCGTACACCGAGGCCGACGTGACCGGCTGGACCGGCCAGGTGTTGTCCTCCCCGCCCAGCGAGGCGGCCAGCGTCACGGGCGCGGGCTGCACCGGCCAGGTGTTGTCCTCGCCGCCTGCGGTGATGCGGACAGCCACCTCGCCCAGCGCCGGAACGACCGCCGGCGCGGCGACGGCGGAACACAGCAGGGCCGCCAGGGCGAACTGCCGGAGGGCGGCGCGCAGGCCGGTCGCGGGGACGTGAACTCGGGTGGCAACGGACATGATTCCTCCAGGTGACGAAAATGAATTACGTGGATCTCCCCTCACCCGTGCCGCCGGGTGCCGCGGGGAAGACACTTAGATAATTACCTGTCGCCACCCTGGGAACCAGGGTCCTCGTGCGTCGCATCCGCGCCATGGCAAAAGTGCGTCAGACTTTCTCTCGCGCCTTATTGCCGACTGGCCGAATTCCGTACCGAACGGCCGTCTCTGGGATGCACCATTCTTTTGGTGAGACAAAGAGACCTGCTAGGCTCGAACCGCGGCGCTCCCTCTCCTCCAGGTGGGGAGTGCCCACTGGGGCAGGGGCGTTGCCGCCGCCTCTGCCCCGCCGGTCACCGGTCCGGCTCAGCGCATTCCCGTACGCCTCCAACGTCGCGGCCGGCACCGCTGAGACCGCCGATGACGGGGACGAGAAGCCGGCCGCGCAGCCCTGGGCCAGCGCGCAGCGGCCACCCGCCCTACTTGGCCGGAGAGCCAGTAGTGCGAGTGGCTGAGGTCGTACGGCGGCGTGCCGTCGCGCGCGGCGTCGCGCAGCAAGGCCAGGGAGAACTCCGCCAGGCGTCCCGGCACTCCTCCTTCGGGAGCGGACGCCGCGGCCCCGCTTGCAGGTGCCGCACACGCGAGTACGCGGACCACCGGATGTCCGTGGTCCGCGTACCGTCGTCAGAAACCGAAGACGGATCCCGAAGGCGGGTCCAGGCGCGTGCCGGCCGCCGGGGCGGCGAGCGCGTCCTCGTCCACCGGGCCGCCGGGAGCAATGCGCAGTGCCGCCGCGAGCCGGTCGGCTCCTTCCGGCATCACCGGACGCGCCCACGCGGTCAGCGCCGCGGCGACGCTCAGCTCCGCCACGAGGGGCGCCAGATGCCGCCCGTCACGGTGCGGCCGCCGCCGTTCATGGGCGTTGACGTGCCCGAAGTCGTCCGTGGACCGCACGATCTCATCGAGCATCGCCACGGCCCTGCGCGGATCGAAGGAGTCGAGGCTGTATGCCTCGCGCAGCTCCGCCACTCCCCGGTTCATCCGCCGGACGTGGGTGTCCCATCCGGTTCCCCCGGGCAGTACCTGCGGCACCAGTCCGGAACTCTCCTCCCGGATCGCGGCGAACAGCCGTGAGAGCCAGCCGTTCCAGGTGCCGTCGAGCACCTGCCGGGCCTGTGCGAGGCGGTCGCGGTCGAAGACGGTGTCCCTGCCGACCGGGCGCGCCTCCAGTACGTGGCGGCGCAGCGTGTCGGAGCCGAATTCGGTGAGCAGGTCCAGCGCCCACACCTCGTCGGCGCCGGCCTGGATGCGGAATCCCTCGTTGACGTGGAAGTCCTGCGGCAGTTTCACGCCCTGGGCCAGTAACAGCGCGGGCAGCAGCACGGCGTGGCAGAAGGCGTGGCCGAATCCGCAGAAGTGCACTGTGCGCTCCGGCCAGGGCTCGTCCCTCGACGCGTGGCCGAACAGCTGCATGGCCGCGGATTCGAAGCAGGCGTCGATGCGGTGGTCGGCGAAGTCGTCGACCGGGACCGCGATGCCCCAGTCTCCGGGGTGTCCGACGGACACGTCGGGGAGTCCGTCCTCGATCAGGCTCTCGCACAGTGCGGCGAGCCGCGGAGGCAGGTCCAGGGTGTTCCAGTAGTCGGCGAGCGTCTCCCGGAACGGTTCCAACGGCAGGTACAGCCGCCGGCAGCGGCGGAGCGACGCAGCCGTTCCGCACCGGCCACAGGACGGTTCGAGCAGGTCGCCGCAGTCGTTCGGCCAGGCACACGTGCGGCAGACGCCGCCCGCCCCCGGCACCCCGCAGCGCGGACAGCCTCCCGTGACGCGCGCACCGTACAGCCAGCGGTCGCACGGCTCGCAGTACGGCAGCAGCCGGGCTCGCGGGGCGATGACCCCTTCGGCGTGCAGCCGGCGGAACAGGTCCTGGATCCACCGGACATAACCGCGGTCGCCGAGCGGCTGGACGACGTGGTCGAAGGTGATGCCGGAGCGCCGCCAGTCGGCGGTGATCGCTGCGTGGTAGCCCTCGGCGACCTCCGCCGCCTTGCGGCCGGTACGCAGCGCCCGTTCCTCCACCGACACCGCGTGGTCGGCGGTGCCGGTGGTGAACAGGACCGGGCGGCCGTCGGCGCGCAGGAAGCGGGCGAGGACGTCGGCGGCGACATACGGGCCGGCCAGATGCCCGATGTGGAGTTCGCCGTGCGGGGCGGGTGGGGTCGCCGTGATCCAGAGAGGCGTGGGCACGGATGGACCTCCTTGACGCGTGGTACGCGGAATTGGTGCGGGTGACGTCGGAAATGCGGTGCCGGTCTCAGCGGGGTTCGAAGTGGAACGACCGGATGAAGCAGTCCCTCGGCTGTTCCACCGCGTAGACGATGCATTCGAAGAGGGCCTGCGTGGTGAGTTTCTCGTCCTGCTGCGAGGGGTTCGCGCCGCCCATTCCCTCCCACTCCACGGACTTCGGGTCCGAGGTCGAGAAGTCGGGCGGATAGAGGGAGAAGACCCGTACCCCCGAAGGGCCGAGGCGTCGCGAGAGGATGTCGGCGAATCCGGCCTGCGCGCTCTTGGCCGCGTAAAACGCCTCGTGCGCCGGTGCTGCCGCGTTCCCCGGTCCATAAGCGGCGCTCACCGCCACCATGTTGATGATGTCGGGCCGCTGGGACGCCCGCAGGAGCGGCAGGAAGTGCTTCACCATCAGGACGCTGCCGCCGGCCGTCGACTCGATCGTTTCGACGATCTGGTCGTCGGTGGCCGCTTCGAACTCCATCCCGTCGAGCCAGCGGGCGCCATTGTTGACGAGCAGGTCCACCCGGTCGGTACGCTCCCCGACCTGGCGGGCGAAGTCCCGGATGTCGGCGGGCCTGCTCAAGTCGCAGCCGAATGCGTGGATGCGTTCGCGGGCCGCACCGACCACCTCTGTACGGGTGCGTTCCGCCGCCTCGACGGTCCGGGCCGAGACATATACCTCGGCGCCCAGATGAGCGAATCCGATGGCGAGTGCCCGCCCGAAATGGCGCGAGGCGCCGGTGACCACGACGTGCAGATTCTCGAATGTCATTCTCGTCGGCTCTCCCGGCTGGGGACACAAAGGGATCCGGACTCCCCCGGAATGCGCAGGAATTCGGGGAGTCTCCGGTCACCAGCCTGGCAGAGGATTCAGCACGAAAGGGCCGTGAAGGGCTGCGCGTTCACGCCGTGACGTGGATACGCCACGGCAGCGGCACCCCGCGCTCGACGACGCGGGCACGCTTGCCGTGCACGCTCACGTCACGCAGCCAGGACCCGGCCGTGGCCGCCGAGGTGGCGACGGCCCCGCCCGGGGTCAACAGGCGCATGGGCCGCCGGCCGGAAGCCCCGGGCGCCCCGCCACCCGCCCGCGTCAGCAGCTCCGGCAGCGTCCCCGGGACCGCCGCGGCCGCGGTGACGCACAGGGCACCGGTCAGTGCGAGGCTCGGATGCCATGCGGGCACCGTGACCGCCCGCACGGCCAGTGCCCCCGCACGGTCCACGGCGAGCGCGGCGACCTTCGGCACGGCACCGTCCGGACGATGGCCGAGGGCCGCCGCGGCGGCCGCCCGGACCTCGCGGAGCCGGGCGAGCACGGCGTCATCGGCCGTGAACAGCTCCCGCCCGGACCGCAGACCGAGGTCGGCCGCGTTCACGAGGACGTACGGATTGCCGAACCGTACGAGCGTCACCCGCAGCCCGCAGAGCAGGTCGAGCGGCCTGCCGGTGGGCAGCAGGGCGGCCAGCGGGCCGGGCCGCTCAAGACGCACCGTGTACGTCCCCCCGGGCTCCGGCTCGCACACCACGGTGTCTCCCGTGGTCACCGCGCGTACCCGCACCGGCCCGGTCAGCCCGCGTGCGGCCACGCACGCCAGGAGCGAGTGCCCGCACCCGGTGCGGAAGTCGAAGCCGCCGGGCAGACACTGCACGAAGCGGTAGTCCAGGTCGTACGCCGGGTCGGCGGAGGTTCCGTACAGTCCGAGCTTGCGGATGTGCCCGCGCCCGGACCGCTCCAGCCACGCCCGTACAGCGGCGAGGTCGGACCGGGAGGCGAGCATGCCGGGCGGGAGCCGGTCCCGGTCGAGCACGAGGGTCGGCCCCGGCGCGCCCTCCGCGCGGACGACGTCCGCGATCACGCGGCGCATCCGGCGGGGATCCGCATGCCCTGGACGACCTCCGTCCACAGTTCGTGCACGGCGATGCCCCAGAGGGCGAGCGCGTCGGTGTCGGAGGGGCGGGCCAGCTGCCGGGCCAGCAGCGCCTGCACCCGGTCGGCGCGGACCCTGCCGCCTCGTCGCAGCCGCGCGGGCGAGAGCAGCTCGCAGACGGTGTCCAGCAGGGGGCTCCCGGTGGTGAGCATGGCGGCCACCGGCAGGGTGAACGGCTGCTTGGGGCGGCGCAGGACGGCGGCCGGGAGCAGCCCGCGGCCCGCTTCGTACAGCGCCCGCTTCCCGTTCCGCGCGGACACCGGGAGGCTTCGGGCGTACGCGGTCACCGACGGCTGGCAGAACGGCATGCGGGCCTCGACCGCCCAGGCCATGCTCAGGTGGTCGACGCGGCGCAGGTGGTAGGCCGGCAGTCGGCGCCCCGTCTCGAAGCGGGTGAGCGTGGCGAGCCGGTCCGCGTCTTCTCTCGCGTGCGCGCGCAGCTCGGCGGTGATCCGGTCCGCCGCCGAGCCCCGCTCCGCGAGGTACGCGCGGTAGGCCGGGGTGTAGAGCCGTTCGCGCAGCAGCCGCGGTGCGGCGCCGAGCGCATCGACGTACGGAGAGATCCAGTCGGTGCCTGCCGGGGCGGCCAGCGCGGCGCGCATCCGGTCGTAACCGCCGAAGAGCTCGTCCGCGCCGTCACCGGTGAGCGCCACGGTGAAGCCGGCCTCGCGCACCGCGCGGAACAGGGCGTAGGTGCTCAGTGCGATGGGGTCGGCGTTCGGCTGGCCCATGTGGCGGACCGTACGGGTGAGCAGTGAGCCGAACTCGGCGGGGTCGACGGCGATGTGGTGGTGTTCGGTGCGGGACCGGCGGGCGACGGCCCGGGCGTGTTCGTGTTCGGCGGCCGGCCAGCGTCCCCGGTAGGAGAGGTGGAAGGTGTGCAGCGGTCCGCCGCCGGCTTCCCGCACTTCTTCGGCGGCGAGCGCCGTCACGAGCCCGGAGTCCAGGCCGCCGCTGGTGATGGCACACAGCGGACTCCCGGTCCGTGCCAGCCGCCGCACCTCGTGGCGCAGCACGTCCTGGGCCTCGCCATGGGCGGCCGCCGCATGCGGCGCCCGCTGCCGCAGCCGGAGCGGCTCACCGCTCCGGATCACTGCCGTGGCGCCGGGCGGCAGTACCCGGACGCCTTCCAGCGCGGTGTGCGTCCCGAGCGCGGTACGCGTCGCCAGCACCGTGTCCAGGGCGTCGTCACGGGGCACCGCCGGTACACCGTCGAAGGCGAGCAGCGCCGGTATCTCCGAGGCGAACCGGACGGCACCGCCCTCGGACCAGTGGTAGTGCAGAGGTTTCATGCCCATGTCGTCGACGGCCAGGACGAGTTGGGGCCGCGACCGCAGGTCGAGCACGGCGATGGCGAACATGCCGTCCAGGTGCTCGGCGAACGCCGGCCCGTACTCCGCGTAGAGCGCGGGAAGCAGGCTGCCGTCGCAGGCATCCGGGAAGCGGTGCCCGCGGGCGGTGAGGCGGCGGCGCAGCTCCGCGTGGTTGTAGATCTCACCGTTCAGTACGGCCAGCACTCCGGGCACTGCCGCGAGGCGGTAGGGCTGGGCGCCCCCGGCCGGGTCGGTGATCGCCAGCCGGTCGCAGCCGAGTGACCAGCCCGGCCCGCGCGCCGCACCACGCTGGTCGGGGCCGCCGTGCCGCTGCCGCGCCGAGACCGCCGCGAGTTCGGGCCGGGTGGCCCCGACCGCGAAGGAGCCAAAGATCCTGCACATGCCGGTCGCCTCCGGATGCTCAAGCGGGCCCACGACAGGCCCGGCCGAACCAGCTCTTCTTGCTCAATCAATGATTTGAAGCTACCAATTTTTTGTCTGGCGCGTAAGTGCCATGACGCGAACGCGCCATCGCCCCCGCCTTGTCGGCCACCCGCCCGCTCACCAGGCTGGCCGCATGGGTGATTTCACTACCGACTCCCCCGACCGCTCCGCGCCCGAGAGTCTGCTGGTCGTGGCCGCGCACCCGGACGACATCGAGTTCTGCGTGAGCGGCACCGTGATGCAGTGGATTTCCCACGGCACCCGCGTGACGTACTGCATCGTCACGGACGGCGGCGCGGGAGGATACGACGAGCAGCTGCCGCGCCAGGCCATGGCGCATCTGCGCCGTGCCGAACAGACCCACTCGGCGAAGCTCAGCGGAGTCCACGACATCCGCTTCCTCGGCTACCCGGACGGCTTCGTCGAGCCGAGCGTCGACCTGCGCCGCGACCTGTGCAGGGTGATACGCGAGGTACGGCCGCAGCGGGCCATCATCCCCAGCCCCGAGATCAACTGGCAGCGGGTCGCCGACCTGCACCCCGACCACCGAGCGGTCGGCGATGCGGCGCTCCGCGCGATCTACCCGGAGGCCCGCAACCCCTTCGCGCACCAGGAACTCCTCAAGGAGGAGGGTCTTGAGCCATGGGTCGTCACCGAACTGTGGCTGATGACGGGCCCCTCCCCCAATCAGTACGTCGACGTCACCCCGGTCTTCGACCGCAAGGTCGACGCCCTGCGCATCCACACCTCCCAGACCGCACACTTCGACGACCTGGCCGGCCTGCTGCGTGACTGGCTCTCCGAACACGCACGGGCGGGCGGCCTGCCACCAGGCCGCCTCGCCGAAGCCTTCCAGATCGTCAATACGGAGTGACACGGGGGGAGTGACGAGGGGAGTGACGGTACGGATGACGGTGCGTCAGCGGTAAATGAGCAGCTCCTCTTCGCTGGCGCCGGACAGCTCGTACCGTGTGCCGACGAGCGGCCGGCCCGAGTAGACACGGATCAGGGACGGTGTGTCGCCGTGGAAGGACGCGGCAGGCCGCCCCTCGGTCTCGTTGCCGAGCTCCAGCGGTACGGCCGAGCCGTCGAGGTAGGCATGCAGGCGCGGCGTCTCCCGCCGCCTGCTGGCCATGGCGAGAAGCGGCAGGGCCACCTCGGTCGCGGCCCCGGCGTAGGCCCCCGGAACGCCGAATGCCTCGCGCACGTCTCCCGCGTGCACCCACTCCCCCAACGCCACGGCGTCCAGCGTCCCGTCCTCGTACTTCGCGATCGCCGGACCGGCCTCGGTGAAGCCGCGCTCCAGCTCGTCCAGGATCCGGGCGAGCGGCCAGTCCGCGCGCTCGGCGACATCAGCGGCGTTCGCCTCCGGCAGGAAGACGCCCTCCTCGAGGCGTCCCTCGACGATCCGTACGAGCGCCGCCGCACAGTGCGCGAGGACGTCCCGTACGGTCCATCCGGGGCACGCCGTACGGAGGGCGAACCGGTCCTCCGGCGTTGCGCGCAGCAACGGCATCAGCGCGTCACGTTCGGTGCGCAGCAACCGTCCTGGCAGTTCCGGATCACGCTCGTAACCGGTCATGTCCCTCCTCTCAGTAGCGGTAGTGGTCGGGCTTGTACGGACCCTCGACCTCGACGCCGATGTAGGCGGCCTGCTCGGGACGGAGCTCGGTGAGCTTGACGCCCAGCGAGTCCAGGTGGAGCCGGGCGACCTTCTCGTCCAGGTGCTTGGGCAGCACGTACACATCGGTCGGGTACTGCTCGGGCTTGGTGAACAGCTCGATCTGGGCCAGCGTCTGGTCCGCGAAGGAGTTGGACATCACGAACGAGGGGTGACCGGTGGCGTTGCCCAGGTTCAGCAGACGGCCCTCGGACAGCACGATCAGGACCTTGCCGTCGGGGAAGGTCCAGGTGTGCACCTGCGGCTTGACCTCGTCCTTGACGATGCCCTCGATCGCCGCCAGGCCGGCCATGTCGATCTCGTTGTCGAAGTGGCCGATGTTGCCCACGATCGCCTGGTGCTTCATCTTGGCCATGTCCGAGGCCATGATGATGTCCTTGTTGCCGGTCGTGGTGATGAAGATGTCGGCCGTCTCGACGACCTCGTCCAGCGTGGTGACCTGGTAGCCGTCCATCGCCGCCTGCAGCGCGCAGATCGGGTCGATCTCGGTGACGATCACCCGGGCGCCCTGGCCGCGCAGCGACTCCGCACAGCCCTTGCCCACGTCGCCGTAGCCGCAGACCACGGCGGTCTTGCCACCGATGAGCACGTCGGTGGCGCGGTTGATGCCGTCGATCAGGGAGTGCCGGCAGCCGTACTTGTTGTCGAACTTCGACTTCGTCACGGCGTCGTTGACGTTGATCGCCGGGAAGAGGAGGGTGCCGTCGCGGTGCATCTCGTACAGCCGGTGCACACCGGTCGTGGTCTCCTCGGTGACACCACGGATCTCCGAGGCCAGCTTCGCCCAGTCGATGGAGCTGTTTTCCAACAGGGCGCGTACAACGGCGAGTTCCTCATTGTCGGCCGCGGGCAGCTCGCCCGTCTTCTGGTACTCGACGCCCTTGTGGACCAGGAGGGTGGCGTCACCGCCGTCGTCCAGGATCATGTTGGGGCCGGTCCCGCCGGGCCAGCTGAGCGCCTGCTCCGTACACCACCAGTACTCCTCCAGGGTCTCGCCCTTCCAGGCGAAGACCGGGATGCCGGCCGCGGCCACGGCAGCCGCCGCCTGGTCCTGGGTGGAGAAGATGTTGCAGGACGCCCAGCGGACCTCGGCGCCGAGGGCGACCAGGGTCTCGATGAGGACGGCGGTCTGCACGGTCATGTGCAGCGAGCCGGTGATCCGGGCGCCGGCCAGCGGCTGCGCGGCGGCGTACTCCTTGCGGATCGCCATCAGACCGGGCATCTCGTGCTCGGCGAGGGTGATCTCCTTGCGGCCGAAGGCGGCCAGGGACAGGTCGGCGACCTTGTGGTCAGGCACGGACACGGACACTCCTTGAGGTCAGGATGGCGCGGTGGATGTCGAGGGCCGCGGTGGAGCGGTTGAGGGTGATGTAGTGCAGTCCGGGGGCGCCCTCGGCGAGGAGCCGTTCGGCCATGGCGGTGGCGTATTCGACGCCGATGCGGTGGGCGGTGGCCGGGTCGTCGCGAGCCGCCTCCAGCCGGTGGGCGAGGTCCTCGGGGAAAGCGGCGTTGCTGAGTTCGGCGAAGCGGCGGATCTAGCGGACGTCGGTGGCCGGCATGATCTCGGGAATGATCGGGGTGTCACAGCCCGCCGCCACCACCCGGTCACGCAGCCGCAGATAGTCCTCGACGTCGAAGAACATCTGGGTGATGGCGTAGTCGGCGCCGGCCCGGCACTTGGCGACGAAGTGCCGGATGTCGCTCTCCCAGTCCGGCGAACGCGGGTGTTTCTCGGGGAACGCCGCCACGCCAATGGTGAAATCGCCCAACGAGCGGACCAGTTCGACGAGTTCGTAGGCGTGCGTCAGGCCGTGCGGGTGCGGATGCCATACGCCTCTGGGGTCGCCCGGCGGATCGCCGCGCAGGACCAGCACGTCGCGGATGCCGGCGTCCGCGTACTGGCCGATGACGGCCCGCAGTTCGGCGACCGAGTGCCCGATGGCGGTCAGATGCGCGACCGGGCGGAGGGTCGTCTCGTCCGCGATACGCCGGGTCACCTCGATCGTACGGTCCCGCGACGAGCCGCCGGCGCCGTACGTCACGGACACGAAGTCCGGGCTCAACGCCTCCGCGCGCCGGATCGCCTGCCACAACAACCGCTCGCCCGCCGGCGTCTTCGGCGGGAAGAACTCGAAGGAGAAGGTCGTCACGCGCGGCCTCCGGCGTTGAAGTAGCTCGCCTCGGGGTGGTGGACGACGAGGGCATCGGTGGACTGCTCGGGGTGCAGCTGGAACTCCTCGGAGAGCGTCACGCCGATCCGCTCCGGCCGGAGCAGTTCGGCGATCTTCGCGCGGTCCTCCAGGTCCGGGCAGGCCGGGTAACCGAGCGAGTAGCGGCAGCCCTGGTACTCGGTGCGGAACATGCCGTCCATGGCGGACGGATCGCTGCCGTCGATGCCGAGTTCCGAGCGGACGCGGGCATGCCAGTACTCGGCGAGGGCCTCGGCGAGCTGGACGGAGAGGCCATGCAGCTCCAGGTAGTCACGGTAGGAGTCGGCCGCGAACAGCTTGGCCGTCTCCTCGCCGATCTTCGAGCCGACCGTGACGACCTGCAGCCCGACGACATCGGTCTCGCCGGACTCCTCCGGGCGGAAGAAGTCCGCGAGGCACAGCCGGCGGCCGCGGCGCTGGCGCGGGAAGGTGAAGCGGGTGCGCTCGGCACCGTTCGCGTCGAGGATGATCAGGTCGTCACCCTTGGACACGCACGGGAAGTAGCCGTGGACGACAGCCGCTTCCAGCAGGTTCTCCGTCCGCAGCCGGTCGAGCCACATGCGCAGCCGCGGCCGGCCCTCGCTCTCGACCGTGCCGCCCTTGAGTCCCCACTGGCCCTTGAAGAGGGCGCCCTCGTCCAGCCAGGAGGCGTACTCCTTGAGCTGGATGCCCTTGATGATGCGGGTGCCCCAGAACGGCGGGGCGGGTACGGGGGTGTCCGTGGCGACGTCCGAGCGGCCGGCCTCCTCCGGTTCCGCCGGGGGAAGCTCCCGTAGCGGTACGCGGCGCTGCTTGAGCTCGGGCAGGGTGGCGCCCGGCACGCCGCGCTTGACCGCGATCAGGGCGTCCATCAGGCGCAGACCCTCGAAGGCGTCACGGGCGTAGCGGACCTCGCCCTCGTAGATCTCGTGCAGGTCCTGCTCGACGTAGGCGCGGGTGAGGGCGGCGCCGCCCAAAATCACCGGGAACTGCTCTGAAAGACCTCGGGTGTTGAGCTCCTCCAGGTTCTCCTTCATGATCACCGTGGACTTCACCAGCAGCCCGGACATGCCGATCACATCGGCCTTGTGCTCCTCGGCGGCCTCCAGGATCGCGGAGACCGGCTGCTTGATGCCGAGGTTGACGACGTTGTAGCCGTTGTTGGAGAGAATGATGTCGACGAGGTTCTTGCCGATGTCGTGGACGTCGCCACGGACGGTGGCCAGCACGATGGTGCCCTTGCCCTCGTCGCCCTCCACCTTCTCCATGTGCGGCTCCAGATAGGCCACCGCGGTCTTCATCACCTCGGCCGACTGCAGCACGAACGGCAGCTGCATCTGGCCCGAGCCGAACAGCTCGCCGACCACCTTCATGCCCGCCAGCAGGGTGTCGTTGACGATGTCCAGGGCCGGACGGGTCTCAAGGGCGGTGTCCAGGTCGGCTTCCAGGCCGTTCTTCTCGCCGTCGATGATCCGGCGCTGCAGGCGCTCGTCCAGCGGCAGGGCCGCCAGCTCCTCGGCCGCACCCGCCTTCAGCGACTTGGCGGTGGCGCCCTCGAACAGCTCCATCAGCTTCTGCAGCGGGTCATAGCCCTCTTCGCGGCGGTCGTAGATCAGGTCCAGGGCGACCTTGACCTGCTCCTCGTCCAGCCGCGCGATCGGCAGAATCTTCGACGCGTGCACGATCGCCGAGTCCAGCCCCGCCTTGACACACTCGTCCAGAAACACCGAGTTCAGCACGATGCGCGCGGCCGGGTTCAGACCGAAGGAGATGTTCGACAGGCCCAGCGTGGTCTGCACCTCCGGGTGGCGCCGCTTCAGCTCCCGGATCGCCTCGATCGTGGCGATGCCGTCCTTGCGGGACTCCTCCTGACCGGTGCAGATGGTGAAGGTCAGGGTGTCGATGAGGATGTCCGACTCCCGCACGCCCCAGTGCTCTGTCAGGTCATCGATGAGCCGCTCAGCGATCTCGACCTTCTTCTCCAGTGTCCTGGCCTGGCCCTCCTCATCGATGGTCAGCGCGATCAGCGCCGCGCCGTGCTCGACTGCCAGCTTTGTGACCCGGGCGAAGCGGGACTCCGGGCCGTCCCCGTCCTCGTAGTTCACCGAGTTGATGACCGCGCGGCCGCCCAGCTTCTCCAGGCCGGCCTCGATGACGGGCACCTCGGTGGAGTCCAGCACGATCGGCAGGGTCGAGGCGGTGGCGAACCGCCCGGCCAGCTCCTGCATGTCCGCCACGCCGTCCCGGCCCACGTAGTCCACGCACAGGTCGAGCATGTGCGCGCCCTCGCGGATCTGGTCCCGGGCCATCTCCACACAGTCGTCCCAGCGGCCCTCCAGCATCGCCTCGCGGAACTTCTTCGAGCCGTTGGCATTCGTCCGCTCACCGATCGCCAGGTACGAGGTGTCCTGGCGGAACGGGACATGCGCGTACAAGGACGCCGCTCCCGGTTCCCTACGTGGCACCCGGCTCGCCGGCGCAACGCCACGTACGCGCTCCACCACCTGCCGCAGGTGCTCCGGCGTAGTGCCACAACACCCGCCCACCAACGACACCCCGTACTGCCGGACGAACTCCTCCTGGGCATCGGCCAGTTCTTCCGGGCTCAGCGGGTAGTGCGCACCGTCCTTGCCCAGCACCGGCAGGCCCGCGTTGGGCATGCAGGACAACAGCACTCCCGCATGCCGGGCCAGGTGGCGCAGGTGCTCGCTCATCTCGGCAGGACCGGTGGCGCAGTTCAGGCCGATCACGTCGATGCCCAGCGGCTCCAGGGCCGTGAGCGCCGCGCCGATCTCCGAACCCAGCAGCATCGTGCCGGTGGTCTCCACGGTGACCGAAACGATCAGTGGGAGATCGGCGCCCACCGACTCCAGGGCCCGCCGCGCCCCCAGCACCGCCGCCTTGGCCTGCAGCAGATCCTGCGCCGTCTCCACCAGCAGCGCGTCCGCACCGCCATGGATAAGACCTGCTGCGTTCTGTTCGTACGCGTCGCGCAGCACCTCGTACCGTGCGTGCCCCAGCGTCGGGAGCTTGGTGCCCGGACCCATCGACCCGAGCACCCAGCGGGCCCGCCCGTCCGCTGCGGCGAAGGCGTCCGCGGCCTCGCGGGCGATGCGCGCGCCGGCCTCGGACAGCTCATGGACCCGCTCGGGGATGTCGTACTCCCCCAGCGCCGCGTGGTTCGCGCCGAAGGTGTTGGTCTCCACGCAGTCCACCCCGACCGCGAAGTACTCCTCGTGCACCGCCCGCACGACGTCCGGCCGGGTGAGGTTCAGGATCTCGTTGCAGCCTTCGTGTCCCTGGTAGTCCTCCAGGCTGGGGTCCTGGGCCTGGAGCATGGTGCCCATCGCTCCGTCGGCCACCACGACCCTGGACCGCAGCGCCTGCCGGAGTGCCGCCCCCCGTTCGACTGTCATGTCAGCTCCCCCAGGTGCACGACCAGGTGGGCGATGCAGCCCACGCCGTACGTGTTGCGGATGCGCGCGATGAGGGAGTCCCGGTAGAGGCGGTACTCCTGTGTGCCGACGTAGTCCAGTGCGGTGGCCGCGACGGCGCAGCCGAGCTGGGCGGCGCACTTCTCCGGCACGCCCCACGCCATGCCGGCCAGGAAGCCGGCGCGGAAGGCGTCGCCCACCCCCGTCGGGTCGACGACACCCGCGACCTCCACGGCCGGTACCGCGAGCGGGGGCCGGTCTTCCCGGTGGATGCGGACGCCCGCCGCCCCGTGCGTGGTGACCCAGCAGCCGACGCGGTGCAGGACCTCCGCCTCGGTGAGGCCGGACCGTTCCAGCAGCAGGGCGGCCTCGTACTCGTTGGTGAACAGCCAGCGCGCGCCGTCCACGAGCTCGCGTACCGCCGCCCGGTCCAGCCGGGCCAGCTGCTGGGAGGGGTCGGCCGCGAAGGGGATGCCGAGGGAGCGGCACGCCCGCGTGTGCCGCACCATCGCTTCCGGATCGTCCGGGGAGATCATGACCAGGCCGAGGCGCCCGACCCGTTCGAGGACCGCTCCCAGGTCGATGTGGCGGGCCTCGGTCATCGCGCCGGCGTAGAAGGTCGCGATCTGGTTCTGCATCCGGTCCGTGGTGCAGACGAACCGGGCCGTGTGCAGCTCCTCGCTGACCCGGACGGAGTCCGTGTCCACGCCGTGCTGCTTGAGCCATACGCGGTACGGCTCGAAGTCGGCCCCGACGGCTCCGACCAGCACCGGGCGCAGCCCGAGCAGGCCGAGCCCGAAGGAGATGTTGGCCGCCACGCCGCCCTTGCGGACATCGAGCCGGTCCGCGAGGAAGGAGAGGGAGACCCGGTCGAGCTGGTCGGACAGCAGCTGGTCGGTGAAGTTCCCGGGGAAGGTCATCAAATGGTCGGTGGCGATCGACCCGGTGATCGCGATCCGCATGTCAGGCTCCAGTCCACATGTCAGGTTCCGGTCCGCGTGTCGGGCTCCGGTCCGCGCGTCAGGCGCCCGCGGCCGCGCGCAGGGCCGCCGCACGGTCGGTGCGCTCCCAGGTGAAGCCCGGGAGTTCGCGGCCGAAGTGCCCGTAGGCGGCGGTCTGCGCGTAGACGGGACGGAGCAGGTCCAGGTCGCGGACGATCGCGGCGGGGCGGAGGTCGAAGACCTCCGTGATGGCCTCCTCGATCCGGGCCTGGGAGACGATCGCGGTCCCGAAGGTCTCGACGAAGAGGCCGACCGGCTCGGCCTTGCCGATCGCGTAGGCGACCTGGACCTCACAGCGTGTGGCCAGGCCGGCCGCCACCACGTTCTTCGCGACCCAGCGCATGGCGTACGCCGCGGAGCGGTCGACCTTGGACGGATCCTTGCCGGAGAAGGCGCCGCCGCCGTGCCGGGCCATGCCGCCGTACGTATCGATGATGATCTTCCGGCCGGTCAGGCCCGCGTCACCCATCGGGCCGCCGATCTCGAACCGGCCGGTCGGGTTGACCAGCAGCCGGTAGCCGTCGGTCGCCAGCTTGATGCCGTCGTCGGCGAGCTGCCCGAGTACGTGCTCGACCACGTGCTCGCGGATGTCGGGGGTCAGGAGCGAGTCGAGGTCGATGTCACCGGCGTGCTGCGAGGAGACGACCACGGTGTCCAGCCGCGCGGGGCGGCTGCCCTGGTACTCGATGGTGACCTGGGTCTTGCCGTCGGGCCGCAGGTAGGGGACGGTGCCGTCCTTGCGGACGTCGGTGAGGCGCTTGGCCAGGCGGTGCGCGAGGTGGATCGGGAGCGGCATCAGCTCCGGGGTCTCGTCGCAGGCGTACCCGAACATCAGGCCCTGGTCGCCGGCGCCCTGCTTGTCCAGCTCGTCGCCTGCGGCGGAGCCCTCGACCCGCTTCTCGTACGCGGTGTCCACGCCCTGGGCGATGTCCGGGGACTGCGCGCCGAGGGAGACCGAGACTCCGCAGGAGGCGCCGTCGAAACCCTTGGCGGACGAGTCGTAGCCGATGTCGAGCACCGCTTCACGGACGAGCCGTTCGATGGGCGCGTACGCGGTGGTGGTGACCTCGCCGGCGATGTGCACCTGGCCGGTGGTGATCAGGGTTTCCACCGCGACCCGGGCCGCCGGGTCCTGGGCGAGCAGGGCGTCCAGGACGGTGTCGCTGATCCGGTCAGCGATCTTGTCAGGATGGCCCTCGGTCACGGATTCCGAGGTGAAGAGCCGTCTGCTCATCGTCAGTCCACCTCCGCACAGAAGAAGTTCGTCTCGATGGCGTCGAGCGTGCGGATGGCGTCGACCTCCAGGGTCTCCATCTCGATGGCCTTCCCGCACTGCTGCTCCAGCAGGAAGACGAACTCGACGAAGGAGAGGGAGTCGATGAGGCGGTTCTCGATCAGGTCGAGGTCGCCGGGGATGTCCTCGCGCTCCGGGTGGCGCTTGAGGATCCAGTCCTTGACCTGCTGCAGACCGTCGTTCATGGAGTGCTCCTTACGGTGCCGATGATTCGGTGGAGGGGTGAGTGCGGGATGGGGGCTGGTCGCCGATGATCGGGGCGGCCACGGCCACCGCGTAGTCCACGTCGTGGCTGATGCTCACGGTGATCTCGGTGATGCCGGCCTGTGCGGCGTACTCGGCTGCTCTGCGCCTGAGCCGGACCACCGGCCAGCCGCCGTCCGCACGCCGCACGACGATGTCCCGCCAGGGAAGCAGCACATTGCGGACGCGCAGCGTCTTGAACGCCGCCTCCTTGGCGGCGATGCGGCCGCACAGGCCGAGCAGGTCGAGGCCGGTGGACGTACGGCAGTCGTCCAGCTCACCGGCGTCGAGCATCCGGCCGAAGAATTCCTCGCCGTGTTCGGTGAGAAGCCTGCGGACGCGGGTGACGGACACGATGTCCATGCCGAGATTCGCCCAGCCCAGGCCGCCCGCCGGTGGGGCGGTGGGACGGGCCGGCACCTCAGGTCACCGGCCCGCCGGACAGCGCGGCGACCGGAGCCGCGGCGTTCGCCCGCCGGACCGCCTCGGTCGCCGCCTCCCAGCTGCCGTGGCGGCGGGTGAGAGCGGACAGCCAGCGCTCCAGGCCGAAGGCCACGCAGCTGGTGAAGGCGGGACCGCCGGCGTCGGCGAGGGTGATGTCGCACCGGTCGCCGAAGAAGTTGCGGTGCGTGTTGACCGAGGCGATGGCCAGGTCCTCGTACAGGAACTCGTGCTTGACGGGCGAGAGGCGCTGCATCAGCGCCTTGGTGCTGCCCTTGTCGTAGAAGGGGTCGCAGGCGGCTTCCTTGCGCAGCGGCAGGTCGAGAGCCTCGGCGAAGGCGGCGATGCGCTCGGTGAAGCTGCACAGGTGCGCCTCGGCGTGGTCGCGGCTGCCGATGGCGACGATCTCCCGCATCCGGAAGGCGAGCTGGCGGCGCAGTCCTTCGTAGTACTGCTCCTGCCGGAAACACCAGCCCACGATGGTGACGAGCGAGTCACCGGCCACCTGCTGTCCCTGGTGGTCCAGGAAGACGGCGTAACAGGAGGCGGAGGGCAGGCCGAGTTCCGCGGGCTGGAGCGCCTGGCAGGGGAAACAGCCGGTGTCCGCGCAGAAGGGCGAGGCGTCGCGTCGTGCCAGGTCGAGTGGCGCGGCGACGACGGCCTGCTGCGGGAAGTTGTCGTAGTAGTCGAGCCGGGCGAGATCCGCGGCCGGAAGGAGCGGGGGCATGGTCATCGACCGGGCGCCGGCCGCCACGCCCCAGCTCTCGAAGGTGTCGTCGAGCAGTCGGAGCAGGGCGGTGCCCTCGGGGCCGAGGGACGGCAGGCCCGTCTGCGGCTGGGCAGGTGGTGCTGTGGTCACGGTCCACCTCGCAATGGTGGGTAGGAGGGTGCGCGGGGTCAGATCGCCGGCAGGGTGTCGTCCGAGAAGATGCCGGTCTTGCGGAAGAAGGCGAGCGGCTTGCGGATGGCCTTGCGCTCGTGCTCGCGTCGCGCCTCGTCGGCGATGAGCGCGTTGCGCAGGCCCAGCGGGTCGGCGACGCCCGCGTCGCGGTAGACGTGCGGGTTGTAGAGCGAGTTGACGCTGAAGACGACGTAGCGCTTGAGGTACGCCTCGACCTCGGCCAGCCGCTCCGCGCTGAGGGATTCCCGCATCCGGGTGTACAGCAGCGAGACGAGCTCGCGGCCGAAGGCGATGTGCCGGGATTCGTCCTGGTGGTGGATGCGGTTGACGTGGCGGATGGTGTCGCACAGCGAAGCGTCCTGTGCCATCCGCGAGTTGTAGTGGTCGACCAGCTCCTCGAAGAACAGGATCCGGGCGAAGACGAGGAAGTTCTCGGCCTCGGGCTCCCATGCGGAGTCCGCCCGGAGCGCGGTCGAACCGTAGATCTTGCCGCCGTAGCGGCGGCAGAACTCGGCGAAGAACCACATGTGTTCGTTCTCCTCGCCGATGAAGTGGTGGAAGAAGTCCGAGGGCACCTCGAAGCCGGGCATGTGGATGCGCCCGACGACCTCGATCAGCAGCTCCCGGATGCCGTGCACGTTGAGGCTGTAGAAGTTCACCGATTCCCACTTCGAGAGCCGGCGGATGGTGTCCTCGCCCAGCTCGTCGAAGTACGGAGTGCCGTACGGGGTGAGCAGCTCGGGGCTCATCCACATGCGGTCCTCGTCGAGCCGCTCGGGCCAGTCGAACTGCTGGTACGGGTTGTAGTAGTCCTCGACGGACTTCTCGCTCAGCCTGGCGAGGACTTCCAGGAAGCGGTCGGACGTGGGCAGGGCGGAGCCGGCCATAACGGTTCTCCTTGGTTCGGTGGTGGCAGGACGGTCCGGGCGCTCAGGGCCTGACCTCGTAGACCGCGTTGACCGGCGTCTCCGTCGCGCGCCGCCAGCGGCCGAAGCCGGCCTCGGTGGCGATGGCGCGGAATGCCTGCTCACCGGAGTGGTTTCCGAGGGCGTGCGGGCCGCGCTGGGCGACGGCGACGGGCAGGCACATCACGGCGGAGAGCGCCATGAACATGCGCGCGGCCGGGGTGCCGGCGTCGACGTCGTCGGGCGAGACGTTCGACTCGACGAGCATCCACGTACCGTCGGCGTCGAGGGACTTGCGCACGTGCTGCGCCGCCGCGACCGGGTCCCCCATGTCGTGCAGGCAGTTGAAGAAGGTGACGAGGTCGTATCCGGTGCCCGGGTAGTCGTCGGCGGAGGCCACGTCGAAGACGACCCGGTCGGAGAGGCCGGCGTCCTCGGCGAGCTGCCGGGCGAGGGTGATGGCCTCTTCGGAGTAGTCGAAGCCGTGGACCGTGGCGTTCGGGAACGCCTCGGCGATCAGCAGGGTGGTGTGCCCGACGCCGCAGCCGACGTCCGCGACCGTGCCGCCCGCCGCCAGCTTCCCGGAGACGTCGTGCAGCGACGGCACCCAGTCGGAGATGAGGCGGTGCTGGTAGGTCGGCTCGAAGAAGCTGCCCATGCCGGTGTCCAGGGCCGGGTCGTGCTCGGCCCAGCCGACGCCGTCGCCGGTGCGGTAGGCGTCGACGAGCAGGTCCTCGGTGGCGTACAGCGCCTTGAGGGCCGTGAAGAAACCGGCCGCGTAGGTCACGGCGTCGGGGTCGGCCAGTACGGCCACGTGCCCTGCCGGCAGGATGTACGTGTCGGTACTGTCCTGCCGCTGGACGTACTCCGCGCTGAGCTGGGCGTGCAGCCACTCCACGGCGTACCGCTCGCTGATCCCGGTGCGCTCGGCGAGCTGGGCCGGGGTGAGCGGTCCGTGCTCGGCGAGCGCGCGGTACAGGCCGAGCCGCTGCCCGAGGGAGACGGTCAGCCCGCGCACGGCGGCGGCCGCGTCTCCGATGATCCGCTGGTGGAAGTCGGTGGCGTTGGTCGCCGGGGTGGTCGTCACCGTGGTCATGACGGGTTCTCCTCGCCGGTGGGCAGGTCGCAGGTGAACAGGAAGGACCGGGGGACGCGCGGCCTCTCGCGCGGCGGCACCGGGTAGGGCCAGCGGCCGAAGTCCGCGCCTTCCTCCCCGGGCTGCTTGACCTCGCGTACCGACCATCCGCACTCGGTGAGGAGCCGCTCGGGCTCCTCCGTGCCGAACAGCCAGGGGTTTCCGTCGTCTTCAAGGACCTTGAGGTACGACCTGGACAGCGGGTTCTCCAGCGTGGCGGCGCTGATGGCGTCGCCGAGGAGGACCGATCCGGGGGCGCTCTGCCCGGCCAGGGTGGTGATGAGGCCGCGGACGGCCGCCTCGGGAAGGAAGAACAGCAGCCCTTCCACGACCCAGAGGGTGGGCTGCTCCGACTGCCAGCCCGCCTCCTTGAGGGACCCGGTCCAGTCCTGGGTGAGGTCGACGGCGACGGCGCGCCGCTCCCGGCCGGCCGGAGCGGGCTCCTCGGCGAGCATGGCCGCCTTGGCCTCCAGCAGCGCGGGACGGTCGAGTTCGTAGACGGTGACACCGGCAGGCCAGTCCAGCCGGTAGAAGCGGGTGTCCATGCCGGCGGCGAGGAAGACCACCTGGCGGATGCCCTCGGCGGCGACGGCGCGGCCAATGGCGCGGTCCAGGTAGGTGGTGCGGATGGCGAGGAACGGTACGGTTCCGGCGCTCGCGTAGCGCTCCAGCAGCTCGAAGCCGATGTCGTCGGCGACGGTGCGGGCGTACGGGTCGGCGAACAGCCGGTCCTCGCGTTCGGTCTCCAGCGCCCGCGCTGCGGCGGTCCACTGGGCGGTGCGGGATACGGCCTCCACGAAGGCCCCCTTCACTTAGGACGGTGTGGGAGGACGGCCGTGCTCAGCTGATCCGTGCGCAGGGAACCGGGTCCTCCACCGCGGGCGTCGGCACGGGGGTGCGGGCGGAGGAGTCGGCAGGGCGCCGCCGGAAGATGCTGTGCAGGATCATGCTGAACACGACCGTCCCGTCAGGGGCCACCAGCTCGCAGCGGGGCTGCACGATGCCGGTGGCGGGGTTGCCCAGAGAGGGGCGCGAACCGAGGACCACGATGCGGGCGGTGAGGGTCTCACCGGGCCGGACCGGACGGTGGTAGCGGACCTCGTCGATGCCGGGCGAGCCGGCGCAGGCGCTGTAGGCGAGCAGTCCGTCGACGTAACGCCGCATGAACAGCGCCGAGGTGTGGAATCCGCTGGCGATCAGCCCGCCGAAGGGCGACTGCTTCGCGAGCTCGGGGTCGGTGTGGAACGGCTGCGGGTCGAACCGCCGCGCGAACTCCAGCACCTCCTCCTCCGTCACGGTGACGGTGCCGAGTTCATGAACGTCACCCTCGCGGAAGTCCTCGAAATAGCGCATGACGCGCCTCCCCCTTGAGCTGAAGAGAAGTTCTCTGAGCCACCCCCAATCTACGAATCGACCATTTATTTTGTCAATCCAAATCTACGCCTCAATCGCCCAACGCTCGCCGCGCTGCGCCCCGTTGACGCTCCTGGTCGTCGATGTGGTCCGTGACGTGCACGTCGCCCAGCGCCTGGTCGATGTCGGCCCAGAGGTCGTCCGCGTGCTCGATGCCCACCGACATCCGCACCGTTCCCGCACCAATACCGGCCGCCTCGAGCGCTGCCGCGTCCAGCTCCCGGTGAGAGGTGGAGGCCGGATGGGTCACGAGGGTCTCCACACCGCCCAGTGAGAGCGCCAGCTGGGCCAGCCGCACCCGCTCGACGAACGCCCGCCCCGCCGCGCGCCCCGCGGCAAGCTCGAACGAGACCATGCCGCCGCCGCCCGCCAGCACCTTGCGCGCCACGGCGTACGAGGGATGACCGGCCAGCCAGGGCCAGTGGACGGCGGTCACCGCGGGATGGCCGGCCAGCCGGCCCGCCAGGAACTCGGCGTTCGCGCAGTGCTGCCGCATCCGCAGCGGCAGCGTGGGCAGCCCGCGCAAGGTCAGCCAGGCGGCGAACGGGTCCGGCGCCGCGCCCAGTTCGACCGTACGCGGCCAGACCTCCCGCCGGAGCCCGTCCTCGGCGAACACCGCCACCCCGCCCAGCACGTCGGAGTGGCCGGCGAGGTACTTCGTCGAGGAATGCACGACGACGTCCGCGCCGTGCTCGATCGGACGGCAGAGCACGGGCGAAGCGAGCGAGTTGTCCACCACACTCACCACACCGCTCCCCCGCGCCGCGGCGAGCAGCCCGTCGAGATCGGGGACCCGTCCGGTCGGGTTGGCGATGGTCTCCAGGAACAGCAGCCGCGTGCGCGGCCGGATCAGACGCGTGAACTCGTCCACGTCCTGCCCCGCCACGTGATCGACGTCGACTCCGTACCTGTTCGCCAGGTCCGACAGCACCGCGTACGTACCGCCGTACAGGCACTGTTGCGCGATGACGTGGTCACCGGGTCTGAGCAGCGCCAGCAGCACACCGCTGATCGCTCCCATGCCGGAGGCGAAGGCGATCGCCGCCGCGCCTCCTTCGAGGTCGGCGACGGTGCGCTCCAGCGCGCGCACCGTGGGGTTGCCGCGCCGGCTGTAGACGTACTGGCCGTCCGGCCCTGCCATCGCCTCCGCCAGCGCGTCGGCCGAGTCGAAGGCGAAGGCGGAGGACTGGACGAGCGGCACGCTGAGCGGCCGGCCGGCACCGCCGAGCGGTTCCTTGCTGACATGCACTGCCCGGGTGCGGAGGTCCGCGGGGCGGGTACCCCCGGGGTGTATCTCTCCGGCAGTGGTACGGCGAGCTGTCACGAGTGAACTCCCTGTCTCCTGCGGCGCGAACGCGGCCGCGCGGTCGCGTACATGGCGAAGGCCGCCCGATGCCTGGTGCGAGACATCGAGCGGCCCTTGGTGCGGTGGCTGCCATCGGAGCGGTGGCGGCGGTACGGCTGCTGGGCAGCCCATCGGCTACACGCCGACCTGCTCACCCCGAGACGCCGGGGTGGCCTGCGACTGCCGGGCAGCGGCGGCGGCCGCGGCCTTCTCGCTGCGCATCACGAGCAGCGTGATCAGACCGCCGACGGCGGCAACGGCCGCGGCACCGAGGAAGGCGGCACTGAAGCCGTCGGTCAGCGCGGGCAGATTGCCCAGCTCACCGGCGCCCTGCGAGGTGGCGAGCGCGGTCAGCGCGGCCAGCCCGAGCGCCGAACCGACCTGGTACGTGGTGTTGACGATGCCGGACGCCAGACCCGCCTGCTCCTGCGGAGCGCCGGACATGGCGGCCATCATCGCCGGGATGTACGCCAGCGACATGCCCAGCGCGGACACCAGCGAGGCCGGCAGTACGTCGACCACGAAGCTGCCGGTCGGCTCGACGGCCGACAGCCACACCAGACCGAGCGCGAGGACCAGCAGACCGCCGCCGATGAGGGCCTTGGCGCCGACCTTGGCCAGCAGCTTCGCCGTGATGACGGTCATGAAGAGCATCAGCAGCACGGTCATCGGCAGCAGCGCCGCACCGGAGGCGAACGCGCCGTAACCCAGGACCTGCTGGAGGTAGAGGTTGAGGAAGTACCACATCGGGATCCAGGCGGCACCGAGCAGCGTCATGCCGAGGTTCGCCGAGCCCAGGCGCGGCACACGCCAGATGCCGAGCGGCATCAGCGGCTGCCGGATGGCCTTCTGGATCACGAAGAACAGCACGAGCAGCACAGCGGCACCGGCCAGCTCCAGCACGGTCTCCGTGGCTCCCCAGCCGACCTCGGGCGCCCGGACCACCGCGTACACGGCGAGCGCGAGACCGGCCGTGACCGACACGGCACCCAGCACGTCCACCGAACCGCGGCGCCCCTCGACGGCCGGGAGCAGCTTCGTCGCTGCGAGGGTGGCGAGACCGATCGGCACGTAGATGATGAACACCCAGGGCCAGCTCATCCACTCGGTGAAGACACCGCCGAGGAACACACCGGCCGTACCGCCCGCGGGGGCCGCGGCGCCGTACAGCGCCATGGCCTTGCCGAGCTCCTTCGGGTTGTGCCCGAACAGCATCATCAGCAGCGTCATGGCGGCGGGGGCGATCAGCGCACCGCCGACACCCTGCACGGCCCGGCCGACGACCTCGACCCAGGCGGTCGACGCGGCGGCCGCGAGCACCGAACCGGCGATCAGGACGACCCAGCCGGCGGTGAAGACCTTACGGGCGCCCAGCAGGTCGGACAGCCGGCCGCCGAGGAGCAGCAGTCCGCCGAAGGCGATGACGTACGCGTTGAAGACCCACTGCAACTCGCCCTGCGAGAAGCCCAGATCCTTCTGCATCTCGGGGAGCGCGACCCCGATGATCGACGTGTCCATGATGACCATGAACTGTGCGGCGGCGAGCACGGCAAGTGCCCACCAACGCCGCGGATTGACGGTTGACATTCCACTGTCCCCTTCCGTTACATACCCCTAGGGGGTACCTGCGGAGCGGACAGTAACATACCCCCGGGGGGTACATGAGGGAAAGGGGTTCATCCGGGATTCCGCGGCGCGACTCAGCGGCGGGGGCGAGCAGGGGCCCGCCCGCCCCCTGCCGTAGGCTCGGCTTCCCGCGTTCCACCACCGCTCCACGGGACGGCACCGACATGCGTAAGACCACTGCGATCGCCGCCGCACTGACCGCGACGGCAGCCCTGACGCTCTCCGCCTGCGGCGAAGGAAAGAGCAAGGACGAGCCGTTCGCCGTATCGACGAGCGCCCGGCACCATCCGGCGGCCACCGTGCTCGACACTCCGTTCAACAAGCCGGAGCTGACCCTCACCGACACGCACGGCAAGAAGTACGACCTGGCCAAGGAGACCAAGGGCCACCCGACCCTGGTCTACTTCGGATACACCAACTGCCCGGACGTGTGTCCGCTGGCGATGAGCAACATCGCTCTCGCCTACAAGAAGCTGTCCCCCTCACAGCAGGAGAAGCTCCGGGTCGTCTTCCTCACCTCCGACCCGGAGCGCGACACCCCGAAGCGCCTGGGCGCCTGGCTGCGCGGCGCCGGCGACCCGGACTTCGTCGGGCTGAGCGGCGACTTCAAGGCCACCCAGGCCGCCGCCCGCAGCGTCGGAGTAGGCATCCAGGCCCCGGAGAAGGACGAGCACGGAAAGATCGTCTCCACGCACGGGAAGTCAGTGCTCGCCTTCTCCCCGAAGGACGACAAGGCGCATGTGATCTACGGCGAGGAAGCAACCGCCGACGACTACGCCAAGGACCTCCCGAAGCTGCTCAAGGGCGAGATCCCCAGCCCCTGAGTGCGCGAGCAGAGTGATGACGACCAGCGCGGTGCGGCGCCTCAGCTCTCCGAGTCCGGATCAGCGGGCATGCCCTCCAACGCCCTGCGCAGCACCGCAGCCTCGGACGCCTCGAGCCGGCCGGCGAAGCGCAGCAGGACGCTCGTGCGGTCGGTGGAGGAGTCCAGTGCCTGTTCCATGAGTCCGGCCGAGTAGTCATCGGCAGTACGCAACGGCCTGTAGCGGAAGGACCGGCCGTGCTTGTCGCGCTCCAGCCAGCCCTTGGTGCGGAGGCGTTCGGTCACCGTCATGACGGTGGTGTACGCCAACTGCCGCTCCTCGCCGTTCAGGGCATCGACAATGCCGTGGATATTGAGCGGCTCGTCGCTCGCCCACATGATCCGCATGACATCGGCTTCCAGTTCGCCGAATGGCCGCATGGCCTCCGCTCCCGCCTGTCCGTTCCACGGCCGCCGCGCGCGTGCCATGGATTCCGACCGTACCGGCCGGTCACCGAGCCCTCGCGACCAACTTTCTACGCCGCGTAGAACTTTACCTCGGGCCACGCCTCGGAACAGAGCCACGTGCCAATCGCCGCCCGCGGTCACCGCGCCGCCGAGGAGTCCGGCGCGCTGGACGGGTGCCGGGCGGGCGCCGGGAGGCCGTTGGACAGGTCGGCCCGCAGCTCGGCCCAGCCACCCTCCGGTACCGAAACGCACCCGGGCGTCGAGCAGTTGAGACCGACGAGGACAACATCCACCAGTGGGGCGGACCGGGGGCACCTCAGTTGCGCGCCCGGCCGGCCGAGGCGATGCCCCGGCATCGCCCTCGTGCGGTCCAGGGGGCGTTTCTGGCTGACGGTGTCGACGATGCGATGGATGTCGACGGTCTCTTCGTCCGCCGACCGCCTTCGCAACATGTCCGATTTCAGTTGCCTGGCCGGCTGCGAGGTCTCTACCTGCCTCTTCTGCTCTTCCTCACTTCGCCGGGCTGTCGTCGCAGGGTGAACCACTCGGTTGAGGCAGCCACGTTTTCTACGACGTGTAGTAGTTTAAGCGCGTGGACGTCGACCGACACGCCGCGGCGGCTGCACATTCCATACCGCCTCGCGCACACACCTCAGCGCGCTCGTCCGAAACACTCGCGCGCTGTCGACAGACGTAACGCCCTTCCCGGCCGAGCACGTTGGCCGGCAGCGCCTGACCGAGGCCCCGCACTGGAACAGCTCGCCTGACACACGGAGGACGGCCTGACGCCGGCCCGGGCCCGGCAAGGCGAGCGTGCGCCGCACCAGCCCACCTGGCCACTAGCCTCAAGGAGCTCACGTGGTGGGAAAGCCCAACGAAACATCGACCGTTCAGCTGGATGCCCCCTCTTCCTCGGATACCGCTCACGAGGAGCCGGAGGCCCCAACGATCCCCGTGGAAGAAGCGCTCGCCGAGGTGCTGGCGGGCGTCCTGAAGAGCGAACGGGTGCCGGTCGACAGCCACTTCTTCGACGACCTCGCCGCCGACTCCCTCCTCATGGCCCAGTTCTGCGCCCGCGTCAGGAAACAGGACCACCTGCCCTCGGTATCGATGAAGGACATCTACCGGTACCCGACCATCCGCAGCCTGGCGACAGCGCTCGGAGGCACATCGGGCCGCCCCGCCAGTGCCCCGTCCGCCCCGGTCGCGTCGTCGTCACCGGTACCGGTACCGGTAGATTCCCCCACGCCGGTTACCAGCAGCACAGCGCAGTACGTCCTGTGCGGGGCAGTGCAATTCCTCTTCTTCCTGGGTTACGCGTATCTCACCGCGCTCGTCCTCTCCCTCGGTTACGACTGGATCGCCGCGGGCACCGGCCTGCTCGACAGCTATCTGCGGGCGGTGCTGTTCGGCGGTGCCGTCTTCCTCGGCGTGTGCATCCTGCCGATTCTCGCCAAGTGGGCACTGATAGGCCGCTGGAAGCCCCAGCAGATCCGCATCTGGAGTCCGGCCTACCTCCGCTTCTGGGTGGTCAAGACGCTGGTTCAGATCAGTCCGCTGATGCTGTTCGCCGGTTCGCCGGTGTTCGTGCTCTACCTCAAAGCCCTGGGCGCGCACATCGGGCGCGGCGTAGCGATCTTCTCCAAGCAGGTGCCCGTGTGCACCGACCTGCTCACCGTGGGCGACAACACGGTGATCTCCAAGGACTCCTACTTCACCTGTTACCGGGCCGAGGCCGGCTGGATCCGCACCGACACGGTCACCCTGGGGAAGAACGTGTACATCAGTGAGGCCACGGTCCTCGACATCGACTGCTCGCTCGGTGATGAGACGCAGCTCGGCCATGCCTCATCGCTCCACTCCGGGCAGCACATACCGGACGGCGAGCGCTGGCACGGCTCCCCGGCACAGCCGGCCGAGACGGACTACCGGCCGACGGGTTCGGCCCGGTGCTCCGCCCTGACCAAGGTCACGTACAGCCTCCTACAGCTGCTGACCGCCGTGGCCGTGTACGTGCCGCTGATGATCGGTGGTGCGAGCCTCCTGCTCGACGAGATCTCGCAGCTCAGCGCGCTGGGGGTCACGAAGACCACGTCCCTGACGAGCTGGGCGTTCTACCGTGATGCCCTGGTGGTGTCCTTCGTGCTCTTCTTCGGCTCGCTGCTCGCCGGCTTCGTCTTCATCACCACCGTTCCCCGGCTTCTCCGTCTCCTCGTCAAGCCGGACAAGAACTACCGCCTTTACGGATTCCACTACTCGCTCCATCGGGCGGTCGCGCGCTTCACCAACAACAGGTTCTTGTTGCGACTCGCCGGCGACAGCTCCTACGTCGTCCCCTACCTGCGCGCCATCGGGTACCACCTGCCCGATGTCGAACAGACGGGTTCCAACTTCGGCACGGAGGTCAAGCACGAGAACCCGTACCTGAGCACCGTAGGAACCGGCACGATGGTCGCCGACGGCCTGTCGCTCATGAACGCCTCGTACACCGCCACGTCCTTCCGTGTCGAGCGGGTGGTGATCGGTCCCCACAACTTCCTCGGCAACCAGGTCTTCTATCCCCCGCGGGGGAAGACGGGCGACAACTGCCTGCTGGGCACGAAGGTCATGGTTCCGATCGACGGACCCGTACGGGAGGGCATCGGGCTCCTGGGCTCGCCCAGCTTCGAGATTCCGCGGACGGTGGAGCGCGATGCCTCGCACCTCAAGTCCGCGGAGGAAATGCGCAGCCAGCTCCGCGCGAAGAACAAGCACAACACGATGACCCTGCTCTCGTTCCTGCTCGCGCGCTGGATCTACACGTTCGGCGTCCTGCTGCTCGCGTGGGGAGCGGCAACCTTCTACGGCTCACTGGGTGCGGCGGCCATCGCCCTGGCGACGGTACTCACCCTCCTGTTCAGCGCCGTGTACACCGCGCTCGCCGAGCGGGCCAGCACCGGCTTCCGGCAGCAGAAGCCGGTCTTCTGCTCGATCTACGACCGTGCCTTCTGGAGGCACGAGCTCTTCTGGAAGCATCAGGCGATCGACATGCGGCTGCTGAACGGGACCCCCTTCAAGGGCCTGTTCTGGCGGCTGCTGGGCGTCCGTCTCGGACGTCGGCTCTTCGACGACGGGTGCAAGATGCCGGAGCGCACCCTCATCACGATCGGCGACGACTGCACACTCAATGGGGGAGCCGTCATCCAGTGCCACTCCCAGGAGGACGGCAGCTTCAAGTCCGACCGCACCTCGCTCGGCAACGGCTGCACCGTCGGGATCAACACCCTGGTCCACTACGGCGTGACGGTGGGGGACGGCGTCCTGCTCGCCGCCGATTCCTTCCTGATGAAGGGCGAGGAAGTGCCTCCGAACTCGCGCTGGGGAGGCAACCCCGCCAGGGAGATCACCGGCCATCCGTCGCGATGAGTCCAGGTGCCTCGGCGGACGATGCCCTTCGCTCTGCGACGCCGTGTGCGTCGCGGAGCGAAGGGCAGTCATCCGGTCCGCGAGGCACCAACGTCAGCAACCTGAATGCGCGGTGCCGGCAAGGAGGGCGCCGGGGGCCAGGGCGAGCGCTACGGGCAGCGCGAGCACGACAGCGGCCACGGCCAGGTTCAGGGCGGGCACCAGGGCTTTGGCCTGTGTCGGCGCGGCCTTGATCAGGCGGCGGATGCGCTCGGCGGGATCGGTACCGGTCATCGCCGGCAGACCGGACACGGTGGCCACAGGACCTGCGGTGCACATCTCCAGCAGCGCCGACGCCACCGCGCGCCGACCGTGCTTCTGCGCAGCCTGGTCGTCCGCCGCCATCTCGGCCAGGCGCCGCACCTGCTGTGCGTACCTGCGTGACAGGCCGCTCCAGGCGAGGGCCGAGGTGAGGACGTCGGCGGCGAGGAACGCACGGTGGTGGTGGAACTTCAGGTGTGCCCGTTCGTGTTCGAGGGCGGCCGCGAGCTCGGTCTCGGACAGCATGTCGAGGGCCGCGCTGGTCACGACGATGCGGGAACCACCGCGCGTTCCGGGAATGCAGAAGACCACCGGGGCCTGATGCGTCAGCACGCGTACGTCGAGGTCCTGGATCCGGTCGTGTGTTCCGAGGGTGTCGGCGGTCAGCCGGTGGCGGTCGCGTTCCCGGTGGAGCTTCCACAGGCCCCGCGCGGTGAGACCCAGCAGGGTCACGGCCCCCAGGTACAGGACCAGCATCGCGGCACTGGGGATGTCGGCAACCAGCCAGGAGCCGCCGTACGCGTCATGAACGAGTGGCTCGTCGGCGTCGAAGAGCCAGACCATGCCGTGTTCCCACAGATCATGGGCGACCACGAGCAGGAATGCCACCAGCGAGGCGAGCAGGCTCAGCGCGCAGGCGTGCCAGCTCCGCAGGGCGACCTGCGGGAAGCGGGTGACCCAGCGGGCACGGGCCAGCAGGCGGGCGACCGGCCCGCCGAGCACGATGGCGTAGACGAATAACGCAGCGATGACGATCACAATGACGGCCTCAGCTGTCGATGTCGGGGACGGTGTCGGGAGTGGTGTCCAGCGCCCGGCGCAGCGCCGCGGCCTCCGCCGCGTCGAGACGGCCGGCGAAGTGCAGCAGCGCGGTGGCGCGGTCGGTGGAGGACTCCAGGGCCTGCTCCATGAGTTCGGCCGTGTAGTCGTCCGCCGAGCGCAGCGCCCAGTAGCGGTAGGACCGGCCCTGTTTGGTCCGCCCCAACCAGCCCTTGGTACGCAGACGTTCGGTGACGGTCATGACCGTCGTGTACGCCAGTGAGCGCTCCTCGTTGAGGGCGTCGGTGATGCGCTGGATGCTGAGGGGCTCCTCGCTCGCCCACACCACACGCATGATGTCCGATTCCAGTTCGCCGAATGGTCTCAACGCCTCCGACCTGCCCTTCGTGTTCCTCGCGGGGCGGACTGGCCCAGGTGATGGGCAGCACACTCCTGGGCGACGCAACCCAAACTTCTACGATGCGTAGTATTTTGGTGGATGTGAATGCCGATCGATGCGCCGCGGTAGCACCTCACCGCCTGCCGCCCATCGCCGCCACATCTCCTGCACGGGGTTGCCGCCCCTGCGCGCATCACCCCCACTGCACCCTGACGACGACAGGCATCAAGTACCACGCGCTCTTCCCCGACGGCCGTTTCCCCCCGGCGGGCTTCCCCACCGCCGGCATCGGCGCTCATGCCACGCTCCCCCGCGTTCGCGCACTCGCCGGTCAGGCCGGCACCTCATCCGTCGGCCTCATCGTCGGCGTCGTCACCCCGACCGCACAATGCGATGACCCAGCAGGTAAGCACGGCGAGGGACCGGCCGCGGCCACGCCTGCCGTACGTTCCGTACGCCTCAGAACCGCGGCGCCGCTGCTGCGGGCCGACAGGACATCGGGGCCGACGACCTGCCAGCGACCGAACCGTGCCCTGTCAGTCGGGCGCGCCCGCGCACACTCCGCACACCGCAGCCACCCATTACCGACCGCACGGGGCAGCCACCATGCAATCACTCATCGAAAACGCACGGGCGTTCTCGTCGAGCGTCGCGGAGCGCCGCGGTGACTTCGCCGCACTCACCGAGGGGCAACGCCCCCAAGTCCTGTTCATCTCCTGCTCGGACGCGCGCATCGTCCCTTCGCTGATCACCGGCGCCCGGCCGGGCGAGATCTTCGAACTGCGTACCGCCGGCAACATCGTTCCCCGGCACCGCACAGAGGCCAACTGCGCCGTCGGCGCCACCCTCGAATACGCCGTCATCGCGCTGGGGGTGCCCGACATCGTGGTGTGCGGACATTCCTGCTGTGACGCGGTGCAGGACCTGGTGGCGGGCAAACCGCTGCCCGGCATGGCGCTGTTCAGCCGCTGGCTGCAGCGAGCCGAATACGGCTCCCGGCCTTCCTCGGCGCGAAGGGGCGTAGCCACCCAGCGTCACCTGGAGACCCAGCTGGAACACGTACGCTCCTACCCCTGCGTCGCACGACGCCTGCGACAGCGGCGATTGCGGCTGCACGGCTGGTTCTACGACATCGCCTCCGGCGAGGTGCTCGACTACGACACCCGAGGACGCACTTTCCGGCCGCTCTGAAGGCGATCGGTGATTCGCCCCCCCGGCAGCCGTTCGCGCCGCGGCAGTGCTTCACCACGCACAGCTTGCCCTCATCAACCGGTCGTCGCCGCCGGGCTCCAGTGCATCGGATAGCTCCGGCAGCACATCGGTGGAATGCCGGGCCGGCCCATACACGCTCGCCGATTTCCAGCCAGTCGAAAGCAGAGAGACCTGCGGGTTCACAAACGTCTTCCCCAGCAACGAGCAACGCAGGACTGCGTGCGGGAGGCACCCCATGCCGCCGTATTCCACTCAGTCATTTCATACTTCAACCGCACAGGTCATGTTGGGCCAATGGCACCCAATTCGTCCCGAGCCGTTGCGGCCGTCACCGCACCGGCCCCCACCACTCGACCGACCAACACTCCGACCACCCGCAGGCTGATAGGCATCGATCTCGCCCGCGGCCTGGCCGTGCTGGGCATGTACGTCGCCCATGTCGGCCCCGACCCGATGAACGGCGGAACGCTGGGCTTCCTGGCGGAGACCGCCTACGGCAGGGCCTCCGCCCTCTTCGCGCTGCTCGCCGGCTTCTCCCTGGTCCTGCTCACCGGCCGGCCGACGCCCCGGACCGGCCGTGCGGGCCGGCAGGTGGTGGTCAGGGTGATGATCCGGGCCGCCGTCCTGTTCGCCATGGGCATCGCCCTCATCGCGCTGGACACCCAGATCGACGTGATCCTCGCCTGCTATGCGCTGCTCTTCCTCCTCGCCCTCCCGCTGTACCGGCTGCGCGCCGGGACGCTGGCGGTGATCGCCGCCGCAAGCGCACTGGTACTCCCCCAGGACCTGTACCTGATCAAGGTCTCCATCGAGGAGGGGAACTGGGCCGACAGCATCATCGCCCTGGACCCGATCGCCAAGATCGCCGACTCGGACGGCTTCATCGAAATCCTCTTCACCGGCGCCTATCCGGTCCTCACCTGGATACCGTTCGTGATCGCCGGCATGGCGGTGGCCAAGCTCGACCTCGTCCGCACGCGCGGCCGCCTTGCCGTTTCAGGCATCGCCCTGGCCGTACTCGGTTACGGCGGATCCTGGCTCGCCCTGCACCTGGTCCCCCACGCGTACGCCACCATCGCCGCCCGCACGGACGGCAACTCCGCCGGCTCGGCGTGGTGGTCGGACACGGTCGGCGAACCCGATGGGGCGTTCCGCGAATGGCTGCTCGTGGCGGCGCCGCACAGCCAGACCACCTTCTCGATCGTGGGCAACACCGGCGTCGCGCTCGCGGTACTGGCAGGCTGCCTCATCGTCGTGGACCGCTTGCCGCGCGTACAACGTCCGGCCGCGCCGGTCATCGCGATGGGCACCATGTCCCTGACCGTCTACGTCCTGCACATCGTGGGCATCTGGGCCCTGTGGAACGACGAGCTGCCCAGCAGTCTGCTGGTACTGGCCGCGTTCAGCCTGGCCGCCATGCTGCTGGCCGTCCTCTGGAACCGGCACTTCCGGCGCGGACCTCTGGAGTACCTGGTGCACAGCGCCACCACACTCGCGAATCGCATGAAGTGAGACGCACGTCAGCCGCAGGGGTCACATCCGGAGAAGCAGCTACCGCTTGCTCCCTTCCGCAACGCTCCCCCCACGCCGCCACGCCGCCACACCGCCACCCGGCGCCGCGACGGCTGCGCGGGCAGTCAGGGCGGAGGGGTGACATCGGTCACCGCCCCAGTGGGCCGCCGCGTCGCGGCCGAGCGGGCGAGCGAGCCCAACTGGCGGCCTGCGGCGCGAGGGAGGCGCGTCGCCCGTGAAGGCGTCCGACTTCCCTGCCGCGGGGTACTCGGTCCACAGAGCGGCCGGTCTTGTTAGGTAAGCCTTACCTCGCCTATGGTCTGGCTCGGCCGGACCCGGGAGCGCCGGACGACGTGCGACCGGGCCCGGTTTTCCGCTCTTTTCTGCCCAATTCGGAGTTCATCGTGACCGAATCCGCGCCGTCGGCGCAGTGCGTCATGGCTGCCGCCGCCCGACCACCAATCGGCGATCGTCCGCGTCTGGGCGATCGCCTGTCCTTCCGCCCCCTCCTCCGCCTCGCCCCCGTCCCCAGGGCCGAGGCGGTCCTCGTTTCCGTCCCCAGGACCGAGGTGGCCAAGTGAAGGGCAACCGGCTCGCACTCGACTCGCTCCTGACCGCGCTGGCTCCGGCGGTCTGGGGCAGTACCTATCTGGTGACGACGGAGCTGCTGCCGCCCGAGCGGCCGCTGCTGGCCTCCACCGTGCGGGCACTGCCCGCGGGGCTGGTGCTGCTCGCCCTCGGCCGCGTGCTGCCGCGCGGCGTGTGGTGGTGGCGCGCCCTGGTGCTCGGGGTACTGAACATCGGCGCCTTCTTCTACCTGCTGTTCGTCGCGGCCTACCACCTCCCCGGCGGCGTGGCTGCCCTGGTGGTCGCGGTCCAGCCGATGCTGGTGCTGCTGCTCGCGGCGACGCTGCTCAAAGACCGGATCCGGCCGCCGCAGGTGGCGGCCTGCGTGCTCGGCCTGCTGGGCGTGGCCCTGCTGGTCCTGCAGCCGCAGGCGGGCGTGGACGCGGTCGGTGTCCTGGCCGGGCTCGGCGGTGCGGTCTGCATGGCCTCCGGCATCGTGCTCACCAAGCGGTGGGGCCGGCCGGCGGGCGTGAGCGTCCTGACGTTCACCGGCTGGCAGCTTGCCGTCGGCGGTCTCGTACTCGCCCCGGCCACGCTGCTCGCCGAGGGCCTGCCCGACCGCATCACCGGTACCAACCTCGCCGGATTCGCGTACCTGAGCGTCATCGGGGCGCTGGTGGCGTACGCCGTGTGGTTCCGCGGCATCGAGCGGCTCCCCGCGCTCGCGGTGTCGATCCTCGGATTCGCCAGCCCGCTGGCCGCGACCGTGCTCGGCTACGTCTTCCTCGGACAGTCGCTGTCGCTGCTGCAAGGGGCAGGAGCGCTGGCCGTGGTCACCGCCGTCTTCCTGGCCCAGCCCAGGCGGCGACGGACAGGCGCCCCGGCGCGGTCCGCGGAACCCGTCGCCGACGGTCGCGTCACCGACGGTCGCGTCACCGACGGTCGCGTCACCGATGGACCCGTCACCGAGGAGTCGACTGCCCATGCGTCGTAATCACGTGACGGACCACGCCCACGCCCACACTCACGCTCACCCTCACGCACCAGCCACCGATCGGGAAACCGTGAACGCCGCACCGACCACCCCGCCCGCCCCGCGCATACGTGACACCCGCCTCGCTCCCTGTCTGCCCGATCTGCTGCGGGAGCAGGCGGAGGCGCGCCCCCAGGCCGTGGCGGTCATCGGCGAGGACCAGAGCCTGACGTACCGGGAACTCGCGGGGGCCGGCGACCGGCTCGCCTCCCACCTGCGTCAACTGGGCGTGGCTACGGGTGACACCGTCGGCCTGTTCGTCGAGCCTTCCCTGGACCTGATGGCCGGCGCCTGGGGAATCCTCTTCGCCGGTGCCGCCTATCTGCCGCTGTCCCCGGAGTACCCCGAGGACCGGCTGCGCTACATGCTCGAGGACAGCCGCACCCGCATCGTCGTCGCCCAGGACCACCTGGCCGCCCGTCTGGCCGAACTCGCCCCGCAGGGCACCCGGATCGTCACCCTCACCGACGCGGCGGAGCACGCGGGCCCCGGGAGCGACGGCGTGCGCCCGATGGAGCCCCGCCCCGACGACCTCGCGTACGTCATCTACACCTCGGGCAGCACCGGCCGTCCGAAGGGCGTGCTGATCGAGCACCGCAGCATCGCGTCCCAGATGCGGTGGATGCACGCCTGCGGCCACCTCGGCAAGGACACCACGGTGCTGCAGAAGACACCGATGAGCTTCGACGCGGCGCAGTGGGAGATCCTGGCCCCCGCCGTGGGCAGCCGGGTCGTCATGGGCGCGCCGGGCATCTACCGGGACCCCCAGGCGCTGATCCATACCGTCGTCAAGCACGAGGTGACCACGCTCCAGTGCGTACCGACCCTGCTCCAGGCGCTGGTGGACGACGAGGAGTTCTCGCTGTGCACCTCGCTCAGGCGGGTCTTCTCCGGCGGTGAGGCGCTCTCCAACCGGCTCGCCCGCGCCCTCGCCGACGAGCTTCCGTGGGTGTCGCTGGTGAATCTGTACGGGCCGACCGAGTGCACGATCAACGCGACCGCGCATCTGGTCGACCCGGACGAGATCGGTGACGGTGCGGGCACGGTCCCGATCGGTGTGCCCGTCGACAACACCCAGTGCTTCATCCTCGATGCGAACCGCGCCCCGGTGGACATCGGGGAGACCGGCGAGCTGTACATCGGCGGTGCTCAGCTGGCGCGCGGCTATCTGCACAGGCCCGAGCAGACGGCGGAGCGGTTCGTCCCCTCGCCGTTCGTGCCCACCGAGCGGCTGTACCGCACCGGCGACCTGGCGTACTGGAATCCGGACGGCACCGTCCAGTTCGCCGGCCGGGTGGACAACCAGATCAAGCTGCGCGGCTACCGCGTCGAGCTGGACGAGATCGCGGTCGCCATCGAGGAGCACACCTGGGTCAAGCGGGCAGCGACGATCGTCACCGACGACGCGCGGACCGGCTTCCAGAACCTGGTCGCCTGTGTCGAGCTGAACCCCAAGGAAGCCGCCCTGATGGACCAGGGCAACCACGGCGGTCACCACCAGTCCAAGGCGAGCAAGCTCCAGGTCAAGGCGCAGCTGTCCAACCCGGGACTGCGCGACCCCGAGGAGCTTGCAGGCAGGCCGGCGCTGGACCTGCCCGGCAGGCAGGAGACCGAGCGCCAGCGACGGGAGACCTTCGCCCGCAAGACCTACCGCTTCTACGAGGGCGGCGACCCGGTCACCCGGGCGGACCTCCTGGAACTCCTCGCCCCGCGGCCGGCCGGCGGCTGCTTCCGCGGCCTCGACGAGCTGACGTACGCCGAACTCGGGAAAATCCTGCGGTGGTTCGGGCAGTACCGGAGCGAGGAGCGGCTGCTGCCGAAGTACGCCTACGCCTCGCCCGGCGCGCTGTACGCCACGCAGCTGTACCTGGAGACGGGCGGCGGCGTGGCCGGTCTCGACGCGGGCGTGTACTACTACCACCCCGTCGACCACACCCTCGTCCGCATCTGCGACGCCACGGTCGGCTCCTCCCCCGCCGCCGGCCCGTACCTCTCCCTCCACTTCCTCGGCAAGAAGCGCGCGATCGAGCCGGTCTACAAGAACAACATCCAGGAAGTGCTGGAGTTCGAGACCGGGCACATGGTCGGGCTGTTCGAGGAGGTGCTGCCCGAGTACGGGCTGAACATCAGCCCCCTGGACCGTCTGCCCTCCGTCAAGGACGGCCTGGACGTCGCCGAGGAGGACTACTACCTGGGCACGTTCGCGGTCCACGCCAACGACGGGACGCCGCGGCAGGACCCGACCGAGATCCATGTGCAAGCCCACCCCGGCGGGGTCGTGGACCTGACGCCCGGCCAGTACTGTCATGAGCATGGCAGGCTGAGACGCATGTCGGACGATCTCGTGGAGTCCCGGCACGTCATCGCCATCAACCAGCAGGTCTACGAGCGGGCGGGCTTCGGCATCAGCGCCATCAGCCGCGCGGACCAGCCGTGGCTCGAGTACATCGCTCTCGGCGCCAAGCTCCACCACCTCCAGCGCAACGGCCTCGCCCTCAACCTCGGCTTCATGTCCTCGGGTTACAGCTCGAAGACCGGCCATCCGCTGCCGGCCGCGCGCCGCATCGACGACATCCTGTCCGCCCGCGGCATCGCGCCGGGCCCCTCGTACTTCTTCCTCGGTGGCCGGGTGAGCGAGGAGCAGATCCGCAGCGAGGGCATGCGCGAGGACACGGTCCACATGAAGGGCCCGGCCGAAATGATCAAGGATGAGCTGGGCCGGCTCCTGCCCGACTACATGGTTCCGAACCGGGTCCTGGTCCTCGACGCGCTGCCGCTCACCGCGAACGGCAAGGTCGACGCCCAGGCACTGGCCGCCTCCGACGCGGTGCGCTCGACGGATACGGGCAGCCCGTACGTGGAGCCTTCGACGCGGACCGAACGGTGGCTCGCCGAGACATGGGGCACCGCGCTCAGGTACGAGAACGTGTCCGTGGAGGACGAGTTCTTCGGCTCCGGCGGGAACTCGCTGACCGCCGTCGCGCTCGTCAACAAGATCAACAAGGAGTTCGGCACGGAGCTGCCGCTCCAGGTCGTCTTCGAGTGCCCCAAGCTGGGCGATCTCGCGGCCCGCATCGACAGCGACGCCGACACCGATACCGCCGGGCCCGCCTCCCGGCTGGTGCCGCTGGCGGACCACGGAACGGCCGCGGACAGCCCGGTGTTCTGCTGGCCGGGCCTCGGCGGCTACCCGATGAACCTCCGCCTCCTCGGCCGGGAAGCGGGCCTCGGCAGGCCCTTCTACGGCATCCAGGCCCACGGCATCAACGCCGGGGAGACGCCGTACGCCACGATCCGGGAGATGGCCGCCGCCGACGTGGCCGAGATCCGCCGCGTACAGCCCGAAGGCCCGTACACCCTGTGGGGCTACTCCTTCGGCGCGCGGGTCGCGTTCGAGGCGGCCTGGCAGCTGGAACAGTCCGGTGAGCGGGTCGCGAACCTGCTGCTGATCTGCCCCGGGAACCCCAAGGTCCGCGAGGCCGACGGCGACCGCCACGGACGCACCGCCTCGTACCGCAATCCGGCCTACCTCACGATCCTCTTCTCCGTCTTCGCGGGCGCGGTCAGCGGTCCCGACCTGGAGCGGTGTCGTGCGACGGTCCGGTCCGAAGCCGACTTCGTGTCCTTCGTCCACGGCCTGTACCCCGCCCTGGACGAGCAGTTGATCCGCCGGATCACCCGGATCGTGGGCCGGACGTACGCGTTCGAGTACACCTTCCGCGAGCTGGCCGAACGCCAACTGAACGCCCCGGTGACCCTCTTCAAGGCCACCGGCGACGACTACTCCTTCATCGAGGGCCACTCCGGCTACTCCGCCGAACCCCCGACGGTGGTCGACCTGGAGGGCGACCACTACGCCGTGCTGAGGGAGCACGGCATCGCCGAACTGGTGTCGGCGATCCGCGACCGCCTCGGCGACCGCCGGCACCTGCTGATCAAAGCGCCGGACTACGGCAACTGATCACGGACGCATGTCCTTCGGCGGACTCGGTCCGGTCCGCAACGCCGTCATGCTGTGGACCACGCGGTACATCGACGCCGCCGTCGCCCGGGGCGGTCAGAGGTCGCGGACGCGCCCGGCGATCAGGTGCCCGACGAGCAGGTAGATCACGGCGGGCAGGCCGTAATTGAGGGCGACCCGCAGCCCTTCGGTGTCCATGGTGAAGATGTCCCGCGCCCACCAGGAGAGCGAGTCCGCCACGCCTTCGACGAACTGGACGAAGACGTTCGCCTCGTTCGCTCCGAGCAGGTAGAGCAGGATCCACAGCCCGAGGAAGGCGGCGGCGATGTCGGCGACCGTGTGGATGATCAGCGCGGTCCGCTTGGCGGCGGAGCCGCTCCGGCCTCCGGCGTGCTGATCATCTGCGGGTATGGATTCGGGGACGTAGTCCACTGGAGTCGCAATCCGGCGCAGGAGGCGCCTCGACGGCAGGGAAGAGCGATCACAGCCAGGGCAGCCACCCCCCACAGGAGTCACCCTGGCCGTGATCGCGTACGGGCCGAAGGTCGCGCCCGTACCCAGCTCTGCGTCGCACGGGTGCTGCCGCGTTACTCGGCCGAGCGATCCGTCCGGCATGCAGGGCGAAATTCCTCATTTCGGGCGCCCGGATTCCTCATTCCCGGCCCCCTGCATTCCTGGCCCGCCCCGGTCGCGCGGTGTGACAAATGTTCGCCTGGTGGCGCAGGTGGAGGAGAGCGCCGACTGGTCATCGGCGTGTGCGGATCCGACGGTCGCCCCCCGTGCCTGCGGATCCGCCCCCGGCGCGGGCGGGGTGGAATCCCCCCGATGGCTCCGCCCGCGCCGGTCTCACTGTTTCCGATGCCCGGGTCGATGTTGTGATCATGCTGGGTACCCTGGCCCCCCTGCACGGTGTCGGATCCGACGGAGGGTGGTGTGGGTACGTGCTCACCGCAGACCGGTATCGGCTGCTGGAGGTGCTGGGCCGCGGCGGAATGGGCGAGGTGTGGCGGGCCGAGGACACCACGCTCGGCCGCGAGGTCGCGGTCAAGCTGCTGCTGGAGCGGACCGCGGTACCCCAGGCGGTGGAACGGTTCCGCCAGGAGGCGCGCACCGCGGCCGCCCTGAACCACCCGCACGTCCTGGCGGTCTACGACTTCGGCGAGGACGAGTACGAAGACCGCTGCTACCTCGTCATGGAGCTGGTGGAAGGCCACAGCCTCCGCGACGCTCTGGCCGAGCGCGACGGGCCGCTGGAGATCGACGAGGCGTGCCGGATCGCAGGACAGGCCGCGGCCGGGCTGGCCGCCGCGCACCGCGCCGGGGTGGTGCACCGCGACATCAAGCCCGGAAATCTGCTGCTCTCGGGTGACGGTGTGAAGGTGGCGGACTTCGGGATCGCCCGCGCCACCGGCGCCGCCGCCTCCGCGCTCACCACCACCGGGCAGGTGCTGGGCACCCTCGCGTACCTGGCACCCGAGCGCGGCATGGGCCGCTCGGCAGGCCCGGAGGCGGATGTGTACGCGCTGGGCTGTGTGCTGTACGAAATGCTCTGCGGACGGCCGCCGTACGCCACGGACGACGTGCCGGCCGTTGTGATGTACCAACACGTCGGCGCCGCGCCCGTACCGCCCCGGCAGCATCGCGCGGAGGTACCGGCCGCGGTCGAGGAACTGGTGCTGCGGATGCTGGCCAAGGACCCCGCCGCGCGCCCGACCGCCGCGGAGGCCGCCCGGTCTCTCGGCGCCCCGGGCGTGGACGCCGACCCGCCGCGCCACGGCGTGCGAACGCCCGCCGAGCCGACGGCAGTACATGCCGCACATGCCACGCAAACGCTGACGAGCGGGACCGGCCGCGCGCGGCGCAGGGCCGCACTCACCGGCCTCGCGGCGGCCGCACTGATCGCGGCAACGACCGCAACGGGCTACGCCCTCCTCCCCCGCAGCGGCGCCACGGCGGGCGCTCCGCCCCGCACCACCGAATCCACCACGCCCGCGTCCGCGCCCTCGCCATCCGCATCTGCATCCGCATCCGCATCCGGGCAGCGCCGCAGCGCCGGACCACAGCCGGTCGGGCCCGTGGACCAGCCGCGCACGCGGCCTGCCGCACCGGGGTCCGCACTCCCGCACGGCAAGGCAGCCCGGCAGGCGGCAAAAGAGCGGAAGCGGGCCGAGAAGGAAGCGCGCAAGGCGAGCGGCGAGACGCGCGGGCAGCACACGGGAGGGCAGGGCAAGGCCGCGGAGGGGGCGGGGAAGCACCGCGACGGCGTGACGGGGCCCGGCCAGTAGGCTCACTGGTCGCTGGTGACCGTGACCTTCTCGTCGTTCTTGAGCTCGTTCACGAGCTGCTTGACCTTGGCCTGGTCCCACTGGAGGTTGCCGCCGACGCTGCCGGACACCGGCATGTTCATCGACTTGCCCGCGCCGCTGTTGACGTCCTTCATGGCGAGGAACATCTTGCCGAGCAGGTAGGGGTTCATGTCCTTGTCGACGATCAGGGTGTCCAGGCCCGCGCCCATGACGGGGTAGAGCTCGAACGGGTTGAGCAGGGTGCCGGGCGCGGCCGCCTGGTTCGCGAGCGCGGCGAGGAACTTCTGCTGGTTCTTGGTGCGGTCCAGGTCGCTGCCGGTGAAGGCGTAGCGGGAGCGGACGAACGCCAGGGACTGCTGACCGTTCAGGGTCTGCCGGCCGGCCTCGAAGTCGGCGCCGGACTTGTCGTCCTTGAAGCCCTTTTCGATGTTCATCTCGACGCCGCCCATGGCGTCCACGATGCCGGCGAAGCCGGTGAAGCCGATCTCGGCGTAGTGATCGATGTGCAGTCCGGTGTTGTACTCGACCGTGCGGGTCAACAGCTGGGGGCCGTCGTAGGCGTACGCGGCGTTGAGCTTGTTGGGGCCCATCGCGGGCCGCATCTTGCCGGACTCGGAGCCCTGGAACTCCGGGATGGTGACGTTCGAGTCGCGGGGCAGAGAGATCAGCGTCGGGCCGTTGGAGCCGACGTGCAGGATCATCATCGAGTCGGTTCGCTTGCCGGCCTCGGCGCTGCCGCCGGTGTGCAGGTCCTTGCGCTGCTGCGCGGACATCCCCTCGCGGCTGTCGGAGCCGACGATCAGGTAGTTGGTGCCGTCGCCCTCCTCGGGGCGGTCGATGACCGTACTGAGGTCGGCCTCCTTGCGCAGCTTGGAGTCGGCCCAGAAGTACGTGCCGACCGACACGACGAGCAGGATCACAAGGACGGATATCAGAATCCGCTTGAACTTGCCGCCCCGGCGGGGAGGTGGCCCGGCGTAGTACGGACCGCCGCCCCGTGGCTGCGGCGGCACCACCGGCCGCTGCGGCGCCATGCCACGCGCCGCGTCCGGACGAGGCGGGGCGTACGCGCGCTCATACCGGTGCTGAAAATCGACGTTCCTGCCGTCGGGCCTCTGATTCATGCCCGGCAGTCTGCATTCTTCGGTACCCCTGAACGCAAATCGAGGACCGCGGCGCCGCTGAAGTGTTTCCGATTCGATGCACGCTTCACCAAAAGGACTCCCAGCGATGTCCTGCCATTTGTCCGGCGAAGCACCTGAACCGACACTCGTGGTCGATCACGAGAATTCGGACAAGGGCGGCAATGCAATTCCCGTGAGGTACGCCCACGCGCCCTGCATCTCCCTCAGCGCCGCGGGAGCTGATCGTGTTACCGCTGCGTGCCGCCGGCCACCGGTACGGGGCGGGTGCGCGCGCAGCGGCTGCACTCAGGGTGTCCTGCGACCAGCCGGCGAGCCAGTCGGCCATGCCGTGCACGAAGTCGACGAAGGGGTTCGCCTGATTCGCGTCGAGCAGGTACAGCAGGATCCGTGATTTGCACTGGTATCGAATGGGGCATTTTGCGGCATGCCGTCATTGGGGTAACGCACGGCCCGGCGCTTTACCCTTCCAGCTCATTACCTTCATTACCTTCATCGCCTTCATCGCCTTCATCGCCATTTCACCTTCGACACCGGACCGGATGATGGGCGGCTCAGGTGTGCGCCGGGTCCTGAGTGCCTTCGCTCCGGGCGGTGTCGGAGGTGACCTGGTAGGACAGCAACTGCTGGAAGTGGCCCGGCCGGCAGGCGAGTTCCTGGTAGGTGCCTTCTTGCACGATGCGTCCCTCGTCGAGGACCACGATCCGGTCGGCGACAGCGACGTTGGTGATGCGGTGGGTCACCAGCAACACCACGCGGTCCTGCGCCAGATCCCGCAGCCGCTGGAAGATCTGGTACTCGGTCGGTGGGTCGAGGTTGGCGGTCGGCTCGTCGAGGACCAGAAGCCCGGCTTCGCGGAAGAAGGCCCTTGCCAGAGCGATGCGCTGCCACTGCCCGCCGCTCAGTTCCTCCCCGCTGAGCCACTCCCGGGCGAGCAGGGTGTCCAGGCCGGCGCCGAGCGTGGCGATGACCGCGTCCGCGCCGGCGGCCTCGCAGGCTGCGTGGACCGCCGAATCCCCGCGCGGCGAGGGCTGTCCGAGCGTGACGTTCTCCCGCGCTGTCAGGGGCCACCGGGCGTACTCCTGGGGCACCAGCGCTACTTGCTTCCACAGCGCTTGCGGGTCGGCGTCCCGGGTGCTGACGCCGTCCCACAGCACCTCCCCCTCGGTCGGCAGATACAGGCCGCTGACCAGCTTGGACAGCGTTGACTTGCCCGATCCGTTGAGGCCCACCAGCGCGGTCACCTCGCCACGGTGCAGCGTGAGCGAGAGGCCGGACAGCGCGTTGCGGCCCTTGCCCGCGTAGCGGTGGGAGAGCGACTTGATCTCGATCTTCTCCGGCGGTTCGGGGCGGTGGTTGCCGCGTTGCATACGGAACCCACCGGCCCGGTCCAGGAAGCCGGTCCAGTCGTCCATGTACAGCCCGGTGCGCACCGCCCGGGACCCGATGGCCACGAGCCCGCGCACGGACTGGCCCGCCGTCTGCAGGGCGAACACGGCCGCGCCGGCCCGGCCCACACTGATGCGGCCGGTGGCCAGCAGCCATACCACCGCTGCCCACACGATCGCCGAGCCCAGCCCGCCGCAGACCGCGCCCACCAGGGAGTACCGGGCTCCCTGGTCGGCGGCGGCGCGGTCCTCGTGGTTGATGCGGGAGACCGTGCGCCGGTATCGGCCGGACAGGAAGGAGGCCATGGTCCCGGCGCGGATCTGGTCGGCGGCATCGCGGGTGTAGATGTGCCAGCGCAGTACGGACAGCATCCGGTTGTCACCGTTGCTGCGCAGGTTGGCCAGGTAGCGCACCCTGGCGGCGCTGATCTGGGAGACGGCCTGCGGCAGGCTGGCGGCCACCAGGAGCGGCAGCAGCACCGGGTGAACGCCGGCCAGGACGACTGCTCCGGCGAGGAAGGAGGCGGAGGAGGCGATCAGATCCTGCCCCTCGTTGATCAGGTCCCCGGTGACCTGGGCGCCCCGGTCGGCGGCCTCGCGGTCGCGGTTGAAGTCCGGTTCGTCGTAGGCGCTCAGTTCCACTTCGGTGCAGCCGTCGAGCAGCATCTGCTCGGCCTCGCGCGTCATCAGCGGAGACAGCCGGGAGGAGAGCCAGTTCACGATGATCCCCATGACCGCGCGCGCACCGGCGGCCCCGGCGAGGAGCGCCACGGACGGCCACGCCTCCAGCAACCGCTGATAGACATCGCCATCTCCACCGGACAGCAGCGCGGTCAGGGTGCCGCTGATCGCGACCAGTCCCATCGCCTGCATGATGCCCGAGAGGGCCTGGCAGACCAGGAGCCCTACGGTCGCCGGCCGGTCCACCCGCCAGGCCAGTGCCAGGGAGCGTCGGACGAGCCGGGGCAGACGCCGGGCCATGTCCATCAGCCGGATCGACCTGCCGGCGGCCTCACGGCTCCCGGTCAGATCCACGTACCGCATCTCCGCGCCGCCGGCACCGTTCTCTGCTTCTGCGGTGTCGTGCGTGGTCTGCCGGGGCACCTTCGCCCCGTCTTCCGGCGAAGCGCCGAGGCCGCTGGTTCTTTCCGCGGACCGGTCTTGGCCGGACCCGGACGGCTCGGCCGGCGGGGCGTGGCCGTTGCGCGAGCTGCGTGCGGTGCCCGTTCGGGGTTCCTGCGGCGGCTTGTTCATGCCGACCACGCCCCGCCGGCCGCAGGGTTCACTCCGGCGTCAAGGCGGCGCCACCTCCTGGGCGCCGGCGGCACGCCACCACGGAGCCGTTCGATTCCGGCCGGTCCGGACATATGAACAGGGGCAAGCGCCAAGGCGTCCTCCGTAGGGATGGGCGAGGGGTACAGGTGCTCCAGAAACGGCCTTGGGAAGGGCCGGGTAACGGGTATACAGCGAACACGTGTTCTGATGTGCGCTTCTGGCCCGATGTACGGCCGTTGCTGACTCTGCGGGTCATTCGAACGGTGTCGGGTCACCCTGGCGGGGGATTGCCCGCCGCCGCTCCCGGGCAGCCGTCCCCGACGAAAACATCTGACGACCGGGCGCGGAGCGGGGCCCGACCCCGCCGTGGTGACCACGTGGATCAATCAAGCCCAGGCCGATCGGCACACCGCTCAGCAGGAGCTCCATCGCCGTTCCACGCAGCACGCCGCTGCGCGAGGCGTTCGGGCTGCAGGGCGGGCCCTTGGGTTGATGACCGGACGGAGGGCGGCTCGCGGGCGGACGGGAGTTGCGCCGGGGCCATCGTCCCGGCAGCCTCGTCCCGTGCGAAAACTCCTGATCGTTCACCACACGCCCTCGCCCAACGTGCAGGCCATGTTCGAAGCCGTCGTCGCGGGTGCCACCACGGAGGAGATCGAGGGTGTCGAGGTCGTGCGCAGGCCCGCGCTCGGTGCCACGATCTCCGACGCGCTGGAGGCGGACGCGTACATCCTCGGGACTCCGGCCAACCTCGGCATGATGAGCGGCGCGCTCAAGGTCTTCTTCGACACGGTCTACTACCCGTGCCTCGACGCCACCCGGGGCCGCCCGTACGGCCTCTACGTGCACGGCAACAACGACACCACGGGCGCCGTCCGCGGCGTGGAGTCCATCACCACGGGGCTGGGCTGGACCAAGGCCGCCGAGAACGTGCTGGTCACCGGGGAGCCGGACAAGGCCGACAGCGAAGCCTGCTGGAACCTCGGCGCCACGATCGCGGCCGGTCTCATGCCCTAGCTGTACGCCTGACGGGCCCGTTGTCCTTCCGCCACGGTCGCGGGTGCCACGTGGGTGCGGGGGCCGAAGACGGCCACGAAGCTCGTTATCGGCTCTCGGGTCCCCCAATGGCCTGTGCGTAGCGGAACAGGCCGGCCGGGTCGTACCGGCGCTTGACCTGGACCAGGCGCTCGTAGTTGGCGCCGTAGTAGGCGTGTTGCCAGCCTCGCAGGTCCGGGTCGGGGAAGTTCACATAGGCCGCGTCGGTGTGCAGATGGTCGCGGAGCGTGCGGTGCATGGTGCGGGTCTGTGCCAGCAGGGCGGCCACGTCGGCGGGGGCGGTGCCGGGCTTCCATTGGGTGCCGACGTCGATCACGAAGGTGGCGCCGCGGTGGGGGTAGGCGGTCTCGTGGGGGCGGGGCGCATTGCCGGAGCCGCCCATGGCGAAGAGCGTCACATAGCCGCCGGCCCGGGCCGGGCCGGGCCGCCAGGTGCGGGCCCACTCGGTGATGGCGCTCACCGTGTCCGCGCTCAACCACCGGTCGGGAACAAGGGACTTGGAGGCATGGCACTCCAGCGGAAGGGTCCCGCAGTTGGGCGACGTTGTCGTTGTCCATGGTGGTGGGGCCGATGGGTTCCAGGGCTCCCCGGTGCGGTCGAAGAACTACTGGTACCTGACCAACCGCCAGGTCGTCATCGACGTCGGCACCCGACTCGTCATCGACGCCGGCACCCGACTCGTCTTCGCCGTCGCCCCTCCGGTCACGGGCCACCACAAATGAGGTCAAGGCGTAGGACCTTTCCGGTACGAAGGCCACCTTCGGCCGGACCGGGCCAGCGCGGACGGCGGCTGCCGGAGGAGTACCGGCCTGCGCAGGTCGCGGGCTCGGCTGTCGAGAACGACCCTGAAACGACCCCGGACATGTAGTGAAAACCGGCCGACAGATCGTCACCGTAGAGACAGGTCCTTCTCCGGGGTGCAAAGAAGCGCTCAGGGGCAGGGCCATCCAACTGTTCCGGCAGTGGTCACACCCTGTGGCCATCGAATGTGCCAACCCGACCACGGGAGCGAGTGTGGGGCGATACGCGATCCGCGTGCGCGTCGTCGGCGCGCAGGTCCGCGCCGAGCGTACCGGCGCGCCCCGCCCTCATCCGCCCGGCGCCTCCTGTCGGGGAGGTCCTGCCGGATGACGGATCGGCGCCGAGCAGCAGCGCTACGCCGCCCTGGGTGAACGCGTCTGCCTCCTTCTGTCCGACGAGCCCTCGGATGGCCGTGCCGCCCACGCCACCGCGCGTGGTGGGCGGACCGCGATCGACTGTGCGCCATCGTCACGGGTTCCTGATTTTCGTATGTCCACCGGAAGGCCGACCGGGTCCCGCGCCGTCCGGCGCGGGGGCGGGGTCCAAGCGGCCTGCATGTAGGGAAGGGTTGCAGATGGACAGCTATTTCATGACGGAGCGTCACGAAACGTTGCGGGCGGAGATCCGTTCCTTCGCCGAGGCGAAGGTGGCGCCCCGGATAGCGGACATGGAGGCATCCCGGTCCGTGGAGCACGAGCTGTCCCGTCTCATCGCCAAGGAGGGCTGGCTCGGCGTCACCATCGACCCGGCATACGGCGGGATGGGGCTGGGCCACTTGGCGAAGACCGTCATCATCGAGGAGCTGTCCCGGGTCAGCGGGGCCATGGGCGCCATGGTGCAGGCATCGCAACTGGGCGTGGCCAAGATCATTCACTTCGGTGACGAGCGGCAGAAGCGGAAGTGGCTGCCCGCGGTCGCGGCCGGCGACTGCCTGCCGACGATCGCGGTGACCGAGCCCCAGTCCGGTGGGCACGTGCTCGGCATGGAGTCGACGGCCCGGCGGGAGGGCGACGAGTACGTCCTCAATGGCCGCAAGGTGTTCGTCGGCAACAGTCACGTCGGCGATCTGCACGGCGTGGTCGTACGGACCGGGGAGGGGTCGAGCGGCCTCTCGGCGTTCCTCGTGGAATCCGACAGACCCGGCTTCTCGCTGGCCCCGCACCAGCCCGCGATGGGCCTGCACGGGTTCAGCTTCGGCGAGATCCGCTACGACGAGTGCCGGGTCCCCGCCGAGAATCTGCTCGGCGGCGAGGGCCGCGGACTCGATGTGGCGTACTCCTCCAGCGTGCTGTACGGCAGGCCGAATCTGACCGCCGTTTCGCTCGGCATTCATCAGGCGCTGGTGGAGGAGACGACCCGGTACGCGGCCGGGCAGCAGCGCTACGGCAAACCGCTCAGCGCGGTGCCCACGGTCAAGCAGAAGCTCGGACTCATGCAGCACCGGCTGATGACCGCGCGCCTGGCCGCCTACCACGCCGTGCATCTGCTGGACTCCGGCCTCCCGTGCGACGCGGAACTGATGAACGCCAAGTACCTCAATGTGGAGTCCGCCATCGACTCGGCACGGTCGGCGATGGAGATCCATGCCGCGTGCGGCCTGTTCCCCGACCGGCCCGTCGAGCGGTTCGCCCGGGACGCCTCGCACATCTACGCCCCCGCCGGCACGTCCGACGTCCAGCTGTACCGCCTCGCCGAGGTCGCGCTCGGCACCTCGCGCAGCGACTGGTCCAGCCGGCTCGCCGCTCCGTTCGTCACCGAAGCGGCGGCCGTGTAGGACGGCATCACGGGCGGGAACGCGCGGCTTCGTAGATGCGGTCCATGGCCTGGTCGCGGAAGCTCTTGATCAGGCCGAGGGAGCCGCGCGCGGTGGCCAGCGGGCGCGGCTCGGTGCCGACCGCGCACACGGTGCCCAGGGCGATGCCGGTCTCCTCATCGATGAGCGGCGCCCCCAGGTACACGCGGATGCCCAGTTCGTCGACCACGGGGTTGCCCGCGAAGCGGGGCGCCGCGTACACGTCCGGCAGGACGAGCGGGATGCGGCGGCTGATGACCTCGGGGCAGTAGCCGTGGTCGCGCGCCATCACCCGGCCGACCTCGGGCCCGCTCATCGCGTCGTACGGGCCCAGGGTGTTGGGCACGCCCTGCGGTGTGTGCAGGCCCGCGAAGAACTGCTGGTCGGTGATGAGGTTGACCATCGCGTACGGGGTGCCTGCCGCCTCGGCGAGCTCGGCGGCGAGGGCGTCGAGGTCGCTGTCCGCCTCGCCCAGCCCGAGTTCGGCGAGCCGTGCGGCGCGGGCGGCGAGTTCGGTGTCGGGGGCGGGCACGTGCAGGCCCGTTTCTGTGTCAAAGGGCACGGTGAAGGTTCCCGTCGAAGGATTCGGTGGGGGTGACATGCGAAGTGTGGGGGTCATCGGCCTGCCGCGAGGAGCGGAGGGAGACGGTGAGCGCGTACTCCACGAGGCGGATCAGGACCTGTCGGGCGGAGAACGGGGCGCGCGCGTCGAACATGATGACCGGAACCTCGGGACTCAGCTCCAGCGCGCCCTGTACTTCCTCGGGCGTGTAGCGGTGCGCGGTGTCGAACTCGTTGACCGCCACGACGAAGGGCACACCGCGGTCCTCGAAGAACTCCACGGCGTTGAAACAGGAGTCCAGACGCCGGGTGTCGGCGAGCACCACCGCGCCGATGGAGCCGTGGGCGAGGTCGTCCCACATGAACCAGAAGCGGTCCTGCCCTGGCGTACCGAACAGCAGGAGTTGCAGTTGCTGGCGCCACAGCGTGATGCGTCCGAAGTCCATGCTCACCGTGGTGGTGGTCTTGTTCTCCACGCCCACCAGGCTGTCGGTGTCCGCGCTGGCCGTGGTGAGCGTCTCCTCCGTGGTCAACGGCGCGATCTCGCTGACCGTGGCGACCATGGTGGTCTTGCCCACCCCGAACCCTCCTGCGATGAGGATCTTCAGCGCAGTCAGGGGGATGTCGTCAGAGGCTTCGAAGCCCTTCAAGTGCCGCCTCCAGGAGGAGTGGGTCGCTGCCGTCCGCTTCTCGCGGGGGAAGCGCGGGGACGAGTACGTGCGAGTCGAGCAGATCGGACAGAAGGATCTTGGTGGCGTTCACGGGGATACCCAGCCGGGCGGCGATCTCCGCGACCGAACGCGGTTCCCGGCCGCACACTTCGACCACCTGGACACTCTCGGGTCCGAGAGTGTCCAGCGTCGCGGGGGCGAGTCCGGGGGCGGCCCGTACCCGCGATACCAGGCCCAGGGCGCGGGCCGGTCGGGTGCGGCCGCCGGTCAGTGCGTAAAGCCGCAGGTGCGCCGTGTCCTCGGCCAGCCAGGGCTCGTCGGCGAAATCCGGCACGGTTATTCGACCGGAGCGCCGGCGGGCCCCTGGGCGATGCGCGAGGGCGTGCCCAGGTGTCCCCTGACGCTCTTGACGAGCATGGCGATCTCGTAGCCGACCATGCCGACGTCCGCGCTCTTGTCCGTGAGCACGCCGAGTACGCCGTTGACCCCGGCTCGGGACACGAACAGATAGCCGCCCTCACCCTGCACGATGACCTGCTCCACCCCGCCGAAGTTCTGCTGGATGGTGGCGAGACCGCCGCCGAGCGAACACATGCCGGTGGTGATCGCGCTGAGCCGGTCCGCGTCGTCGTGCCCCAGCCCGTGGCGGTGGCGCATCACACCGTCGCTGGAGGCCAGGACGGCGCCGGTCACGGCGGGTACCCGGGCCGTGAGGTCCGCCAGCAGCCAGTCCAGGTCCTGCTCGAATGAGGGCTGGGTCGTCATCGGTACTCCTGGGAATCAGTGCGCTGAGTGGGTGCCACAGGGGGGTCGGGGGTGGCCCGGTCGGCTTCTTCGGCCCTCTGCAGTCCCTCGGTGAAGCGGGCGAGCAGCCCTGCGTCGATCGAGTCGCCGTGGCCGTAGCCTGCGGTCGACGGCTGCTCGCGAAGTTCAGGGGTGAGATGGGAACGGCGTTCCTTGTTCCGCCGGGCGAGGCGCGGGCGCCCGGTGGCGTCCTCGGCGGCCGCGGGGGGCGTGGGGGGCGTGGCCCGCACCGGCCGCTCAGGAAGGGGCGGCGTGGACGCGCCCCGGGCCTCCCGGTCCGTGCGGGCCTCCCGGTCCTCGTGGGCCCCCCGGTCCTCGTGGGCCCGCGCGTGGTCCACGGCGGGGGGCAAGGGCTGCGCCTGCCGGTTCGGAGCGGGCGCGGGAGCGGGAGCGGGAGCGGCAGCGGGAGCGGCAGCGGGAGCGGCAGCGGGAGCGCGGGGTACCTCCGGCTCGGGAGGCGGCTCCGGGGCGGTGTGCTGCATCGGCGGCTGCGGGGCGCGGGATTCGCTGAGCACCGAGTGCGAAAGGACCACGACGGCCTGGGTGCCGCCGTAGAGGTTCTGCTGGAGCTGCACCACGAGCCCTCGCCGCCTGGCTATCTTCGCCACGACGAACAGACCGGTACGCCCGTCCTGCAGCTGCCGGTCGACGTCGAACATTTCGGGCTGGGCGAGGAGTCGGTTCATCTCGTCCCGCACCTCGGCGGACATGCCGAGACCGCGGTCCTCGATCTCCACGACCATGCCGGAGGTCGCCACCTGAGCACGGATCATCACCTGGGTGCGGGGCGGCGAGAACTTGGTGGCGTTCTCGGCGAGTTCGGCGATGAGGTGGATGATCTCGACGGCGGAGTGGCCGAGTACCTCGTAGCCGGACGGCGGCGGCAGCACCCGCACCCGGGGGTAATGCTCGATCTCCGCGACGGCCTGACGCAGCACCGTGGCCAGCGGGACCGGTGAGGTGAAATGCCGGGGCACCGCGCCACCGAGGACCGCCAGGCTCTCCACCGCCCGGTGGACACGGGTGACGAGGTGGTCGATGGCGTAGAGCCGGTCGAGGTGCTCAGGGTCCTCGACGACCCGCTCGGCGTCGTCGAGCTGCTTCAGCGCGCGTGTCACCAGGATCTGCAGCCGCCGGGAGATGTTGACGAAGGCGTCCACCTGCTGGCGGGTACCCGCATGGATCACCGCGGTCTGCGCTGTGTGCTGGAGCTGCTGCAAGTGGTGTTCCAGTACGGCGAAGGCATGCGGCGAGCCGGCCGCTTCGGGCAGCGGCGGGGGCTCCTCGGGGCGCTCGCCGCTGCGCAGTTGGTCCACTGTCCGGGTGACGCTCTTGTGTCCCTCGGCGGCAAGGTGCCTCAGGTGGCTGATCCACTTTCCGACCGCGGCGTCGGTCTCGGCACGCTGCCGGTGGATGGCGTCCGCGGTGCCGTGCGCGGCACGCCGCGCGGCGACCAGGACGGCCGCGCAGCACACTCCGGCCGAAACTCCCGCACCCCACACCAGCGGCCCGGTCGCGCCCGCCGCGGAGACAGCGAACGCTCCGCCGGCGAGTGCGGCGACCGCTCCGGCCGGCGCGACCGAGAGCATCGTGGTGCGCTCTCGCAGACCGCGCTCGGTGCTCAGGTCGGCCCGAGCGGCCTTGCCGCGCCTGCGGCCGCTGCGCGGGGCGCCAGGTGCGGTGGCGTCCGGCGTGTAGTGAGACATAGTCGTCCTCAGATACGAGCGGAGGGACAGGCGACGCGTCGACGTGCTCGTGCTGCCGATTGCGCCCGCAGTCGTCCGAACCCCCGGCGGCGGAGGCTCGTTCGGACTCGCGAGCATCTTGTCCACGGTGACAGTCGCGTGGCAAAGCGGCTTCTGGAGCAACCATCAACTCCTCAGCTCCGACCAGGGCGGAGCTACGGGCGCCCAGGGTCGTTCCGGGGTCGTTTCCCGCTCCTCCGGACGATCACCCACGTCCGGAGGCGCAACTCCGCGCCGCGTGGGCGGCGGGACACCCGCCCGCCCCCGCCGGCGGCCCCCGCAACGACCCGCAAACGACCCTGCCATCGTTCCGGGGACGACGGCCGCCCCGTCGTCCCCGGTAACTCAGTCGGCGTCGAATTCGCCCGCGAAACAAAGGACTTGCCCGAGTTCCTCGACACCGATGAGGCGGCTGCGCGGGCGCAGCATCCCCGCGATGCCGTATGCGCCCAGTTCGCGGCAGCGCCGCACCAGCCAGCCCCAGTCGAGATCGAGATGGTCGGCGAGTGAACGAAGGCGCTTCTCAGAGGTGTCACCACTGGTGACGCTCCGCCTGCGAGCATGGTCGAGCACTTGGGCGTAGGCGCTGACATCGGTCAAGCTGTCCGTGGTGTCGACATGCCAAATTCCCCTGGAGTCCGACCAACTGGCGGATATCACTCGGCGCCCGGGAACCAGCACGAAGCCGTCGATCCGCTCGTACTGCGGCTCGACGCACACCCAGGTGGTCTGACCGTCCCGCTCCATCATGGCCACCGTCAGCCAGATCAGGATCCGCTCGTAGGGCTGACTTGCCCGGGAATCACCTTCGGGGATGCAGAACACCCGCTCGGGGGCGGGCTCCCCGTCGGCGAGACGTTCCCGGAGGGCCAGGCGGAATTGCGGCCAGGAGGCGAAGAACAGCCAGACCGCAGCCTCCTCACCCGTACGTACCGGGGTCCAGAAGACCGGTGCGCGGGTGCCCTCGTCCAGTCGCCGGATGATGTGCTCGGCACAGAAGTACGTACCGAGCCACACGCTGCCGACATTCGTGAGCTCCGGTATGGCAGCGCGGGCAATCGCCGAGCGCCGCTGCGCCCACAAGGGTTCCAGCATCTGCTGTTCGACGTACAGCGCATGGTCGTCGGCCGACAGGCTGTCGTCGAGGTTCAGCATCGCCCACAGCAGTCCGTACGTGAGGTCGTCCATCTCGTACGGCGTCGAAATGGGCAGCGTCTCGACCGTGACCGCCAGTTGCCGCCGAGCGTGCGCGGCGTCCAAGGCGTAGAGGCCGTCGTCGCCGAGGGTGCCGAGAACCAGCGCCCGGCGGGTGGCCCGGGTGAAGGCATGTATGTGAGCGTGGTGATGGGGTCCGATGACGGCTCGGCCGTCCTGCTCCGTGGCCTCGTATATCTGGACAGCGACGGACGTGCCGTCGAAGAACCGTCGGCCCTCCAGGTGCCAGACGCCCTCCATTCCCGGAACCCGGCCCATCGGGTTCAGATGGGACGTGTCGAACCTGGCATTCAGGAGCCGCGCCGCATCCCGCGCGGTACTGGGTGCGATCTCCGGTAGCACGACACCGCGCTCCGCCGCGGTCCTCAGCAGCGTCTCTACGTCGACCCCGAGCATGAATTCGAGGACGGCGGCGGCGTCACTTCGCGGGGTCTGGTCACCGGAGAGCCAGCGCTTCCACGTGGCCTGCGAGGCGGTCACCGTCGCCAGGTCCGGCCTGTTCAGCTTCACGGCGGCCTGCCGGGCGGACCGGGTGAACTCTTCTTCGAACGTGGCGAAATGGCCGCAGCCCCGCTCCGTGAGCAAGACCCGCAACAGCGTCTGGGGGCGCATCGATTCCCACTCTCCACTCTGCAAGAGGCGCGAGTCCCCCACGGCTCACTGATGGAACATTCCAGGTCCGTCGTCGCCCTTGGTCACGGGTCCGCTGCGGCCATGTCGGAGCAGGCACGACCCGAGCAGCGGAGATCAACTTCGGCATGCCGAGCATTATGCATACACGCCGTCAAATCCTGGCCACAGGTTCGGGGATTGATACGCTCGGCATCCCACCTCGCCCCAGCACGACGCAGGACAGGCCGCGGCACCCGAGCCGGCAGCGCGTCACCGACGCAACCCTTCACTTCACCGAAGTAGGAGCCGCTCGTCCCCCGCGAACTCCAGAAGACGACAAGTCCGGCAAAGGGAGTGACGAGGCCCGGCAGGTCCGGCCTCGTGGCATTGAGGCATGCCATCCCGATGCCTGTCACTCGACCGTGCAGCAGACCCCTCCAGGCCACCGAGTCGCCCTTGCCGTCGAACGGCGTGTGCTGCGGGCCCTGAATCGGGACGGGCGCGAGGCGTGCGGGGCGCCGGCCCCTTTGGATGAGCGCGGCCGGTGCGCATGGCAGGGCGGCGACCCGGTCGCCCTGTGGACGGCCATTGATGCGGACCGTATGCGGGCCGAGCGCGGACCGCGGCATAAGTACGCAGCAGGGCGCCGCAACTTGTACGGCGCCCACGGCGCGCTGGGCCTGTTTGCACCCTCAGTCGATCAGGTGCCGCACTGCTTCCCACAGCGCCCGTGCACCGAGTGCTGCGAACAGTCGGGCCGACAGGTCCCGCAACCAGCTTGGCTCATTCGGTTTGTGCCGACTCGCCATTACTGCACCTCTCCTTCGGCTGCCCGTGGTGGCAGCTCCCCCAGCGGCTGCGCTCCACGACCACCCGCGAAGGAAAGGCGCGTCAAGTATGCCTGAAATTCCGTGGCCTGTCGGGTAATTGACTTACCGCTTCCATGCCCCCTCTCGCCTTCTCGGAACAGTCCCCAGTACAGCGCGAGCGAGCCGAGGCAGCACTCGAACGGCCTCGCGGCGCGTGGTGATCATGTACTAGAGCTGGAGGCGCTTCCGGCATGCCCGAAAAAAGGCCCGGCGCCTTCGACTTCACACAGCGAGCGCCCGTCACGATCCCCCTCGTGACGGGCGCTCGCCTTGAGACGGTCCCCTTGGTTGACCAGTTGAGGGTGTGGGCAGGGGCATGCGCAGGGCAGCGCCGGCGTCGGGAAGCCCGGCGCTCCCGAGCGGACGCGTCACCGGCCGACGAGCCGTCAGAAGTTGTACGGCTTCTCGGTGCTCCAGTTCAGCACGTCGGCCTCGTTCCAGCTGAACTGCGGCTTCTCACCCTTGGTGTCGACGGAGTAGAAGGGGCCGACGTGACCGTCCGCGCCGCGCAGCGCGAGGGCGAAGCCCTGCGCCGTGTGGTGCCCCGAGCCGTAGTCGAAGAGGTTCACCGCGCTGTACACCTTGCCGCCGGGCCGGAGCGTGAGGTGCTTGGTCCCGCCCGGCTTGTCCTTCTTCGAGTGCGGCAATGCGGCCACGTCGACGTCGCCGCCGAGCTTCACGGCCGGGTACGAGGTCACCCAGCACGGCTTGGCGCCCTCGTTCGACGCGGTGACCAGCAGATGGTCGCCCTGCTCCCCGGCGAACCGGTGCACCGCGGTGACCAGCATCTCATCCCCGCGGCACTGCCGGGCGCCGGCCGCCTGGTCCTTGCCCGCGACCTCCTCCGTGCCGCCCGAGGCGGCCGCCGAGCGCACGCCCTCCTTGGCGTCACCGCCGCTGCCGACCTGCTGGTCGCCGCCCGCGCCCTCCCCGCTGGACGCGGACCGGCTCTGCGCAGTACCGGCAGTGTCATCGCCGCCCGCCGCCTTCGAGCCGCCGTCGGAACCGCCGCAGGCGGTCAGGCCCAGCGCCAGCGCGGCGGTGACGGCGGCCAGGGTGGCGGTACGAATCCGGGAAGTACGCATGATCAGGTTCCCCCTGCTTTCCGTGCGGGAGCCTGCTACCTGGTTCCCGCGGTGTGGACACCACTCTTCCCGCGGCCACTGACGTCCCGGAAACGTCTCACTCACGTCCCACAAACACACCGCGCGCGGCCGGGTGCGGCCGGGTGCGGACGCGTGCGACCGGGGGCGGCCGAGTGCGGCCGGGTGCGGCCCAGCCGCGGGCAGCCTGACGTTCCTCACCGTGAATCTGGCGCCCGCACGCGGCCCCGACCGGTCTCACCTGCCCCCATGGCCACCACCGACCGGCAGCACCGTTCGCGCTCCACCGGCCGACTGAAACGTTCGGTCACAAGATCACCCAAGCGGCCCTGGCGGCCAGCTTGCCCTGGAATTCGAACATACGATCTACTCTGGCTATGGATCCCCGCGACATTCCCTCGGACCTCTTGGCAGCCCAAACGGACTGGTACGTCACGTACGGTCGGCTCGCCACCGCCCCATCGACCGGGGTGGCCCCGTACCGCCGCCGGCTGCTGGAACTGTCCCGGAGCATCGCCGCCCATCCCTACTGGCAGACCCCGGCGGGCACGCCCGCGGCACGGACGGCGCTGAAGGAATTGGCCCGCGCGGCCGCGGAGGCGCGACCGCGCTGACCCTCGCCGAAGGTCAGCGGCGCGCCACCCACAGCGCCCCGTGAGTGCGCCACCTCGCACGACGTGGAGACCGGCGACTCCCTCGCCAGACGAGCTCGCCGATCCGACTGTTCCCGCCTCTCCCCTGATTCACGACTCCCGGGAAATCTTCGACGGTCGATCTCGCAGATGGCTGAGAGGCGGCCGGAGGCTTCCTCGACGGCCGGACCGGTGCCCGGCCATCGGCTTCCACGGCACATCCAGATGGGCGGCGGCGATCATGAAGCCGCGTCACAGCAGGACCGTCGTTTGGCGCCGGTCGGCCAGTTGCCCGCCACCGTCTCGATCGTGTTGGCGCAGCCGCGACGAGGCTGGGCCCCTGCCTGGCTCTAAGAACCGTTCAACAGCCGCCATATGAAGTAACTCGGCTCTACTGTAGTGACGTTGGACGAATGTGATCCATGGGCAACGGGGGTCTGGAATGGCCAAGGCTGAGGCCGAGCGAGTGCGCGTGGGCGTGTTTGCTCCTAGTGATCCGGAGTCACGTGCCGCCGCGCAGGCGGCATTCGCGACGGCCGGGAGTTCCGGGGAGGAACTCGATGCGCGCGGGGCGGTCCCTCTGGGCGACGTGCTGCTGATCGGGTCGGTGGCCACGCACGCCCTGGCCTACCTGATCAACACGCTGCGCAAGGCATGGAGCAAGGGTGTGGTGGTCGACGCGATCGGGCAGCAGCTGAACATCCGCAGGGATACGGCGCTGCCCCGCGGCGTGGTGGTCGTGCGCTCCCGGTCCGGTGAGGTGACCGTCCGCGACGGGGCGGGGCTGGCGGACATCATCACGGAGGCCATCCCGTCACGCGGCGGGGACACCACGGGCACCGGAAGCCCGGAGGGCTCCGCCCATGCGTGACCCGGGGCGCAGCTTTCTGTTCGCCCGGTACCAGAATCCCGTGCTCGCGGCCGAGGCACGGGAGATGAGCAAGACGTTCGCCGACTCCTCGTACCTGCGCCGGCTCACCGGCGAGGAGAACCCGGAGAGCGCGTGGGAGGCGTACTTCGCCCACAGCCAGCCGCAGGTCCGTGGAGCCCTCGACGGGCTGCTTGCCACCATTCCGCCCGAAGAACGCGAGCGGGCCGTCGAGCTGGCGGGATCCGTGGAGGTCTTCTGCCTTCCGTCGAACGCGGTGGAGTCACGCGTGTTCGTCAATCCCGGAGAAGCCACCGGCTACCTCATCGGCATCGCCCCGCTCACGGTCCAGTTGACCGCCGACATCGCCTGGGGGATGAACATGGTCCATCCCTCCGCGACAGATGCGCATCCGCGCAACTGGGATGCCGAGGCGGGGCGAGAGGCACTCGACGAGCACATCATGAGGTACGTGCGCGCGCTCCAAGCCGTCGGCGAGGCCCCGCTGCCTGTTTCTCTGATGGCGGTCGCACTGCGGGACCACCCGGAGTGGCCACACGGACAGGGCCCCAATGACTACCGCGATGCTGCGCTGACGTTCGTCATCTCGCACGAACTCGCCCACATCGAGCACGGGGACCTGCTCCCTGCGCAGCGGCCGAAAGCACAGCTGCTCCTTCCGGAGAGCACCGCCTCGCTGCTGGGGATCTCCGCGGAGGCGAACGAAGAACTCGCCGCTGACGCCTCCGCTTTCATGCCTTGCTACAACTACGTCGTCGGCACCTGGATGCTCAAGAACGAGCCTCCCTCCCGCAGCCGTATCTCCCTGAAACGACGAGAGCACAAGAAGGAGTACCAACGGGTGGCGCGGCAGAGCGCCCGACGCGCGGCCGAGGCGTGCGAGGCGTACTACAGCGCCGTCCTCGTCCTGGGAACGTTCGAGTGGCTGCGCGGCGACAACGACACGGCGAACCGGCTGCTGACCGCTGGAGCGCGGGCTCCCTTCATCCAGTTCTACATACAGAGGGACCGCCAGGAGGTGCTCGCCCCCCAGATCGGATCGTTCATGTGGTCCGCCCGGGACGTCGAGTACCGCAAGGCCCACCACAGTTGGCGTACCCACTTCACGACGCAGGTCATGCCGGAGATGTGGGCCGGTATGGGCCTGGACATCCCCGAGACGTACCCGGACGTGGTCACCCAGAAGCACCTCGCCGAGCGGCTGGAGGACGCCCTGGGAGACCCCGAGGTCGTCTCGAGAGTGGCGGACGACGCGCGGAAACGGCTGTCGGAGCAAGAACGCGTACGGGGGGCTCAGCACCCCACGACACTGCAGGCGCGCTTGGAGGCCGCCTTCTTGCAGAGCCAGGCGGGCGATACCGCTGGAGCGTTGGCGGCCATGGAAGAACTGCTCCCCGACCTGGTACGGGCGACGGGACGCGACAGCGCCCAGGTACTCGCCCTCCGGCACAACGTCGCCTTCCTGCTGGGAAAGACGGAGCGCACACGCGACGCGGCAGCCGCCTGGGCCGCACTCCGCGCCGACCAGGAACGCATCCTGGGGCCCGGCCATCCGGACGTCCTGGAGACGCGTTACAACCTCGCCTCCCTGCGGGGAAGAGCCGGTGATGCCGAGGGCGCGGCGGCCGACTTCGCCGAACTGGTCGCCGGTGAGGAAAGGGTGCGAGGGCACGACGACGACCACACCAGCGCGGCCCGGAACGCGCTCGCCTTCTGGCGGGCGAAGGCGGAGGACAAGGCCGGAACCGCCGCGCGGTTGGCCGAGGAGCGGGAGCGGACGCTGGGGCCCGGCCACCCCGACACCCTCGCCGCCCGTCGGGACCTCGCCGGCCTGCGGCGGGAGGCCGTGACCGCCGCCGAGCGGCTGCTCGCCGCACAGAAAGAAGTGCTGGGCCCCGAACACCCCGACACCCGCACCACCCTCGACAGCCTGGCCTGGTGGCGGGGGAAGGCAGGGGACGCCGCGGGCGCCGCGGCCACCTTCGCCGAACTGCTCGCCGTCCAGGAACGGGTGCTGGGACCGGACCACCGCAGCGCCCTCCTCACCCGATCGCTCATCATCCTGTGGCGAGGCCAGGCGGGCGATGCGGCCGGAGCAGCCTCCGTGGCCGAGCAGCTCCTCGCCGACCAGCTCCGCCTGCTGGAGCCCGACGCGACCGAAACCCTCATGACTCACGGGCAGCTCGGCTACTGGCGCGGAAAGGCAGGGGACGCGGCAGGGGCTGCCGCCGCCTACGCCGATCTGCTCGCCGTGCTGCGCCGGGTACAGGGCCCTGATGCCCCCGGCACCCTCAGCGTCCAGCGCATCCTGACCGAATGGCAGAGCAAGGCCGAGGGTTCTGCCGGAGGAAGCAACTGCTCATGACAGCCCACTCTCCACAGGTAGGAATGTCTGGAGCCACGGTCCGACGCACCATCTACTAGCGCAGGAGCAGCGGCCGACGGCACAGGCGGTCGGCAAGGCCGGCGAGACCGAGACCAGTGACATACACCCGCTGGTGACCAGGACGACGTCCAGGGCGAACCCGGCGATGGTCGGGGCGAGTCCCGCAGGCCACCGGTACGGGCATGGTCATGTGTAGGCGGCGACGGCGGCGACAGCGGCGACGGCGGCGAAGTAGATGCCCAGGCCGGTGGCCGCGGCGCTGGCGCCGGTGAGGATTGCCTTGGGGGCGCCCGCGCCGGAGCGGTGGGCCGCTTTGGGCAAGCTACACCCATCGCATATACGAGGTGTTTTCCTGACTTGCTGTATCGAGATCACGGGCTCGCCTGGCACTATGCCGTCATCCCATGTGGCGATCCTGGGGGGCCTTTTGAGCTGGTGGATGTTCTCACTGTTGGGAGCGGCGGGCGGGTTATTGCCTGGTTTCGTCGACTTTCACAGGCATGTCCAGCAGTGGCGTTTTGCTGCACGGAGATACCGGCAGCTGCCAAGCCCGTCAGGCGAAGCGCCGATACTCAGTTCATATGTCGTATGGCGCCCGGACTTGGCCGCAGTGGCCACTCAGGTGTGTCTGGGCGCGGTGGCGGGGGCCGTGTTCGGCGGCACGGGGCAAATCAAAGGCGCGTCCGGTGTTATCGCAGTGGGGGCCGCAGCACCGGTGATCTTCGCTCAGCTTGCCCAGCTCGGTCTGAACAGTGTTGTGGCGCCCGCGGACGGGGTCGCCGCAGAACATTCGGGCATCCCTGCTGAGCCTCCGCGGGAAGGAGGGTCCACCGCGGCGGCTGCACCAGCGACCCCTGCATCGTCTCCTCAGCTTGCCGAGCCGTCCAGGGACGGGGAGGCAGGGTGGACGTCCACGCCGGTAAATCCTGCATCCTCTCCGCAGGCGACAAACATGCCTGACCAGAGGAGAACCCCTCGAGAGCGGGAAGCCAGGGGTGATATCCGATGACCTCGCGCGGCTTCTTCAACCGATACTGGAAATCCTTGACGCGGACCACAACGGGGCCTGAGTGCCATGCGAGGGATGAGTCGAGTCCGGCCTTCGTACGGCGATACCTCGGCTCGTTGCTGCAGTGCCCTGACCACCGCGCTTCAGCCGTTATGACATATGCATCGGCACCTGAGCGCGAACGGCCGTGCGCGGCGGATGAGGGCGAAACCGCCAACCGCGGTCCCGGGCAGGAGCCGTTGAACTCATCGGAACCGGAAATGCCCCTTGCCGCCGAGGAAAGGCGGCCTCGCGAGCCCCGACGCCCGCGTCCTGCCGGCGGACACACCAGCACGACGGGCGAGGCCGCTGGACGCAGTCCGGGCCGCCGGCCGCGGATGCCGCGGATGCCGGTCGAGCGGATGCCGGTCGAGCTGCCTCTGTGGCGGGCGCTGACCGGGTACCGCATCCTCGCTCTGGTCTACGCGGTCGTGCTCTTCTCGCTCAACTGCCGGGAGTACGCGCATCCGCTGGGCGCCGCCGCGTACATGGGTGCGCTGACCGTATGGGTGGGGCTGACCTGGCGCTGCTCGACCTCCGCCGAGCGCTGCACCAAGCGCTTCCTGACCGGTGACCTGGCCTTCGCGGTCGCAGGCATCCTGCTCACCCCGTTCGTGGACACCCACGCGCGGGTGGTGGCCGGCGCGCCGACTCTGCCGTCCATCTGGACCGCGGGCGCGGCCCTGGGCTTTGCGATCAAGGGCGGCTGGCGCTGGGCTGCCGGTGCCTCGTGTGTGGTCTCCGCCGCGGCCCTTGTTGAACGCGGGGAGTTCGCGCGGGACACGGTCCACAACGTGCTGCTGGTGTGGGTCGCGAGCGTGGCGATCGGTTACGTCGTCGAGGTGGCCAGGGCCAGTGAGCGTACCCTCGCGCGCGCCCTGCAGATCGAGGCGGCCACCCGGGAGCGCGAGCGGCTGGCCCGCGACATCCACGACAGCGTGCTGCAGGTGCTGGCGATGGTGCAGCGGCGCGGCGCCGCGCTCGGCGGCGAGGCCGCGGAGCTGGGCAGGATGGCAGGCGAACAGGAGGTCGCGCTGCGCACGCTGGTCTCCAGCGGCTTGACGTCGACTCGGAGCGGCACGGATGACCTCGCCGCTGGGGCCGGTGGACGTGGTGCGGCCGGACAAGAGTGGGGCGGCGCGGCGGCCTTCGGGAGTGGACTCGCCTTCGGTGGGCCTGGGGAGACGGGAGCCGATCGCCCACCCCTCCACGCCCCTGGTGAAACCGGTCGCCATGCGGAGGCTGGTGAAACCGGTCGCCATACGGAGGATCGCCTTGGTGCCCCCGTCGATCTGCGGGCCTTGCTCGCCCCGTACGCGGGCGGTGGTGTCACGTTCTCCGAGCCTGGCGCGCCGGTCAGGCTGCCGGGCCACCAGGCCGTGGAGTTGGCGGCCGCTGTCAAAGCCGCCTTGGACAATGTCAGGGTGCACGCCGGTGCGGATGCGCGGGCCTGGATCTTGGTCGAGGACGGGCCGGCCGCGGTCACTGTGACGGTGCGGGACGACGGCCCGGGCATCCCCGAGGGACGGCTGGCCGACGCCGAGCGCGAGGGCCGCCTCGGGGTCGCAGTGTCCATCCGCGGACGGCTGCGCGACCTCGGCGGCAGCGCTGAGTGGATCTCTGCCCCCGGCCAGGGAACCGAAGTGGAGCTGACGGTTCCCAAGCGCACGGCGCCAGCGGAGGCACAACTGGGAAGGCACGCAGACAGCGAGCGCCGCATGAACTGAAGCACCTTCGGCTCCGCCGCCCCCCTCCCAGGGGCCAGCCCCTCAACGCCCCGAGAACGGACGATGCCCCACTCCTGCTCCTGGCCTCCCAGCCACTTCCGGGCAGCGTCGCTGACGTGCGCGTCCCGGCCGAGGATGGTCACTCCCCCCATCCCCGCAGCTGCGACAGGCCACCGCCGCCGTCACCCCGTGCACGCCGGTGCGGTGTCGAGGCCCCGGTGACCGGGCCTCAGGTCCAGCTCCTCCAGCAGCCAGAAGGTCAAGCCCACCGTCGTGGACATCGACGGGAACGCCTGGGGCATCAGCACTTCGCGGGGCAGTGCGAGCAGTGCCCGCGCACCGGTCCCGGGCCCAGATAGCTGTTCGCTTCCAGCCGGGGCCACCATGGCCCGCCGAGCACCCACTGCCTCACGCGTAGCACCCGCTTCCGCACCCACAGGGAGTGCGCTCTCGCGGGTACCCTCCCGGGCCGCCTCGCCGGTCGTCTCGGCGGACACGCCCATGCCCTCGAAGCGGGCGCCGACCCCACCCTCGTCACCCAATGGATCGCCGAAACCCAGGCCAAACGCGCCGCCGCCTAGGCCACCCTGCGCACCGCCACCGGCAGACCGGACACGCCGATGAGCCGGGACGAGATCGCCCGGCTCATGCGCGCGGGCCGAGATCACTCCCGATCCACACGAGGTCAGCCACGGGGCAAAGAGCCCAGACAACGACAAATCCCCACGATCTCAGAGAAACCGTGGGGAAATGGTCCGTGTCCGAGGGGGACACGACCCATACACACATGCCGCTGCTACACGGCAAGCTACAGCTGACACAGTGCACAATCACTGCGCCGCCCACGCGCAGGTCCTGTCCAGCTGCCCATCCCGGCTCGCCCAGGTTGCAATTGGCGCTCCCGCCTGCCTATCCACCGCGCAGAGCCACAGAACACCGCGGTCGGTCGGCTACCCGGCCTTGGACCGGGGAGAGGAAGTCGAAGGCAGCCTTTGTTGTGATTGGCAGGCCCATCGGCTCTGCAGTCGGTCGCTCAATGGGATCGCCGACGGCAGAAGCGGGCCACACCTGTGTGGGCGCGCGGGGAGCCTCTCCAAGTCGACGTGACGACTCCGCCGCACCGCCACCGTCTCACCCCCTCGCTGACCAGCGCTGTACTGCGGTCCCGTCAAGCTTCCCTTCACCCATGTGTGTGACGGGAGTTAGGGTTGTTGCGCGACATCGCACGGACTGCAGTTGATTGTGTTACGGGGGAGTTGACGTGGGCCACCGGCCGACGGACTGGCATGTACTGGACATGGAGGAGGACCCGACCCCCGGTGATCCGGACCGGGTACGCCAACTCGCCCGCGAGCTCCACGCGTTCGCCGAGGACGTCGGTACCGCGCTGCGGCAGATCACCAGCATGGCCTCCGAGGACGCGGTCCTGAAGTGGTCCGGCCGCTCCGCGAAGAAGTTCAAGGAGGAGTTCGACGGCGTCCCAGCGAACCTGCGCAAGCTGCGGACCTCCTACGACCTGGCGGGCGATGCCATCGCCGCGTACTGGCCCAAGCTCGAACGGGCCCAGTCCCTGGCCGACCGGGCCCTGAAAAAGGGCCGCGAAGCCCGCGCCGACCTCAACGCCGCCCAGGGACGGCTGGACTCCGCCACCGACTGGGTCAAGACCGCCACCTCCCAGACCAAGGCATACGACCACGCCAAGGGCCCCGAGGCGCCGGACGAGTCCAAGGTCCGCGCCGCCACCCGCAACGCCCAGCAGGCCAACTCCGCCCGCAGCGACGCCCAGGGTGCGGTCGACACGGCCCAGTCCGCCCTGGACGCCGCCAAGGCCATGGCCGCCGAGGCCAAGGAACTGCGCGAGGACGCCGCCCGGGAGTGCAAGGCCAAACTCGACGAAGCCTCCGACGCCGGCATCCAGAACCGCCACTGGTGGGAGGAGGCCACCCACTTCGTCACCGACAACTGGGACGCGATCGTCTCCGTCTGCAAGATTGTCGTCACCGTCGTCGGCGTCGTCGCGATGATCATCGGCGGTCCGATTCTCGGCGCCATCGTGCTCGTCGCGGCACTGGTCGTGCTCGCCGACACCCTCATGAAATACAAGGACGGCAAAGCCAGTCTCTTCGACGTCGGCATGGCCGCCCTGGACTGCATCCCGGGCATGAAGGGCCTGACCACGCTCGGTGGCGCCGCCAAGGGCATCAAGGCCGCGGCCAAGGGTCTGCGCGCCGGCGGGCTGCGCAACGCCCTGCGCTCCGGCAAGGACCTGCTCAAGAAAGCCAAGCCGGCTAAGGCCCGGTGCAAGAACGGCGACCCGATCGACATGGTCTCCGGCGAAATGCTCATGGAGGAAACCGACGTCGTACTGCCGGGCGTACTGCCGCTCGTCCTGCAGCGCACCCATCTGTCGACCTACCGCTGGGGCCACTACTTCGGCGAATCCTGGGCCTCCACTCTCGACCAGCGCCTGGAACTCGACGCCGAAGGGGTGGTCTTCGCCACCGAGGACGGGATGCTCCTGGCCTACCCCGCTCCCCAGCCCGGCCACCCTGTCATGCCCGTAGCAGGGCCGCGCTGGCCGCTGGAATGGGACGAGACGTCCACCGGCCTGTTCACGATCTCCGACCCGGGCTCCGGCCTCACCCGTCGCTTCGCTCCGCCCCCGGAGATTCCTGAACTGCTGAGCCGCGCCGATGTTCCAGAGCAGGTGACGCTGCTTCTTCAGTCGATCACCGACCGGAACGGCAATGAGATCACCATCGAATACGACTCCGTCGGCATACCGGCGGCGGTGCGGCACACCAGCGGTTACCACATCGCCGTCGACACCGCCGACCACCGAATAACCGGCTTCCGCCTGCTGAGCTCGGGCGAAGGCTCCGACGACACCCACATTCTGCGGTACGCCTACGACGGCGACGGCAATCTGACCGAGATCTACAACTCCTCCGGCCTGCCGTTCCAACTCACCTACGACGACGAAGCCCGCATCACCTCCTGGACCGACCGCAACGGCTGCTGGTACCGCTTCACCTACGACACCGACGATCGCGTCGTGCGGGGTGAGGGAGTGGGCTCCATCCTGAGCTGCGCGGTGATGTATGACACCGAGAACAACACCACGCGATACCGCAACTCGCTGAGCCAGGTGACCACATACGAGTACAACGATCGTCTGCAGCTTGTCGCAGAGACCGATCCACTCGGGAATGTCGTGCGGCAGGAATGGGACGAGTACGACCGGCTGCTGTCCCAGACCGACGCCCTCGGCAACACAACCAGCTACCTCTACAACGCGGCCGGCAACCTCACGCGCCTCACCCGCGCCGACGGCAGAGTAGCCGAGGCCACCTACAACGACCAGGGCCTGCCGATCGAAAGCGTCGACGCCGACGGTGCAATCTGGCATCGTGAATACGACTCCGGCGGCAACCTCACCACCCTGGTCGACCCGACCGGTGCGGTGACGCGTTATGCATACACCCTTACTGGCCATCTGGATACGATCACGGACGCGCTGGGCCACACCACCGACATCAGGTGCAACCCGAGCGGGCTCCCCATGGAGATCACCGACCCGCTGGGTGCCGTCACGCGCTACGAGCGCGATGCCTTCGGCCGCCCGGTATCGATCACAGGCCCAACCGGCCCTGCAACTCACCTGGAATGGACTGTCGAGGGCAGGCTGGCCCGGCGCGTCGATTCCACCGGCGCGGAGGAGAAGTGGACGTATGACGGCGAAGGTAACTGCACCAGCCATACACATCCCACTGGGAACATATCCCACTTCGGGTACACCCACTTCGACCTCCTAGCCTCTCGAACCGACCCCGACGGAGCGCGTTATGAGTTCGATTACGACACCGAGCTGCGCCTCACTCGCGTCACCAACCCGCAGGCTCTGAGCTGGGATTACACCCACGATGCGGCCGGGCGTCTGATAGCTGAGAGCGACTTCGACGATCGGCGCGCCACTTACGAGCGCAACGCCGCTGGCAGGCTCACCGCCCGCACAACCCCGCTGGGAGAGACCATCCGCTACGAGCGGGATGCCCTCGGCAATACTGTCCAGAAGGACTCCGCAGGCGCGATCACCGCGTACGCTTACGACCCGGCCGGACGACTTGTCTCGGCCATCGGCCCAGAAGCCGAGCTGCACGTCGAGCGTGACGCCCTGGGGCGCGTTCGCACAGAAACCCTCAACGGCCGCACCACGCGCCACGACTACGACCTCCTCGGACGTTCGATACGCCGTGTCACCCCGTCCGGGGCGATCTCGAAGTTCGCCTACGATGCGGCTGGTAACCGGACGTCCGTGACCGCCGCGGGCCGCAGGTTGAAATCCACTTTCGACGCCGCCGGACACGAGGTGCGACGGTCCGTCGGGGAGGTCGCGCTCGACCAGGTCTGGGATCCGGCAGGACGCCTCACGTCCTTGTCGGTGGCCGGCATTGAGCGGGCCCACTCCTACCGCGAGGACGGTCACCTCGTCAGCATCGACGACAACCTGAGCGGCTCGCGCCACTTCGACGTCGGCCCGACAGGGCGAGTGACGGAGGTACAGGCCGCCGACTGGACCGAGCAGTACGCCTACGACACCGCCGGCAACCAGATGTCTGCCGACCTTCCCTTGTCGGCGGACGAGGCAGGCGCACGCTCCTACACCGGTACGCGTCTGCTGAGTGCGGGCCGAAACCGCTATGAACACGACGCTGCTGGACGTCCCACCGTCCGCACCCGAACGACCCTCTCGGGCAAGCGCGAGACCTGGCGCTACACATGGGACGCCGAGAACCGTCTCACTGCAGTGACCACCCCGGACGGTGCCCGATGGCGCTACGTCTACGACCCTCTGGGTCGACGAATCGCCAAGCAGCGTCTCGACGACGCCGACCACACCGTCGAGCAGGTGGACTATGCCTGGGACGGCGGCACCCTCATTGAGGAGACCGCCACCGTCACCGACACCCCGCATGCAGTCACCCTCACGTGGGACCACAACGGCGTTCACCCCATAGCCCAAACCGAGCGCATCACAGACGCAACATCGCAGAGTGAGATCGACACCCGCTTCTTCGCCATCGTCACCGACTTGGTGGGCACGCCCACCGAACTGGTCGACGAAACGGGCGAGATCACCTGGCGCAGCCGCTCCACACTATGGGGCACCACCGCATGGAACCGCAGCGCCACCGCTTACACACCGCTACGCTTCCCGGGCCAGTACGCCGACCGCGAGACCGGTCTCCACTACAACGTCCACCGCTACTACGACCCTGCCACGGGCCGCTACCTCACTCCCGATCCCCTCGGCCTCGCCCCTGCCCCCAACCCGATCACCTACGTCGACAACCCGCACACCTGGGCCGATCCGCTGGGCCTGGCGCCTACCGGGTGCACCGACAAGGGCGGATGGTACGGCGGCATGACCCCGGCCCGCGAAGGCAACGAGATCAACCACATACCGGCCAAGGCCGCCTACAAGCACCTCTCCGATCCAAGACTCACGCCGCATATGGGACCCTCCATCCGCATGGAGAAACCAGATCACAGGGTGGTGAGCAGCACCGGTTCCACCGCTGAAGCCAAAGCATGGCGCCAGCAGCAACGCGATCTCATTGACGCGGGTCGCTTCGATGAGGCCATGAAGATGGACATCGACGATATCCGTGAGCTCTTCGGGGCAAAGTACGACCAGCACATCGCAGATATGGTTGATAGCCTTCCACAGAACAAGGCTCTCCAGGAAGTGCTCAGCAGCAACGGCTGGAGCATCAACTACGACCTGCTCAAGTGAGGGGCGATAATGCAGCTGGATCTCAACCCGCCCATCGGCGCCGGCCCTTTGCGCTTCGGCATGCCGATCGCCGAGGCCACAGAGCTTGCTTCCGTGTGGGGCGAGGCAAGGAAGGCTGGGCCTACCCGGGGACGTACGGCGTTCAAGGTATTGATTGTTCATCCCGAGTTCGAAATAGTCCTCGCGGCGGAAGACGGGAAGTCTCTAACCGCAATCGAAGCTTGGCGCTTTGAAAACGACGAGGCCGATGTGCGCGTGGAGTTCAACGGAATGGACATCTTCCGCACCCCGGCACGTGACCTCATCCAGCGCATCAGCGAAGCCGGACACGAGTCGGAAATCGGCGACAACGAGGAAACGATTTACCCGGATCTGGCGCTGGCGCTTTCTCGCGAAACGAGCCGCGAAGTGCCACTCGACCCCCACGACGGGCTTCCCCTGTATGTCCACTACGCTCTCGTGGCGCCCAGCGGCTATTTCGACTGACATCCGATTGCTTCGGTAAGCCCTGAACTTCGGCTACGGCGTTCAGCGGACACGCCCGGCTGGAGCGCGAGCTGGGCGTGCAGCTCTTCCACCGCAGCGCCCACCGAGTCACGGCAGGAGAGCTGACGCCGGCGATCCTATCCGTCTACCGCGAGCTGCGTCCGGACGTCCGGCTGGAGTTCATCGAGCTGACCATGGTCGACCAGCTCGACAAGCTGCTGGCGGACGAGGTGGACGTCGCGCTCGCCGCTGCGCCCTTCGAGGAGGACTGGGTCAGGCTGCGGCCGATCTTCTTGCCGGAACCGTCGCCGACGCGCTGCAGCGTGCCGAGCGCCCCGACAAGGTCCGGCTCCACGCCGAGCTCGGCCTACAGCTCGACTACCACCACGTACAACGCAAAGTGCTGGTCGGGATCGCTCCCGGCCAGCACTTGTGTGGTGAAAGATCTGTGTCCGAGGGGGGACTTGAACCCCCACGCCCGATAAAGGGCACTAGCACCTCAAGCTAGCGCGTCTGCCATTCCGCCACCCGGACTAGGTGTCGTCGGCGCGGGGCTTGCCCGCGGCGACATGGACAACAATACCAAGGTTTCGGGGTGGGTTTCACACCCGTATGCGGGGAGACATAAGCGGGGGTTATGGGTGGTCGATGCGGGGCTGGAGGGTGGGGGGTTAGGGGTTTGGGCTGGTCACGAGGGGTGTGGGGTGAGGTGCGGATTGTGATGGAAGGGTGTGGGGATGGAGGGAGGGCTAGGTGAGGGGGGTGGGGGGTTGTGGGGGTGTGAGGTGGTAGTGGGGGAAATTTCCTGGGAGGGGGGTTTCGGTGGGTGAGCCTTCGGTTACGGCGTGGATCAGGAGGGGGCCGCCTACGAAGGCGCCGCGCCAGGAGGTGCCGGTGCCGCCGAAGAGTTCCGCGCGGTCGCCTCGGGAGCGGGGGCGGTTGTGGCCGGTCTTGAAAGCGCGGATCTGAGGGGCCAGGCGGGCGTACGTCGCCGGGTCGTCGGTGGAGAGGGTGGCGACGAGGGCGCCGTTGGAGGCGTTCATCGCGGCCAGGAGTTCCGCCTCGGTGTCGACCAGGACGATCGTGTCGACGGGGCCGAAAGGCTCGGCGTGGTGGAGGGGTGAGGACGGGGGCGGGGCGAGGAGGGTCGTCGGGGGGAGGTAGGCGGCGGTGTCCTGGGACGGGAGGAAGCGGCCTTCGGCGAGAGAGCCCCGGTGGAGGGGTACGGCGCCGCGGGCGATCGCCTCGGTGGTGAGGTCGGCGAGCTCCTTGGCCTTGGCGGCGTTGATCAGTGGGCCGTAGTCGAGGGCGGGGAGCGGGTCGGTGGGGTCGGCGACCGCCAGGGGGTGGCCGAAGCGGACGTTCCGTACGGCCGGGAGGTACGCGGCCAGGAAGTCGGCGAAGGCGGAGCGCTGGACGACGAAGCGGGGGTAGGCGGTGCAGCGCTGCTTGGCGTACTCGAAGGTCTTGGAGAGGAGAGGGGTGAGGGCGGGCCAGTCGGTGTAGTTCCACAGGCCCCAGGTGTTGAGGCCCTCCTGCTCCAGGATGTGGCGTTTGCCGAGGTCGGCGACGGCCGTGGCGATGCGCGCGCCGGCGTCGCGGCCGCCCACGAAGGAGACGCAGCCGATCTCCGGCGAGCGGACGAGGGCAGGCGAGAGCTCGCTGCCGGACCCGCTGACGAGGGAGAGCGGCACACCCTCACGGCGGGCCAGTGCACAAGCCAGGGTGAGGCAGGCCACGCCGCCGTCGGTCGGGGTCTTGCCGATCACGGCATTGCCTGCCAGTGCTTGTACCAGCATCGCGTGAACGAGCACGCTCATCGGATAGTTCCAGCTGGCGATGTTGCTCACCGGGCCCGGCAGCGGCGAGCGGTCGGTGATCATGTGATCGACCTCGTCGACGTACCAGCGGACGCCGTCGATCGCCCGGTCCACGTCCGCCTGGGCGAGTTTCCAGGGCTTGCCGATCTCCCATACGAGGAGGAGCGCGAGCAGCTCCCGGTGGGCGGCGAGGGCGTCGAGGGTGGCGGCGATACGGGCCTTGCGTTCGGGCAGCGGTATGTGGCGCCAGGCGCGGTGCTGGTCGAGAGCCGCGCGTACGGCCCGGGCCGCGTTGTCCGCGGTCAGGCGGGGCGGTCCCGCGATGGGGGTGATGTTGTCGACGGGGCTGGTCGCGGGGAGTGGGGTGCCGTCCGCGTGCCAGGTGGCCGCCCAGAGGTTCAGTACGCGGTCGTCGTGGAACGCCTCGGGGGCCGCGGTCAGGCATCGCGCCCAGGCGTCGGGCCAGGCTGTGCCCGGTTTCAGGGAGAGGGGGGAGGGAGGGGAGGCAGTGGTGGGGGTTCGCTCCCCTTGCGATGGCTTCGATTGCGGTGGCTTCGATTGCGGTGGCATCGATTGCGGTGGCATCGGTTGCGGTGCCTGGGTTCCGGTCGGTTCTGGCGCCCGGGTTCCGGTCGGTTCCGGCGCCTGCGTTCCCGTCGGTTCCGGTGTCGGCGGCGGCGTCGGTCCCGGTGTCGGCGTCGGTTCCGGTCGCGGCGTCGGTTCCAGTGTCGGTGTCATCGCAGGTCCTCCCACTGTTCGCGTACCAGGCGTGCCGTTTCCGTGGGGGTGGTGCCGACGCGTACGCCCGCCGCTTCCAGTGCGCGGCGCTTGCCCGCTGCTGTACCGGAGGAGCCGGAGACGATCGCGCCCGCGTGGCCCATCGTCCGGCCTTCGGGGGCGGTGAAGCCCGCGATGTAGGCGACGACGGGCTTGGTGACGTGGGCGGCGATGAAGTCGGCCGCGCGTTCCTCCGCGTCGCCGCCGATCTCGCCGATGAGGACGATCAGCTCGGTGTCGGGGTCGGCCTCGAAGGCGGTGAGGCAGTCGATGTGGCTGGTGCCGATGACCGGGTCGCCGCCGATGCCTACGCAGGTCGAGAAGCCGGTGTCGCGGAGTTCGTGCATGAGCTGGTACGTGAGGGTGCCCGACTTGGACACCAGGCCGATGGGGCCGGGCTGCGGCGCGATGTCGGCGGGGATGATGCCCGCGTTCGACTGGCCGGGGGTGATCAGGCCGGGGCAGTTCGGGCCGATCACGCGGGTACCGCGGCGGCGGGCGTGATGCTGGAAGGCGACCGCGTCGTGTACGGGGATGCCCTCGGTGATGAGTACGGCCAGGCCGATGCCCGCGTCGGTGGCCTCGGTGACGGCTGCCCTGGCGAACGGCGGCGGTACGAAGATCACGGACACGTCCGCGCCGGTACGGTCTACCGCTTCGCGCACGGTCCCGAAGACGGGGACGGACCGGTCGTCGAGCTCGACCATGCGGCCGGCCTTGCGCGGGTTCACACCGCCGACGATCTCGGTGCCGGCGGCAGACATCCGGCGGGTGTGCTTCATGCCTTCGGCGCCGGTCATGCCCTGGACGATGACCTTGCTGTCCTTGGTGAGGAAGATTGCCATGAGTACGCGCCTCCTGGGGCGTCGGTACATGGGATGCGGTACGAGGACGGCTGTATACGAGATTCGGGATTCGGTATGCAGAGACCGGAGGCCCTGAGGACCGGGCTCAGGCCCCGACGCTCGCCGCCAGTTCCGCCGCCCGCTTCGCCGCGGCGTCCATCGTGTCCGCGCGGTGCAGGAGTGGTTGGGGGTACTCGTCCAGTACCGCGCGGCCGCGTTCGGCGTTGTTGCCGTCGAGGCGTACGACCAGGGGTTTGGTCAGGTGTACGCGCTCCAGGGCCGCGACGATGCCGTGCGCGACCGCGTCGCATGCGGTGATGCCGCCGAAGACGTTCACCAGGACCGAGCGCACGGCCGGGTCGGCCAGTACGACCGTCAGTGCGTCCGCCATGACCTGGGCCGACGCGCCGCCGCCGATGTCGAGGAAGTTCGCCGGGCGGGCGCCGCAGCCGGCGACCACGTCGAGTGTGGACATCACCAGTCCGGCGCCGTTGCCGATGACGCCGACCTCGCCGTCGAGCTTGACGTAGTTGAGGCCCTTGGCGGCCGCCGTGCGTTCGAGATCGTCCGCTGGAGACTCCCCGGCTCGCCCGACCCCGCCGGCTCCCTCAGCTACCCCGGCTACCCCGAGTGCCGCGTCTTCGGGGTACCCGTCCCCGTACTCCTCCCCCACTCCCCAACGCGTCTGCCGGTACCGCGCGTTGTCGTCCAGCGTCACCTTCCCGTCCAGCGCCACGATCGCCCCATCGGCCGTCCGCACGAGCGGATTGACCTCGACGAGCAGGGCGTCCTCGGCGGCCATGACCTGCCAGAGCGCGCGCAGGGTCGGGACGACGTCGGGCGGCAGGTGTGCCGCGTCCGCGATCCGGCGGGCGACCGCCTCCGTCACGCCCTCCCCCGGGTCAATGGGAACGCGGGCCACCGCGTCCGGACGCGCGGCGGCGACGTCCTCGATCTCCATGCCGCCCTCGGCGGACGCGATGGCCAGGAACGTTCCGCCGGCCCGGTCGAGGACGTATGAGACGTAGAACTCCTCGTCGACGTCGACCGGTTGGGCCAGCATCACCGCTCGCGCCACATGACCCTTGATGTCCATGCCGAGGACCTGGCGTGCCGTCAGCTCGGCCGCTGCTGGGTCCGCGGCCATTTTCACGCCGCCCGCCTTGCCCCTGCCGCCCGTCTTGACCTGGGCCTTGACGACCACCCGGCCGCCGAGGCGGGCCGCGGCCGCGCGGGCCTCGGGGGCGGTGCGGGCCAGCTCGGCCGGTGGCACCAATACGCCGTAGGAGTCGAAGAGTTCTCGTGCTTGATGTTCGAACAGGTCCATGCCCGCTCCTTGTGTCGATCGGAGGATCGATCTCTGCACGCCCCCTGGACATCGATCAGCCGATGCGGGATAACAAGGTTCATACAGTATTCGTCGACTGTATGCAATCGACCGGCCAACAGCCGAACCTGCCTCCCCCTACCTCGGCTTGAGCCAGTACGGCACGGTCGCCGACCCCTACGAAGGGACGCGTTTCACCATGCCCGACGACAACCAGGACCCCCAGGACACACAGGACCTCATCTCCGGCGGGCACTTGGTCGCCAAGGCGCTCAAGGCGGAGGGCGTCGACGTCATCTACACCCTCTGCGGCGGCCACATCATCGACATCTACGACGGCTGCGTGGACGAGGGCATCGACGTCGTCGACGTACGGCACGAGCAGGTCGCGGCGCACGCCGCCGACGGGTACGCGCGGATCACCGGCAAACCCGGATGCGCCGTGGTCACCGCAGGGCCCGGTACGACCGACGCGGTCACCGGCGTTGCGAACGCCTTCCGCGCCGAGTCGCCGATGCTCCTGATCGGCGGGCAGGGCGCCCATACGCAGCACAAGATGGGGTCGCTGCAGGACCTGCCGCACGTGGACATGATGACGCCGATCACCAAGTTCGCCGCCACCGTGCCGGACACGGCGCGCGCCGCCGACATGGTCTCGATGGCGTTCCGGGAGTGCTTCCACGGCGCGCCCGGGCCGTCCTTCCTGGAGATACCGCGCGATGTGCTGGACGCGAAGGTGCCGCGCGAGAAGGCCCGGGTGCCGAAGGCGGGGCAGTACCGCGCCTCGACGCGTACGGCGGGTGACCCGGAGGCCGTCGAGCGGCTGGCCGATCTGCTGGCGCACGCGGAGAAGCCGGCGATCCTGCTGGGCAGCCAGGTGTGGACGACCCGCGGGACCGCGGCCGCGGTGGAGCTCGTGCGGACGCTGAACGTACCGGCGTACATGAACGGCGCGGGGCGCGGCACGCTGCCGCCCGGCGATCCGCATCACTTCCAGCTCTCGCGGCGGTATGCGTTCGCCAACGCCGATCTGATCGTGATCGTCGGAACGCCTTTTGACTTCCGTATGGGGTATGGAAAACGCCTCTCCCCCGACGCCGCCGTGGTGCAGATCGATCTGGACTACCGGACGGTCGGGAAGAACCGCGACATCGATCTGGGCATCGTGGGCGACGCCGGGCTCGTACTGTCGGCCGTCACCCAGGCCGCGTCCGGGCGGCTGAACGGCGGGGCCGGCAAGCGCAAGGAGTGGATCGAGGAGCTGCGGACGGCGGAGCGTACGGCGCTGGCGAAGCGGCTGCCGCAGCTGCGCTCGGACGCCGACCCGATCCACCCGTACCGGCTGGTCAGCGAGATCAACGACTTCCTGACGGAGGATTCGATCTACATCGGGGACGGGGGCGACATCGTCACCTTCTCCGGACAGGTCGTGCAGCCCAAGTCGCCGGGGCACTGGATGGACCCGGGGCCGCTGGGGACGCTCGGCGTCGGCGTGCCGTTCGTCATGGCGGCGAAGAAGGCGCGGCCGGACAAGGAGGTCGTGGCGCTCTTCGGGGACGGCGCGTTCTCGCTGACCGGGTGGGACTTCGAGACGCTGGTCCGCTTCGACCTGCCGTTCGTCGGGATCGTCGGCAACAACTCCTCGATGAACCAGATCCGTTACGGGCAGCGCGCCAAGTACGGGGACGCGCGGGAGCGGGTCGGCAACACCCTCGGGGACGTGCCGTACGACCAGTTCGCGCGGATGCTCGGCGGTTACGGCGAGGAGGTGCGCGATCCGGCGGACATCGGGCCGGCGCTGCGGCGCGCCCGGGAGTCCGGCAAGCCGTCGCTGATCAACGTCTGGGTCGATCCCGACGCGTACGCCCCCGGAACCATGAACCAGACCATGTACAAGTGACCGGATCGTGTACAAGTGAGGTGACTGCGCTGTGACACGTCACGGTGGGACCAAGGCACTTGAGGGCATTCGTGTCCTCGACATGACACATGTCCAGTCCGGCCCGTCGGCCACGCAGCTGCTCGCCTGGCTGGGCGCGGACGTGGTCAAACTGGAGGCGCCGAGCGGTGACATCACCCGCCGGCAGCTGCGCGATCTTCCCGACGTCGACTCCCTGTACTTCACGATGCTCAACTGCAACAAGCGGAGCATCACGCTCAACACGAAGACGGAGCGCGGTAAGGAGATCCTGACCGAGCTGATCCGGCGCTCCGATGTGATGGTGGAGAACTTCGGGCCGGGCGCGGTCGACCGTATGGGGTTTACCTGGGACCGCATACAGGAGATCAATCCGCGGATCGTCTACGCCTCCATCAAGGGGTTCGGTGAGGGGCCGTACACCAACTTCAAGGCGTACGAGGTGGTCGCCCAGGCCATGGGCGGGTCGATGTCGACCACGGGCTTCGAGGACGGTCCGCCGCTCGCCACGGGCGCCCAGATTGGCGACTCCGGGACCGGGATCCACGCCGTCGCGGGCATTCTCGCCGCCCTCCTCCAGCGGGAGAACACCGGTCGCGGGCAGCGCGTGAACGTGGCGATGCAGCACGCCGTACTGAACCTGTGCCGGGTGAAGCTGCGGGACCAGCAGCGCCTCGCGCACGGGCCGCTCGCCGAGTACCCGAACGACGACTTCGGGGACGAGGTGCCGCGCTCCGGGAACGCGTCCGGCGGCGGACAGCCCGGATGGGCCGTCAAGTGCGCGCCGGGCGGGCCGAACGACTACGTGTACGTCATCGTGCAGCCCGTCGGCTGGCAGCCGATCACCGAGCTGATCGGCCGCCCGGAACTCGCGGACGATCCCGACTGGGCGACGCCCGAGGTACGCCTCCCCAAGCTCGGGAAGATGTTCCAGCTGATCGAGGAGTGGTCCTCGACGCTGCCCAAGTGGGACGTGCTGGAGCGGCTGAACGCCCACAACATCCCGTGCGGCCCGATCCTCTCCACCAAGGAGATCATCGAGGACGCGTCGCTGGTCGCCAACGAGATGGTCGTCGAGGTCCCGCACCCCCAGCGCGGCACCTTCACCACCGTCGGCTCGCCCCTGAAGCTGTCCGACTCCCCCGTCGACGTCGAGCGCTCACCGCTGCTCGGCGAGCACAACGAAGCGGTGTACGTCGGCGAGCTGGGGCTGGGCGACGAGGAAGTGGCACTGCTCAAGGCGAACGGAGTGATCTGACCGATGGCGCAGGACACGACGACGGAAGCGGCGGCCACGGGCGGTGCGTCGCCACGTACTTCAGCGCCCGCGTACGACAAGGACGCGGTGCGGGCCGTACTGCGGGCCGCGCGCTCCGAGGGGCGGACCGCGCTCACCGCTCCCGAAGGCAAGCTGCTCACGGACGCGTACGGGATTCCGACGCCGGCCGAGGGACTGGCGGAGTGCGCGGACGACGCGGTCGCGCTGGCGGACCGGATCGGCTTCCCCGTGGCGCTGAAGATCGTCTCGCCGGACATCCTGCACAAGACGGATGCGGGCGGGGTGCGGGTGGGCCTGAACTCCGCGGCGGAGGTGCGCGGCGCCTTCACGGCGATCGTGAGCAACGCCCGGGCGTACGACCCGGCGGCCCGGATCAGCGGCGTGCAGGTACAGCAGATGGTGCCCGAAGGCGGTCAGGAGGTGATCGTCGGGGCGGTCACCGACCCGACGTTCGGGAAGGTCGTGGCCTTCGGGCTGGGCGGGGTGCTCGTGGAGGTGCTGAAGGACGTCACCTTCCGGCTGGCGCCCGCCTCGCACGAGGACGCGGAGTCGATGCTGGACGGCATCCGGGCGGCGGAGGTGCTGCGCGGCGTACGGGGCCGCCCGCCCGTGGACCGCGCGGCGCTGGCCGATCTGATCGTACGAGCTTCCCAACTGGCGGCGGACTTCCCGGAGATCGCGGAGGTCGACCTCAATCCGGTGTTCGCCTCGGCGGACGGGGTGCTCGCCGCCGACGTGCGCGTACTGCTCAGCGACGGCCCCGCCAAGGAGCGCCGGCGCTACTCGCGCGAGGAGATCCTGGGCGCGATGCGGCGGCTGATGCGGCCGCGGTCCGTCGCGGTCATCGGCGCGTCCGGCGAGCCGGGAAAGATCGGCAATTCGGTGATGCGCAACCTCATCGACGGCGGTTTTCCCGGGGACATCCATCCGGTGAACCCCAAGGCCGATGACATTCTCGGCCGCAAGGCGTACAAGACAGTGATGGATGTGCCGGGGGAGGTGGATGTGGCGGTCTTCGCCATCCCCGCGAAATTCGTGCCCGCGGCCCTGGAGGAGGTGGGCCGCAAAGGGGTGCCGAACGCCGTGCTGATCCCGTCGGGCTTCGCGGAGACCGGCGAGCACGCGCTGCAGGAGCGGATCGTGGCGATCGCCGAGGAGCACGGTGTACGCCTGCTGGGGCCGAACATCTACGGCTACTACTCCACCTGGCAGGACCTCTGCGCCACCTTCTGCACGCCCTACGACGTGAAGGGGTCCGTCGCGCTGACCTCGCAGTCCGGTGGCATCGGCATGGCCATCCTCGGGTTCGCCCGGTCCACGAAGACCGGGGTCTCGGCGATCGTCGGGCTCGGCAACAAGTCGGACGTGGACGAGGACGACCTGCTGACCTACTTCGGCGAGGACGAGAACACGCAGTGCATCGCGATGCACCTGGAGGACCTCAAGGACGGGCGCGCCTTCGTGGCGGCGGCGCGGGAGACCGTGCGCAAGAAGCCGATCGTGGTGCTCAAGGCGGGACGGACGAGCGCGGGGGCCCGGGCCGCGGGCTCGCACACCGGCGCGCTGGCGGGCGATGACGCGGTGTACGAGGACATCCTGCGGCAGGCGGGCGTCATCCGGGCCCCGGGCCTGAACGACATGCTCGAGTACGCGCGGGCGCTGCCCGTGCTGCCCACGCCGCAGGGAGACAACGTCGTCATCATCACCGGCGCCGGCGGCTCCGGGGTGCTGCTCTCCGACGCGATCGTGGACAACGGGCTGTCTCTGATGACGATCCCGGACGACCTGGACGCGGCCTTCCGGCGCTTCATCCCGCCCTTCGGCGCGGCGGGCAACCCCGTGGACATCACCGGCGGCGAGCCGCCGTCGACCTATGAGGCGACGATCCGGCTGGGCATGGAGGACCCGCGCATCCACGCGCTGGTGCTGGGTTACTGGCATACGATCGTCACCCCTCCCATGGTCTTCGCCGAGCTAACGGCCCGCGTCGTCGCGGAGTTCCGCGACCGGGGCATCGAAAAGCCGGTGGTGGCGTCGCTCGCCGGAGACACCGAGGTCGAGGAAGCCTGCGCGTACCTCTTCGAGCGCGGGGTGGTCGCCTACCCGTACACGACGGAGCGCCCGGTCGCGGTGCTCGGCGCGAAGTACCGCTGGGCGCGGGCGGCGGGGCTGCTGGGAGGCGCGTCATGACCTAACGCGGCGTGCGAGTCCCGCGAACACGAAGAGAACGGACAGGGGGCGCTGGCCAGGCTTCTTCGACGCAAGGGGTTCGACATGACAACAACCGATGCCCCAGCGGGTGCCCCGTACCGGGAGGTGCGGGACCGCAACGGACGGGTGTACCGGATCGGCGAGCGCGACCGGGACATCCTGGGCCGGCCCCGCTGGACGATGGTGCTCCTCCCGTGGGTCGGCATGATGGGCATCAGCTCGTCGGAATACGCCTTCACCTCGGCCGAGGACACTCTGCACGACGCGCATCTGTGGAGCGGCGGGCACATCTTCTGGCTGCTGGGTGTGTGGGTGTTCTTCCAGGCGGCGGTGGCGTTCCCGGCGGGGAAGCTGCGCGAGAGCGGCCGGCTGCCGGCCCGTAACGCCATGATGCTGGGCGCGTTGGGGACGTTCCTGGGCTACCTGTCCCTGGCGTACGCGCCGCACGTCGTCGTCGCGTACATCGGCTTCGGCGCCTTCAGCGGGATGGGCGCCGGGCTGGTCTACGCGACCTGCGTGAACATGGTCGGCAAGTGGTATCCGGAGCGCAAGGGCGGCAAGACGGGTTTCGTCAACGGCGGCTTCGCATACGGTTCCGTGCCGTTCGTCTTCCTCTTCACCGCCTATCTGGACCTGAGCAACTACCAGGTGGTGCTGGTGTCCGTCGGCGCGGTGCTCCTGCTGGTCGTGGCGGGCGCCGGGTGGTTCTTCAAGGACCCGCCGAAGAACTGGTGGCCGGAACACGTCGACCCGCTGTCGGTCTCCGACGACCCGCGGATCCGGCGGGCGCTCGCGAAGAACCCGCCGGCGGTCAAGCAGTACACGCCCGCCGAGGCGGCCCGCACTCCCGTCCTGTGGATGATGTGGTTCTGCCTGCTCTGTACGGCCGGCATCAACATCTTCGGCATCGCCTTCCAGGTGCCCTTCGGTAAGGACATGGGCTTCGCGGGCGGCATCGTGGCGACCGCGATGTCCCTGAAGGCGATGGTCAACGGCACCGGGCGCGGCGTCATCGGCTGGATCTCCGACCGGTACGGGCGCCGCAACACGCTCATCTTCGTGTGCCTCGTACTGGGCAGCGCGCAGATCGGTGTGCTCGTCTCGGGGACGCTGCACAGCCTGCCGTTCTTCTTGATCTGTTCGATGGTCTCCGGGTTCGGCGGCGGCGCGATCTTCCCGCTGTTCGCCGCGATGACCGCGGACTTCTTCGGCGAGAACAACAACGCCACGAACTACGGGATGGTCTACAGCTCCAAGCTCGTCTCGGGGCTGGTCGGGTCGGGCCTGGGCGCGGTCGTGGTGGCTGCCTGGGACTACCGGGGCGCCTTCGTGCTCGCCGGCGCCATCGGCTTCTTCTCGGCCGTGCTGGCCGTCTTCCTGCGCCAGCCGGGCCGGCCGGCCGCGCGCACCATCCAGCCCAATCCGCGTCCGATCAGCAGGGAGGCGATGTGAGATGACCGCCGAGGACATCACGGCCCCGAGAGCGGGCCGGGTACGTGACCTCACGGACGCGCAGGGCCGCGTCTACCGGGTCGGCGTCACGGACCGGGAGATCCTGGGCTATCCGCGCTGGACCATGGTGCTGCTGCCGTGGGTGGCCATGATGGGCATCAGCGTGTTCGAGTACGCCTACGGGGCCGCCGAGTCGACGCTCTCCGAGGCGCACCACTGGAGCCACACCGGAACGTTCTGGGTGCTGAGCGTGTGGGTCTTCTTCCAGGCGGCGGTGGCCTTCCCGGCCGGCCGGCTGCGCGAGAAGGGCGTGCTGACCAGCCGGGCGGCGATGCTGACCGGCTCGGGCCTGGCGCTGCTGGGCTTCGTGAGCCTCGCGCACGCGCCGTCCCTGTGGTGGGCGATCGTCGGCTTCGGTGTGCTCGGCGGCACCGGCTCCGGCCTGGTGTACGCGACGTGCATCAATACGGTCGGGAAGTGGTATCCGGAGCGGCGGGGCGGCAAGACGGGTTTCGTCAACGGCGGCTTCGCCTACGGTGCGGTGCCCTTCATCTTCCTCTTCTCCTACGGCTTCGACGCCGGGAACTACCGCGGGGTGCTGGACCTGGTGGGCCTGTACGTGCTGCTGGTGACGGCGGTGGCGGGGATGTTCTTCAAGGACCCGCCGAAGAACTGGTGGCCGGAGCACATCGATCCGCTCGCGCGCCCCAGTACGGGACGCACGGCCCAGGCGCTGCGCAAGAACCCGCCGGCGGCGGGCCAGTTCACGCCCCGGGAGGCCATTCGCACCAAGATGCTGCCCCTGATGTGGGCGTGCCTGCTGTGCACCGCGGGCGTGTCGATCTTCGGCATCTCCTTCCAGGTGCCGTTCGCCAAGGACGTCGGCTTCGGCCCGCTGGTCGCGGCGTCCTCCATGGGCATCATGTCGGTGGTCAACGGCACAGGGCGCGGGGTCGTGGGCTGGCTCTCGGACCGCCTCGGGCGGCGGCTGACGCTCACCTACGTGTGCCTCGTCCTCGGGCTCGCCCAGTTCGGCGTCCTGTGGGCGGGCGAGAGCGCCAACGAGCCGCTGTTCCTGGTCTTCGCCTTCGTGTCCGGCTTCGGCGGCGGCGCGTTCTTCCCGCTCTTCGCTGCCCTGGTGCCGGACTACTTCGGCGAGAACAACAACGCCTCCAACTACGGCCTGGTCTACAGCTCGAAGCTGGTCTCAGGGCTGCTGGGCGGCGGCCTGGGCGCCGCTGTGGTGGCCGCGTGGGGCTACGACGGGGCGTACGCCACGGCGGGCTGTGTGGGGCTGCTGGCGGCCGGGCTGTCGCTGTTCCTGAAGCGGCCGGCGGAACGGGCGGGGGTGACGGCCTGATCCCCGTACGCTCGCCGCATGAGCATACGACCTTGTGACCTCGAACCGTCGGGGGCGTTCCCGCCCGGCGTCACGGTGCGGCATCCGCGCCCCTCGGACCACGCGGTGCTCCAAGGGGCGCTGACCGACTGGTGGGGCGGCCAGGGCGGCGAGGCGGGGGCGCAGCAGCGCCGCCTCCTCGTGCCGCGGCTGTTCCTCCAGCACTTCTCGGAGACGAGCTTCTTCGTGGAGCGGGCTGCTGAGGGCTCCTCCGCGGACGGGTCCGAAGGCGGGGCGGCCGCCCTACGGGCGTTCCTCATCGGCTTCCTGTCCCAGACCGACCCGGAGACGGCGTACATCCACTTCGTGGGTGTGCACCCGGAGGCGCAGCGCGGCGGCCTGGGCAGCGCGCTCTACCGCCGCTTCTTCGAGGTGGCCCGCGGCCACGGCCGGTCCCGCATCCGCGCCATCACCAGCCCCACGAACCGGAACTCCATCGCCTACCACACGCGGATGGGCTTCCGTATCGAGCCGGGCGACCGCACGGAGGACGGCGTGGGCGTCTGCACGGACTACGACGGTCCGGGCCTGGACCGGGTGTCCTTCGTACGGGAGCTGTGAGCGCTGCACCCGGTGGCGGGCTCAGACGTTGTTCTCTTCGGTTCCCGCATTCTGCGCGATCGCTTTGTGATGCCGGACGACCTCTTCGATGATGAAGTTGAGGAACTTCTCGGCGAATGCCGGATCGAGTTTGGCGTCTTCGGCGAGCCGGCGCAGCCGGGCGATCTGCGTGGCCTCACGGGCGGGGTCGGCGGGCGGCAGGCTGTGCCGGGCCTTGAGCTCGCCGACCTGCTGCGTGCACTTGAAGCGCTCGGCGAGCAGGTGCACCAGGGCGGCGTCGAGGTTGTCGATGCTGCCGCGCAGGTACAGCAGCCGCTCCCGCGCCGCCTCGTCCGATACGGAGGCCGCGTCGGAGCGCGGTTCTCCGCCGGTCGTGGTCGGCGCGGCGGGCGTCCACTCGCTCATGTGGTGTCGCCAATCTGGGTCGGTAGTGCGTGATCGTGGGGCACACTACCCGGCCCGGACGCCGAGGCCGTAAGGAGCCCGGGATACCCCGATTACCCCGTAATGACCGGAACGATCACGGCAGCGATGGCCGACAGCAGGCCGCCCACGGAGATCAGGCCGGCGAACTTCTCCTTGGCCGTGGGGAAGACGGCCTGCATGACACTGCCGGTCTTGTGCCGCAGCACGATCATCTTCATCTTCTGCCACCTGTGCTGCCGGTAGGTGCAGCCCATCAGCAGCCCGGCGGCGTTCTTGCGGCAGTACGTACGGCCATCACGGTTGACCGCGCCGCACCATACGGGCAGCGCGAAGCTCGTGTAGGCGGCCACGGCGAGCGACAGCACCAGGATGACGGCGCTCTCCGCGCCCCGGCTCCAGGCCACGATCAGCGCGGCCGCCGCCAGATATCCCCAGTACCCCCGCATGGCTTTCATGCCGGAAGACGATACCTACGGCATGTGCCGGCAGGCAGGCGGTAATCCGGCCATGATCCGGTGCGTACCGGCCGGATCACGCCGGATTACCGCAGGTCGTGCGCCCTTTCGTCAGCCCCGGAGGCGGCGGAGGTGGGACGCGGAGCGGCGGGCCGTGGTGAAGGAGCCGGCGGGGTTGACGGCGGGGTCCACGGCGTCATCACGTTCAACGATCCAGTTGTGGTACTTGCGGTTCGGCAGGCGGCCCACGCGGCTCAGGAAGTGCCGGTAGTCGATGTCGCCGTCGCCCACGTCCACCATGTGGTACCCGTCGCGCGCCGCCTCGTCGTGCTCGCCGTCCTTGACGTGGAAGAGCGGGTAGCGGGCGGGGTCGGCGAGGACGTAGTCGAGCGGCTCGAAGGGCGCGGGCGTGCCGTCGGGCCGCTTCGAGAAGCGGTACTGGGCGACGTACGCCCAGTAGATGTCCATTTCGAGGCGCACGAGGCTGGGGTCGGTCTCGGCAAGGAGGACGTCGTAGAGCCGCACCTTCGGGTTGTCCGTGGCGAAGGCGAACTCCTCCGCGTGATTGTGCTGGTAGAAGTGCATGCCGCGGGCCTTGGCCGCCGCTCCGTAGGCGTTGAAGTCCGCGGCCGCGCGCTTCCAGGCGTCGACGGTGTTCCCGTAGCGGTTGGGCCCGGAGGCGGTGCCCACGTAGGGCAGGCCGAGGGCCTCGGCGTCATCGAGCACCTTGGTGAGGTTGGTGGCGAAGGTGTACGCCTTGGGATCGGACGAGTAGTAGCCGACGTGGCTTCCTATGCCGCGCAGGCCGTTGTCCTTCATGAGGCGCTTCAGCTGCGCCAGGGTGATGGCACCGGCCGAGCCCTGGGTGTACCCGGCGAACTCCACCTCGTCGTACCCGTAGCGAGCCAGCTCTTCGAAGACTCTCGCGAAGCCGACGGAGGCCGTCTGATCGCGGAGGGTGTAGAGCTGGATGCCGAGACGGCCCGGCGGGACGACGGGGCGGTGGCCGTCGGTCGTGGCGGGCCCGGGGCGCGCGCCGGACTGGGCGGCCTGGGCCGGCTGGGCGCCGAGTACGGCCGCCGCGGCGGCGCCGGCGGCCACGCCGAGGAACCCGCGGCGGGCGAGCCGGTGCGCGAGCTCGGGGTTGCGGGAGGTGCGCGGGTGGGGAACGTCGCTGGTCATTACGGCTCCAAGGTCGATTGTCAGTGCCGTGCGGCAAGCTTGAGGAGCAAGGACTTCACGTCGGTCGCAGCGAGGGGGGTGGTGAGCGTGCCTGCGGTGGAGCAGATCAGGACGGGGCCGTCGTCCTCGTGGTCCGGGATACGCCCGTGACTGCCGCGCACGGGCTCGGGATCGAGGGGGACGACGGCCATGCGGTAGCGCATGCCGGTCTTCTTGCGGGCGAGCGCGGTCGCGGCGCGTAGGCGTACGTAGGGGTCGCGCGGGTCCATGAAGAGCTCGGCGGGGTCGTAGCCGGGCTTGCGGTGGATCTCGACCAGGCGCGCGAAGTCCGGAGCGCGGGCGTCGTCGAGCCAGTAGTAGTACGTGAACCACGCGTCGGGTTCGGCGACGGCCACGAGCTCGCCGGCGCGCGGATGGTCCAGCCCGTGCTGCTTCTTGCCCGCGTCGTCGAGGAGTTCGCCGAGCCCCGGCAGGTCCGCGAGGGCTTCCCGGGTCGCGTCGAGATCTTCGGGACGGCGTACGTAGACGTGTGCGATCTGGTGGTCCGCGACGGCGAAGGCGCGGGAGGCGGTCGGGTCGAGGTACTCCATCCCGTCCTGGGTGTGCACCTCCAGCAGCCCGGCCCGGCGCAGCGCGCGGTTGATGTCGACGGGGCGGCGGGCGCGGGTGATGCCGTACTCGGAGAGGGCGACGACGGTGACGCCGGCCGAGCGGGCGTCGTCGAGGAGGGGCGCGATGACGGTGTCGAGGGCGGCCGCGGCCGCATGCGAGCGGGGGTCGTCGGGTCCGTAGCGCTGGAGGTCGTAGTCGAGGTGCGGGAGGTAGGTGAGAGTGAGGTCGGGGTGGCGGGTGCGCAGGATGTGCCGGCTGGCGTCGGTGATCCACTGGGAGGAGGTGAGCGAGGCCGTGGGCCCCCAGTAGGTGAAGAGCGGGAAGGGACCGAGCAGTTCGGTCAGCTCGTCGTGGAGGGCGGGCGGCCGGGTGTAGCAGTCGGGTTCCTTGCGGCCGTCGGCGTAGTAGATGGGCCGGGGCGTGACGGTCCAGTCCACGTCCGCGCCCATGGCGTACCACCAGCAGATGTTGGCGACGGTGTAGCCCGGATGCGCGCGGCGGGCGGCGTCCCAGAGCTTGTCGCCGCCGACGAGGGCGTTGTGCTGCCGCCAGAGGTGGACCTCGCCGACGTCGCGGAAGTACCAGCCGTTGCCGACGATGCCGTGCTGGGAGGGCGGTGCACCGGTGAGGAAGGTCGACTGGACGGTGCAGGTGACGGCCGGCAGGACGGTACGCAGCGGGGTGTACGAGCCGGCCGCGGCCAGCGCCTTGAGGTGCGGCATGTGGTCGAGGAGCCGGGGGGTGAGGCCGACGACGTCGAGGACGAGGAGGGGCTGGGGCGGTGCGGCGTCGGCGGGCGGCGGCGTGGCGTCCGCGGGGCTGCTCTCGTGCGCGGTCATGGCAGCTCCTTGAGGCCGAGGTCGGTCAGCAGGTCGCGGGCGAGGGCGAGTTCGGCGGCGATGCCGTCGGCGAGCCGGGCGCGGGTGCGCGGCCGCAGCTCGGGCGGCAGGGCCTGCCAGGTGTACGTCTCGACCTCCAGGTGGTGGGTGCGCGGCGGCGCGGCCGGGCCGACGAGGCGGGCGAGGGTGTCCTGGAGCACGGGAAGGGTGGAGGTGAGCGGGGGCTCCGGCGGCGCGTGCAGGGGGACGTGGAAGTGGGCGCGCCAGGGGGTGGCGGTGGGCAGGCCGGGCTCGGCGACGGGAAGGCCGGACTCGGCGGCGAGCGCTGGTGTCCCGGTGCCGAGCGCCTCGTCGAGGTCGTCGGTCGCGAGCAGTTCGCCCTGCGGGGTGCGGGTGCGGGCCTGGTGCAGGAAGCGGGGTTCGGCGAAGGCGCCGAGTGCGGCGCGGACATCGGCCCGTTCGGGGTGTTCGGCGTGCAGCGCGGCGGACAGCTGCGTCTTGACGACGGGGATGCCCGCCCGGTGCAGCGCGTCCAGGGCCGGGCCCGGTTCCTCGAAGGAGGTGGCGAGGTGACAGGTGTCGACGCAGACGCCGATGCGGTGGGTGGGGACGTCCGCCGCGCCGGTCAGCGCGCCGAGGGCATCGGCCAGGGTCTCGACCGTGCAGCCGGGCTCCGGTTCCAGGCCGACGCGGATGCCGCGGCCGGTGGTGTCCTGGAGCGCGTCCAGGCGCGCGGCGAGGGTGCGGAGCGCGGCCAGGGCGGTCGCACGCCGGTGCTCGTCGAAATCCGTGCGCCAGGCCAGCGGAAGGGTGGAGATGGTGCCCTCGGCGGCGTCGTCCGGCAGCAGCACGGTCAGCAGCCGGGCGAGGTCGGCCGTGTACTCCAGCCGGGCCGGTTCGGTCCAGTCCGGCCGGTAGACCCGGTACTTGACGTGGCTGTCGCCGAATCCTTCGTACGGGAATCCGTTGAGGGTGACGACCTCGAGGCCGCGCGTGTCCAGCTCCCGGCGCAGCCGGCGGAGGGCCACGGGGTCGGAGGTCAGCGCGCGGGCCGCGGCGCGGGCGAGCCACAGCCCGATGCCGAGCCGGTCCCGGCCCAGCCGTTTGCGTACGGGCTCGCAGTGGTCGCGCAGCTGGGCGAGCACGCCGTCGAGCGTCTCGGCGGGGTGGACGTTGGTGCAGTACGCGAGGTGGACGGTGGAGCCGTCGGGGTGCCGGAAGCGCATCGGTCCGCCGCCTCCTCATTCCCCGCCGCGGAGGATGGAGTTGCCTTCGTGGAGGGCGCCCGGGTCGGCGATGTCGAGGGAGAGCCGGCCGCTCTGCCCGTAGAAGGCGACGGGGTTGCGCCACAGCACCTGGTCCACGTCGTCGTCGGAGAATCCGGCGGCGAGCATCGCCTCGCCGACGTGCAATGTCTTGAGCGGGTCGCTGCGGCCCCAGTCCGCTGCGGAGTTGACGAGCACCCGCTCCGTGCCGTGCACGCGGAGGATCCGCACCATCCGGTCCGGGTCCATCTTGGTGTCCGGATAGATGGAAAAGCCCAGCCAGCAGCCACTGTCAGTGGCATCCCCTACGGTTGTTTCATTGAGATGGTCCAGGACGACGCGATCGGGGGGAAGGTCGGATTCGCGCAGGACGTCGAGGGTGCGTTTGAGCCCGGCGGCCTTGTCGCGGTGGGGGGTGTGGACGAGGGCCGGGAGGCCGTGGTCCGCGGCCAGTTGGAGCTGAGCGGCCAGGGCATTGTCCTCGGCCGGGGTCATCGAGTCGTAGCCGATCTCGCCGACGGCGACGACCGAGTCTTTTACGAGGTAGCGGGGCAGGGCGTCGAGGACGGGAGTACAGCGGGGGTCGTTCGCCTCTTTGGGGTTGAGCGCGATGGTGCAGTGATGGGCGATGCCGTGCTGGGCGGCCCGGAAGGGCTCCCAGCCGAGAAGGGAGTCGAAGTAGTCGAAGAAGCTCGCCGGTGAGGTCCGCGGCTGTCCCAGCCAGAAGGCCGGCTCGACGAGGGCACGCACGCCCGCCGCGTACATGGCCTCGTAGTCGTCGGTGGTGCGGGAGGTCATGTGGATGTGCGGATCGAAGATACGCATCGGGGTTACGCCTCCTCGGGGGACGGACCGGCGAAGGTGCCGTTGGGCAGGCCGGCGGGTGCGCCGGCGGACAGGGGGGACAGCTGGGTGAGCGCGAGAACGCGAGAGAGATCGTCGGGTACGGGGCGGCCGGCCGAGGTGCGTTCCCGGGCGTAGTCGCCGAGCATGCGGGCGAGTTCGGCGTCGCCGCGGGAGCGTTCGGCGAGACCGGTGACGGCGTCCACCGGTACCCCGGTGAACAGGCACTTGAGTACGGCGTGCCGCCAGGCGTGCGCATCGAGGTGCTGTGCGGCGTACGGGCCCACGGCCGCGGCGACCAGCCGCGTGTCGTTCGTCCGCAGGGCGTCCTCGATGAGCGGCAGGCCGTCCGTGCTGAGGGGCAGGTACGGCAGCGCGGCGAGTACGGCCCGGCGCTCGGCGGCGGTGCCGTGGTCGTACAGCCGGGTGACGGTGGGGGCGTCGGCGCGGGCGCTGTGCAGGATCAGTACCCGCGCGGCCTCGGCGGCCTCCGGGTCGGCATGATGCGGCGGTTCCCTCCGCACGCAGTGCCGCCCGGCGGACGCGAACCGCATCTCCCAGACGGGGAGGGGTAAGGCGGGGGTGCCGCAAGCGGGCGGGGGTGCGTCCGTGCTCGCGGCTTCGGCGAGGGCCTCGTCGAGCCAGGCCCGGCCGGCTTCGCCCAGCCGCTCCCGGAGTGCCTTGTCGAGCCGCGCGATCCATTCGTCCGGGGTCAGCATCGGCCGCCTCCTCCGTGTACGGCGGGGACGCGATCGGGGGCGGGGGCGGAGGGTTCCGAGCAGAGCCGGAGTTGGGAGCGGAGGAAGTGGAGGGAGGTTCGGGCCAGGTCGGGTCCTGCGTGGGAGTGGCGGGGAAGTTCCACGCTGACCAGGCCCTGGTAGGCGGTGTCGCGGAGGGCGGCGAGCACCGGCGGGAAGTCGATCTCGCCGTCCCCGAACGGGAGGTGTTCGTGGACGCCGCGGCGCATGTCCTCCAGCTGGACGTGCCGCGTCCAGGGGGCCGCGGCGCGTACGCAGTCGGCCGGTGACTCGGGCTCCAGGCACTGACAGTGGCCGATGTCGAGGGTCAGCCCGAGTACGTCCGGGTCGGGCGCGCCCATGACCGTACGGAGGTGGTGGAAGCCGGCGAGGTCGGAGAGGAGGTGGCCGGGTTCCGGTTCTACGGCGAGCGGCAGGCCGGCGTCCGAGGCCGCCGCGGCGACGGGGTCCAGGGCGGTGGCGAGGCGCTGCCAGGAGTCGGCGTCCGCGCTGCCGGGGTCGCGTATGCCGCTGAAGCAGTGGACGGCGGTGGCGCCCAGGTCCGCGCCTACGCGTACGGCCGTGCGCAGCAGGTCGGTGCGGGCGGCGCGGGCGTCCGGGTCGGGGTCGATGAGGGTGGGGTGGTGTTTGCGAAGGGGGTCGAGTACGTAGCGGGCGCCGGTTTCTATCGCGACGGCGAGGCCCGTGTCGCGCAGGGTGTCGGCCACCCGCGCCGTGCGGGCGGCCAGGCCCGGGGCGAGGGGGTCGAGGTGCATGTGGTCGAGGGTGAGCGCGACGCCGTCGTAGCCGAGGTCGGAGAGGAGGGTGAGGGCGTCGGTCAGGCGCAGGTCGGTGAGGCCGTTGGTTCCGTAGGCGAGGCGGAGGGGCGGCGCAGCGGCGGAGACCGAGGGGGTGGGGGCGTCGCCTGGTGGGGGTGTTGGGGTCATGTCGGGCTGACCTTTCGGGACAGGCGACGGGCGACGGGGATGAGCGCGAGCACCGCGGCACCGGTGGCCGGCGCACCGGCGCGTGCGGCGAGGGCCGCCTGCAGCGGGATCATCGCGCGGATGCCGCCGCCGACGGCCCGCTGGAGGAAGTGGGGTGACGGGTTGAGCGCGGCGACGAGGAGGGGGCGGGCGGCGGTGGCCGCGTAGCCCGCGGCGAGGAGGGGAGGCACGAAGGCCGTCGCCGGAGTGGGTGTCGGGCGTCGGGCCGTGTTGGCTTGTGCAGGTGGGCGGGTTGTCTTGCCACCCGGGGTCGGGCGGGCGGGGAAGCGGCCGGCTGCTGCGTTGGCGAGCGCGGTGACGGCGGCGAGGGCGAGGAGGGGGAGAGACGACGAGGAGCCCTGGGCTTCGCGGCGGGAGACGGTGGTGACGGTGAAGGTGTGCGCACCGAGCAGGGCCGCCGAGGGGAGGGCGCGGAGAGCTGCCCTTGTGTGCGGGCGGGGGGTGGGGGCGGTACGGAGGGAGGCGAAGTGCGGCGGCGCTCCGGCACCCGCGCCCGCAGCAGCGCTCGCAGCCGTACCGGCGCCCGTACTCGCACTCGTACCGTCGCCCCTGCCTGTCGTTGCGACGGCGCCCTGGAGGAGGTCGAGGGCTCGGGCGCAGGCCATGGCGGTGGGGCCTAAGGGAGTGTTCTTGAGGTGGAGATCGTAGGCCCAGACGGTGGCGGCGAGGGCGGTGGCGGTGGCCAGGGCCGGGCGGCCGGCCGCCGCCGCGCACGCCAGGCTCGCCGCCGTCAGCCCGCCGGCCGCGGCGAGGGCCGCACCGGGGGTGATGCGGCCGGAGGGGATGGGGCGGTGCGGGCGTTCCAGGGCGTCGATGTCGCGGTCGGCCCAGTCGTTCAGGGCCATGCCGGCTTCGTACAGACAGAGGGAGGAGCAGGCGGCCAGTGCCGTACGGGCGTTGGGGCGCAGCCCGGCGGCCGCGGCCCCGGCGAGGAGGTCACCGGGGACGCTGGCCGGGGCGGAGATCCGCAGCAGCTCCGCCCAGGCGCGGAGCGAGTGGCGAGGGCCCTCGCCGTTGGGACCGGTGGTGCGACCGCGAGCCGGAGCCGAGATCGGGGCCGAAGCCGACAGCGGAGCTGACGCCGAGGCCGAGCCCGACGCCGGAGCTGACTCCGAGGCCGAAGCCGCAGCCGAGACCGGAGCCGGCGCCGGGGCCGACCCGTCCATACGGAGGAACCGTAGGAGAGGAATCACCTGAGCGCCTCCCGGAGTTGGGTGGCAAAGGTGGTGGTGAGGGCCGTGTACTGGTCCGACAGGGCGGCCGGGCCGCTGTCCGGGTCCTTGAAGTAGAAGCCGAGTCCGGGCAGCGGGCCGCTGAGGCCGGCCGCGTGGGCGGCCGCCACCAGGCGGGCCAGGTCCAGTACGAGCGGGGCGGCGAGCGCCGAGTCGCAGCCCTGCCAGATGGTCTGGAGGATCACCCGGCTGCCAAGGAAGCCGTCGACCGCGACGTGGTCCCACGCCGTCTTCCAGTCGCCGAGTGCCGGGACGTTGTCGATGTGGAGGTCGCCGGGCGGGAGTTCGCCGAGGGTGTCGCGGAGTACGGCGGCCTTGCCCGCGTTCTTCGCGGCAGCGGCGGCCGGGTCGGCGAGTGCGGCGCCGTCTCCCCCGCCGAGCAGGTTCGTGCCGGACCAGGCCCGTACGTTCAGCGCGCGCTGCGCAAGCATCGGCGCGAGCGCGGAGCGGAGGAGCGTCTGGCCGGTCTTGCCGTCCCGGCCCGCGTACGGGAGGCCGCTGCAGCGGGCCATGTCGCGGAGGAGGGGGTGGTGCAGGCCGGTGGAGGGGGTGAAGTTGACGTACGGGCAGCCGGCGCGGAGGGCGGCGAGCGCGTAGACGGAGCTGGCCGGGAGCCGATCGCCGCCCGGCCCCGATCCCGACTCCGGCCCCGACCCCGGCCCCGGCCCCGGCTCCGGCTCCGTCGATGCCACGTTGATCACGACCACCCGCTCCAGCCCATGCGTACTGCGGAAAGTACGCAGGTCCGTGGCGAAGGCGGCCGCCAGTGCCTCGTCGTCCCGTGTGTCGCCCGGCTGGGGCCCGCCCGGGCGGATCTCGGCATCAGCGGCGGCCAGTTCGGCGTGTACCGAACGGGGCAGGCCGTGCGGCAGTACGCCGCCCGCGGCCAGTTCCTCGGCACGCTTCGGCAGCGGGCAGGACGTGATGTCATGGCCGCCGAAGACCAGCGAGGCGAGCGGTGGCAGCGGGACGTCGGCGAACGCGGCGGTCTCGGTGACCATGCCCGTCGGCTCGTGCAGCCCGGCCGCAAGCGCCGCGCATCCCGCGACCACGGTGGTCGCGACCGACCCGCGCGCGCCGATCAGCCACACCCCCGTACGCCCGGAACCGGCACCGGCACCGGCACCACTACCCGTACCCATACGGTCTCCCATCTCCCCGTCCCCGCTCACCCGCGGCCGCCCTTCTCCGCCGGTTCCTTCAGTTCCTTGATCCGGATGTGGCGGTAGGCCACCCGGTCTTCGGCGCCGTGGTTCTGGATGCCGACGTAGCCCTGGCGCAGGGAGCGGGCCGGGTCGTGGTTGGTGAAGTCGTTGATCTTGCGGCCGTTGAGGAAGACCTTCAGGCGTTCGCCCTGGACGCGGATCTCGTAGGTGTTCCACTCCCCCGGCGGGTTCAGAGCGGCGTCCCGGGCCTTGATGTCCGCGGCCTGGAAGCCGTAGACGGAGCCGGTGGTGTGGTCCGGGGTGTCGGTGGCGTCGATCTGGATCTCGTAGCCGTTGTTCACCGCCGACCAGGGGTCGTCGGAGGCGGGGAAGCCCACATAGACGCCCGAGTTGTCGTCACCGGACTCGCTCGCCATCTTCCAGTCCAGCTTCAGGGAGTAGGCGTGCTGCTCCTTGGCCGCGTACCAGAGCATGCCCATGCCACCGCTGGAGGTGAGCGTGCCGTCGTCCTCGTTCAGGGTGAAGGAGCCGGGGCCTGCCTGCTTCCAGCCCTTCAGGCTCGCCGCGGTGCCGTCGAAGAGGGCGGTGTATCCAGTCTCCGGTCGGCAGTCGGCCTGAGCCCGGCCTGTCGCATATTGGATACCGCCGAGGAGGTGGGTGCGGAAGGCGGGCTCGGCGTAGGACTCCTTGGTGTGGCCGCCGCCCGTGTAGAAGGCGCGGCCGCCGCTGTACTCCTGGCACCAGGCGAGCGGGTGGTCCCCGCTCATCGTGCCGCCGGTGTACGTCGACTCGTCGAGGGTGGCGAGGACGTGGGCGCGATCACGCGGGTTGGTGCGGTAGTTGTACCACTCATCAGTGCGGTCCCAGGCCGCCGCCAGGTGGGCGGTGGCGGGGTGGGCCCGGTCCTCGACGCGTACGGTCGCGGGCTGGATGGCCGGGTGCGACTGGAAGTACGCGCCGGCCAGACCGCCGTAGAAAGGCCAGTCGTACTCGGTGTCGGCGGCCGCGTGCACCCCGACGTAGCCGCCGCCCTCGCCGATGTACTTCTCGAAGGCGGTCTGCTGAGCGGCGTCGAGCACGTCCCCGGTCGTGGAGAGGAAGACCACGGCGTCGTAACGGGCGAGGTTGGCGTCGGTGAAGGCGCCGGCGTCCTCCGTCGCGTCGACGGCGAAGCCGTGCTCCGCGCCGAGCTCCTTGACCGTGGCGATGCCCTGCGGAATCGAGTCGTGGCGGAAGCCGGCGGTCTTGGAGAAGACCAGGACCCGGGCGCCGTCGGCCGCGCCCGCCCCGTCCTGGGAAGCGGCCGTGCCGGGCAGCGCCATGGTCGCGAGCAGGGCGGCGGCCGCCACGGCGGTGATGCCGAACCGCCGTACGGCATGCCGTCTTGCGGTGGGTCTGTGCAGGGACATGTGCGGAGTCCTTCCTCCAGCAGCGGGGGGGGTGGCTGGGCAAGGGGCCTCGGGGCGGAGGCGGCCGGGCGAGGGGTGGGATGTGGCCGACCGAGGGGCGGGCGGGCCACCTGGCCCACCCGCCGTCCCGGCCGTCAGTGCAGTGGTGTCACTCCAGCGACTGCAGCGGTGTCACTTCGTAGTGATCTCGAAGTCGTCCACGTCGTACAGCGCGCCCGTGCCGCTCCCCTTGAAGACGAGGTAGAGCGTCGTCGTTCCGGCGGGCGGCTTCACGATGTCCGTGCTGACGTCGGTGTACGTCTCCCAGCCGCCGGTCACCGGCACCTTCGCCGTGCCGAGCAGCCTGCCGTCGGGCTTGCCCGTACGGATCTCCAGCGTGCCGCCGGTGCCCGCGGAGGCGACCCGGGCGGTCAGCTTCGTGGCGTCGGAGACGCGGTACGGGGTGAAGCCGATCCAGTCACCATTGTGGATATTGCCTACAGTCTTCCCGCCGTGGGCCGGCGTGTGGTTCACGGCCGACACTCCCTCGGAGGAGCTGTAGTGCTCGGCCTGGCGGTGCTTCGGCTGGGTGATGCTCTGGGCGTGGGTGGTCAGCGCCGGCTGCCCGTTCGCGCCCTTGTCGGTGTACTCGGCGTCGAAGACACCGAAGATGTTGGCGTTGGCGTCGTGTTCACCGTCGGCCAGGGTCTGGATGGTGCCCTCGCAGCCGTTGGCCGAGGTGACGGCGTGGCCGTGGCTGTCGTGGCCGAGGATGTGGGTGACGGTGACCTTCGAGCAGTCGATCCGGCCGTCCTCGGGGTCGGTGACCTTGACCTTGAAGGGGACCTTGTCGCCGAAGGTGAAGAGCTGCCCGTTGCCCGGGAGTTCGAGCGTCACCTTGGGGGCGGTGTTGCCGACCGTGAGGTGCACGCTGGCCGAACCGGTGCGGCCGGACGGGTCCTTCGCGGTGACGGTCGCCGTGTAGGTGCCGTTCTTCTTGTACGTGTGGGACGGGTTCTGCGCGGTGGACTTGGAGCCGTCGCCGAAGTCCCAGCTGTAGGTGATCGCGTCGCCGTCGGCGTCGGTCGCGCTCGCGCCGAACTGCGCCTTCAGCGGCGCCTGGCCCGAGGTGCGGTCGACCTTCGCGTCGACGACCGGCGAGTGGCCGTCGGTGGCGTTCTCGATGCGGTACAGCGCGGAGTTGGCGTCACCGTTGAAGTAACCCGTGCCGTAGTCCAGTACGTACAGCGCGCCGTCGGGGCCGAAGGCCATGTCCATGACCTGGGTGCCGTTCCAGGGGAAGGCGTTGATGGACTGGACGGTGCCGTCGTCGGCCTTCTCGATGCGCTTGATCCAGCGGCGGCCGAACTCACCGGCGAAGAAGTCGCCGTCGTACGCCTCGGGGAACTTCACCTTGGAGTCCAGCGCGGCGTCGTAACGGTAGACCGGACCGCCCATCGGGGACTCGGATCCGCTGCCGAACTCCGGTACGGAGGCGTTGTCATACGGTATCCACGCGGCCTGGGCCGGCGGCAGGTCGGTCAGGCCGGTGTTGTGGACCGAGGTGTTCTTGGGCGCGGCGCAGTCGAATGCCTCGCCGGAATCGCCGGTGGCGAAGTCGTAGTCGATGTAGGCGTCGTTGTCGCCGGTGCAGTACGGCCAGCCGTAGTTGCCGGCCTTGGTGACGCGGGCGAACTCGACCTGCCCGGCCGGGCCGCGGGTGGGGCTGGCGGCGCCGGCGTCGGGGCCGTAGTCGCCGACGTAGACGATGCCGGTGGGCTTGTCGACGGTCATCCGGAAGGGGTTGCGGAAGCCCATGGCGTAGATCTCGGGCCGGGTCTTCTCGGTGCCGGGCGCGAAGAGATTGCCCTCGGGGATGTCGTACGAGCCGTCGGCGTTGACCTTGATGCGCAGGATCTTGCCGCGCAGGTCGTTGGTGTTGGCGGAGGTGCGCTGGGCGTCGTACGCGGGGTTGCGGTCGGCGCGCTCGTCGATGGGCGTGTAGCCGTCGGAGGCGAACGGGTTGGAGTCGTCGCCGGTGGAGAGGTACAGATTGCCCTGCGCGTCGAAGTCGATGTCGCCGCCGACGTGGCAGCAGATCCCGCGCGAGGTGGGCACCTCCAGGATCTTCTTCTCGCTGGCGGTGTCCAGCGTGCCGTCCTCCTTGAGGACGAAGCGGGACAGCCGGTTCAGGCCGTCGAACTTGGCGAAGTCGGCGGCCGTGCCGTTGTCGGGCGCGTCACCGGCGGGGGTGTCCAGCGGCGGCGCGTAAAACAGGTAGATGAACCGGTTGTCCTTGAAGCCCGGGTCGACGCCGACGCCTTGCAGGCCCTCCTCGTCGTGGGTGTAGACGGGGAGCTTGCCGGCGACCTTGGTGTAACCGGTGGCGTCGGTCAGCCGGAGCGTGCCGTCGCGGGACGTGTGCAGGACCGAGCGGTCGGGGAGGACGGCGAGCGTCATCGGCTCGCCCATCTCCGGCTCGCCCTTGGCGAGGGTGACCTGCTGGAAGTCCTCGGCGGCGGCCGCCGGAGCGGTCGACACGGCGGAGGTGGGGGTGATGCCGGCCGCGAGCGTGCCTGCGGCGAGCAGACCGCCCGTGAAAAGGGCCAGCGCGGAGCGGATTCTGAGACGTCTTCTGTGCACGCGGTGCCTCCCGGGCGGGTTGAAGTGCCGTGCGGTGGGCGGTGCTGGGAGTTCAGTGCGCTGTGCGAGCCTCATGTACGTGTACGTGACACCAGGGGCGAAGGTAGTCGCGTTTGCTCGTTACGGATAGACCTTTGACGTTGATGATGGGGACTTCTGCCCCCAGAAGGACAAAGACGGATGGTGGATGGTGGATGCCCCGTCAGCTGTCCGCGCTGCCGAACGCCGCGTCGAACGACGCCGTCGGCGGCTCGTAGTCGTACGCCTTGAGCCGGGCCAGCGCCTCGGGGGCGCCCTGCAGCCGGTCCATGCCGGCGTCCTCCCACTCCACCGACACCGGCCCCTCGTACCCGATCGAACGCAGCATTCGGAAGCAGTCCTCCCACGGGACGTCACCGTGCCCGGCGGAGACGAAGTCCCAGCCGCGTCGCGGGTCGCCCCAGGGCAGGTGGGAGCCGAGCCGGCCGTTGCGGCCGTCGAGGCGCTTCCTGGCCTCCTTGCAGTCGACGTGGTAGATCCGGTCGCGGAAGTCCCAGAGGAAGCCGACCGGGTCCAGGTCCTGCCAGACGAAGTGGGACGGGTCGAAGTTGAGCCCGAAGGCGGGCCGGTGGCCGACTGCCTCCAGGGCCTGCTGGGTGGTCCAGTAGTCGTACGCGATCTCGCTCGGGTGGACCTCGTGGGCGAAGCGCACGCCCTCGGCGTCGAAGACGTCCAGTACCGGATTCCAGCGCTCGGCGAAGTCCTCGTAGCCGCGCTCGATCATGCCGGGCAGGACCGGCGGGAACATCGCGACCAGGTGCCAGACGGCGGAGCCGGTGAAGCCGACGACCGTACGGACGCCGAAGGCCGCGGCGGCCCGCGCGGTGTCCTTCATCTCGGCCGCCGCCCGCTGCCGTACGCCCTCGGGCTCGCCGTCGCCCCAGATGCGCGCCGGCAGGATCGCCTGGTGCCGCTCGTCGATGATCGCGTCACAGACCGCTTGGCCCACCAGGTGGTTGGAGACGGCCCAGCACTTCAGGCCGTACTTGTCCAGGAGCTGCCGCCGGCCGTCCAGGTAACCGGGGTCGGCCAGCGCCTTGTCGACCTCGAAGTGGTCGCCCCAGCAGGCGAGTTCGAGGCCGTCGTAACCGAAGTCGCGGGCCAGCCGGCAGACCTCCTCCAGGGGCAGGTCGGCCCACTGGCCGGTGAAGAGCGTGAAGGGGCGGGGCATACGGGGAGCCTCCTCGGCGGACGGTCGTCGGTCGACCGGTGTCAGTCGTGGGTCGTCGGTTTCCTCAGTTGTCGTTTGTCCTCAGTCGACAATCGGGGTGTATGCAGAATTCTTGGCGGCGCTCTCCTCGACCGCCGCCAGCACGCGCTGCACCCGCAGGCCGTCGGCGAAGGACGGCGCGGGATCGGTGCCCGCCGCGATGGCGTGCACCAGGTCGCGGGCCTGGTGGACGAAGGTGTGCTCGTACCCGAGGCCGTGGCCCGGCGGCCACCACGCCTCCAGGTACGGGTGGTCGGGCTCGGTGACCAGGATGCGGCGGAAACCGGCGGCCTCGGCCGGCTCGGTGTGGTCGTGGAAGGACAGCTCGTTGAGGCGTTCCAGGTCGAAGGAGAGCGAGCCGCGGTCGCCGTTGACCTCGATGCGGAGCGAGTTCTTGCGGCCGGCGGCGACCCGGCTGGCCTCGAAGGACGCCAGCGCACCCGAGGCGAACCGGCCGGTGAACAGCGCGGCGTCGTCGACCGTCACCTCGCCCGTGCCACCGCCCGAGGGCAGCGGCCGCTGCCGTACGAAGGTCTCGGTGACCGCCGAGACGCCCGTCAGCAGCTCCCCCGCGAGATACTGTGCGAGGTCGACAATATGCGCGCCGAGGTCGCCGAGCGCGCCGGAGCCCGCGCTGTCCTTGCGCAGCCGCCAGGTCATCGGGGCCAGCGGGTCGACCAGCCAGTCCTGGAGGTACGTGGCGCGCAGCTGGCGCAGCGTACCGATGCGGCCCTCCGCGACGAAGCGGCGGGCGAGCGTCATCGCAGGTGTACGGCGGTAGTTGAAGCCGACCATGGCGATCCGGCCGCGGGCCCGCGCCGCCTCGGCGGCGGCCGTCATGGCCTCCGCCTCCGCCACGGAGTTGGCCAGCGGCTTCTCGCACAGGACGTGCTTGCCCGCTTCGAGGGCCGCGAGGGCGATCTCGGCGTGACTGTCGCCGGGTGTGCAGATGTCGACCAGGTCGACGTCGTCGCGGGCGATCAGGGCGCGCCAGTCGGTCTCCGCCGCGGCCCAGCCGAGGCGGTCGGCGGCGGCGCGTACGGCACCGGCGTCCCGGCCGCACACGGCGTTCATGGCGGGGCGCAGCGGCAGGTCGAAGACCCGGGCGGCGGTGCGCCAGCCCTGGGAGTGCGCGGCGCCCATGAAGGCGTAGCCGACCATGCCGATCCCCAGTACGGGGCGGCCGTCGGGGGTGGGGTCCTTCGCGTTGTCGTCCATGCATCACCTCATCGGTGGTGGTCGGGTGTGGGGGAACGGGGCGCGCGGCCGGGCTCACGGCGCCGGCGGGACGCCCGCGTCAGTTGAAGCCGCTCGGCAGGTACTCGTCGACGTTGTCCTTGGTGACCACGGCGGAGTACAGGGTGATCGAGGCGGGGATTTCCAGCTCGGCCATGCCGCTGACCCCCTTGCCCTGCCCCAGCGCGCGGGCCAGGTCGATCGCGGAGGCGGACATCGTGGGCGGGTAGAGCACGGTGGCCTTCAGGACGGAGTTGCCGGCCTTGATGGTGTCCATGACCTTGCGGGAACCGGCGCCGCCGACCATGAGGAAGCCGTCCCTGCCCGCCTGTTCGATGGCGCGCTCGGCGCCCACGCCCTGGTCGTCGTCGTGGTTCCACAGGGCGTCGAAGTCGGGGTGCGCCTGCAGCAGCCCGGCCATCTTGGACTGGCCCGACTCGACGGTGAACTCAGCCGCCTGCCGGCCCACCTTCTCGATGTTCGGGTAGTTCTTCAGGGCGTCGTCGAAGCCCTTGGTGCGCTGCCGGGTCAGCTCCAGGTTGTCGATCCCGGCGAGCTCGACGACCTTGGCGTTCTTCTTGTCCTTCAGCTGCTCGCCGATGTAGTGCCCGGCGTTCAGGCCCATGCCGTAGTTGTCGCCGCCGACCCAGCAGCGGTACGCCTGCTGGGAGGCGAAGACCCGGTCGAGGTTGACGACGGGGATGCCCGCCCGCATGGCCTTCAGGCCGACCTGGGTGAGCGCCTTGCCGTCGGCGGGCAGGATGACCAGTACGTCGACCTTCTTGTTGATCAGGGTCTCGATCTGCCCGATCTGCTGGGCGGTGTCGTTCGAACCCTCGGTGATCTCCAGGGTGACGTCCTCGTACTGCTTCGCGCGCTCCTTGGCGTTCTGGTTGATCGCGTTCAGCCAGCCGTGGTCGGCCTGCGGCCCGGCGAAGCCGATGGTGACCTTCTTGCCGGGCTTGTCGTCCACTCCCCCGGCCTGCTGCTGCTTGCCGGTGCCGGCCGAGGCGTTGTTCTCGTTGCTGGTGCAGGCGGTGAGGAAGGCGCCGGCGGAGACGGCCGCGGCACCGAAGAGCATGTTCCTGCGGCTGGTTCCCGGACCGTCCGGAGTGTGTGCTGTAGACGATCGCGGTGTAGACGACCGGGCTGTAGACGATCCGGGTGTAGACGGTATGCGCTGCGTCATGACTTGCGGCCCTTCTGTACCAGTACGGCGGCGACGATGATGGCGCCCTTGGCGATCTGCTGGACGGCGGTCTCCAGGTTGTTCAGGGCGAAGAGGTTGGTGATCGTGGTGAAGACGAGGACGCCCAGGACGGAGCCGGTGATGGTGCCGCGGCCGCCGCTGAGGAGGGTGCCGCCGATGATGGCCGCGGCGATGGCGTCGAGTTCGTAGAGGTTGCCGTTGGTGTTCTGTCCGGAGCCGGTCAGCACGATCAGCAGGAAGGCCGCGATGCCGCAGCACAGTCCGGACAGCAGGTAGAGCAGCAGGCGCTGGCGGCGTACGTCGATGCCCGCCAGCCGGGCCGCCTCCGGGTTGCCGCCGACCGCGACGGTGCGCCGGCCGAAGGTCGTACGGTTCAGCAGCAGCCAGCCGACGACGGTGACGACGGCGAAGACCAGGACTATCGGCGGGATGCCGAGCAGGTACGCGTCCCGGCGGCCCAGTTCCAGTACCGGTTCGACGGAGACGACCTGCGTCCTGCCGTCGCTGATCTGGAGGGCGAGGCCGCGTGCCGAGGCGAGCATGGCGAGGGTGGCGATGAAGGGCACCATCCCGCCGAGCGACACCAGCAGTCCGTTGACCAGCCCGCAGCCCAGGCCCACGCAGAGGGCGCACAACAGGATGCCGCCGAGGCCGTAGCTCTGGGTGGCCACGGTCGTCGCCCATACGGTGGCGAGCGCGACCATCGCGCCGACCGACAGGTCGATGCCGCCGCCGATGATGACGAACGTGACGCCGACGGTCACCACGCCGATGACGGATGCCTGGGTGAGCACGAGCTGCAGGTTCTGCACGCTCAGGAACTGCTCGAGCTTGGTGAGCGCGCCGACCAGTACGAGTGCGGCGAGCACGCCGAGCAGCGAGAGGTTGCGCAGGTCGGGACGGTGCCGGGGGCGGGCGCGCCCGGTGTCCTTGGTGACCGGCGCGGCGGGGCCCGGCGGCGCGCTGCCCGCCTCGGCCGGGAGGGCGTGTCCTTCGGAGGTGTTCACGGGCGGTCTCCTCGCGGTGTCGGGGCCGGCGTCTCCTCGCGGGTGGTGCCTGCCGGGGCCGGTACGGGCCCCGGGCCTTCGCTCATGACCAGGTCGAGGACCCGGTGCTCGTCCAGTGCCGCCGCGTCCCCCTCGTGCACGACCCGGCCCTCGCGCAGGACGAGCACCCGGTCGGCCAGCCCGAGCACCTCGGGCACCTCGCTGGAGACCAGCAGGACGGCCATGCCGTCGTCCGCGAGCCGCCTGATCAGCGCGTACAGCTCGGCGCGCGCGCCGACGTCCACGCCGCGGGTGGGCTCGTCCAGGAGCAGTACGCGGCAGCCGCGGAGCAGCCAGCGGGCCAGTACGGCCTTCTGCTGGTTGCCGCCGGAGAGGGTGCGGACGGGGCGGTCCGGGTCGTCGGGGCGCAGCGAGAGGTCGCGGGTGGCGGCGAGGGCGCCGGTCCGTTCGGCATGCCGGTCCAGCCAGCCGGCCCGGGCGAAGCGCGGCAGCGAGGAGAGGGAAACGTTACGGCTGACGGACTCCAGGAGCAGCAGCGCCTGGGACTTGCGTTCCTCGGGGGCGAGGCCGAGTCCGGCGCGTACGGCGGCGGTGACGCTGCCGGGGCGCAGCGGTCGACCGTCGACCAGCACCCGTCCGGCGGTGGGCCGCCGTGCACCGTATACGGTCTCCAGTATTTCCGAGCGGCCCGAGCCGACGAGTCCGGCGAGGCCGAGGATCTCGCCGGGACGCAGTCGGAAGTCGACCGGCCCGAACTCGCCTTCGCGGGCGAGCCCTTCGACACTGAGGACGGGGGCGGGGCGGTCCGGGGCCGCGCGCGTCGGGTCCGGGTGGCTGCTGGCTGACGGGTGGCCGGTGGGCGCCGGGTGGTCGGTGGGCGCCGGGTGGTCGGTGGCTGCCGGGTGGTCGGTGGCCGCGCGCCGTTCGGGGAAGACGTACTCGACGTCGCGGCCGGTCATCAGGGCGACGATGTCGCGGGTCGGGGTGGCGTGCGCGTCCAGGCCGCGCGCGGCCGTCCGCCCGTCCTTCAGTACCGTCACACGGTCGCCGATCCGGCGGATCTCCTCCAGCCGGTGCGAGATGTAGACGACGGCGACGCCGGAGGCGGTGAGCGCGGCGACGATACGGAAGAGGTTGTCGACCTCGTCGGGGTCGAGCGCGGCGGACGGCTCGTCCATGACGATCAGCCGTACGTCGTGCGAGAGGGCTCGGGCCATGGACGCGATCTGCTGTCCGGCGGCGGAGAGCCGGCCGACGAGTGTGCCGGGATCGATCTCCGGGTGGCCGAGGCGGGCGAGCAGTTCGGCGGTCCGCTCGCGGGCCTCCCCGGTACGGATGAAGCCGCCGGTGGCGCGCTCGTGCCCGAGGAAGACGTTCTCCGCGACGGACATGTGCTCCACCAGGTCCAGCTCCTGGTAGATGGTGGCGATGCCCAGCCGCATGGCGGCGATCGGGGACTTGAGGGAGACGGTCTCGCCGCGCCAGCGGATGGTGCCGCCGTCGGGCTGATGGGCGCCGGCCAGCACCTTGATCAGGGTGGACTTGCCGGCGCCGTTCTGGCCGAGCAGGCAGTGCACCTCGCCCGCGACGACGTCCAGGTCGACGCCGTCCAGCGCGCGGACGCCGGGGAAGGACTTGGTGATGCCGGCCATGGTGAGCAGCGGTCCGGCGGGTTCGTGCGCCGCGGGCGGCGGTGGTGCGGGGCGGTGCGCTGGTGCCATGACGGGCCTCCTCGGCGGTACGCCGGTGAGCGGGCAGGGCGGAGCGGCGCGCATGCGGGCATGCGGCATCGCGGAAGGGCGCGTGGGGCGTTGGTGCTGCGGTGCGGCTCGTACGGGTACGGCTTCTGCGGCGCTGGAGCAGTGGTGCGGACGGCGCTGGAGCGGTGGTGCGGGTCGAGCGCCGGGCCGGGTGACGGTGCGTCACCCGGACCGGAAGTCCGGGATCGGCTCAGGCAGGCGAGAACAGGTGGTCGCTGATCAGCCGGGCCGCGCCGGTCACACCGGCCAGCTGCCCCAACTCACCAAGAACGATAGGGAGGTTGCCGGTCGCCAGCGGCAGCGACTGGTGGTAGACCTGCGTACGGATCGCGGCCAGCAGCGTGTGGCCGAGGCCGGTCACACCGCCGCCGATCACCACGAGACCCGGGTTGAAGAAGCTGACGAGCCCGGCGATGACCTGCCCGGTGCGGGTGCCGCCTTCCTTGATCAGCTCCAGTGCGGTGGCGTCACCAGCCGAGGCGGCCACGGACACGTCCGACGCGGCGAGCGCGCCCGCCGCCTCGAGACGGGCCGCGAGCGTGACCGAGCGGCCGTCGCGTGCCGCGTCCTCCGCGTCGCGGGCGAGCGCGGCGCCACCGAAGTACGCCTCCAGGCAGCCGGCGTTGCCGCAGGCGCAGCGGCGCCCGTTCGGCTCGACCTGGATGTGGCCGATGTCGCCGGCGCTGCCGGTCGTACCGCGGTAGACCTCACCGCCGACGACGATGCCGCAGCCGATGCCCGTGCCGATCTTGACGCAGAGGAAGTCCTGCGAGGTACGGGCCACGCCCGCGTGCTGCTCCCCCAGCGCCATGAGGTTCACGTCGTTGTCGACCATGACCGGGCAGCCCAGCTCCTGGCTCAGCGCTTCCCGTACGGGGAAGCCGTCCCAGCCCGGCATGATCGGCGGCGCGACCGGCACGCCCTCGGGGAAACGGACCGGGCCCGGTACACCGATGCCCGCCCCGTCGAAGCCCTCGGCGAGTCCGCTGTCCTTCAACTTGGCTGCCAGCGTGAGTACTTGCTCGAAGACGGCGACCGGTCCGGCCCGTACGTCCATCGGCTGGGTGAGGTGGCCGAGCACCTCCAGCTCGGCGTTGGTGACCGCCACGTCGACCGAGGTCGCGCCGATGTCGACGCCGAGGAAGCGCAGCGAGGGCGCGAGCCGGATGTTGTGGGAGCGGCGGCCGCCCCGGGAGGCGGCGAGCCCGTCGGCGACGACGAGGCCGGTATCCAGTAGGCGGTCGACCTCCACCGCGAGCTTGGAACGTGACAGGTCGACCTGGTCGCCCAGCTGTGCACGGGAGTTGGGCCCCTGGTCGCGCAGCAGGCGAAGGAGCCGTGCCTGGTGCGCGTTCGCGGGCCTCGCCGTCATGCGCCTCACGCCGCCCTCCAGCCGTACTCGGCACCGTCGAGTCTGGTCGCGCCCGGTGTATACGGACGACCGTTTTCAGTCGTCCCACCGGGCTTTCGAGGGGAACGTAGCAGCGCTTGTCCGAACGAGGAAGTACTACGGACAGAATCCGCCCCTACTTTCTCCTGACTCGGGACAAAGTCTTGCGCACGAGCGCTGCGGGACTGCGGGGCTGTGGGGCTGCGGGGCCGCGATGTCTACGATCACCGGAGAGGGAAGGGGGACCGGGTGGACCGGCACATACGTACTGTCGACGATGTACTGAGGCTCCTGGACGGCCTGTTCGCGCCGGAGGCCGACCGCTGGACGACGGGCGGGGCCTCCTGGTGGGACGACTTCTACGCGGACCGCACCCGAGAGGTGCCGTTCTTCGTGGCGAAACCGGACGAGAGCCTGGTCTCGTACCTCGAACGCGGGCTGATCACGCCGGGGCGCGCCCTGGACCTGGGCTGCGGACCGGGCCGCAACGCCCTGCACCTCGCCTCACTGGGCTTCGAAGTGGATGCCGTCGACCTCTCCCCGGCGGCCATCGCCTGGGCCGAGGACCGCGCCCGCGAGGCCGGGACGGGTGCCGGGTCCGGCGGCGGGGACGGGTCAGAATCCGGGGCCGGAGCCGGGGCCGGGGGCAAGGTCACCTTTCACTGCGGTGACGCCTTCACGCTCGTCGACGGCGCGCTCGCCGGCCCGTACGACCTGATCTACGACTCCGGCTGCTTCCATCACCTGCCGCCGCACCGCCGCATCAGCTACCTCGCGCTCCTCGACCGGGCGCTCGCCCCCGGCGGCCACTTCGGGCTGACCTGCTTCGCGGCCGGCGGGATGGGCTCGGAGGTTCCTGACGAGGACTTCTACCGGCAGTCCGGGGCCGGCCTGCACGGCGGCATCGCGTACACCGCGGAGTCGCTGCGCCGTATCTTCTCCGACCTCATGGAGGTGGAGCTGCGCCGTATGCGGGACGAGCCGCCGGAGTCCCCGCGCTTCGGTGAGCCGTTCCTCTGGACGGCACTGTTCCGCAGCGCCGGGGACGCCACCCGGCCGTAACGGCCATCGGCCGACGAACTCCCCTCCCTCGTACAGCTCTTCACTCGTACAGCTCTTCAGGAGCGCATGGCGCGCACCCGCTGGCGGTACGTTTGGCGGGTGTGCTCGGTGTGGGTGCGCATCATCTCCGCGGCGCGGGGACCATCACCTTCGGCGATCAGCTCGATCAGCTCGCGGTGTTCGATCCAGGACTGCTGGCCGCGCTGCCGGGCGACCGGCGTGTAGTACCAACGCACCCGCCGGCCGACCTGCTCGGCCAGCTCGGCCAGCACGGCGTTGCCGGCCATCTCCACGATCTTGGCGTGGAACTCAGCGTTCGTAGCGACGGCCAGGTCCACGGCGTCGGCGCGCACCGCCTGCTCACCCCGGTCGCACAGCTCCCGCAGCTCCTCGATGCCATCCGGAGAATCACAAGTGAGGGCGGCGAGCCTGGCCGCCTCCGCCTCCAGCAGGGTCCGCACGCTCAGCAGCTGGTCGGCCTCCGCCTCGGTCGGCTCGTGCACGAACGCGCCCTGCGCGGGGCGCAGGTCGACCCAGCCGTCGGTGTTCAGCCGCTGCAGCGCCTCGCGCACCGGCTGCCGGGAGACGCCGAGGTGACCCGCGAGTTCACTCTCGACCAGGTGCTGGCCGGGCTGCAGGGCGCGGGTGGTGATGAGTTCGAGCAGTGCTTCGTAAACACGCTCGCGCAACGGGCCGGGGCGTTCGAGCTTCGGCACGGCCCCTTGCGGCAGCCCAGTGGACAGCATCGCGGTCCCCCTCTACGACTCGGACGCCGGTACTCCGGGGCTCCGGGACTCCACGGAACTTCGCTGAATCGCGCGGAACTACGCGGGGCTTCGCAGAGCTTCGTGGGGCTCCACGACTCGGAGACGCCGGACGGCGATTGGTTATCGTCTACAGTCTACCGAGCGCAACTTACCGTACACAGCACGCGCCGGTGATCTGTATCACCTCAACGAGCGGATCGGGACTCGGTTTCCCTGCGTTGACACGGACTTCGCGGGTACGCGGTGAGCCCTGCACGTTCACGAGAGGAGGAGCCCGGATCATGTCGAAGATCGAGGAATCGGTCGAGGTGGCCGTCCCGGTACCGGTGGCCTACAACCAGTGGACACAGTTCGAGGAGTTCCCCCGGTTCATGGACGGGGTCGAGCGCATCGAGCAGCGCACACCCACACTGACCCACTGGGTCACCAAGATCGGAGGGGTGTCCCGCGAGTTCGACGCGGAGATCACCGAGCAGATTCCCGACGAGCGGGTCGCGTGGACCACCGTGGCGGGTGAGGCACGCCAGGCCGGCGTGGTGACCTTCCACCGCCTCGATGACCAGCACACCAAGGTGATGCTCCAGCTGGAGCACGACCCGGAGGGCATCGCCGACACGGTCGGCGACAAGCTCGGCTTCGTCCGCCGTCAGGCCACCGGCGACCTGGAGCGCTTCAAGAAGTTCATCGAGTCGCGCGGCACGGAGACCGGCGCCTGGCGCGGCGAGGTCTGACCAGGGGCGACGCAGCCGCTGAACGCTGAGCGCGGCGGCCCGACCGGAACACTCTCCGGCCGGGCCGCCGCCGCGTTTCAGGGGAACGCTTCTGGCGAACGCCGTTGGCGGACGTTTCCGGTGAACGCCTTTGGCGAACACAGACCGCAGATCGCAGACCGTATACACCACACCGCCGCACGCCTCTTGACCCTCTCTCAGCGAATACTGTAGACAATATTCTGTCGACTCCGCTGACTGAACGGAGCTCTCCGGTGAAAGTGGCAGTTGTCGGCGCCGGAGCGATCGGTGCCTATGTCGGGGCCGCGCTGCACCGCGGCGGCGCCGAGGTTCATCTCCTCGCCCGGGGACCGCACTTGGCGGCCATGCGGCGGAACGGCGTACAAGTAATGAGTCCGCGCGGGGACTTCACCGCCCGGGTCCCGGCCACCGACGATCCCGCGGAGATCGGCCCGGTGGACTACGTCTTCCTCGGCTTGAAGGCCAACTCCTACGCCGGCTGCGGCCCGTTGGTGCATCCGCTGCTGCACGAGCGGACCGCCGTGATCGCCGCACAGAACGGCATCCCGTGGTGGTACTTCCACCGGCTGCCCGGGCCGTACACCGGCCGCCGCATCGAGAGCGTCGACCCCGGCGGCGCGGTCAGCGCCGTACTGCCGCCCGAGCGTGCCATCGGCTGCGTCGTCTACGCGGCGACCGAGATACAGGAGCCGGGCGTCGTACGGCACTTGGAGGGGACACGGTTCTCCGTCGGAGAGCCGGACGGCAGTATGTCCGCGCGTTGTACGGACTTCGGCGAGGCCATGCGGGCCGGCGGGCTGAAGTGCCCCGTGGAGCCGGCGCTGCGCGAGGACATCTGGATCAAGCTGCTCGGCAACATCTCGTTCAACCCGATCAGCGCGCTGGCCCGGGCCACCATGGCCGAGATCTGCCGGCACACCGACACCCGCGAGCTGGTCGTCGCGATGATGCACGAAGCGCTGGACGTCGCGGCGGCCGTCGGCTGCCGGCCCGCGATCTCCGTCGAGCGGCGGCTCGCGGGCGCCGAGCGGGTCGGCGACCACAAGACGTCCACCCTCCAGGACCTGGAGCGCGGCCGCCCGCTCGAACTGGACGTCCTGCTGGCGGCCGTGGTCGAGCTGGCCGGTCTCACCAAGACGGAGGTGCCGACGCTGCGCGCCGTGCACGCCCTCGCCGATCTCCTGGCCCGCACCTCTGCCGGCACTTCCGCCCGCGCCTCGGCCGGCACCGCAGCCCCTCCCCCCGCCCGTACTTCCGCAGGGAGCGCACCGTGAAGAAGAAGGACCGGCGGCCGGAGGCGTACCGGCGACTCACCCATCCCCTCGTACGGGACGCCCACGGCTCGCTCGTACGGGCGAGCTGGGACGAGGCACTGGACCGCGCGGCGGAGGGGTTCGCGCGGACGCGCGCGGAGCATGGCCCGGACGCGTTCGGGATGTTCTCGTGCTCCCGCGCGACCAATGAAATGAACTACGTGGCACAGAAGTTCACGCGTGTGGTGATGGGCACCAACAACGTGGACTCCTGCAACCGTACGTGCCACGCGCCGAGCGTCGCCGGGCTGTCCGCCGCCTTCGGATCGGGCGGCGGCACCTCCTCGTACGAAGAGGTCGAGCACACCGATCTGATCGTGATGTGGGGTTCCAACGCCCGCTTCGCGCACCCGATCTTCTTCCAGCACGTGCTGAAAGGTATACACAACGGCGCAAGACTGTATGCGGTCGACCCTCGACGTACCTCCACCGCCGAGTGGGCGGAGCACTGGCTCGGCCTCGACGTCGGCACCGACATCCCCCTCGCGCATGCCATCGGCCGCGAGATCATCCACGCCGGGCTCGCCAATCACTCCTTCATCAGGCGGGCGACCAGCGGTTTCGAGGCGTACGCCGAAGAGGTCGAGCCGTGGACGCTCAGCGCGGCCGAGCAGGTCACGGGCGTACCGGCCGCCGCGATCCGCGGCCTCGCGCACGCCTACGCCACCGCCGAACGCGCCCAGCTGTGCTGGACGCTGGGCATCACCGAGCACCACAACGGCACCGACAACGTCCGTGCGCTGATCAATCTGGCGCTGCTGACCGGGCACGTCGGCCGGTACGGTTCGGGGCTGCAGCCGCTGCGCGGCCAGAACAACGTGCAGGGCGGCGGCGACATGGGCGCCATCCCCAACCGGCTGCCCGGCTTCCAGGACCTCCTCGACCCCGGCGTCCGCGAGAAGTTCGAGTCGGCCTGGTCGACGGTGATCCGGCCGGGGTACGGCCGGAACCTCACCGAGATGTTCGAGGCGATGGAGAGCCGCGAGCTGCGCGCCGTGTACTGCATCGGCGAGAATCCGGCCCAGTCGGAGGCGGACAGCGGCCGGGCGATCCGCCGCCTGAGCGCCCTGGACCACCTCGTCGTGCAGGACATCTTCCTCACGAAGACCGCCGAGCTGGCCGATGTCGTGCTGCCCGCGACCGCGGCGTGGTGCGAGACGGACGGTACGACGACCAACAGCGAGCGGCGGGTGCAGCGGGTGCGCAAGGCCGTCGAGCCGCCGGGCGAGGCGCGCGAGGACATCGAGATCATCTGTGCGCTGGCGGCCCGGCTCGGCCACGACTGGACGTTCGCGGACGCCGAGCAGGTCTGGGACGAGCTGCGGTCGGTGTCGCCGGAGCACTACGGCATGACGTACGACCGGCTCGCCGAGCACCAGGGCATCCAGTGGCCGTGCCCGTCCCTGGACCGCATCGAGCCGTCCTATCTGCACGGCAGGCTGTGGGAGGCGGACCCGGCGCGGCGCGGCCCGCGCGCGCCCTTCGGGATCGTCCGGCACGACCCGCCGGTGGACCTGACGGACGAGGAGTACCCGATCCGGCTGACGACCGGGCGGCGGCTGGACGCGTACAACACCGGGGTACAGAGCGGGAGTCTGGCCTCGCCGCTGCGGCGGGGCGAGATGGTCGAGCTGTGTCCGGAGGACGCGGCGCGGCTGGGCGTGGTGGCCGGCGAGGAGGTACGGGTCGCGTCGCGGCGCGGGGCCGTCGTGGCGCCCGTGTGGGTCGATCCGGGGCTGCGGCCGGGGCTGGCCTTCATGACGATGCACTTCCCCGACGAGGTGGACACCAACTCGCTGACGATCGAGGCGAACTGCCCGATCGCGGGGACGGCCGAGTTCAAGGCGTCCGCGATACGGATCGAGAAGCTGGCGGGCGGGGCGGCGGCCGGTGAACAGTCGACCGGCGACAAGCTGGCCGGTGGACAGTCGACCGGTTGGCAGTCGACCGGCGGCAAGCTGACCGGCGAGCAATCAACCGTTGAGCAGCCGACCGGCGAGAGGCCGACCGGCGAGAGGCCGACCGGCGACCGCATACAGTCGGCGACCGCCATGAGCGCACAGTCCACGACAGCCGCCGGGCGAGGTGAGTGACCATGGACCTGAAGTACTCCCCCACCGCGCGCCCCACGGACGAGGAACGCGCCGCCGTGGACGACCTGTTGGGGCCGCCGGAGAGCGGCTGGGACGGCGGGGACGGGCGGGACGGTGACACGCTGCGCTGGGCGCGCGGCGGCCGGGCCGCGCGCGACCGCCGCGACCTGCTCCTCCCCGGCCTGCACGCGCTCAACGACCGCATCGGCTGGCTGAGTCCGGGCGCGCTCGACTACCTGTGCCGGCGGCTGACCGTGCCGCCGGCGGAGGCGTACGGCGTGGCCACCTTCTACTCGCTCTTCTCGGTCACCCCGCGCCCGGCCACCGTGCTGCACGTCTGCACGGACCTGGCGTGCGCGGCGAAGGGGTCGGCCGAGGTGTGCGCGGGGCTGGAGCGGGAGCTGGGCCCGGCCGGTATGCCTGCGGAGGGCGCGGTGTGGCAGCCGAGCCCGTGCCTGGGACTGTGCGAACGCGCGCCCGCCGCGCTGGCCATACGGGCAGGCGCGCCCGGACCGAAGACGGCGGTGGTCGCCCCGGCCACGCCGGCCACCGCGGCAGCGGCAGCGCGCGCACCGCAGGACGCCGCACCGGAACCGTACGCCGAGGAGGCCGCCCCTCAGGCCGGCTCCCCCGGCCTTGTCCCGCAGGCCGGCTCCCCCGGTCTCGTCCTGCTGCGCCGGATCGGCACCGTCGACCCGGCCTCGCTGGACGACTACCGGGCGCACGGCGGGTATGCCGCGCTCCGCCGGGCCTTCGCGCTGGGTCCGGCCGGGGTGATCCGCGAGGTGACCGAGGCGGGCCTGGTCGGCCGGGGCGGCGCCGCCTTCCCGACCGGCCGCAAGTGGGACGCCACCGCCCGGCAGCCCGACCACCCGCACTACCTGATCTGCAACGCCGACGAGAGCGAGCCGGGCACCTTCAAGGACCGGGTGTTGATAGAGGGCGACCCGTACGCATTGGTCGAGGCGATGACGATCGCCGGGTACGCGACCGGGGCGCACCACGGTTACCTGTACCTGCGCGGCGAGTACCCGCGGGCGCTGGAGCGCATCCAGTATGCGATCGACCAGGCGCGTGCCAGAGGGCTGCTCGGCGACGATGTACTGGGCCAGGGGTACGCCTTCGACATCGAGATCCGGCGGGGCGCGGGCGCGTACATCTGCGGCGAGGAGACCGCGATCTTCAACTCGATCGAGGGGCAGCGCGGGGAGCCGCGCAGCAAGCCGCCGTTCCCGGTGGAGAAGGGCCTGTTCGGCAAGCCGACGGCGGTCAACAACGTCGAGACGCTGGTGAACGTGCTGCCCATCCTGGAGCGGGGCGCGGCGGCGTACGCGGCGACCGGTACGGAAGGGTCGACCGGCACCAAGCTGTTCTGCGTCTCGGGCGCGGTGGCCCGGCCGGGGATCTACGAGCTGCCGTTCGGGGTGACGCTGGGCGGGCTGCTGGAGACCGCGGGCGGCTGTACGGGGACGCCGCGCGCGGTACTGCTCGGCGGCGCGGCCGGCGGCTTCGTGCGCCCCGACGAGCTGGACATCCCGCTGACCTTCGAGGGGACGCGTGCCGCCGGGACGACGCTCGGCTCGGGTGTGGTCATGGTGCTGGACGAGACGGTCGACCTGCCGCGGATTCTGCTCCGGATCGCGGAGTTCTTCCGGGACGAGTCGTGCGGGCAGTGCGTGCCGTGCCGGGTGGGGACCGTGCGTCAGGAGGAGGCGCTGCTCCGTATCAAGGACCGTACGGGGGCCGCGGCCGCCGACGACATCGCGCTGCTGCGCGAGGTCGGTCAGGCCATGCGGGACGCCTCGATCTGCGGCCTGGGCCAGGCCGCGTGGAACGCCGTGGAATCCGCCATCGACCGTCTGGGGGTCTACCAGTGACCGCTGTCCCGCTGCAGCCGCCGCGCCGGCTGATCGAGTTCACCCTCGACGGCGAGGCCGTCCGGGTGCCCGAGGGCGCCACGATCCTGGACGCCTGCCGGGCCGCCGGCAAGGACGTGCCGACGCTCTGCCAGGGCGACACGCTCACCCCGAAGAACGCCTGCCGGGTGTGCGTGGTGGAAGTCGAGGGCGCACGGACGCTCGCCCCGGCGTGCTCCCGGCGCGCGGAGCCGGGCATGGCCGTCCGTACGGACACCGAGCGGGCCCGGCACAGCCGCAAGGTGGTCCTGGAGCTGCTGGCCTCCTCGGTTGATTTGTCGACAACGCCGCGCGCGGAGGAGTGGATCAAGGAGTACGAGGCGAAGCCGGAGCGCTTCGGCGCGGAAGCGGCCCGTATGAACGAGGAGCCCAAGGTCGACAACGACCTCTACGTCCGGGACTACGACAAGTGCATCCTCTGCTACAAGTGCGTGGACGCGTGCGGTGAGCAGTGGCAGAACACCTTCGCCATCGCGGTCGCCGGGCGCGGCTTCGACGCCCGTATCGCGGCCGAGCAGGACGCGGCGCTGCCGGACTCGGCGTGCGTGTACTGCGGCAACTGCATCGAGGTGTGCCCGACGGGCGCGCTCAGCTTCAAGTCGGAGTTCGACCTGCGTGCGGCGGGCACCTGGGACGAGGGGCGGCAGACGGAGACGACGACGGTGTGCGCGTACTGCGGGGTGGGCTGCAATCTCACCCTCCATGTGCAGGACAATGAGATCGTCAAGGTCACCTCGCCGCACGACAACCCGGTGACCCATGGCAACCTCTGCATCAAGGGCCGCTTCGGCTATCAACACGTACAGAACCGGGACTGATCAGTATGGGCAGGGTCACCGAGCGACGGCGCGTCATCCGGATCCGCGACGGAGCCGTGAGCACCCGCCCGGACACCCTGGTCGCCGAGGAGCCGCTGGAGATCCGGCTCGGCGGCAAGCCGCTCGCCATCACGATGCGCACGCCCGGCGACGACTTCGCGCTCGCGGCCGGCTTCCTGGTCAGCGAGGGCGTGCTCGGCAGCGCGGCGGAGCTGGCGAATATTGTCTACTGTGCGGGGGCGACAGACGACGGCAGCAATACGTACAACGTCGTCGACGTGCAGCTCGCGCCCGGTGTCGCCGTCCCGGACATCACCCTGGAGCGCAACGTCTACACGACGTCCTCGTGCGGGCTGTGCGGCAAGGCCAGCCTGGACGCGGTGCGGACCACGGCGCGCTTCGCGCTCAAGGACGACGACGCGCTGACCGTCGAGCCGGCCACGCTCTCCGTACTCCCCGACCGGCTGCGCGCGGCGCAGCGGGTGTTCGACCGTACCGGCGGACTGCATGCGGCCGGATTGTTCACGGTCGACGGTGAGCTGCTGGATCTGCGGGAAGACGTCGGTCGACACAATGCGGTCGACAAAATCATCGGGCGGGCGCTGCAGCAGGGCCGGCTGCCGCTGTCCGACACCGTCCTGATGGTCTCCGGGCGCGCCTCTTTCGAGCTCGCCCAGAAGGCCGTGATGGCGGGCATCCCCGTGCTGGCGGCGGTCTCGGCGCCGTCTTCGCTCGCCGTCGACCTGGCCGCCGAGGCCGGTCTGACACTGGTCGGCTTTCTGCGCGGCAGCTCGATGAACGTATACGCGGGTGAGCACCGCATCGTCCTCGACTCGCTGGACTGACGACCTTCAGGGAGCAGAGGGGACTGACCAAGGGCCTGACGGCCTATCAGGGGGCAGACGGGCCCGGTCGGCGGGGTGCGCCCCCTGCGCCGGCCGGGCCTCCCGGCCGCCCCCGCCCCCTCAAGTGCAGCGGTCGTCCAGCCCCGGTGCGGCGATCCGGGTGAGCAGGTCGATGAGCTGGTCGCGCTCGGCGGGGCTGAGCGCCGCGGTCAGCTCCGCGTTGGCCGCGTCGCCGAGCTTCTGCGTGCGGCGCAGCGTGCGGGTGCCGGCCGGCGAGATGGTGACGGCGTTCTTGCGGCGGTCGCGGGGGTCGGGTGCGCGGGTGACCAGTTCCTCGGCCACCAGATCGTTGACGATCATGACCATGTCCTTGGGGTCGATGCTCAGGCTGCGGCCCAGATCCGCCTGGGAGACCGGGCCCAGTTCGGCCACGGCCGACAGCACGGCGTGGTGCATCATCCGCATGCCCTCGCGGGCCAGCGCGTCGGCGACGAGCCGATGGCCGCGTGCCGCGGCACGGCCGAGGAGCCAGCTGGGGAGAGCGCGGATACGCGTGGGTACATAGGGGGTTTCGGCCATGCCCTCAGCCTATCGAGCGAACGCAAAAAAACATTGGGCCAGCCAATAAATTCCGCGCTACCGTAGAACTCCGTTGGGGCTCCCAACGTTTTTGGCGGCTTCTGGAGGTACGCATGCGGCGCGTTCGGTTCTACGAGTACGGCGGTCCCGAGGTACTGCGCATGGAGGAGGCCGAGGCGCCCGTGCCCGGGCCCGGTGAGCTGCTGGTGCGCACGGAAGCGATCGGGGTGACGCTGCCGTCCGTGCGCGCGGTGCGCGGCGACGGCAACGGCGGCGGTCCGCCGCTGCCCGGCGTGCTCGGCGGCGAGGTCGCGGGCGAAGTCGTTGGCACCGGCCCGGACGTGACGGTGTATACGGTCGGCGATCGGGTCACCGGGCTGCCCTTCACCGGTTCGTACGCCGAACTGGTCACCGTGCCGGTCGCGCTGGCGAGCCGGATACCGGACGGCGCGAGCGCCGTGGACGCGGTGGCGCTGGTGCGCGGCGGCCATGTGGCGCTGGCCGCGCTGCACACCGCGCAGCCCGTGGCGGGCGCTACCGTCCTGGTCACGGGCGCGGCGAGCGCGACCGGGCACCTCGCGGTGCAGCTCGCGAAGATCCATGGCGCCCGGCGGGTGGTCGCTGCCGTGAGCGGCGCCGCCGGCGCGGACAAGGCGGAGTTCCTGCGCGGGCTGGGCGCCGACGAGGTCGTGACGTACGAGGCGGAGTCCTGGGGCGAGCCGGCCGAGATCGTGCTGGACGGGGTCGGCGGCGAGCTGCTGCCGCGGGCGCTCGCGGCGTGCGCGCCCGGCGGGCGGCTGGTCTTCTTCAACTCCGGCGGCGGCACGGTACCGGCGTACGAGCTGCTGGCCGGCGCGAAGACGATCACCGGCATGACGATGCGTCACTTCAGCGCCCGGAATCCGGAGCTGTACGCGCGGCACGGCGCCGAGCTGTGGGCACTGGCGCGGGACGGCCGGCTGCGCCCGGCCGTGCACGCGGAGCTCCCGCTCGCGGAGGCGGCCCGCGCGCACGCGCTCATCGAGGCGCGCACCAACCTCGGCAAGGTCGTCCTGATTCCCTGAACGGCCGGACTCGGACGGCACCGGCGCCCCGGCACGGACACCCCCGGCCAATCCGGGTGACGCACACTCCTTGCCGGGGCGCCTGCGGGACAAGTACCTTCCTCGGCACGAACATGGGACGTGGGATGTCCATTAAGTGGGATGTCCAGATGATCCGTCCGGCGGGCTCCGGGGCAGCGTCCCGGGACCCGCCGCGCGGCCGACGCCGATGCCTCGCCGATGCCTCGAAGGGCAGGTCGGACCATGACGTCAGATCCGAGCGAACACCGCAGTCCCGGCCCGAGACTCGGGCGACGCCGCTGGTGGGCCACGCTGGCCGCGGCGGCGCTCGCCTTCCTCCCCCCGGCTCCCGCACACGCCCAACCCCCCACCGAGGCGGCCCCGGCCGGCCTCACCCAGCAGGTGCTCTTCAAGGCCGCCCAGGAAAAGGGCTACGCCTGCTTCCGTATCCCCGCGATCGTCACGACCCCGCGCGGCACGCTCCTCGCCTTCGCCGAGGGCCGGGTGAACGACTGCGGGGACGCCGGCGACATAGACCTCGTGCTGAAACGGTCCACCGATGGTGGCCGCACCTGGGGCCCGCTCCAGGTCGTCAACGAGGGCGGCGGCGACACGCACGGCAATCCGGCGCCGGTCGTCGACCGCCGGACCGGCCGCGTGGTCCTCGCCGAGACCTACAACAAGGGCCGCACCGACGGCCGCAACTGCGATATACCGTGCGACCGCACGCCGCACCTGCAGTACAGCGACGACGACGGCCGTACCTGGTCCAAGCCGCGGGACATGACGTCCGCGCTCCGGCCGCCGTCGTGGAACTCCTGGTACGCGACCGGACCTGTACACGGTATCCAGCTCACCCGCGGACGGTATGCCGGACGCCTGGTCTACGCCGTCAACGCCGAGAGCTACGGGGGCGGCCGCATAACGGCCAACCACGCCGCCCTGATGCACAGCGACGACGGCGGCACCACCTGGCGCACCGGCGCGGTCGACACCTGGCCGACCGCATCGGACGGAACGTTCCGTCAGAAGCCGTCCGAGATGACGCTCGTGGAGCGTGCGGACGGCGCGATCTACGTCAACGGGCGGGAGCAGGACGGCACGGACCTGGGGCACCGTACGGCGGCGGTCAGCCGGGACGGCGGCCGGTCCTTCGCCGAGCCGTTCCGGGCCCTTCCCGATCTGTACTCGCCCATGGTGCAGGGCTCGGTGCTGCGGCTGCGGTCGCGGGCCGCCGACGGCTACAGCAGGCTGCTGTTCGCCGCGCCCGCCGACCCCGACCGGCGGCGCACCATGACGATCCGCTCCTCCTACGACGAGGGCCGCACGTGGGAGGGTGCGGAACGGGGCGCGCGGATCACCACCGACTGGTCCGGCTACTCCGACATGGCGAACATCTCGCCCGGCGAGGTCGGGCTGCTCTACGAGGGCGGCGCGGTGGACGCGCGGGACGAGATCCGCTTCGCGCGGTTCACCGAGGACTGGCTCGGGCCGCGCCGCGGGCCGGACCCGACGACCCCGGACAGCGGGGCCGGCGCCCGGCCGGCCGCCGTGCTGGGCGGCGCCCGTACGGCCGACGGCCGCTTCGGGCGGGCCCTGACGCTGGACGGCAAGGACGACGCCGTACGGCTGCCGTTCCGCTCGTCGCTGCCGCTGGGCGACCGCGACTTCACATGCAGCCTCTGGTTCCGGTACGAGGCGAAGAGCGGCGAGCAGCCGTTGCTGTGGATGGGCGGCGTGGGCAGCAGGGCGCCGCAGGTGGCGCTGCGCGCCGATCCCGCGAAGGACCGCCTCACGGCGGACATCACGGCGCTCGCGGGCGCCGGACCCGCGAAGTCCGCGCAGACCGCCGTGGCCGGCGCGGCCAACGACGGGCGCTGGCACCACCTCGCGCTGCGCCGGTCGGGCGACCGTCTGTCGCTCACTGTGGACGGTATGCACACCGCCTCGGTGGCTGATGTGCCCGGCTCGGTCAGCCGGAACGACACGTTCGGGGTGCACCTCGGCCAGAAGCCGGACGCCCGGTCGTTCTTCACGGGAGCGCTGGACGAGGTACGCGTCTACGGGCGCGCCCTGAGCGACCGTGAGCTGGCCGCGGTACGGGAGCAGAACGCGCCGGCCGCGACGCCGGCCGTGCTCCGGCTGCCGCTGGACCGGGTGCGCGGGGACTGAGAGGAGGCGGGGACGGCCGGTCAACGGGTCTGGGTGCGGCGCGCCAGGTCCGGATAGTCGACGATCAGGCCGTCCCCGTCGCACTCCAGATCGCGCTGGAAGGTGCCCGAGGTGTACCGCACCCGGGCGCCTTCCGCCGTGCGGGCGAGGTGCTCGTACCGCTGCGGGGAGGGCTGTACGGCCAGCTCCGGCACCGACACCCACGCCATCACGTACTCGTGTTCCCCCGGCGAGCGGTGCAGGCCGTGGCGCAGCAGCGGCATGGTGTTGGTGAGCGGGCACAGTCCGAGGTCGCAGTCGAGCGCCGCCTCCAGGCCCGCCAGCGGCTCGCCGCCTGCGGTCCACCGGCCCTCGTCGTCGCGGCGCAGGTCCAGCTCGCGGCTGCCGGCCGCGCTCTCGGCGCGCACCCGCAGCCGCCGCGTCACGAAGTCCTCGCCGGTCTCCAGCTCGTAGGTGATCCAGTACGCCTCCGGTACGGTGCCCACCGCCCGGCCGTGCGCGGACAGCGTCCGCTCGCCGAGGTCGACCCACGCGGTCTCGATGCCCTTGCTCGCGGTGACGTCCCAGGTGAGGACGTGATGGCCCGTCATGCGGGAACCCTAGCGGCGCGCGCCCACCGGGTCGGCGGCCGACACGGCACCGGTTCCGCCGTCCGCCGGCTGCTCAGCGGCGCCTGCCGCCTCCGCGGCCTCGGCCCGGCGCGCGTACCGCTTGGCGAGCACCGCGCAGACCATCAGCTGCATCTGGTGGAAGAGCATCAGCGGCAGCACCGCGAGGCTGGCCTGCGCGCCGAACAGCACGCTGGCCATCGGCAGGCCGGCCGCCAGGCTCTTCTTCGAGCCTGCGAAGGTGATCGCGACGCGGTCGGCGCGCGGGAAGCCCAGCTTCCGTGCGCCGTACGTGGTCAGCGTCAGCATCACGGCCAGCAGTACGGCCTCGACGGCCACCAGCTCGACCAGCCGCCAGACGGAGACCCGGCCCCAGATGCCCTGGACCATGCCGGTGCTGAACGCGGTGTAGACGACGAGCAGGATCGAGCCGCGGTCGACGTAGCCGAGGACCTTCTTGTACCGGGTCAGGAAGCCCGAGATCCAGCGGCGCAGCAGCTGTCCGGCGACGAAGGGCACCAGCAGCTGGAAGACGATGGAGAGCAGCGAGTCGGCGGAGAAGCCGCCGCCGTCGCCGCCCAGCAGCAGGGCCGCCAGCAGCGGCGTGATGACGATGCCGACCAGGCTGGAGAAGGAGCCCGCGCAGATCGCCGCCGCGACGTTGCCGCGCGCGATGGAGGTGAAGGCGATCGAGGACTGGATCGTGGAGGGCACCAGGCACAGGAAGAGCAGCCCGGTGTAGAGCTGGGGCGTCAGCACGTACGGCACGAGGCCGCGCGCCGCCAGGCCCAGCAGGGGGAAGACGGCGAAGGTGAACGCCAGGACCGTGAGGTGCAGGCGCCAGTGGCGGAGCCCGTCCATCGCCTCCCGGGTGGAGAGCCGGGCGCCGTAGAGGAAGAAGAGCAGGGCGACGGCACCGGTCGAGGCGCCCTCGGCGCCGGTGGCGGCGGCGCCTCTGGCGGGCAGCAGCGCCGCCAGCACGACCGTGCCGATGAGCGCCAGGATGTATCCGTCCACGGGGAGCCAGGAGGGGATCTTCAGCTGAGGGCGGCGCATGGTCTCTCTATCGGTCGGCGGCTCGGTCTGGGGTATGCGGTCGTTCCGATGCGGAATCCCGTATGCGGTCTGCCATACGCGGTCTGCCGTATGCGGAGTTCCGTATGCGGTGTGCCGTATACCCCGGGGCATGGACGGTGCCCTCTCCAGGGTGCGCCTGATCGCGGCGATCGGGAAGCCCTCTTACCGTAGTCACTGTCATGTCAGAACGTGATGGGCGGGGGTAGGCTCGGGGCGTGTTCGATCCCGTACAGCTGCGGACCTTCCTGGCCGTGGCGCAGACGCTGAGCTTCACGCAGGCCGCGCAGCGCCTCGGTGTGCAGCAGTCGACCGTCAGCCAACATGTGCGGAAGCTGGAGGCGGCGGCCGGACGCCGGCTGTTCGCGCGGGACACCCACGGAGTGGAGCTGACCGAGGACGGCGAGGCCATGCTCGGCTTCGCGCGCACGATCCTGGAGGCCAACGAGCGGGCCACGGACTTCTTCGCGGGGACGCGGCTGCGCGGCCGGCTGCGGTTCGGGGCGTCCGAGGACTTCGTACTGACCCGGCTGCCGGAGGTGCTGGAGGGGTTCCGCCGGGACCACCCGGAGGTCGACCTGGAGCTGACGGTCGAGCTGTCGGGGACGCTGCACGAACGGCTGGCGGCCGGGCGGCTGGACCTCGTACTGGCCAAGCGGCGCCCGGAGGACGGGCGGGGGCGGCTGATCTGGCGGGACAAGCTGGTGTGGATCGGCAGCGAGCGGCTGCGGCTGGACCCGCAGCGGCCGGTGCCGCTGGTGCTCTTCCCGCAGCCGGCGCTGACCCGGGCCCGCGCGCTGCAGGCGCTGGAGGCGCAGGGCCGCGAGTGGCGCATCGCCTGTACGAGCGGCAGCCTCAACGGGCTGATCGCGGCGACCCGCGCGGGACTCGGCGTGATGGCGCACTCGCTCGGCATGATCCCGCCGGGGCTGGTCCGGGTGGGCGCCCGGGCGGGCCTGCCGGACCTCGGCGGCGTCGACTTCGTGCTGGTGCACGGCCGCCCGGACGCCCCGGCGAGCCGCCCGGCCGAGGCGCTGGCGGCCGCGATCCTGGCGGGCGGCGACCGGCTGCATCTGCCGTAGGGATACCGGGTCCCCGTCTCAGAACCCGCCGTCGTCGAACTGATCCAGCAACACATCGGCCGGCGTCTCGATGGCGGCCGCGCTCGCCCCCGAGAGCTGCTGTTCGGTCCAGATGACCTTCCCGCCGGGGGTGTACCGGGTCCCCCACCGCTGCGAGAGGTGCGCGACGAGGAACAGCCCGCGGCCGCCCTCGTCCGTGCTCGTCGCCCGGCGCAGGTGCGGAGCCGTGCTGCTGCTGTCCGCGACCTCGCAGATCAGGCAGCGGTCGCGGAGCAGCCGCAGCCGGACCGGCGGCGCGCCGTACCGGATCGCGTTCGTGATCAGCTCGCTGAGGATCAGCTCCGTGCTGAACCCGAGCTCCGACAGGCCCCACTCCGCCAGCTGCGCCCCGCACTCGGCGCGCAGCCGGCCCACCTCCGCCGGGTCCGGGGCCACTTCCCAGTCCGCCACCTTGCTCGGCGCGAGCAGCCGGGTGCGGGCGACCACCAGGGCGATGTCATCGGACGGGCGTTCGGGCACCATCGCGTCGACGGCGGCCTGGCACATCTCCTCCGGGCTGCGGCCCGCGGCGCCCTCCAGCGCCCCGGCCAGCATGTCCAGGCCGTCGTCGATGTCGCGTCCGCGGTCCTCGACCAGGCCGTCCGTGAACAGCACCAGGGACGAGCCCTCGGTCAGCCGCAGTTCGGTGGTCTCGAAGGGATGACCGCCCAGCCCCAGCGGCGGGGAGGGCGCCACGTCCGGGTAGGTGACCGTGCCGTCCGGGCCCATCAGGGCGGGGCCGGGGTGGCCGGCCGTGGCCACCGTGCATACCCCGCTCACCGAGTCGTAGATCGCATACAGGCAGGTCGCGCCCGTCACGCCCTCCCAGCCGCGGGCGCCCTCGCTGTCCTCCTCGCTGTCGATACGGGTGACCAGCTCGTCCAGATGGCCGAGCAGTTCGTCCACCGGCAGGTCCAGCGAGGAGAAGTTGTGCACCGCGGTCCGCAGCCGCCCCATCGTCGCCGCGGCGTGCAGCCCGTGCCCCACCACGTCGCCCACCACCAGCGCCACCCGCGCGCCCGGCAGCGGGATGACGTCGAACCAGTCGCCGCCCACCCCCGCCTGGGCCGGCAGGTACCGCCAGGCCACGTCCAGCGCGTCCTGCTCCGGGAGGCCGCGGGGCAGCAGGCTGCGCTGGAGGGTGACGGCCATCGCGTGCTCGCGCGCGTAGCGCCGGGCGTTGTCGATGCAGACCGCGGCCCGTGCGCTGACCTCTTCGGCGAAGGAGAGGTCCTCCTCCTGGAACGGCGGGGAATCCTGGGACCGCCAGAAGTTGACCATGCCGAGCACCACGCCGCGGGCCCGCAGCGGCACCGTCACCAGGGAGTGCACGCCGGCCTCCAGCAGCGCTTCGCCCCGCATCCGGTCCTGGTCGGACCACTCGTCCGTGCGCGTCAGGTCCGCCACGAGCGCCGCCCGGCCTTCGTTCAGAGCGCGTACCTGTGGGGTGGTCGAGACAAAGTGGATCAGCTCGCCGAGGGGGTACAGGCCGGGCTCGCCCGGTCCGCCCTTGGCCGCCGTCCGCCGCATCCGCCACCCGGCGTGCACCGACGGCTCGTCCCCCTCGGTCACCGCGTCCAGCAGGTCGACGGTGACGATGTCGGCGAACCGCGGTACGGCCACCTCCGTCAGCTCCTCCGACGTGCGGACCACGTCCAGGGTCGTGCCGATCCGCACCCCCGACTCGTACAGCAGCTTCAGCCGCTCCGCGGCGACCTCGGCGCGGCCGGTCAGGGCGGCGAGCTCGGTGGTGTCGCGGAGCGTGGTGACGCTGCCGCGCGGTCCGCCCGCGCGCGCGGTCGACCGTACATTGATGGCGAGCAGGCGCTGGCCCACGTGGTGCACCTCGTCGGTGGCGGAGCTCCCGGAGCGCATCAGCTCCACCAGCCGGTCCGGCAGTCCGACCTCGTCGACGGCGCGCCCGTCGAGGCCGTCGGGCAGCTCCAGCAGGCGCCGCGCCTCGTCGTTGACCAGCAGCAGCCGCCCGTCGCCGCCGAGGATCACCACGCCTTCCCGCACGGCGTGCAGGACCGCGTCGTGGTGCTCGTACATCCGGGTCATCTCGGCCTGGCCCAGGCCGTGCGTCTGGCGGCGGAGCCGCCGGGTCACCAGGGCCGTACCGCCGGCGGCCAGTGCCAGGCCCAGCCCGGCGGCGCCGAGCAGCACCGGCGTCTGGCGGTCCACCGTGTTCCCCGCGCGCTTCAACGTGATGCCGGCCGAGACCATGCCGACGAGGGAGCCGTCGGTGCGGATGACCGGGGCGGTGGCGTCCACGGCGTCCCCGAGGGGGCCGTTGTCGATGACCTCCGTGTACGGCTTTCCCTTGCGGGCGGCCTCCAGGGCCGCGCCGAAGGCACCGACCACGTGTTTGCCGATCAGCCGCCGGTCGGGGTGGGTCACCCGGATGCCGTCCAGATCGAAGACCACGATGTAGTCCACGTCGGCCCGTTTGCGCACCGCTTCGGCGCGCGGCTGCAGCTCCGCGGTGGGGTGCGGGCCGTCCATGGCCCTGGCCACGGTGGAGGAGGCCGCGAAGGTCTCGGCCACGGACACCGCGCGCTGCTCCGCCGCGTCGTTGCTGTCCCGTTTGGCCTGGAGGGCCAGGGCCGAGACCGCGGCCGCCACCAGCAGCACCACGATGACCACTTGGAGGACGAAGACCTGGCCGGCGAGGCTGCGCGGATTCAGCAGGGAGCGCGCCCCTGCCCGCAAAGGGTGACGAATCCGACGATGTCCCGCCATAACCAATTTCTAACACTGCTGCCTCCCTCCTGCCGCAGGGTCGCGCGATCGGCCTAGGGCGCCTCCGAGGGGACGCCCTGACCCGACGTCACCCGAGGGCGCGCCGACACCGGCTCGGTGGCCGGCCCCGGACGCAGCAGGCTCAGCCCGAACATCAGTACGCAGTTGAAGGCCACCGCGATCAGGCCGGGGTTGATGCCGCCCAGGCCGGGGTCGGTCACGTACAGCACGATGGACGCCGCGATCCCGCCCAGCATCCCCGCCGAGACCGCCCACGGCCGCACCCGCCGGAAGAACATCAGCGCGAGCCAGCCCGGTACGAGCTGGCCGAGCAGGTAGTACGTCAGATTGAGCACGGTCAGCATCAGCGTCGAGGCGGTGAGGGTGAGCACCGCGGCGGCGACCAGGAAGACCGCGACCACCGCCGTGGTGGTGCGGCGCTGTGCTTCGGGGCGGATGTTCGGTGCGAGGTTGCGGGAGACGATGCCGCCGATGGTCAGCGCGGTGACGGCCAGCACCAGGACGCCCGACAGGCCCGCGCCCGCGGCCACCACGCCCACCAGCCAGTCCGGCAGCCGGTCCTGGACGATCGCCATGAAGACCGTGTTGGGGTCCTTCACGTGCGGGCGGTCGGCGAAGGCGAAGTAGGCGGTGGCGACCAGGAACGGATACATCAGCATGTAGACCGGCATCCACACCGTCGAGGACTTGATCGCCCGCTCGGACTTGGCCGTGAAGATGTACGCGGCGGAGAAGCCCAGGTAGAAGGTGACGCTCTGGAAGACGATGGTGGTGAGCGCGAAGACCATCGGCGACCCGCTCATCGTCACCTGCGCGCGCGGCACGGAATCCGGCCCGAAGACCTCCGCCGGGCCGCCGCCCGCCAGCACCGCCACCACCCCGGCCACGACGATGCCCAGCACCATCAGCACGTCCTTGAGGATCGCGACGAAGGCGGGCGAGCGGACCCCGGAGACGGCCAGGTAGAGGAAGGCGATCACGCCCGCCAGGAGCACCGACTGCACGGGGCTGATCGGCAGCCCGAGCGCCTGCAGCACGACCTGCATGCCGATGAACTGGTACTGCCCCCACGGCACCAGCGCGAGCAGCAGCGCGCCCGCGGTGACCAGCTCCAGGCTCCGGCTGCGGAAGTGCCGCCCGAAGACGTCCGGAATGGTCATCGCGTCGTACCGCACGCCGGCCCGCCAGATCAGCGGCGCGATGTAGTACCCGAGCGGATAGGCCAGCAGGATGTAGCCGAGGAACCAGACGCCGTAGCTCGCGCCGCCCGCGTAGATGCCCGCCGGGAAGCCGATCATGGTGCCGATGCTGTAGATCTCGCCGACCGCGAGGAAGTACAGCAGCCAGGGCGGGAAGGAGCGGCCGCCGACGAGGTACTCGCCGATCGACATGTTCTTCATCCCGCGCCGGGCGCTGAAGGCGACCAGGACGGAGAGCGCCATGACGCCGAAGAAGATCGCCGCGGTCATCTCGCCGCCCCCTCGTCGCTGTGCGCCCCGTCGCCGTGCTCCTCGTCCCGGTACCGCGGTTCGTCGATCCGCCAGGCCACCCACAGGCACAGGCTGGTGAGCGGGAACCAGGCGAACATCCACGCCCACAGCAGCGGGATGCCGAGGACGTACACGTCCGTGTCCGCGAGCAGCGGCATGACGACGAGGATCGCCAGGACCGGCAGCCCGAGCCCGATGCCGAGGCTCTTGCGCGCGCCGCTCACCGGCCGTCCCCTCCCCCGGCCGCACGCCCGGTGTCCGGTACCGCGTCCAGTCCGGCACCGCCCCACACGACCTCGCCGCCGATGACCGTCGCGTCCACCTGGAGTGCCCTCACCGCGTCCGCCTCGACAGCCCCGGGATCGGCGGAGAGCACCGCGATGTCCGCCAGCTTCCCCGGCTCCAGGCTGCCCTTCTCCCGCTCCTCGAAGCCGAGGTGGGCGGCCTGGCTGGTGTAGCCGCGCAGCGCCGTGTCCACGTCCACCCGCTGCTCGGGCCCCAGCTCGTGGCCGTCGCGGGTCGTCCGGCGCACCGCGCACCAGATGCCCTCCAGCGGTGGTACGGGGACCACCGGCGTGTCCGAGTGCAGGCCAAAGGTCACGCCGTGCTTGACCGCGGAGGCGAGCGGGTCGATGCGGCGCGCCCGCTCGGGGCCGAGGAACCGGTCCCGGTGCCGGTCGCCCCAGTAGTAGACGTGTTTGATGAAGAAGGACGCGAGGATGCCCGCCGCCGCCATCTGGTCCAGCTGCCGTTCGCTGACCATCTGGCAGTGTTCGATGCGGTGCCGCCGGTCGCCCTCCAGCGGGCCGAGGCCGAGCTTCGCGTACGCCTCCAGGACCGCCTGGATCGCGGCGTCCCCGTTGCCGTGGATCGCGACCTGCCAGCCCGCCTCGTGCAGCGTGGCCACCCGCCGGGCGAGGTCGTCCTGCGGGAAGATCAGCAGCCCGTTCTTGTCCGGCGCGCAGGCGTACCCCTCCGAGACGCAGCCGGTCAGCCCCTGCAGCGAGCCGTCGGCCCACAGCTTCACGCCGGCCACCCGGAAGAGGTCGTCGCCCAGCCCGGCGACGCCCGCCTCGACGGGGCTGAGCTCACCGCGCGACAGACCGGGGAAGAGGTCCTGTACGAGGTACGCACGGACGCGGTTGCGCAGCCGTCCCTTGCGGCGCGCCAGCCGGTACGCGTCGAGTTCCGCGGGCCCGCCGACCAGCCCGAGGCCGGTGTCGTGGACGGTGGTGACGCCGGCCGCCAGATAGGCGTCGCCGGCCAGCCCGATCGCCTCGGCGAGGTCGGCGGTCTCCGGCTTGGGCATGGCGGCGTACGCGGCGAACGCGGCGGTCTCCGCGAGCACCCCGTCCGGCTCGCCCGCCGCGTCCAGGTGGATCGCGCCGCCCACCGGGTCGGGGGTGTTCCGGTCGATGCCGAGCAGTCGCAGGCCCGCTGTATTCAGTACACAGAAGTGGCCGGAGACGTGCTGGAGGCAGACCGGCCGGTCCTTGGACACCGGGTCGAGGTCGGCGCGGGTGGGGTGCCGGTCGTCGGCGAGCAGCGTGTCGTCGTACCGGTAGCCGCGCACCCAGGTGCCCGGCTCGGCGTCGGCGGCGGCCTGCTCCACCCGGGCGGCGATGTCGGCGATGGTGGCGTTGGGCGGGCTGCCCGCGTCGACGTCGGCGGCGAGCGTCAGCCCGAAGAAGGTCGGGTGGTTGTGGGTCTCGATGAACCCCGGCACCGCGCAGCGGCCCCGGAGGTCCAGTACGCGGGTGCGCGGCCCGATGAGCCCGCGCACCGCGGCGTCGTCGTCGACGGCGAGTACGCGTCCGCCGCGCGCGGCGAGTACGGTACGGGTCGTACCGGCCCGGTCCATCGTGCGGACCGTGCCGTTGAGCAGGACCAGATCGGCGGCTGTGCATGGATCGGCGGTACGGGGTACCTCGGGCATCGAGCGGTCACCACCTGACGCAGGCCGGCGCCTGCTGATCGGCTGAACGACTGATCGGCATGAATTTCCGACATGCTGCCCGCTGGACGACCGGCGGGACAGGACCAGATGGGGGTGGGTTGCACGAGTCCAGCCGTGGTGACCGCACCGGCCCGGCCCTCGCCGGGGTGCGGGCCGGCGAGGGGTGGGGCAGCGTGGTTGCCGTCCCGCCGAATGAGACGAAGGAGTTCCGGCATGGGTGACAAGGGCGCCATGGACAAGCTCAAGGGCAAGGCCAAGCGGATGGCCGGCAAGGCCACCGGCGACAGCCGGACCAAGGGCGAGGGCCGCGCCGACGAGGTCAAGGGCAAGGCGAAGAACGCCATGGACGACGCCAAGGGCCAGGGTCGGGGGATCAAGGACTCCCTGACGGACCGCGACGAAACCTGACCCGGTACCACCCGCGCGGCCCGGCGGCCCGCTCCTGGCGAGCGGCCGCCGGGCCGTCGCGTCTTGACGCTCCGGAGGTGGCGTGAGAACGTTCCCACGCTCCGAGTGTGAGAACGTTCTCATAAGTGAAAGGGTCTGCTGCCATGCGCACTTCACCTCCCCGCCCTCGCGTCGCCGTCGTGGGCGGTGGTGTCATCGGGGTGTCGACCGCCGCACAGCTCGCCCGCCGCGGCGCGGACGTCGTCCTGGTGACCGAGGGCGAACTGGCCGACGGCGCGTCGGGTCGGTCGCTGTCCTGGCTCAACTCCTTCGGCGGCAAGCGCTCCGCGGCGTACCACCGACTCCGCCTGCTGGGCATGGACCGGTACCGCACATTCGCCACCCGCGCCCCCTCCTCCGACTACTTGAAGTTCGACGGCGGGCTGACCTGGGCGGCGCCCGGCGCGGCCGAGGCGCACCGGGCGGCGTTCGCGCACATGCGGCGCAACGGGTACGACGCCGAGTGGCTCACCCGCGACGAAGTCGCCCGGTGGACGCCCGGGGTGGACCCGGCCGCGATCCCCGACGAGGGCGCGATCTTCAACCCGGGCGAGGGCTGGGTGGACCTCGTCCCGCTCGTCCGGCAGCTCACCGCCGGTCTCACCGCGGCCGGCGGCCGGATCCTCACCGGCACCGGGCCCGCCTCCGCCGTCGTCGAGGGCGACCGCGTGACAGCCGTACGGACGGGCACCGGCGAGCGCATCGACGTCGACGCGGTCCTGCTGGCGACGGGGGCCGACGTGCCGGGCACGGTGCGCCAGTACGGCGTGGAGATCCCGGACGCGACGTCCCAGGCACTGCTCGTGCGCACCACGCCCCTCGGCACGGACCTGCGCGCCACGCTGAACACCCCGCGCGTGGCGCTGCGGCCCACGCCGGACGGTGCGCTGGTGATGGACTCCGACGCCACGGCGGCCGAGGTGATCGTCCATGCGGACGGCACCTACGAGGTCAAGGACGCCACCGTGGAGAAGCTGCTGCGCGAGGCGTCGGCCGTCCTCGCCGGCCATCCGCGCCTGCGACTGGACTCCTACGGCGTGGGCCGGAAGCCGATCCCGGGGGACGGCGAGCCGGTGCTCGGTGAACTCGACGAGGTGGCGGGCCTGTTCGTGGCGTTCACCCACAGCGGTGCGACGCTCGCCCTGATCGCCGGCGAGCTGCTGGCCGAGGAGATCACCGCCGGGGAGCGCAGCCCGCTGCTCGCTCCGTTCCGGCCCGGGCGCTTCCGCTGACGGGGACGGGGACGGGGACGGGGCCGGCCAAAGCCGAATTGTGGTTGCAGGCTGCTGAAATGGTTCGGCGCTGCCGTCAGCCGAGCGGGACGGTCCGCGGTGGGAGCCTCGTGGTGAAGCGGGACGGGGGTGCGCCGAAGGCGCGGGTGAAGGCGGCGGTGAACGCGGCGGGCGAGGCGTAGCCGAGCCGCCCGGCGACCTCGGTGACCGGCGCGGTACGCAGCAGCGGTACGGCCGCGAGCAGCCGGGCGCGCGCCCGCCAGACGGCCGGGCTGTCGCCGGTCTCCGCGCGGAAGCGCCGGGTGAAGGCCCGCTCGCTCATGGCCGTCCGCGCGGCCCACGCGGCGTTGGTGACGCCGGCGTCCGGGGCGGCGAGATACCCGCGGCAGAGCGCGGCGAGATCGGCGGAGGCGGGAATTCCGACGTGGAACGGGAGCGGAGTACGCGCGGCGATCTCGTGCAGGAGGAGCGCGGCGATGTGCCCTGCCCGCCCGGCGAGACTGTAGTCGGCCTCGAACTCGACGGCGGCCAGGAGCAGTTCGCGCAGTAGCGGCGGTACGTCCACGACCGTACAGGTGGCGGGCCACCAGGGGACGGCGGCCGGCTCGATGTACAGACTGCGGGTGCTCACCCCGAGCATGCGGACCCGGTGCCGGGTCGCGGCCGGGATCAGGACGGCGCGCTCGGGCGGAACGGTCCAGCTGCCCTCGTCGGTGTCCACGACCATGACCCCGGTGGCGCCGTAGAGGAACTGCGCGCGCCGGTGCTCGTGCCAGTGCAGTACGTGGCCGGACGGGTAGTCGGTACCGATCGGCAGGACGGCCCGGTCGACGTGGTCGACGGTATCCAAGGGCACGTTCTTCACCCGGTCACGGTACTGGCCGACGTACTGGCCACTGTGCCGGCCGACGTACTGGTCACCGTGCCGACTACCGAGGTGCCGGCCACCGTGCTGGCCGAGACGCGAAAGAAGTGAGCCGTCCATCGCATGCGGGAAGTCCGGCGTCGCTGGTGGACTGGATCCTGTGGACGTTATGGCATTGGTCGGGATCGGGCTCCTCACCGGGGTGACGACGGTGTTGTTCGGGTTCGGCGGCGGATTCGTCGCGGTCCCCGTGGTGGTGTGGGCGGACGCCGCGCTCGGCGCGGACGCGATGCGGGTCGCGACGGCCACCTCGGCCCTGGTGATGGTGGTGAACGCCGGATTCGCGACCGCGGTCACGCCGCGGCGGGTGCTCGTCGCACTCCGCGGCAGTGGCACGCTCCTCCTCCTGCTGGCGGCCGGCGCCGCGGTCGGCGCACTCGCCACCCGCGTCGCCCCGTCGGCCCTGGCCCGCTGGGCGTTCATCGCGTACGTCACGCTGACCATCGTCGACCTGCTGCTGCGACCCGGCTTTCTCCGCCCGCGCACGCAGGTCGAGGCGCCCTCCGACGCGCCGCGCCCACTGCCGGCCGTCCTCGGCGCGCCCGTCGGCGCGGTCGCCGCCTTCCTCGGCGTGGGCGGCAGCGTGCTGACCGTCCCCGCCATGCGGCGGGCCGGGCACACGATGCAGGTGGCGACCGCGCTGGCCAACCCGCTCACCCTCGCCATCGCGCTGCCGGCCGCCATGGTCTCCCTGGGCGGCCACGCGCTCCCGGCCGGCGCGGGCGCGCAGGTGCAGCTGGTGGGTCTCGTCGACCCCGGCGCCGCCGCGGCACTGCTGCTGGGCGCCCTGCCGGTGATCGCGGTACTGCGCCGGCGCCCGCCGCGGATCCCGGACCGCGTTTACGCCTGGTCGTACATCGGACTGCTCGCGGTGGTGGCGGTCGCGATGGTGCCGTCGGGCTGAATCGAGGCCCGCTCGGCGGCCGATTAGGTGTGTGGACCCGGGACGCGTAGTGTTGCGGTTGTCGACGCGGGGTGGAGCAGCTCGGTAGCTCGCTGGGCTCATAACCCAGAGGTCGCAGGTTCAAATCCTGTCCCCGCTACTGATTCCCGGGCCCGGCGGATGTCATCCGCCGGGCCCGAGGCATGTGCTCACCCCTGTGTGAAGCGCACCTGCGTTTCCGGAGCGAGGCCCAGCTCTGGGCCCGTGAGGAGCTCGGGGGTGCGGATCAGGATGTTGTAGTGGTTCGGGAAGTGGCAGGCGTCGAAGCCCAGGACCGTGCCGATGCGGCGGCCTGCCGTCCACACTTCGTCGCCGCGGTCGATGACACCGGCGCAGCCGATCTCCAGGAAGCCCAGGAACCCGACCCGGTCGATACGGGCTCCCGTGGCCGTTTCGGTGTGGTCCGTGGTGACCAGCTCATGCACCTCGCCACTGCGGACGCAGCGGCCGGCGAAGGGTTCCAGGGCCATGCCACGGTCCGTCCGCCGGTGGGTGAGTACCTTCACGAGCTGTCCGTGGACCGTGCGCTTGGGCCCGTCCTCTCCTGGTGTCATGGCCGGGCGGCCTCCTGTGGCGAGCGGCCGCGGCCGGCGCGTTCGTGGGCGTAGGTGTCGGCCACCAGCTCCAGGGCGGCGAGGCCGTCCGGACCGTGGGGATTCCCCACAGTGTGACGTCCGGCCAGTGCGTCGGTGAAGTCGCGCAGTACGCCCACGTATTCGTGCCACAGCGAGCCCTTGAATTCCAGGTGACCCGCGAGCATGTCGGCGGTCTCCACGGTGCCGTCGGCCAGGCGCACCTCGACCGTCTTGCGTTCCCCCGGGTAGGACCAGTCGAGTGCGACCCGCGCCACCGCGCCGGACGCCGCGCCCAGCAGTACGGTCGCCTGCCGGTCCACGCCGTGTGCGTCGCGCCGTACGGCGGCCTCGGTGACGTGGACCTCCCCGAGGAACAGGCGTACCAGGTCGAAGGCGTTGGGGCCGTTGTCGGCGACGCAGCCGCCCCCGCAACGGTCGGGGTCGAGATACCAACGGTCCTGGCCCGCGTGTTCTTCGATGGTCTCCTCATAACGCACCGTCAGGGAGGTGAGCGGGACGTGCGCGGGGAGCCGGGTGAGGAGGGCGTTCACCTCGGTGTTGTAGCGCCGGTGGAAGGAGGTGAACAGCGGTACGCCGGCGTCCAGGGAGAGCTGTGCGAGGTGGCGCGCGTCGCGCAGTTTTGTGGTGAGCGGTTTCTCCACGCACACCGCGCGGCCGGCTTCCAAGGCGTCGCGGCACACCGGGTAATGCAGATCGTTGGGGACGTTGACCACCACGGCGTCCACGTCCGCGTGGCGCAACAACTCGTGGTGGTCCCGGTAGCGCGGTACTCCGGGTGGCGCGCCGGCGAGTCTGCTCTCGTCCGGGTCGCACACCGCGGCCAGTTCAGCGGGCGCCTCGCGGGCCAGTGCGGCCAGGTAGAAGCGCGAGATGACACCGAGGCCGATGAGGCCGATGCGGGGTACGGTCATGCCGCGCCTCCCTCATGAGCGGACTTCACCGCTGTGCTCACCGCTGTACTCACCGCTGTACTCACCGGTGCCGGGAAGCGGAGGTGGCCGGCCCCGGCCAGTTCGCGCATCTCCTCGTACAGGGCCCGCGCGAGGGGAACGCCGTTCGCGCGGCGGTCGCGGGAACGGGCGTGCTCCGGCCAGCCGGGGTAGCGCACCGGCTCGTCCGGGCGGAGCGGCGGGCAGTCCAGCAGGGCGCCGAACATACCGGCCGCGTCGGTGCGGAAGTCCGCCTCGGGCCGGAGCCGGCCCGGCGCGATCGCCAGCGTCAGGTAGCCGATGTCGTCGTCGCGGCCGTCCGGCTGCTCCCCGGCCTCCGGGTGCGGTCCCAGGCCCGCTCCCGGAACGAGTGCGGAGAGCACTTCCACCAGCAGGCCCAGCCCGAAGCCTTTGTACGCGCCGGTGTCGGGGTCGCCGCCGAGCCAGCGCAAATGCGCCTCGCCGCGGTCGAAGGCGGCCGGGTCGGTGACCAGCGCACCGTCGTCGTCCGCCAGCCAGCCGGCCGGCACCTTCCGGCCGTTGCGCGCCGCCTCGCGCACCTTGCCGGTGGGGACCACCGTGGTGCTCATGTCCAGGACGAACGGCGGGTGGTCACCGGCCGGCGCGGCGAGGGCGAGCGGGTTCGTGCCGAGCATGGGGGCGCGTCCGCCGACGGGCCGAGTGAGCTGCTGCCAACCGCAGTTGGCGGTGACCAGGCCCACCATGTCGTGGTCGACGGCGCGCAGGGCGTGGTACCCGGCGCAGCCGAAGTGGGTGGCGCCGCGCACCGAGACCATGCCGACGCCGTACTGACGGGCCCGCTCGACCGCCAGGTCCATGGCATCGGAGGCGGCCCACAGGCCGAGGGCCCGCCGCGCGTCGAGGAGCACCGAGGCACCCCGGTCCACGAGCACGTGCGGTTTCGCCCGCGGGTCGCACCGGCCGGCGTCGAACATGGGCAGGTAGAGCCGGGTGAGGTTGGCGATGCCGTGGCTCGTGAAGCCGGTGAGATCGCCGTGGCACAACGCCTCGGCGGCGGCACGCGCCCGGGCGTCCGGCAGTCCCCTGGAGCCGAAGACATCGGTGACGAAGGCGAGGAGGTCCTGGTACGGCACGCGTACGGTGGGCTCCTCAGTGCTCTCGTCGGTGGGCCGGTCCGGAAGGGCGTCGGCGGACTGGTCCGGAACGGCGTCGGTGGTGGGGTGGATCGATGAGGTCATGCGGTGGTGGTCTCCTCGGCGTCGGTGCCCCGGAGGGCCTGGCGGGTGAAGCCGATGAGTACGCGGGCGATGTCGTCGGCGTACCCGTCGAGCTCCTCGGCGTCGGCGTACTCGCCGTCGGCGTGCGCACGGTTGGCGCCCAGGTGTCCGGGGCCGAGCACGGCGGTGTACGTATCGGGGATGCCGTTCATCCAGATCGCGTCGCAGGTGAAGGGCGGTTCGTCAGCGGGCCAGGGGGCCAGCCCCGCGTCCGCCAGCAGCGCCTCGGCCCACGGATTGCGGCCCGGGTCCTCCAGGGCGGGCAGTCCGCGCTTGTACCACCGCAGGGAGGTGATCGCCGCGGCGTCGGCCGCCGTCCGGGCGAGGTCGGGGGTGCCGGCGGCCAGGGCGGTGAAGTCGGTGAGGGCCTCGCGCAACGACATCCGGAGCGCGGCTTCGGCGGCCCGGCCGGCGGCCGGGGAGCCGTAGGAGATGTTGAGCAGCAACTGCCCGGTGCCGTAGACGCGGTTGTGCCGTTGGCCGGTGTGCACGCCGGCCACGCACACCCGGCCGTCGGCGATCCGCTGCGGCAGGGTGCGGGCCAGGTGGCTGCTGAGGTGCCCCAGCAGTACGGTCGCGTTGTGACCGGCCTCGGGCCGGTCGTCCACCGCGTCCTCGCCCCGGACGTGTGCCCCGGCCGTCATCGAGGCCGTGGCGCGGGGCAGGTAGCGGCGGCCGGTGGGCTCGCAGAACAGGTTCAGCCGGCCGGTGAAGCCCTGTTCGACCAGCGGCCGGGTGCCGAACGTGCCCATGGCGCCGCCCTCCTCGCCGGCCACCGCCTGGATGAGGACGCCGACCCGCGTGCCCAGGGCCGGTTCCGCCGCGCGGGCGGCGCGGATGCCGGCCAGCAGGGCGACCGCCGGGCCTTTGGCGTCGATGGCGCCCCGGCCGCTGAAGCGGGTGCCGTCGAAGCGGGCCGGCCACCAGCCGGCCACGGTGTCGAGGTGGACGTTGCACATCAGTGTTGCGTTGTGGGGCAGTTGCGGGCCCAGCCGCAGTACGAGGCTGGGCTGGCACGCCAGGAATCCGGGCTCGCGCGCGGCGGCCTCGCGCACGGTCTCGGGGACGTCGTCGCGGTGCAGCACGGCGGGGTCGGCGGGCGCGTGACGTACCACTGTGAAGCCCAGTGTTCCGGCGGCCGCCGCGTACGCCCGGCCCGCCTCCCACAGCTGTACGGCGGAGCCGTCGCCGCCGGTCTCCAGTGGACCGGCGGTGGGGGTGTCGAGCAGGTGAAGCAGCAGCTCACGGTCGGTACGGCTCAGCCGCGCAGGCTGGGCGTTCTCAGGCACGGGCGCCCCCGTCGGCCGCGGTGACCGGCGCTGAGGTGACCGGCGCGGAGGTCACCTCACGCTGTACGCGCTGTACGAGCCGTTCCAGCGACCGGCCGTAGCGGACGAACGCCGCGATGCCGTCGTCGTCGGTGGTGTTGTGCTCGTCGTGCGGGCGCAGATGGGTGTGCGGTTCGATCGACCAGACTCCGGTGTAGCCATGGCGGAGCAGCGCCGTCAGACACTCCCGTACACCGGACTCCCCCTCTCCGGGCAGTGTGTAGTCGACCTGGCCGTCCGCCCTCGGACGGGCGTCCTTGATGTGTACGTGGGCGACGTGCCCGATGACGGCATCGAGGAGCGACCGGGCGTCGTAGCCGTACGGCACTCCGTTGCCGATGTCGAAGAGCAGCCGCAGGGCGGGGCTGTCGATGTGCTGGAGGAGGTCGAGCATCCGGTCGGCGCGGGTCCCGGCCCAGCCGCTGCAGTTCTCGTGCAGCAGGACCAGGCCGTGCTGTTCGGCCTCGCGGACCAGGTTGGTCAGCCGGCGTGTCGCCCGCCGGCCCCATTCGTCCTCGCTCAGGCCCGCGTTGGGGTAGGACATCACGCGGACGTACCGGGTGCCCAGGGCGGCGCAGCGCCCGGCGAGAATCCGCAGTTCCTCCAGGTCGTCCTCATAGCGGCCGGTGATCGGGCGGGCCCAGTTGGCGATGCGGGAGTCGACGCAGACGACGTCGACCCCGGCGGCGTCCAGCCCGCTGGACAGCCGGGCGAACGCACGGTCGTCCAGATCCGCTATCGCGGTGCCGTCCACCGTGCGCAGCTCGATCGTCCGCCAGCCCAGGCGGCGCAGCGCTTCGAGCTGTCCGGGCAGGTCAGGGGCTGCCTCGTCGCCGATTCCCGCGTACCGGATGCCGACGGGCCGGTCGTCCGTTGCTGAAGATGCGTCAGGTGACATGAGTGAGCGGCTCCCCACGACCGGTGTTGCTTACGGTCAACTGCTTCGCTTCGTCGAGTAGTTCGGCGGTCCGCGCATGGATCCAGGGATCGTCGCCGCCCGGTCCGCTCGCGTAATCCCGGTACGCACTCACCATGAAGGACGTGAGCGCATCGTCCTCGAAGACCTCGCGCACCCTCCGCCCCGCGGTGACCTTCTCCAGCTGGGCGAAGTCGTCGTCCTGGCCCACCGGGTAGTGCCCGATGGCGGTTCCCCCGGTCATGTCGAGAGTGATCCGCCGCTCGCGCACCGGCGCGGTCAGGTCGGAGACGATCTCGCTCCGGGCTCCCCCGTGGTGTTGCAGTGTCAGCCGGGCGCCGCCCATGCGGGGCACCACGCTCGCGCCGAGGGAGAGATCGGTACAGGATGCCGCGCGTACCTCCGCGTCGCCCAGGAGGCGGAGGAGGACGCCGAGGGAATGCGGCACCTCCACGTCGAGGGCCGAGGTGTGGCCGCCGTTGTCGAGTGAACGGCGGAAGCGGGGCTTGTGCTGCGCCACGGTTACCGTACGCACGCTGCCCAGTTGGCCGCCCTCGACCATGGCGACGAGCCGTGCGGTCAGCGTGCTGTGGAGCCAGGGCGCGACCACCGACAGGGACAGGCCGTGCTCGCGCACCACGGCCAGGACGCTCCGGAGTGCGTCCCGGTCAGTGGCAAGCGGCTTCTCCACCACCACCTTGGAGAAGCCGAGGAGTGCGACCTCGCGGAGCACCTCGGCGCGCACCGACGGCGGGGTGCAGACGTGCACGACCGTGTGTGCCGGGTCGAGCAGCTCCCAGGCCCGCGGCAAGGAGCCGGCGAGCACGAGGTCCTGCCGCGGCGGGCCGGCGGGTGCGGCGCGGGGGTCGACCGCCACCACCGGCTCGTCGGCGAACGTACCGGGGGCCCGCGCCCGCGCCTTGAGCAGTACGGGCACGTGCAGGCCCAGGCCCGCGCGCCCCAGGCCGACGATCAGCGTGCGCAACACGGTTTCGCGCCCTCCTTCGGCTTCGGACCGGACCGGTTCCGGCAAAAGGACCGGAGCGGCATACACGAGCCTTCTTCCATTGCCGCTCCTCCATCTGCCCCACCTCGATACGCAGGAAAACATCGGTCGGCGTACGAAAAATCATTGACCAAAGATAATGGTGACCAAAAATTGCCGAGTACGAGTCGGAAGTGCCGTGTCACCGACCGGACTTGCTGATTCCCAACGGTCCGCATGACCTATTGGCGGGGACGCGTCCCGCCAGGTGAGCGCCGGTCCAAGCGGCGCGGCACGCCCCCGTCGTACGCCTTTGTACGCCCGGGTGCGACCGAACTGCTTGGCGATTTTTACTCGTCAGGTTCAAGCGGAACCATCTCGTTGGGCGGCCCACCGTTGACGGGGCGCGAGGGCGACAAGTACGTTGATCGCGCATTTGGTGATTGACGCCCCGGGGACGCCCCGCGGAACACGCCTCGAATATTTCTACTTCGCGACCGCGTTACCTCTTTCTCTCTCTGCCAATTTTCCCCACGGTATTTCACCAATCAAGGAAGAGAGGAACAGCCATGCCCACCAACGTGCAGGAACAGCGGCTGCGTCGCCGTTTCGAAATGTGGGACCGGGACCACGACGGCCGTATCGAGCGCAGCGACTGGGAAAGCGAAGTGGAGCGTCTCCTGCGCGCGTTCAACCAGCCCGCCGACAGCAAGAAGGGCAAGGACCTCCGCTCGGCGTACCTGGGGATGTGGGACAACCTGGCCAGGCAGGCCGGCGTCAAGTCCGGCGACTCGGTGGACTTTGAACAGTTCAAGAGCGCGACGGCGAAGCAGATGCTCGACCAGGGGCAGACCGGCTTCGACAAGGTGCTGCGCCCCACGATCCAGGCGATCCTCAACCTGGCCGACACCGACGGTGACGGGCAGGTGAGCCGCGAGGAGTTCCGCACCTGGATCAAGGCCGCGGGCGGCGACGAGTCCAAGGCCGACGAGGCTTTCCAGCGCATCGACACGAACGGCAACGGCCAGCTGTCGGTGGAGGAACTCATCACCGCGGTGCACAAGTTCCACACCGGCGACCTGGACGTCTCGCTCTTCTGACCACGGACGGTCCGCCGGCGTCCCGGGCGCCGGCGGGCCGCACCGGTCGGCAAAAACGTTCTCTCTCCCCCCTGTTCGACGGTTGCCGCACCCTCGGCCACCTCGTGAGAGGAAACATGCGCGATATATCTTTCGATCAGAGGTGTGGCACAGCCGGTCAGAGGTGTGGCACAGCAGCCGGACCGTTCCAGCCGGTGCCCTTCTTCAGCCAGGCCAAGACCTTCGAGGCCCTGTGGCCGGACATCCGGTCCCGGGTGAGCGAGGTCCTCGACGACGGCAAGTTCTCGCACGGCAGGCAGGTCGCACTGTTCGAGACGGCCCTGGCGCGGTGGACGGGTGCGCGGTACGCGGTGGGGGTGAACAGCGGTACCGACGCGTTGGTACTGCTGCTGCGCGCATCCGGCCTGGAGCCCGGTGACGAGGTCGTCGTGCCCGCCTTCACCTTTGTGGCGTCGGCGTCCGCCGTCGTACTGGCCGGTGGCCGTCCGGTCTTCGCCGACATCGAGCCGGTCGGTTACGGCCTCGACCCGCGGTCCGCGGACCGTGCCGTCACACCGCGCACCCGGATGATCATGCCGGTCCACCTCTTCCATCAGATGGCCGACATGAGTGGGCTGGCGGACGTCGCCCGCCGCCACGGCCTGACCGTGGTGGAGGACAGCGCGGAGGCCATCGGGATGCGATGGGGTGGCGTGCACGCCGGGCTGCTGGGGGCCGGCGGGGTGTTGTCGTTCTTCCCCACCAAGACACTCGGCGCCATCGGCGACGCCGGTGCCGTACTGACCGACGACCCCGAACTGGCCGAGAGAACAGCGGCGTTGCGCCACCACGGGCGCTACGGACGGACGCTGGCCCACTTCCCCGGCATCGCGAACCGCACCGTGGAGAACGGCGTCAACAGCAAGATGGACGACCTCCAGGCGGCCGTGCTCCTCGCCAAGCTGACGCGGCTGGACCAGGACATCGCCCGGCGGGCCGAACTCGCCGCCGCCTACACCCAACGACTGGCCGGAGTGCCCGGCGTCCTGCGGCTGCCGACACTGGTGCGCCGCGACACCGCCACCCACCCCGTCTACTACGTCTATCTGATCGAGGCCGAGCACCGCGATGAACTGGCCGGTCACCTGGCCGGACACGGCGTGGGCACCGAGACGTACTACCCGGTCCCGCTCCATCTGCAGGCGTGCTTCGCCCACCTCGGCTACCGGCGCGGCGACTTCCCGCACGCCGAGGCGGCCTGCGCACGCACGCTGGCCCTCCCGTTCCATCCGGACCTGAGCATCGATGACATCGACTCGGTGTGCGGGCTCATCCGCCGCTTCTACACGGGGAGGCCGGAGTGACGATTCCCTTCTTCGCCCCGGATCTCTTCGAAGCGGACCGGGAGGTACTGCTCGATCTCGTCCAGGAGATCGGCACGGCGCCGGACCAGAAGTTCATCCTCGGGGAACGCACCGCCCGCTTCGAGGAGGCCCTGCGTACCTCGCTGGGCGCGGCCGACGTCGTGGCCTGCTCCAGCGGCACCTCGGCACTGACACTGGTACTGCACGCGATGGACGTGGGGCCGGGCGATGAGGTGGTGGTTCCGGCCTACGGCTGCGCTCCGCTGGCCAACACCGTGGCCAATCTCGGGGCGACGCCGGTGTTCGCCGACATCGACCCGCTGACCATGGTGGCCGACCCGGAGCGGATGGAACAGGCGGTCACCGGCCGGACCAAGGCCCTGATGCCCGCCCACATGTTCTCGGTGATGGCGGACATGCCCCGGATGCGGGGGATCGCGCAACGCCATGGCGTGCGGCTCGTCGAGGACTCGGCAGTGGCACAGGGCGGCGTTCTCGACGGTATCCCCGCCGGTACGTGGGGAGACGCCGGTGTGTTCTCCTTCGTCCAGGTCAAGACCTTCGGCACCGCCGGTGAGGGCGGGGCCGTCGTCACCATGGACCCCGGGCTCGGGCAGACGGTCCGGACGTTGCGCAACCACGGTCAGGACGCGCGCTTCATCTACGGGCGCACCGGCTACAACAGCCGGTTCGACGAGGTCCTCGCGGCCTTCCAGCTGCACCGGCTCCCCGGCTTCCCCGAGCGGCTGGAGCGCCGGGCCCGGATCGCCGAGTACTACACCGAACGCTTCACCCCGCTGCGCGACCGCGGTGTGACACCACCGCCGCCGGGCCGCAACGGGCGTTGTTACTACGTCTATTCGCTGCTGGCCGACGAGCGCGAGGCGTTGCGGGAGCACCTCGCCGCCCGGGGCGTCGCGAGCCATGTGCACTACCCACTCCCCCTGCCCCACCAGCCCGCCTTCGCCCGGTTCGCCGCCGGCGGCCGCGGCTGGCCGCACGCCGAGAGCGCGGCCCGGCGCCAACTGGCGATCCCCGTCCACCCGCACCTCACCGACGCCGAGGTGGAGCACATCGCGGACGCGGTCTGCGAGTTCGCCACCGGCAGGAGGGACCGATGACCAGCGATGTGGAGTTACCGGCCGGGGTGCGCCCCGCGCCGGCCGCAGCCAAAGTCCGTGCGTATGTGCGGCTGGCCAAGCTCGACATCATCGACTACTACCTGGCGCTGCCCGTCGCGCTGCTGCTGCTCGCGCCCGCGCAGCGGCTGACACCCGGCACTCTGCTGACGCTGGTGCTGTTCGGGCTCGGTGAGCTGTGCGTCATCGCCGCTTCCGTGGCCTTCGACGATGTCACGGGGTACCGCGACGGCAGCGACGCGGCCAACTACGGCCCCGACGCCCCACGCCGCCGCCTCGCCCGGAAACCCCTGCTCGCCGGGACGCTGACGCCCACGGAGGCCATTCGCTTCGGCTGGACCACGGCCGTTGCCGGTGCTCTGCTCTGGGCCGGCGCGGCGGCAGTGGCACCGCACCGGTCCGCCTGGACACTCGTCCTCGCGGCGCTCTGCCTGGTCACCGCCGTGCAGTACTCGTGGGGCCTGAAAATCAGCTATCGCGGCTGGCAGGAGGTCTTCCTCTGCGGCTTCGGTGTGGGCATGGTCCTGGTGCCGTACGGTCTGCTGTCCCCCTCGCTCAGTGGTTTCGCGGTCGTCCAGGCGGTGCTGTTCGGCGCCGGCCCCATGCTCTTCGGGCTGTACTCCAACACGCACGACATCGAGGGCGACGCCCGGGTGGGGCGGCCCACCGTCGCCGTGCTGACCTCCCCGCGCGGCAACGCGGCCTTCATCACCGCCATGACGCTCGCGCAGATCATGTTCGTCGTCGGGTCGGCGCTCGCGGGCGTGGCCCCTTGGTGGTTCCCCCTGGCCATGCTGCCGATGATCGCCCTGCGCGGCACCGAGCTGGACATCGCCTTCCGGCGACGCGACATCCTGCTGGCCCGCCGGACCGCGATCCGCAGCCACCGGGTCACCGTCGTCCTGCTGTGCGCGGTGAACCTCGCACTGCCGTTGCTGGAGAGTGGAAACCCATGACGACTGATCTCGATGTGGCCGTGGTCGGTGCCGGCGCCGCCGGTCTCGCCGTGGCGCACGCGCTGCGCAAGGCCGGACGTGGTGTGCAGGTGCTGGAGTCGTCCGATGCGGTCGGCGGGCGGATGCGTACGCTGCGCCAGGACGGCTATCTCATCGACGAGGGCGCCGAGATGCTCGCGCCCCGCGGCTACGGCGCGACCTGGCGGCTGATCCGCGAGACGGGGCTGACGCCCGCCGAGGTCCCGCGCGTCCCGCAGTCGATCGCCACCTGGCGGGACGGGCGGGTCCGCCCCGACACCGGCCGCGCACGCGGCCTGCTCACCGGGGGCGGCCTGTCCCTACGGGGGCGACTGAACCTCCTCCGGTTCCAGGCGGACACCGCCCGCCGCCGGAAGGAGTACGACCCGGACCACCCCGAACACACGCCCCTGGGCACCAGTACCGTCGCCCAGCTCGCCGACCGCTACGGCAATGACCTCGTCGACTCTCTCTTCCAGCCCCTGGCCAGCGGCTTCTGCGGCTGGGACGCCAACCGTTCGGCAGCGGGGCCGTTCGTCGCCCATCTCCTGGCCACCGGAAGCACCGCGGCCTGGCGTACCTACCGCGACGGCATGGACACCCTCACCCGCAGGCTCGCCGAACGGCTGGACGTGGTGACGGGGCTGCGGGTCGACCAGGTCACCCGGTACCCGGGCGGAGCCCGTCTGGAGTGCGGGGCCGCCACCCTCACGGCGCGCTCGGTGGTGCTGTGTATACCGGCGCCGGTCGCCGGCCGACTGTATCCGGACGCGCCCGAGGACGAACGCGACTACCTCCACGCATCCACCTACACCCCGATGCTGAAGGTGAGCTGCGCCCTCGACCGGCCGCTGTGGCTGCGCAGCCGCCGGCCCGTGTACGCGCTGATCATTCCCGCGGTCCACGACAGCGTGCTCAACGGGATCACCCTCGACCACGTCAAACACCCCGGCCGGGTCCCTCCCGGCGCCGGACTGGTGTCCCTGGTCGCCACGCCGGAGGTCACCCGGGAGCTGCTCGACGCCCCCGATGACCAGGTCATCAGCCGACTGCTGAAACGGGGCGAGCACTATCTTCCCGGCCTGGGCGAGGCGCTGCGGACCGCCCGGGTGCACCGGTTCCGGCACGGGCTGCCCGAAGCGACCCCGCGGGCCCTGCGGCTGCGGACGCCCTTCCTGCGCCGGCCCGCCCGCGCGGTGGAGTACGCCGGGGACTGGCTGATGCAACGCCCCAGCAGCGAGGGCGCCTTCCGGTCGGCGGAGTGGGCGGTGGACCGCGTCCTGGACCACGCGGGACACCCCGGCGTCGGCGCGCGGCCGGAGGTGCGGTATGGCTGAGGAACCGTGGCTGCCGGGCGCGCCCGGCGACGACCGGGATGCCGGTGACCGGTACGTCGGCAGCCGGTATGGCGGCAACCGGTATGGCGGCAGCCGGTATGGCGGCAACCGTCATGTCGGCAGCCGGTATGTCTTCGACACCTTCGACACCGGTTTCGCGAAGGAGGAGGAACGGCTCGCGCTCGGCGAGGCGCTCTGGGACCCGGGCACCACCGAGCGGCTGGCGGCCGCGGGAGTGACACCGGGTTGGCGCTGCCTGGAGGCCGGTGCCGGGCGCGGTTCGGTCGCCCGGTGGCTGGCCGACCGGGTCGGCCCCACCGGCGAGGTGCTCGCGACGGACCTGCGGGTGGACCGGCTGAAGTGGCTGACCGACCACGGAGTGACAGTACGTCAGCTCGATCTCGTCAGCGACGACCCGGACGACGAACTGCCCGCGGCGCACTATGACCTGATACACGCCCGGCTCGTACTGCAGCACATCACCGACCGGCAGAAGGCCGTCGACCGGCTGTGCCGCGCCCTGCGCCCGGGCGGACGCCTGGTCCTCGAAGACACGGACACGGCCGCGCTGTTCAGCCATCCGGAGCGCGCGGACTTCCTCCAGGAGGTCAAGCACGCGGCGTACGAGGTGATGTGCGCGGCCGGATACCACCCGCGCTGCGGCCTGCTCAACGTCGAGCTGGCAACGAGGGCCGGCCTGGTGGACGTACGCGCCGAGGGGCGCTCCACCGTCGTACGCGGCGGCACCGAGGCAGCACGCTGGTACATCCTGTGGATCGAGCATCTGCGCCCCGCGATGCTCGCCCGCGGTTCGGTCACCGACGACCGTATCCAGCAGGCGGTCGACAGTATGGCCGACCCGTCCCAGCACTGGCTCTCGCAGGTGATGGTCACCGTCACCGCCCGCCGGCCGGCAACGGACGCGGGCGGGAGCACCGCAGCCGCGGGGGTCCGCGCATGACCGCCCGGACCGGTGCCACCACACGACGAAAGCCTGCGAAGCCCCCCGAACTCGGCACGCTCTTCGACCTGTTGGCCGACCGCGGCAGCCCCACCACCGTGCACCTCAGCCGCCCCTTCGACATCTGTCCCGACGGCGGCGTCACCTTCGGTGTCGACCGCCTCGCCCGGCTCGTCACGGAGGCCGCCGGGTGGCTCGTTGCGGCCGGCACGCGGCCGGGCGACCGGGTGGCCGTCGTCAAGGCCAACCACTGGGACGTCGTGCTGCTGGCGTGCGCGGCGGCGCGCATGGGCGCCGTCCCCGCCCTGATCTCCGACGACCTTCCCGCAGCAGCGCTGCAGACGCTGCTCAAACGGCTGGAGCCGGCGCTGCTGGTCACGGACTCCCGGACGGTCGAAGCGGTACGCGACGCGGGGACCGAACCGGCGGTCTTCGCACGCCGGACGCTCACCCTGGACGGGAAAACGGCGGGCACGCTGGGGCTCGATGACGTACGCGGTCATCAGCCGCCGCCGGTACTGCGGCGCCACCCCGACGACACCCTGGTGGTGCACCACACCTCGGGGACCACCGGTGTGCCCAAGCTCGTCGCGCACACCACTCACACGATCATCCACCGGCTGGCGCACTTCGAGTGCCACCGCACGCCGGTCGTGGCAGTCCGGCGCGACGACACGGTGGCCGGCGCCGACCCGTTCGTGCACGGCCGGGCCATACCGTGGACCACCAGCGTGTTCCACCTCGAACCGCGCAAGGTGGTCATCCTCGCCGACACCGATCCGGCCGTCGTCGCACGCACCCTGACCGCGCATCCACCGACCACGGTCGAGACGTCACCCGCCACCTACGTGCGATGGCAGGGGCTGGCGGCCGGGCCCGGCAACCCGTTCCGCGCGGTACGCCTGTACATCAGTACCTTCGACTCGGTGCACCCGCCCACGGTGCGCGGCTACCTCAACGCCTCCCGGCGCCGGCATCCGGTATGGCTGCAGGGCTGGGGCCAGACGGAGACCGGGCCGCTGACCTTCCGCCTGCTCACCCGCAGGGCCCTCGCCGCCACCGGCCGGCGCCACCCGACGACCCGCAACCTCGGCCGGCCGGTCCCCGGCCGCACGCAACTGCGCGTCGTCGACCCGGACACCTTCCGCCCGGTCGGGCGCGGCAGGCCCGGCATCGTCCTGGCCCGGACCAAAGCCCGCTGCACCGGCTACGTGGGAGAGCAGGACCGCTGGTCCCGCAAGGCCCTCGGACCGTGGTGGAACACCGGGGACATCGGCTTCCTCACCCGCTCCGGCAGCCTGGTGCTGCTGGACCGGGAGGTCGACGCGGTGCCCGGCACGAGCTGCGTCGAGCTGGAGGACGTGATCGAGGACCGGCTGCCCGCCGTGCTGGAGTGCACCGTCCTGGGCGCGCCCGGACGCACCCTGCTGCCCGTCGTGGTGACGGCCGACGGGCGGCTCGACGCCGCTGCCTGGCGTGCGGCCGTACGGGATCTGCCACCGCTCGCCGAGCCCCTGGTCCGCGGCTGGGCGGAGATCCCCCGCACCGGCACCGGCAAGGTCCGGCGCCTCGAACTGCGCGCTCAACTCCTCCCGGAAGCCACCACTTTCGGTACGGGCCACTGGACGTGAACGGAAGGACAGCATGACCACGGGTACGCAACGGCGGGTCCTCGTCCTGGGCGGGGGAACGGCCGGCCTGCTGACGGCACACGTCCTGGCGGAGTACGCGGACTCGGTGACCGTACTGGAACGCGACGCGCTGCCACCGGGCCCGGAACACCGCCCCGGCGTGCCGCAGGGCCACCACCTCCACGTCGTACTGCCCGGCGGACAGCGGGCCCTGGACGAGCTGCTGCCCGGAGTGGTCCGGGAACTGTGCGCGCACGGGGCCTTCCGGATCGGTGTCCCGCGGGACGCGGTGCTGTGGTCGGCCGGCAGCTGGGCGCGCCGCTTCCCGGCCACCATGCACCTCCTTTCCTGTACGCGGCCGCTGCTCGACTGGGTCGTGCGCGAACGCGTGCGCAAGCACCGGCGGATCCGCCTCGTGGAGCGGACCGCGGCCGTCGCGTTGCTGGGCGACGCGACGCGCGTGAGCGGGGTGCGGGCAGCGCCTCGCGACACGGTTCCGCGAGACCCGTACGATCTGCGCGCGGCCCTGGTCGTCGATGCCACCGGGCGCTCCTCCGCGGCACCGGAGTGGCTGGCCGCGCTCGGCCGCGCCGCCCCGCCCGCCGAATGCGTGGACCCCGGGCTCGCCTACACCACACTGCAGTACAAGGGAGCGCCGGGGAATGACTCCCCGTACCAGGGCGTGCACATCCAGCCCGACCGGGACCATCCGCGCGGTGCCGCGCTCTTTCCGGTGGAAGCCGACCGCTGGCTGCTGACCGTCTACGGTATGCGCGGCCACGAACCGCCCACCGACGAGGCCGGTGTGCTGCGTTTCCTGGGCGGCCTGCCGGACCCGGTACTGCACGAGTGGGCGCGGCGCAACGGACCGGCGGCGCCGCCCCGCGGCTTCCGGGCCACGGCCAATCGCAGGTACCTGTACGAGCGTGCCGGCACAGCGCCGGCCGGCTTCCTCGCCGTGGGCGACGCCTGCTGCACCTTCAACCCCATCTACGCACAGGGCGTTTCGGTCGCGGCCCTCCAGGCCGTCGCCCTGCGCGCCGCCCTCTCCCGCAGTCGGCCGCGCGGGCGGACCACCACCCGTACGCTCCAGCGCGTACTGTCGACCGCCTCCCGTCCCGCCTGGCAACTGGCGACAGGAGCCGATCTACAGTATCCAGCGACCACGGGCAACCGCCCCGGCGTCACGGCCCTCCCCCAGCAGTGGTACCTCGACCGCATCCTGGCGCGGGCCAACGGCAACCGCGTGATCGGCGACGCGTTCCGCGACGTCATCGGACTCACCGCACCGCCGGCCCGGCTGTTCACCCCCAAGGTCGCGGCGGCCGCGCTCTTCGCCCCCGTACCGCAGGCCCTCACCGCACTCCCCCTGCACGCAGAGCCGTAAGGAGCACAATGTGACCAGCGTTGCTGTGATCGGGCTCGGCTACACGGGCCTTCCCCTCGCGCGCGAGGCGTGCCGCGCCGGAATGCGGGTCGTCGGCATCGACGAGAACCCCTCGTTGACCGATGCGCTGATGTCCGGCCGCTCCCATCTCCCCGATGTCACGGACGGCGATCTCACCGCCATGCTGGCCGCCGGGTTCCGGGCCTCCACCGACGTGAGCCTGCTGGCGGAGACCTCGGTGGCCGTGATCTGCGTACCCACTCCGCTGGGCGGGACGGGGCAGCCCGACCTGTCCCACGTCCGCCGGGCCGCCACCGCGCTGGGCGACCACCTCAAGCCGGGCAGTCTGCTCGTCCTGGAGTCCACCTCCTTCCCCGGCACCACGGACGACGTGGTCCGCAGAGCCGTGGAGCGGGCTTCCGGACTCACCGCCGGCACGGACTTCTCCCTCGCGTTCTCGCCGGAACGCATCGACCCGGGCAACGAAACGTTCGGCGTACGCAACACCCCCCGCGTCGTCGGCGGGTACACCCAACGGTGCACAACAGTCGCGGCCGAGTTCTTCCGGCAGCTCTGCGACGAGGTCGTGGAGGCCGCCTCAGCGCGCGAGGCCGAGCTGGCGAAGCTGCTGGAAAACACCTACCGCAGCGTGAACATCGCGCTGGTCAACGAGTTGGCGGTCACGGCGAGGTCGCTCGGCGTCAACGTCTGGGACGCCATCGACTGCGCACGCACCAAACCCTTCGGCTTCCAGTCCTTCCGCCCCGGCCCGGGCGTGGGCGGACACTGCATCCCCGTCGACCCCGCCTACCTCACCCACTGGGCACGCGACGCCGGAGCCCCGCTACGCCTGACCGAACTGGCACAACAGATCAACGCCGACATGCCCACCCACGTCGCCCACCGCGCCGAGACCCTGCTGCGCCACGCGGGAAAGCCTCTCCGCAACGCGCACATCCTCCTCATCGGAGTGACCTACAAACCCAACAGCCCGGACCTCCGCGCCACCCCGGCCGCCCCGCTCCTCCACCTCCTGCGCAACGCCGGCGCGCACGTGAAGTACCACGACCCGCTCGTCGACGCCTGGGCCCCGGACGGCGAACTGGTGGACCGGACCACCGACGTACTCTCCGCCGCCACCGCCGCCGATCTCACCATCCTCCTCCAGGACCACCGCACCATCCCGGTCGACGACCTCCCCGCGCACTCCCCCTTGCTCCTGGACACCCGGGGGCGGCTGCGGGGGACGGGGGCGCATCAACTGTGAAGGGTGGCGGCCTCGGCGCTGCGGGGGAACATGGCCTGCTCGTATGCGGTGAGCGCGGCCTCGGTGTCGTCGGGGTGTGCGGCGAGGGCCTTGCCGAGTTCGGCGCCGTCGAGCATGGCCAGGTTGGCGCCTTCGCCGTTCGGGGCGGAGAGGTGGGCGGCGTCGCCGAGCAGGGTCACGCCCGGCACGCGGTCCCACCGGTGCCCGGTCGGCAGGGCGTAGAGGGGGCGCAGGACCGGCGCGGTGTCGGCGTCGGTGATCAGCGCGGTGAGTTCCGGCGCCCAGCCGTTGAATTCCCGCGCGATCCGCGCGGTGGCCGCGGCTCCATCGGTGAAATCGATGGCGGCGAACCAGTCCTGCGGCTCGGACAGCCCCATGTAGGCGTGCAGTGTGTCGCCCTTTTCCCGGTGAGCGAAGATCTCCCTGCCCGGCGTGACCACGATCATCGACCCGCCGCCGACCGTCTTCGCGGCGGCCGGGTGCCGGGTGCCGGAGTCGAAGAGGTAGGTCTCGACGACCGACTTGCCGGTGTACTCGGGCGTCGCGGCGGAGAGCAGCGGCCGGACCCGTGACCACGCGCCGTCCGCGCCGACCAGCAGGCTCGTGACGAGGGTGCCGCCGTCGGCGAACGTCACCTCGTGGCGCCCCTCGCCGAGGGTGCGGGTGCCGCTGACCTTGTGCCCCCACCGGACGGTGCCGGCCGGGAGCGAGTCGAGCAGGATCTGCCGCAGCTCACCGCGCTGCACCTCGGGGCGTCCCCCCGTGCCGTCGTCGGCCTTGTCGAACAGGACGGTCCCGTCCGGGTCGAGGATCCGCATTGCCTGGCGGCCTTCGAGGATGAGGCCACGGAACTCGTCCATCAAGTCGGCTGCTTCTAGTGCGAGTTGGCCGTTGTAGTCGTGGATGTCGAGCATCCCGCCCTGCGGTCGCGCATGCGGGGAGGGCTCCGCCTCGTAGACGGTGGACGGTATTCCGTGGACGTGCAGGACGCGGGCGAGCGTGAGGCCGCCGAGACCGGCGCCGATGATCGTGATGTCAGTGGCCATGGGGGCTTCCTTCCGGGTCGTGGAGCTGGTGACCGGTGCCGTTGGTGATCGGCACCGGCCGGTTCCACTCTCCCGGCAGCCATCGACAGAGCACCGACAGAGCGCTGGCAGAGCCCGCCCACCGCCGACAATCAACTGACACTGCCGACAACCAACCGACACCGGAGCCCGGCCCCGGAGCCGCCCAGGGTGAGGCCGACCAGGTGGCGGACTCAGTGGCGGACTCAGGGGGCGTGCGCGGCTCGTCGCCGCGGCCACCCGCGGCCACCCGCGGTCACCGGCCCGGGGCCGGGTTCGCGAGCGCCGTGGTGGCGCAGTAGCCGATGGGGCCTGCGGTGTCGTACAGGGTGCAGTGGCCGACGGCGATGCCGTCCTCCGCGGTGTGTGCCGTGGCTTCCAGCCCGACCTCGTCGCTGAGCGGCAGCCGGCTCAGGCACAGGGTGTAGTCGGCGTTGATGTAGCCCAGGCCCTCATCGCTCGCATGGGCCAGCGGGCTGGCGGTGTCCCCGGCGAGTGCGACGCGCACGAGGGGCGACAGGGCCTCCCCGGCGACGAGGGGGTGGCGCTCGCGGATCCAGATCCGGCGCCGCCCCTGGCCCTGCCACTCCCGCACCGGCCGCAACTCCTCGTCGAACCGCCAGAATCCGGTCTTCTCCCCGTGCGGGGAGCGCAGTTCGTCCGGCGGGGGCGCGTCCCACGGGCCGGTCGAGGGGATCCGGCCGGGCGGCGGGGCGCTGGTGCGCAGCAGCACGGCACGTACCTGTACCACCGGTGTGCCGTCGGCGTGGACGACCGCGTCCGCGACGCGGATGCGCCGGCCCTCGCGCACCCGGCTCGTCTCGACCCGGACGGGGGCCTTGGGAGCGGCGCGGAACATGTCGACGGTGAGCCGGGCGAAGTGCAGCCCCTCGGCGGCGTGTTCGCGCTCCAGGGCCCGGGCCGCCAGGCCGCCGAGGAGACGGCTGTGCACCGTGCCGGGCACCCACCAGCCGCGGGCGTGCGGCGCGGGGACGAGGGTGTCGTGGTGGCGGGGATCGGGTGTGAAGTACGCCGTCCCTTCTTCGGTCTGGGCCACGGTTACCCCTTCCGGATCGTGCGGGTGCCGTACAGACAGCGCCGTACAGCCGTGGTGTTCAGCGGATGCCGAGCGGATCGAGTCTGCGGATGAGGGTGAGGGTCGTTTCGGTCAGCGCGTCGGCGTCGCGCTTGCGTGAGCAGGCGGCGATCTCCCGGCCGGCCTCGCCGGTGATCGAGGTCATCAGGCTCACGACGAGCCGGTCGGCGGGGGCGTCGCCCGCCTTGAGCAGAATGGCGTTCTGCCGGACCCACTCCCGGCCGCGCGCCCGGCGCATCAGTGTGAAGCCGGGCGGGGCGTCGCCGTCCATCCACAGCCGGACCAGGTCGCGCCGGCGCCAGCAGTCCTCCAGGAACGACCGGGTGCCGACGAGGAAGAGCTCCAGCGGGTCCGACTCCCCGGCCTTGCGGGCCCGTGCCACGGCGTCGGCGGCGTTGCGTTCGCGGCTGCTCTCGTAGTCGTCCCAGACGGCCACGAACAGCTCCGTCTTGCCGCCGAAGTGGTGGTAGAGGCTGCCCACGCTGGAGCCGGCCCGGCGCACCACGGCCGCGACGCTCGCCTCGGTGAAGCCCTGTTCGCAGAAGACCTCACGGGCGGCGTCGAGGAGCTCTCTGCGCGTCTGCGCCGTACGGCTCCACTGCCATGCGCCCTCCTTGGCCGGGCGCTGCTCCGCCTTGCGCGGCATCGGATCGTCCCCGCCTTCCGGAGTGCGTGCCACAAGTGAGTACTACAAGTGAGTGCCACAAGTGTGTGCCAAAACAGAATCAGATTTTAGAACTGTGCCCCGGCCGGCGCCATACCCAAGACAGAGCCCGTACCGCCTATTGACCGCCCGCAGCGGCGCATGCACATTGAGCCCATTCCTAGATTTCTGTTCTAGGAAGAGTGTGTGCACGCCCCAGCGCCCTGGACGGGCCGGTGCGTGCCCAGCGGCAGGAAGGGACAGACGATGGTCGACTTCTCGCTATCCACCGAAGAGCGCCAGATCCGGGACACCGTCCGGGCGTTCATCACCAAGGAGGTGATGCCGCTGGAGCAGGAGGTGCTGCGCAACGAGCGTGCGGGGCGGCCGGGCGTCGCCCCGGAGGTCATCGCCGAACTCCGCGCCAAGGCCCGCAGGTCGGGCTTCTGGGGTGTCAACACCCCGGAGGAGTACGGGGGTATGGACCTCGGCGCCGTGATGTCGGCGATCATCGCCATGGAGACCGGCCGGACCTTCGTCCCCTTCAGCTTCGGCGGCAGTGCCGACAACATCCTCTATGCCTGCACCGACGAGCAGAAGCGGCAGTACCTCCTGCCCACCATCGAGGGTGAGCGGCGTTCCTGCTTCGCCATCACCGAGCCCGGCGCCGGCTCCGACGCCCGCAACATCCGCACCCGCGCCGTGCGCGACGGCGACGACTGGCTGATCACCGGCGAGAAGACCTTCATCACCGGGGGCAACGAGGCCGACTTCGTGATGGTGTTCGCGGTCACCGACCCGGACAAGGGCGCCGACGGCGGCGTCACCTGCTTCCTCGTCGACCGCGACATGGGCTGGAAGTCCGAGCCGATCGCGACCATGGGCCAGTGGGGCCCGGCCTCGCTCGTCTTCGACGAGGTACGCGTGCCCGGCCGCAACGTCCTCGGCGAGGTCGGCAAGGGGTTCGCGCTCGCCATGCGGTGGATCGGCCAGGGCCGCTACCTCATCCCGGCCCGCGCGATCGGCTCCGCCGAGCGGATGCTGCAAATGGCGATCGACTACGCCCCGACCCGGCACTCCATGGGCCGGCCCATCGCCGACTACCAGGCGATCCAGTGGCAGATAGCCGACTCCCAGGTGGAGATCGAGTCCGCGAAGTGGCTCACCCTCTACGCCGCCTGGCGGGTCCAGCAGGGCCTCGACGCCCGGCACGCCTCCTCCATCGCCAAGCTCAACGGTGCCGTGATGGCCAACCAGGTCGTCGACCGGGTCCTGCAGATCCACGGCGGCATGGGCTACACCAAGGAGCTGCCCATCGAGCGCTGGTACCGCGAGCTGCGGCTGCTGCGGATCTTCGAGGGCACCGACGAGATCCAGCGGCGCACCATCGCCCGCAACCTCCTCAAGGGCCATGTGCGGCTGGGAGGCATCGGCGAATGAGCCCACGGCGCCGCGCGGCGATCGTCGGCGTCGCCGAGTCCGACCTCGGCAGGACGCCGCACCTGACGGTCCTCTCCCAGCAGGCGCAGGCCAGTAGAGCGGCGCTCGCCGAGGCGGGCCTGTCACCCGGCGACGTGGACGGGCTGTTCACGGCGGGGAACTGGTCCTGGGCCCCGGCCCTGACGCTCGCCGAGTACCTCGGTATGCACCCCGACCACCTCGACGGCACCAACATCGGCGGCTCCTCCTTCGAAGCCCACCTCGGTCACGCGACGGCGGCGATCGAGGCCGGACTCATCGACGTCGCGCTGATCACGTACGGGAGTACCCAGCGCAGCGACCGCTCGCGCGGACGTCCGCGGCCCGCGACGCTGACCGAGCAGTACGAGCAGCCGTTCGGCCTGCCGCAGCCCGTGGGCGCGTACGCACTCGCCGCCGCGCGCTACCTGTACGAGTACGGCGTGACCAGCGAGGAGCTGGCCGAGGTGGCCGTGAGCGCGCGGCAGTGGGCGGCCCTCAACCCGCGTGCGTACTACCGCGACCCGATCACCGTCGACGATGTCCTCGCCTCGCCGCTGATCGCCGAGCCACTGCACAAGCTCGACTGCTGCCTGGTCACCGATGGCGGCGGTGCGGTCGTGGTCGCCGCGGAGGACCGCTGGCAGGACGTGGCGACCCGCCCCGTCGTCGTCCGCGGCCACGCCGAGACCACCACCCACGCATCGATCTCTCAGATGCCGGACCTCACCGTCACCGGGGCCGCCCGCACCGGGCCCCTCGCACTGCGACGCGCCGGGATCACCCACGCCGATGTGGACCTGCTGGCGGTCTACGACTCCTTCACCATCACGGTGCTGCTCACTTTGGAGTCGTTGGGTTTCTGCAAGCCCGGCGAGGGCGGCCGCTTCGTCGCGGACGGCCGCACGGCACCCGGCGGCGAGCTGCCGATGAACACCAACGGCGGCGGCCTCTCGTACACCCACCCCGGCATGTACGGGATCTTCCTGCTCATCGAGGCCACCCGGCAGCTGCGCCACGACTACCGGGAGCAGCCGGGCCGCCAGGTCGACGGGGCGGAGCTGGCCCTCGTCCACGGCACCGGAGGCGTGCTCTCGTCCACCTCGACCGTCGTCCTCTCCAGGAGCTGAGGAGCATGCCGGATCTGCCGCCCCTTGTCATCGACGCGGAATCCAAGCCGTTCTGGGACGGTGTCGCGGTGGGCGAGCTGCGCCTGCAACGCTGCCGCGACTGCGCGCGTGCCGTCTTTCCCGCGCGGATCGTCTGCCCGCACTGCTTCGGCGAGGGGCTGGAGCCCCTGCTCGCGGCCGGCACCGGGACGGTGTACTCCAAGACCGTCGTCCACCGCGCCTTCGGGGCCTTCGCGGAGCGGACCCCGTTCACCATCGCTCTGATCGACCTCGACGAGGGAGTCCGGATGATGTCCAGGATCGTGGGCGAGACACCGGTGGCGATCGGCGACCGCGTACGCCTGCGGGTGACGCGGCTCGACGACGCGCCCGATGCGCCCCAACTTCCCTGTTTTTACGCGGAGGTCGGGGCATGACGGCCGGCGTGCGGCCCGGCAGAGCCACCTCGCTGCGGGGCCTGTTCGCCCCGCGGTCGATCGCGCTCGTCGGGGCGACCGACAAGTCCGGCTGGTCGCTGAGCACTTACCAGAACCTGCTCGGCCAGGGCTTCACCGGCCCCGTCCACCTCGTCAATCCCCGCGCACCCGAGGTGCACGGCCGCCCGGCGCACAAGAGCCTGAGCGCCATCGGCGAGCCGGTCGACCTGGCGTACGTCATGGTGCCGACACCGGCCGTGCTCGATGTGCTGCGCGAGGGCGCCGAGCTCGGCATCCGCAACTACGTCGTGCTCACCGCCGGGTTCGGCGAGACCGGCGCCGAAGGACGCAGGCGCGAGGAGGACCTGCACGCCTTCGTCTGGGAGAACGGCCTCAATGTGCTGGGGCCGAACGGGAACGGTTACGTCAACGCGGCCGCCGGCATCACCCCGTACGGCCTCGCCATCACCCAGCCGCCGCCGGCCGGGCCGGTCGGCGTGGTGCTGCAGAGCGGGGCGCTCGCCAGCGCCGTGCTCACCTTCATGCACGCCCGCAACGTCGGCCTGAGCCTGCTCACGTCGATGGGCAACGAGATGTCGCTCAGCGTCACGGACGTCGTCGACCACCTGGTCGACGATCCGGCGACCGAGGTCATCGCCCTCTTCCTCGAAACGGTGCGCCGCCCCGACGAGTTCGCCCGGGTCGCCCGCCGCGCGGCCGGGGCGGGCAAGCCGATCGTCGTGCTGAAGATCGGCGCCAGCCGCCTCGCCTCCCGTACGGCTCAGGCGCACACCGGTGCGCTCGTCGGCGACGACCGCGTCGTCGACGCTGCGTTCCGGCGGCTCGGCGTCCTCCGCGTCCACTCACTGGAGGAGCTGATCCTCACCGCCGGGCTGCTGGCGCACACCGGCCCGCTGCCGGGCGGACGGCTCGGCGTGGTCACCCCCTCCGGCGGTGCCTGCGAGATCATCGCCGACCGCGCCGAGCAGGAGGGGCTGGAGATCCCGCCGTTCGCGCCCGAGACCACGGCCCGGCTCAAGGAGGCCGTGCCGGACTTCGCCACGGTACAGAATCCGCTCGATGTGACCGGGTACGTACTGGTCGACCGCACCCTCCTCGCCCGCGCGCTGGAAACCGTCGCCGCCGATCCCGGCATCGACGCGGTGCTCGCGCTCGCCGACCTGCCCCGCGTTCCACCGGCCGACCCCGAGGCGGCCCGCGCGTACTTCGGGGCTTTCGCCGACCGTATACGGAATACCGACAAGCCGGTCGTGGTCAGCGGCAATGTACTCACCGACGTCACCGAGACCGGCCGCCGGCTGCAGGCGGAGACCGGCTTCCCGTACCTCGCCGGCGGGATCGACCACGCCATGAAGGCGCTGGGCGCGGCTGTGCGCTGGTCCCGGTCGCTGCCCGACGTGCTCCGCGCGGAGCCGCCCGCGCCCGCACCGGCGGACGTCACTCCCGGGCAGCCCGGGGAGGCATGGACGGAGCACCGGGCCGCGCAGCTCCTCGCCGATCACGGGATAGCCGTCGTCCCGTCCGCTCTCGCCGCCGACGAGCACGAAGCGGTCGCCGCCGCCGAGCGCCTGGGCTACCCCGTCGTCCTCAAGGCGGCGGCCGACGGCCTGCAGCACAAGAGCGACATCGGCGGCGTCCGGCTGGGCCTCGCCGGGCCCGATGCCGTACGCAACGCCTTCCGGGACGTGCGCGAGGCCCTCCGGCGCAGTGGTTATGAGGCCGCCCCGGCCGTCCTCGTCCAGCCGCAGCGGACGGGCGGGACGGAACTCCTCGTCGGCATCGTCCGCGACCCGACCTGGGGCCTCACCCTCGCCGTCGGACTCGGCGGCATCTGGGTCGAGGTCCTCGCGGACTCGGCGCTGCGCCTGCTGCCCGTCACGCCGGCGGACGTCCGGAGCGCCCTGGGCGAGCTGCGCGGAGCACGACTGCTCGAGGGCGCGCGCGGCACCGAACCCGCCGACCTCGACGCCGTCGCCGAGGTGGTGGTACGGATCGGCGAGCTCGCCAGGTCGATGGGCCCCCGCCTGGAGTCGCTCGAGGTCAACCCCCTGTGGATCCGCGGTTCACGGGTGGAGGCGCTGGACGCGCTGGTCACCTGGGCCTGAACCGGCCGCGTACCCCGCACCCGGCACACCCTCGTCACCCACCGAGGCGTTCTCGGAGGCCCCTTCACGGAAAGGGCGGGCAGAGCAATGAACCTCTTCCACGTGCGCGAACTCGACGAGTACCCGACCAGCGGCCGGCGGATGCGCATCCTCGCCATGGCGGTACTCGCCGTCCTGATCGCTTCCTACGAGGGGCAGATCGCCCCGGTGGTGCCGCTGCTCCTCGAAGACCTGGACATCTCGCTGAGCACCTACGGCGCGGTCTCGGCGACGGCACTCGTCGCCGGGGCCGTCGCCTCGGTGGTGGGCGGGCGGCTCACGGACGCGGTGGGCCGGGTCCGGCTGATCGTGCCCCTGCTGATGGCCACCGCGGTGTGCTGCTTCCTGATGACCACGGTCCACTCCCCCGGTCAACTCCTCGCCGTGCGGGCCGTGTTGTCCGTCGTCGACGGCATGGCCATGGCCGGTACCGCGCCACTCGTCCGGGACTTCTCACCGCGGATGGGCCGTGCACAGGCATTCGGCTTCTGGACCTGGGGGCCGGTCGGGGCGAGCTTCCTGGCCGCGACGGTCGCAAGCCTCACACTGCCGCTCTTCCACGACTCCTGGCGTTCCCAGTTCGTCATCATGGGAGTGGTCTCGATCGTCCTCTCCGTGGTGATCGCCTTCAACATCGCGGACCTGTCGCCCGGACTCCGGGCACGCATCGTCCGGTCCGAGCGGGACGCGGTGAGCCGGGCAGCGGACCACTCCGCGCCGCCCCGCGCCCGCGACCTGTTCGCCCAACGCGCCATCTGGGCACACGTGGTGGGCATCTCCTGCTGGCTCGTGCTGTACATCACGCTCACCCTCTACGGGCAGACGATGCTCGCGGAGAGCTTCCACCTGGAGGCCGCGAGAGCCTCCCAGGTCATGTCGGCGTTCTGGGTACTGAACATCCTCACGCTCATCGTCGCCGGCCGCGTCTCGGACCGGCTGCAGCTGCGCAAGCCACTGTGCGTGGCCGGCACCGCGGCAGCCGCGGTCCTCGCCGGATACCTCGCGAGCCTCATCGGGCGTGAGGACGTCCCGCATTGGCACATCGCCGTCACCGGCGCGCTCATCGGCGGCGCCATGGGCTGCGCCTACGGGCCGTGGATGGCGAACTTCTCGGAGAACGCCGAGGACATCGACCCACGGCTGCAGGGCACCGCCTGGGGAGTGTTCAGCTTCCTGACCAAGGTCATGGCCGTCCTGGTGCTGCTGGTGGTCCCCCACGTGGTCGAGGCGTCCGGCTGGCGGGCCTGGCTGTTCGTCGCGGTGTGCTGCATGGCCCTCTTCGTACCCGCGTCCCTGCTCTTCCGCGGACCGTGGCGCCGCCCGAAGACGGCGCCCCACCCCCTGCACACCGCGACCACCGAACCTCCCGCCGCGCCGGCCCGCCCCGGCGCCACGGACTGACCTCGTCAGTACGCGATGCGGTCGGCCTTGGCCAGCCACGCGTCGAACGGCGCCGTGCGGTTGGGCAGGTCCAGCCGCTGGACCTCCATGGGCCACGACGAGGACGGCTTCTTCTCGAACAGGTCGTAGAACTTGCGGTCGTCGAAACCGGCCACCGCGGCGTCGTGCCGGTCGGCTGCATACACAATGCGGTCGACGCGCGCCCACAGCGAGGAGGACAGACACATCGGGCACGGCTCGCACGAGGTGACCAGGGTGCAGCCTTCGAGGGAGAAGGTGTTCAGCTCCTTGCAGGCGGCACGCAGAGCGGTGACCTCGGCGTGCGCCACGGGGTCCAGGGTCGCGGTGACCTGGTTGTTGCCGGTGGCGATGACCTCGCCGCCCTTGGCGACCAGGGCGCCGAACGGGCCGCCGCCGTTGGACACGCTGGTGGTGGCCAGCAGGATCGCCTGCTGCATCCAGGTGTTCTCGAGGTCCTGGATGCCGGCTTCCTGGGCGTGAGCGGTCATGGTGGTACTCCTTCGCGGAGAGATGAGGAGGGGGTGTGGGGAGCCGGGCGTTCACGCCCGTACCGCCTCGCGACTTGACGCCAAGTACACAGCCGGCGGACAGAACCAGCCAGGCATGGAAGGCATGAAAGTGCGAGGCGGCCGAAATGCGATCTTCGTAGCTTCCCACAAGAACCGGCCGGGGCCCACGACGTGCGGAAACGCCACTGGGCCCCGCTTCAGCGCTCCTCTTCGAAGGTCCGGAGCAGGTCCGCCGCGACGCTCACCGCGATCGTGGCGGGTTCCTTGCCGGTGATGTCGGGCAGCCCGATCGGGGTCTTGATCCGGTCGATGGCGGCATCGTCGTGGCCGCCCTCGGTGGCCAGGCGCTTGCGGAACCGCGCCCATTTGGCGGCCGAGCCGATCAGCCCGATCGAGCCGAGACCGGTGGTGCGCAAGGCGGCGTCGCACAGTGCGGCGTCCTCGGCGTGATCGTGCGTCATGATCAGGATGTGGGTGCCGGGTGCCAGCTCCTCCAGCACCTCCTCCGGCAGCAGCGGGGTGTGGTGCACATGCACCTCCGCCACCGCGTCCGAGAGCGGCGCCAGCCGCTCGTCGGTGAGCATGTCGGGACGCGAGTCGATCAGGTGCAGGTCGATTTCGTGCCGGGCCAGGATGCGGGCCAGTTCGAAGCCGACGTGTCCGACGCCGAAGACCGCGACCGCCGGGACCACCGGCAGCGGCTCCAGCAGTACGGAGACGGTGCCGCCGCAGCACTGCACGCCGTGCTGGTTGCTGACCTTGTCGTTGAGGGCGAAATCCATCAGCTCCGGCTCCGCCCCGGACGAACCGATCAGCTCGCGGGCCCGGTCGATCGCGACGGCCTCGATGTTGCCGCCGCCGATGGACCCCCAGGTCTCGGTCCGCCCCACCACGAGCTTGGCACCGGCCTTGCGGGGCGCATGACCGCGCACGGTCGCGACGGTCACGAGCACGCCGGTCTCCCGGCGAGCCCGCAACCGCGCGACCGCGGCAACCCACGTCATGTCAGGCATTGCTCAATGCGCTTGCCGCGTCGGCGGCCGGCTCGCCGCCTTCGTTGGTACGAGCACTGCGAGCCGCCTCGATGGCCCAGTACACGGCCTCCGGCGTGGCGGGCGAGGCGAGCTCCACGCTGACTCCGGCCGGTCCGAACGCCGCGGCGGCCTGCCGCAGCGCCTCCCGCACCGAGAACGCCAGCATCAGCGGGGGCTCACCGACCGCCTTGGAGCCGTACACCGCGCCCTCTTCGGTGGCGTTCTCCAGCAGCGTGACGTGGAACTCCTCGGGCATCTCCGAGAAGCTCGGCAGCTTGTACGTGCTCGCGGCCTGGGTCAGCAGCCGGCCGCGGTTCGGCCCGTCACTGGTGTCCCAGCGCAGGTCCTCCAGCGTCAGCCAGCCCGCGCCCTGCACGAAACCGCCCTCGACCTGACCGATGTCGATCATCGGGGACAGGCTGTCGCCGACGTCGTGCACGATGTCGACGCGGCGGATGCGGTACGCACCCGTGAAGCCGTCCACCTCGACCTCGGTCGCGGCGGCGCCGTACGCGAAGTACTTGAACGGCGAGCCGCGGAAGGACTTGGCGTCCCAGTGCAGCCCCTCGGTCCGGTAGTAGCCGGCCGCCGACAGCTGGACGCGCTGGAAGTACGCGGTGCGCACCAGGTCGTCCCAGGCCAGCTCCTTGTCGCTGCCCAGGGCGCGCGCGACGCCCTCGACGATGCGCACGTCGGAGGCGTTCGCCCCCAGCTGGCTGCCCGCCACCTGCAGCAGCCGCTCGCGCAGCTGCTCACAGGCGTTCTTGATCGCCCCGCCATTGAGGTCCGCGCCGGAACTGGCCGCGGTGGCAGAGGTGTTGGGCACCTTGTCGGTACGCGTGGGGGCCAGCCGCACCTTGTGCAGCGGGATACCCAACGTGGTCGCGGCCACCTGCAGCATCTTGGTGTGCAGGCCCTGGCCCATCTCCGTACCGCCGTGGTTGATCAGGACGGAGCCGTCCTTGTAGATCAGCACCAGCGCGCCGCCCTGGTTGAAGGCGGTGAGGTTGAAGGAGATGCCGAACTTGATGCCCGTGATCGCCAGCGCCCGCTTGGTGTTCGGGTGCGCGGCGTTGAAGGCGGCGATCTCGCGCTTGCGGTCGGCGATGCCGCCGTTCTCCTCCACCTGCTGCCAGGTGACGGCGATCCGCTCGGGGTGGTTGACCGGCTGGCCGTACGGGGTCTCCTGGCCCTGGCCAGGCTGGTAGAAGTTGCGCTTGCGCAGCTCCATCGGGTCCAGGCCGAGCTTCGGCGCGACCCGGCCGAGGATGTCCTCGATCACCAGCATGCCCTGGGGTCCGCCGAAGCCGCGGAAGGCGGTGTTGGAGACCGTGTTGGTCTTGGCGATGCGGCCGGCGACGCGCGCGTTGGGAATCCAGTACGTGTTGTCGATGTGGCACAGCGCGCGGGCCAGCACCGGCTCGGACAGGTCCAGGCTCCAGCCGCCGTCGGCGGTCAGGGTGGCGTCGAGGGCCTGGATGCGGCCCTCGGCGTCGAAGCCGATCTTCCAGGTGGCGTTGAAGCCGTGCCGCTTGCCGGACATGGTCAGGTCCTGGGTCCGGTTGAGCCGGAACCGGACCGGGCGGCCGGTGAGCTTCGCGCCGAGCGCGGCGACGGCCGCGAAGCCGTGCGGCTGCATCTCCTTGCCGCCGAAGCCGCCGCCCATCCGCAGGCACTGCACCGTCACCTCGTGGCTCGGCACACCGAGCACGTGCGAGACGATTTCCTGGGTCTCCGACGGGTGCTGGGTGCTGCTCTGGATGAACACCTGCCCGTTCTCGTCGATCTGGGCCAGCGCCGCGTGCGTCTCGAGGTAGAAGTGCTCCTGACCCGCGAAGGTGAATTCGCCGGTGAAGACGTGCGCGGACTCGGCGAAGCCGGCGTCGATGTCGCCGGTCGTCATCAGCGGCTTGGCGCCGTGGTAGCTCTCGGCCGCGATCGCGTCCTGCAGCGTGATGAGGGACGGCAGCTCGTCGAGCTCCACCTCCACGGCCGCCGCACCGAGCCGGGCCGCCTCCAGGGTCTCGCCGAGCACCCAGGCGACCGCGTGGCCGTGGAACATGACCTCGTCGGGGAAGAGCGGCTCGTCGTGCTTCATGCCGGCGTCGTTGACGCCGGGCACGTCGGCGCCGGTCAGGACGCGGACCACACCGGGCACGGCGAGCGCGGGCTCGGTGCGCAGCGCGGTGATCCGGCCGTGCGCCTTCATGACCTGGACCGGGTAGGCGTGCAGTACGTCCTTGGTGCGGTGGACCAGGTCGTCGGTGTAGAGCGCGGTACCGGTGACGTGCAGGCCGGCGCTCTCGTGTGGCATCGAAACGCCGACAACGGGCTTCTCGGGGCGCTCGGACAGATGACTCATGACGACACCGCCTCGTTGGTTTGCGCGTACAACTTGAGCAGGCTCTGGCCGAGCATCGCGGAGCGGTACTCGGCACTGGCGCGGTGATCGTTCATCGGCGTGCCCTGGGCCCGCAGCTCCCGGGCCGCGGCCTCGACGGTCTCCGTCACCCACGGCTTGCCCTCCAGGGCCGCCTCGGCGGCCAGGGCGCGGATCGGGGTGGCGGCCACGCCGCCCAGGCCGATGCGTGCCTTGCGGACGATCCCGTCCTCGATGTCGAGCGCGAAGGCGACCGCCACGCTGGAGATGTCGTCGAAGCGCCGCTTGGCGATCTTGTGGAAGGCCGTGACCGGCGACAGCGGCAGCGGGATGCGTACCGCGCGGATCAGCTCGCCCGGGCGGCGCACGCTCTGCCGGTAGCCGGTGAAGTACTCCGCCAGCGGGACCTCTCGCTCACCGTCGGCGTCGGCGAGCACCAACGACGCCTCCAGCGCGAGCAGCACCGGCGGGCTGTCACCGATCGGGGAGCCGGTCCCCAGGTTGCCACCGAGGGTCGCACCGTTGCGGATGAGCCGGGAGGCGAACTGCGGGAACAGTTCGGCCAGCAGCGGCACGCTGCCGTCAAGACGGCGCTCGATCTCGGTGAGCGTCACCGCCGCACCGATCTCGATGTGATCGGACTCGACGCGCAGCTCCCGCAGTTCGGGCAGCCGGTCGATGGCGACCACGCAACTGTCGCGCCGGGAGCGGATGTTCACCTCGACGCCGTAGTCGGTGCTTCCGGCGACCACCACGGCCTCGGGCCGCTCGCGCAGCACTCGCAGCGCTTCGGCGAGGGTGCCCGGCCGCAGGAAGGTGCTGCCGTCCTGGGTGTATTCGGTGGCAACCGGCTCGGGCGGGGACTGCTCGCGACGCTGCGCCAGCGGGTCGTCCTCGGTGGGCTGCCCGACGGCGAACGCGGCATCGCGAATCGGCCGGTAACCGGTACAACGGCACAGGTTCCCACTCAGCGAGTGCAGGTCAAAACCGTTCGGCCCGTGCTCGGAGTCACCGCCATCGACCGAGTCCGCGTCTGCGTCCGCATCCGTCTGCGCGTGCGCACAACGGTCGGGCCGGTAGTACTCCGCAGCCATGCTGCAGATGAACCCCGGTGTGCAGTAACCGCATTGGGAGCCGCCGCAGACGGCCATCTCCTCCTGCACCGGGTGCAGCGTGGGCGGCGTGCCGGGCTCGCCGGCGGTGGCGAGACCTTCGGAGGTGATGACCTCCTGGCCGTCGAGCGCCGCGGCCGGGACGAGGCAGGCGTTGACCGCCACCCAGTCGGTGGGCTTGTTGACCCCGGGACGGGCCACCAGGACCGAACAGGCGCCGCACTCACCCTCGGCGCAGCCCTCCTTGGTGCCGGTGAGGCCACGCTCGCGCAGAAAATCCAGCACCGTGGTGTGGGGCGCGGCCGGTGAGAGCGGTGTTTCCTTACCGTTGACCGTGATCCGCGCCGCTACCATGGCAGATCCTCATTTCGGTGCGCGGTCGACATGATTGTCCTAGTCGCCATTTCAGGAGCTTTCTCTTTTTTGATGGCACAGCTCAAGAACCCGCGGCACGCATGGGAGCAGTCCGAGACCCGCAGCGGAAGCCGGTGCGGTCCGGGAGTGCGCAGCGCGCATCAGCACGCAACGACGTGCCGCAGGCAGTGACAGACGGAAAGTGCCGGGGCCACTAACGGGCACGCCGGGAAAAGGGCTGCTCAGCAGCCGTGTGCAACACGACCCGGGACCCAAGCGGTCCGGTGAGCGAGGCGATGCAGATCGAAGATGGCAGACATCCGACTGCGCCTCCTTCCAACAGCTCACGAGTCGGTGTGTTCGAAGCTACGTTGCGCCAGATCCCCCGGTCAAGACCCGATGACGGTTTTACCGGGCCGGCGGGGCGGGGCCGGTGGCGAGAGGGTCGCCGAGCCGGGGCCGAGCCGGGGCTCAACCGGTGCCGGGTCGGGGCTCAAGAGGGAAGTCGGCCACGCCGAGGGTTGCCGTGGCTGATTCCGATCGGAAAGATTTGGTGCAGAAACGGTCCCCGCGGCGTGATCGTTCGGCATGTTACTCGCGGGTTCATGTCCGGGGTTCTCCGAGAGTAGCCCGTTTTCGCCGGATGACCAGGGCCTATGGCAACGGTTCGGACGTTTGGCAGTCGCTGCCGTTCGGCCGCTCTCTTGGGGTACGGTCGCGGCGCTGCATGGAGCACCACGAGGAGCGGGTCATTGCGCGAGTACTCCGTCCCCCCACTGGCGACGGCGCCCCGGGTCGGCGGTCTGGCGGACGCCGTCTTCGAGAATGCCGAGTCCGGCCCCGACCAGGTCGCACTCTGCCGTAAGGACGACGCGGGACGCTGGGAGGACGTCAGCGCCGCGCAGTTCCGCGACGAGGTCATGGCGCTCGCCAAGGGGCTGCTGGCCCAGGGCGTGCGCTTCGGCGACCGCGTCGGCATCATGTCGCGGACGCGGTACGAATGGACGCTGTTCGATTTCGCCCTGTGGTCCGTGGGCGCGCAGCCGGTACCGCTGTACCCGACCTCCTCCGCCGAGCAGGTCTTCTGGATGCTGCACGACTCGGCCGTCTCCTCCTGTCTGGTCGAGCACGAGGACCACGCCATGACCATCGGGTCGGTCATCGGCCGGCTGCCGCATCTGCGCCTGCTGTGGCAGCTGGACGAGGACCCGGTGGCCGAGCTGGTCGAGGCCGGGCGGCACATCGAGGACGACGTCGTGCACCGGCACCGGATGGCGGTCACCCCCGACGCGCCCGCGACCGTCATCTACACCTCCGGCACCACCGGACGCCCCAAGGGCTGCGTGATCAGCCACGCCAACTTCATGGCCGAGGCCGACAACGTCGTCGCGCGGTACGAGAAGGTCTTCCACTCCAAGCCCGGCGACGAGGCGTCCACCCTGCTCTTCCTGCCACTGGCGCACGTCTTCGGGCGGATGGTGCAGGTCGCGGCGATCCGCGGCCGGGTGAAGCTCGGCCACCAGCCGAACCTCTCGGCCACCGCGCTCCTCCCCGACCTGCAGTCCTTCAAGCCGAGCTTCATCCTCGCGGTGCCCTACATCTTCGAGAAGGTGTTCGCGGCGGCGCGGCGGAAGGCCGAGGCGGAGGGCAAGCTCGGCCCCTTCGACAAGGCCGTCGACGTGGCGCGGCGGTACGCCGAGGCGCTGGAGCACAAGGCGTTCGGTACCGGCTCCGGCCCCGGCGCGGGCCTGCGCATGCAGCACCAGCTGTTCGACAAGCTCGTCTACAGCAAGGTCCGGGCGGCGATGGGCGGCCGGGTCCGGCACGCGATGTCGGGCGGCTCGGCCATGGAGCGCCGGCTCGGCCTCTTCTGGGAGGGCGCGGGCGTCACGATCTACGAGGGGTACGGCCTGACGGAGTCCACCGCCGCGGCCACCGCCAACCCGCCCGAGCAGACCCGCTTCGGCACGGTCGGACTGCCGATCCCCGGCACGACCGTGCACATCGCGGACGACAACGAGGTGTGGGTGCACGGCGGCCAGGTCTTCCAGGGCTACCTCAACGACCCCAAGGCCACCGACGCCGTACTGCACGACGGCTGGCTGGCCACCGGCGACCTCGGGCAGCTGGACGAGGACGGTTACCTCACGATCATCGGCCGCAAGAAGGAGATCCTGGTGACCTCCGGCGGCAAGACGATCTCGCCGGTACCGCTGGAGGAGCGGGTGCGGGCGCACCCGCTGGTCGCCCAGTGCATAGTGATCGGCAACGACCGGCCGTACGTCGCGGCCCTGGTCACGCTGGACGCGGAGGCCGTGACGCACTGGCTGCAGATGCGCGGCAAACCGTCCCTGCCGGCGACCGACCTGGTGCGCGACCCGGACCTGGAGACCGAGATCCGGCGGGCCGTGGTCGCCGCGAACACGCTCGTCTCGCAGGCCGAGTCGATCCGTACGTTCCGCATCCTGGCCAGCCAGTTCAGCGAGGAGCACGGCCTGCTGACGCCGTCACTGAAGCTGAAGCGGAAGGCGATCGAGACAGCGTACGAGGCCGAGGTGGCGGCGCTGTACGAGCGCTGACGCGGCGCTGCACGAGCGGTAACTCGGCAGCTCTCGAACGGTTGTACGGGTGGGACGGCGCGGTAGTCGCTCGTAACCCATCTCAGTCCGCCGACGTGCGCGGGAATGTGTGCCGTCGCATGATCGTTGAGTCTCGTAGTACCTGTACGTCGATCAAAGGACCGATTCGCTCGTGAGCAAGGTTCCCCACATCACCCTCAACAACGGCGTCACGATGCCGCAGCTCGGCTTCGGTGTCTGGCAGATCCCGGACGACGAGGCGTTCACCGCTGTCGGCCACGCCCTGGAGGCCGGGTACCGCAGCATCGACACCGCCGCGATCTACGGCAACGAGGAGGGCACGGGGAAGGCCCTCGCCGCTTCCGGCATCGCCCGTGACGAGCTGTTCGTGACGACGAAGCTGTGGAACACCGAGCAGGGTTATGACTCGACCCTGCGCGCGTTCGACGCTTCGCTCGCCAAGCTGGGCCTGGACTACGTCGACCTGTACCTGATCCACTGGCCGCTGCCGGCCCGTGACACCTACGTCGACACCTACAAGGCGTTCGAGAAGATCCAGGCGGACGGCCGCGCCAAGGCCATCGGCGTCTCCAACTTCCAGCCGCCGCACCTCCAGCGGCTGCTGAACGAGACCTCGGTCGTCCCCGCGGTCAACCAGATCGAGCTCCACCCCGAGCTGCAGCAGGCCGAGACCCGCGCCTTCCACGCCGAGCACGACATCGCCACCGAGGCGTGGTCGCCGCTCGGCCAGGGCAAGGGCCTCCTGGAGAACGCCACGATCGGCAAGCTCGCCGAGAAGCACGGCAAGACCCCGGCCCAGATCGTGCTGCGCTGGCACCTCCAGCTCGGCAACATCGTCATCCCCAAGTCCGCGACGCCGTCCCGGATCAAGGAGAACTTCGACGTCTTCGGCTTCGAGCTGACCGCCGAGGACCTCGAGACGATCGCCGGCCTCAACGCCGACAAGCGCCTGGGCCCGGACCCGGCCACGTTCGACGTGGCCTGAATCAGCCGGTTCTGAGCAACCGGTTCGACCGGTTCACCCGGTTCAGCCCGCATGGCGCCGCCGCTCACCTAGCGTGAGCGGCGGCGCCATCTCGTTGCTGGGGGTCAGGGCTTTCGGTGCTGGAGGGCAGGGTTGAGGATTACCGGTCCTCGGGCCGCTGCTGCCTGCCGGTGCCGGTCTGATCGTTCAGCCTGTCCTGAGCCTTGTCCACCTGGCTCTGGTACTTGTTGCCCGTCCGCGCGTCGAAGGCGTCGCCGGCCTTCTCCACGCCTTGCCGGGTCTGGTCCGGGTGGCCTTTCATCAGGCTCTTCAGCTTGTCAAGCATGGACATGGTTGCCTCCCTATATGGGGTGCCTGACGTCCCCAGGGTCTCCGCATTTCCCCCACACCGCAAACCCGACGCGGCAGCGCAGGGGGCATCCCTGCCCCTATGCGAACTCGATGGTGATCCGGCCGACGCCCTGGCCCGGAAGGTTGAAGGGGCAACTGGCGTTGGTGGTGGCCGTCTGGCCCGGGGCCAGGAGGACCCAGCTGGAGTACTGGTCGACCGCGAGGCCGCACACGACGTGCACTCTGAACTGGCCCGTCTCGGTCCCGTCATTCCGGCAGGTACCTTCGCCGGTCTCGCCACCGTGTGTGACGGCCGTCTGGCAGATGAAGGGCGGCGCGGCGTTCGCCGGTGCGGCGGCCGCGATCCCGGTGACCGCGGACCCCACGGCGAGAACGCCGGCCATCAATGCGGTGCGCGTGCGCTTACCCATGTTCAACCCCCGATTGCCGATTCTGGGTTCCACCTATGTGGACATGACATTTCATTGCGCTTCTCGAGTGTGCAAGCCCAACGAACCCGACCTCCAGCGCCCGCCGATACGTTTTCCCATCGGATTGATAAGCGATCCGCGATGAAGAGGGGGGTTCCGCTGAACTGGCCTACGATCGGCAGGAGTCGACTGCGGACGGTCGACGAGTGGCGGTCGACGGAGTAGGAGGAACGGTGTCGCGGCGGGGGAAGTGGTGGCTGGTTGCGGTGTGGGGTGTGTTGGTTTTGGGCGGGGGCGGGGTGACGTTGTGGCTCAATGGCGGGGGTGGCACGTCGACGCCGGAGCCTGAGTTCGGATGGTTTCCCCTGGGCTCCACGCCCACTCCGGGCACTCCGGGCACTCCGGGCGGTGAGTCGCCGTCGCCCTGTCCCGACGAGGCAGAGTTGCCGGAGGAATCGGGGAAACCGGGGGGATTGAGGGAACCGGGGGACTCGCGCCTGACGGTTATCGCTGTCGACTGCGCGGAGGGGTACGGCGACTGACGCGACGTCAGGGATGTTCAGCTGGTCACTCGGGCGTCACTCCACGCGTCCCGCGTGCACCGTTCGGGCCGTGAGGAGGAAGGCGTCCGGGCGGTGGGCGATGGATGTTTCGTCGGCTGGGTCGGTGAGGCGGGTGAGAGTCGCCCGGTCCGTTGTGTTCAGGAGGTCGCCGTATTGCTCGGCGGCGCGGGACAGGCGGGCTGTGATGTGGTCGCGGGCGGTGCCGTCCAGCGGGGCCGGCAGGTCGAGGAGGAAGGTGCGGCTGCTGGTGTCGGCCAGGCCCGCGGCCGTCAGTAGTGCGGGCCAGTCCTCGATGGTTTCCCGGTAACCCGGGAGGTCCGCCCGCATCTGTGCGAACCACTCCTCCTGGGCCGCGTCCAGCCTGGCCTGAAGGCCGGGGCGGCCGATGCCGATGTCGCGCGGCAGTACGCGGTCGGGCAGGCCGCCCTCGGCCACCGCCAGTACACCGCCGGGGCGCAGCCGCCCGGCCAGCAGGGCCACCGCGGCCCGCTGGTCGCCGACGTGGTGCAGCACCTTGCTGGTCCAGATGAGGTCGGCCGTGCCGAGCGCTTCGAGATCGTCGTCGGGCAGCTCGGCTTCGTGGGTACTGAACCGGTCGGCGAGGCCGAGTCGCGCGGCGCGGTCCCGGGCGCGGGCCAGCAGCGCCGGGGCCGGGTCCACCGCCACCACCTCCGCGTGCGGGAAGGCCCGCGCCAGCAGGCAGGTGACGACGCCGGGGCCGGAGCCGACGTCCCAGACGCGGCGTACGGATGCCTCGCCCGCGGCCCGTTCCTCGGCCCCGCCGAGCAGCGTGCGCAGCCAGTCGGCGGCCTGTTCGTACATCGGCGTGGCGAGTTCGGCTTCGCGCTCCAGGACTGGGGCCAGTTCTTCCCAGTCCACGTCCGTGGAGTGGGAGTGAGGGTGGGAGTTGGGATGAGGGTGGGAGTTGGAGTGAGGGTCGGAGTGGGAGTGTTTGTCGTTCATGGGGCGGTCTCCGGTCACGCCAGGTCCGTCACTGTCACCGTGACGGTGAGTGTCGCGACGCCGTGCTTGTCCGGCCCCTCCGGGCCGAACGCCCGTTGGACCGCCGCCGTTACCTCCGTGCGGACCGCGCGTACCACGTCCAGCGCCCGGTGGCCGCGGCGCACCGCGAGGTGGATGCGGAGCCGCCACAGGCCCGGTGCGTCGCCCGGTTCCGCGCGTACGCCGGTGACGCGCCGCTGTCCGTCGGCGGGCGCGAGCAGCGGGACCGTGCCGCGTACGAGATCGCCGAGGCCCGGGCGGAGGTACGCGACCCCGGTCGTGGCCCGTGCGGCCTCGGCCGCGGTGCGCTGCAGCAGCGCCCGCAGCTCGCGTTCCGCACTGCCACTGCCACTGCCACTGCCACTGCCGAGGCCCTCGGCCCGGTGCGTGTCGCTCATGCCCGCTCCTCCCCCGCGTCCGCTGCCACGTCCGGTTCCGCGTCGATGAGGTCCACGACCCTGACGTCGACTCCGGAGACGGTCATGCCGACCGCCTCGTCCGCCGCCGCGAGCACCCGCTCGCGGATCCGCTCCGCCAGTTCCGGCAGCGGCCACTCCAGGCCCGCCGCGACCTCCATGTTCACCGTCGCGGGCCCGTCGGGCGCCTCGAGGGTGACCTTGCAGCTGCCCGCGAACACCGTCGGCAGCGCCTCGGCCGCCGCGCGGAACGCCTTCGCGGCCGCCGCCTCGGTGATCCAGGCGTCGTCCGCCGGCTCGCCCAGCGGCAGCGTGCGGCCGGGCCGCAGGTCGGTCCTGACCAGGTCCATCACCCGCGCCGTGAGCCGGTCGGCGGCCGCCGCCTCGGCCACCGCGTCCACGTCGTCCTCCCGGGCCTCGCGCACGTAGTCGTCCAGCACGCCGAGCTGCGCCAGCGCTTCCTGGCAGTGTGGACAGCCGACTGTATGCGGGTCGTCCGGGGTCTCCTCCGCCGCCTCCCAGACCTCCGAGAGCGTGCGGCCGCAGGGCAGTGCCGGGTCCTCGCCCTCGTACGCGTCGCCTAGCGCCATGAGCTCATCGCCTCCGTCAGATAGCGGCGTGCCCGGAAAACCCGGCCGCGCACCGCCTGGTGCGTACTGCCGACGATCTCGGCGATCTCCTCGTACGGCAGCCCCTGCAGTTCGCGCAGGACCCAGCAGGCGCGCTGTTCGGGGGTGAGCCCCTGCATGGCGTCGCTCAGCGCGCGTACCGCCGCCTGCGACTCGGCCGCGCGGACCGGTGACGAGGCATGTTCGGGCGCGGGTGGTTCGGGGACCGAGCCGAGGTCCTGGGTGGGGCGGCGGGCCCGCAGGATGTTCAGGCAGCGGTTGGTGACGATGCGGTACATCCACGTCGAGAACGAGGCGTCACCGCGGAACTCCGGGATCCGCCGCCAGGCGTTGACGAACGCGTCCTGCACGGCGTCCTCCGCGTCCGTCCTGCTGCCCAGGAGCCGGGTCGCCAGGCGCAGCAGCGACGGGCCGTGCCGGCGTACGAGCATCTCGAACGCCCCCTCGTCCCCTTCTCCGGCCCGCACGGCCAGGAGGGCATCGCCGGGTTCGGGCACCCGTCCGCTCCTCTCGGTCAGCACCGCGGAACATGCGTGCCAGGCATCACTGCCCCGGTACCCATTGGGGCACGCTCCGGCCCCGATGTCCTGGTACGGCACGCGCAAAGCAGGGTGATTTTCCCGCTTTCCGATCATTCGCCGGAGCCACGGGGCACGGGGCCGGTACGGAAGGGCCCGCGGAACGGGGCAGGATGGGGCGCGGGCCGGTAAGCGGAACGGTCCGTACGGAAAGGAAGACCAGCACGATGGAGGTCGGCGATGACCGCCGGGTACCGGGACAGCAGACACCGGAGCGGGCCGGTCCGGTGCGCGGAGCGGTACAGGATGTCGTGCGCTCGCTGCCGGACTGGCGGCAGTGGCGGACCGCGCTGTGCCGTACGCCGCTGTCCGTATGGCGTGACGATCTGACGGACTGGGCGGCCAGCCTGACGTACTACTCGGTGCTGGCGCTGCTGCCTGCCATGATCGTGACGGTGTCGCTGATCGGGCTGGCCGACCCGCCCGCCACCGGTCAGCTGATCGAACACATCAGCGCGCTCGCCCCGGCCCAGTCCGGCGCCACACTGCACCGCGCGCTCATCTCCATGTCCCACCAGCGGACCGCGGCCTGGCTGGTGGTGGGCGGCGCGACGGTCAGCGCGGTGTGGTCCTCGTGCAGCTATCTCGCGGTGTTCCGGCGGGCGCTGCACGCCATGCACCGGGTCAAGGACGACCGGCCGCCGTGGAGCAAGGCGCCGCGCATCCTCGGTACGGCGCTGGTGCTGCTCGCCTCGCTCATCCTGAGCGCGGTGGCCCTGCTGGCCAGCGGGCCGCTGGCGCGCGCGATGGGGCGCGCCGTGGGCCTGGGCCGGGCCGCCGAGGTGACCTGGAGCGTGGTCAAGTGGCCGCTGTTGCTGTGCCTGGTGACCGTGCTGGTACTGGTCCTCTTCCGCTCGGGGCCGCCGGCCTCGCGCGGGGTGCGGCGCGGGGTGCCCGGCGGCGTCCTCGCGGTCCTGCTGTGGCTGGTCTCCTCGGCGGGCTTCGCGCTGTACGCGTCGTACGTCGGTACCTTCAACCGGCTGTACGGGTCGCTCGCCGGGCCCGTGGTCTTCCTGATCTGGCTGTGGTTCTCCCACCTGTCCCTGCTGACGGGCGCGCAGTTCAACGCGGAGCTGACGCGGGCGGCGCCGCGCGCCGGGCGTGGCCGGGCCGTGGAGCGGGTCAGCGGGCCCCGTGGCCCGCTGCGACGGCTTCGATCCGCTGCGCGAGGGCGAAGTCCCGTTCGGTGACGCGGCCGCCGGCGCTGTGGGTGTTCACCGCGATGGTCAGCTTGTTGTAGCTCAGCGTCTGGTCGGAGTGGTGGCCCAGTTCCTCCTGGATCTGGGCCACGTGGATGACCATCGCGGCCGCCGGGAAGTGGCTGTCGAAGCCGTACGTACGGGTCAGCTTGTCGTCGGCGACCGTCCAGCCGGGCAGCTCCGCCAGCCGGTCCTCGATCTCCTTGTCGGTGAGCGGATCCACCTGAGCGTTCATGCCGTCCCGCCTCTCAGCTCAGCCGTCGCGTGGGTATCTGGATTCCAGATTCCACCCACCTTCGCACGCCGAACCCGCTTTCGCGCCAATGTGCGGACGGGCGTGCCGCAATCCGCGGAGGGTCGTGCCGCGCGGGTTACCGGCGTGCCGCGCGGCTTACTGGTGCGCCGCGGCCACCAGCGCGGCCACCCGGTCGATCGCGAAGGCGTAGCCCTGGACGCCGCAGCCCGCGATGACGCCGTCGGCGCGGTGCGAGACGTAGGAGTGGTGCCGGACCTCCTCGCGCTGGTGGATGTTGGAGATGTGCACCTCCAGGACCGGCAGCCCGTCGCAGGTGTTGAGCGCGTCGAGGATCGCGACGGAGGTGTGGGAGTACGCGGCCGGGTTGATCACGATGCCCGCGTGGCTGAGCCGCGCCTCGTGGATCCAGTCGACGAGCTGCCCCTCGTGGTTCGACTGCCTGCAGTCGACCGTGCCCCCGTGCGCGGCCGCGGCCTTGGCGCACAGCGCCTCGACGTCGGCGAGGGTGTCGGAGCCGTAGATCTCCGGCTGCCGCTGGCCCAGGAGGTTCAGGTTCGGGCCGTTGAGGACGAGGATCGGGGCGGTGGCGAGGGTGCGGGCGGGCATGGGATCTCCTCCTGACGGGCGGCGGGTGGCAGCGGCCCGCGAGCCGCTGCCACCTGGAGGTTTATCACGGGGCCGGTACGAGCTCCGCCTCGGCCTCGGACGCCGCCTCCCGCTCCCGTGCCGTCCGCCGGGCCCGCATCCACGCGTACACCAGGATGCCCGCAAAGAGGAACAGGACGCCCTGGTAGATCGCCGCGTACCCGGCGCCCGCCACCAGCCAGAAGGTGAAGCCGAAGGCGGCCAGCGCGATGACCATGTCCCGGGCGAAGCGGCCGGGGCGCACCTCGTCGCGGCGCCCGGTGAGCAGGAAGTACACCTGCGCGCCGGCGGCGAGGAGGTAGGGCACGGTGGCCGAGAAGGTCGTGATCAGGACGAGGATCTCGAAGACGCCGGCGGCGCCGGAGACGTAGTTGCACACGGTGAGCGCCGAGGCCAGGACGGCGGAGGCCAGGACGCCGAAGGTCGGCACGCCGCGCCGCTTCTTCAGGAAGGCGGCCGGGAACAGGCCGTCCTGGGCGGCGACGTACGGGGACTGGGCGCTCATCAGCGTCCAGCCGTTCAGCGCGCCGAGGATGGAGATCACGGCGGCCGCCGCGATCAGCGCGCCGCCCCAGGTGCCGCCGAACATCGCGTTCATCGCGTCGGAGAACGGGGCCTGGGAGTTCACCAGCTTGTCGTGCGGGACGGTGCCGAAGACCGAGAGGGTGCCGAGGAGGTAGACCAGCGCGGCGCCGAGGACGCCGAGGACGGTGGCCCGGCCGACGTTGCGCTGCGGGTTGCGCACCTCGCCCGCGCTCATCGCGGCGGACTCCACACCGACGTAGCTGTACAGCAGGATCGCGGCGGCGGCCGAGAGCCCGCCGAGCGAGCTGCCGCCGCCCTCGTGGAAGGAGCCGAGGTTGTCCGGGTCGAAGAAGAAGAGCCCGGCGATCGCGATGAACAGGAGCGGCAGGAACTTCAGAACTGTGGAGATCAGCTGTACGGCGCCGACGTAGCGGGTGCCGGCGAAATTCGAGATCGCCGGGAGCCAGAGGGCGAGCAGCGCGACGGCCAGGTCGATGCCCTTGGAGTCGTGGCCGGGGAAGAGCACGTGGACGTAGCCGACGGCGGCCACGGCGAGGGCCGCGTTGCTGACCCAGGACATGGTCCAGTACGACCAGGCGGAGAGGAAGCCGGCGAAGTCGCCGAACGCCTCGCGCGCGTAGACGTACGGGCCTCCGGTGTCCGGATGCCGCTGGGCGAGGCGGCCGAAGACCAGGGCGAGCGCGAGGGCGCCGAGGGTCAGGACGCCGAAGGCGACGAGGCTGACGGTGCCGTAGGGGGCGACCGAGGCGGGGAGCAGGAAGATCCCGCCGCCGATGATGTTGCCCATCACCAGGGCGGTGGCGGTCCCCAGACCGAAGCGGCGGGTGTGCCGGTCGTGCATGGCGAGTGGTGGCTCTCTCTCGTGCTGCGTCCGAGCGCTTGTGCTCCGCGTCCGAGCGCTTGTGCTTCGCGTCCGAGGTCGCCGGACGCCGTGCGCGCCGGGCCTGCGTCAGGCTCCCGGCACGCGTCGCGCCCGGCCGGGTGGCTGCGGGCGCCCCACCATGGTCCGGGACCCCGGAGGCCGCCTCCAAATCAGCGCTGTTCCTCCTGCGAGGCGCCATCGGCAGGAGAAAAAGCTTCGGAAGTGGCACCCTGCGACCGTATTTCGTCCGCACCGGACCGCGTCCCGCCGGTGCTCGACGCTTCGTCCGTACCGGACGCGACCGGCGCTTCGTCCGTACCGGACGCGACCGGCGCTCCGTCCGTACTGGTCCGGGGCTCGCCGCCCACCGGCACCGCCGGGACGCCGCCCTCTCCCAGCCAGCGGCGGAACACCCGGTGGACGTGTTCGGCGCCGACCAGCTCCGTGCCCTCCCCCACCGGCGGGGTCAGGTCTTCGGGCCAGAGGAGGAACGGACGGGACTGCGGTCCGCCGAGTCCGCCGTGCGAGCCGATCTGTTCCTCGAAGGCGTGCACCTCGCCCGTCTCCGGGTCGCACGAGGAATTGATCATGATGTCGGCGACGTGCGGGAAACCGTCGGTACGGCGTACCGCGTCCGCCGCGCCCGGCCCGAACGGCGCCAGCGGGTCCTCGCCGACGATCCGCCCCGTATCGAGGTAGTGCGCGCCCCCGCGCGGCCCGAGCACGACCGCGCCGTGTTCCTCGGACCGTACGAGCACGAAGCCGATGCCCGGATGCTCGGCGAGGGTGCTCAGCAGCGCCGGATTGCGGCGGTCGATCTGCTCGCGCGTCGCCCGGCCGCCCGGCATCGAGGGCCCCGGTATCGAGGGCAGCGACACCAGACCGAGATTCCCGGAGGCCAGCACGATCGGCTCGGCGGCGCGGCGGGCGCGCCGCGTGGTCTCCTCCGGCTCCTCCTCGGGGCGGTGCAGCGCGGCCCGCGCGGTGTTCCTGGCCTCGGCACCCGTGGGGCTGCGCCGCGCCCGCCGGGACACCGGCAGTCCGCAGCCGGCCCGCACCAGGTCCTCCAGCGTCAGCCCGTACCGCCCGGCGAAGGTCTCGCCCGGACTCTGCCCGTGGTCGGAGAGGAGCACGATCCGGTACGGGCGCGGCGCGTGCGGGGCGATCTTGGCGATCAGCGCGAGCGAACGGTCCAGCCGCCGCAGCACCAGCCGCGCGTCCCGACTCTCCGGACCGGAGTGGTGCGCGACCTCGTCGTACGCGACCAGGTCGGCGTAGATCGCGGTCCGGCCGACCAGCATGTCGCCGATCACCGCGGCGACCACCACGTCCCGCTCGACGACCGTCGCGAACGCCCGCACGAAGGGATACAGCCCGCCGCGCTTGACCCGCGGCCCGTCCTCCCGGAAGCGCGCCCGCAGCGACTGCCCGATCTCCCGGCACACCTCCACCACGAAGGAGGCGGCGGTGCGGGTGGCGTTCGCCGGGTCGGAGAAGTACGCGAAGTACCCCGCCCGGGAGCGGTTGTGCCGGCCGCGGCGGGCGGCCACCGAGAGCACCAGCGCGAGCTGCGCCGCGCCGCCGCTGAAGAGGTTGCCCCGGCTCGCGCCGTCCACGGAGAGCAGGCCGCCGCTGCCGGTCCTGGCCATCGCGCGGCGCTGCAGCTCGGCGGCGCTGGTCGGGCGGTTGCTGACGATGACCTCGCCGGTCTCCTTCTCGTACCAGCGGAAGGCGGGCACGTCGTGGTTGGTGCCGTGCAGGATGCCGAGCTGGCTGGCGCCGGTCTGGCTGGACCAGTCGGTGCGCCAGGGAGTGAGCGTGTGAGTACTGCCGGCCCAGCCCGCGACGGTGGGCATGAGCGGGTCGGGGCCCGCCAGCGCGTCGACGAGCACGTCGTGCCCGACCCCGTCGAGCTGGAGGAAGACCGTGCCGGGCGGGGCGCCCGCCGGGTCCTGCACCACGGTGGTGCGCCGCCGGAGGGCCAGCCGGGCCAGCCGCCTGCGGTACGCGTCGTCGTCGCCGACCGCGAGTGCCGCGCCGGTCGCGGAGGACACCGCGGACATCACGGCGGCCACTACTACCGCTGTCTCCGGGGAGGCCGCGCCGCGTCCGTCGGGGATCAGCCAGAGCGCGACCAGCAGCAGCGAGCCGTTGAGCGCGAAGACGAGCAGGCCGAGCACGAGCGCGGGCACGAGCAGCAGGGTGCGTACGAGCAGCGGCCACACCAACGCGCCGAGCAGGCCGAAGGCGCCGGCGCCGAGCGCCGCGGTCACCGCGATCTGCGTGGCACTGTCGCCGTTCGCCGACTGCAGCCGGAAGTCGGGCAGCGCACCGGCCAGCACGAGCATCGCGACGGTCGAGACCGCCCAGACCGCGATCACTCGCAGCAGGGCACCGCCCGCGCTCCGCCATCGAGGTCGCCGCACGCCGCACTCACCCTTCCTCCGACATGTCCGGTACGTCTCACCGGTCCGCGCTTCAGCGTGCCACACGCCCCGCGACCGCCCGGGCCCCTGTGGATAACCACGACGACGGCCGGGCAATGGCCGGGGCGACGGCAGGGGAATGTCAGAGGGAGCGGTCGGCGGGAAACAGCTTCCCGCGGGGTGGCCCGGTCACCGGATTTGGCAGGATGAAGCGTGATCACTTTGCATACGCAGCGGCTCACGTTGCGCCGCTGGCTCCCCGGGGACCTTCAGCCGATGGCAGCCGTGAACGCCGATCCCGAAGTGATGCGCTGGATCGGGAGCGGCGCGACGCGCAGCCTCACGCAGACCGCCTCCGGCATTTCCTCCTGGGAACAGGAGTGGGACATCGAGGGCTTCGGACTGTTCGCGGTCGAGCTGCGCGCCTCGGGGGAGCTGGCCGGGTTCGTCGGACTGTCCGTACCGCACTTCCTGCCGGAGGTGCTGCCCGCCGTGGAGATCGGCTGGCGGCTGGGCCGGCCGTACTGGGGACGGGGCATCGCCACGGAGGCGGCGCGGGCCGCGCTGGACTACGGGTTCCGCGAGCGCGGCCTGGAGCGGATCATCAGCATCGCGCAGCGCGGCAACGACGCCTCCGAACGCATCATGCGCAAGCTCGGCATGCGGCTGGACCGCGAGACGGTGGACCCCACGTGCGGCCGCGCGGTCCGGGTGTACGTGATCGACAGCCCCGAGCTCCGCTAGGTCGTGTCCCCCGCCGTACCCGTCAGCTCGCCCCGACGGACGACAGGATCCGGCTCGGGGGTGGCGGGTTCGGGCAGGGCGCGGAAGAGGAGCCAGCTCAGGGCGGGCATGGCGATCAGAGGGGTGAGGGCCGTCCGCAGGGAGGTGGAGTCGGCCAGGTGTCCCAGTAGGGGGCTGATGAGGCCGCCGGCGCTGACGGTGAGGCCGAGGGTGACGCCGCTTGCGGTGCCGATGCGGGAGGGAAGGTAGTCCTGGCCGAGCGTGACCTGGAGGGAGAAGGGGACGTACAGGCCGGCGGAGGTGAGGGCCACGAAGAGGAACATGGCCGGGCCGGGCATGTGGATCACTCCGGCGACGGCGGCGATCGAGAGCAGATAGGACCAGCGGGACACACGGACGCGGTCATAGCGTTCGGCCAGGGACCCGCCCAGTACCGAACCGACGGCTCCACCCAGGAACAGCAGGAACAGGGCGAGGGTTCCCGCGGTGGTGCTGCCCTGCATGCGCTGCTGGGCGTAGAGGGAGACGAAGGTGCTCAGGCCGGTGAAGACGATGGAGCGGAAGACGACCGCCAGGGACAGCTTCACGAACGAGGCCACATCGTCAGCGCCCCTGGGCGTCGCCGTCCTGGAGGTACCGGCCCGTGGCCGGGCGAGTATCCGGAGGACGGGCACGCACAGGGCGGCGCCGGCCAGCGCGGGCAGGACCAGGACCGGTGTCCAGCGCAGTGAGCCGTGTCCGATCACGGTCGACACCATGAGCGGGGCGAGCGCGAAGCCGATGTTGCCGCCGAGGGAGAACCAGCTCATCGCGCTGTGACTGCCCCGGCTCGCCAGCCGGGCCACGCGGGCGGCCTCCGGGTGGTAGGCGGCCACGCCGATCCCGGAGACGGCGACGAAGACCAGGGCGAGTCCGTAAGAGCCGCTCAGACCGCTCAACGCGATGCCCACGCCGCCCAGCAAGGTGCTGACCGGCAGCAGCCACGGCATCGCCCACCGGTCGGTGAGCGCCCCGAACACCGGCTGGGCCACCGACGACAGCAGGGACGCGGCCAGCACGATGCCGGAGGCCACCGCGTAGGTGTAGTCCCGTTCGGCCACGAAGAACGGGATCAGCGCCGCGACGGCGCCCTGGTAGATGTCGACGCAGGCGTGTCCCACGGCCAGCAGGGAGATCGATGTATTCCTTCGCACCCGTCCCATGCTGGGAGAACCACCCGGTGTCCCGCTTTCGATAGATTGACAGGTGATGCAGGAAATCCGCCACATGTCTGTCGCGCCGACCCGGACCCAACGTCTCGCGTCCGGCGGTGAGATCGACGCGCACCGCCATGACGACCACCAGATCGCCTACGCCGGCCAGGGCACCATCGCGGTGACCACCGACGCCGGCTCCTGGGTAGCCCCCGCCACCCGCGCGATCTGGATTCCCGCCGGCACCGTCCACCAGCACCAGGCCCACGGCGAACTCGACCTCCACCTCGTCGGTCTGCCCGCCACCGAGAATCCCCTCGGCCTCGACAAACCGGCCGTCCTCGCCGTCAGCCCCCTCCTGCGCGAACTCATCGTCTCCTATACGCGCGCCCCCGAGGACGACAGCCCGCCCCGCCTTCGCCTGCGCGCCGTCCTGCTCGACCAGCTCGCCATGTCCCGCGAGCAGCCGCTGCACCTGCCGATTCCCACCAGCCCCCTGCTCCGGGAGCTGCACGACATCCTGCGCGCCGACCCGGCGGACAACCGCTCCCTCGACGACCTCGGCCGGCAGATCGGCGCCAGCGCCCGCACCCTCTCCCGCCGCCTCCGGGACGACCTCGGCCTCACCTACCCCCAGTGGCGCACCCAGGTCAGACTCCACCACGCCCTGATCCTCCTCGCCGACGACACCCCCGTCACCACCGTCGCCCACCGATGCGGCTGGTCATCCGCCAGCACCTTCATCGACGTCTTCCGCCGCACCTTCGGCCACACCCCCGGCTCCCGCCCCGCCACGTCCTAGCGGCCGACCCGCGCCCACACGGTCTTGCCGATCTGCGTCTTGCCGATCTGCCGGTCCCGCACGCCCCAAGCGGTGGCCAGCGCCGCGACGAGCAGCAGCCCGCGGCCGGATTCCGCGTTCGCGGTGGGCCCTTGTAGCGCGGGGCGGGCGTCGCCCGCGTCCGACACCTCCACGGTGATCTCCTTGTCCTCGCCCTCTTCGCCCAGGTCGATACGGACCTCGAAGAGCCGCCCGGGGACATGGCCGTGCCGGGCCGCGTTCGCGGCGAGTTCGGAGACGACGAGCACGACCGTGTCGGCCGTGTCCGGCGCGACGCCGTGCGCGAGCAGCACCGCGCGGACGGCCCGCCGGGCCCGGCCCACGGACTGGGGAACGGAAGTGAACCGTGCACACCAGGGGTGACTTTCTGCGTTCATGGGGTCCACTGTCAGTGGTGGTGGCTACGCTCGGTAGTGGTTGCACGTGGACCGTTGACCGACCGTTGAACCACGTTGAGGGGGGCTGCAATGGCGCAGCCGAAGAAGAAGGCCCTGAGCCCGGCACAGCAGTACTTGGCGGAGGTACTGCGCCTCCTGCGCACGGCCCGCGGCCTGTCGCAGACGGAGCTGGGCTCGCTGATGAACTACACGGGCGCGGCGGTGAGCGCGGTGGAGACGTGCGCGAAACCGGCGACGGATGAGTTCCTGGAGAGCGCGGAGGGGGCGTTGGAGGCGGGCGGGGTGATCGCCGCCGCAGCCAAGTACCTACGGTTGGAGCGATACCCCGCGTACTTCCGGGGGTTCGTTCAGCTGGAGCAGGCGGCGCTGAGCGTGTCCACGTACTGCACGCAGCTGATCTACGGCCTGTTGCAGACCGAGGAGTACACCCGTGCGCTGCTGGGGTGCGGCTTCCCGCCGTGGGACGAGGAGGAGATCGAGAAGCTGACCATGGCCCGGATGGAGCGCAAGGCGCTCCTCGACCGCAAGCCCGTGTGCTGCATCAACGTCATCCACGAGGAGGCGGCACTGCGGCGGCGGATCGGCGGCCTGGACGTCATGCGGCGTCAGTACGCGTACCTCGTCGAGTGCGCTCAGCGCCCGAATGTCGTGCTCCAAGTGATGCCGATGAGCCGGGGCGAGCATGCGGGACTCCTCGGTCCGATGACCGTGATCGAGACCCCGGAAGACACGCCCCTGGTCTACATGGAAGGCAACGGGGAGAGCACACTGGTCAGCAAGCCGGACGACGTGGGGGTGCTCACGCGCCGCTATGCCATGATCAGGAGCCAGGCTCTCCGGCCGGACGAATCCGTGAAGCTGATCGAGCAGTTGAGGGATGAGCTATGACTGATCTGCAGTGGTTCAAGAGCAGCTACAGCGATGCGGGCGGCGGTGAGTGCGTCGAGGTCGCCGTCTCCCCCACCCCCACCACCATCCACATCCGGGACTCCAAAGACCCCGACGGGCCCACCCTCGATGTGCGGCAGGACGCGTTTGCCGCGTTCATAACCTTCGCGGCTCGGGCGTAGGGTCGAGGAACGGAGTGGAAGGCGCGCGTATGGAGGTCCAGCGGTGTCGGTGGAGGTCACGTGGTGGGGGCATGCCACCGCTACGGTCGAGGACTCCGGGACCCGGCTGCTGACCGATCCGCTGTTCGTACGGCGCCTGGCGCACCTGCGGCGGCGCCGGGGTGCCATGCCCGGTGACAGCGCCACCGTCGCGGACGCGGTACTGATCTCGCATCTGCACGCCGACCACCTCCACCTGCCCTCGCTCGCGCGCCTCGCGCCCGGTACGCGGCTGATCGTGCCGCGCGGCGCGCCCGCCGCACTGCCCGGGCTGCGCCGTACCGCGGCCGCCCGCGACCTGCCCGTGACGGAGCTCGGTGTCGGAGAGAAGACCGAGGTCGGCGCGGTCACCGTACGGGCGGTCACCGCGGCGCACGACGGGCGGCGGCTGCCGTACGGGCCGCACCGGGTGCCCGCCCTCGGGTACGTGATGCGGGGCGCGGCGACGACGTACTTCGCGGGTGACACCGGGCTGTTCGACGACATGGCGGACGAGGTCGGGGCGTGCGACGTGGCGCTGCTGCCGGTGGGCGGCTGGGGCCCGTTCCTCGGGCACGGGCATCTGGACGCGCGCCGCGCGGCAGAGGCGGCGGCCCGGCTCGCGCCGCGCGATGCCGTGCCGGTGCACTACGGCACGTACTGGCCGATCGGCATGGACGCCGTGCGGCCGCACGAATTCCACGCGCCGGGGCAGGAGTTCGTACGGCAGTCGGCGCTGGTGGCGCCCGACGTGACCGTGCACGTGCTGGAGCACGGCGCCTCCGTGCGACTGGCGGCGGGCCGGTGAGCGCTCCCTGGACACCCGCCGTGACATTGGCCGTGACACCGGCCGTGACACCGGCCCTCGCGCTGGCTGCCGTGGTCCCGCCGGAGTCCACGCAGCAGGCGGCCGGTTACCCGTCGCTCTTCGTCCTCGTGGTGCTCGGCTCGCTGGTGCCGGTCGTGCCGACCGGGGCGCTGGTCAGCTCGGCGGCGGCCGTGGCGTTCCACCACACCGCGCCGTTCTCGCTGCTGCTGGTCTTCCTCGTGGCGTCGGCCGCCGCGTTCCTCGGCGACCTGACGCTGTACTGGCTCGGTGCGCGCGGGGTGCGGTCCAAGAACGGCTCGCGGTGGCTGGAGCGGCTGCGCGAGCGGTCGGCGCCGGAGCGGCTGGCGCAGGCCCGGACGCGGCTGGACGAGCACGGGGTCCAGGTGCTCGTGCTGTCCCGGCTGGTGCCGGCCGGGCGTATCCCGATCATGCTGGCGTGTCTGCTGGCGAAGCAGCCGGTCCGGTGGTTCGCCCGGGGCGACCTGCCGGCCTGTCTGGCCTGGGCGGCGACGTACCAGCTCATCGGCATACTGGGCGGCTCGCTCTTCAGCGAGCCGTGGCAGGGCGTGGCCGCGGCGGTCGGGCTGACGGTCCTGCTCAGCGCGGCCCCGGCGGCCTGGCGCAGGATCCGCCGCCCGCACGACCGCTCGGCCTGACGCGGCCCGACCGGCCATGACGCACCCGGCCGGACTGACGGGCCGTCAGTCCGCTGCTCCCCTCGCCATCCCCAGCGTCTCGGCCAGCGCGCGGAGTTCCTCCGTCACCGCGGGGATGTCGAGCGGATCGGGGGCAGCCAGGAGGCGTCTGCGGCGGTCCGGGTCCGGGTCGAACAACGCCTCCGTGCTGAGGCGGACGCGCAGCGCCTTGGGGTCGTCGCCGAAGCGGTGGCCGCCGCGGGCCGCCCAGCGGGCCAGCGCCCGTTCCAGCGCGGCCGGTCCCGTGACGCCGCGGGCGGCGAAGGCGGGGCGGAGCGGTTCGAGGTCGGCGTAGAGGTGGCTGCCGGCGTGCGGCGGGCGGCAGAGCGCACCGGCGGCGGTGAGCGTGTGGTGCAGCCCGGCGGCGAGCCGGCCGTGCAGCCGTGCCGCCGCGGTGATCCGTTCCCGTACGACGGCGGGCTCGCCCAGCGCGTGGCCGACGGCGGCGGCGAGCGGGCCGGGCAGCGGGGTGGCGAGACCGGTCAGCGCGTCGAGCGCGGCGGCGCGCAGCACCTCACCGGGGTCGGTGGCGGGGAAGCGGGCGAGCGCGGCGGGCCAGGAGGCCGGTACGAGCGTGGCCCGCAGGTCGGCGAGGACGACGACGCTGCCGGGCAGCATCTCGGCGGGGCTGAGCACCACCGTGTCGTGCGGGTCGTGCAGCAGGTCGCGGCGGGTCTCGTCGCTGATGACCCACAGCCCCTCGCCGGCCGCCACCTCGCACACCTCGTGCAGCTGCTCGGGCGGCGGGCAGGTGCCGGTGGGGTCGTCGGCGACGGACACCAGCAGCACCCGGGGGTCGCCGCCGGTGTCCCGGGCGCGGTGCACGGTCTCCAGGAGCGTGAAGGGGTCCGGTACTCCCCCGGACTCGGCCGGTACCGGCGCAGGGTGCACGGCGCGGCCCAGCAGCCGGGCCTGCGGGGCGTACCACGCGGCGCACGGGCGGGGCAGTACGACGTCGCCGCCGGTCGCGGCGAGCAGCGCGAGCAGCAGGGCGGGCGCGCCGGGACCGGCCAGCACGCTCTCGGCGGCGGTCCCCAGGCCGCGGCGCTCGAAGTAGCCGCAGGCGGCGGCGCGCAGGGGCAGGGAGCCGCCGGGCGGTTCGGGCTCTGTGCGGTCGGCCGCCGCGGCGAGGTGCGCGGCCAGTTCCGGGAGGATGGGCAGACCCATGGGCGGGTCCGGATCCGGGTGCGGCTCCAGGGCGCTCGGCTGCATCCGTACCTCCACTGTCCACGGCAGGTGGTCGGGGGCCCCCCCGCCGGGGGGGCCCCCCCCCCCCCGCCCCCCCGCCGGGGGCGGCCCCCCCCCCCCCCCCCCGGCCCCCGCGGGGGGGGGGGGGCCCCCGCGGGGGGGCCCCCCCCGACCACCCTTGCAGATCAAGGAGGTGCCGCGCGGGACGACACGTCAGCGGCCGTCCGGGCGCCGCGGGCTCCCGTGGCCCTCTAGACGCCGCGGGCCTCGCGTCCGCGGCCGCCGTTCTCGCGTCCGCGGCCGCCGTTCTCCTCGCGCAGCCCGCGCAGCTCCCGCTCCACGCCGCGGCCGCGGGTCTCGACGACGGCGGCGGCGAGGTCGTGGAGCTTGCGGTTGGTGTGCTGGGAGAGCCGGCGCAGCATTCCGAACGCCTCGTCCGCGTCACAACCCAGCACGTACATCATGATTCCGCACGCCTGGTCGACGATCGGGCGGGAGCGGAGCGCGGCGTCCAGCCGGCCGACCTCCGCCAGCGCCCGGCGGTAGTTCCGGTCGCGGACCAGGCCCGTGGCGGCGAGGTCCCCGAGCGCGGCGGCCGCGCAGTCCCCGGGGTCCGCGGTGAGGCCGGGGCGGAAGCTGTAGACGGTGACGGTGACCGCCAGCCCGTCGCGCAGGTACGGCAGCGTGGTACTGGAGCGTACGCCGGCCTCCAGCGCCTCGGTGCGGTAGGCGGGCCATCGGTCGTCGTGCAGCAGGTCGCCGGAGCTGACGGGACGTCCGGAGGCCAGGGCGGCCTGGATGGGCCCTTCGCCGGACTCCCACTGGACGCTGACCAGCGAGGTCAGGTCGGGATGGGTGACGGCGGCGGGCGGGTCGGCGGCCGCTTCGCCGGTGGTCACGGTCGCGGTGGCGCCGCAGCTGTCCGGTGTGCACCGCGCGGCAACGTCCGCGAGGTTCACCAGGCTCCGGGCGGACGAACCCCGCGCGTCGCCGGATTCGTCCACCGGGCAGAGGTTGTGGGTCGCCATTGCTTGTCAGTCCCTCGGTCCTTGTAGGTCCTCGGTCGGTGCTCCGGGCCGGCGGTGCGGCGGCGCAGCTCAGCAGAGGTCCGCCGCGGTCGGCCGCATATGTCGGAGGCCCGGCCCGTAGGGAGTCGGATGCCCGGCGGGCGGGCACGGAAAACGCTGCTATCCCGTCGTTCCGGAGACGGGCTCCGCAGCCCGGCCCCCACGTCCCGTTCTGCACCTATGACCTCCGTTCTCGCCGGACGACGGGGGTGTTCTTCCGGACGTGATGGGTTCCGGGCGGAGCCGGTACCGGCCGGTCCGGATACGGTGTGGGCATGGCCGGGGTAGAACAGTCAGCGGGCGGGGATCTCACGGATTTCCGCAAGCGCGTGGAGGAGTTGCGGAGCGCGCGGGCGCTGCCGTCGCAGGAGCAGCAGCCGATGCTGGACGCTGCCCTTTTCGAGCTGCAGCACGTCGTCGACGTACTGCTGCCGCGGTACGAGGGGCTGGCGGCGGCCGGCCGCAACAACGGCTCGCGGGCGGGGACGGAGGAGCAGCAGCTGCTGCGGGCGCTGTTCCAGCGGACGCCCTGCGTGGTCGCGCTGCTGGACCCGGACACGGTCGTGCGGCGGCTGAACTTCGCCGGGACGATCCTCTTCGGGATGCGCGCGGGGTACGCCACGGGGCGCCCGCTCACCGGCTCGATGGCGCCCGAGATCCGCGCGGCCTTCCGGTCGCAGGTCGCCGCCGTGGCCCGTAACGAAGGCGACCGCAGCATGGTCGTACGGCTGCTCCGTACGCCCGACGGGCCCGGTGAGCCGCTGCGCGTGACGATGACGGCGCTGCGCCCGCCGGGGGAGCCGGGCACGGCCGTCCTCACGGTTTTCCACACCGGGGGCGGTGCGTTCCCTTCGCACGAAATACCATCAATTAACGGGACTTGGCTGGGGGATGAACAGCAGGGGGACCACGGGGAGGACCAGCGCGCGCACCTCGCGGAGGCGAAGCAGGGCGCCGAGCTGATGGATCTGCTCGACGCCACGACCACCGCGCTGCTGGCCGGGCAGCCGGCGGGCGTGGCGGTGAAGGCGGACGGGCCGCCGGCCGCGGTGGAGCGGGCTTTGCGGGAGCTGAGCGGCCGGTTCGCCGACTGGGTGGTACTCGACGAGACGATGCCGGCGGAGGGATACGGGCCGGAGGGGTACGGACCGGACGGGTCCGGTGCCCTGCGCCGCACCCTGGTCCTCGGCCCGGACGACAGCGAGGACCTCACCGCGGCGCTCGCCGGGCAGTGCCCGGCGCGGTGCCCGCTCGCCGAGGACGTGGCCCGCACGGGCAGCTCAGCGCTCCAGGTGCGGCCCGACGACGTGGCGGCCTTTGGCCACGACGCGCAGGGGGCACCCCTGCTGGTCCGCGCCTCGGTCACCTCCCTGCTGTGCGTGCCGCTGCGGGAGGCGGGCGGCCCCGTACGGGGCGTGCTCACGCTCTTCCGTACGGGGGCCCGACGGGCGTTCAGCCTCCCGGAGGCCGGGATCGTGGACCGGGTGTCGCGGCACCTGGCGCTGGCGCTGCGCGGCACCCGGCCCTGAGAGCACCGCCCGACGGCGAGAGCACTGCTCGACCGCGGAAGCAGTGCTCGGCCGCGCGAGCGGCGCTCGGCCAGAGGCCCGGCGCCCGGCCGCGAGAGCAGGTGAGAGCGGTACGGGCGCCGGGCTCCGGCGGTTCGGGCGGTACAGCCGGTCCGGGTTCAGGCGGTTCGGCCGGTCCGGGCTCCAGCGGTTCGGCCGGTCCGGGTTCCGGCGGTTCGGCCGGTCCGGGTTCCGGCGGTTCGGCCGGTCCGGGTTCCGGCGTCAGGTGGCCGCGTACTCGTCCTGACGGCCGCCGACCTGGTCGGCAAGGCGGCGGCAGGTCCGGCTGATGATCCGCGAGACGTGCATCTGGGAGATGCCGAGCCGGTCCGCGATCCGGCTCTGGGTCATGTCGCAGAAGAACCGCATGTAGAGGATCTCCCGCTCGCGCTCCGGCAGATTGCGCAGCTTGGGCTTGACCGCCTCGCGGTCCAGGACGAGGTCGAAGCCGGCCTCGGGAGCGCCGAGCGTGTCGGCGAGCGAGTAGCCGTCGTCGGCACCGGGCAGTTCGGCGTCCAGGGACAGCGTGGTGAAGCTCTCCAGCGCCTGGCTGCCGAGCAGTACCTCTTCCAGCGCCATGCCGGTGTGCTCGGCGATCTCCTCCGGGGTGGGCCCGCGGTCGTCCACGCTGCGGGTCAGCTCCTGGCGCGCGGCGCGCACACGGTTGCGCAGCTCCTGCACCCGGCGCGGTACGTGCAGCCCCCACATGTGGTCGCGGAAGTGCCGCTTGACCTCGCCGACGATGGTCGGCACGGCGAAGCTCTCGAACGCGCAGCCGCGCTCGGGGTCGTACCGGTCCACGGCCTTCACCAGGCCGAGCGCCGCGACCTGCTGGAGGTCCTCGGCGGCCTCGCCGCGGTTGCGGAAGCGCAGCGCGAGCCGCTCGGACATGGGCAGCCACGCGCAGACGACGCGGCGCCGCAGCTCGTCGCGCTCGGGGCCTTCGGGGAGGGCGGACAGCCGCTCGAAGTCGGCGGCGGTGTCGGGGGCGTCGTGGTGGGAATGGCGGGCCCGTGCCCGGCCACCGCCCGGCGGGGCCTTGCTCGACGTGACGCGACGCGACCGGGTGCGGCGTACGGGTTTGCCGGGCGGCCGGCTCGGTGCCTGGTCGGGCCGCCGGCGCGCGGCGCGCTGCTCGGGCGTGCGTTCAGTAGTGGTGTGCTGTTCTTCGGCCTTGGATGCCATGGGCATGGTCTGGGCTCCCTGATCCGTCGACTCAGAGTCCGTCAGATCCCGTGGAAGCGCGGCCAGGCAGGCGCGCCCGCGAAGCGTGACACCACTTCCACGGGCGTGCCTCCGGTCCGAAGCACGGTTAGTCGCGTGCCCGGCAGCCTCTTCAGTAAACCCGTTGCCGGTCAAGCGAGTTCGGGCCGCGCGGTGCCGCGCCCGGACCGGACGAGCCGCCGACCGGCCGTGCCCGGCGCCCAGGTAACCGCCCGCGCGGAACGCACACCACGCACTCCGTACGGTTTTCGCCCGCGGGCCACTCCCCCACCGAGGCGGACCGTTGTCAGCCCTCCGTCCGGCGCCCGGTCGGCGGCGCTTCGTAGTGCTGTGCTGTGGGCGCTTCGTAGTGCCGCACGGTGACCGGATCCGGGCCGCCCCAGTCCTGCCGTTCGGTGCGCACCGGCCGCCAGCCCCTGCGTTCGTACAGGGCGATGGCCGCGGTGTCCGTGGCATTGACGGCCAGCACGGGCCGCAGCCCGCCCGCCGCCGCCTCCTCGGTCACGTGGCGCAGCAGCCGGCCGCCCAGGCCCCGGCCGCGCGCCGCGGGCGCGACGAAGAGCCGGTTCACCTCGCGCCCGCACAGCGCGACATGGCCCGCGACGCGGCCGTCCGCGTCCTCGGCGACCCAGGCCCCGGTCAGCCCCTCCGGAGTCAGCCAGCCCGCCGGGTCCGCGGGCCAGGCGTACGGATAGCCACTGTGCAGGTGCACCGCGCGCAGCAGATGTACACACGCGGGCAGGTCCCGTGCGTCACGAGGTCTGATCACCGGCTCATCGAAGCACGCGACGGGCATGGCCGGAGGCGTCTTGGGTACTGCTGCCAGCACTCCCCCTGCAGGAGGCCGGCCGTGAGAGCAGGACAAGGAAGAAGGCGATCAGGCAATGGCACAGTTGGTACGGGAAGTCATGACGCCGGCCGTCACTGCCGTCCACCCAGACGCTTCACTGGTCGAGGCGGCACAGCTCATGCGCGCGCACGACATCGGAGACGTCCTGGTGGCGGAGGACGGCAAGCTGGTGGGCGTGGTCACCGACCGGGACATCGTGCTGCGCGCCGTGGCGGACGGAGTGGACCCGTTCAGCGTGCAGTGCCATTCGGTGTGCACCCCGGAACCGGTCACGGTCGGCCCGGAAGAGCCGGTCTCGACCGCGGTGACGCTGCTGCGCCGGAACGCGGTGCGGCGGCTGCCGGTGGTCCAGGACGGCGCGCCGGTGGGCATGGTCAGCATCGGTGACCTGGCGCGGGACCAGGACCCCGACTCGACCCTGGCGGACATCAGCCGGGCCGCGCCGGACGGATCGCCGGGTCGGTGGTGATCCGTCCGGCAGACGGTCCGTTACCGTCTGCCGGCCCGTTGCCGTCTGCGGTGGTCCCGCTGGGGTACATGTGGCTCATGCGCACTGTACTGAGCACGTGGGACCGCAGGACGTTCAACGGGGTCGCGACCCGGCACTGGCCCGGCGCCGAGCGCGTGCTGCCCAAACTGAGCCGCGCCGCCGACCACGGGCTGCTGTGGCTGGGCGCGGCGGCGGGCGCGGCGGCGCTGGGCGGACGGCCCGCACGCCGGGCCGCGCTGCGCGGCGTCGCCTCGCTGGCGGTGGCGTCCCTGACCGTGAACACGCTGGGCAAGCGCTCGGTACGCCGGGAGCGGCCGATCCTGGACGCGGTACCGGTGATACGGCAGCTCACCCGGCAGCCCTTCACGACGTCCTTCCCGTCCGGGCACGCCGCGTCGGCCGCGGCCTTCGCGACCGGCGTGGCCTTCGAGAACAAGTGGTGGGGGCTGGCGCTGGCGCCGCTGGCCGCCTCGGTCGCCTTCTCCCGGGTCTACACCGGCGTGCACTATCCGGGTGATGTGCTGGCGGGCGCCGCGCTCGGCGCGGGCGCGGCCTTCGCGGTGCGCGGCTTCGCGCCGACCCGCGCGCAGATGGCGCCGCCCGCCCGGCCGCGCGCCGACGCGCCCGCGCTGCCGGACGGCGACGGGCTGTTCGTCGTCACCAACCAGGGCTCGGGCCAGCGCACCGGCTCGCACAGCGACCAGACGCAGGTCATCCACGACGTACTGCCGCAGGCCGAGGTGACCGAGTGCGGCCACCAGGGCGCGGCGCCGCTGGACAAGGCGCTGCAGGCCGCGGCCGAGCGGGCCGCCGAGCGCGGCGGCGCGCTCGGCGTGCTGGGCGGCGACGGCACGATCAACGCCGCGGCGGCGGTCGCGGCACGGCACGGCGTACCGCTCGCGGTGCTGCCGGGCGGCACGCACAACCACTTCGCGTACGACCTGGGCGTGGAGACCGTGGCCGAGGCGGCCCGGGCGGTGGAGACCGGCGAGGCGGTCGCGGTGGACCTCGCCCGGTTCCGCACGGGTCGGGGGCAGGAGCCGACGTACTTCCTCAACACCTTCTCGATCGGGGCCTACCCGGAGCTGGTGCGGATCAGGGAGGAGTGGGCCGGGAAGATCGGCGCCTGGCCGGCCGGGGTGCTGGCCGCGTGGCAGGTGCTGCGCACCGCCGAGCCGGTGACGGTGGAGGTCAACGGCCGGCGGCGCGAGCTGTGGACGCTGTTCGTGGGCAACTGCGCGTACCGGGGGCTCGGTTCGGCTCCGGTGCGGCGGCACGATCTGGCGGACGGCGTGCTGGACGTACGGATGGTGCGCGCCGGCCGGCTGGCCCGCACCCGGCTGCTCACCGCGGCGCTCACGGGGGCGCTGCGGCACTCCCCGGTGCTCAGCGAGGCGCGGCTGCGGACGCTGCGGATCGGTGGACTGGCGCCTGGTACGGATCTCGCTTATGACGGCGAAGTCACCGCGGCGGGCGAGGAGTTGACGATCGACAAGGAGAACGAGGCGTTGGTCGTGTACCGGCTGCTTCCCGAGTGACGCATTCACCTGCGTCCATACTGCGAGACGGGACTCTCATAGTTCGAGATGGCGGCGTACGGTGTGGATCACGGCGCGGCAGCGCGCCGTGACCGCATCGAGCATGCGAAGGAGCAGCCATGTCGCAGGAATCCGCCGTCTACACCCACGGTCACCACGAGTCCGTACTGCGCTCGCACACCTGGCGCACAGCCGCCAACTCCGCGGCCTACCTGCTGGATTCGCTCAAGCCGCACATGAAGATCCTGGACATCGGCTGCGGCCCCGGCACCATCACCGCCGACCTGGCGGCGCTGGTGCCGGACGGCTCGGTGACCGGTCTGGAGCACGCGCCGGGCGTCCTGGAGCAGGCACGGGGCGTGGCGGCGGAACGCGGCCTGACCAACGTCCAGTTCGCGGTCGGTGATGTCCACGCACTGGACTACCCGGACGACACCTTCTGCGTCACGCACGCCCACCAGGTACTGCAGCACGTCGGCGACCCGGTACAGGCGCTGCGCGAGATGCGGCGGGTCACCGCGCCGGGCGGGATCGTCGCGGTGCGGGACGCGGACTACGGCACGATGACGTGGTTCCCGGACGTCGACGGCATGGACGCCTGGCTGGACCTGTACCAGCGGGTCGCGGTGGCCAACGGGGGCGCGCCGGACGGCGGGCGCCGGCTGCGGTCCTGGGCGCTGGCGGCCGGGTTCGCGCCGGACGCGGTGACCTCTTCGGTGAGCGGATGGTGCTACGCCACCGACGAGGAACGTGCCTGGTGGAGCGGCCTGTGGGCGGACCGCACGCTGGCCTCGACCTACGCGCGGCGGGCCATCGAGGGCGGGCACGCCACCGAGGCGGAGCTGCACGCGATCAGCGCCGCCTGGCGCGAGTGGGGCGCCCAGGAGGACGGCTGGTTCGGGATGGTGCACGGAGAAATCCTGTGCCGCGTGTGAGGGCCTTCCGGAGGTCCTTCTGGCGACTCCGTCGGATGATCGCGTTGTCGGGCCGCGCCAACTAGGCTCCTCCGCATGGACATTCTCGGTACCTCCCTGCGGGTGTGCGTCGACGACCTGGACACCGCGATTCCCGTGTACGAACGGCTGACGGGCGCGCAGGCGCAGCGCTTCCAGCGCGGCGGCGTGTCCGTCGCCGCGGTCGGCTGCTTCTTCCTGATGAGCGGCCCCGAGGCGGAGCTGTCCGTACTCCGCAAGATCACCGCGACGATCGCGGTGTCGAACGTGGACCAGGCGGTGGACGACCTGAAGGCGGTGGGCGGGCAGGTCATCGCGGGCCCGCTCGCCAGCCCCGCCGGCCGCAACATGGTGGCCCGCCACCCGGACGGCTCGATCTTCGAGTACGTGGACCGGGTGGCGATCAGCTGACGGGGCTTCAGGGCGGCTTTCAGGAAGGCTCAGGGACTGGGTCTTGCGCGGGCTCTATGGAACTGGGCCTGCATGGAGCTGAGCCTGCATGGAGCTGAGCCTGCATGGAGCTGGGCCTGCGCGGGTCCTCAGGACACGTCGAGCACGATCTTGCCGCGGGCCCGGCCCGACTGGCTGCGGCGGAACGCCTCGGCGGCCTGGGCCAGCGGCAGCGCCGTGTCGATGTTGACGGTGAGCCTGCCGGCCTCGGCGAGGTCGGCGAGCGCGGTCAGGTCGGCGCTGTCGGGCCGCACCCACACCAGGTGGCCGCCCTTGCCGACGACCTCGTTGTCGACGACCGACGCCACCCGCTTCGGGTCCTTGAGCACCTGCTGGGAGACGTCGACCGCCTCGCCGCCGACGAAGTCCGCCGCCGCGTCCACGCCCTCGGGGGCCAGCGCGCGCACCCGGTCGGCGAGACCGTCCCCGTACGTCACCGGCTCGGCGCCCAGCGAGCGCAGGAAGTCGTGGTTGTGCTCGCTCGCCGTGCCGATGACGCGGGCGCCCCACGCGACCGCGATCTGCACGGCGAACGCGCCGACGCCGCCCGCCGCGGCGTGCACCAGCACGGTGTCACCGCTGCCCACGCCCAGCCGCTTCAGCGCCTGGTACGCGGTCAGCCCGGCCAGCGGCACGCCGGCCGCCTGCTGCCAGTCCAGCGCCGCGGGCTTGCGCGCAAGGGTGCGCACCGGCGCCGCGACCAGCTCGGCGAACGTGCCGTGCTGGACCTCGTCCTTGCGTACGTAGCCGAACACCTCGTCCCCGACGGCGTACTCCGTCGCGTCCATGCCGACCGCCTCGATGACACCGGAGACGTCCCACCCGGGGATCAGCGGGAAGTGCACGTGCATGATCGGGTCGAGATAGCCGGCGAGGATCTTCCAGTCGACCGGATTGACGCCCGCCGCCTTCACCCGGATCAGGACGGAGTCGGGCGCCACCTTCGGGTCGGGCTGGTCGGTGAGTTCGAGGACGTCGGGGTCGCCGTAGCTGTTCGCGGTGATTGCCTTCATGTTGCGGTGAACGAATGTCCCCGCCTGATCATTCCGTTCGTCGCTCGTACGGGTGAAGTCGGGGCCGGGCGTCGGGGCGGACACCCGGCTCGGGCGCCGGCTCTCAGGTGGGCCGCATCCGGTACTCGTACCGCTCCGGGAGCGGATGGGCGGCGCGGGCCCGGGCGCGTACCTCGTCCGTGACCGGGCCGTCGCCCGCGACGAGCCGTTCGGCGATCGCGTACCAGGTGTCGCTGAGGGTCTCGTCGCCCTCGCGGAGGTCCGCGACTTCGAAGCCCTCGTCGAAGACCGCGCGGGCGGCGGGGGCGTCGCCCTGGGCAAGGAGGACCTGCGCCGCCAGCAGGCGGAAGCGGCCGCGGGTGCGGTCGGCTGGGTGCAGGCGGGCGAGAACGGCGGCCGCGTCGTCGGCGCGGTTCGCCGCGATCAGGGCGGGCACCGCCTCGCGGGCGAGCGCGGGCAGCACGGTGCGGCGCACCTCGCCGGTCGCCTCGTTTGTCTCTTTGTCGGCTGCCTCTCCTGTCTCTTTGTCGGCTGCCTCCGCCGCGCACGCGACCGCTTCGGCGTACCGCTGTGCCGCCCGGCCCGTCTCACCCGCCGCGGCCTCCGCGACCGCGAGGCAGTACAGCGGCCAGCAGCTCCGGCCACGGGAAAGCGCGCGTTCCCAGCTGCGGACGGCCTGGGCGCGGTCGCCGGCGTGCCACTGGGCGACGCCGAGGTGGTAGTCGGACGACGGGCTCGGGCCCGCGGACTCCAGGAGGTCGCGCCAGGGCGGGGCGACCAGCGACGGGCCCGGCACGCCCGGCTCCTCGGGGAGGTCGCCGGTCCGCAGCAGCTCCAGCCAGGGCCGCTGTTCCTCGCCCAGGGTGTCCTCGGTGAACGGCGTGCCCGGCAGGTCGTACCCGGCGCGGGCCACCTCCAGCGCGCCCCAGCCGGAGCCGGTGGCGAGCCGCTCCTTCGGTTCGAGGTCGGCGTACGGCCGCCAGGCGGCGTACGCGGCGGCCACGTCGGCGCGCGGCAGCACCGCCTCGAGCCGTTCCGCGACCTCACCACGGGCCGCGCTCCAGTCCGCCCCGTGCACCGTTTCCGGGTCGGCGGCCAGCGGCCCGTACGCCTCCAGCCACGCGAACTCCGCCCCGGCTTCCAGGGGTACGTGCTCCAGCTGGGTGCGGGCGAGTCCGGCCTGGATCTCGGCGTACCCGGGGGTGCCCGGCTCGGTCAGCCACTCCTGCCAGTGCCGCCCGGCCCGGCCGGCTCCCCACAGGAAGAGCTTGCGGCCGCGCAGGGTGTCGGTGGAGGTGTGCACGAGGCCGTGCCCCTCGGCGTCGAGGGAGGCGATCCAGGGGCGGTCGCCGGGTCCGATCTCGTAGAAGTAGTCGGCGGGGTACTCGCCGCGCAGCGAGTACGTGCGGTCGGCGCCGCCGGACTCGGGGACCGGGACGCGGCGCAGCGTGCGCTCGTACCCGAAGTGCCACGCCTCGTCGGCGGGGGCGAGGACGCGGGTGCGCGCCTCCTCGGGTACCGCGATGTTGGACCACCAGTAGACGGGCGCGGTGTGGTGGTGCGGATTCTGTATGCGAACGCCCACATACAGAAAATCGGATCCGTCCGGGAGCCAGAGGTCGACCTGGAAGGGCAGGTCGCGCAGGCGCTCCCACTCCCACAGGCGCAGCATCTCCCCGCCGTCCGGCGCCGGCACCCGCGCGGCGTGCACGGGGGCGCAGGAGAGCGTGGTGTGTCCGGTCGCCCCGATGTTCCATTCGATGCCGCCGGAGAACCACGCGCCGTTGAGCGCGAAGTCGGCGGGCTGGAACACGGGGTTGCGGTAGAGCAGTTCACGTCCGGTGGGCTTGTGGTGCAGCGAGTGGACGCGGCCGCCGAGGCCCGGCAGGACGGTGGCGCGCAGCCGGTCGTTCTCGATCACCAGCGCGTCGAGGTCGGTACGGGTGCGGTCGCGGCCGTAACCGTCCCTGCGGCGTACGGGCAGCAGGGAGTCCAGCGGCCGGTAGGCGAGCTGCCGGGCCATGTCCGTGGGCACGCCCGCGTCCTCGGGGACGGTGATGCGGTGCACGTCACGGGGGCCGGCCAGCGCGGGCAGCGGATTGTCGGGGCCGACGGCCGCCGCGGGCAGGGAGAGGGTGGTGCGTCGCACACTCGTGGCCACAGCGCCTCGCAGTCGGACCGGGCCGCCCTGGTCACGGCGGCCGTCTGGTGACCATGGAACCCGCTCCCGGCCGCGCTGAACAGGGCGTCCTCCGGTCAGGGTTGCGCAAAAAGAATTCACGCGACACGGCGCCGGTGGATGATGGATGCTGGCCCCGTACACCGTATGACGCACACCGCATGGCGCGGACCGTATGGCATCGACCGTATGCCGCGGACTGTATGGCACCGACCGGATGCCGCCGACGCGCCGCGCGGCGAAGACGAGGACGAGGACGGACGAGATGGCCACCGAGCACACCTACCGCGTGATCGTGCGCGGCAAGTGGGACGGGCTGACCGAGGAGGACCGGGCGCGACTGCGGGCCGAGGCCGACGAACAGGGCCTGGCGCAGCTGCAGTTCACGCCCGAGGGGTCACTCGCGTGCGACCCGTCGATGACGTCCTTCGCGTACCGGTACGTCGTCGTCTCGGACGCGGCGGACGGCGAGGAGATGGCGGCCGCGCTCGCCGAGGAGAAGGCCGAGCACGCGCTGCGTGCCGCCGGGTACGGCTACCGCGACCTGCGCTCCTCCGCCACGGACATGGACACGATGAAGGTCAACCGGAAACGGCGCTGAGGGGGCGGGCCGGCGATGCGCGGATCACGGGCCTTCCGGGGACCACGAACCCTCCGGGGATCACGGGCCTTCCGGGGGCATCATCTCGCTGGTGATGGCCCAGCGCTCATGATCCCGCCAGGCCCCGTCGACGAAGAGGAAGTCGGGCGAGTAGCCCTCCTTGCGGAAGCCGTTGCGGCGGGCGAGCGCGATCGAGGCGGCGTTCTCCGGCTGGACGTTGACCTCGATGCGGTGCAGGCCGAGCGACCCGAAGGCGTACCGCAGTACCAGCTGCAGCCCTTCGCTCATCAGCCCGCGGCCCGCGGCGTGCGCGAAGGCGCCGTAGCCGGCCGCGCCGCAGCGGAAGCCGCCGTGCACGATGTTGTTGATCGTGAGGTAGCCCGCGATGCGGCCGCCGTCCTGGAGGTCGCAGATGAGGAAGCCCGCGCGCGAGGGGTCCTGCAGCCGGGCGTAGTACGCGTCGTAGGACGCATCGTCGGCGGGCGGGAAGAGCCAGGGGCGGTGCAGCTCCGCGCTCTCCCGCGCCCGCGCGGTGAACTCCGCCCGGTCCGCGCGACGGAACGGCCGGATGCCCACGCGGTGGCCGCGGGCGAGGTACGGGTCCGGCTCCGGCGCGGCGAGGGGCGCGGGCGCGGGGTGTCGGTCGTCGGCCATCGTCGGATGATATCGGTCAGGTGTGCGGGGTGCGGGTCCCCGGAGCCGCCCCGCCGTGTCGTGGCGGCGGGGCCGGAAGCCCGGTTCTCACCACCACGCGGGCGCGTCGCTGCCCCAATTGCTCGGTGGGCGCGACCAGTTGACAGGGCCGTCGGCGAAGGAGACCGGCGGCAGGGCGTGCCGGAGGCGGCCCAGGGGGCTGTCGGCGTCGGCGAGCCGGACCTCCGGGTCGAACGCGTCGGCGGCGCCGCGGGCGTCGGGAGCGTCGAGCGTGTGCCGCGGCACGACGTCGGTGAGCAGCGCGGCGGTCTGCGTGAGGGCGAGCGTCGCCAGCCGGGAGCCGCCCGTCCGGGACCGCTCGGTGAGCGCCCGCAGCACGGCGGCGGCCAGCAGGTAGCCGGTGCCGTGGTCCAGCGCCTGGGCGGGCAGCACGCCGGGGGTGCCGTCGGCCGCCGCCTCGGTCACGGCGATGCCGGTGGCGGCCTGGACGAGGCTGTCGAAGCCGCGGCGGGCGCCCCACGGGCCGTAGTCGCCCCAGGCGGACAGCCGCGCGACAACGATGCCGGGGCGGCGTTCGGCGAGCGCTTCCGGGGCCAGCCCGAAGCGGTCCAGGGCGCCCGGCCGGTAGCCGGTGACCACCACGTCGGCGAGCGCCAGCAGCTCCTCGAAGGACGCCCGTCCTTCCCGCGCACCGAGATCCAGTACGGCGGAACGTTTCCCGAAGCCGGTGTCGCCGTGCGTGTCCCGGTTCTCCGGCAGGCCGGGCGCGTCGATGCGCAGCACGTCGGCGCCGAGCAGGGCGAGCGTACGGGTGGCGACCGGCCCGGCGAGCACCCGCGTCAGGTCCAGTACGCGCAGCCCGGCGGCGGGCAGCAGCGGGTCGCCGGCCAGGCCCGGCGGCCGGACCGGCGGCGTGGCGGCGCCGAGCGGCGCGAGGGTGAGCAGCGGGCGGCGGGCCACCGCGGCGCCCTGCGGATGGGCGGCCCACTCCTTCGCGTCCCGTACGGCGACGGCCAGGCCGCCCGCCGCGTACACCGTCTCCTCGACCTCCTTCGCACTCCGGCCGGAGAGCTCGGCGGCGAGCGCCTCGGGCCCGGCGTCACCGGGCAGGCCGAGGGCGGCGAGCAGGCGGTCGCGGTGGTGCGGGTAATTGGCGTGCGTACGCAGTCGACCGTCGGCGGTGTCCCAGAAACCGGAGAGCGGCGCGAAGGCCGTGGGCGCCCGGCCGTCGATGCGCAGGTGGCGCTCGCTGAGGAAGGCGGTGGCCACGGCGCCGTCGTCGACGGTCACGGCGGGCACGGGACCGCCGGTACGGGCCGCGGCGAGTTCCGCGCCGGCCAGCGCGCAGACCGCGACGGCCGTCCTGGCCAGGTCCATGACCGGCAGCCGCGCGGGCAGCAGCCCGCGCGCGCCGCCGTACCGCACGCGTCCGGTCAGTCCGGCAGGCCCGCCGAGCGCGGCCCAGACCGGCGCCGCCGCGTCTCCTCGATACCCCGCTTCACCTCGATATCCCGCGTTGCCTCGATACCCCGAGTCGCCTTGATACCCCGTGTGGTCGTCCATCCCGCCAGTGTGGCACTGAGTGCCACCCACGAGAAGAGCGCCATTCGGGGCGCTGCTCGGCGCACCACTCGGGGCGGCGCTCGGGGCGGCGCTCGGGGCGGCGCTCGGGATGGCGAGCGGCGCGGCCCTCAGTACCGGATCGGCGCGAACCGCTCGCCGCACCCGGCACTTCTCGGCCACCGCGGCCCCGGCCGGACGGCGCCGCTGAGGAGCGGTGGCCTCCGCTCGGCCGCCCGCCGGACGGCCCGGCGCCCCGTCCCGCCCCGATACGTCCAGCTCAGCCGCCCGCTAGCAGACGCGCCGGTCAACTCGTGTCAGTAACCGACTACTTGGCCGAACATGGCGTAGTGGTTTCTCCTGACATGACATGAAATGAGAAGCGGCACAACCGAGTTAGCGCACCGGAGGTACGCCGTGTCGGAAGCCATAACCGAAGCGGCCGCGGAAGCCGTCAAGTTTCCGCAGGACCGCGCCTGTCCCTACCACCCGCCCACCGCCTACGCGCCCCTGCGCGAACAGGGGCCGCTCGCCCGTGTCCACCTCTACGACGGCCGGGAGGTGTGGGTGGTGACAGGGCACGCCGAAGCCCGCGCCCTGCTCACCGATCAGCGGCTGTCGTCCAACCGGTCGAACCCCGACTTCCCGATTCCCACCGCCCGGTTCGAGGCGCTGCGCAACGAGTCGCGCAGGAGCCGCGCCATGCTCCTCGGGGTGGACGACCCCGAGCACAACGCCCAGCGGCGGATGCTGATCTCCAGCTTCGGCCTGAAGCGGATCGCGGCGCTGCGCCCGCGCATCCAGCAGATTGTCGACCGGCTACTGGATGACATGGTGGCCGCCGGGCAGCCCGCCGAGCTGGTCTCGGCGTTCGCCCTGCCCGTGCCGTCCATGGTCATCTGCGAGCTGCTCGGCGTCCCGTACGCCGACCACGAGTTCTTCGAGGACGCGTCGCGGCGGCTGCTGCGCGGCCCGACCGCGGACGACTCCCGGAAGGCCCTGACGGACCTGGAGGAGTACTTCGGCGAACTGATCACCCGGAAGGAGGCCGAGCCCGGCGACGGGCTGCTGGACGAGCTGATCGCCGACCGGCTGCAGACCGGCGACCTGCCGCGCGAAGACCTGGTCGGCATGGCGATGATCCTGCTGGTGGCCGGGCACGAGACGACGGCCAACATGATCTCGCTGGGCGTGTTCACGCTGTTGCAGCAGCCGGAGAAGCTGGCGGCGCTGCGCGCGGATGCCTCGCTGATGCCCGGCGCGGTCGAGGAGCTGCTGCGGTACCTGTCCATCGCGGACGGGATGCTGCGGGTGGCGACCTCGGACATCGAGATCGGCGGCGTGACGATCGAGAAGGGCGAGGGCGTGGTGTTCTCCACCTCGCTCGTCAACCGTGACGCGGCGGCGTACGAGTCGCCGGACGAGCTGGACTGGAACCGCTCCGCGCGGCATCACATCGCCTTCGGGTTCGGCATCCACCAGTGCCTGGGGCAGAACCTGGCCCGCGCCGAGCTGGAGATCGCGCTGCACGCGCTCTTCACCCGGTTCCCCGGCCTGCGCCTCGCGGCGCCCGCCGAGGAGATCCCGTTCAAGCCCGGCGACACCCTCCAGGGCATGGTGGAACTCCCCGTCGCCTGGTAACAGTCGACCGACAACCGGATACCGCTCACCGCACCACCGGAGCCGGCCCCGTCCCCGACACGGCAGTACGACCACCGCGCCGGGCCGGCCCCTCCCCCACAAGCCACCCACGGACTCAGGGACCGACCATGCCGACCACCCAGCACATCAGCATCGACACGGACCGCTGCATCGGCTCGGGGCAGTGCGCCCTCACTGCGCCCAAGACCTTCACGCAGGACGACGAGGGATTCAGCGCGCTGCGCCCGCGCGCCGAGGACGCCCCCGCCGACCCCCTCGTGCGCGAGGCAGCACGCGCCTGCCCGGTACAGGCGATCACGGTCGCGGAGGACTGACGACTGTCGACGGCCCGACTACCGCCTTGCCAGCGGGAGTTCGAGCGTGCCCGTGTCGTCGGGCGCGCTGGTGACGGTCACCGGCTTGATACCGCGGTTGCCGTAGTACGCCGTGTCGCTCGCCGCGATGACGAACCGCAGCCGGTGGCCGGGCTGGTAGCGGTGCACGATGGCGGGCAGCTCGACGGTGAACGGGCGGGTCACGTCCGGCACCCGCGCGGGCGCCACGAGCCGGTGCACGAGCGTCTTGGAGCCGTCGGGCGCGATGTCGTACAGCTTGGCGAAGAGCACCAGCTTGTCGGCCGCGTCACCGGAGTTCTGCACGCGCTCGGTGCGCGGTGAGACCACCTTCAGGGTCGCCTTCGGGGCGCCGACCACGTCGACGGGCGTGCCCTCGACCGGCTCGGAGGTCCAGCCCAGGTAGGTCCCCTTGAGGTCGTACGGCTCGGGGTCCCGCAGTCCGATGAGCCCGGCCAGCGAGCTCTCCGAGTGGCTGGTGGGCAGCAGCCCGTTGCGGTACTCGCGGCTGCCGCGCGCCACCTTCGCCCGGTTGTCGACGAGCTTGCCGTCGCCGGAGAGGTACAGCTTCCAGGCGCCGCCGCTCGCGGGGAACGTGGCCGAGGTGCCGTACGTCTGGCCGACCGGCATCCAGTCCCGGTAGTAGGCGAACGCGGGCCCGGTGTCGGTGCCCTTCTTGTGCTGGAGGTAGCGGTCGAACCAGGCCAGGATGCGCTGCCCGACGTAGCTGGTCTCCAAGTTCCCCTGGGAGAGGTTCAGTTCGTCGGAGGCCGGGTCGGTCATGCCGCCGCTGTGGCCCCAGGACTGCCAGATCATCTTGGCCTCGGTGCCCTGCGCCGTGAGCGTCCGGTACGTGGCCGCCGCCTCGTTGAGATTGAACAGGCTGTCCGCCTGGCCCTGCACCAGCAGGGTCGGCGCCTTGACGGACTTCAGGTACGAGACGGGGCTGACGCTGCGCGCGTAGTCGAGGATCGACTGCTTACTGTCGTCGGTATACCGGCCCGAGTCCAGCCAGCGCTTGGTCTCGCACGCCTTGGCGACGAAGTGCAGACAGCCGGCGCCGCCGAGCCGGGACGGATCGAGGCTGGGGTTGAGCAGCCCCTGCGCCTCGCCGATGAGGAAGAACCCGTTGGTCCACTGGTGCTTGTACACACCGGGGACGTCGTTGCTGACGCTGCCCGCCGGCTGGTCGGCGTTGTTGGGGTCCAGGGCATACGCCAGGTCGTTCCAGGTGATCAGGGGGACGAGGGCGTCCACGCGGTGATCGACGGAGGCGGTGGCCAGCTGGATAGCACCGCCGTACGAGCCGCCGATCATGCCGACGCGCGGGTCGGCACCTCGCTCCCCGGGCCCACCCCGCCCGTCACCGTCCTTCGTCACGTAGTCGACGCGAGTCCCGTCGTCCGCCGTACGCGTACCGGCGAGGAAGTCGATGAGCTGACTGGCCGCCCGGCCGTCGGCCCGCGGGTCGTCGAGCGAGATGGGGCAGCCGGACTTGCCGAAGCCGAGTCCGGAGTAGGCCAGGCCGACGTAGCCGCGCTCGGCGAAGGCCCGGGCGGTGGCGGCGGTCGAGCCGTCCGCCTTGCTGCCGCCGAAGCCGTTGGTGGTCAGGACGGCGGGGGCGGGATGCGCCGCGTCGACGCCGGCCGGGCGGTAGAGGTCGGCGTCCACCGTGCAGTCGCGGTCGCCGGCCCGCACGGTCAGCTTCACGGCGGTGACGTCGTACGGGTCGGCGGCCGCGGCAGGGGCGGCAAGCGCGAGCGGCGCGGCCATGGTGACGGCGGCCAACAGGGCGAGGGACGTGCGCAGAACGGGGCGGGACACTGCTGGGTACACGCTGACCTCCACAGAGACACGCCATACCTACCAGTCAGTACGGCGCGCTCATGGTCCGGCATGCATTTCGGACATGTCAACGGAGGTGACATGAGTTATTACCGGGGAGTCAGTTGGGGTGACAGTCGGGGTGCCAGTTACCGCTGGTCACGGCCCGGTTGACCTGGACGGGAAGAGCCGAGAGGAATGCGCGGACGTGCCGCAGCCACGTCATACGGTCGACCGCATTCAATATGTGGGCCGCGCCGGGCAGTTCGATCAGCTCGGCGCCCGCGATGCCGGCCGCCAGGCGGTACGAGCTGTCGGGCAGGACCAGCCTGTCGCCCATCGGGGCCACCACCAGCGTGGGCGCGGACACCTCGGCGAGGTCCGCCCGGACGTCCACCCGGGACACCAGGTCGAAGTGGTCCACCATCCCCGGCGGCATCCCGGCCAGGGTCTGTGCCACCAGCGCGTCGAGGTCGGACGGCGCCAGGTCGGCCAGATCCGTACGCGACAGGCACGACACGCAGGCGAGCCGGGCAACGTCTTCCCAACGACCGACGGATGCAAGGGACTTGATGAGCCGAGCGGCCAGCTCCAGGACCGGGTCCGCGACCGGGAAACCGGCGGTGAGGACGAGCGCCCTGACCCGTTCGGGATGCCGGGTGGCGACCCGGACGGCCACGGCGCTCCCGAGCGACTCGCCGAGTACGGCGAACGACTCCTGCCCCGCCGCGACGGCGGAGGCGACCAGTTGGTCGGCGAGTACGTCCAGGTCCAGGGGCTCGGTGGCGGCGGGCGAGCCGCCCGCACCCGGGTAGTGCGGGCCGATGAGGGTGTGGTCGCGGGCGAGATCGTCGAGGACCAGCCCGAAGTTGCCGGCGATGCCGCCGCCGGCACCGTGCGCGAGCAACAGTGCGGGACCGCTGCCCTGCACGACGACGTCGAGCTGAGGGGCGGGGAGTACGCGCTCCGAGCGCGCTGGATTGACCGAGTGCTGTGAGTGCTGTGAGTGCTGTGAGTGCTCTGCGTTCATGTCGCCGACGCTAAACTCTGACATCAGTGTCAGAGTCAAGTCGCTGCGCCAGGGGGGCGAACCACGTGCGGATGAAGGAGATGGTCCGGCGCACGGGAGTCCACGAGCGGCTGCTGCGCTACTACGAACAGCAGGGGCTGCTGGCACCGCGGCGGCTGCCGAGCGGCTACCGGGTGTACGACGAGTCGGACGTGGAAACGGTGCACCGCATCCGCTCCCTGCTGGCGGCCGGGCTGACGACCTCGCTGATCGCGGAGGTACTGCCCTGCATCCGCACGGACGACGGCCGTCTCCTCCCCACCTGCCCGGACCTGGTCGCCCGGCTGGAGCAGGAGCGGGAGCGGATCAGCCGGGCCATCGGCGAACTGCAGGCGTCCCGCACGATGCTCGACTCCGTCATCACCGCAAAGCCGTCCTCGGCGTGAGGGTAATCGGGATACGGGCGGATTCCCTGGGGAAAATGGGCGGCAGAGTCCCAAGCCCCTTGGTACGGTGCGCCGATGTCGGCGATCAGGAAATTCCAAGTCACCTTTGACTGCGCGGAGCCTGAGCGCCTCGCTCGTTTCTGGTGCGAGGTGCTGGGGTACGTCGTACCGCCGCCGCCGGAGGGGTTTGCCACTTGGGATGATTTCAAGCGTTCGCAGCCGCCTGAGCAGCGGGATTCATGGTTCGCCTGCACAGATCCCTCAGGTGTGGGCCCGCGACTGTACTTCCAGCGCGTCCCCGAAGGGAAGGCCGCCAAGAACCGGGTGCATCTCGATGTGCGGGTCGGCACCGGACTTGTGGGGAAAGAACGCCTCGCCGCACTTGAGGCCGAATGCGCACGACTGGTCCCGCTCGGCGCAGTACACGTGCAAACGCTGTACGACGGCAATGATGCGTGCATCCCGATGCTGGACATCGAGGGCAACGAGTTCTGTATCGACTGAGCGTACGGGGCGGGAGTCGGCCGGCCGGCATGGCCGCTGAGCCGCGTATTCCAGGTTCAGAAAGAGGCTTTCAGGTCAGTGGCGGTGTCTCGAAGGTCAGGGTGCAGGTGTCCGCGTCGAGGGTGGCCGGTACGCCCAGGGGAAGCGTCAGCGCCGAGTCGCCGTGGCCGAAGCCGAATTCCTCGACCATGGGCACGCCGAGGCCGCCCAGCCGCTCCGTCAGTACCGCGCGCACCCGCTCGTACGGGCCGCAGCGGGCCCAGGAACCGAGCAGGACGCCGGCCACGCCGGTGAGCGTGCCGGAGCGCAGGAGTTGGGTCAGCGCGCGGTCGATGGCGTACGGCGGCTCGCCCACGTCCTCCAGCAGCAGGAGGCCGCCGGCCGCGGGCGGGCGCGCGTCCGGCGTGCCCGCCTCGCTCGCGAGGAGTGCCAGGCAGCCGCCGAAGGTGACGCCGTGCGCCCGGCCCGGTATCAGCGTCCGCGCCGTGCCGGGCGCCAGGGTCAGTACGGCCGGGTCCTCGGGGGTGAAGAGCGTGCGCCGCAGGTGGTCGCGGGTGGGCTCGTCCTTGAGGAAGACCTCGCCGGCCACCGCGGGGCCGTGCAACGTCGCCATCCCGGCGCGCAGTGCGAACGCCTCGTGCAGGACGGTCACATCGCTGAAGCCGATCAACGGCTTGGGCGGTGCGGCGCGTATCGCCGCCCAGTCCAGCAGGTCGACCATGCGCTGCGCGCCGTACCCGCCGCGGGCCGCGAACACCGCGGCCACCGCCGGGTCGCACCAGGCGTCCTGGAGATCGCGGGCCCGGTGCTCGTCCGGCGCGGCGAGGTACGTCAACTCCTCGTGTCCGGTGCGGACGTGGGCCGCCAGTACCGGGTCGAGGTCCCAGCCGCGCAGGATGTCCAGGCCGGCGTCCAGCCGCTCGGGGGCGACCGGGCCGCTGGGCGCGACGACGGCCACCCGGTCGCCGGGCCGCAGCCGGGGCGGCCTGGCCCCCTCCCGCACCGTCACCGCGGCCCCTCCCCCATGTGCCCGCCCCTCACGTGCCTGTCCCCACGTGCCCGTCCTCACTTGCCCAGTTCCAGTGTCGGCACGTCCGTCCGCGCGATGCCGAAGGTCTGCGCGTACAGGGAGAGTTCGGCCTCGACGGCGCGGACGATGGTGTCCTCGCGGCGGAAGCCGTGGCCCTCGCCCTCGAAGGACAGGTACGCATGCGGAATGCCGCAGCGGGCGACCTCGGCGAGGAACCGCTCGGCCTGCGCGGGCGGGCAGATCACATCGTCCAGGCCCTGGAGCAGCAGGAACGGCGCGGAGATCCGGTCGGCCCGATGCAGCGGCGAGCGGTCACGGTACCGGTCGGGGACCTTCGCGAGCGGGCCGACCAGCGACTCCAGGTACTGCGACTCGAAGTCGTGGGTCTCGCCGCCGGCCCAGGCCGTCAGGTCCAGCACCGGATAGCTGATCGTGCCGCAGGCATAGAGATCGGTACTGGCCAGCGAGGCCGCGGTGGTCCAGCCGCCGGCGCTGCCGCCCCGGATGGCGAGCCGGGAGCGGTCGGCGGTGCCCTCGTCGGCCAGCGCCCGGGCGACCGCGGCGCAGTCCTCGACGTCCACCACGCCCCACTGCTCGCGCAGCCGCTCGCGGTACTCCCGGCCGTATCCCGTCGACCCGCCGTAGTTGACCTCCGCGACGCCGAGGCCGCGCGAGGTGAAGTAGGCGATCTCCAGGTCCAGGACGAGCGGGGCATGGCCGGTGGGGCCGCCGTGCGCCCACACCACGAAGGGGGCCGGCTCGCCGTCCGGCGGGGCGTGCGTGGGGCTGTGCGGCGGATAGACGTGGGCGTGGATGTCCCGGCCGTCCGGGCCGGTGAAGGTGCGGATCTGCGGCTCGGGGTAGTACGCGGGGTCCAGCGCGTCGACGTGCCGGGCGGCGATGACCCGTGAGCGGCCCGTCAGCGTGTCCAGCTCGACGATCTCGTACGCGCTGCGCGGGCTGGCGGCGATGCCGATGACCCGTGTGCCGTGCACGGCGAGCGAGGGGGCCCACTCCGTCCACGGGCCGGCCGCGTCGACCAGCTCGCCGGTGACCGGGTCCAGTATGCCGAGACGGTTCGTGCCGTGGCCGTGGAGCGTGGCGATGGTGCCGCTCTCCAGCGGCAGGAACCAGCGCAGGCCGATCTTCCACAGCGGCCCGCCGAACTCCTCCCGCCGGCCCGGACACAGGCGCCGGACGGTCGCCGCAGCGCCCTCCGCCCCCGCGGCCGCCGCGTCCGGGTCGACGCTCCGCAGCTCCCACCAGCCGTCGGCGTCCGAGGCGTACAGCAGCGAGCCGTCCGCCGCCCACTCGATCTGCGCGACGGCCTCGTCGACGCCGCCGACCAGGACGCGGGCGCCGGTGAACGCGCCGTCCGCGGTCACCTCGGCGACCATCACGACCGTGCCGTCCCAGGGCATCCGGGGGTGGTCCCAGGCGATCCAGGCGGCCCGGCCGCCGTCCGGGGAGAGCCGCGGCCCGGTGACGAAGCGGTGCCGGTCGTCGCTCAACTCCCTTATGGCGCCCCGGTCTTCGGCGGCCGAGCCGTCCAGGGGCACGGCGGCGAGCACCCGGCGCACGTCCGTGGGCCCCTCGCCCGTGAACTCCTCCAGCACGCACCACACTTCGCCCCGGTCCGGCAGCACGACCGGGTCCACCCACCGCAGGCCGCCGCCGACGGCGGAGACCGGGGTGAGCGGGCGCGGCTCGCCGCCCCCGTCCGGCGCGTACACGTACAGCCGCTGGTCGGGGAAGTGGACGAAGACGAGGAGGGGCGCGCCGTCCGCGTCCAGGGCGCCGGCCCAGGGCTGGCCGCCGTACTCGATGACCCTGCTGCGGACGTTCCACGGCGGGGGCAGCACCGACTCCTCCACGCCCTCCGGCGTGCGCCGGACGAGCGCCCGGCGGCCGCCCTCCTCGGGGCGCGGCGCGGTCCACCACACCTCGTCACCCACCACGCCGAGGTACTCGGGGCGGCCGTCGTGGGCGGCGACCAGCCGGGCGTCGATGGGCGACGGCCAGGCTCCGTAGGGCGCCGTGGTCACCATGGCGGTGTTCCTCTCAGTCCGATCGGTCCGTTCGGTCCATGTCAGCGGCGCCCGGCCCGGGCGCTCTCACCCCGTACTGTCATCCCGTACAGTCACCCCGTGCTGTGCACCAGGAAGTCGTCCAGTACCCGCACACCGAAGTGCAGTGCCTCCACCGGCACCCGTTCGTCGACGCCGTGGAAGAGCGCCTGGTAGTCGAAGCCCTCGGGCAGCTTGAGCGGCGAGAAGCCGTACCCCTTGATGCCCAGCCGGGAGAACTGCTTGGCGTCCGTGCCTCCCGACATGCAGTACGGCACGACCTTCGCCTGCGGGTCGAAGCGCTCGATCGAGGCGCGCATCGCGGCGTACGTCGGCCCGTCCACCGGGGCCTGCAGCGCCACCTCGCCGTGGTGGAACTCCCACTCCACATGGGGTCCCGTGAGCCGGTCGAGGGTGGTGCGGAACTCCTCCTCGCCGCCGGGCAGCACCCGCCCGTCCACGAAGGCGGTGGCGCTCCCCGGGATCACGTTGACCTTGTAACCGGCGTCCAGCATCGTCGGGTTGGCGCTGTTGCGCACGGTCGGCGCAACCAGGTCGGCGGCCGGGCCGAGGGCCGCGAGCAGCGCATCGACGTCGCGCGCGAGGTCGTGCGGATCGGTGGCGTCCAGCCGGGCCTCGACGCCGTGGAGCGCGGCCAGCTCGCGCAGCGCGGCGCGGACCGTGGGGGTGAGCCGCACCGGCCATTCGTGCTCGCCGATGCGGGCGATGGCGGCGGCGAGCCGGCTGACCGCATTCGCGCCGTTCACCTTGGAGCCGTGGCCCGCCGTGCCCGTCGCCGTCAGCTTCAGCCAGGCCGTGCCCCGCTCCCCCGCCGCGATGGGGTAGAGCTGCATGCCGTCCCCGGCGTGGAAGGTGAAGGCGCCCGACTCGCTGATGCCTTCCGTGCAGCCCTCGAAGAGGTCCGGGTGCTCGTCGGCGAGGAAGCCGGAGCCGTCCTCGGCGCTGGCCTCCTCGTCCGCGGTGAAGGCGAGCACGATGTCCCGCCGGGGCCGGACGCCGGCACGCGCCCAGGCCCGCACGGTGGCCAGCACGATCGCGTCCATGTTCTTCATGTCGATCGCGCCGCGGCCCCAGACCACGCCGTCCCGGACCTCGCCGGAGAACGGGTGCACGCTCCAGTCGTGCGGCGCGGCGGGCACCACGTCCAGATGGCCGTGGACCAGCAGCGCGTCGGCTCCCGGATCGCTGCCCTCGATACGGGCCACCACATTCGTCCGGCCCGCGCTCCGCTCCAGGAGGGTCGGCTCGATGCCCGCCGCCGCCAGCCGCTCCGCGACGTACTCGGCGGCCGGGCGCTCCAGGCAGTCGCCGTTCCCCCGGTTCGTCGTGTCGATCCGGATCAGCTCGGAGGTGAAGCGGACCACCTCGTCCAGCGCCTGGGCATCCACCGCGCTGTCCTGCCGGATGCCAGGCTCGGGTCTTTCGCCCGCGAGCGCATCCTCCACATCGATCATCTGCTCAGCCATACTGCTCCTCCACATGGGACGAGACGAGGGTGGTGACCGCCTTGAAGCAGCGGATACCTTCGTACATGTTCGGGCTTTCGTAGCTGACGCGGCGGGTGCCGCTGCGCTCCACACCCGGCACGCAGGTCGCTGCGCCCACCAAGTGCTCGGCGTCGAACTCCACTTCCACGGTGAACGGACCGCGCCGCACGGGCTCGTGCCGCCGCGCCAGCGCCGCGGCCTCCCGGGCCGCGGCCCGGATGTCGGCGGCCGTGCGCGCGGGCGGGCGGCACACCGCCGCATACCGCGACACATAGTCCTTCACTGCGATGCCCCGCGCCCCGGGCGCGTACCCCTTGGCGTCCTCGCACGTCCGGTCGTCGCCCGTCACGAGCACGACCGGCACGCCGTACTCCGCGACCACCAGTGCGTTCAGATAGCCCTCGCTCGCCGGGGTCCCGTCGACCCAGACGCCGGTGATCGAATTGGCGAGGTAGGTGTGCGCCAGCACGCCTTCCGTACCGGCGCCCGTGTGATAGCCGACGAAGGCTATGCCGTCCACATCGCCGTGCTGCACGCCCTCGACCATGCTCAGCGACTTGTGCCGCCCGGTGAGCATCTGTGCCCGCTCGTCCAGCTGCTCCAGCAGCAGATTGCGCATCGTCCAATGCGCCTCGTTCACGAGCACGTCATCGGCACCGCCGTCGAAGAACCCGGCGATCGCCGCATTGACGTCGGAGGTGAACATGTGACGGCAGCGCTCCCACTGGCTCGTCCCCGGCAGCACATCCGCAGGCCAGGTCACGCCGGTGGCGCCTTCCATGTCCGCGGAAATGAGGATCTTCATGTGCCGCACGTTACGCGACCGCGCAGGCTCCGACCATGCCTGTGGATAACTCCGGAGGTCCAGACCGATGGCGGTCCCCGGAGCCGTACGGCGAAGGCCGTGAACACCCCTTCCGGGACGACTCGCGCCAGTACGGTGAGTGGGTGAACGAGACGTGGAACGAGGGCGGTACGGGGGTGCTGCGGCTGCCGTCCGGGCGGCTGGTGCGCGGGCGCGGACTGCGGCGGCCGCTGCCGGCCGGGCCGGTGCCGACGTACGCCGTGTACCTGCTCGGCAAGGAGCCGCCCGAGGTGCCCTGGGAGGCGCGGTGGCTGCGCTGGCCGGACTTCTGGCTGCCCAGCGACGGACGGCAGCTCCGCGCCGCGCTCGGCGAGGCGTGGGACCGGGCCGGTGCCGGACGGGTCGAGGTGGCGTGCGACGGCGGCCGGGGGCGCACGGGGACGGCGCTGGCGTGCCTCGCCGTACTGGACGGCGTACCGCCGGAGCGCGCGGTGGAGTTCGTCCGCCGGAACTATGACCGCCATGCGGTCGAGACGCCGTGGCAGAAACGGTACGTCCGCCGTTTCGCCCCCTGAGCGGGACAGCCGGCCGCCCCGGTCGCCGCGCTAGGCCAGACGCTCCACCAGCAGCAGGCCGCCGATGAGGATCATGGCCGCGCCCGAGAGGCGGGTGACGGCGCGCGCGACGACCGGCCGGGCACGCAGCACGGTACGGGCCAGCACGCCGACACCTGTGTAGACCGCCCCGCAGTTGGCCATGTGCACCAGGCCCAGTACGGCGATCTGAGCGGCCAGCGGCCAGCCGCTGCCGCCTCCGTGGGCCGCGGCGAACTGCGGGAGCAGGGCGATGTAGAGCAGCAGCGCCTTGGGGTTGAGGCCGCTGATGCCGGCGCCCTTGAGGATCCGGGCGCCGGGGGCCGCGCCCGCCGGGACGTCGGACGGGTCGGCCGACGCGGGCGCCGCGGGCGCCGCGGGCCGGGCCAGGGTCATGACGCCGAGCCAGATCAGGTACAGGGAGCCGAGCACCGTCAGGGTGGTGAGCACCGCCGGGTTGTTCGCGACCACGGCCGCCACGCCGGCGACGACCACCAGGGTGAGTCCCACATAGCCGAGCATCAGGCCGCCGACCGCCGGGAGAACGGACCGGTCGCGGAGACCGGCGGTGATCGCGTACGCCCAGTCCGCGCCCGGCACCAGGACGAGGAGGACGGACACGGCCCAGAAGGCGGCTATGGAGTTGGCGGCCATGGAGTATTTCTCGCTGGTTCTCGCTGTGCGGATGGGGCGAGAGGGAGAATAGACGCGACAGCGCGGAAAGTGTTTCCCGATACTGTCGCCTCACGAGGTAACAGTGGAAGGATTTTCCCCGTGGATGACCTGGACCGGACAATTCTTGCCGAGCTGCAGAACGACGGCCGCCTGACGGTCACGGAGCTGGCGGCGCGCGTCGGGCTCAGCCTCTCGCCGTGCCACCGCCGGCTGCGCGAACTGGAGCGCAGCGGCGCGATCCGCGGCTACCGCGCGGTCGTGGATGCCGAGGCCGTCGGGCTGAAGTTCGAGGCGCTCGTCTTCGTGACGATGCGCCAGGAGGACCGCAGCACCGTCTCCGCCTTCGAGGAGGCCGTCGCGGACATCCCGCAGGTGCTCCAGGCGCAGCGGCTCTTCGGTGACCCCGACTACCTGCTGCGGATCGTCAGCGCGGACCTGCCGGCCTTCCAGCGGCTGTACGACGAGAAGCTGGCGACGCTCCCGGGCGTGCAGCGGCTGAGCTCCACGCTCGTGATGAAGCACGTCGTGTACGAGCGCCCGCTGCCCGCGTGACGACATGTACGAACCGCTGCCCTATGAGACGACGCGGCCGCGCAGCCCGAAGGCGCGCGGCCGCGTACGAAGGCGGGCGCTCAGCCGGACGTGTCGGCTCCCGTGGGGAGCGGCGGCTCGGCCTCGATGTCGGCCAGCTCCTCGTCGGTGAGCAGCCGGGAGCGGATGAGGAAGCGGACCCCCTCGGGGGCCTCCAGCGAGAAGCCGCTGCCCCTGCCCGGCACCACGTCGACGGTGAGGTGGGTGTGCTGCCAGTAGGTGTACTGGTCGGCGCTCATCCAGAAGGGCACGTCGTCGTGGAAGACGTGGCCCAGGAGGACGTCGGCTCCGCCGACCTTGAACTCACCGCGCGGGTAGCACATCGGAGAGCTGCCGTCGCAGCAGCCGCCGGACTGGTGGAACATCACCGGACCGTGGGTCTCCGTCAGCCGGGCCACCAGCTCCTCGGCGGCCGGCGTCAGGTCGACGCGTCGGGTGAGGCCGCCCATCAGAAGAACCCGAGCTTCTTCGCCGAGTAGCTGACCAGCAGGTTCTTGGTCTGCTGGTAGTGGTCCAGCATCATCTTGTGGTTCTCCCGGCCGATGCCGGAGTTCTTGTACCCGCCGAACGCCGCGTGCGCCGGGTAGGCGTGGTAGCAGTTGGTCCAGACGCGACCGGCCTTGATCTCACGGCCCAGGCGGTAGGCGGTGTTGCCGTCCCGGGTCCACACGCCCGCGCCCAGCCCGTACAGCGTGTCGTTGGCGATCTTCAGGGCCTCGTCCACCGAGTCGTACGTCGTCACCGACACCACCGGACCGAAGATCTCCTCCTGGAAGATCCGCATGTCGTTCGTGCCGCGGAAGATGGTCGGCTCGATGTAGTACCCGCCCTCATGCTCCGGCACGGTGCGCGAGGAGCCGCCGGTGACCAGCTCGGCGCCCTCCTTCTTGCCGATGTCGATGTAGGAGAGGATCTTCTCGAACTGGTCGTTGCTGGCCTGCGCACCGATCATCGTGGCCGGGTCCAGCGGGCTGCCGCTGGTGATCGCCTTGGTGCGCTCCACGCAGCGGGCCATGAACTCGTCGTAGATCGAGGAGGGGATCAGTGCCCGGGACGGACAGGTGCACACCTCGCCCTGGTTCAGCGCGAACATCACGAAGCCCTCGATGGCCTTGTCCAGGAAGTCGTCGTCCGCGGCCATCACGTCGGGCAGGAAGATGTTGGGGCTCTTGCCGCCCAGCTCCAGCGTGACCGGGATGATGTTCTCGCTGGCGTACTGCATGATCAGGCGCCCGGTGGTGGTCTCACCGGTGAAGGCCACCTTGGCGATCCGCGGGCTGGAGGCCAGCGGCTTGCCCGCCTCCACACCGAAGCCGTTCACGACATTGACCACGCCCGGCGGCAGCAGATCGGCGATCAGCTCGATCATCACCAGCAGGCTGACCGGGGTCTGCTCGGCGGGCTTGATGACCACACAGTTGCCCGCCGCGAGGGCGGGAGCCAGCTTCCACGTGGCCATCAGCAGCGGGAAGTTCCACGGGATGATCTGGCCGACCACGCCCAGCGGCTCGTGGAAGTGGTACGCGACGGTGTCCGCGTCGATCTCCGAGATGGAGCCTTCCTGGCCGCGTACGGCGCCCGCGAAGTAGCGGAAGTGGTCCACGGCCAGCGGCAGGTCGGCGGCGAGGGTCTCGCGGACCGGCTTGCCGTTCTCCCAGGTCTCGGCGACCGCCAGCTTCTCGAGGTTCTCCTCGATCCGGTCCGCGATCTTGTTGAGGATGTTGGCGCGCTCCGTGGTGGAGGTGCGGCTCCACTTCGGGGCCGCGGCGTGCGCGGCGTCCAGGGCCAGGTCGACATCGGCCGCCGTGGACCGCGCGACCTGGGTGAACGTCCGGCCGTCCACCGGGGAGGGGTTGTCGAAGTACTGGCCGTTCACCGGGGCGACCCAGTCGCCGCCGATGAAGTTGTCGTAGCGCTGCTTGAAGCTGACGATGCTGCCTTCTGTGCCGGGCTGCGCGTACACCATTGTCGGCGCTCCTCGGTGAGTACGGGTACGGGGTGCAGCCCACTCTCACCCCGTGAGGTTGGCAAAAGGTTGGCGTCGCCTCCGTTGCCGTCAGTCGTCGTCAGTCGCGCAGCGCGGTGCTCAGGCGGCCCGCCGCGAGGGCCCGGCGGGGGTCGCCCGGGGGCAGTACGCGGAGCGCGTGCTGGTGGATCTCGGTGTCGTGCGGGGCGCGCGCTCCGTAGTCGAGCGCGTGTTCCGGTACGGGGCTGGCCAGGACGGCCTCGCGGACCGCGACCTCCAGGTGCTCGCGCCAGGCGCGGATGCCCGGCGCCTCGGACCGCGGCAGCAACGGGCCTCTGTACCGGGTGAGCGCACCGTCCGTGTCCCCGGCCTCCAGCGCCCGCAGCACCTCGACGGCGTCGCAGGCGACGGGCGTGGTGAGCGCGTACCGGCGGGTGGCCACCGCGCCGCCGAGCGCGCGCCGCAGGTGGGAGACCTCCGCCTTGAACGTGGAGGCGGACACCGGGCGTTCACCGTACAGCGCGTCCCGCAGCCGGTCGGGGGTGTAGCCCGCGGGCTCCAGCGCCAGCAGGGTGAGGATCTCCAGTTGGCGGGGGCGCAGCGGCAGCCGGGCGCCGGCGCGCACGGCCACGTCCGTACCGAGGCAGGACAGCCGTACGCCGGTGTCGGTGCGCGGGTCGGCGCGCGGACCGCTGCCGAGATCGGCCCGCAGCCGGGTCTCGATCGTCGACACCAGACTGCGTACGGTCGACATCGCCAGTGGGTGCGAGCGGTCCCAGGTGGTGGAGAGGTCCAGTACGCCGAGGATGCGGCCGTCGGGGGCGTGGATCGGGGCGCAGTAACAGGCCCAGCCGTGCAGCGCGGCGACCAGGTGTTCGGCGGAGAAGATCGCGCTGGGGCGGCCGGTGCGGAGCGCGAGCGAGAGCGCGTTGGTGCCCATGGCGGACTCGTCCCAGCGGCCGCCGGGCGCGAAGTTGACCTGCTCGGCGCGGCGTCGCATGACGCGGCCGCCGCAGGTCCACAGGAGGGTGCCGGACTCGTCGGTGACGCCGGCGACGAAGCCGGCGTCGTCCGCGATGCTGTTCAGCTCGTCCGCGAGATCGCTGACCGGGCGGCGCAGCGGCGAGTCGTCCCAGCGGGGGCGCACCTCGCCGCCGTCGGTCACCGGGGCGCTGCCGACGCCGGGGTCCACGGTGTGCAGCGAGCGGATCCAGGAGTCGGCCACCTCGGGGCGCAGCGGCGCCTTCCCGGCCGGGGCCCGCCGGGCCGCGCGCAGCTCCGGAACCCAGCGGGACCATTCGCTCTCCAGCGCGGCCCTGCGCTGCCGGAGGTCACTTCGCACTGATGACATGGGCGTCCCGCACCTCGTCGTCTCCAGGAGGACCACCGGTCAGTACCACCGGCCCGCCGTAGGAAGCTGTGCCCAACCGTAAGAAGCCGTTCCTCACCGTAAGAAGCCGTGCCCAAAAATAGTGCGTGCGGTGCGCGGGGCACAGCCCCCGTGGGCCGCCCGCCTTACGCCGCCCGCGCTCTCGCCACCAGCCAGTTGGTGGGGATCTCGACCGGGGTGCCGTCGGCGCGGGTCTCGGTGGTGATCAGCGGGAGGCGGCCGGAGCCGGTCGTCTCCAGACCCTGGCCGGCCAGCAGGTCCGGTATGACGCCGTCGGCCATCTCGGCGGGCGCGATGCCGTGGGAGAAGATCGCGCGCACCTTGGCCGGCGGGCCCTCCGGGCGCTGCGCCAGGGACATCAGGACGCCCTTGGCGTCCTCGGACGGCTCGACGAGGAAGAGCCGGCCGCGCTTGCCGAGGAGACGGGCGATGTTCTCGATGATGCGCGGCCGTTCTTCGGGGGCGCATTGGTGCAGTACGCCGCGCACGTAGACATTGGCATCCCCCACGTCGTCGTGCAGCGCCTGTATCCGGTCGGCGTCCGCCGCGTCCACCTGGTGGAATTCGGCCACCCGGTCCGGGTCCTCGCGACGAGCCCGGTCAATCGCGGACGCTGATACGTCAATACCGATCGCGCGGGGGAAGTGTTCAGCCAGAAAGCGTGTCTGGGTGCCGTTCCCACAGCCGAGGTCGATCACCGGGAGGGCCGGGTCGAAGTACTCGGCGAAGAGGGGCAGGTGGCGGGCGACCGCCAGTTCCGGTGCGGCATCCCAGAAGACCTCGCCCTCGCCCACCGGCGCATCGCGCCAGAAGCCTTCCCATGCCGTCGTGTTGTGGCTCGATGCGCTCATGGCCAATTGCTACTGCCGGGACTCGGCCAGACGCAAGAGTGGTAACCGTTCTTTCAGGAGCGATGGCCGCTCTCTCACCTTATGTGCGAACGTGATCCGCGCCGCACGCGCCAGGGGATGCGCGCCGCCGTTGCTACCGGGATCCGCGCCGCGTCCGTGGCAGTGACTGTTCGAACCACACCGTCTTGCCCGTGGACGTCCGGCTCGTACCCCATTCGCGGGCCAGCCGGCTCACCACCCGCAGACCGCGCCCGTACTCGTCCTCGTCGCCGACGCTCAGCAGCTGCGGCAGGCTGTGGTCGTCGTCCGACACCTCGCACAGCAGCGCGTCCGTACGCACCAGGCGCAGCACGACGTGCTCGGTGTGGGCGTGCCGTACGGCATTGGTGACGATCTCGCTGACCAGCAGCTCCGCCGTGTCCGCCGCCGACTCCAGCCCCCACCGGGAGAGCTGGGCGCGCACCAGCAGCCGGGCCCGGGAGACCTCGCGGGCCTCGATGGGCAGCCGCCACTCCGCCACGTCCGCGCGCTCGATGCCGTTCAGCCGCGCCATCAGCAGCGCGACGTCGTCCTTGCGGCCGCCGCGCCCCTTGTTCAGCGTGGCGGCGAGCGAGCGGATGATCGTGTCGCAGGCTTCGTCCATGGAGGCGGCCGGGTGCGCCGCGGACTCCGCGAGCGCCGCGAGCCCAACGCCGATGTCCTCGCCGCGCACCTCGACCAGCCCGTCCGTGCACAGCACCAGCCGGTCACCGGGCGCGACGGGCACGGTCACCGCGTCGAACGGCACGCCGCCGACGCCGATCGGCGCGCCCGTCGGCAGGTCGAGCAGCTCGCTGCGGCCGTCGGCGGCGCGCACGATCACCGGCGGGATGTGCCCGGCGTTGGCGATGGTCAGCCGGGACTCGATCGGGTCGTAGATGACGTACAGACACGTCGCGAGATAGTTGTCGCCGAGGCGCTGGGCGAGGTCGTCCAGGCTGCGCAGGAGCTGCGCCGGCTGCATGTCGATGGCGGCCATCGTCTGCACGGCCGTCCGCAACTGGCCCATCATCGCCGCGGAGTTCAGGCCGTGGCCCATGACGTCGCCGACCACCAGCGCCGTACGGGAACCGGGCAGCTTGATCGTGTCGAACCAGTCGCCGCCGACCCGGCCGAGGCGGGTGCCGGGCAGATAGCGGGTGGCCGTGTCGCAGCCCGCCATCCGGGGCTCGATGTGCGGGAGCATGCTGTCCTGCAGCGTCTCCGCGACGTTCTCCTGGTACGTGTACATGCGGGCGTTGTCGAGCACGAGGCCCGCACGCGCGGCCAGTTCGGCGCCCGTGACCCGGTCCATGTCGTTGAATTCCGTACGCTCCGGGTGGCGCAGCAGGATCATGAAGCCCAGTACGACGTTCCGCGCCTTCAGGGGGACGACCAGCATGGAGCGGAGGCTGATCAGCGGGCTGATGTCGCGCTTCTCGAACTGCGAGGCGATGCGGTGGGCCATCTCCTCGCTGATGCGCGGGATGAGCACCGGCTCGCCCGTGGTCATGCACTGGAAGAACGGCGTGTGGGCGGGGAACGGCATGGACTCGCCGACCGGCACCACGTCGTCCCAGCGGCCCGGCTCGTCGTTGTGCTCCAGGGCGACGCGGTGCCACATCGTCGTGGTGTCCGGCGGGCCGTCGGGGAAGCCCTCGCCGGCGATGACCTGCTCGCGCAGATACGTGCCCGCCACATCGGTGAAGCGCGGTACGACCGCCTCGCTGACCTCCTGGATCGTGCGGGCCAGGTCGAGCGAGGAGCCGATGCGGCCGCTGACCTCGTTCAGGAACTCCAGGCGCTCGCGGACCGCCGCGTATTCGAGGTCCGACTCCAGCTCCGCCGCGGCCGCCGCCGCGGTCTGCGGGTCGGCGGCCTCGGAGGCGGTGCGCAGCAGCCGCGCGCGCCGCTCGACGCGGCGCGGCACGCCCCAGTCCGGCGTGACCGGAAAGCGCTCCTGCTGGCTGATCTCCAGGACGGGATAGCCCAGTTCGAGTACCTGGGAGACGATGCGGGCGCTTTCCTGCGGGCTCATGCTCGGCAGGATCTCGGGCAGCCGCCGGGCGAGGTCGTGCGCGCCGGGGAAGTCCGTGTGCAGCGCAAAACCTGGCGCGAATCGCTCGCGGTCCCGCTCGTCCCCGTCCGCGCTCTCGCCATGCAGCTGCCCGGCGTCGGCCGCCAGCACCAGCAGCCGCTCCTCACCCGGTCCGACCAGGGGATACGCCCACCACAGTATGTCGACGCGGCCGCGCTCCGGATCCGCCGTACGGGCCCGCCCGGCGCGCGGGAACGAGGTCTCGCCGCCGAGCGCGGACTCCAGGTCGGGGCCGTGCGGATCCTCGACGCCGTCGGCGCCGTCGGCGCTGTGCCATTCGTCGGAGCCGAGCGCGCCCGAGACGGGCATCAGGTCCACGGCGGGCGCGCCCACCGCTTCCTCGCGCGAGGGCCCGAAGAGCCGGCGTGCGCCCCGGCTCCAGTGGGAAACCAGACCATGGGCGTCGACCACGACGACGGCCAGGGGGATCCGGCCGGGCTCAGGGTCCCGCGGCGCGGGCACCCCTGGTGCCGCGCTCACCATGTCGTCGCCGTGCGACGGGCCACGCTCCATGGGCGGTTGCTCCTTCGTACGCGTACGCATGATCTGCGTCCCGCTACCACGGTACGGCCACACGCTTCCTGACGGGGCGCATTCCGCGAAGTGCGGCACCCGGTGCGCAGGCCGTGCTGCCTCGCATTACTCCCGGACGAACGTGCTGGCTCAGCACTCCGCACTCCCCACTGTGGCCCCATGAACGACGGTCGTCCATGGGAAGGGGACCGTAGCGGAAAGGAGCGCCGCGCGGTGGCCGCGGACGCAGGAGGGTGCATATTTCCGCCTCGTGCGCGCCGCGGATGCGCGTGCACTCGGGGAGCACGCGCGCCCGCGAGCGCATCCTGACACACCCGCATACGCGCCCTTCGGGGCCCAGCGGTCAGTCCTCGTGGCCCAGTTGGAGATCGCGCTCCGTGCGGCCGCCGCCCGCGACCTGGAGGACCGTGGCGACCGGCGGATAGCCCGCGGCGACGACGGTGTACTCGCCGGCGGCCATGTCCACGAAGCGGAACAGGCCGTCGGGGCCCGTGGTCGCGGTGTCCACGACGTTGCCGCCCGCGTCCAGGAGCGTGACCCGGGCGTCCTCAACAGGGCGCCCGCCACCGGCCCGTACGGTGCCGCGCAGCACGGCGCCGCCCGCGAGTTCGACGTCCTGCCGGGTCTCGCGGGACGCCTGGACGGTCACCGGGAGCGCGGCGGGCCGGAAGGCGGGGGCGCTGGAGGCGAGCGTGTACTCCCCCGCCACCAGCTCGCCGATCACATAGCCGCCCTCGCGCCCGCTGCGGGTCGTCGCCACGACCTCGCCGCGCACGTCCGTGAGCGTCACCATGGCGTCGCGTACGGGGGTGCCGTCGGCCGTGGTGACCGTGCCCGCGAGCCGGCCCGCGCCGCCCAGGACCACGTCCAGGTCGACCGGCCGGTCGCCGACCGTGACGCTGACCGCCTGCGGCTGGTGGCCGCCGGCCGAGGCGATCAGTACGTACGCGCCGCTGCCCGGAGTGCTCAGCGCGTACCGCCCGTCCTCGCCGGTGGCGCCGCGTCCGATCTGCCGGCCGGAGACGTCGATGAGGGTGAGCGCGGCGCGCGGGACGACGGACCCGTCGTGGTGCTGCACGGTGCCGCAGACCGGGACGCCGGCCGGGGTGTACGGGGCAGCGGCGGGCGCGGCGCGGGCGGCGGGGACGGTCGCGACGGCCTCCGCGCTCCCCTCGCCGAGTGTGCTGTGCGGGGCGTGCGGGGAGTGAGGAGCGTGGGTCACCAGGGGGTTCTCCTTGAGGAAGAAGGCGAGCAGGAGCCCGAGGAGGAGCACGGGCACGAGGTAAGGGAAGGTGCCGGGCACGGCCTGTACGTATGCGGCGACTTGGCCGTCGTGCGGCGGGCCGGGCAGGGTACGGGGGCGGGCCGCCCGCTCGGCCAGGACCGCGGCCAGGACCGCGGCGAGGACGGCCACGCCGGCGCTGCCGCCGAGCTGCCGGACGTACGCACCGGGGGCGGTGCCGCGGCCGGTACGCCGTGCCGCGCGCCGCACGGCGTGCACGAGGACCGCCAGGACGAAGCCGAGACCGAGGCCGAGGATGCCCGTCCAGAGGCCGTACGTGCCGCGGCCGGTGTCGGCCCGCAGGTGGGCCAACAGCCACATGCCCTCGGCGGCCAGCGCGCAGCCCAGTACGGCGAAGATCCGGTGCTGTCCGGTACGGCCGATGAGGCGGGCCGCGACGGCGGCGGCGAGCACGGCGCCGCCCGTCATGGGCAGCGTGAGCAGCCCGGCCCCGGTGGCCGAGGAGGCCGGGAGGTGGCCCGCGGCCCCGTGGAGCGCGATGCCGTGGAGTGCGATGCCGAGGGCCGCGCCGACCGGGCCGATGACGCGGAAGGCCGGGTCGCGGAGGAGGCCGGGGGGCAGGATCGGTTCGGCGGCGAAGTGTTCGACGGCCACGAAGAGCAGGGCGCTGCCGAGCGCACCGCAGCCGAGCCCGAGGACGACGCGCGAGTCCCAGGCGTACTCCGTACCGGCCCAACTGACCAGCAGCGCCAGGCAGGTGGCGAGGGCGGCGAGCAGCAGGACGCCGAGGACGTCCGGCCGGGGGCGGCGGGCCGTCCGGGGCAGCCGCAGCGCGACGGCCAGGACGAGGAGGACGGCCAGCCCCACCGGGACGTTGAGCGTGAAGCACCAGCGCCAGGAGGCGTGGTCGGCGAGGAGGCCGCCGAGCACCGGGCCCGCGACGGCGGCGAGCCCGAAGGTCGCGGCGGCCAGCCCCAGGGCGCGGCCGCGCGCACGCGGCGGCACGAGTGCCGCGAGGGCGGCCTGTACGCCGGCCACGACCCCGCCGGCGCCGAAGCCCTGGACCGCGCGGAAGGCGGTCAGTTCGCCCATCGTGCGGGCCTGTCCGGCCGAGGCTGCCCCGGCGACGAACACCAGGAGCGCGAGGAGGAGGGCCGGCTTGCGGCCCAGGTGGTCGCCCAGCCTCCCGAGGAGCGGCAGGCCGAGGGCCGCGGCGAGGAGGTACGACGTCGGCACCCAGGACATCCGGTCCGGTGCGCGCAGTTCGGCGGCGAGCTCCGGGAGCGGGGTGGCGACGATCGTCTGGCCGAGCGCCGCGAGCAGCAGCGCGGGCAGCAGGCCGAGGAGCAGTACCGGGCGGAAGCGGCGGGGTCCGGGCCGCTCCGGGGCGGGACCGGGTGGGCCGCCGGTGTCCAGTACGGCCGTCACCGCTCCGGTCGCCGGCGGTCCCGACCGCTCGTCCGGCTCCGCCAGGATCGTCCCGCCCACGTGCTGCTCCCCTCGTCACGCCTGTGCCGCGCCCTGTTCTCGCATCGGGCGACAACTGCGATCAAGCGTGACGAATCGGCACGTAAGGGGTGGGGATGCCCGCCAACGGCCGTACGGGAGCGCCCTACCGGGCCCTCATCAGGGCTTTAGCCTCCGGATCACGGGTGGTCCGCGTCATGCGGGCACGACGGGAAACCACCCGATCCGGTGAGCGCTCAAGCCTCTTTCAGGGGCTCACTTCTCCGCGTGGGAGCCTCACTTCTCCGCGTGCGCCGCGAGGTTGGCGAGGATCGCGTCGTAGATCCGGCCGAGGCCCTTGGGCGCGAAGGTGCGCTCGAAGAAGCCGCCGACGCCGCCCGCGCCCTGCCAGGTGGTGGTGACGGTGACCCGGGCGCGGTTCTCGCCCGCCGGGGTGACGGTCCAGGTGGTCACCATCGAGGAGTTGCGGTCCTTCTCCACGAGCTGCCCCTCGGCCGGCTCGTCGACGTCCAGCAGGCAGTCGCGGACGCGCTTGCTGGTCGCCTGGAGCTTCCAGTGCACCAGGGTGCCCTTGCCGTCGCCGCCCTCGCGGACCTCGTACTCGCTGAAGTGCTCGGGCAGCAGCTTCGCGCGGGTGCCGGAGTAATCCGCGAGCGCGTCGAAGACGTCCTCCGGCTTCGCCGCGATCTCCCGCTGCGTGGTGGCTTCGACCTGGCCCATGTGTGCTGCCCTCCGGTGCTCGCTCGCTGGTCCTGCACTGTGCGGGGCAAGCCAACCACTCCGGCGCGGCGCGCCCAAATCCGGGTTGACAGCAGTCACGGGAACACCTGTTCTATTATCTCGAGCGGGGGCCGGCACCACCCAGAAGGAGGCGCGATGCGCTGGGAGAATCTGAGCGAGCAGACGGCGGGCCCGTCGGGCCCTGCGCGTACGGCCGCGCTCTTCGGTACGGACGTGGTGAGCCGGACCATCAACAGCCCCGAGTTCCGCGGGGTGACCTTCCACGAAGTACGGGCCCGGTCGATCGTGAACCGGGTGCCGGGCGCCTCCCGTATGCCGTTCGAATGGACGGTGAATCCGTACCGGGGCTGCACGCACGCCTGCGTGTACTGCTTCGCGCGGCGCACCCACAGCTACCTCGACCTGGACACCGGGCTCGGCTTCGACAGCCAGATCGTGGTGAAGGTCAACGCGCCGGACCTGCTGAGACGGGAGCTGTCCGGCAGACGCTGGCGCGGCGACCACATCGCCATGGGCACGAACGTCGACTGCTACCAGCGGGCCGAGGGCCGGTACCGGCTGATGCCCGGCATCATCGAGGCCCTCCGCGACCACGCGAACCCCTTCTCCATCCTCACCAAGGGCACGCTGATCCTCCGCGACCTGGACCTGCTGCGCGCGGCCGCCGAGGTCACCGACGTCGGCATCTCGATGTCCGTCGGCTTCCTGGACCGCGAGCTGTGGCGCACGGTCGAGCCCGGCACGCCCTCCCCGGAGCGCCGCCTGGACACGGTCCGCACCCTCACCGAGCACGGCATCGGCTGCGGCGTCCTGATGGCCCCGGTCATCCCGTTCCTCGGCGACCACCCCGACCAGTTGCGCGCCACCGTGCGGGCCATCGCGGCGGCCGGCGCGTCCTCCGTGACGCCGCTGGTGCTGCACCTCCGGCCGGGCGCCCGCGAGTGGTTCATGGCCTGGCTGGCCGAGCACCACCCGCACCTGGTGCAGCGGTACGAGCGCCTGTACGCGGGCGGCGCCTACGCCCCCAAGTGGTACCAGCGGCGCATCACCCGTCAGGTCCACGACCTGGCCACCGAATACGGCATCGGCCCCAACGGCGCCGCCTCCCACCGCCGCATCCCGGCCCAGCGCACCCCTGCCGCCCCCGAGGCGCCGACCCAGCTCACGCTCCTGTAGCGCCACTTCTCAGTGCCGCCCAGTAATGCCGCGCTCAGCCGCCCCCGGTGTCGAGCCTCGCCAGAGAGGCCGCTGCCGCGGCTGCCAGGCGGGGGTGATCAAGGGCCGCGGTGAGGGCCGGGACCGCGCGCCGGTCGCCGAGGGCGCCGAGGCCCTCCACGCAGGCCAGGGCGACGCGCCAATAGGGGGTGTGCGGGGTGAGGAGGCGTTCGAGGGTGGAGATCAGGGCGGGGACGGACTCGGGGGCGCGGAGGTCGGCGAGGAGGCGCACGGGGTGGAGCGCGTAGGCCGTGCGGAGGGGGTTCGTGGCGAGGGCGGCGGCCGCGCGGGCGGTGCGGGGGTCGCCGAGGCGGGCCAGCGCGTGCGCGGCGGTGGCGCAGCGGACCGGGTCGCGGTAGTTCAGGAGGAGGACGAGCGTCTCGAAGGCGCGGCGGTCGCCGGCGCAGCCGAGGGAGAAGGCGGCGATCTCGCGCGTCCAGAGCGGGCGCTCGACAGCCGTGAGCATTCTGGCCAGCTCTTCTCTCCCCGCCGGGGTGTTCTTGCGGGCAAGTCCCAGCAGGCGTTCGTAGGTGACGAGATCGGCCGGTGACCGCAGCTCGCCCCGCACCCGGTCGGTCAACTCGTGGAATCGGTCTTCCATTTGCGATGCTCCTCCCCGCCGCCCCGGCGTGGCCCGCGCCACAGATTAATTCCCCCCTTTCCCCCTGGCGCTTGCCATTACCCGCGGGTTAATCTGCCGGTACGAGCAGCACCCCTGCTCCGGCGGCCTGGTGACGCAGCCGCCATGAGTGAAGTCGGTTCGGCACCGCACAGCACGACATCAGAGTGACCGGCCGTGGCCCCGGGACAGGGTCCGCCGCGCAGCTCCTTCCGTACACGCCCCTCGACCGCATCCTTCGATGGCGTCGACCGCATCGATCGCGGCTGCCGCGTGTGCGCTCACCCTCAGTCGTCACTTCTCCCCTGCTTGCAGGGGAACACCCTCTGGAGTCTCGCGATGGGCCTCTCGTCCACCCCTGATTCGCCCCTGTCCCCCGCCACCGCCGCCTCCGGCATCGCCACCGTCGCCGTCGTCGGCCTCGGCACGATGGGTACCGGCATCGCCGAGGTGCTCGCCCGTGCCGGCCGCGAGGTCATCGGCATCGACATCGACGACGCCGCGGTCCGCCGCTCGGTCACCGCGCTGGAGGCGTCCACCGCCCGCGCCGTGCGCCGCGAGCGGCTCACCGAGCGCGAGCGGGCCGATGTGCTGGCCCGCTTCCGTACCTTCTCCGATCTGCAGGCCGCCGCGGAGGCCGATCTCGTCATCGAGGTGGTGCCGGAGGACTACGAGCTCAAGCGGCAGATCATCACCGCACTGGACGGCATCGTCCGCCCGGACACCGTGCTGGCCACCGGCACCAACTCCCTCTCCGTGACCCGGCTGGCCGCCGACTCGCAGCGCCCCGAGCGCGTGCTCGGCCTGCACTTCTTCGCCCCGGCGCCGGTCATGAAGCTGGTCGAGGTGGCCTCCTCCGTGCTGACCGCGCCCACCGCCGTGGCCGCCGTCACGGAGCTCGCCCGCGAGCTGGGCAAGGACCCGATCGCGGTGGGCGACCGCCCCGGCTTCGTCGCCGACGGCCTGCTCTTCGGGTACCTGAACCAGGCCGCCGCGATGTACGAGTCCAAGTACGCGACCCGTGAGGACATCGATGCGGCGATGCGCCTGGGCTGCGGGCTGCCGATGGGGCCGCTCGCGCTGCTGGACCTGATCGGCATCGACACCGCGCGCACCGTCCTGGAGGCGATGTACGCGGCCTCGCACGACCGGCTGCACGCGCCCGCGCCCATCCTCGGCCAGCTCGCCGAGGCGGGCCTGACGGGCCGCAAGGCGGGCCGCGGTTTCTACACGTACGAGGCGCCGGGCTCCGCGGCCGTCGTGGCGGACGCGGACACCCCGGCCGCCGCCGGGGAGCAGGCCGGGGCCCGTACGGTCCGCAGCGTCGGCGTGGCCGGGTCGGGGACGATGGCGAGCGGCATCGCGGAGGTCTTCGCGAAGGCCGGTTACGCGGTCGTGCTCGCCGCGCGCAGCCAGGAGAAGGCGGAGAAGGCCAAGGCCCGGATCGAGAAGTCGCTGGGCCGGTCGGTGGCCAAGGGCCGGATGACCGAGGAGGCGCGGGACGCGGCGCTCGCCGCGATCACCCCGGCGGACTCGCTGGACGCCTTCGCCGAGGTGGACCTGGCCGTCGAGGCGGTGGCCGAGGACCTGGAGATCAAGCAGCAGCTGTTCGCGACGCTGGACAAGGTCTGCAAGCCGGGCGCGGTGCTGGCCACCACGACCTCCTCGCTGCCCGTCGTGGCCTGCGCGCGGGCCACTTCGCGCCCGCAGGACGTGATCGGGATGCACTTCTTCAACCCGGCGCCCGCGATGAAGCTGGTGGAGGTCGTGCGGACGGTCCTCACGGCCGACGATGTCCACGCGACCGTGCGGGAGGTCTGCGCCAAGGTCCGCAAGCACCCGGTGGACTGCGGCGACCGGGCGGGCTTCATCGTGAACGCGCTGCTCTTCCCGTACCTGAACAACGCGGTGAAGATGGTCCAGGAGCACTACGCGTCCCCGGACGACATCGACGCCGCGATGAAGCTGGGCGGCGGCTACCCGATGGGCCCGTTCGAACTGCTCGACGTGGTGGGCCTGGACGTCTCGCTGGCCATCGAGAAGGTGCTGCACGCGGAGTTCCGCGACCCGGGCCTGGCGCCCGCGCCGCTGCTGGAGCACCTCGTCGCCGCGGGGTGCCTCGGCCGCAAGACCGGCCGCGGCTTCCGTGAGTACGCCAAGCGCTGACGCCGGGGGCGGCTGGGGCGGGCTGCTGGAGCCGGGAGGCGGCCCTCGCGCGGCCTCCCGGCCGCCCGTCCCCCGGGCGAATAACGCAGGCCGAGGGATTATGAAGTACCGTCCCCACATGTCCCAGCCCGCTCGTACGCAGCCTTCAGACGGTCCCGACACCACGACGCCCGGCTCGCGCCGCGCGGCCGCCCAGCGGCTCAAGATGCGCCGCGAATTGGCGGCGGCGGCGATGGAGCTGTTCGCGACCAAGGGCTACGAAGCGACGACCGTCGACGAGATCGCCGCGGCGGCCGGCGTCGCCCGGCGGACGTTCTTCCGCCACTTCCGTTCCAAGGAAGAGGCGATCTTCCCCGACCACGACGACACCCTCGTACGCGCCGAGGCCGTGCTGGACGCGGCGCCCGCGCACGAGAACCCGCTGGACACGGTGTGCCGCGGCATCAAAGAGGTCATGCGGATGTACGCGGCCTCGCCGGCCGTGGCCGTGGCCCGCTACCGCCTGACCCGCGAAGTGCCCACGCTGCGCGAGGCGGAGATCGCCTCGGTGGCCCGGTACGAACGGCTCTTCACGCGCTATCTGCTGGGCCACTTCGACGAGGGCGCGCACCGCGAGGGCAACGACGATCCGCTGCTCGCGGAGGTCGCCGCCTCCGCGGTGGTCACCGCGCACAACCACGTACTGCGGCGCTGGCTGCGGGCGGGTGCCCAGGGGGATGTGGAGGCGCAGCTCGACCACGCCTTCGCGATCGTCCGCGAGACGTTCGGCACGGGTATCGGGGCAGGGCGTACGCCCGCGGGGCCGCAGCCCGCCGCGACGGCGGCCCGGGAGGGCGAGGTACTGGTGACGGTGGCCCGTACGGACGCGCCGCTCAGCGAGGTCATGCGCACGATCCAGAAGGCGCTGCGCGAGCACAAGTGATCAAGTAACGGCACGAATAACAGCAGACGGGAGCGCCGTCACGCCCTGGGCGTGGCGGCGCTTTGCTGTGTGCCGCCATGCGACCCACGAGTAACAAACGTCACGTGCCGCGCCTCACGGCGGCGGATCGTCCGCTTTCGCGGTGATTTATGTTGCTCATGCGTGCCGCGTGGATGACATCTGAGAGAAATTGTTGGCACCGAGTGCCTTGTCGGCTGGCACGCGGTGTCATACGTTGATGTTGTCCGGGCGGCCGGTACACCCGATCTTCGGCGTACCGGTTGTCCCCGCGAACCACTGGTCCGCGCGCCCGGATGCCTGCGTCACAGGCAACCTCCCGCGCACACCCGCGCCTGCCGAGCACCACACAGCCGAACCGACGGCACCGCCTCTGCACCACCCCCGACGTTCCCTCAAGCCGTTCCCTCAGCGTGCTTCGCCGGAGGCATACCGTGAACCACATTCTTGACGCGATCACCGCGCCCGACAGCAACCGCGAAGACTTCGCGAACCTGGCCGTCCCCGAGTCGTACCGCGCGGTCACCGTGCACAAGGACGAGGCCGAGATGTTCGCCGGCCTCCCCAGCCGGGACAAGGACCCGCGCAAGTCGCTGCACGTCGAAGACGTGCCGGTGCCCGAGCTGGGCCCGGGCGAGGCCCTGGTCGCCGTGATGGCGTCCTCGGTCAACTACAACTCGGTCTGGACCTCGATCTTCGAGCCGGTGTCGACCTTCGCCTTCCTCGAGCGGTACGGCAAGCTGTCACCGCTCAGCAAGCGCCACGACCTGCCGTACCACGTCATCGGCTCCGACCTGGCCGGCGTCGTGCTCCGTACCGGCCCCGGCGTGAACTCCTGGCACCCCGGCGACGAGGTCGTCGCGCACTGCCTCTCCGTCGAGCTGGAGTCCTCTGACGGCCACAACGACACGATGCTCGACCCCGAGCAGCGCATCTGGGGCTTCGAGACCAACTTCGGCGGCCTCGCCGAGATCGCGCTCGTGAAGTCCAACCAGCTGATGCCCAAGCCGGACCACCTGACCTGGGAGGAGGCGGCGGCCCCGGGCCTGGTGAACTCCACCGCGTACCGCCAGCTGGTCTCCCGCAACGGCGCCGGCATGAAGCAGGGCGACAACGTCCTCATCTGGGGCGCGTCCGGCGGCCTCGGCTCGTACGCCACCCAGTTCGCGCTGGCCGGCGGCGCCAACCCGATCTGCGTCGTCTCCAGCGAGGACAAGGCGGAGATCTGCCGGAAGATGGGCGCCGAGGCGATCATCGACCGCAAGGCCGAGGGCTACAAGTTCTGGAAGGACGAGCGCACCCAGGACCCGAAGGAGTGGAAGCGCTTCGGCAAGCGCATCCGCGAGCTCACCGGCGGCGAGGACATCGACATCGTCTTCGAGCACCCCGGCCGCGAGACCTTCGGCGCCTCCGTGTACGTCACCCGCAAGGGCGGCACCATCACCACCTGCGCCTCGACCTCCGGCTACATGCACGAGTACGACAACCGCTACCTGTGGATGTCGCTGAAGCGCATCATCGGCTCGCACTTCGCCAACTACCGCGAGGCGTGGGAGGCCAACCGCCTGATCGCCAAGGGCAAGATCCACCCGACGCTGTCGAAGACGTACTCCCTGGAGGAGACCGGCCAGGCCGCGTACGACGTGCACCGCAACCTCCACCAGGGCAAGGTCGGCGTCCTCGCGCTGGCCCCCGAGGAGGGCATGGGCGTGCGCGACCACGAGAAGCGCGCGCAGCACATCGACGCGATCAACCGCTTCCGGAACGTCTGAAAACCCCGAGGGCTGGCCAGACATGACTGAGCGTCAGAAGGATCGTCCGTGGCTGATGCGGACATACGCGGGACACTCCACCGCCGAGGCGTCCAACGAGCTGTACCGGCGTAACCTCGCCAAGGGCCAGACCGGCCTGTCGGTCGCGTTCGACCTCCCGACGCAGACCGGTTACGACCCCGACCACGTCCTCGCCCGCGGCGAGGTCGGGCGGGTCGGGGTCCCGGTCTCCCACCTCGGCGACATGCGCCGGCTGTTCCAGGACATCCCCCTGGAGCAGATGAACACCTCGATGACCATCAACGCCACCGCCATGTGGCTGCTGGCGCTGTACGAGGTGGTCGCCGAGGAGCAGGGCGCGGACATCTCCAAGCTGTCCGGGACCACGCAGAACGACATCGTGAAGGAGTACCTGTCGCGGGGCACGCACGTGTTCCCGCCCGGGCCCTCGCTGCGGCTGACCACCGACATGATCACGTACACGGTCGCGCACATCCCCAAGTGGAACCCGATCAACATCTGCAGTTACCACCTGCAGGAGGCCGGGGCCACGCCGGTGCAGGAGATCGCGTATGCGATGTCCACCGCCGTCGCGGTGCTGGACGCCGTACGGGACTCCGGGCAGGTGCCGCCGGAGAAGTTCGGCGACGTCGTCGCGCGGATCTCCTTCTTCGTGAACGCGGGCGTCCGCTTCATCGAGGAGATGTGCAAGATGCGCGCCTTCGGCCGCATCTGGGACAAGATCACCCGCGAGCGGTACGGCATCGAGAACCCCAAGCAGCGCCGCTTCCGGTACGGCGTCCAGGTCAACTCCCTGGGCCTGACCGAGGCGCAGCCCGAGAACAACGTCCAGCGCATCGTCCTCGAAATGCTGGCCGTCACGCTCTCCAAGGACGCGCGGGCACGTGCCGTACAGCTCCCGGCCTGGAACGAAGCGCTGGGCCTGCCCCGTCCCTGGGACCAGCAGTGGTCGCTGCGCATCCAGCAGGTCCTCGCGCACGAGTCGGACCTGCTGGAGTACGAGGACATCTTCGCCGGCTCGCACGTCATCGAGGCGAAGGTGGACGCGCTGGTCGAGGAGTCGCTGGCCGAGATCGACCGGATCCAGGAGATGGGCGGCGCGATGGCCGCCGTCGAGTCCGGCTACCTGAAGTCGCAGCTGGTCGCCTCGCACGCGGAGCGGCGCGGCCGGATCGAGGCCGGCGAGGAGAAGATCGTCGGCGTCAACTGCTACGAGTCCACCGAGCCCAACCCGCTCACCGCCGACCTGGACACCGCCATCATGACGGTGGACCCGGAGAACGAGGCGCGGGTCGTGCAGGCGCTGCACGAGTGGCGGGACTCCCGGGACGAGCACCGGGCGCAGGAGGCCCTCTCCGCGCTGAAGAAGGCGGCGGCCGGGGACACCAACCTCTTCGCGGCCACTCTGGAGTGCGCCAGGGCCGGTGTGACGACCGGGGAGTGGGCCTGGGCCCTCCGGGACGTCTTCGGCGAGTTCCGGGCCCCTACGGGCGTCTCCAGCGCTCCGCTGGCCGTCGCCGCCGAGGCGGGCACCCCGCTCGCCGCCGTCCGCGAGAAGGTCGCCCGTACCGCCGAGGAGCTCGGCAGCGGCAAGCTGCGCCTCCTGGTGGGCAAGCCGGGCCTGGACGGGCACAGCAACGGGGCCGAGCAGATCGCCGTACGGGCCCGTGACGCGGGCTTCGAAGTGGTCTACCAGGGCATCCGGCTGACCCCCGAGCAGATCGTCTCGGCGGCCGTCGCCGAGGACGTGCACTGCGTCGGCCTGTCCATCCTCTCCGGCTCGCACGCCGAGCTGGTGCCGGACGTGCTCGCCCGGCTGCGCCGCACGGGAGTGGACGACATTCCCGTCATCGTCGGCGGCATCATCCCCTCGGCGGACGCGGCAGCGCTGCGCGAGGCCGGTGTCGCCGCCGTCTTCACCCCGAAGGACTTCGGTATCACGGAGATCATCGGCCGTATCGTCGACGAGATCCGTACCGCGAACAAGCTCGATCCCCTGGAGGTCCCCGCATGACCAGCCCTGCCACCCCGGTCAACCGGCTTCGCCCCCGCCGCTCCTGCCTCGCGGTACCGGGCTCCAACCCCCGCTTCCTGGAGAAGGCCCAGGGCCTCGCCGCCGACCAGGTCTTCCTGGACCTGGAGGACGCCTGCGCGCCGCTCGCCAAGCCGGACGCGCGGCACAACATCGTGAAGGCGCTCAACGAGGGCGACTGGACCGGCAAGACGCGCGTGGTGCGGGTCAACGACTGGACCACCCACTGGACGTACCGGGACGTCATCACGGTCGTCGAGGGCGCGGGCCCGAACCTGGACTGCATCATGCTGCCGAAGGTCCAGGACGCCCAGCAGGTCGTCGCGCTGGACCTCCTCCTGACCCAGATCGAGAAGACGATGGGCTTCGAGGTCGGCAGGATCGGCATCGAGGCGCAGATCGAGAACGCGCAGGGCCTCAACAACGTCAACGAGATCGCGCAGGCGTCGCAGCGCACCGAGACGATCATCTTCGGCCCGGCCGACTTCATGGCGTCCATCAACATGAAGTCCCTGGTCGTCGGCGAGCAGCCGCCCGGCTACGGCGCCGACGCCTACCACTACATCCTGATGAAGATCCTGATGGCCGCGCGCGCCAACGACCTCCAGGCGATCGACGGTCCCTACCTGCAGATCAAGAACGTCGACGGCTTCCGCGAGGTCGCCGGCCGCGCCGCGGCGCTGGGCTTCGACGGCAAGTGGGTGCTGCACCCCGGCCAGGTCGAGGCCGCCAACGAGGTCTTCTCGCCCTCGCAGGAGGACTACGACCACGCCGAGCTGATCCTCGACGCGTACGAGTACTGCACCTCCGAGGAGGGCGGCAAGAAGGGCTCGGCGATGCTCGGCGACGAGATGATCGACGAGGCCAGCCGCAAGATGGCGCTGGTGATCGCCGGCAAGGGCCGCGCCGCCGGCATGACCCGTACGTCCAAGTTCGAGGCCCCGGAGGCGTAAGCGCGATGCAGTTCGGCCGCACCTACGAAGAGTTCACCGTCGGCGACGTGTACAAGCACTGGCCCGGCAAGACGGTCACCGAGTACGACGACCACCTCTTCTGTCTGCTCACCATGAACCACCACCCGCTCCACATGGACACGAACTACGCGGAGCAGACGACCGACTTCGGCAAGAACGTCGTGGTCGGGAATTACATCTACTCGCTGCTGCTGGGCATGTCCGTCCCGGACGTCTCCGGCAAGGCGATCGCGAATCTCGAAATCGAATCGCTCAAGCACGTGGCGCCGACCTTCCACGGCGACACGATCTACGGCGAGACGACCGTGCTGGACAAGACACCGTCGAAGTCGAAGAACGACCGCGGCATCGTGTACGTCGAGACCAAGGGCTACAAGCAGGACGGCACGCTCGTCTGCGTCTTCCGGCGCAAGGTGATGGTGCCGACGGCCACGTACATCAAGGAGCGCGGCGGCGAGCAGCCCGGCCGTCCCGAGCTCCGGACCCCCGCGGCGAAGGAGAAGTAGCCATGGCGCGCCTGGCACAGACCGAGGGTCTGACGGACATCCAGCGGGAAATTCTCTCCACGGTCCGCGATTTCGTGGACAAGGAGATCATTCCGGTCGCCACCGAGCTGGAGCACAAGGACGAGTACCCGACGCAGATCGTCGAGGGCCTCAAGGAACTGGGCGTCTTCGGCCTGATGATTCCCGAGGAGTACGGCGGCCTCGGTGAATCCCTCCTGACGTACGCGCTCACGGTCGAGGAGATCGCCCGCGGCTGGATGTCGGTCTCCGGCATCATCAACACGCACTTCATCGTGGCGTACATGCTCAAGCAGCACGGCACGCAGGAGCAGAAGGACTACTTCCTGCCGAAGATGGCGGCCGGCGAAATCCGCGGCGCCTTCTCGATGTCGGAGCCGGCGCTCGGCTCGGACGTGTCGGCGATTTCGTCCAAGGGCGTCAAGGACGGCGACGAGTACGTCCTCAACGGCCAGAAGATGTGGCTGACGAACGGCGGTTCGTCGACGCTGGTGGCCGTGCTCTGCCGGACGGACGAGGGGCATCCGGAAGGCACGGCGCCGCACAAGTCGATGACGACCTTCCTCGTGGAGAAGGAGGCCGGCTTCGGCGAGGTCCGTCCCGGGCTCACCATCCCGGGCAAGATCGACAAGATGGGTTACAAGGGCGTCGACACGACCGAACTCATCATGCAGGACCTCCGGATCCCGGCGAACCGCGTCCTCGGCGGCGAGACCGGACGTGGTTTCTATCACATGATGGACGGCGTCGAGGTCGGCCGGGTGAACGTCGCTGCGCGTGGCTGCGGCGTCGCGCAGCGTGCGTTCGAACTGGGTGTGGACTATGCCCAGCAGAGGCATACGTTCGGCAAACCGATCGCAAAGCATCAGGCCATCCAGTTCAAATTGGCCGAAATGGCGACAAAGGTCGAGGCCGCCCATGCGATGATGGTCAACGCCGCCCGCAAGAAGGACTCCGGCCAGCGGAACGACCTGGAGGCGGGCATGGCGAAGTACCTCGCCTCCGAGTACTGCAAGGAGGTCGTGGAGGACGCCTTCCGCATCCACGGCGGTTACGGCTTCTCCAAGGAATATGAAATCGAACGCCTGTACCGCGAGGCGCCCATGTTGCTCATCGGTGAAGGTACCGCTGAGATCCAGAAAATGATCATTGGGCGCCGGCTACTGGAGGAGTACCGCATCCAGGGCTGAATGTCCGTTTCGGGGTGTTTTCTTCGAGAAGAAGATCACACCCCGTCACCGGACTCAGGCCACGGATTGGCGTTGGCTCTTGGCCAGTTGCCGCTCGCAACCGATAGCATCCCCGGAAAGCCGCCGTCCCCCATCCCTACGCGGCATCCTCCGCTACGAAGGTCATCCATGCCCCACAGCCAATCCTCTGCACATCGCGGTCGCGTGCGCCTCGCGCGCGGAGCGTCGCCGTGGCTCCTGCCGACCGTCGCGACGGCCGCGGTCAGCCTGGCCCGTTCCCGGCGCTCGGGACGCTGGGCCGCCGTCGCCGTGCCCGCCACCGCTCTGGCGGCGGGCATGCTGTGGTTCTTCCGCGACCCCGAGCGCGACATCGCTCAGGGCCGCGTCATTTCCCCGGCCGACGGCGTGGTGCAGAGCATCATGCCGTGGAAGGACGGGCGCACCCGCGTCGCGATCTTCATGAGCCCGCTGAACGTCCACGTGAACCGCGCGCCGCTGGCCGGCACGGTCACGTCCGTCGAGCACATCCCCGGCGGCTTCGTTCCGGCGTTCAACAAGGAGAGCGAGAACAACGAGCGGGTGGTCTGGCACTTCGACACCGAGATCGGTGACGTCGAGATGGTGCAGATCGCCGGTGCGGTGGCCCGCCGCATCGTTCCGTACGTCCCGGAAGGCACCAAGGTCGAGCAGGGCGAGCGCATCGGTCTGATCCGCTTCGGCTCGCGCGTCGACGTGTACCTGCCCGAGGGCGTCGAGGCCGCCGTCGAGGTCGGCCAGGCCACCACAGCGGGGGTGACTCGTCTTGACCGTGATTGATCCCGATACCCAGGCGGGCTGGGCGGCCGAGGAGGAGGACGACGACATGCCGCTGTCGACGCGGCTGTCGATAGCGGACACGCTCACCCTCGGCAACGCGATCTGCGGCTTCATGGCCGTCTACTTCACGACCACCGGCGTCCTGATCCCGCACCTGACGGGCACCGAGGACGGCGGCATGGCGCGTCACAGCGCCGCGATGGCCGTGATCCTGATGCTGCTCGCGTCGGTCTTCGACCTGTTCGACGGCCTGGTCGCGCGCAAGCTGCGGGCCTCGGCGATGGGGGCCGAGCTCGACAACCTCTCCGACCTGATCAGCTTCGGCCTGGCGCCCGCGTACTTCGTGGTGACCTGGGGCATGGTCGCGCAGGACGCGAACCAGCGGGTCTCGGTGGTCGCGGCGGTGGTGGTGCTGCTGGCGGTGATCCTCCGCCTGGCCCGCTTCTCGTGCGTGACGGTGCCGAACGGGATGTTCCAGGGCATGCCGAGCCCCTTCGGGGCGCTGACCGTCGTGGCGATCGTGCTGCTGGAGCTGCCGTTCCTGCCGACGCTGCTGGCGATCATCGGCGTGGCGTGGCTGATGGTGAGCCGGGTGGAGTACCCGAAGCCGCGGGGGCGCCTCGCGGTCGCGATGCTCTCCTGGATCGTGGCGAGCATGGCCATGCTCGCGGCGTGGGCCCTGGACGCCCCGGCCGGCCAGCTGCTGCTGCAGACGGGCTGCGCGCTGCAGGTCGTGACGGGCGCGATGATCCCGCTCTTCGCGACGGCGCGCCGGGTGAACACCTTCCGCGACAACCGCCGCGAGGCGCGGGCAGCCCAGCTGCCGTAGGACCGACACACGCACCGGAGGCCCGGCACGAACCTTGGGTTCGTACCGGGCCTCCGGCGTTTGTACGCCCGTGAGGGTCCCGCCGCGGGCGGTTGCGGTCGCCGGCCGAGTGCACCGCCGCTGTGGCTGGTCGCGCAGTTCCCCGCGCCCCTGAAACGGCCCTTCGGGCCGAGAAAATCAAGCCCGTCCGGCGATTGAGGACCGGGGTCCGGGGCAGCGCCCCGGTTTCGGGAAGGGGCGGGTCCGGGGCCTGCTTCCCCAGGCCCGCCCCAGCGGACTTAAGCCAGGAAGTCCCGCGCGAGGGACTCCGCGGCCTGCTCCAGCAAGGGGCCCGCCTCGGCCATGCACCGCGCCGGGTCCGGCTCCAGGGCCGTCAGGGGGTACGCCCGCTCGATCCCGGCCTGGAGGAGCGCCGACGGTGGGAGGAGGAGGCGGCCGCAGACCGCGACGACGGTCAGGCCGCGGGCGCGGGCCGCGGCCGCCACGCCCGCCGGGGCCTTGCCGTGGAGGGTCTGCTCGTCCAGGGAGCCCTCGCCGGTGATGACGAACGTGGCGCGCTCCAGCGCGGGGCCAAATCCGAGCACGTCGAGCATGACGTCGATGCCGGGCCGGAACGTCGCCCCCAGTCCGACCAGCGCCCCGTACCCGATGCCGCCCGCCGCGCCCGCGCCGGGCGCCACCGCGTACTCGGCGGCCTTCGGGCCCACCGCCGCCTCCAGCACCTTCGCGTAGTGCGCCAGCGCCGCGTCCAGCGTGGCGACGTCCGCCTCGCTCGCGCCCTTCTGCGGGCCGTACACGGCGGGCGCGCCCTTCGGGCCGGTCAGCGGGTTGTCGACGTCGCTGGCGAGCACGATCTCCGTGGCGGCCAGCCGCGGGTCGAGGCCGCTGAGGTCGGCGGAGGCCAGGCCGGCCAGCGGGCCGCCGCCCGGCGCGACCGGCTCCCCCGCACGGTCCAGGAAGCGCGCGCCGAGCGCCGCGAGCATCCCCGCGCCGCCGTCGTTCGTGGCGCTGCCGCCCACGCCGAAGACGATGGAGCGGGCGCCCGCGTCCAGCGCGGCGAGCAGCAGTTCGCCGGTGCCGTACGTGGTGGCCGTCAGCGGCGCGAAGACGCCCTCCGGCAGGTGCTGGAGGCCCGACGCCTCGGCCATCTCCACCACGGCCGTACCGTCGGCGCTCAGCGCGAACGTGGCCGTGACGGGCTCCCCGAGGGGCCCGGTGACCCGCGCCTCGTGCCGGGCGAAACCGGCAGCCAGCGCCGCCGCGACCGTGCCGTCCCCGCCGTCCGCGACCGGCACGGCCGCCACGGAGAGGTCCGGTACGGCGCGCCGCAGCCCGGCCGTGACATGCTCGGCGACCTGCACGGCCGTCAGCGAGCCCTTGAACTTGTCCGCGGCGATCAGCACGTGTGCTGCCGGTGCCTCTGTCGTTGCTGCGTCCACGTCCGCCACCCTGACTCCCCTTGCCGTCGCACTGCGTCGCGCCGCTGTGACCCTATCCGGCGGTGGGCAGGGAGAACAGAGACGCCGATCACGTTTTCCACGAAGCGGATTTTATTTTCCGCTACAACGCCGCCTACGGTACCCCCCGTCCGCGTGCGGCGTCCCGGTTCGGCGCGTTCGGACCCGCGCGCACCCCCGCGGACTTCGGTACACCTGTACGCATGACGCCGTCGCAGAGCAGTGCGCCCACCGAGGCCGCCCGGCCGCCCGGCCTCGCCGACCGGATCCACGGCGGCTGGCTCGGCCGGATCGCCGGGAACATGCTCGGCAAGCCCGTCGAGCACGGCGGCCTGTGGACCCGCGAGCGCATCGACCGCTACCTGCGCCGGGCCGGCGGGCTGCCGCTCACCGACTACCTCCCCCCGCCGCCGTCCGCCGAGGACGCCGAGCGGCTGCGCCCCGAGTGGCGGAGCTGCGTGCGCGGCCGGGTCGACGGCAGCTGCCGCGACGACGACATCGACTACTCCGTGCTGGTACTGGACCTGCTGGAGACCCACGGCACGGACTTCACCACCGAACAGCTCGGCACGCTCTGGCTGCGCCGGCTGCCCTACCTGCAGACCTTCACCGCCGAGCGGGCCGCGTACCGCAATCTCGCCACCGGCATCCAGCCCCCGCTCGCCGCCACCACCGACAATCCGTATCAGGAGTGGATCGGGGCGCTGATCAGGGCGGACGTGTACGGCTGGGTGTCTCCGGGGCAGCCGCGCCGGGCGGCGGCCCTCGCCCGCCGGGACGCGGTCCTCTCGCACACCGGCAACGGCGTGTACGGCGCGATGTGGGCGGCCGCGCTGATCGCGGCGGCCTTCGAGGCGAGCGGGCCGCGCGAGGCCGTGGAGGCGGCGCTGGCCCGTATCCCCGCGAGCAGCAGGCTCGCGCGTACCGTCCGGCACACCACGGCGCTGTACGAATCCGGCGTCGCCTGGGCGGACACGCTCGCCGAGATGGAGCGCGAGGTCGGCCATCTGCACTGGATCCACGTGGTCCCGAACGCCGCCGTCCTCACCGCCGGGCTGCTCTACGGCGAGGGCGACTTCACCTCCACGATCGCGCTGACCGTACGCGGCGGCCTGGACACCGACTCCAACGGCGCGACGGCCGGCTCGGTGGCGGGCGTGCTGTGCGGCGCCGCGGCGATCCCTCCCCAGTGGACGGAGCCGCTGCACGACCGCCTGCGTACCGCCGTCTTCGGCTTCGACGGCATACGGATCAGCGAACTGGCCGCGCGGACGTACCGGCTGGCGGCCGGCGGCCCGGACAGCCCTGACGGTTCCGACGGTCCCGGCACCTGAACGCCCGTGCCCCGTGCGGCGGATGAGGTTAGGCTCGCGAGCGTGACCTTGGATTACGCCGCTTACATCGCAAGCCTGCCCCGGGTGCTCGCGGGCGCCGGCACCATCTTCCGCGACGCCGCCGGGCGCGTGCTGCTCGTCGAGCCCAACTACAAGGACAACTGGATCCTGCCCGGCGGGACGGTGGAGTCCGACCAGGGCGAGTCGCCGCGGCAGGCGGCCCGCCGGGAGACCGCCGAGGAGATCGGCCTGGACATCGAGCCGGGCCGGCTGCTGGCCGTGGACTGGGTGCGCGGCCCGGCGCGGCCGCCGCTGGTGTCGTACCTCTTCGACGGCGGTGTACTGGACGAGGCCCAGCTCGCCGCGATCACTCTCCAGGAGGAGGAGCTGCTCTCCTGGCGCCTGGTGGACCCGGCGGAGCTGGGCGGTTACGTGGACGGGCCGATGGCGCTGCGGCTGGGCGCAGCGCTGGAGGCGCTGGCGGACGGCCGCGGGCCGGCCGAGCTGGAGGACGGCGTACCGCCGCGGCGCCCGGCGTAGCCCGCGGCGCCGCAGCACAGCCCGCGGCCGCCGTCACGCGGCCGCCGCCACCTCCCGCTCGAAGTCGAGCAGGTGACGCTTGCGGTCCAGGCCGCCGCCGTAGCCGGTCAGGCCGCCGCCCGCACCGACGACGCGGTGGCAGGGCACGATGATCCCGATCGGGTTCTTGCCGTTGGCCAGCCCCACCGCGCGGGCGGCCGACGGCTTGCCGAGCCGGCCGGCCAGCTCTCCGTACGAGACCGTCCCGCCGTACGGGATGTCGCACAGCGCCGCCCACACGCGCCGCTGGAACGGCGTCCCGTCGAGCCGGAGCGGCAGGTCGAAGGCGGTCAGCTCGCCGGCGAAGTACGCCCGCAGCTGCCGGATCGCGGTGGCGAAAGGCTCGGCCGCCGGCTCCTCCGGGTGCCCGAAGGTCTCCTGCGGCGGCCGGTGCCGCTGGTCGGTCATGTACAGGCCGGTGAGCGCGCCGTCCCGGGCGACGAGCGTGAGCGGCCCGACCGGCGTGCCGGTCATGACGGCGTGCGTGTACGTGTCTGTTTCCGTGTCCGTGTGAACAGGCATGGCGCTTCCCTCAGTCGGTGGGGAGGTGGTTGATCGGGTGGGCGTCGGTGGCCCAGAGGTACTGGACCGCGTACGCGCGCCAGGGGCGCCAGGCGGCGGCCCGGGCGAGCAGCGCGGCCGGTGTGCCGGGCAGCCCCAGGCCCTGCGCCGCGCGGCGCACGCCGAGGTCGGTGGCGGTGAACGCGTCGGGTTCGCCGAGCGCCCGCATCGCAATGCACTCGACCGTCCAGGGCCCGAAGCCGGGCAGTGCGGCGAGCCGGGCGCGCGCCTCCTCGCGGTCACTGCCGGGCCCGAGCTGCAGCTCCCCGCCGGCCAGCGCGGCGACCAGGCCGGTGAGCGTGGCGCGCCGGGTACGCGGCATCGCGAGGGTCTCCGGGTCCAGCTCCGCCAGCGCGGCGGCGCTCGGGAAGAGGTGGGTGAGGCCGCCCTCGGGGTCCTCGATCCGCTCCCCGTACGCGGCGGCCAGCCGCCCCGCGTGCGTACGCGCCGCCGCCGTCGAGACCTGCTGCCCGATCACCGCCCGTACGGCGAACTCGTCCGCGTCCACGGTGCGCGGCACCCGCCGCCCCGGCGCCTTCGCGATCAGCGGCGCCAGTACCGGATCGTCGGCCAGCAGCGCGTCCACCGCCTCGGGGTCGGCGTCCAGGTCGAGCATCCGGCGGCAGCGGGCGATGGCTCCGGCCAGGTCGCGCAGGTCGGTCAGGGAGAGCCGGCAGTCGATGTGTCCGGGGCGCGGGGTGAGCGCCACGATGCCGTGTCCGTACGGGAGGCGCAGGGTGCGGCGGTACGCGCCGTCCCGCCACTCCTCCACGCCGGGGACGGCGGTGGCGGCGAGGTGCCCGAAGAGGTTGTCGGGGCACAGCGGCTTACGGAAGGGGAGGCGGAGGGTGAGGGTGGTGAGCGCCGGGGAGTCCGGCGCCGCGGGCTGCGGGCCCGGCGCGGCGGCCGGGCCCGCGGGCCGGGCCCGCTGCCGCAGCTCGCTCGGCGACAGCGCGAAGACCTCCCGCACGGTGTCGTTGAATGTCCGGATCGAGGCGAAACCGGCGGCGAACGCGATCTCCGCCATCGGCAGCGCGCTGGTCTCGATGAGCAGCCGCGCGGTCTGGGCGCGCTGGGCCCGGGCGAGGGCGAGCGGCCCGGCGCCCAGCTCGGCGAGCAGCTGGCGTTCCACCTGCCGCGGGCTGTACCCGAGGCGCGCGGCCAGCCCCGGTACCCCGTCCCGGTCCACCACGCCGTCGCCGATCAGGCGCATGGCCCGGGCGACCGCGTCGGCCCGCTCGTTCCACTGCGGGGAGCCGGGGCTGGCGTCGGGCCGGCACCGCTTGCAGGCCCGGAAGCCGGCCTGCTGCGCGGCGGCCGCGCTGGGGTAGAAGCGCATGTTCGCGGGCTTGGGAGGCACCACCGGGCAGCTGGGCCGGCAGTAGATCTTCGTCGTGGTGACGGCGGTGAAGAACCACCCGTCGAAACGGGCGTCCTTGGACTGCACGGCGCGTACGCACCGCTCGGTGTCGGTGTGCATGCCTCAAGGATTTCGCAGGCGGCGCGCGGTGGCTGGCGAGAATCCGACATGGACGTGCGGCGGGCGGGCCGGGAGCGCGGAAGGCCGGCTCCGGCGAGCGGCCGGCGTCGCTCGACATCGCGGCAGCCGCCGCACTGCTCCTGGACGCCCGGGGACGGGTGGAGAGCTGGCCGGGGACGGCCCGGCGACTGCTGGGCCATGCCCCCGCCGAGGCCGTCGGGCGGCGCGCCGCCCGATCTGCTCGCCCCGGACGACGCGGCGCGGCTGCCCGCGCCGGCCGCGGAGTGCCGGGAGCACGGCAGTTGGTCGGGGCTGCTCTCGGCGCGGCGCCCGGACGGCGGCAGGACCGGTCTCCAAGTACAGGTGGTGCCGCTGACCGATGGCGCGGGGCGGGAGCACTGGCTGCTCCTCGCGGCCGCGGCGCCGCCCCCCGCACGGCTGGGAGATGAGCCGCGGTCCACCACCATGCGGCAGCTGGCGCGCTGGGGCCTCGACGAGCTCGCGTTCACCACGGAGCTGGTGGTCAGCGAGCTGGTCACCAATGCGATCCGGTACGGGGGCGGGCCCATCCGGCTGCGGCTGATCCTGGATCAGCTCCTGACCTGCGAGGTCTCCGACGGCAGCAGCACCTCGCCGTATCCGAGGCACCCGAACACGACCGACGAGGGCGGCCGCGGGCTCTTCCTGATCTCCCAGTTCACCGAGCGGTGGGGCACCCGGTACACCACCGAAGGCAAGGTCATCTGGACGGAACAGGCGCTCACCGTGGGTGCGGACGCGCCTGCAGCCTGACGAGAACAGCGGGCAGGAGCAGCGGCCAGGCAATGTCTTTGGAACATTCTATTGACAGGACATTTGAACAAGAGCCATCTTTCTGCCCACGGATGTCGACCCACGGCAGGAGACGGCCATGAACGTCACGGACGGCGCATCGGCACGCACCATCCCACCACCCGCCCTCGGCGGGGACACACCGCGGCCCGTACGGCGCCGCCTGCGTGTCATCACCGTCATCGCGACCTTCGGAGGACTCCTCTTCGGATACGACACGGGCGTCATCAACGGCGCCCTGCCGTACATGAAGGACGACCTCGGGCTCACCCCCTTCACGGAGGGCCTGGTCACCAGCTCGCTGCTGCTCGGCGCCGCACTCGGCGCGGTGGCCGGCGGCAAGCTCTCCGACGCCCGGGGGCGCCGCCGCAACATCCTCGTGCTCGCCGTGCTGTTCTTCTTCGGCGCGCTGGGCGCGTCCCTCGCGCCGAGCACCGAGGTCATGATCCTGGCGCGCTTCGTGCTCGGCCTCGCGGTCGGCGGCGCGTCCGTGTCCGTACCCGTGTACCTGGCGGAGATCTCGCCCGCCGAGTGGCGCGGCGGCCTGGTCACCCGTAACGAACTCATGATCGTCAGCGGCCAGTTGCTCGCCTTTTCCTCCAACGCGGTCCTCGCCGGGCTGGGCGGCGAATCCGGCGGCATCTGGCGCTGGATGCTCGTCCTCGCGACCGTCCCCGCCGTCGTGCTGTGGTTCGGCATGCTGGTCATGCCGGAGAGCCCGCGCTGGCTCGCCGCGCAGGGCCGCTTCAAGGACGCGTTCGACGTACTGAAGCAGGTCAGGTCCCAGCAGCGGGCCGAGGCCGAGCTGAGCGAGGTCTCCGCGCTCGCCGTCAAGGACGAGCAGGAGAAGATCGGCGGCTGGCAGGATCTGCGGAGCACGCCCTGGATCCGCCGCCTGATGTGGGTGGGCTTCGGCATCGCCGTCGTCCAGCAGATCACCGGCGTCAACACGATCATGTACTACGGCACCCAGATCCTCACCGATGCCGGCTTCGCCGCGGACAGCGCGCTCACCGCCAACATCGCCAACGGCGTGATCTCGGTCCTCGCCACCTTCGTGGGCATCTGGCTGCTGGGCCGCACGAACCGCCGCCCGATGCTGATGGCCGGTCAGGTCGGTACGACCACCGCGCTCCTGCTGATCGGCGTCTTCTCCATGGCGCTGCCCGCGGGCGACGGCCGTGCCTACGCCGTCCTGGCCATGACCGTCACCTTCCTCGCCTTCCAGCAGGGCGCGATCTCCCCGGTCACCTGGCTGATGCTCTCCGAGCTCTTCCCGATGCGGATGCGCGCCTTCGGCATGGGCGTCGCGGCCGTCATCCTGTGGCTGACCAACTTCGCGATCGGCCTGGTCTTCCCGTCCATGGTCGCCGGCCTCGGCGTCTCCGGCACGTTCTTCCTCTTCGTCGCCTTCGGCCTCCTCGCCCTCGCCTTCGTCAAGCGCTACGTACCGGAGACGAAGGGCCGCACCCTGGAGGCCCTGGAGACGGAGCTGAAGCAGCGGTACTCGTAGGACGGGGCGCGGCGCGTCTCGCACGACCGGGCGTGGGGCGCGGCCGAATCAGCCCGGTTGTCAGCCCAGTTGTCAGCCCAGTTGCGCGGCGAAGGCCGCATACGCCCGCTCGTCGAAGAGGACGAACCGCACCTCTTCCGCGCTCGTCGCCACGCTCCGCACCGTCTCGACGGCGATCCGCGCCCCGTCCTCCAGCGGCCAGCCGTACACCCCGGTCGAGATCGCCGGAAACGCGACCGTACGGGCACCGAGCCCCTCCGCCACCCCCAGCGACTCCCGATAACAGGAAGCGAGCAGCGCGGACCGGTCCTCCTCCCGGGAGTACACTGGCCCCACCGTATGAATGACCCAACGGGCCGGAAGATCCCCCGCCGTGGTCGCCACCGCCTGCCCGGTCGGCAGCCCCCGCCCGTACCGCGAAGCCCGCAACGCCCGGCACTCCTCCAGGATGCGCGGCCCGCCCCGCCGGTGAATCGCCCCGTCCACTCCCCCGCCACCCAGCAACGAGGAGTTGGCGGCATTCACGATGGCGTCCACGTCCTGGTCGGTGATGTCGCCCTTGATGACAGTCAGCTTTCCCTTGGCCGTGCTCATACGGCCATCGTCGCGCACCGGCCACCGGGCGGCGCGGCAATTCGACGGTTCGGTGTCAGCCCCGGGTCTGCCTGATGCGGCGCCAGGCGGCCTTGGCCGCGTTGTGGCCGCACATGCCGTGGACGCCGCCGCCCGGTGGGGTGGCCGAGGAGCAGAGGAAGACGGCGGGGTGGGAGGTGGTGTACGGGATGCGGCGGGGCTTGGGGCGGAGGAGGGTCTGGAGGCCGGAGAAGGCGCCTACGCCGATGTCGCCGCCCACGTAGTTGGCGTTGCGCGCGGCCAGTTCGGGCGGGCCCGCGGTGGCGCGGGCCAGGACGAGGTCGCGGAAGCCGGGGGCGAAGCGTTCCAGCTGGCGTTCGATGGCGTCGGTGAGGTCGCCCGTCCAGCCGTTGGGAGCGTGGCCGTACACCCAGAAGGTGTGCTTGCCCTCGGGGGCGCGGCTGGGGTCGATCAGGCTGGGCTGGGAGGTGATGAGGAACGGGCGCTCGGGGGCCCGGCCCTCATGGACGTCGCGCAGCGCGCGGCCGATGTCGCCCTCGGTGGGGCCGACATGGACCGTACCGGCGCGGCGGGCCTCCTTGGAGGTCCACGGGACGGGCCCGGACAGCGCGTAGTCGATCTTGAAGGCGGAGGGGCCGTAGCGGTACGAGGAGAAGGCGTTGCCGAGCCCTGCGATGCGGGCCAGCGCCGTGGGTGAGGTGTCGAAGATGTAGGCGCGAGCGGGCGGGAGGTCGTCCAGGCGCTTGACCTCGTAGTCCGTATGGAGCACACCGCCCTGGTCACGGAGGTACCCGGCGAGCGCGTCCGGGATGGCCTGCGAGCCGCCGCGGGCGATGGGCCAGCCGTACGCGTGCGCCGCCAGCATGAAGGTCAGGGCGATGGCGCCGGTGGCGATGCCGGTGAGCGGGTGGATGACGTGCGCCGCGCAGCCGGCGAAGACGGCGCGTGCCTTCTCGTCGCGGAAGAGGCGGTTCAGCACGGCCACGGGCGGGATGCCGGCCAGGCCGAAGCGGGCGAGGGTCACCGGGTCGCGCGGGAAGCCCTCGAAGACGCCGCGCATCATGTCGCGCGCGAGCGTGTCCCACTTGCCGCGGAAGGGGTCGACCAGACGGCGGTACGGTCCGGCGTCGCGGACGCCGAAGGACCGCGCGGTCTCGCCCACGGAGCGGGAGAGCACGGCGGCGCTGCCGTCCGGGAAGGGGTGCGCCATGGGGAGTTCGGGGTGCAGCCACTCCAGGCCGTACCGCTCCAGGGGGAGGTCGCGGAAGGCGGGCGAGCCGATGCCGGTGGGGTGCACGGCCGAGCAGGGGTCGTGCCGGAAGCCGGGGAGCGTCAGCTCCTCCGTACGCGCGCCGCCGCCGATCGTGTCGCGGGCCTCGAAGACCTCGACGGACATGCCCCGGCGGGCCAGTTCGACCGCCGCCGTCAGGCCGTTCGGTCCGGCTCCGATCACCACGGCATCGAGCATCGTCGGCACCTGCGCCACTCCCCTCGTGTCGATCCTCCGCGTCGAGGATCAGTCGGCGGCTGAGCCCGTGTCACCTGCCATGGAGCCGGTGACACCGACCAGCAGGTCGAGGATACGCCGGGCGGTCGCCTCGTCCCGCGCCGCGGTGAACGGCAGGGTGTTGCCCCCCGCTATCCGGAACGGCACGCCGGAGAGGGTCATGCTCGCGCCGCCCGCCTCCTGGACGAGCAGCAGGCCCGCCGCGTGGTCCCAGGGGTTCTCCCAGGTGAAGGCGATCGCCTCCAGCGTGCCGCGGGCGATGGCCAAGTACTCCAGGCCCGCCGAGCCGCAGGGGCGGGGCGCGATGCCCTCGCAGACCAGGCCGGACAGCGCGCGCTTCTCGGCGACGGTGGTGAAGTCGTGGTGCGACATGGCGACTTCCAGGGTCTTGCCCTCGTGCGGCGCGCCGGCGCGGAGCCGGCGGCCGTTCAGCCGGGCGCCGCCGCCGCGCACCGCGACGGCCATCTCCTCCAGCGCCGGCGCGTACGTCCAGGAGGCCAGCAGCTCACCGCGGTACGCGAGCGCGACCAGGGTCGCGAAGCCGGGGTCGCCGTGCACGAACTGCCGCGTGCCGTCGACCGGGTCCACGATCCATACCGGTACGTCACCGTGCAGCGCGTCCAGCACCGCGGGGTCGGCGTGCACCGCCTCCTCGCCCACCACGGCCGAGCCGGGCAGCAGGGCGGTGAGGGCGGTCGTGAGGTGCTCCTCGGCGCGCTGGTCGGCGATGGTGACCAGGTCGTGCGGGCCGTTCTTCTCCACCACCTCGTGGGCGGCGAGCTGCCGGAAGCGCGGCAGGATCTCGGCCGCCGCGGCCTCGCGGACGGCCTTCTCGACGGCGTCCAGGTCGACGGCCGCGAGCACGGCGTCCGCGGCGGTACCGGCGGTCCCGGCACTCGCGCCGGCTGTCCCGGCCGGGCCCGTCATGTCCGCCCTGTCTTCCCTGTCCGCCCTGTCCGTCCTGTCGTCGTTGTTTGCAGGAATCACAGGAATTGCTTCGATCATGTCTCCATGGAAGCACGGACCACTGACACGGCACCTGGCGTCCAGATGAACCCCAGGTGCACGCGGTCGACGATCAGCTGCATGGGTGACCGTCGGTGATCAGTCGTGGTGGGACGGGTCAGCGGCCCACCGCGTACCCCTGCATCCCCCGCGGGTTCGCGGCGGCGGAAAGCACTCCGGTCTCCGGGTCGCGCGCGACCGCGCACAGGCGGCCCTCGGACCAGGCGTCACCGACGGTCACGTCGTGACCGCGCTCCCGCAGCCCCGCGACGACCTCCTCGCCGATGCGGGACTCCACGGTCACGCTGCCCGGCCGCATGGCGCGCGGGAAGAACGACCCCGGGAAGGAGTCGGTGTGCCAGTTCGGCGCGTCGATCGCGCCCTGGAGGTCGAGGCCGCCCCGTACGGGCTCGCGCACCGTGACGGCCAGGAAGAAGTGCAGCTGCCACTGGTCCTGCTGATCGCCGCCCGGCGTACCGAAGGCCATGACCGGCACCCCGTCACGCAGCGCCAGGGAGGGGGTGAGGGTCGTGCGCGGGCGGCGGCCCGGGGTGAGGGAGTTCGGCAGCCCCTCCTCCAGCCAGGCCATCTGCAGCCGCGTACCGAGGGGGAAGCCGAGGCCCGGGATCACCGGGTTGGACTGGAGCCAGCCCCCGGAGGGGGTGGCCGAGACCATGTTGCCCCAGCGGTCGACGATGTCGATGTGGCAGGTGTCGCCGCGGGTGGCGCCGGTGCGGTCGACCTCGGGGGCGACGGCGGCCTTGCCCGCGCCCCCGGTGCCGGTCGCGACGGTGGGCTCGCCCGCGCCGCTTCCGGAGACGCCGAGCGCATCGAAGCCCGGCTCTCCGGCGGCCACGGCGGCGGCGTGCTTACTGAGGCGCGGGGCGCGGCCCTCGGGGCGGCCGGGGCGCAGCTCGTACGAGGCGGTGCCGCCGATCAGCGCCCGGCGCTCGGCGTTGTACTCCGGGGACAGCAGGGCCCCTACGGGTACGGCGTCGGCGCCCGTACCCTCCGCGTCGCCGTACCACGCCTCGCGGTCGGCCATCGCGAGCTTGGTGCCCTCGATGAGGGTGTGGACGTACTCGGCGCTCCCGTAGGCGGGCAGCTCCTCGGGGAGCAGCGCGAGCTGCTGGAGCAGGGCCGGGCCCTGGGACCAGGCGCCCGCCTTGGCGACGGTCCAGCCGTTCCAGTCGTACGTGACCGGCGCCTCGTACGTGGCCCGGAAGGCGGCGAGGTCGTCACCCGTGAGCGTGCCGGCGTGCCGCTCGCCGGAGGTGTCCATGGCGGGGCGTGCGGCGAACGCGGCCATCGCCTCGCCGATGAAGCCCTCGCGCCAGATGCGGCGGGCCGCGTCGATCTGTGCCTCGCGGCCGGGGCCCGCCGCCTCGGCCTCGCGGACCAGCCGCTCCCAGGTGTCGGCGAGCGGCTGGTTCCGCAGGAGTCCGCCGGGGGCCACGGAGCGGCCGCCGGGGAGGTAGATCTCGGCCGAGGTCGGCCACTCGTTCTCGAAGAGCTCGCGGACGGTCTCCACGGTCTCGCCGACGCGTTCGACGGCCGGGTGGCCGTTGCGTGCGTACCCGATGGCGTACGACAGGACCTCGGCGAGCGTCTTCGTACCGTGGTCCCGGAGCAGCAGCAGCCAGGCGTCGAACGCGCCCGGTACGGCGGCGGCGAGCGGGCCCGTACCGGGGACGAGGTCCAGGCCGAGCGAGGTGTAGTGCGCGACGGTGGCGCCGGCCGGTGCGGGGCCCTGGCCGCACAGCACCTGTACGGGGCCGCCGGCCGGGGCGAGGATGATCGGGACCTCGCCGGCCGGGCCGTTCAGGTGCGGCTCGACGACGTGCAGTACGAAGCCGGCGGTGACCGCGGCGTCGTAGGCGTTGCCGCCGCCCTCCAGGATCGCCATGGCGGACTGGGAGGCCAGCCAGTGGGTGGACGAGGCCATTCCGTAGGTGCCGGTGAGGGTGGGGCGGGTCGTGAACAAGCTGGCTCCTGTCGGTGACTTGGTGCGGGTGCGGTGTGGTGCGCGCCGGGATCGCCCTGCGGGCGCGTCCTCACTCGCCGGACGGGCTTGAATTCGCTGGGCTTCGTCCTTCGAGCGGACGGCCGGAGGCGTCCACCAAGTGGCACGAAACTCTGCGGCCCCCCGGCAGTCCCCGCAGCTCCGGTACTTCCGTGCGGCAGCGGGCCTCCGCCACCGGACACCGCGTGTGGAAGTGGCAGCCCGGGGGCGGGGACAGGGGGCTCGGGAGGTCGCCGTGGAGGACGATGCGTTCGCGGGTGCGCTGGGTGGCGGGGTCCGGTACGGGGGCCGCTGAGAGGAGGGCCTGGGTGTACGGGTGCAGCGGGTCGGCGAAGAGCCGATCCGTCGGGGCCTCCTCGACGATCCGGCCCAGGTACATCACGGCGATCCGGTCCGCCAGGAACTCCACGGCCGCCAGGTCGTGGGTGATGAAGAGGCAGCCGAAGCCGCGGTCCCGCTGCAGGTCGGCGAGGAGGTTCAGGACGGACGCCTGGACGGAGACGTCCAGTGCGGAGGTCGGTTCGTCGGCGATGAGAAGGTCCGGCGCCACGGAGAGCGCGCGGGCCAGGGAGATGCGCTGGCGCTGGCCGCCGGAGAGCTCGTGCGGGTGCCGGTCGGCGTGTTCGGGGCGCAGCCCGACCTGCCCGAGCAGCTCCTCGACGCGGTCCCGGAGGCCGGATCTCGGTACCAGGCGGTGCAGCCGCAGCGGCTCGGCGACGATCTGACCGATCGTCATGCGTGGGTCCAGCGAGGAGGACGGGTCCTGGAAGACCAGGTGCATGTCGGTGCGGAGCGGGCGCAGGGCGCGGCGCGAGAGGTGGGTGATGTCGGTGCCCTTGAGGGCGATGCGGCCGCCGGTCGGCTCGTCCAGGCGGACCACGCAGCGGCCGACGGTGGACTTGCCGCTGCCCGACTCCCCCACCAGGCCGAGAACTTCGCCGCGCCCGATGGTCAGGCTGACGCCGTCCACGGCCCGTACGGTGCCACCGGACGTGGTGAAGTGGCGCTCCAGATCGCGTACTTCGAGCACGGGGACGGCGCCGTCCGCGGCACCGGCGTCGTCCGCGGCGCCCTCGCGCGGGCCCGGGATCTCTCGTACGGCGCTCATCGGGCGGCCTCCTCATGCGTCACCGTGATCGGGTGCCAGCACGCGACCTGGTGGCCCGTATCGGGAGTCAGTACGGGCCGCGCGGTGCCGCAGCGTTCATCCGCGTGCGCGCAGCGGTCGGCGAAGGTGCAGGCGTCCGGCTGGGCGGTCAGGCTCGGTACCAGTCCGGGGATCTCCGGCAGCCGGCGCTTGCCTTCCTGGCCCGGCCGCAGCACGGCGCCCAGCAGGCCCCGCGTGTACGGGTGCCGGGGCGCGGCGAACAGCTCGCCCACCGGGGCCTGTTCGACGGCCCGGCCCGCGTACATCACCAGCACCCGGTCCGCCGCGTCGGCGACCACGCCCAGGTCGTGGGTGATGAGCACGATGGCGGTGCCCAGGCGTTCGCGCAGCGACCGGAGGACTTCGAGGATGCCGGCCTGGACGGTGACGTCCAGCGCGGTGGTCGGCTCGTCGGCGATGAGGACGGCCGGGTCGCAGGCCACCGCGATGGCGATCATGACGCGCTGCCGCATACCGCCGCTGAGCTGGTGCGGATACTCCGCCACCCGGCGCTCCGGCGCGGGGATGCCGACCAGGCCGAGCAGTTCGACGGCCTTCTCCTTCGCCTCCCCGCGGGTCAGGCCCTGGTGGCGGCGGAGTACCTCGCCGATCTGGCGGCCGACGGTGAGGACCGGGTTCAGCGAGGTCATCGGCTCCTGGAAGATCATCGCGAGGTCCTTGCCGCGGACCTTCGCCAGCTCCTTCTCGTCAGCGCCGGCCAGCTCCCGGCCGCCGAGCCGGACGGAGCCGGTGACGGTCGCGGTCGGCGGCAGCAGTCCCATGACGGCCATCGAGGTCACCGATTTGCCGCAGCCGGACTCGCCGACGATGGCGAGGACTTCGCCGGGCGCCACGTCGTACGAGAGGGAGTCGACGGCGTGCACGGTACGGGTGTCGGAGCGGAAGGAGACAGAGAGGTCGCGGACGCTCAGTACGGGTGTGCCGGGTGCCCCGGGTGCGCCGGGCGCGTCAGAAGCGTGGGGCGCGCCGGAAACCTCGTACGGGGTGCTCATCGGGTGCCTCCGCGGGGGTCGAGGACGTCGCGCAGTCCGTCGCCGAGCAGGTTGAAGGCCAGCGTCGCGGCGACGATGGCGAGGCCGGGGAAGACCGCCATCCAGGGCGCGGGGCCGAGGAAGGGCTGGGTGCCCGCGAGCATCACGCCGAGCGAGGGGGCCGGCGGCTGGACGCCGAGGCCGAGGAAGCTGAGCAGCGCCTCGCCGATGATCGCGGCGGGGATGCCGACGGTGGCCTGGACGATCAGCGCCGAGGTGGCGTTCGGGAGGATGTGCCGCGCGAGTACCGTGCCGTCGCCGCCGCCGTTGACGATCGCGGCGCCCACGTAGTCCAGGTGTCTGAGGCGCAGCGTCTCGGCGCGTGTGATGCGGATGACGGCCGGTACCTGCGAGATCCCGATGGCGAGCGTGGCGTTGAGCAGCGACGGGCCGAGGACGGCCGCCAGCCCCACCGCGAGGACGAGGAAGGGGAAGGCGAGCAGGGTGTCGGTGAGCCGGGAGACGGCGGAGTCGGCGTACTTGCCGTAGTACCCGGCGGCAAGGCCCAGCGGTACGCCGATGAGGAAGGCCAGTACCACGGCGAGCAGGCCCACCTGCATGGACGCGCGGGCGCCGTAGATCACCCGGGAGAGCTGGTCGCGGCCGAGGTCGTCGGTACCGAGCCAGTGCGCCCAGGAGGGCGGCGCCAGCGCGGCCTCGAAGTCGGGCCCTGCCGGGTCGTACGGGGCGAGCAGCGGGGCGCAGAGCGCGGCCAGCACGAAGACGGCGGCGATCACGGCGCCGGTGAGGGCGAGCCGGTTCCTGCGCAGGGCGCGCAGCCGGGTGCGCAGGGTGCCGGGACGCGGCGCCGCGGCGGGCTCTTCCGGGGCGGCCGGGGCACCGGCGGTGACCGTGGTGTCTGTGATGTTCGGGGTGTCCGGAGTGGCGGTCATCGGGCGCCTCCGAGCCGGATGCGCGGGTCGATGACCGAATAGAGCACATCGACCGCGAGGTTGACGAGGATGTAGGCGGCGGAGGTGCACAGCACCACGCCCTGGAGCATCGTGTAGTCGCGGGTGAAGACCGCGTCGATGGTGAGCTTGCCGAAGCCGGGCAGGACGAAGATCTGCTCGGTGACGACGGCGCCGGAGATGAGGTGGCCGAGCTGGAGGCCGAGGACGGTCACCACGGTCACCAGGCTGTTGCGCAGCGCGTGCCCGCCGATGACCTGGCGTCGGGAGAGGCCCTTGGCGCGGGCGGTGCGGACGTAGTCGGCGGAGAGGCTGTCGAGCATCGCGCCGCGGGTCTGCCGCATGACGACGGCCGCGAGCCCGGAGCCGAGGACGACGGCCGGCAAGACCATCCGCCGTAGATTGTCGACCGGATCCGTTCCGAAGGGCACGTAACCGGACGCCGCGAAGACCGGTACGGCGATCGCGAAGGCGAGGACGAGGACGATGCCGAGCCAGAAGGTGGGGACGGACAGCCCCAGCAGGGCGATGGCGTTGGCCAGCCACTCGGTCGCCCTGCCGCGCCGCACGGCCGCCAGGACGCCCGTCCCGATGCCGAGGACGACGGCCAGGAGGAGGGAGAGCGCGGCGAGTTCGAGCGTGACGGGGAGGGCGTTGCGTATCGAGTCCAGGACGGGCAGGCCGGTGCGGGCCGAGGTGCCGAGGTCGCCGGTGAGGGCGTGGCCGACGAACCGCCCGTACTGGATCACGATGTTGTCGTTCAGCCCGTACGCCTCGCGGACCGCGGCCAGCGCCTCGGGGCTGCGCTCCTCGCCGGCCAGCGCGAGGGCCGGGTCGCCGGGCAGCGCGCGGATGCCGGCGAAGACGACGACGCTGACGAGGAAGAGCGTGATGACCGATTGCCGGAGCCTGGTCAGGAGATACCTGCTCATCGGGCCCACCCCGCGTTCGTGAAGGAGTTCATCGCGCGGCCCCCGCATCCGTGAAGCGACTCATCGCACGAACCCCGCATCCTTGACGCGCACCAGGCCGTCGCCGTAGACCCGCACGCCCGCCACGTCCTTCCGGGCCACGACGTAGTTCTTCTGCCGGTAGAGGTAGATCAGCGCGTACTGGTCGCGTATACGGTCGGCGAGTTGCGCGTATACACGGGCCCGGTCGGCGGGGTCGGCCGTGGTGCGGCCCTCGGCGATCAACCGGTCGATCGCCGGGTCCGAGATGCCGTACGTGTTCATGGCGCCTGCCGTGCCGACGAAGGAGGCGATGTTGCCGTCCGGGTCGAGCCGTCCGGACCAGCCGCTGACGTACGCGTCGAACTGCCCGGTGTCGGTCTCCTCCAGGAGCGTCGCGTACTCCATGGGCCGCAGCCGCACGTCGAAGCCGGCCTCGCGGGCCATCGCCTGGATCACCTGGCCCAGCCGGCTGTCCTCGGGCGAGGTGGAGACCTTCAGCTCGATCGGCACCGGGAGCTCGACGCCCGCCTCCTTGAGCAGCTTCTTCGCGCGCGGCAGGTCGCGCTCCGGGCAGCCGGCGGCGCCCGGCGCGATGGCCGACTCCGGCGAGACGGGGCCGCAGGCCGGCTCGTACATGCCCTGGAAGACGACCCTGTTGATCAGCTTGCGGTCCAGGGCGAGCGCGAAGGCTTCCCGGACGCGCGGCTCGCGGGCGAGCACCGTGCGCAGCTTCCCGGGCTTCTCCCCCGTCCCGTGCACGTTGCCGATGTTGAAGCCGAGGCCCTGGTAGCCGAGCGAGGGCGAGTTGAAGAGCTGGAGCTGCGGCTCGGTGAGCGAGCTCCGCACCTCCACCGGGCCCATCTGGTCGCCTACTTGGACGTCCCCGGAGCGCAGGTTCGCGAGCCGGACGCTGCCGTCGGTGATCGTCTTGTAGACGACGCGGTCCAGGTGGACCTTGTCCGCGTCGTAGTACCGGGGGTCCTTGGCGAGCACGATCCGGTCGCCCGCGACGCGTTCGACGTACTTGAACGGGCCGACGCAGGACGGGTGGTTGGTGAAGTTCTTGCCGTACTTCGCGAGCGCGCGCGGGGACATGACCATGCCCGCGCGGTCGGCGAGCACGCCGGTGAGCGGGACGTATGGCGTCTTCAGTCGGATGCGTACGGTATACGGTCCGGCGGCCTCCGCCCGGACCAGCGGGCCGAGTTCGGTGGCGCGGGCCGATCCGGGGAGGGTGCGGTGGCGTTCCAGGGAGCGGGCGACGGCGGCCGCGTCGAGGCGGGTGCCGTCGCTGAACGTCACGCCGCGGCGGACCGGAACGGTCACGGTCCGGCCGCCGTCGGAGGTCTTCGGCAGGGCCGCCGCCAGCTGCGGCACGACCTTGCCCGCGCGGTCGGTGTCGTACAGCTTCTCGCACATCCCGGCGAAGACGGTGCGGCCGACGAGGGTCTGCGCGAGGGTCGGATCGAGCTTGTCGGGGTCGGACTTGAGGGCGACGGTGAGCGTGCCGCCGTCGCGTACGGGGCGTGGATCGGTCATCCGGACCCCGCCCACCTCGGTGGCGGCGGAGGTGAGCGACCCGCACCCCGCGGCGCTGATCACCAGCCCGACTGCCAACGGAACAGCGGCTCTTCGGCGCACGTGGCCCTACCTCCCGAACGATCAGCAAGAACGAGAACGCATCGCGAACGATCACCAGGAACGAATGCAGCAGACCGTATTTCGCATACAGACGACCGGCAAGAGTCCCACCCCCGATACCGGGGAAGATTCTGGTTACATCTAAATAACTGCGGGCGCTCGCGCGGGCCACCCACTCCTGACGGGCGCCCGCCGCGGGCCGCACACCCCGGCCACCCCGGCCACCCCGGCCACCCCGGCCACCCCGGCCACCCCGGCCACCCCGGCCACCCCGGCCACCCCGGCCACCGGACAACCATGCCCTGCGTACCCTGGCGGCATGAGCGGCACGGACAACCCCACTGTCGGCACGGACGACCCCACTGACGGCGAGGCCCGGCGCCCCCTCGTCGCGATCCTCAGCGGCGCCGGGATCTCCACCGACTCCGGCATCCCCGACTACCGCGGGCCGAACGGGGTATGGCGCCGCGACCCGGACGCCGAAAAGCTCGTCACGTACGCGTACTACATGAGCGATCCGGAGATCCGGCGCCGGTCCTGGCTGATGCGGCGGGACGGCCCGGCGCTCCGCGCGCGGCCGAACGCCGCGCACGAGGCCGTCACCCGCCTCGAACGCTCCGGCGTCCCCGTCCGCGTGATCACCCAGAACGTCGACGGGCTGCACCAGCTCGCCGGGATGCCCGGCCACAAGGTCCTGGAACTGCACGGCACCGCCCGTACCGCGGTGTGCACCGAATGCCGCGCCCGCACGCCGATGGCCGAGGCGCTGGCCCGGGTGACCGCGGGCGACCCGGACCCCGCGTGCCTCGACTGCGGCGGCATCATGAAATCCGCGACCGTCATGTTCGGCGAGAGCCTGGACCCCGAGGTACTGGGCGCCGCGATCACAGTGGCGAAGAACTGCGACGTCTTCCTCGCGGTCGGCACCAGCCTCTCCGTACAGCCCGCCGCCTCCCTCGCGGGGCTGGCCGCCGACCACGGCGCCCGCCTGATCATCGTGAACGCCGAGCCGACCCCGTACGACGCGCTCGCCGACGAGATCGTCCGCGACCCGATCGGCGAGGCCCTCCCCCGGCTGCTGGCCGGTTTGCACCCGTGACCGACGGGCTTGACCCCTTTTGCGGGGAATGACGGCCTCGGCGATACGGTTGACCGGGCGGCCGGCCGGTCCGGACGGCCGCGGAGACGTGGAGGGTGAGCGCCGTGCAGAGCAGGCATCACGGTGAGTACAAGGTGCCCGGCGGCAAGCTCGTCGTGGTCGATCTGGAGGTCGCGGAGGGCGTGCTGCGCCACGTCCGCGTCGCCGGGGACTTCTTCCTGGAGCCGGACGACGCGCTCCTCGACATCAACGCCGCCCTGGAGGGCGCGCCCGCCGACACCGGGACCCGGGGCCTGGCCGACCGCATCGAGGCCGCCCTGCCCGAGGGCGTCGCCATGATCGGCTTCACCGCGGAGTCGGTCGGGATCGCGGTCCGCCGGGCCGTCGCCCAGGCCACCGACTGGACCGACTACGACTGGCGGATCATCCACGAGCCGCCGCAGGCACCCGCGCTGCACATGGCGCTCGACGAGGTACTGACCACCGAGGTCGCCGAGGGCCGGCGCCCGCCGACGCTCCGCGTGTGGGAGTGGGACCGCCCCGCCGTGATCATCGGCAGCTTCCAGTCGCTGCGCAACGAGGTGGACCCGGCGGGCGCCGAGAAGCACGGCATCACGGTCGTCCGGCGGATCAGCGGCGGCGGCGCGATGTACGTCGAGCCCGGCAACACGATCACGTACTCGCTCTGCGTCCCCGAGTCCCTGGTCCACGGCCTCACCTTCGCCGAGAGCTACGCCTACCTCGACGACTGGGTGCTCGGGGCGCTCGGCGACATGGGCATCAACGCCTGGTACAAGCCGCTCAACGACATCGCGACGGACGCCGGGAAGATCGCCGGCGCGGCCCAGAAGCGCATCGTGGCGGGCTCCGGAGCCGTGCTCCACCACGTGACCATGTCGTACGACATCGACGCCGACAAGATGGTCGAGGTCCTCCGCATCGGCAAGGAGAAGCTCTCCGACAAGGGCACCACCAGCGCCAAGAAGCGCGTGGACCCGCTCCGCCGGCAGACCGGCCTCCCCCGTTCCGAGGTCATCACCCGCATGATCGCCTCCTTCCGCGCCCGCTACGGCGGCACGGACGGCACGATCACGGACGAGGAGTTCACCCGCGCCCGCGAACTGGCGACGACCAAGTTCAGCGACCCGGAGTGGACGGCACGGGTGCCGTAACTACCGCAGTTGGGCCCGCTCAGGAGACTTCGTCCGCCCAACTTCCCCGTAAAGCAACACACTCCGTTCCCTTCCGCGCAGACCTCATTACCCCGAAGAATGGGTTCGCGTTCCACGCGTTCCATTAGCCTCTCCCCGACACACCGGTCCCGGTCACCGTTCGCGGGCGGGAGAGCACTCCATGGGGGAGGAGTCCGTGGGTGAAGATCTGGGGTTCGAGAAGCTGCTCAGCGAGGAGGGCTTCTTCGCGCACCTGTTCGGACGGTCGCCGTCGGGCGCCGGACGCGAGCTGCTGTACGGCCCCGACCTTCCGGTCGTACTGCTCACCGGCGGCCCCGGCATGGGCAAGGGCCGGCTGCTGCGCGCGGTACGGGACCGGTTCGCCGCCAAGGTGCCGGTGATCTATCTGGACACCGGCTCGCCGGTCCACACGGACCGGGCCGAGCCGGAGCCGGGCGCCCGCTCGGACGCGACCGAGGCCCTGGCCGAGGTCGCCCGGCGGCTGTGCACCTGGCAGGGCACCGGCGGCTCGTTCGCGTTCCCCCGGCTCTTCGCGGGCCTCGCGGTGATCGCGACCGGTGCCGCCGAGGGCACCCCCGAGGCGGTCGCCACGGAGGTCGAACGGTACGAGGAGCTGCCCCAGCGGGGGCGCCTCCGCGGCCTGGGCGGCGGCGACTTCTGGCGGGGCGTGCTCCGCGGCAGCATCCGGAACCTGCTGACGACCCTGTCCGGGCAGGAGCTCGACCCGTACTCGGCGGCGGTGAGCAACGCGCTGCTGGACGCCCTCTTCGAGCGCCTGGCGCCGCGGGGCAGGGTGGAGCTGGAGCGCATCTACGGCGCGTATCCGGGCGCGGCCGGCCAGCCCAAGCACGGGCTGAGCAATCTCGCCGCCGACTTCCAGGCCGGCGGCGAGGCACGGGAGCTGGCCGAAGGGTTCCTCTTCCGGGCGCTGCGCGAGGACCTGGAAGCGGCGTACGCCTCGGTGGTCGGCAAGCTGAGCAGGGTCGGCCGGCCGGGGCTGCTGCTCGACCACGCGGTGTCGCCGCTGGGCGAGCGGCTGCTGCGTGCCGTGCTCACCGACCGCCGGAGCGGGCAGCGCGACCGCGTGGTCATCGTGGGCACGGCGCTCCGGGCGGACGGCGGCGCCTTCCTGCACGGCGGCCTGCCGCCCGAGGAGGTGGTGCCGCCGGCGGAGTTCCGGCCCGCCAACGGCGGCCCGCCCGCCTGGTCCCGGCGCACGGACGCAGGGCCCGACCGGGCGCCGCTGGCCGACGGAGTACTGCTGCTGCGCATGCCGTTCCTCACCGGGGACCAGCTGCGCCGGGAGACCGAGCGCCGGCAGACGCGCGCGGAGCCGGAGGGCGGCGCGAACCGCCGCCGCATCGACGCCGCCGTGGCGCGGCTGAGCGGCGGACGGCCGCACACGGTGCTCCGGCTCGCCGCCGCTGCCGCGTCTTTCCGGATGCCCGAGGACGCCAACGACCGGGACCTGCTGGCCGCCCCGCTGCTGCTCCCCGGCGACGGCACCACCGAGCGGCCGGTGACGGAAGTACTGCTCCAGGAGCTGATCCTGGACCAGCTGCCGGTGGGACTGCCGAGCGAACACCGCGACCAGTGGCTGGACCTGCTCACCCACCTGTCGGTGGCACACGACGAGGAGTGTGCTGACGTCCTGCTGAGACACCATCAGGCGGGGCGGGTACATCACCTGACGGTGCATCATGTGTCGCAGCTGCTCACCGACACCGGGTGGCCGAGCTGCGAGCGGCATTTCATCGGGGACTTCGGGCTGCGCCAGATGCTGGTGCACCGGCTGTACGGGCTGCGCCCCGGCGCGGCCGCCTGGTATGCCGACCATCACCTGCTGCGGGACCATTACGCGCTGCGCGCGGCGGCGGGCGAGGAGTCGCGCGGCGGCGCCTTCCGCTCGGTCACGGCGCACCGGATGAACCACCACCTCGTCTCCGGTGGCGCGGACGACGTGGCCCGCCATCTGGCCGCCACGCTGCCCGGGCGCCCCGAGGAGTGGTGCGCGGAGCTGCTGGAGATCGCCCAGGCGCCGTATCCGGGCAGCGCGGACGCCCGGCGGGAGCGCGCCCAGGGCCTGGTGGCGGTGGACGGACCGGCGCTGCGCCGCACCGTCGACCAGCTGCTGCACGCGGTGTGGCTGTGCGAGGAGCGGACCAGGCCGACCGGGAAGGAGACGGCCCGCACGCTGGCCAAGCTGCTGGAACTTCTCTCGATCATGGAGTTCGACGGCGCGGGACAGCTCAGCAGGACGGCGACCTACTGGAGCGGCCTGGCGGCGAACGAGCAACCGCTGCTGCGCTGCACCTGCACGGAGCAGCTGGGGCGAAGGAGATAACGGGGATGCCCATCTGGAAGAAGATCCTCTACGCGCTGCTGGGCGCGGGTGCGCTGGCCGGGTGCGTGTGGCTCGCGGTGTACGTCACCCACAAGCTGGACACCTGTACCGAGGGAGTCGAGCGGGTCGGCGACGAGTGCATCGGCGTCAGCGGTGCGGGCTACGACTTCGGGACGCCGGAGATCCGCGACGTGTCCCGGGCCATCGCGGCCCAGAACAAGAAGATCGACGGCCAGCCGCACGTCACGGTGGCGGTGATGCTGCCGCTCCAGTCGGACCGGGCGGCGCTGCGCCGGCAGATGCGCAGCGACCTCCAGGGCGCGTACCTGGGGCAGCGGCAGGCCAACGAGGGCGAGGGGGAGCCGCCGAAGATCCGGCTGGTGCTGGCCAACCCCGGACGCGATTACAAGCAGCAGGAGCAGGTGGTGGACACCCTGCTGCGGATGGCCGACTCGCCCACGGACCGGCTGCGCGCCGTCACGGGCTTCAACCTCAGCCTCGGTGACACCGAGAGGGCCGTCAAACGGCTGACGGCGCACAAGGTCCCGGTACTCGCCTCGCGGATCAGCGGGGACCGGATCGCGAACGAGGACCGGACGGACGGCACGGCGAAGCTGCGGTTCCCGGGCCTCGCGCGGATCATCCCCACCAACCACGACGCGGCCCAGGCGCTGGCCAACTTCAACGGCGAGCGGGGCCGGGAGAACCGCCGGACCGTACTGGTCTACGACCAGCGCAAGGACGGCTACAGCGAGTCGCTGGCGCGGGCGTTCAGCGGGATAAAGGAGAAGGGCCCGGCCGGCCCCGCCGCGATGCCCTTCGAGTCCCCGGCCATCGACGAGGCGGGATCGACCGGCAACCAGTTCGCGCAGACGGCCAACAACATCTGCGATTCCGGCGCCGACACCGTGTACTTCGCGGGCCGCACGCTGCACCTGCGGATCTTCGCCCTCAAGCTCGCCCAGGTGGACTGCGAGAACCGGCACTACACCATCGTCAGCGGCTCCGACGCCGCCTCGCTGCGGCAGGACATGACGGAGCAGAACTGGGCGCAGCTGCGCGGCGCCGACGGCAGGCCGAAGGTGACGGTGCAGTACGCGGCGCCCGCGCATCCGGACGCCTGGCGCACCGAGCTGGCCGAATGGCACCGCAAGTGGGCGGCGGACCACAAGCGCAAGCCCACCGCCGAGGAGCTCCCCCAGTACCTCACCGAGCCCCTGGCGGCCCTGGACACCCTGAAGAAGCGGATCGAGAGCACGCGCGCCGAGGGCGTACGGCTCGGCGCCGAACCGGATCTGCAGGACTCCCGGACGATGCTGGTGTACGACGGCCTCCTCACCATCGGCAAGGCGCTGCACCAGGCGCAGAAGGGCGGCGCCGAGGCGGTGCCCAGCCGCGAGGACGTCGGCAGGCAGTGGTCGCTGCTCCAGTCCCGGCACCGCATAAGGGGCACGAGCGGCCTGATCTGCCTGACCAGCGGCGGCAACGCGTACGACAAGCCGGCCGCGGTGGTCCAGCTGGACCCGGGCCAGGAGGGCCTGGGCCAGCTGAAGTTCGTCGGCCTGGGCTGGCCCACCGGCCAGGAACAGCCCAAGAACTGCGTGATTCCCAGCAGCGCTCCTTAGCGCGTGTCCGAGAGGTTCCCGCGGCGGCGGGCCATCAGCGCCGTGTACAGCACCAGTGACGCGCCGAGGCCCACCGCCCAGCCGTAGTCCGCGAGTGGTTTGAGGACGGGGATCAGTCCATCAGCCGGGAACGGGCCCTTCCCCGGAGCCGAGTAGGAGCCGCCGACCGCGAGGAGGCCGCCCACGGCGAAGGCGAGGACGGCCCGCCAGTTCCAGCCGGCCGTGTACCAGTAGCGGCCGCCCGGGCGGTAGAGGTCGGCGAGGTCGAGGACGGTGCGGCGGATGATCCAGTAATCCGCGATGAGGATGCCGGCGACGGTGCCGAGGAGGCCGCCGACCACCCCGAGCCAGGTGAAGATGTACAGCTCGGGCGTGGCGGTGAGCTTCCACGGCAGGACGAGGACGCCGATCACGCCGGTGATCAGCGCGCCACTGCGGAAGGTGAGGAAGCGCGGGGCGAGGTTGGCCAGGTCGTAGGCCGGGGAGACCACGTTGGCCGCGATGTTCACGCTGATCGTCGCGATGAGGACCGTGACCAGCGCGAAGAGCAGACCGAAGACGTTGTCGGCCTTCCCGGCCAGCGCGACCGGGTCCCAGATGGGTACGCCGTACACCGCCTGGGAGCCGGAGGTCACCAGGACGGAGAGCAGTGCGAAGGCCGTCATGGTGGTGGGCAGGCCGAGCGTCTGCCCCCAGACCTGGGCGCGCTGCCCGGCACCGAAACGCGTGAAGTCCGGGATGTTGAGGGAAAGCGTCGCCCAAAAACCGATCATGCCCATCAGGGACGGGAAGAAGACCGGCCAGAAGTCGGCGCCCCAGCCCAGCTTGCTCGGCTGGTCCAGGAGCGGGCCGAGGCCGCCCGCTTTCGCCGCGATCCAGGCGAGCAGGGCCACGGCGCCGATCAGGACGAAGGGCGCCGCCCAGTTCTCGAAGCGGCGCAGGGTCTCCATGCCGCGCGCGATGATGGCCAGTTCGAGCGCCCAGAAGACGCCGAAGCAGAGCCAGAGGGTCCAGGGATACCCGGCGACGGGCGTGGCCTTCTCCCACCCCCCGCCGAAGATCTTGCCGAGCAGGATGTAGATGCCCTGGCCGCCGATCCAGGTCTGGATGCCGAACCAGCAGCAGGCTACGGCGGCCCGCACCAGCGCCGGGAGGTTGGCTCCGCGCAGTCCGAAGGACGCGCGGGCGAGCACCGGGAACGGTATGCCGTACTTGGGTCCGGCATGTCCCGTGAGCAGCATCGGCAGCAGCACGATGACGTTGGCCAGAGCAATGGTGAAGACGGCCTGTCTCCAGTCCATGCCCAGCGCGACGAGGCCGGAGGCCAGCGTCCAGGAGGGGATGTTGTGGGCCATGCCGACCCAGAGCGCGGCGAAGTTGTAGGTGGTCCAGTGCCGGTCGGCGGCGGGCACGGGGCGCAGGTCGGCGTTGGCGAAGCGGCCGTCGGCCGGTATCGCGTCCGGTGGCAGCTCGACCCTGCCGCCCGGGTCCGGCCGCCCCTCACCCCGGCTGTCCGCCGGCACCGTGGGCGTGTTCACTCCCCCGCCAGCGTCGGGATGATGTGCTCGCCGTACGCGTCGATCGTCGTCTCCTTCGCGTCGTGCATCGCGTACACGGCGAACTGGTCGACGCCCAGGGCGCGCAGCGCGCGAAGCTTCTTGAGGTGCGCCTCGGGCGGGCCGAGGAGGCAGAAACGGTCCACGATCTCATCCGGCACGAAGGCGGTGTCGGGATTGTCGGCCCGTCCGTGGTGCGCGTAGTCGTAGCCCTCACGCGTCTTGATGTACGCGGTCAGCTCCTCGGGGACCATGCCGGAGTGCTCGCCGTACCGGCTCACCAGATCCGCGACGTGGTTGCCGACCATGCCGCCGAACCACCGGCACTGCTCGCGGGCGTGTGCCAGGTCGTCGCCGACGTACGCGGGCGCCGCCACGCAGATGGTCAGCGCGTCCGGATCGCGCCCGGCCTCCGTGGCCGCCTGCCGTACCGCCCGGACCATCCACTCGGTCAGGAAGGGGTCGGCGAGCTGGAGGATGAAGCCGTCGGCGAGCCGGCCGGCCATGGCCAGTGCCTTGGGCCCGTACGCGGCCATCCAGACGGGCAGCTTCCCGTCGCGGACCCACGGCAGCCGCAGCGGCTTGCCGTCCACGACGGCCTCGCGGCCCTCGGCGAGGTCGCGGATGACGGGGATGGCCTGGCCGAGGCGGGCGAGGGTGTTCGGGCGGCGGCCGGCGACCCGCATCGCCGAGTCGCCGCGGCCGATGCCGCAGACCGTGCGGTTGCCGTACATCTCGTTCAGGGTGGCGAAGGTGGAGGCGGTGACCTCCCAGGTGCGGGTGCCGGGGTTGGTGACCATGGGGCCGACGATCAGCCGCTCGGTGTGTTCGAGGATGCGGCCGTGGATGACGAAGGGCTCCTGCCAGAGCACGGCGGAGTCGAAGGTCCAGCCGTAGCGGAAACCCTGCCGTTCGGCGCGGCGCATGAGCCCGACCACGGCCGAGCCGGGCGGGTCGGTCTGCAGGACGACTCCGAAGTCCATCGCTTCAACTCCCTGGTGTAGAGCCGGTGATGACTGACTGACGTCCCGGGTGAGGGTTTCGCGCCCGAGCCCGCCCGAGCCCGCGTGCGGTCAGGAGAGGTACTGAGAGGTGGCCCGCGGCACGTACTGGCCGTGGCCCGCGCGCCCGGTGAACTCCCGGCGGTCGATGACCACTTCGCCGCGGGAGAGGACAGTCTCCACCTGCCCGGTCACCCGCCGCCCCTCGTACGCGGAGTAGTCCACGTTCATGTGGTGGGTTTCGGCCGACATGACCTGCTCGGCGTGCGGGTCGTAGATGACGATGTCGGCGTCGGCACCGGGCGTGATCGTGCCCTTCTTCGGATACAGCCCGAACATCCGGGCCGGCGCGGCACACGCGATCTCGATCCAGCGACGACGGCTGATGTGCCCGTCCAGCACGGCCTGGTGGAGCAGGTCCATGCGGGTCTCGACGCCGGGCATGCCGTTCGGGATCTTCGAGAAGTCGCCGCGGCCGAGCTCTTTCTGGCCGCGGAAACAGAAGGGGCAGTGGTCGGTGGAGACGACCTGGAGGTCATTGGTGCGCAGCCCGCGCCAGAGCGCCGCCTGGTGCTCGCGCGGCCGCAACGGCGTACTGCAGACGTATTTGGCGCCCTCGAAATCGGGCTCGGCGAGATTGTCGGTCGAAAGGAAGAGGTACTGCGGACAGGTCTCACCGAACACGGGCAGTCCTTTGTCGCGGGCCTGCGTCAGTTCCGCGACGGCTTCCTCGGCGGACACATGCACGACGTAGAGCGGCGCGCCCGCGACCCTGGCGAGCTGGATCGTACGGTGGGTGGCCTCGGCCTCCAGCAGCGCGCGCCGTACCTCGCCGTGGTACCGCGGATCGGTCCGCCCCTCGGCCAGCGCCTGCTCGACGAGCACGTCGATGGCGATGCCGTTCTCCGCGTGCATCATCACCAGCCCGCCATTTCCGGCGGCCCGCTGCATGGCACGCAGAATCTGCCCGTCGTCGCTGTAGAACACCCCTGGATAGGCCGTGAACAATTTGAAGGAGGTCACCCCCTCCCCCACCAAAAGGTCCATTTCCTTGAGGGTGTGCTCGTTCACGTCGGAGAGGATCATGTGGAATGCGTAGTCGACGGCGCACTGGGCGTCGGATTTCGCGTGCCACTGGTCGAGGCCGTCGCGCAGTGATTTTCCGCGGGACTGCACGGCGAAGTCGATGATGGTGGTCGTGCCGCCCCAGGCCGCCGCCTGGGTGCCGGTCGCGAAGGTGTCGGAGGAGGCGGTCCCGCCGAACGGGAAGTCCATGTGCGTGTGCGCGTCGACGCCGCCCGGGATGACGTACTTGCCGGTGGCGTCGATGACCCGGTCGGCCGATTCCGACCAGCCGAGGGCGTATTCCGGGCCGTGCGCGGCCAGTGCGACCACCCGGCCGCCCTCGACCAGGACATCGGCATGGATCTCGTCGGCAGCGGTGATGACCAGCCCGCCGCGGATGACCGTACGACTCACAGTCCTGCTCCTTCCGCCGACCCTGACGCCGCGTCACGGCCGTTCTACACACGTAGAGTGCGACCGGATTCACAGACGGTAGAAGCATGACACCCGGGCGGGCAATACCGGCGCCACCGTCCCGGTGGAACGAGTGCGCCACTCCGCGGCCTCTCCCCTTTCGGCCGTTACGCAGGGTGAGTGACGAGTGCGCAGTGTCACCACCTTCGCCTCGGAGTGCATCGGGGGCGATATGCCGCAAAGATAGAGGAACACATGAGGCGCGAGGAGGCGGCATGGACAAGCAATCGCGGCCCGAGCCCGAGGATCTCACCACTCCGGACCGCAGCCTGCACAGCGGTCCGTCGGCCGACGCCACCCCCGAGGACCTGGTGATGGCCACCGGGCGTGACCTGACGCCCAAGAATCTGGAGTGGGCACGCCGCAAACTGGCCGCCGAGGGGCAGGCGGCAGTGGAGAAGATCCTGCCCTGAGAGCCGTGACGGCCCGCCGGGTGTGGCGCCGGCGGGCCGTCCGCGTGCTTGCCGGCCGACGGCCGTCCGCGTGTGTCGGGCGGCCGCCGTCCGCGTGCGCCGGGGAGGCCGCCGTCCGCGTGCGTCAGCCGACGGGCTCGGGCCGCGGGACCCGCAGGGCGGAGGTGCCGAGGCCGGTGGGGACCGGCGGACGCCACCCGCCGGCCGCTTCCGAGCCGCCCGGCCGCTCCGGCTGCCCCGGCTGTCCCGGCCGCTCCGGCTGCTCCGGCTGATCGGACCGCTCCAGCTGCTCCGGCCTGTGGTGCCGGATGAGGTCCGGCTCCTTGTAGCGGCGGCAGTCGTAGTGCCACTTGAGGATGCCGGACATCCAGTCGCGCAGCTCGGCGATGTAGGTGTCGAGCCCCTTTCTGGCGTCGGCGTCCAGGGCGAAGTCGGCGTAGAGGACCGGGAGTTCGTTCGCCACGATGTGCTCGAACTGGTCCAGCCTGCTGTTCATGAGGTCGTCGACGATGTGCAGCGCGGTCGGGTAGTCGACGTCGAAGAAGTTCTGTACGACGAGGATCGCGTTGTGCACCTCGCCCTCGTACTCGATCTCCTTCTGGTACGAGAAGACGTCGTTGAGCAGGCAGGCGTAGTCGATGACGGCGTTCTCCAGGGCCCGCCACGGCCCGCTCTCGTAGATCTCGGCGGGGACGGTGTTGCCGTGGCTGATGCGGGACAGGGTCAGCGTCATGTCGGAGCCGAAGGTGTGCCGCCGCATCTCGATGTAGTCGACCGGGTCGGGGATGCGGTTCTGCACCATGTTGTCCAGCTCCCAGAGCCAGCTCCTGGTCATCACCCGCACGGCATCCCGGAAGCGGCGGCGGCTCTCCGCGCTCATCGGGCCCGCCGTGCGCTGCCACAGGTCGGCCAGGCCCCGCTCCAGCGCGTGGGTGGCGGGCGGGGGCGGGGCGAGGTCCAGCGGCATGCAGGCCGCCAGCCGCTCGTCCATCGCCTTGGCCCCGGCCAGGTCGCCGCGGCGGCCGAAGACCACGGGGTAGTAGTCGTCGCCGTACGTGCCCCAGGCGAGCCACGCGGAGCTGAGGTCGAGCTCCTCCAGGGTGGCGTCCGGGTCCAGGCCGGCGGCGCACAGCGGCAGGTCGTAGTCGAGGATCTTCTCCTCGGTCCAGACGCCCGAGCCGGGGATGCCGGGCTGCTCCTCCAGGATGCCCATCCGGCGGGCCCACTCGACGACGTTCTTCCGGGAGGTGTCCAGGTGCGGGCAGAGCGTGCCGGGCAGCGGCTGCTTGAAGTCCGGCAGCCGCGAGGGGCCGACCTTCCGGAACGGTACGTGCGTGAAGGTGCGGGCGCGCGCTGCCTCGGCGCGCGCCGTGGTCGGCGCCGTCGGCACGACATCCAGCGCGGCCAGGCCCAGGGCGCCCAGCGGCAGCGAGAAGAAGCGCCGCGGGGCCTCGGGGGCCGTGCCCTCCCCCGCGCCGTTCATGTACCGGCTGGAGACCATGTGCCATTCCTGGCCGCCGGACTGCCAGTCCTGCAGGCCCTTGACGTACTTGAGGACCCTGGCCTGCTCGTCCGGCGCGAGCGCGTACTCGGCGAAGAGCGGCTGCAGTTCGGTGAGCGTGGTGTGTTCGAACTGGTGGAGGCGCGAGGTCAGCAGGTCGTTGACCGCGTCGGCGGCCTCCTGGGTCGAGCAGTCCAGGAACCGCTCCAGGACGAGGATGCCGTTGCTCAGCTCGCCCTCGTCCTCGACCTCGCGCTGGTAGGAGAAGATGTCGTTGCGCAGGTGCACGGCGTCGGAGAAGGCGTCGCGCAGCACCCGCAGCGGCCGGGAGGCGGCGATCCGGTCGGGGACCTCGGCCCCGGCCGCGTACTCGATCAGCCCGGCCGACCAGGGCGCGCCGCCGACCTTGCGGCGCATCTCGATGTACTCCACCGGATTCGCCACCCGGTGGGCATTGATGTTCGACAGCTCCCAGAGGGATTCGTTGAGCAGGTTGACCGTGCTCTCGGAGAAGCGCTCGCGCCATCCCGGGGACATCGCGGGGACCGTGCGGGTCCACAGGTCGGCGAGGCCGGCCTCGACCGGGTTGGTCGGCTCGGGCATCCCCTGCGCGAGGTCCATCGGCATGAAGGCGGGCAGCCGGTCGAGGTACGCCTTGCCGCCCTCGCGGTCGCCGGAGCGCTTGAAGATCTCCAGGAAGTGGTCGTCGAAGAAGAAGACCCAGACGTACCAGTCGGTGACCAGGGCGAGGTCCTCGGCGGAGCAGTCGGGGTGGGTGTAGGCGCAGAGCAGTGCGTAATCGTGTGCGTCGAGGTCCCGCTGCTCCCAGATGCCGGACCCCTCGAGCATGTTCATCTCGCGCGCCCATTGTCTGCTGTGCGTGCGGGCCGCTTCGAGGTGTGGGTTCAGGCGTGCCGGATACGGCGTGTAGAAATCCGGCAGTTGGAAGGGCTGTGTCACGGTCCCCGGCCTTTCTCGACGGTGCCGGGGGGCGGCAACGCGGGCACCCTTCCGGATGCCCGCGCCCCCCGGCGTGCGTCCCGTGACTACCCAGCCGGTGGACCGAAAAGCGGGATAGCGGAGGAGTCACTCGGACGAGTGATCGAAACGCGGCCGTGCCGGGTTGCGGTTCAGCGCACGTTGATCGCGGCCCAGGCGGCGTTCACGGCCTGGTACTCGGCGCTGGAGGCACCGTAGAGGTCGCTCGCCGCCGAGAGCGTGGCGGTGCGGGCGGCCGCGTAGTTGGTCGTGGACGTCATGTACGTGGTGAGCGCCCGGTACCAGATCTTCTCGACCTTGGCGCGGCCGATCCCGCTGACGGCCTTGCCGTCGTAGGTCGGGCTGTTGTAGCTCACGCCGTTGATGGTCTTGGCGCCGCTGCCCTCGGAGAGCAGGTAGTACCAGTGGTTGGCCGGGCCCGAGGAGTAGTGGACGTCGATCCGGCCCAGGTCCTTGGACCAGTAGTCGCGCGAGGCGCCGTCCTTGCTGGGCTTGTCCATGTAACGCAGCGGGCTGCCGTCACCGTTGATGTCGATCTTCTCGCCGATGAGGTAGTCGCCGGAGTCGTTGCTGTTGTTGGCGTACCACTCGACCGAGGTGCCGAAGATGTCGGAGGTGGCCTCGTTCAGGCCACCGGACTCGCCGCTGTAGCGCAGCCCCGCGGTGTTGGAGGTGACGCCGTGGCTCATTTCGTGTGCCGCCACGTCCAGCGACGTCAGCGGGTTGGCGTTGCCCGCGCCGTCCCCGTAGGTCATGCAGAAGCAGCTGTCGGACCAGAAGGCGTTGACGTACGCGTTGCCGTAGTGGACGCGCGAGTACGAGGCGACGCCGTCGTTCTTGATGCCGGAGCGGCCCAGCACGTTCTTGTAGAAGTCCCAGGTGGTGGCGGCGCCGTAGTGCGCGTCGACACCGGCGGACTGGCGGCCGCCGCCCCAGACGTCGTCGGCGTCGTTGAAGAGCGTGCCGGTGCCCGTCGTGCCCTGGTTCAGGTCGTACGTCTTGTGGCCGCCGCGGGCGCCGTCCTTCAGGTCGAAGGTGGAGCCGTTGGGCGTGGTACCGAGGGTGACCGTGCCGTTGTAGTCACCGGTGCCGGTGCCGGTCTCGATGCGCTCGTCGGCGAAGAGCTGCTTGCCGGTGGCCGCGTCGGTGACGACGTGCAGTTCGCTGGGGGTGCCGTCCTTCTGGACGCCCTTGACGACCGTCTCGTAGGCGAGGACCGGCTTGCCGGTGGCCGCCCAGATCACCTTGCGCGGGGCCTGCGCGTCGGTCTTCGTGTTCTTCTCGGCCGCGGAGGTCTTCAGCGCGCTCTTCTCGGCGCCGGTCGCGGGCAGTTCGGCCGTGGTGGTCGGCACGGCTATTCGTGCCTTGACGGCCTTGGTGACCTTGCGGTCGCCGTTCTTCTTCTCGTGCACGACGAGGTCGCCGCCGAGGACCGGCAGGCCGTCGTAGGTCCGCTCGTAACGGGTGTGCACCGTGCCGTCGGCGTCCTTGATGACGTCCCGGGCGACCAGCTTCTCCTTGCCGCCGAGGCCGATGGCGCGGGCGGTGGCGGCGGCGCCGGACTGGGCGTCCTGTACGGCCGCGGCGCGCTGGCCCGGCGACAGGGCGACAGCGCCCGTCTGCTGGCCGCTCTGAGCGCCGGCCGGGGCGCTCTGCACGCCGAGCACGACCGTGGCCGCCGAAGCGACCAGGGCAGCGGCACGGAGGGCGGACTTACGTCTGGGGGCAGAGCCTCTCACTCGATCTCCTTGGTACGGGGCCGCGGGTGGCGGCCCGGCGAGGGGGGTGGACGGCCATGGGTAGCGGCCGCCCGCTCATGCGAGTCGTACGGAGTGGTGCGGGTGGTACGAGGCGGTGCATGGTCCGTGCGCACACACGGAACCAGACCCTCCTGTTGTGAAGCAGCAGTTGGGACGGAGAGAGCGTGCCACTTCCTGACCGTTTCCGACAGATCAGCAACGAGAATTTGACCGCCCGTTATCCGTACAGCGATCACCGCTTCGCGATCACCTGCTCCGCAGACGCTGCCCCGTGGGCGAGTCCGGACGGTCCAGAAGGCCCCTCGGCACGCCGCTGAACAGGACCTCGCCGCCGTGCCTGCCGCCCTCCGGGCCGAGGTCGAGCACCCAGTCCGCATGCCGGACGACATCCATGTTGTGCTCGATGACCAGCACGGTGTTCCCGGCGTCGACCAGCCGGTCCAGCAGCGCCAGCAGCCCGTCCACATCCGCCATGTGCAGCCCGGTCGTCGGCTCGTCCAGGACGTACACGCCGCCGGTGCCGTCCAGGTGCGTGGCGAGCTTGAGGCGCTGCCGCTCGCCGCCCGAGAGGGAGGAGACCGCGCGGCCGAGCGGCAGGTACCCGAGGCCCACGTCGTTCATGGCGGCCAGCGGGGCACGCATCGCCGGCTCCCCGGCCAGGAAGTCCCGGGCCTCCTCGGCCGTCAGGTCCAGCACGTCGGCGACCGACCTGCCCCGCACGGTCATCGCCAGTACGTCCTCGTGGAAGCGCCGCCCGCGGCACGTTTCACAGGTCCGGGTGACCGGGTCCATGAACGCCAGGTCGGTACGGATCTCGCCGCGGCCGCCGCATGTCCCGCACGCGCCCGCGGAGTTGAAGCTGAACAGGCCGGGCGCGACGCCGTGCGTACGGGCGAAGAGCCTGCGCAGCGGGTCCATCAGGCCCAGGTACGTGGCCGGGGTGGAGCGCGATGAGGCCCCGATGGCGCCCTGGCCGACCACGACCGCCTCCGGGTACCGCGCCGGGAGCGCCTCGGTGGCCAGCGTGCTCTTGCCCGAGCCCGCCACCCCCGTGACGGCCGTCAGCACGCCCGTGGGCACGGAGACGGAGACATTCTTCAGGTTGTGCAGCGTCACGCCCTCGAGGGGCAGCAGTCCCGCGGGCTTCCGGACCGCGTCCTTGAAGCGGGCCGGGCGGCGCAGCGCACGGCCGGTCGGGGTGTCCGCCCTCTTGAGCCCCTCGACCGTGCCCTCGTACACCACCCGGCCGCCGTGCGTGCCCGCTCCGGGGCCCATGTCGACGACGTGGTCGGCGACGGCGATGACGTCCGGGTCGTGCTCGACCACCAGGACCGTGTTGCCGTGGTCCCGCAGCCGCAGCAGGAGGGCGTTGAGCCGCGCGACGTCCCTCGGGTGCAGCCCGATGCTCGGCTCGTCGAAGACGTACGTCATGCCGGTCAGGCTGGAGCCCAGGTGGCGGACGGTCTTCAGGCGCTGGCCCTCGCCGCCCGAGAGGGTGGCGGTCTCCCGGTCCAGGCTCAGGTAGCCGAGGCCGATGCCGACGACGCGCTCCAGGGAGGCCACGGCGCGCGCGGCGACCGGCCCGCCCACCGGGTCGTCGATGCCTTTCAGCACGGTGATCAGCTCGTCGGCCTCCAGGGCCGTCATCTCCGCCAGGGTCAGCCCCGCCAGCTGGGTCTTGCGGGCGGCCGCGGCCAGCCGCGCGCCCCCGCACTCGGGGCACACGTCCTCGCGTACGAAGCGGCGCACGGCGTCCCGCAGCCGCTCGCTCAGCCCCGAGACGTCGCGGTTGACATACTGCCGGTGGAAGCCCACCACCAGCCCCTCGTAGGAGTTGTCGTTACGGGCGCGGGCCCGCCGCACCTTGCGCCCCGTGTCGTCGTACAGCAGCAGCTCCCGCTCCGCTTCGGTGTACTCGGCGAGCGGCTTGTCCGGGTCGAAGAGGCCGGTCTCGGCGAACAGCTGCCACCAGGCGCTGCCCACGCCGACCATCGGCAGCCGGATCGCCCCCTCGTTCAACGACTTGGTGTGATCCAGGGCCCGTTCGAGGTCGAGGCGCACCACCTTGCCCAGCCCGTCGCACTCCGGGCACATCCCCGCCGGATCGTTGAACGAGTACGCGGATGCCTCCCCCGCGCTCGGCGTGCCGCAGCGCGAGTACAGCACCCGCAGCATGGGGTGGATGTCGGTCATGGTGCCGACCGTGGAGCGGGCGTTGCCGCCGACCGGGCGCTGGTCCACCACGATCGCCGGGGAGAGCCGCTCGATGGTGTCCGCCTTCGGACGCTCGTGTTTCGGCAGGCGGTTGCGCACGTACCAGTCGAACGTCTCGCCGAGCTGCCGCTGCGACTCCACGGCGATCGTGCCGAAGACCAGCGAGGACTTGCCGGAGCCGGAGACGCCGGTGAAGACGGTGAGCCGGCCGCGGGGGATCTCCAGCGTGACGTCCTTCAGGTTGTGCTCGCGGGCCCCGGTGATGCGGATGCTGTCTGTCGCCATGCCCCGCACGGTAGGAAAGAAGCAGGACAGTATGTGTCCTGCTTCGCTGCCATTCTGGAGGGCGTGACCGCGCATGAGTGACACCCCGGCCCGGCTGCTGGAACTGCTCTCCCTGCTGCAGACCGGGCGCGAGCACACCGGGCCCGAACTGGCCGGCCGGCTCGGCGTCTCCGAGCGGACCGTCCGCCGGGACATCGGCCGGCTGCGCGAGCTGGGGTATCCGGTCGACGCGACGATCGGCGCCGTCGGGGGCTACCGGCTCGCTGCCGGTACGGCCATGCCGCCGCTGCTCCTGGAGGACGACGAGGCGGTGGCCATCGCCATCGGGCTGCACGCGGCGGCGGGCGGCGGGGTGACCGGCGTGGCGGAGACCTCGGTCCGCGCCCTGGCCAAGCTGGAGCAGGTACTGCCCGACCGGCTGCGCCGCCGCGTCGCCGCCCTCCAGGAGGCCACCGACCCGCTGTACGGACTGCTCACCGGCGGCGGCACCGCGCCCACCACGGACCCCGCCGTACTGGGCGTACTGGCCGCCGCGTGCCGCCGCCGGGAGCGGCTGCGCTTCACGTACGCGGCGCGCGACGGCGCCCCCGGGCGGCGGCACGCCGAGCCGTACCGCCTGGTGAGCGCCGACCGCCGCTGGTATCTGGTCGCGTACGACCTGGACCGCGCGGACTGGCGGACGTTCCGCGCCGACCGGGTGCGCGAGCCGCTGGCCACCGGGGCGCGGTCCGCCGAGCGCACGCTGCCCGCCGAGGACGCGGCCGCCTACGTCGCCGAGTCGGTCACCGGCCACCGTGCCCGGCACCGCGCGGTGGTCGTCCTGCACACCTCGGCCGAGGACGCCGCGCGGCGCGTGCCCCCGGGCAGCGGGGTGCTGGAGCCGCTGCCCGACGGCCGCTGCCGCCTGCTGACCGGCGGCGACGCGCTGGACTGGCTGGCCGTTCGACTGGCCCTGCTGGACGTCGAGTTCGAGGTCCAGGAGCCGCCCGAGCTGATCGCGTACCTGCGGAAGCTGGGCGGCCGGATGGTGGCCGCCGCGGCGGGCGGCCACCCCTGACCGTGCGGGCGGTCTACCAGATCGCGTCGACCCACTCCGGGTGGTCGATGAACGGGTTCCGGTTGTGCTGGTACTTGTCGAAGATGACCTGGTTGCGGTTCTTCTCGAAGTCGTCCGGCGGGTCCTGCTCACTCCACGTCTTCAGGACGCTGAGCCGGCCGATCGCGGGCGCCGAGCCGTTGTCGACCTGGTCGTTGGGCTCCAGGTCGGCGAAGCCGTCGTCCCCGTCGTAGCGCACGGCCATGTAGAGGATCATGCGGGCCACGTCGCCCTTGACCGCGTCGCGGGGCTCGAAGGAGTCGCCGTCGGTGTAGTTGCCGGGCGCCTCGCCGACCTCGCTGCCGCCGTTGTCGAAGTCCTTGTTGCCGCGGGTGCTGTTGACCGAGACGTCGGTGGGGCGGAGGTGATGGACGTCGGTGCCGGGCCCGGCCGAGGTGCCGAAGTCGCCGTGCGACTTGGCCCAGACGTGCTCACGGTTCCACTGGTCGGGGTCGCCGCCGTTGTCGTCCTTGCTCTGCGAGCGGCCGGTGTAGAGCAGGATGACGTTCGAGGAGTTCTTCGGGTCCTGGTCGGTGACCTTCAGGGCGTCCCAGACCTGGTCGTAGCTGAGCTTGCTGACGCCCGAGCTGATGATCGTGTGCAGCGCGGACTTGAGCTCGGGGCCGGTCTTGCCGAGCGCGTCCTTGTAGTAGGTGTCGTCGTACGTGGTGGTGTCGTACGCGGTGGCGGTGCCGGAGTGCGGGACGGGCTCGGGGGCCGCGGTGGCCGGTACCTGGACGGCCAGGCCGAGCAGCGCGGTACCGGCGAGTGCCGTGACGATTCTGCGCCGAGCGGTGGTACGGGATATGTCCACGAGTGGTGTCCTCTCCCCCATGCGCATGGGCGGGCCCGCGAGGTGCGTGTGGGGGCGCGGGCCGCTGCCGGCCGGCGGGTCACCGGCCGCAGGCAGCGTGCCATCCGGGCCCGCCGCGGGTCCAGCAGTCAATCACCTTGAAATCTCCGCGAGTTGCGGGAACTCCTGCGAGAGCAGCACGCACACCAGCGAGACCAGTACCGCCGCCACGATCACCCCGAGGCAGCCGAACACGTCCCGCAGCGTGCTCGCGAGCGGGCCGAGGCGGACACGGAGCGGATGATCACGCAGCGGACGGTCGCGGAGGGCACGGTCGCGGAGCGCATGATCGTGCAGCCGGTGCGGACGGCTGCCCGGGGACACACTGGACATGCCTCAGTGTCGCCGGACCCCGCCGCGCCGCCGCTCGTTTTCGGCTCGGCCACGACGGGGCACGGAGTGCCGCGACCAGGGGGTATGACCCGGCTTCTCACATGTTGATCATGTGTCCCGCGAGCCCGTGCACGGCCTCCTTGACGGCCTCGCCGAGGGTCGGGTGTGCGTGGACGTTGCGGGCCACTTCGTGGACCGTCAGGTCCCACTGCTGCGCGAGCGTCAACTCCGGCAGGAGTTCGGTCACTTCGGGCCCGATGAGGTGAGCGCCGAGCAGTTCGCCGTACCGCGCGTCGCTGAGGATCTTCACGAAGCCGACGCTGTCGCCGAGGCCGTGCGCCTTGCCGTTCGCGGTGAACGGGAACTTCGCGACCTGGACGTCGAAGCCCTGCTCACGGGCCTGTGCCTCGGTCCACCCGAAGCTGGCGATCTGCGGCTGGCAGTACGTCGCGCGCGGGATCATGACGTAGTCCAGCTCCATGGTCTCCGCGTCCGCGATCGTCTCCGCGGCGACGATGCCCATGGACTCGGCGGCGTGCGCGAGCATCAGCTTCGCCGTCACGTCACCGATGGCGAAGAGGTGCGGGACGCTCGTACGGCAGCGGCCGTCGACGTCGATGGCGCCGCGCTCGGTGAGCTTCACGCCGGTGTTCTCCAGGCCATAGCCCTCGACCCGCGGCTGGAAGCCGATCGCCTGCAGGACCTTCTCCGCCTCCAGCGTCTGCCGCTGCCCGCCGGTGGTGACGTGCACCTTCACGGTGCCGCTGCCGTCGTCGTCGATGCCCTCGACGCGGGTGGAGGTGAGCAGGTTGATACCCAGGCGCTTGTACCGCTTGGCCAGTTCGGCGGAGACCTCGGCGTCCTCCAGCGGCACCAGCCGGTCCAGGAACTCCACGATCGTGACGTCCACGCCGTAGTTGCGCAGCACGTACGCGAACTCCACGCCGATCGCACCGGCGCCCGCGATGATGATGCTGCGCGGCAGCTCGTCGCTGAGGATCTGCTCCTCGTACGTGACCACCCGCTCGCTCAGGGAGGTGCCCGGCAGCAGCTTCGTGGTCGCGCCGGCGGCGATGATGCAGTTCGTGAAGGTGACCGTCTCCGAGCCGCCGCCTGCGAGCGCGACCTGCAGGGTGTTCGGGTCGGTGAAGGTGCCGCGGCCCTCGTACTGGGTGATCTTGTTCTTCTTCATGAGGTAGTGCACGCCCTTGACGCGCCCGTCCGCGACCTTGCGGCTGCGGGTGAAGGCGGCGCCGTAGTCGAACGTGACCTCGCCGCTCGCCTGGATGCCGAAGGTCTTGGCCTCCTGCGTGAACAGATGCGCCAGCTCGGCGTTGCGCAGCAGGGCCTTGGAGGGGATGCAGCCCACGTTCAGGCAGACCCCGCCCCAGTACTTCTCCTCGATGATCGCCACACTGCGGCCGAGCTGGGCCGCGCGGATCGCGGCGACGTAGCCACCGGGGCCCGCGCCGAGGACGACGACGTCAAAGTGTGCACTCATACCGGCAGCGTAGGTCGGCACCAGCCACCCGCGCAGGGCGTTGGGGAGAGGTCACGTAGGCCATTCGGCGCACCGCGTCCGGAAAGGGGGAAGCCCCGGCCAGACGGGGGAAGCCGGCCGGGGCTGGTGTGTGGGGCGCGGCCGCGGATGCCGCGGGGGCGCCGGAGGGTGAGGTCGGCGGCGGTGCGTCGCCGTCCCTCACTTCCTTTGAATAGTAAACCATCGTTCGCGCGAGCGGCGAACCGGGGCCCGGAGGTGGCACCCGGGGCCGGGCAGCGGGCCGCGCCGGGCCGTACGGGGCCGACGTGCGGCGCCGCGGGGCCGCCGTGATCGGCTTGATCCTTCCGCCTGGGGCGTGCGCCGGTGGCCCTCCGGGTGCCCGCTCCGGGAGCCCGTACGCCCATGAGCGCCGGTCTCCCCCTGTGGGACGGGTGTTCACTCCGTCACAGCGGGTCGGCAAACGGGTTCTCGATGGTTGGGGCGTGGGCGAGCGGGAATGACCGCTCCCGTCGGCAGGCCGTGTGGATCGCACCGGCCACGGTGGAGGGGTCGACGCGTGGACCGTATACCCTCCGCCACCGTCAGAGGAGGGAGTGAGACCCATGCACGCGAACAGGAACCGCGCCGCGCGCGTCGAGTACGCGTTGCCGCGCGAGGTCGCGTCGGCCCGCTGGGCCAGGAGGTTGACCAGCGGCTTCCTCGGCCATCCGGAGATGCCCGACGGAGTGTCCGGACGGGTGGACGAAGCGGTACTCATCGTGTCCGAGCTGGTCACGAACGCGGTGCGGCACGGCAACAGCCGCTGCCGGCTCCGCCTCAGTGCCGCGGCGAGCGGCGTCACCATCGAGGTGCACGACGACAGCCCGCGCACCCCCACCGTCCAGCCCCTCACCGAGGAGGCGACCGGCGGCCGGGGCATGGCCATCGTGGGACTGCTGTCCCGGCAGTTCGACATCACCGCGGACCGCGGCGGCGGCAAGACCGTACGGGCGGTCCTCGCGGGCACGTGAAGAGCCGAGGACAGCGCATCGGCCGACGCGCCGCAGGGCGCACCACCGGGGCCCGGACCCCGCCCCGTCTTCTGTCCCTTCCCGAGCCGCCGCTCAGCCGGCCTTCCGGCGTGACGCGGTCTTCTTCGCCGGGGTCTTCTTCGCCGTCGCGGTCTTCTTCGCGGCGGTGCTCTTCTTTGCGGGAGCGGCCTTCTTGGCGGTGCTCTTCTTCGCGGGGGCGGTCTTCCCGGCCGCGGCCTTCTTCCCCGCCGATCCCGCCGATCCGGCCGATCCGGCAGACCCTGCCGATCCGGTCGCCTTCGCCGCCGTTCCCGTCGTCTTCGCCGCGGACTTCCCCCGCAGCCGTGTGACGGAGGCCGAAGTGCCGCCCTCCTCCTCGTCCGCGCCACCGCGCCCCTCCTGAGCCGCCCGGACACTGTCCTCCAGGGCCGCCATCAGGTCGATGACCTTGCCACCGCGCCGCGGGCCCTCCGAAGGCACGGCCGGCTCGCCGCCCTCCAGCTTCGCGGTGACCAGCTCCTCGACGGCGTCCCGGTAGTCGTCGTGCAGCTCGCCCTGGTCCAGCTCGCCGAGCGAGTCCATCAGGGTCTCGGCGAGGGTGAGTTCGTTGTCCCGGATCTGGACGTTCTCCTTGGGCGCGAGGCCGGCCGGGGAGCGGATCTGGTCCGGCCACAGCAGCGCGTGCATCACGATCGCGTCGTCGTGCACCCGCAGCATGGCCAGCGTCTCGCGGTTGCGCAGCGCGACCTTGCCGATGGCCACCTTCTGGTGGTGCACCAGCGCGTCCCGCAGCAGGACGTACGGCTTGGCGGCGGACGGGCCGTTCGCGCCGAGGTAGTACGCCTTGTCCATCTGCAGCGGGTCGATGTCGGAGGCGTCGACGAACGCGAGGATGGTCAGCGTCTTGGCGGTGGGCAGCGGCAGCTGGGCCAGGTCGGCGTCGGTGAGCGGGACGATCATGTCGGAGGCGGCCTGGTACCCCTTGCCGATCTCCTCCTGGGGCACCTCCTCGCCGTCCAGCTCGCACACCTTGCGGTAGCGGATGCGGCCGCCGTCCTTCTCGTGGATCTGGACGAAGGAGACCGCCGCGGCGCTGTCCGTCGCGCTGTACATCTTCACCGGGATGCTGACCAGGCCGAAGGAGATCGACCCGTTCCAGATGGATCTCATGCGTGCGTCCCTTGGCTGTCGACCGTCATGCCATTTAGACCGTTATGTCGTGATTCGTGCGACTCTCAGGGTATGCCGATCACCGAGATCGAGGGACGCCGGCTGACGGTCACCCGCCTGGACAAGGTGCTCTACCCGGCCACTGGGACCACGAAGGGCGAGGTGCTGCACTACTACGCGCAGACCGCGGGCGCGCTGCTCGCCCACCTCTACGACCGCCCGGTCTCCTTCCTGCGCTACCCGGACGGCCCGGACGGCGAGACGTTCTTCACCAAGAACGTGCCTCCCGGTACGCCCGCCTGGGTGAAGACCGTCGATCTGACCCGCCGGAGCGGCAAGACCGGCCGCCAGGTGGTGCTCCAGGACACCGCGTCCCTGATGTGGGCGGCCAACCTCGTGGTCGAGCTGCACACCCCGCAGTGGCGCATCGACGACCCCGGCATCGCCGACCGGATGGTCTGGGACCTGGACCCCGGCGCACCGGCCACCATCGTCGACTGCTGCGCGGTCGCCGGATGGCTGCGCGAGCGGCTGACGGCGGACGGCCTGAACGTGTACGCCAAGACCTCCGGCTCCAAGGGGCTGCATCTGCTCGTGCCGATCGAGCCCACGCCGTCGGACGACGTCACCGCGTACGCCAAGGGCATCGCGGTGGAGGCGGAGCACGAGCTGCCCGAGCAGGTGGTCCACCGGATGACCAAGGCGCTGCGACCCGGCAAGGTCTTCCTCGACTTCAGCCAGAACAGCGCGGCGAAGACCACGGCCACGCCGTACACCGTGCGCGCCCGTGCCGAGCCGACCGTCTCCACGCCGGTGACCTGGGACGAGATCGACGCCTGCACCGACCCCGCCGACCTGCACTTCCTCATCGATGACATCGCGGAGCGCCGCGAGCGGTACGGCGACCTGCTCGGCCCGCTGATCAACCTCAACCGCGCGAAGCGGCTGCCGCGCCCGAAACGCCGGGGCTGAGGCGGGCGCTCAGTCCAGCCGTGTCAGGTCCGGCCGCAGGCGGTGCCAGGTCGGGTGGCGCAGGCGGCCCGCCGCCGTCCAGCCGGAGTAGCCGACCTCGGCCACCAGCCGCGGCTCGACCCAGCGCGCGCCCGGCACCTCGACCGGCCCGGCGAACGGCGAGGTGTCCCGCGCGAGGACCTCGAAGTACCGGGCCAGCTCCCGCCGTTCGTGGTCGGCGAGGCCGGAGCCGACGGAACCGGCGTAGCGCAGTACGCCGTCCGCCTCCTCGATCCCCACGAGTACCGAGCCGGGCAGCCCGGCGATCCCGCCGTGCCCCTCCCACCAGCCGCCGATGACGACGTCGAGGGTGCGCACGTGCTTGGTCTTGCGCCAGTCGGCGGACCGGACGCCCGGGGTGTAGCCGGAGCCGAGCCGCTTGGCGACGACGCCTTCCAGGCCGTTGCGCAGCGTCGTCTCCCACACCTCGGCGCCCTGCCCCACGACGTGCCCGGGGGCCGACCACTCGGGCGCGGCGAGCTCCAGGCCCGCCAGCGCGGCCCTGCGCTCCTCGTACGGGGTGTCCAGCAGCGGCCGCCCGTCCAGGTACAGCACGTCGAAGAGGACCAGGTGGGCGGGGTGGTCGGTGAGCAGCCGGGCGGTGCGGCGCGCGTCCGCGACGTTCATCCGGCGCTGCAGCCGCCCGAAGTCGGGCCGGCCCTCCGCGTCGAGCACGACGACCTCGCCGTCCAGGACGGCGGACCGGCCGCGCAGCGCGTCGCCGAGGGCGGTGAGCTCGGGGTAGGTCCGGGTGGCGTCGTTGCCCGCGCGGGTGACGAGCCGCACGGCCCCGTCCCCCGGCACATGCGCGAGAAGACGCACCCCGTCCCACTTCACCTCGTACGCCCAGGCCGGTTCCGCGCCGTCGGCGGGCAACGGGCCCGGCGTGGCGAGCATGGGCCGTAGCCCGGACAGGCCGGGCGGATCTGCGGGCCGGGGCGCGGGCGGTGCCATGCTCCGATGATCAGCGGTCGGGCCGACCGGCGCGACCTCGGCCGGCGCGAGTGCCGGGCCCACCGCCGTAGGGGTACCGCGCCGCGGCCGGGCTCAGCTGCGCTGTGGCTGAGCGCGCCCACGCGGCGGAGCCGCAACATGGACACGCCCCGCGCCCCTGAAGGGGCTGGGCCCGGCCGCCGGTGCGAACCCCTACGGCGGTCAGCCGGTGAGCTGTTTCCGCGCCTCCTGGAGCGCCTCGTCGAGCAGGTCCGCGCCCTCTTCCGCCTCCGCGACGGTCAGGGAGAGCGGGGGTGCGATGCGCAGGGCCGCGCCGTTCAGGCCGCCCTTGCCGATGAGCAGGCCGCGTTCGCGCGCGGCCTCCGTGACGGCGGCGGCCGCCCGCGGCGACGGCTCGTCCGTGCCCGGCTCGACCAGCTCGATGCCGATCATCAGGCCGCGCCCGCGGACCTCGCGCACGATGTCCAGCCCGGCGGCCACCGCGCGCAGCCGTTCGATGAGCAGGCCGCCGACGCGCCGGGCGTTGCCCTGGAGGTCGTGTTCGAGGAGGTAGTTGAGGTTGGCGAGGCCCGCCGCCATGGTGACCGGGCTGCCGCCGAAGGTGGAGATGGAGTTGGCGTTCAGGCAGTTCATCACCTCGGCGCGGGCGACCACGCCGCCGATGGACATGCCGTTGCCGATGCCCTTGGCGAAGGTCAGCATGTCGGGCGGGCCGCTCGCGCAGTGCGCCTGCCAGCCCCAGAAGTGCTCACCCGTACGGCCCCAGCCGGTCTGCACCTCGTCGCTGATCCAGAGGATCCGCCGCTCGGCCAGTACCTCGCGGAACGCCGCGTACAGGCCGTCCGGCGGCGACGTGAAGCCGCCGACGCCCTGGATGGGCTCGGCGATCAGCGCGGCCACGCCGCCCGCCGTCTGCTGGAGCATGTCCTTCAGGTCCGCGACGCACGCCTCGATGTACTGGGCGTCCGTGAGGTGCGCGTACGGGCCGCGGCTGCGCACCCCGCCGTGCACCCACAGCGTCTGCAGCGGCGAGAGGCTGGTCGGCGACCAGCTCTGGTTACCGGTGATGCCGACGGCCGAGAAGGACCGGCCGTGGTAGCTGTTGCGCATCGCCAGGATCTGGTTGGAGCGGCGGTACGTGGTCGCCAGCAGCAGGGCCGCGTCATTGGCCTCCGTACCGGAGGTGGTGAAGAAGACCCGCGCGTCGGGGATGCCGGAGAGCGCCGCGATCCGCTCCGCCAGGTCCACCATCGGACGCGAGAGGTAGAGGGTGGAGGTGTGGATGATGCGGCCGGCCTGCTCGGCGACGGCCTTGGTGACCTCGGGCAGCGCATGCGCGGTCATCGTGGTGAGGATGCCGCCGAAGAAGTCGAGGTAGCGGTTGCCCTCGGAGTCCCAGACGTGCCGGCCCTCGCCGTGCGTCAGCTCGATGGGGCGGTCGTAGAGCAGGGTCAGCCACTCGGGGAGGACGGAGCGGTGCCGGGCGTGCAGATGGGCGGCGTCGTCGGCGTAGTGGGTCACGGCTGCACCAGCCCCTCGTACGCGTCGGGGCGGCGGTCCCGGTAGAAGGCCCACTGCTGCCGGACCTCGTCGATCAGCGCGAAGTCCAGGTCGCGGACGACCAGTTCCTCCTTGCTGTCGCTGGCCACGTCGCCGACGAACTGCCCGCGCGGGTCGACGAAGTAGCTGGTGCCGTAGAAGTCGTTGTCGCCGTACTCCTCGACGCCGACGCGGTTGATGGCCGCGACGAAGTACTCGTTGGCGACCGCGGCGGCCGGCTGCTCCAGCTGCCAGAGGTAGGCGGACAGGCCGCGGGAGGTCGCGGAGGGGTTGTAGACGAGCTGGGCGCCGTTCAGGCCGAGCTGGCGCCAGCCCTCGGGGAAGTGCCGGTCGTAGCAGATGTAGACGCCGACCTTGCCGACCGCGGTGTCGAACACCGGCCAGCCCTTGTTGCCCGGTTTGAAGTAGTACTTCTCCCAGAAGCCCTTGACCTGCGGGATGTGGTGCTTGCGGTACGTGCCGAGGACCGTGCCGTCGGCGTCGATGACGGCCGCGGTGTTGTAGTAGAAGCCGGACTGCTCGACCTCGAAGACCGGGACGACGATGACCATGCCGGTCTCGCGAGCCAGCTCCTGCATCCGGCGGACGGTCGGGCCGTCGGGCACCGGCTCGGCCCAGCGGTAGTGCTCGGGCTCCTGGACCTGGCAGAAGTACGGGGCGTTGAAGACTTCCTGGAAGCCGATCACCTTCGCGCCCTGGGCGGCCGCCGCACGGGCGTGCTCCTCATGCTTGGCGATCATCGACTCGGTATCGCCCGTCCAGGTCGCCTGCACCAGTGCGGCACGTACAACATCGGCCATGAGCTGCTCCTTTGCCAGGGCGTCAGACAACCGCTCCATCTGTGCTCTACGCGTGTGGAGGTGACCGTAGGCCGCGATGTGCACCCTGGCAAGACCATCTCTGCCGCGCCGCGCGGCCGATTCCGCACCCTGCGGGAACTGCTGTACGAGCTGCTGTGAGCGGTGGTGCGGACGGGTCAGCCGGCGCCGGTGAGGCGGTCGGGTACGCCGGCCGTCCGCAGCGCGTGGACGAGGTCGCGGTGACAGTGCGGCGCCACGCCTGCCGCCGCCTCCAGCAGCAGCGGCAGCAGGACCCCGGGCGCGTCCGTGGCCTGTGCGAGGCCGGCCGCCTCCTGCGCGGTCCGCACGCGGACCAGCGCGGCCAGCAGGTCCCGCGCCTCACCCGTACGGCCCGCGTCCCGCAGCGCCAGCGCGGCGCTCGCCACTTCGCCGACCGGGCGGGCCACACCCTGGCGCAGCAGGCTCGCGCAGTCCCGGTCGCGGCCCGCGACGGCCAGCGCCTCCGCCGCGGCGGCGAGGCGGTCCGGCGGCAGACAGGCCACCTCCCACAGCAGGGTGGGCACGTCGGCGGCGAGTCCGTACCGCTCCAACTGCTTGGCTGTGTACGGGAGTTCGACGGCTGGGCGGTCGGCGGCCGCGCACAGGAGGGCGTGCGCCTCGCCGCCGTGGCCCGCCGCCCGCAGCTCCGCGAGGCGGGCCGCGGTGGCGGTGACGGCCTGCCGGGCCTCGGGGGTGAGCGGCTGCGGCGCGTCAGCGGGGGCGCCCGTCTCGCTGACGCGCTCCTTGGCGTGCTTCGGTGCGCGGTCGGCCTCGTCCTCGTAGGCACCGGCGAATCGGGCGCCACGAGGGGCTGCGGGCGGCGGGACGGAGGGGGCGGGCGCGACGGTGGTCTCGGCCGGTGGGGCGGCCTCCGCGGCGTCACCGTCGCCGGAGACCTCCAGGCCCGCGAAACGGGCGCCGCGCGGACGCTTGGGGGCGACGGGTGCCACGACGGCCGGGGGATCGGCCGGGGCCGCGGGAGGCTCGGCCGGGGCCGCCGGAGGCTCAGCCGGCTCGAAGGCCGGCTCGGGGGCCACCTGCGGCTCCGCCGCCTCGATCCGCTGCTCCAGTTCGGCCACACGCGCCCGCGCGCGTGCCGCGTCGTCGCGTACCCAGGCGAGCTCGCCGGTCAGTCCGGACACATCCGTGCCGGGGTCCGCGGGGTCCGCCTGCTGAAGCGCCGCGTGCAGGTCGCGCTCGCGGCGGGTGGCGTGGCGGAGCTCGCCGAGCATCGCGTCGAGCCGGTCGCGGAGCACCTCCGGACCGCCGGTCAGCGCGTCGTAGGCGGCGACCGCGGCACTGTGCAGCTGCCGGGCGCGTGGCTCCGCCTCCGCCGCCGCCCGCGCGCCCCGCCGCCCGGCGAGATCCTGGAGCAGCGAGGCGACCACGTCCCACGGCGGCACCTCGCGCCCCTCCAGGCAGGCCCGCAGCCCGTCCGGATCGCGCCGCACGAAGACGCCGTACCAGCCCTCGGTCTCGTCGAGCGCCCCCGTCAGACCGTCCAGGAAGTACGCGAACTCGCCCACCGCATCGCGCAGCCGTGTCTCCGTCATGCCGCCCCTTTCCGCTCCCGATTGCACACCAGTCGTGTTTCGGCCGCTGTTACAGGGCGGCTACGGGGAGTTTTCCGCCTGCGCACCGCACCACCTCTGCAGCTCGTGGACCGCCAGTGAGTCGACAGGCAAACTTGCAAGTTTGTCTGTCGTTTTTCTACGCTGCCGTCATGCCGACCAAAGGGACCGCGGCCAAAGAGACCGCGACCAAAGGGACCGCGCACGAGCAGCTCGTCACGGACCTCAGCGCGGCCGTCGGCCTGCTGATGCGCCGGCTGCGCACCGAGTCGCCGAGCGGGGGGCTCACGCCCACGCAGCGCGCGGTCTGTGCCCGGCTGGACAGCGACGGGCCCGCCACCACCGCGGCGCTGGCCCGGGCTGAGCTGGTACGCCCGCAGTCGATGCGGGTGACGCTGGCCGCCCTGGAGGAACGCGGCATCGTCGCGCGGAGCCCGCATCCCACCGACGGCCGGCAGGCCGTCCTCGCGCTCACCGACGAGGGCCGGCGGGTGCTGGCCGACGTCCGGCGGGCCAAGCAGAACTGGCTCACCGCGGCCATCGCCGAGCACACCACCCCCGAGGAACGGCGCGTACTGGCCGAGGCCGCCGCGCTGCTGAAACGACTGACGGAGAACTGAATCTTGACCGCCACCACGCTCGACCCGAAGACCGCGCTGGTCCTGATCGACCTGCAGAAGGGCATCGCCGCGCTGCCCACGACCCACCCGGCCGCCGAGGTCATCGCGCAGGGCGCGCGGCTGGCCGCCGCGTTCCGCGAGCGCGGCCTGCCCGTCGTGCTGGTGAACGTCACCGGCGGCGCGCCCGGCCGCACCGAGGGCCCGGCCCGCGCCGGCAACCCGCCCGCCGACTGGGCCGACCTGGTCCCCGAGCTCGACCAGCAGCCCTCCGACCTCCTGGTCACCAAGAAGACCTGGGGCGCCTTCCACGGCACGGCGCTGGACATGGAGCTGCGCCGCCTCGGCGTCACGCAGATCGTCCTGGGCGGCATCGCGACCAGCATCGGCGTGGAGTCCACGGCGCGCAGCGCGTACGAGCACGGCTACCACGTGACGGTCGCGACGGACGCCGTGACGGACATGGACGCCGACGCGCACCGCAACAGCCTGGAGAAGATCTTCCCGCGGCTGGGCGAGACGGACACCACCGACGCGATCCTCAAGCTCCTGCCGTAATAAAGTCCTCAACCTCCCGCCATGACAAGGGAGTTGATACGGGAGCTCACGCCCCCGCCCGCAGTCGCGGCCACTTCTCGTACCACCGCAGGTCGTCCTCCAGCTGGGCGGCGAGGGAGATCAGGCGGGGCTCGCCGCCCTCGGGGCCCAACAGCTGGGCGCCGAGCGGCAGTCCGGCCGAGCTGAAGCCCGCGGGCACGCTGATGCCCGGCCAGCCGAGCACGTTCCACGGCCAGGCGTACGGGCAGGCCGCGATCATGGCCCGGTCGGTGTGCCAGCCGGACATCGCGGCGAGCGTGCCGACCCGCGGCGGCGGCGTGGCCGTGGTCGGGGTCAGCACGACGTCGTACCGGCCGAACACCGCGCCCACCCGCTTCTGCTGCCGCGCCTCGGCGGCCCGCGCCAGCCGCAGCGCGCGCCCGCTCAGCAGCCGGCCCAGCCGCGCGGCGTCCCGCGTCCTGCGGTCCAGCAGGGAGCGGTCCGGCACCCGTTCGGTCCACTCCCGTACGCCCGTGGTCGCGCGCGGCACGAAGGCCAGCCCGATCAGCCCGTAGTCCGGCTCGGCCTCCTCGACGAAGTGGCCGAGGCGGGCGAGGGTGCGGGCGATGTCCGTGACGGCGGCGCGCACTTCGGGGTGGAGCGGGCGCGGCGTACCGGTCCAGGCGGCCTTCCAGGACAGCGCGATGCGCAGCCGTCCCGGGTCCCGGCCGACCGCCTCGCGCACCGCGACCGGCGCCGGGCGGTGCAGGTCGTGCCGGTGGCTGCCGCTGGAGACCTCCAGGAGCAGCGCCGCGTCCTCGACCGTGCGGGCCAGCGGGCCGAGGGTGGTGATGCCCTGGAACGCCTCCGGTTCCGGCCAGGTGGAGATCCGGCCGCGCTGCGGCTTGATGCCGATCAGGTGGGTCCAGGCCGCGGGGATGCGGACCGAGCCCGCGCCGTCCGTGCCGAGCGCGGCCGGTACGAGCCCGGCGGCTACCGCGGCGGCCGAGCCGCCGGAGGAGCCGCCGGGGGTGTGCGCCGGGCTCCACGGGTTGCGGGTGTCGCCGAAGGCCGGGCCCTCGGTGAACGGCCACTGGCCCAGCTCGCAGGCGTTGGTCTTGCCGACCACGATCGCGCCGGCGGCGCGCAGCCGCCGTACCACTTCGGAGTCCTCGGCCTTGGGCGGGAACGTGCCCGCGCAGCCGAACGCGGTGGGCTCGCCCGCCACGTCGGTGTCGTCCTTGACCGCGACCGGCACGCCGAGCAGCGGCAGCCGCTCCCCCGCCGCGAGCCTGCGGTCGGCGGCCTCGGCCTCGGCGAGCGCCGCCTCGGTCCGCACCAGCCGGAAGGCGTTGACGGTGCCCCTGGTCGCCTCGATGCGCTCCAGCGACCGCCCGACCAGTTCGGCCGATGTGGTGTCACCGTCGCGCAATGCTCCGGCCTGTTCGGCCAGTCCCTCGAACCTGTCCCCCACTGCCGCCGCCTCTCGCACTGACGTTCCGTTCCGACGGAGGTGCGCAGCGTAACCACGTGCGTGAGGCGGCATCAACCGCCTCCGGACCCCCGCGGGGCGCCGGAGGCGGTTGTTCCGTATACGGTCAGCGGGAGTTCGCGTGGCCTTCGGGCTGGACGACCATGGCCGAACCGCCGCCCCTGCGGACCTTCTCGGCGGCCGCGAGCCAGCGCCCGTCGGACAGCCGCTGGACGCCGGTGGCCGCGCCGATCTCGGGGTTTTCCTTGAACGAGTGGCCGAGCGCCTCCAGTTCCGTGCGGAGCTTGCTGTCGTACAGCCCCGGCTCCAGCTCGGTCTGCGCGGCGTTGCGCTGGCTGGCGCGCGGCGCGGCGATGGCGTCGACGAGCGGCAGGCCGCGGTCGAGGTGGCCGAGAAGCGTCTGCAGAACTGTCGTGATGATGGTGGCTCCGCCGGGCGAGCCGACGGCCAGTACGGGCTTGCCGTGGTCGAGGACGACGGTCGGCGACATGGAGGAACGGGGGCGCTTGGCGGGGCCCGGGAGGTTCGGGTCGGGGACGCCGGGGGCCGCCGGGGCGAAGGAGAAGTCGGTCAGTTCGTTGTTGAGGAGGAAGCCGCGGCCGGGGACGGTGATGCCGCTGCCGCCGGTCTGCTCGATGGTGAGGGTGTAGGCGACGACGTTGCCCCACTTGTCGGCGGCGGTGAGGTGGGTGGTGCTGTCGCCCTCGTACGTCGTCGGGGCTGCCTTGTCACCGGCCGCGCAGGGCTCCGGGTGGCGCGGATCGCCGGGCGCGACCGGGCTCTTGAGCACCGCGTCGTCCTTGATCAGGCAGGCCCGGGAGTCGGCGAACTTCTGCGAGGTCAGTTCCTTGGTGGGCACCTTCTGCGCGGCCGGGTCGCCGACCCAGCGGCCGCGGTCGGCGAACGCGATGCGGCTGGCCTCGATGTAGCGGTGCAGGTACTGCTTCTCGCTCAGCTTCGCTACGTCGTGGTTCTCCAGGATGTTGAGCGCTTCGGCCACGCTCGTGCCGCCGGAGGAGGACGGCGCCATGCCGTAGACGTCCAGGCCGCGGTACTTCGTCTTCGTCGGCGCCTGGTCCTTGGTCTCGTACGCGTCGAGGTCGGCAGCGGTGAGGTCGCCGGGCCGCACCTTGCGGGTGGCGCCCTCTCTTACGGGCGGCTGCTCGACGGTGCGGACGATGTCCTCGCCCAGCCGTCCGCGGTACAGCGCGTCCACGCCCTTCGTCGCCAACTCGTCGTAGGTGCGCGCGAGATCGGGGTTCTTCAGCGTGGAGCCGACGGCCGGGGGCTGCCCGCCGGGCAGGAAGAGCTTCGCGGAGGCGGGGAAGTCGCGGAACCGGTCGGCGTTGTCCGCGGTCTGCTTGCGGAAGGTCTCATCGACGGTGAAGCCGTCGCGGGCGAGGCGGGTGGCGGGCGCGAGGGCCTGGCCGAGCGAGCGGCTGCCCCACTTGTCCAGGGCCTTGTCCCAGGTGGCGGGCGTGCCGGGGGTGCCGACGCTGAGGCCGCTGGTGACGGCCTCGTTGAACGGGATCGGCTTGCCGTTCTCCAGGAAGAGGTCCTTGTCCGCGGTCAGCGGCGCGGTCTCGCGGCCGTCGATCGTCTGCACGGAGCGCTTCTTGGCGTTGTAGTAGACGAAGTAGCCGCCGCCTCCGACGCCGGCGGAGTACGGCTCGGTGACGCCCAGCGCCGCCGCGGTGGCGACCGCGGCGTCCACGGCGTTGCCGCCCTTCTTCAGGACCTCGATGCCGGCCGCCGAGGCGTCGGGGTCGACGCTGGAGACCGCGCCGCCGGAGCCCACGGCGACGGGGGACTTGGGCGGGGCCTCGGTCGCGGGTGCCGCGGGGGCCGCCGCGGGCCGGGCGCTGGCCGGTACGGAGGCCAGCGAGCCGGCCAGCGCGGCCGTCACGGCCAGCACCGACAGGCGTCGGACATGCGTCATCTGTGCCTTCCCTCCATCGAGTTCGCGCCAGAAGCCGGAGCCTACCTGCGGCTCTTCGGGGGCGACAGGGCGCCGAAGGACCGCCGCCACGAGATCTTTACCCTTGCGTAACCTACCGACGGGTTACCTTCGGTAACTCGCTCGACTTACTCTCCAGTCACTTCGGTACCGGTGCCACCGGTCACGCCCCCTCTCCCCCACACCGCGACCTGGAGCAGTAGATGACGCCCTCCCGTACGACGCTGCGCGCCGCGATCGGTACCGTCTCCGCGGCCGTGCTCGCCACCACCCTCACGGCCACGGCCCCCGCCGCCCAGGCGGCCCCGGCCGCCGCCACCGCCCCCGCCACCGTGAAGTTCGTGGACATCGAGGGCGCCGGCGGCATCACGCTCAAGGCGAACGTCTTCACCCCCGGCGACGCCGACGGCAGCAGGAAGTACCCGGTGATCGTGCTGCCGACCAGCTGGGGCATGCCGCAGGTCGAGTACGTCGCGCAGGCCAAGAAGCTGGCGGACTCCGGGTACATCGTCGTCGGGTACAACTCGCGCGGCTTCTGGCAGTCCGGTGGGAACATCGAGACGGCGGGCCCGCAGGACGTCGCCGACGCCCGCAAGGTCGTCGACTGGGCGCTCGCCCACACCCCCGCCGACCCGGCCAAGGTCGGCATGGGCGGGGTCAGTTACGGCGCCGGGATCAGCCTGCTGGCGTCCGCCTTCGACCCGCGCATCAAGGCGGTCGCGGCGCTCAGCGGGTGGGCCGACCTGATCGACTCCATCTACAGCGGCCGTACGCAGCACGCGCAGGCCGCCGGGCTGCTGGCGGGCGCGGGCGAGCTCACCGGACGCCCCAGCGCCGAACTGCGGACCATCATGAAGGACTTCCTCGGCTCGAACCTCGACAAGGAGGACGAGATGATCGCGTGGGGGAAGAAGCGCTCCCCCGCGACCTACCTCGACCGGATCAACGCCAATGGCGCGGCCATCATGCTGGGCAACGCCTGGGGCGACTCGATCTTCCCGCCGAACCAGTACGCCGACTTCTTCGAGAAGCTGAAGGGCCCCAAGCGGCTGGAGTTCCGGCCCGGCGACCACGCCACCGCCGAGGCCACCGGCCTGCTCGGGCTGCCCAACGACACCTGGACCGACACCAAGCGCTGGTTCGACCACTACCTCAAGGGCGCCGACAACGGCGTCGACCGCGAGTCCCCCGTACGGCTCAAGTCCCGCTCCACCGGCGCGTACGAGGGGTACGCGAGCTGGAAGGCCGTGCCCTCCGACGAGCGGCGCATCCCGCTGAACGGCACGCACGCCATCGCCACCGATGGCGACTCCGGCGCGAACGGCGGCACGATCTTCCTCTCCAGCATGCTGGACCAGTTCTTCAAGGTCCCGCCGATGGCGTCGCTGCCGCTGCTGCCCCGCTCGGCCGCCGCGGTCTGGCAGTCCGCCCCGTACGAGACCCAGCAGCGGGTGCGCGGCACCGCCAAGGTGCACACCACGGTCACCAGCACCGCCGAGAGCGGCACCGCGGTCGCCCACCTCTACGACGTCGGCCCGCTCGGCACCGGCAGGCTCGTCACGCACGCGCCGTTCACCTTCCACGGCAAGCAGCCGGGCAAGCCGTTCGCCATGGGCCTGGATCTCTTCTCCACCGCGTACGACGTGCCCGCCGGACACCGGCTGGCACTCGTCGTGGACTCCGCCGACCCGCTCTACATCGAGCACAACCCGGACGGCGCGAAGCTCACCTTCTCCTCGCCGGCCGGTGACCCGTCGTGGGTGTCGGTACCGGTACGGGACTGACCCCGGCCGGGCGGGCGCCGTCACAGCGGGGGGTTCCCCGGCATGAGGTTCCCCGGTTCGGCGGCGCCCACCTCGCCCTCGACCTTCGGGTTGCGCCGCTGCCGCCGGCCCATCCAGTGGGCGAACCAGGACAGCAGCATGCACATCCCGATGTAGATCGGCGAGATGACCAGGACGACGGGGATGAACGGCAGGTCGTAGTCGAGGTTGGAGGCGATCAGCCGGCCCGCGTGCAGGAACTCCTCGTAGGTGATGAGGAAGCCGAGCGAGGTGTCCTTCAGCGCGACGACCAGCTGGCTGATGATCGTGGGCAGCATCGAGCGGACCGCCTGCGGGACCAGTACGTGCGTCATGACCTGCGTCTTGCGCATGCCCAGCGCGTACGCGGCCTCGTGCTGGCCGCGCTCGACGGCGTGCACGCCGGTGCGGAAGACCTCGGCGAGCACCGAGCCGTTGTAGAGCGTCAGGCCGACGACCAGCGCGGTCAACGGCTCGGCCCGCAGCGCCACATAGATGAAGAAGATCATCACCAGTACGGGCATGGCGCGGAAGAACTCCACCAGGAGCGTGCACACCCAGCGGACCGGCCGGTGCCAGGAGAGCCGCCCGGCGGCCAGCACCGCGCCCAGCGCCAGGGACAGCACCGCCGCGATCGCGAACGCCTTGAGCGTATTGCCCAGGCCCTCCAGCAGCAGATCCTGGATGCCCTGGTACTCGAACGGCGTCCACTTCCGGGCGCTGAACTGGCCGGTGTCGATCAGGAGATACACCGCCCAGGCGAGGACGGCGAGGATGGCGAGCGTCGCCACCACACCGTAGAGGCGGTGCCGGCTCCGGGTTCTCGGTCCGGGGACGTCGTAGAGGGCGGTGCCGGTCATCGGGCGACTCCCCAGCGCTTCTCCAGCACGTTGAACAGCGCGCTGATGGTCAGGGTCACGATCAGGTAGCCGACGGCGATCCAGATGAAGGACCAGATGATGCTGTAGCCCAGCTCGTTGAGCGTCTTGTACGTGCCGAGCAGCTCGACGACGCTGAAGGAGCCGGCGATCGCGGAGTTCTTGGCCAGCGCGATCAGCGTGGAGCCGACGGGCGGGATGACCGTACGGAACGCCTGCGGCAGCACCACCGTGCCCAGCGTCTGCGCGAACGTCATGCCCAGGCTGCGGGCCGCCTCGCCCTGGCCCACCGGCACGGTGTTGATGCCCGAGCGCACCGCCTCGCAGATGAACGCCGAGGTGTAGCAGCCCAGCGCCAGGATCGCGAAGACATCGAAGGGCAGCACCAGGCCGAACCGCGGCAGGCCGAGCAGGACCGCGAAGAACAGCAGGGTGAGCGGGGTGTTGCGGAGCACCGTCACCCACACCGTGCCGAAGGCCCGCAGCGAGCCGACCGGCGCGACCCGGAAGCCCGCCATGATCACGCCGAGTCCGAGGGCGAGCAGCGAGGCGAAGACGGTGAGCTCGACGGTGCCGAGCAGGCCCTTGCCGTAGAGGGACCAGTTGTGGGTCAGTACGTCCATGGGTATCGGGGGCTCCCTCGGCTCACCTGTAGCGGTCGATCCTGGGCGGCTTCGGCGCGGGCACCCCGGACAGCCCGAGGGTCGCGTCGTACGCCTTCTTCCAGTCGCCGTTCTTCTCGGCGTCTTCGAGCGCGTCGTCCAGCGCGAAGCGCAGCGCGGAGTCCTTGAGGGGCAGGCCGACGCCGTACGGCTCCTCGGAGAAGGGCTTGCCGACCAGCTTCAGCTCGTCGGGCGCCTTGGCCGCGTAGCCCAGCAGGATCGCGTCGTCGGTGGTGACCGCGTCGACCTGGAAGGTGAGCAGGTTGTCGACGCAGACGGAGTAGGTGTCGTACGCGACGAGCACGGCCTTGGGATAGTCGGCCTTGATGCGCTGGTACGGAGTGGAGCCCGCGGCGGAGCAGACCCGCTTGCCGGCCAGGTCCTTGGGCCCCTTGATGTCCTTCTCGTCCTTGCGCACCAGCAGGCTCTGGCCCGCCATGTAGTACGGGCCCGCGAAGCCGACCTGCTTCTTGCGCAGGTCGTTGATGGTGTAGGTGCCGACGTAGTAGTCGATCTGGCCGTTCTGCACGGCCGTCTCGCGGTTGGCCGAGGCGATCGTCTTGTAGGTGAGGGTCTTCGGGTCGAAACCGAGCGCGGCGGAGAGCATCTTGGCGATCTCGATGTCGAAGCCGCGGTACGCGCCGGAGGACGGGTCGCGTTCGCCCAGGTAGGGCTGGTCCTCCTTGACGCCGACGACCAGATGGCCGCGGCGCTTCGCCTGCTGCCAGGTGGGCGAGTCGGGCAGCTGGAAGCGGGTCAGCACCTGGTACTTGGGGAGCTCGTCGCCGCGCGGGCCCTTGGCGGGCGGGCTGCCGGGCTTGCCGCAGGCGGCGGCGAGGACGGTCAGGACGGCGAGGAGGAGGGCCGTGGCGGCCCGTGGTGTCTTCTTCACTGCGCACTCCCCCGCTCAGTGCTTGAGGATCTTGGAGAGGAAGTCCTTGGCGCGGTCGCTCTCCGGGTGGGTGAAGAACTCCTCGGGGGTGCGGTCCTCCACGATCGCGCCGTCCGCCATGAAGACCACGCGGTTGGCGGCGGAGCGGGCGAAGCCCATCTCGTGGGTGACCACGACCATCGTCATGCCCTCCTGGGCGAGCTGCCGCATGACCTCCAGCACCTCGTTGATCATCTCCGGGTCGAGCGCCGAGGTGGGCTCGTCGAAGAGGAGCGCCTTGGGGTCCATGGCCAGCGCACGGGCGATGGCCACGCGCTGCTGCTGGCCGCCGGAGAGCTGGGCGGGGTACTTGTCGGCCTGTGAGGCGAGGCCGACCCGGTCCAGGAGTTCGCGGGCCCGCCGCTCGGCCGCCTCCTTGCCGCTCCTGCGGACCTTCAGCGGCGCGAGCGTGACGTTGGCCAGCACGGTCTTGTGTGCGAAGAGGTTGAAGGACTGGAAGACCATGCCGACGTCGGCGCGCAGCCGGGCCAGCTCGCGGCCCTCCTCGGGAAGCGGCCGGCCGTCCAGCGTGATGGTGCCGGAGTGGATCGGTTCGAGGCGGTTGATCGTCCGGCAGAGGGTCGACTTGCCGGAGCCGGAGGGGCCGATGACGACGACCACCTCGCCGCGGCCGACGGTGAGGTCGATGTCCTGGAGGACGTGGAGCTTCCCGTAGTACTTGTTGACCCGGCGCATCTCGATCAGCGCGTCACCGGCCATATGCAGCCCTGCTCACTCTCGTCCGGCACGTCCGTACAGCGGAGAGTTCGCAAACTACCCCAAATGCCCCCGCTCCGGCGCTCGGGGACACGCGGAGCCGACTCCGCACGTGCGGCGCTCACCCCCTAGGTACACATGAGCCGCCTGCGTACCTAGCCTGTCGGCATGGGTGAGCACCGGCCTGTTTTCCAGCGGATCGCCGACGACCTGCGGCGCCAGATCGACGAGGGTGTCCTCGCCGTCGGTGCGCGCATCCCCTCCCGCGCCGAGCTGAAGCGGGCGTACGAAGCCAGTGACCAGACCGTGGACCGTGCGGTGCGCATGCTGAAGGCCGCGGGGTACGCGGAAGGGCAGTTCGGGCGCGGGGTGTTCGTCGCGGACCGGGCGCCGCTGGGCATACTGCTGCGCTCCACGGGCGCCGTCGACTCGCCCTTCGCCGCGAGTATCACCCATGTGAATTGCCCGGAGGGCACGCCGTTGACGTGGGAGGCGACGTCCACGACCGAGACGGCGACGGAGCCGGTGGCCCGGCGGCTGCGCATCGAGCCCGGCGACAGCGTGGTCCGCACGCAGTACGAGTACCTCGCCAGCCGCCGGCCCGTGCAGCTCGCGACGAGCTGGGAGCCGCTGGCGATCACCGAGGGCACGGACGTGATCTTCCCGGAGCAGGGGCCCTACGCGCGCCGCGGCGTGCGCGGGCGGATGGCGGCGATCGGGATCCGGGTGGTGCGTGCCGAGGAGCGGGTGGGCTCCCGGCCCGCCGCCAGCGCCGAGGCGGAGGCGCTGGGCTGCCCGCCGGGCAGCTGCGTCACGGTCGTGGAGCGCACCCACTTCGACGCGGACGGGCGGGCGGTGGAGACCTCGGACATCGTCGTACGGGCCGACCGCTGGCAGCTGGCGTACGACATCGCGTTCGTGTGAGCGGGCAACCGCCCGGGCGGGGATACGGCTCTGGCGGGGGTGCGGCGCGGGCGCTCAGCTCTCCGCGACCTCGGCGTAGAGCTGGGAGAGCTCGGGCGCGCCGCTGTCCGCCCACTCGTGACCGGCCGTCACCACGTCGATCTCGCGGCCCGAGGCCAGCCGGACGACCGGCTCGCCGCCGGGCCAGATCTTCCAGCGGGCCCCAGGGACCGTGCGCACCAGGACCGTACCGAGGTAGAGGCCCGCGTCGTTGCCCAGCCACGGCACGATCTCCGGGTCCGACCGCCAGGCGGGCAGCAGCTGGTCCAGCGCCTCCAACGAGCCCACCGAATCGTCCAGTTCCACCCCCGCTCCCGCGGCGTGTCCGCGCAGCAGCTCGCACTCCGACAGCAGATCGGCGATCCCCTCCGCGTCCTCGTCCCCCGGTGCCGGCGCCACGGCGGAACGGACCGCTTCCGGATGCTTGCGCCACTTGTCCAGGAAAGACATGTTCATGGGGTGCAGCGTCCCACTCCCGCACGGGCGGCGGCCACAGGCGCGCGGCGCCCCGCGTCATCCGGTCGCCACGGGCTCCCTTGACGCCCCCTTGCCGTCTCCTTACGTTCATGGCGCTTGTGTCTGATGGACCGGATCATGCTCACCCCGTGGCGCACCCGCCACCGAAGGAGCCGTCTGATGCGCGTACGACAATGGGGCACAACCGTTCCGCTCGCTCTCGCCCTCACGGTCGCGGGGACCGCCGTCCCGGCCACCGCGGATCAGCAACGCGCGGCGGAGCCGCAGCCGTTGGCGAGACTCTTCGACAACAAGGCCGTGAGCGACGACGCCAGATCCGGCGCCGCGGACTTCGACGGCGCCGGCAGCTCGCTGTCCGCCCAGGACCTCGCCGCGGCCGGCTGGACGCCCGGCCGGACGCTGGCCATCGACGCGACCCGGCTGACCTGGCCGCGCACCGCGCCCGGCGCGCCCGACAACGTACGGGCGAACGGCCAGGCCGTTCGGCTCGGCGGCACCGGCACCGCGCTGTCCTTCCTGGTCGCCGGGACCGGCGGGGACGCCACCGGCACCGGCACGGTCGAGTACCAGGACGGCTCGCGCAGCACGTACGAGCTGACCGCGCCGGACTGGCGGACCGGCCCCCTCAGCACCAAGGCGGTGGCCCTGCCGCATCGGAACTCCGCGGCCGGGCAGCTCGCGGAAACGGTACGCCTGTACGCGGTGTCCGTGCCGGTGCGCCCCGGCCGCCAGGTCCGCTCGGTGACCCTCCCCAAGGACCCGGGCCCCGACCGCGACCTGCACGTCTTCGCCGCGGCGCTGCGCCGGGCCACGCCCGGCTGGACCGGCAGCTGGGCGGCCAGCAGCGCCGGGTACACCAAGGTCGGGCCGTGGCGGGACCAGACGCTGCGGCTGGTGGTGCACGCCGGGGCGGGCGGCCCGCGGGCGCGCATCCGGCTGGAGAACACCTTCGCCGCGACGCCGGTGGACATCGGCGCGGCCAGCGTCGCGGTGCAGGGGTCGGGCGCCGCGACGAAGGGCAAGCCGGTGGCGCTGACGTTCGGCGGGCGGTCCGGGACCAGCATCCCGGCCGGTGCGCAGGTATTCAGCGATCCGGTGGACTTCACCGTCCCGGCGGACACCAATCTGCTGGTGAGCTTCCATCTGTCGGGGTCGGTGGCCGCGTCGCCGATCCACAAGGAGGCCATCCAGCGGTCGTACGTCAGCGCGACGGACAGCGGTGACCGTACGGCCGACACGGGCGGCGCGGCCTACACCGGATCGCTGACCACCTGGCCGTTCCTGTCCGGTGTCGATGTCACCGGCGGGCCCGGCTCGATCGTGGCGCTGGGCGACTCGATCACCGACGGCGTGAAGTCGACGCAAGGCGCCAACCGGCGCTGGCCGGACACCCTGGCGCGGCGCTTCCAGAACCAGACCGCGCTGCCCAAGTACGGCGTGATCAACCACGGGATCTCGGCGAACCGCATCGTCACCGACCGCTACAAGGGCGACGGGATCAGCACCGACACCGGCGGTGTCAGCGCCCAGCACCGGCTGGAGCGGGACGTGCTGGCCCAGACCTCGGCCCGTACGGTCGTGGTCTTCGAGGGCATCAACGACGTGCGCTCCGGCACCTCGGCGGCCGAGGTGATCACCGGGCTGCGGGCCATCGCGCGGCGGGCGCACGAGCGGGGCCTGCGGGTGGTGGCCGCGACGGTCGCGCCCTGCGAGGGCTACCCCGACTGCTACCCGGAGGTCGACCAGCGGCGGCAGGCGGTCAACGCCTTCATCCGGGACAGCGGCGGGGCCGTGGACGCCGTACTGGACTTCGACGCGGTGATCCGCGACCCGCAGCGGCCGCAGCGGATGCTGCCGGCGTACGACAGCGGCGACCATCTGCACCCCGGCGACGAGGGGCTGAAGGCGCTCGCGGAGTCGGTGGAGCTGCGCAAGCTCGTGCCGTGAGGCGTGGGCGTGGCGTCTTCGGACGCCACGCCCGGGACGTCACACGTCCAGGTCGACGACGACCGGCGCGTGGTCCGACGCGCCCTTGCCCTTGCGCTGCTCGCGGTCGACGTAGGCGTCGGAGACGGCCTTGGCGAAGGGCTCGTTGCCGTAGACCAGGTCGATGCGCATGCCGCGGTTCTTCGGGAAGCAGAGCTGGCGGTAGTCCCAGTACGTGAAGGGGTGGTCGTACTTCAGGGGGCGCGGCACGACGTCCGTCAGACCGGCGCCGCGCAGGTCCGCGAGGGCCGCGCGCTCGGCCGGGGTGACGTGTGTGGCGCCCTCGAAGGCGGCGGGGTCGTAGACGTCGTCGTCCGTCGGCGCGACGTTGTAATCACCGAGGACCGCGAACGGGCGGTCGCCCGCCGCGTCGCCCGCGACCGCGGCCTTCAGCGCCTCGAACCACTGGAGCTTGTAGGCGTAGTGCGGGTGCTCGACCTCGCGGCCGTTCGGCACGTACACCGACCAGACGCGGACCGGGCCGCAGGTCGCCGAGATGGCGCGCGGCTCGGCCACGCCGTCGTACGTCGGGTCACCGGGCAGGCCCTCGACCACGTCGGCCAGGCCCGCCTTGGACAGCACGGCCACGCCGTTCCACCGGCCCGTGGCGTTCACCGCCGCTTCGTACCCCAGCTCGCGCAGCTCGTCGAAGGGGAACTGCTCCTTGGAGCACTTGGTCTCCTGCACGCACAGCACGTCCGTGCCGGTGCTCTCCAGCCAGGCCAGCAGCCGGGGCAGGCGGGCGGTGATCGAATTGACGTTCCAGGTCGCGATGCGCATGAGTGCCAACCTACCGCCCGCCTGTGACAGTCGCCCTCCTCAGCCCAGCGCGGCCGCCTGACCAGGGGCGAGGCGGCCGTGATCGGTGCCGCCGAGCTGGCCGATCATGCGGTCGTAGATCGGCCGGGCGTGCTCCTGGAGGAGGCTGTCGTGGATGTCGATGGCGTGCCGCGGCTTGACCTCGCGTACGTAGTCGATGACCTCCGCCACCTTGTTCCAGGGGGCGTGCACGGGCAGCAGGAGGGTGTCGACCGGGCGGCCGGGGACGGTCAGCGCGTCACCGGGGTGGAAGACCGAGCCGTCGACGAAGTACCCGACGTTGGTGATCCGCGGGATGTCGGGGTGGATCACGGCGTGCAGCTGCCCGTGCACCTCCACCTCGAAGCCCGCCGCGGTGAAGGTGTCGCCCTCGCCGACGGTGTGCACCCGGCCCGGGAACGCCGCCGAGATCTGCTCGGCGACCGAGGCCAGCGTCCAGATCTCGGTGGCCGGGTTGGCCTCCATGGCCGCCCGCAGCCGGTCCTCGGCGAAGTGGTCGGGGTGCTCGTGGGTGATCAGGATCGCGTCCGCACCCACGGCCGCGTCCTGCTCGCTGAAGCCACCGGGATCGATGACCAGCGTCCGCCCGTCCTTGGCCAGCCGGACGCAGGCGTGCGTCTTCTTGGTGAGTTCGAGTTCCATGGCCCCATCCTGCCGCGCCGGGTGACCCCCTGCTCAAGCAGAGCTCACTGATCGGTGCCGGAGGACTGGGTGGTGTTCTCGGCGCACTGCTGGTTGTGCGGGTTGGCGAGGACATTGACGTCCTGCACCGTGATCGGCACCAGGATGCCGATCAGCGAGCCGACATTGGCCTTCGCCGGCACGCCGAGGCACAGCTCGTTCAACGTGCCCTGGACCGCCCCGAGCTGCGTGCTCAGGGTGCCGTGGGTCGTCGAGTTGCCGAACGCGGAACTCGCGCCGTTGCCGCTGAGGCTCGTCGGGCCGTCGCCGGTCGCGAGGGCGCTGCCGGCCGCGCCGGCGATCGCCGCGGCGGCGAGACCGCAAGCGGTGATGGTGCTACGGATGTACATGGCTCTCTCCACAGGATGACGCTGTGCCAAAGCCAGGAGTACATCCTGCCGCGCGGCGCGCGCACGCCCATTCACCGGATCGTCGGCGTGCCCAGGACAACCGTTCAATCACCTTGTCCGCCCGGCAGTTCAGCCCTCCGGTCAGTCCTCCGGCGTGGTCTCCTCGCGGATGACGCGCTGGGCGATGGTGAAGGCCGCGCCGGCGGCCGGGACGCCGCCGTAGACCGCGGTGTGGATCAGCGTTTCCTTGATCTCCGCGGGGGTGAGGCCGTTGCGGAGCGCGGCGCGGACGTGGACGGCCAGGTCGTCGAGGTGGCCGCTGGTGATCAGCGCGGTGAGCGTGATGACGCTGCGGGTGCGGCGGTCCAGGCCCGAGCGGGTCCACACCTCGCCCCAGACGTTGCGGGTCAGGAAGTCCTCGAAGTCGCTGGTGAACTCGTCGGCGGCGGCCGCGGCGCGGTCCACGTGCGCGTCGCCCAGCACCTCGCGGCGGACCTTCATGCCCGCCTCGTAGGAGTCGGTGCCGACCATCTCCGGCTGCTCGGCGGCCGGCTCGATGGCGACGACCGGCGGCTGGGGCTGCGCCTGCTGTGCCGGCTTCGGGGTGAGGACGGGCTTGGGCGGGGTGGCGCCGAGCGCGGCCTGCCCGGCCGGCTTGTCCTGCCAGGCGGTGGAGAAGTGCCGGATGAGCAGCTCGGTGACGGCGGCGGGCTGCTCGACGGGGGCGAGGTGCGAGGTGCCGGGCACCAGGGCGAGACCCGCGTCCTGTATGCCGGCGACCAGGGTGCGCGCGTCGGCGGTCGGGGTGATCAGGTCCTCGGAGCCGACGACCACCAGGGTGGGCGCGGAGATCCGGCCGAGCTCGTTCCGGATGTCGAAGGCGGCCAGCGCCTCGCAGGCGGCGATGTAGCAGCCGGGGTCGGTGGTGCGCACCATCTGTACGGCCCACTCGACGATGGCGGGCTGGGCGGCGGCGAAGCCGGGCGTGAACCAGCGCTCGGGCGCGGTGCGGGCGATCGGGTCCAGGCCGTTCGTACGGATCACGACGCCGCGCTGCCGCCAGGCGTCGGCGGTGCCGAACCGGGGCGAGGCCGAGACCAGCGCGAGCGAGGTGAGGCGCTGGGGGTGAGCGAGCGCGAGCTGGGCGCCGATGGCGGCGCCCATGGCGCAGCCGGCGTAGCCGAAGCGGTCGATGCCGAGGCCGTCGAGGGTGGCGATCACCCGCTCGGCGAGCTCCGCGACCGAGGCGGCCGGGTAGGCGGGGGATCCGCCGTGGCCCGGGAGGTCGAAGCGGATGACGCGCCACTGACGGGTCAGTTCGGGTATCTGCCGGTCCCACATGTGCCAGGTGGTGCCCAGCGAGGCTCCGAGGACAAGTACGGGCGCGTCGTCGGGGCCGTCGATCCGGTGCTGCAGGGTCTTCTCGCTCACCCGGCCACGCTACCCAATCAAACCGCCCACTCCTGACACCCGGGTCAGCAATCGGACGCCGTTCCGGCCGGAAAGAGCCGGTCATGACGGCGGAATCGGCTCATACCCGGCTGGCCGGGATCGCCCGCATGTGATCGGGACGGCATTCTTCATCAGAGTTTCGCCACTGGAACCCGACCGTCCGCGCCGGGTACGGGCCGGAGTGCGGCCCGGCGCGCCGCGTCAGAGCCGCATCAGGACCGCGCCGGAACCGCGTCAGAAGCGCGTCGTGGAGACGATGTACACCACGGGGTGGCCGTCCTCGGCGAAGTCCACCGTGATGCGCTGCGAGGGCCGCGGCGCCTTCTCCTTGTTGACCAGGCCCGCGTAGCCGTCCCCGATCGTGAAGTCCCACTTGACCCGCGCCGCCTGCTTCGGCGAGATCGTGGCGACGCCCTTCTGCAGGTCCTCGCGGGTGTGCCCGTAGTGCGCCAGGAACGTGTCCAGGCCGTCCTGTGACGTGCGGAACGTCACGTACAGCGAGCTGGTCCTGAAGGAGTTGGTCTCGAAGTACGCGACCGGATACGAGTACGCCGGGATCGGCACGTCGTAGATCCGCCGCTGCACCTTGGAGGGCCACTGCCAGGTGAGCCCCGCCATCTTGGCCCGCTCCTCCTTCTCCTGGCCGCTGTCGCGGCTCTGCGCGGCGGAGAGCGCGAGGTAGCCGGCCGGGATGGCGATCAGCAGGAAGACGACGACGGCGGTGAGCCAGCGGCGCCGGCGGCTCGTCGGGGGCGCGGGCGCGTGCGCCCCGCCGTCGCCCGCCGCGGGGACGTCGTCGTAGGCGTCCCGGTCGGGCTGCTCGGAGCGGTCGTGGCGCTCGGGGTGGTCGGTCACAGGTGCCTGTTCCAGGTCGGTCATCGGCGGCCGGTCCGCTCATAGCGCTCGTAGCGCTCGACGCGGCGGCGGTTGGCGCGGCGGAAGCGGCGGGCCACCAGCCGGGCGAGATCGGCGGCGCCGACCATGCCGGCCTCGGGGCCGAGCTGGGCGCGCGCGATACGGGCCTCGGGGCGGTAGCCGCGCCCGGTGAGGGTGCGCCGGAAGGCGTCCCGGGCCGGGCCGATGAGCAGGTCGTCGGCGGCGCTGACGCCGCCGCCGATGACGAAGCACGACGGGTCCAGGGCCGCGGCGAGATTGGCGATGCCCACGCCCAGCCACTGGCCGATCTCCGCGAACAGCTCGACGCACATCGCGTCGCCCTCGCGGGCCAGCTCGGTGATCAGCGGCCCGGTGATGTCCGGGATGATGCCGCTGACCCGCTCGATGATGTTGTACGCGACCGGGGAGTCGGCGGCCGCCAGCTCGCGCGCCTCGCGCACCAGCGCGTTGCCGGAGCTGTACTGCTCCCAGCAGCCGCGGTTGCCGCACGGGCAGCGGTGCCCGCCGGGCACGACCTGCATGTGCCCGAACTCACCCGCCACGCCGTACTTGCCGCGCTTGACCTGGCCGTCCTCCAGGATCGCGCCGCCGATGCCGGTACCGAGCGTGATCATCACGAGGTGGTCCTCGTTGCGCCCGGCGCCGAAGCGCCACTCGGCCCAGGCCGCGGTGTTCGCGTCGTTGTCGACCATGACCGGGACCGCGAGGCGGCCCGCGAGGCGGTCGCGCAGCGGCTCGTTCCGCCAGTTCAGGTGCGGGGCGAAGAGGACGCGGCTGCGGTCGGCGTCGACCCAGCCGGCCGCGCCGATGCCGACGGCGTGCACGTCATGCCGGTCGGAGAGGTCCAGTACCAGCTCGGTGATGGTGTCCTCGACGACCTTGGGGCTCTTGGACTTGTCCGGCGTCTCGGTGCGGACCTTCTCCAGGATGGTCCCGTCGGCGTCCACGACGCCCGCCATGACCTTCGTCCCGCCGATGTCGATGCCGACGGTGGGCACGCGGGGCGCGCTGAGGTGCGAGCGCCGCTCGCGGGTGCCGACCGTGCGCAGCACGGTGGCCCGCGCCGACCCACGGTGCACCCTGTCCCGGTACGTACTCATGCTCGGCTCGTCTCGTCCCTGTGCGGTCTTGGGAGGCCATGGCCTCGGCTTGCGTCGGGGCGGGCACAGCCCACCCGCCGTGCGATTGTGCATCAAAGCCGCCCCGCGGCGCACCGCAACCCTCTGACCTGTGGCCTTTCTCAAAGTACGGGGAACTCGGGAACCTTTTCCGCGGCTCTCGGGCAGGGTTGACGGGCCGGGCGTCCGGGCCGGCTCAGGAGGCCCTGGTCACAAGCGTTTTTCCGGGCCGTATGCCCCTGACGGCCGAACCCGACGGGCCCCGCGGAGCGCTCTGGGTTGTGATGGGAACCGTTGATGTTCCGCCCTCTGTGAGGAGAACGCTATGCGCATCCGTACCGCCGCAGCCGCGGCCATCCTGGCCACCGCCGCTCTTGTCGGCAGCGCCGGCGCCGCCGTTGCCGACTCGGGCGCCCAGGGCAGCAGCAGCCACTCGCCGGGCATTGTGTCCGGCAACACCATCCAGGTTCCGCTCCACGTGCCGATCAACGCCTGCGGTCTCACCGTCGACGTGGTCGGGCTGCTGAACCCCGCACACGGGCAGTGCGCCAACAAGTAAACGTCAGGGTCCACACCGGTGCCGGCCTCCTTCGGGGGGCCGGCACCCCTCTGTTGACAGCGGGTCAGCGCCCGGCGGGCTCCCGGAGCGTGCCGTCCCAGCGCCACGACGTGCGGCGCGGGTGACCGGGCAGTGCCGTGCGGCCCGTGCACCACAGGAGTACGGACCAGCGGTCGGCGGCGTCCGGGGCGTCGGGGAAGAGCCGGGCCAGCACCCGGTCGCACAGCCCGGCGGGCGGCGTGAAGGGGAGGCCGAGGCCCTCGGCGATGTCGTGCACGTGCACCAGGGCTTCGACGATGCCCATGGCCGCGAAGCCCTCGGCGTCGGACACCCCGTAGGGGTGGAACGCGCGCTTGTCCGGCGGCGTGGTGCGCACCATGGCCGCCAGCAGCCCGCCGCACGCCTCCAGTACGTGCAGCAGTCCCGCGGGGCCCGCCTCGCGGTCGGCGAAGACGACGTTGTGGGGGCCGCCCGGCCGCTGCCGTGTCCCCGCGAACGGCAGGTAGGTGTCCGTCGGCGGGCGCGCCGGACCGAGCTGGACGGCGTAGCCGAGGAAGTCGTCGGCGAGGTGCTCGGCGGTCTCCCAGCAGTCCCATTCCAGGGAACCGGCCCGCACGCTCCAGTCCGCCCCTTCCCCGCCGTACAGGGCGGTGACCGCAAGCCGCACGGCTTCCTCGACATCGGCTGCGGTGACGGGCCCGGCGGGTGTTCCCTGAATGGAAGACATGGCGCGGAAGGTAGCAACGGTCACCCGGCCGGGGCACCCGATTTACCGGAGCACCGAGTAGAGAGAAAGCCGGAGACCATGGTGGCGCACGCGCGGGAGGAACGGCGGTACGACGTCGTGGTCGTCGGCGGCGGGGCCGCCGGGCTGAGCGGGGCACTGGCCCTGGTGCGGGCGCGCCGTTCGGTGCTGGTGATCGACGACGGCCGGCCGCGCAACGGTATGGCGGACCGCACCCACAACTTCCTGACCCGCGACGGCATGCCGCCCGGGGAACTGCTCGCGGCCGGCCGGGACGAGGTGGCCGCGTACGGCGGCGAGTTCGTGCCGGGCGAGGCGGTGGCGGCCGAGCCGCGGGAGGGCGGCGGCTTCCGCGTCCTCCTGAAAGCGGGCCCGCCCGTCGCGGCCCGCCGGCTGCTGGTGGCGACCGGGCTGATCGACGAGCTGCCCGAGGTGCCGGGGATGGCGGAGCGGTGGGGGCGGGACGTGCTGCACTGCCCGTACTGCCACGGCTGGGAGGCCCGCGACCGGGCGATCGCGGTGCTGGCCACGGGGCCGCTCGCCTGCCGGCAGGCCCTGATGTGGCGGCAGTGGAGCACGGACGTGACCCTGCTGCTGCACGCCTCGCCGGAGCCGGACGCCGAGGAGTACGAGCGGCTGGCCGCCCGTGGTATCGCCCTTGTGCCGGGGCAGGTGGCGGGTCTGGAGGTGGCGGACGGCGCGCTGGCCGGCGTGCGGCTGGCGGACGGCCGGCGGGTGCCCTGTCAGGCGCTGGTCGTGGAGCCGCGGTTCACCGCGCGCGCCGGGCTCCTCGCGTCCCTGGGGCTGTCCGCCGAGGTGGAGCGGTCGGCCGGGGAGGTGGTGGGCAGCTCCGTACGGGCGGCGGACTCCGGCGCCACGGACGTGCCGGGGGTATGGGTGGCCGGAAACCTCACGTCCCTCTCCGACCAGGTCATCGGCGCCGCGGCGGCCGGGGTGCAGGCCGCCCAGGCCATCAACTCGGACCTGGTCGACGAGGACACCCGGCTGGCGGTCGCGGCCCGCCGCGGGTCCGGCTGACGCGCGTTCCTCGAAGGCGGGACCGTGTCCCGAAGGCGGGACCGCGTCCCGAAGGCCGACCGCGGGATCACCCGGTCTCGAGGCCGTCGATCAGCCGGTCGAGGAACCGGGTGAAGGTGGCTTCGGGGGTGAGGGGACGGCCGGGCGCGGCGAGGGCCGCGGCGAGCTCCGGATGGTGACCGTCGGCGGCGACGGCGGCGAGGTAGCGGGCCTCGGCCGCGGCCCGGCCGGGCGCTTCCGCGGCCGCGGCCTGCGCGATCTCGTACCCGACGTGCCCGGCGACGAAGCCGGTGAGCTGGCTGAAGACCTCCAGCTTCGCAGCGCCGTCCAGCCGGGTGGGCCGCAGGGCCGCGAGCGCGTGCTCCAGGAAGGCCAGCGCGTGCGGGCCGAGCGTGCGGCGGGCGGTCAGCGCGGCGGGCAGCCAGGGGTGACGGAGCATCAGGGCGCGCTGGAGATGGCCGATGGCCTTCAGGTCGGCACGCCAGTCACCGGTGAGCGGTTCGTCCGCCGGGAGCTCGCCGCTGACGTGGTCGACCATCAGCTCCAGCAGCGTCTCCTTGTCGGGCGCGTAGCTGTAGAGCGACATGACGCCGGCGCCGACCTCGGCGGCGACGCGCCGCATGGTGACCGCGTCCAGCCCCTCGGCGTCCGCGAGGGCGACGGCCGCCGCCGTGATCGCCTCACGGCTGAAGGCGGGCCGGCGCCCGCGGCCGGTCCGGGCGGTGCCGAGCCAGAGCTGCCGGGGGTCGACGCCGGTTCCGTCATGACGGGTCACGTTCTTCGCCTTCCTCTGCATCCGAGCCTTCCTTCGCGTCCCACTATTCTCGTACAGTGTACGGAAATACTGGAGGGGCACGAGGGGGAGAACACGCATGACACCGAAACCACCGCTGTCCGCACGGATGATGCGGGCGACCTTCCGCGGGCTCCCGGCCAAGCGGTACAAAGCCGGCTGGGAACCGGGGCTCGTGGTGCCGGGGGCGGACGGCAGCCCCTTGCGCGCCGACCACTACTTCCCCCGCGCGGCGGGCGACTTCCCCACCCTCCTCGTGCGCTCGCCCTACGGACGGGGCCTGCCCTGGTCACCCATGTACGGCATGCTCTTCGCCGAACAGGGCTTCCACGTGCTCCTGCAGAGCTGCCGCGGCACCGGAGGCTCGGGCGGCCGGTTCGACCCGTGGCGCCAGGAGGCCGCCGACGGCCGGGCCACCGTGGCCTGGCTGCGGCGGCAGCCCTGGTTCAACGGCACGCTCGGCACGGTCGGCGCCAGCTACCTGGGGTACGTGCAGTGGGCGCTCGCGCTCGATCCGCCGGCAGAGCTCAAGGCGATGGTGATCCAGGCCGGTCTGCACGACCCGCACGCCTTCTTCCACGCGGGCGGCGCCTTCCACCTGGAGAACGCCCTCGCCGTCGGCGCGGGCATGACGTACCAGCACCGAGGGACCGTGCCCCTCGTCCGCGCGATGCTGCGCCTGAAGCGCCGGCTGGGCGAGATCACCACCGCGCTGCCGCTGCGCGGAGCACACGTACCGGCGCTCGGGGACGTGCCCTGGCTGGACGGTGCGCTGACGCACCCGGACGCCGACGACCCGCACTGGCACGGCACGTCCATGGCGGCGGCCGCCGAGCGGCCGGGCGTGCCCACCGCGCTGATCGCCGGATGGCACGACGCGCTGGCCGACCAGACCTTCGCGCAGTACCACCGGCTGCGCCGGGCGGGCCGCGCGACCACCCTGCTCGTCGGCCCCTGGACGCACACCTCCGCGATGCGGCTGGGCTGGCCCGAGGTCTTCACCGAGAGCCTCGGCTGGCTGCGCGCGCACCTGTGCGGCGACCCCGCCGGCCTGCGCCCCACCCCCGTACGCGTGCACGTCGGCGGCGAAGGCGCCTGGCGGGACCTCGACGACTGGCCACCCGCGCCCGCGACGACCGACTGGTACCCCACCGCGCACGGGGACCTCACCCGGGAGCCCCCGGCGGACTCCGCGCCGCTGGCGTCCCTCCGCTACGACCCGGCCGATCCCACCCCGTCCGTGGGCGGTCCGCTGCTCTCCCCCGGAGCCGGCCCCCGCGACAACGCTGCGCTGGAGGCGCGGGAGGACGTCCTGACGTTCACGGGCCCGCCGCTGACCGAGCCCGTCGACGTGCTCGGCCCGGTCGCCGCGCGGCTGCGGATCTCCACGGACACCGGCTACGCGGATGTCTTCGCCCGGCTGTGCGACGTGGACGGACGGAACCGTGCCACCAATGTCTGCGACGGGCTGCTCCGGCTGCCAGCCGCCGGTCCGGGCCCCTCGGAGGTCACCGTGCCGATGAGTGCCACCGCCCACCGCTTCGCCGCGGGGCACCGCATCCGCCTCCAGCTCAGCGGCGGCGCGCACCCCCGCTACGCCCGCAACCCCGGCACCGGGGAGCCCGCGGCCGACGCCACCACCCTCGTACCGGCGCGGATCACCCTGCACGGGGGATCGGCGCTGTCGCTTCCCACCGGGGTACGGGACTGAGCGTCAGTCCACCTTCAGGACGAGCTTGCCGCGGGTGCGGCCCTGTTCTCCGCGGCGGTGCGCCTCGGCGGCGTGTTCCAGCGGGAGGACGTCCTCCACCTCGACCTTCACCACGCCCTTGTCGATCAGTTCGGCGATCTTCGTGAGGGCCGCGCCGTCCGGCTCCACGAGGAAGCCGCAGGCCCGCAGGCCCAGCTGGCGGGCGGTGTCCACCAGCTCGGGCGCGACGCCCGAGGGCACGGCGATCAGCAGGCCGCCGGAGCGGAGCGTGCCCAGCGACCGGGTGCTGGTGTCGTCCTTGTCGTCGCCGACCAGGTCGATGACCACGTCGACGTCGCTCACCTCGTCCTCGAAGCGCACGGCGGTGTAGTCGACCAGCTCGTCGGCGCCCAGGCGGCGCAGCCAGTCGTGCTTGGCGGCGCTCGCGGTGCCGATGACGTGGGCGCCGAGGTGCTTGGCGAACTGCACGGCGAAGTGGCCGACGCCGCCGGCCGCGGCATGGATCAGCACCCGCTGCCCGGAGGTCACCTGGGCCGTGTCGACCAGCGTCTGCCAGGCGGTGAGCGCGGCCAGCGGCACGGCGGCGGCGTGCTCGTGGTTGAGCAGTGCCGGCTTGCGCGCGAAGTGCCGGGAAGGGGCCGTGACGTACTCGGCGTACGCGCCGGCCTCGCGCGGGAACCACGGCATGCCGTACACCTCGTCGCCCACGGCGAGGGTGTGCACGCCGAAGCCGACCTCCTCGACCACGCCGGAGACGTCCCAGCCGACGGTGAACGGCGGGTCGCCGAGCACGGCCGCCATGCCGCCGCCCTGGCGGGTCTTCCAGTCCACCGGGTTCACACCCGCGGCGTGCACCCGTACGAGCACCTCGGTCGGCAGTGGCTCCGGCCGCGCCACCTCGGACATCCGCAGGACGTCCGGGCCGCCGAGCGCGTCCTGGGTGATCGCGCGCATGGTGGTCCCGCCGCTCGGGGCGCTGGTCATGTCGTGCCTCCTGTGCGTGTGGCGTACTCGGCGCGGGCGCGCCGCGGGGTCGTTCGACTCCCCTACCGGCGAAGCTACCGCCGAGCACCGGCGCCCCCGCGGAAGCCGTTCCGCGCGCCGCACCCGTACCCGGCCACCGGCACCCGTACGCCCCGCCGCCTCAGTGCATGGGGTGGCCGCCCAGGTGCTCCGGGCCCTGCGCGCGCTCCAGCTCGTGGCTGAGCTGCTCCAGTTCGCTGCCCCCGGCCATCTGGCGGGTCAGCTCCTCCAGCGCGATCTCCGACTTGAGGTGGCTGCCCGCCATCGTGCCGCGCTTGAGGAGGACGAAGCGGTCGCCGACGAGGTAGGCGTGGTGCGGGTTGTGCGTGATCAGGACGACGCCGAGGCCCGCGTCCCGGGCGGCGGCGACGTACTTGAGGACCACGCCGGACTGCTTCACGCCGAGCGCCGCGGTCGGCTCGTCCAGGACGAGGACCTTCGCGCCGAAGTAGACGGCGCGGGCGATGGCCACGCACTGCCGCTCGCCGCCGGAGAGGGTGCCGATGGGCTGGTCGACGTCGCGCAGGTCGATGCCCATCCGCAGCAGCTCGGAGCGGGTGGTCTCGCGCATCGCGCGGGCGTCGAGGTGCTTGAAGGGGCCGAAGCCCTTCGTGGGCTCGGAGCCGAGGAAGAAGTTCCGCCAGACCGGCATCAGGGGGACGACGGCGAGGTCCTGGTAGACGGTGGCGATGCCGCGGTCCAGCGCCTCGCGCGGGGAGGAGAGCCGGGCCTCCTCGCCCTCGATCGTGAAGGAGCCGGCGTCGTGCTGGTGCAGCCCCGCGATGATCTTGATGAGGGTGGACTTGCCGGCGCCGTTGTCGCCGAGCACGCAGGAGATCTCCCCCGCGTGCACCTCCAGCGAGACCCCTTCCAGGGCCTTGACGTTGCCGTAGTACTTGCTGACGTCGCTCAGCTCGACGAGCGGCGTGCCCGCGTCGGTGCGGGGCTCGGAGTCGGTCGCGGTACTCATTTGCTCGCCTCCGCGCGCTTGCGTACCCAGGCGTTCAGCAGCGTGGCGAGCAGCAGCATCGCGCCGAGGAAGAACTTGTACCAGTCCGGGTTCCACTGGGCGTACACGATGCCCTTGCTGGTCATGCCGAAGATGAAGGCGCCGACCGCGGCGCCGATCGCCGAGCCGTAGCCGCCGGTCATCAGGCAGCCGCCGACGGCCGCCGCGATGATGTAGAGGAATTCGTTGCCGACGCCGTCGCCGGACTGGATCGCGTCGTAGGAGAACAGCAGGTGCTGGCCGGAGATCCAGGCGGCGAAGGCGACGCCCATGTACAGGCCGATCTTGGTCTTGGTGACCGGGACGCCGACCGCGCGGGCCGCGTCCGCGTTGCCGCCCACCGCGAAGATCCAGTTGCCCACGCGGGTGCGCAGCAGGATCCAGGTGGCGAGCGCGATCAGCGCGATCCACCAGAGGATCGTGACCTGGATGTCCACGCCGCCGATCGTGAGGTGGGAGGCGAAGAGCACCCGGGCCGACTCGAACCCCTCCATGTCGGCGATGGACTTCGTGGAGACCGTGCCGCTGATCAGCTTGGTGAAGCCGAGGTTCAGGCCGGTCAGCATGAAGAACGTGCCGAGCGTGATGATGAAGCTGGGCAGCTTCGTCCGGGTGAGGAGAAACCCGTTGAAGACCCCGATGGCGAGGGTGACCAGCAAGGACACCCCGACGCCGACCCAGGTGTTGGCGGTCATCTGGTAGCTGAACATCGACGAGATGAGCGCCGAGCTGACGACCATGACGCCGGCCGACAGGTCGAACTCGCCGCCGATCATCAGCAGCGCCACGGGGACGGCCATGATGCCGATCGTCGAGGAGGCGTACAGCACCGTCGAGAGGCTGTCCGCCTGGAGGAAGGTGTCGGCCGCGAACGAGAAGAAGAGGAACACGGCGATCGCGCCGACCACCGCGCCCAGTTCGGGGCGGCCCATCAGGCGGCGGGCGAGCGAGCGGTGCACGAGGCGCTCGTCCGGGCCCTCGGTCGGCTTGGCGGGCTGCGGTTCCGCGGGTGGTGCGGCGGTGCTCATCGGGTCCCCCGCTTCGTGTATTCGGCCAGCGCGGCGGCGTCCTTCTTGGTGACCACCTGGGGTCCGGTGAGGACCGGGCGGCCGCCGCCGAGGACGTCGGAGTTGTACTTGTACAGCCAGAGCAGGTCCACCGCCTGGTAGCCCTGGAGGTAGGGCTGCTGGTCGACGGCGAAGCCGAGCGAGCCGTCCCGCAGCCCGTCGGCGACCTGCGCGTTCAGGTCGAAGGTGTCGATCTCGGCCTTGCTGTTCGCCTGGTCCTTGGCCTTCACGGCGGTGGCGGCGAAGGGGGCGCCGAGCGTGACCACGGAGTCGATCTTCGGGTCGGCCTGCAGCTGGGACTCGATGGAGGACTGCACGTCGGGCATGTTGGTGCCCTCGACGTACAGCTTCTTCATCGTGCCCTCGAAGGTCTTCTTCGCGCCGTCGCAGCGCTGCTCGTGGCCGACATTGCCCTGCTCGTGCAGGACGCACAATGCCTTCTTCTTGTGGCGCTCGTTCAGCTCCTCGCCGACCGCCTCGCCGGCGATCGACTCGTCCTGGCCGACGTGGGTGAGCGCGCCGTACTTCCCGGAGACCTCGGAGCCGGAGTTCACGGTGATCACCGGGATGCCGGCCTTCTCGGCCCTGGCCAGTACGCCCTTCATGGCGTCCGGCTTGGCGAGCGTGACGATCAGTCCGTCGACCTTCTGGTCGATGTAGGACTGGACGAGCTGCGCCTGCCGGCTGCCCTCCTTGTCGTGCCCGTAGACGAACTTGATGTTGTCCTTGGCGGCGGCCTGCTTGGCGCCGTTCTGCACGATGTCCCAGAAGGTGTCGCCGTCGCCCGAGTGGCTGACCATGGCGAAGGTCCACTTCGGGGTGTTCACGGCCGCCCGGCCGCCGGCCACCTGCGCCTCGCGCGCCTCCTCGGCGCGCTTGCCGCCGGTGGCGCTGCAGCCCGCCAGGGCCAGGCCGAGCACCCCTGCCAGCACGGCGCCCAGCGCGCGTGCCCCTGTCCGAACCCTTGCCACGAGGTCGTGCCCTTCTCGTTGGATCGCTGAATCGATGGGATCCCGCGGATCTCACTGTCCGTAGTCATTCCGTGGGCCCGACGGATCGGGCCCAACCGCCAAGTATCCGTTATGCCTGCTGGTCCCGGGGTCAGCGGGTCCCGCGGGCGGTGTACTTCTCCAGCGCCGGCACGTCCTCGCCGGTCACGAGGGCCGGGCCGGTGAGCACCGGACGGCCGCCGCCCAGTACGTTCGCATTGGTCCGGTTCAGCCAGAGCAGATCGACCGCTTCGTACCCCTGGAGGTAGGGCTGCTGGTCGACGGCGAAGGTGATGTCCTTCGCCTTGAGGCTCTTCACCACGGCGGCGTTGAGGTCGAAGGTCGCGACCTCGGCCTTGCTGCCGGCCTGGTCCTTGGCCTTGACGGAGATCGCGGCCATGGGTGCGCCGAGCGTGACGATCGCGTCGATGCCCTTGTCCGACTGGAGCTTCGCCTCGATGGAGGACTGCGAGGACGGTGCGTTCGTGCCGTCGACGTTGAGGTTCTCGACCGTACCGTCGAAAGCTTTCTTCACGCCGGCGCAGCGGTCCTCCAGGGAGACGTTGCCCTGCTCGTGAATCACGCACAGCGCCTTCTCGCGGCCGCGCCTGTTCAGCTCCTCGCCGACCGCCCGGCCCGCGACGGACTCGTCCTGGCCGATGTGGGTGAGGGCGCCGTACCGCTGGGAGTACTCGCCGCCCGAGTTGATGGTGATCACCGGGATACCGGCTTTCACGGCGGCCCGCACCGCCGACTGCAGGGCCTGGGGCTTCGCGAGCGTCACGATCAGCCCGTCCACCTTCTGGTCCGTCATGCTGCGGACCAGCTCGGCCTGGCGCGACCCCTCCTTGTCGTTGGCGTAGAGGAATTTCACGTTGTCCTTCTTCGCCGCCTGCTCGGCGCCGGTCTGGACGATGTCCCAGAAGGTGTCGCCCTCGCCGGAGTGGCTGACCATGCCGATGGTCATGCGGGGCGTGTCCGCGGCCTTGCCCGAGGCGCCGGACGCGGCGCCCTCTTCGGACTTCTTGCCGCCGGAGCCGCTGCAGCCGGCGGCGAGGGCGAGCGCCGCGAGGGCTGCCGCGACCGCGCGGACGCTTCGTACGGTACGCATCGTGAACCGCCTCCTCTGCCGCGCGAGTGCGGCTGGAGGTGTTTGTAGCGGCGTACGGCGAACCGCGTCAATGGTTTGTCAGAACATTCTTACGGCCGCACGAGGAGCTGGAACTCGAAGGCGTAACGGGACGCGCGGTAGACGTGCGAGCCGAACTCGACGGGTCGGCCGGTGTCGTCGAAGGTCGTGCGCTGCATCGTGAGCAGCGGGGCGCCCTCCTCCTCGGCCAGCCGCTCGGCCTCCGCCGCGTCGGCCACCCGCGCGCCGACCGCCTGCCGGGCGCTGTGCAGGGTGATCCCGGCGTTGCGCATCAGGCGGTACAGGCCGGTGCTCTCCAGCTGCGCGGTCTCCAGCTCGATCAGCCCGAGCGGGAGGTGGTTGCGCAGGTGGGCCATGGGCTCGCCGTGGGTGAGCCGGAGCCGCTCGACGAGCGCGACCTCCGCGCCCTCGGCGACGCCGAGGGCGGCTGCGACCTCGGCGGTGGCCTCGGTGGTGGTGTTGAGCAGTACCTTCGTGGCGGGCTTCTGGCCGGCCGCCTCCAGGTCGTCGTAGAGGCTGCTCAGCTCCAGCGGGCGCTTGACCTGGCTGTGCACGACCTGGGTGCCGATGCCGCGGCGGCGGACGAGCAGCCCCTTGTCCACCAGTGACTGGATGGCCTGCCGGACGGTCGGCCGGGACAGGCCCAGCCGTCCCGCGAGCTCGATCTCATTGCCGAGCAGGCTGCCCGGGGCCAGCTTGCCGGTCTCGATCGCGGCCTCCAGCTGCTGGGACAGCTGGAAGTACAGCGGGACCGGGCTGCTCCGGTCGACGCTGAACTGAACAGGGCCCTCGGCGCCCGCGGTGTCTGCTTCGTGTTTCCCCACGTGGCCGAGGGTATCCGCCCCCGCCCATGACGGGAAGTCCAGAGGTCACATTGTCCGGACATACCGTACGCCGCGCTCCGGGCGACGCGCGCCCGCCGTCGCGCCGACGCGCCCCCGATCGGGAGAAACGGGTGGCCACAGGGGTCGCAGGCGGCACAATGGACGGATGCCGGAGTACGCCGAACTGCATCTGTCCGACCGCACGTTGGTCCGCCTCGCCCTCGCCCCCGTCGGCACGCCCGTGCCCACCGTGCCCGCGGCGCGCCCGGATCTGCCCGACGGGGCCGGCACCGTCGAGCCCGTGGGCCGGGCCGGCGAGCGGATGGCCGCGCTCGCCGGGGACGGGCTGCGGGCGGTGCTCAGCCCGCTCGGACCGCTGCTCCAGGAAGTGCACGACTCCGTCGCCCGCACCGAGAACCCTCCGCGGGAGCTGTCCGTGGAGTTCGGCGTGCAGATCGGGCAGGACCTCAAGCTCGGCATCGCCGGGGGCAGCGCCCAGGCCGCCATGAAGATCACCGCCAGCTGGCAGCTGCCGGACACCGCAGCCCAGGCGGGCTGACCGTGCGGTGGTTCGGCGCCGGCGCGGAGGGCGCCGGGGAGGACGCGTCGCCGGACGAGCGGGCCGGACTGATCACGGTGTACGGGACGGACTCCGCCCCGGTGGACGGCGAAGCGCCGCCCGCGCGGCCCCCGTTCGCCGCCACGCCGCTCGGTGGCGCGGCGCTCGGCACGTACCCGTCCGGTTCTCCCACGCTTCCCCGGAGCGGCGTCCGCACGGTCGGCGCCGGCGTCTGCCTCACCCCGCGGCACGTCCTCACCTGCGCCCATGTCGTCAACCTCGCGGCCGGCCGGGACCGCCTGGAGCACTCCCACCCCGGCACGGTGGAGCTGACCGTGGGCTTCCCCGGTGCCGCGCGCGACGCCCGCGGCACCGCCCGGCTCACCCACTGGATACCGCCGCGGGACGAGCAGTTCCCCGAGCGGCACTCCCCCGTGCCGCCCGGCGCCCGGCGCTGGCGCGGCGACCTCGCCGTACTGGAGCTGACCGGCGACCCGCCGCCCGGCGTGACCCCGCCCCGCTGGACCGCGATGACCGACGCGCAGACCGTCCGCGCCCGGTACGGCACCGGCGACCCCGAGCACACCGCGTACGGCCGGATCGCCTCCTGCGAGGGCGGCATCGGCTATGTGCACGGACGGCCCACCGGCGCGGCGATCCGCGGCGGTTACAGCGGCGGCCCGGTCTGGTCGGTGGGCGACCACCGCGCGGTCGGGCTGGTCGCCGCCATGGTCACGCACGGCACCGGCCCCTACGACCCGGCCATGACCACCAGGCTGAGCTGGTCGTTCTCCTGGCAGGTCATCAAGGAGGAGCTGATCGCCGCGGGCGCCCGCGCGCTGCTCGCGGAGTGCACGGACCCGGTGCCCCAGCAGCGCGCCCCGGACCGGCTCCGCGAGGACCTGCGGGTACTGCTGGACCGCGCGCTGCCCGACGAGGCACATGTGCGCAAGCACGCGGCGCGCTTCGCCGAGCGGTGCCGGCTGCCGCACCCCGAGGACGGCTCGCTGCCCACCCTGGAGGAGTGGACGGAGGTCCTGCTGACCGTCGACCGGGCGGTGCCCGCGCTCGCCGAGGTGCTCGCGCCGTACGACCCGGTGAACGCCCGCGCGCTGCGCGACCTGGCCCGGCTCACCCCGCGCCTGACGGACCGCTGGATGTCGCCGTGGGAGGAGCAGGCGCTGCTGCAGCTGCTCGGCACGCTCCCCGACGACGTCCGGCGGCGGGTCCCCGAGGCCACCCGCAGCGCGTTCCCGTACCCACTGCCGGACGAGGTGGTGGACGGTACGGGGCTCAGCGACCCGAAGGTCTTCGCCGCGTACGCGCGGCACTGGGTGAGCGCGCTGGAGAGCCGCGCGGGCGACGGGCGGCAGGTGCCGGCCGGCACCCCGGGCGTACCGGCGCTGCTGCGCGCGGTGGAGTTCGTCGCGGCGCTGGGCAGCCCGCTCGCCCAGCGCACCGAACTGCGGCTGTGGAACGAGCGGATGGCGGGCCACCTCGGCATCGACGCGGCCACCCTCGCTGACCGGCGCGCCGACGCCGACCAGTGGGCGCAGTCCGCGGTGAGCGCGCCGCCGCGGCTGGTCGTGGAGCTGACCGGCGGCACGGGCCACGGCCGCACCCGCCGGTACGACGTGGGGTTCTGGACGGACGTGGGCGACGGCCGGCTGCAGCCCGCGGCCGGCGCGGGCGCCGACCCGCTGACCCCGGCCGAGATCGTCGGCATCCTGCACAAGCACCTGGACCGGCTGGCCGGCGCCTCGGTCGGGCAGGCGTGGCCGGCCGTCGAACTGATCGTGGAACACGGCGACCTGGAGATCGACCTGGACTCCCTGGACGCCGCGGGCGAGGGCCCGCTGCCGCCCAAGGTCGTCGGCACCCGCTATCCGATGGTGCTGCGCTGCCCCAGCATCCGGCGGCTGGCCGACAGCGACGGCGTGTGGCGGCGCCGTTGGCGGGCGCTCGGCAAGAAGGGCGCGGTGCGGCTGGACCCGTCGCACGACGATCCGGGCCGGGTGGCCGGGCTGCTCGACGAGGACCTGGATGCCTCCGTCGTGGTGGTGGGCACCCCGCACGGCACCCGCGCCAGGACCGCCACATGGTGCCTGGCCTGCGGGGTACCAGTACTGCTGTGGGACCGCGGGGACCACGCGGACGGCGGCCGGCTCTTCGCGCTCGACCCGCCCTCGCGCGTGCACCAACTGCCCGACGCCGTACGGGAGTACCGGGCCAAGGCCCGCCGCTCCCCCGACGAGTACCGCGCCCGCCCGGTCCTGGTGTGGGACGATCCGGGCCGTCCGCTGCCGCTGACCGCGCATCTGACCGACCCTTCCGAGCGAGCGGAACTGTAGGAAGTCCAGGGAGCCATGAGCACCGAGAACGCACCCGCCGACCCCCGCAAGGCCCCGGACGCCGCCGTCCCCGGTCCCGCCCGGTCCGCCGACGACCGCGGCACCGGCGCCGCGGACGGCTGGCGGCTCTTCCGCGGCGACGGCCGGGCCCGCAGGCCCGCGATGCCCGAGGCGCCGCCCTGGCGCCGGTTCGGTCACGCGCGCAGGGACACCACCGCCCCCGGACCGGGCGGCGGCCCGTACTTGATCGGCCCGGAGCAGGCCGACGTGGTGAGCGCCGCGCTCCACCTGCGCCGCCCGCTGCTGGTCACCGGCCATCCCGGCACGGGCAAGTCCTCGCTCGCGCAGGCCATCGCGCACGAGCTGTCGCTGGGCCGGGTGCTGCACTGGCCGGTCAACAGCCGCGCCACGCTGCAGGACGCGCTGTACCGGTACGACGCGGTGGGCCGGCTGCGCGAGGCGTCGCTCCGCCGCGACCGGGACGAACCGGAGCCGCACATCGGCACGTTCGTCCGGCTCGGCCCGCTCGGTACCGCCCTCGCGCCCCGCGACCGGCCGCGCGTGCTGCTCGTCGACGAGCTGGACAAGGGCGACGTGGACCTGCCCAACGACCTGCTCGCGGTCTTCGAGAGCGGCGAGTTCGAGATCCCGGAGCTGGCCCGGCTGCCCGAGGACCAGGCCGACGTGGACGTGCTCACCGCCGATCCCGGCGCGACCGAGCCGGTGCACCGCGGACGCGTGCGCTGCCGGGAGTTCCCGGTCGTGGTGATCACCAGCAACGGCGAACGGGACTTCCCGCCCGCCTTCCTGCGCCGCTGCGTCCGCCTCGACCTGCCCGACCCGGACGAGACCCGGCTGCGCGAGATCATCGCGGCCCACCTCGGCCCGGAGATCCTGCCCGAGGTCGACGACCTGCTCACCGCGTTCCTGAACCGCCGCGCGCTCGGCGAACTGGCCACCGATCAGCTGCTCAACGCCGTCTTCCTGCGCGCGGGCGGCGTGGACATCGACGCCGAGGCGGTACGCAAGGCCGTGCTGCACCGGCTCGGCGGGACGGTGTAACGACGATGCCGGAGCGGGCCCGCCGCATCCTGGGCGACAGCGGAATGGAGCTGTCGCCGCAGGAGCTGCTGGACGCGCTCTGGCTGGCCACCCGGCTGCCCGTACCGGAGGAGGCGCCCGCGGCGCCGGACCCGGAGCCGGCGGACGGGGCGGCGCCGCCGGAGCCGGACGACCCGTCGGCGCCCGAGGCGCCCGACGGGGAGCCGGTGCTGCCCTCCCGCTCCCCCGGCCGCGAGGCCCGCCCGTCGGCGCCCGCCCGCGCGCCCCGCCGCCCGGACGCCGGGCACGGCCTGCACGGCGGCTCGCTCCGCACCACCTCCCCCGACCGGGACGGCGGCCGCCCCGCCGTCTCCGTACGCGCCCCCGAAGGCAAGGCCGTCACCGACGCGCTCGCCCTCTCGCGCGCGCTGCGCCCGCTCCAGCAGCAGCGCCCGAGCCCGGTCCGTACCGAGGTCGACGAGGCCGCGACGGTCGACGCGATGGCCGAGACCGGGCTCCCGGACGTGGCGATCCTGCCCGCCCGCGAACGCTGGCTGGACCTGGCGCTGGTCATCGACGACGGAACGTCCATGCTGCTGTGGCAGCGGCTCTGCGGCGAACTGCGCGGCGTACTGGAACGGCTCGGCGCCTTCCGCGACGTCCGGGTGTACGGGCTGCACACCCGCGGCGGCGGGCGGCCCGGCCTGCGCAGCAGCCCCTTCGGCGACGGCCCCGCCAACGGCGACCCGGCGGTCCTCGCGGACCCCTCCGGCGCCACGATGGTGCTGGTCGTCACCGACGGCATCGGGTCGGCGTGGCGCGACGGCCAGATGGGGGACGTGCTCGCGGGGTGGGGGCGCTGCGGCCCGACCGCGGTGCTCCAGGTGCTGCCGCCGCAGATGTGGAAGGGCTCGGGCGTACGGGCCGACCGCTGGGAGGTGACCTCGCGCGGCCGGGCCTCGGCCAACGCGACCTGGCAGGTCACCGCCTCCGGGCTGCCGCCGGAACTGGCGTCCTTCCGCGGCGTGCCGATCCCCGTCCTGGCGCCGCGCCCCACCTCCGTCGCGGAGTGGGCGCGGCTGGTCGCCTCGCCCGGCGGCACGGCCGTACTCCCCCTGCTGCGCACCGCGCCCGCGGCCGCCGGCGACCTCGGCGAGGACCTCGCTGCGACGCCCGCGCCGCCGCCCGGCACCGACGCGGCGACCGCCGCCGTGCTGCGGTTCCGCGACACCGTCTCGCCCGAGGCGTACCGCCTCGCCGCCCATCTCGCGGCGCTCGCGCCGGTCTCCGTACCGGCCATGCGGCTGGTGCAGGAGTCGGTGTCCTGGCCCGCCGGGACCGCGCACCTCGCCGAGGTGTTCTCCGGCGGGCTGCTGCGCGCCGTGCCGCCCCCGGCCGCGCACGACGTCCCCGAGCGGTTGCGGCAGTTCGACTTCCCCGCGGCGACGAAGGCCATACTGTTCGACACCGTCCCCACCGCCGAACTGCTGGAGACCGGGCTGACGGTGGGCCGCCGGATGGACGAACTGGTCGGCCGCTCCCCGGACTTCCCGGCCTGGATCTCCCACCCGGCGGGCCCGGACCGGCTGCCGGACCACGCCAGGGCGTTCGCCTGGGTGAACGACGCGCTGCTGGTACGGCTGGGGATCGGGCGGGCGGAGGCGGCGGGGCCGCGCCGGGCGGCGGCGACCGCCGGCGCGACGGTGACCGATATGCCGGTGGCCGCGCGGACCGCGCCGCCCAGGACGACGGCGGCCGCGGCGGCAGCGGCCGCGCAGGCCACGGCGGCCGGCCGGGTGCCGGTGCCCGGTGTCCTCCCCGGCCCCCGCGTCCCCGACGGCGGCTCCCCCGCTCCCTGGCCCGCTGCCGCCGCCCCGCACGGGGCGCGCGGCGAGAAGCTGCTGAAGGCGGCGGTGCTGGACGCGCTGCGCCGCGACCCGTACGCGCACAGCGAGCTGCCCGCCTACCTCTTCCTCGGGCCGCCGGGCGGCGGCAAGACCACGCTGCTGCGGCAGCTGTCGGCCCGCGCCCAGGAACTGCACGCGCCGCTGGCCTGGCTGGACCTGGACGGCGCGTACACCTCGATCACCGAGGTGGCCCTGGAGGCGGCCGGGCAGTTCCACGGGGACGCCCGGCACTCCACACTGGCCTTTCCGGCCTTCGCCGGGCTGCTCACCGCGTTCGCCCTCGCGCCCGCGCCGCGTGCCATAAGGGAGCTGGCGGAGTCGGCGCGCGGTGTGCTGGGCCGCTTCCCGCTCGGCGACGTCCCCAGTACGGTCCGGGCCGGTCTGCAGAGCAGTCTGGAGGCGCTCGGGGACGCACCGCCGCCGCCCGGTGTCGGCGCCGTGCTGCGGCTGGCCGGTGAACCGCGGCTGCGGCTGCGGCACCTGGAGCGGGCGCTGGCCGGCGTCGCGCGGCGCAGCGACGGCAGCGCCCGTGACCTGCTGCGGTACCTGCGGCGGCAGCTGGCGGGCCGCCCGGACGAGGCCGGGATCATGGACGAAGTACTGCTGCGGGCGCTGCTCTCGGACCTGCGGACGGCCTACGCCCCCTCGCGCTGGCGCACCACGAACTGCCTCCTCCTGCTGGACAACGCCGACTGCCCGGTGGGCGAGGAGTTCCTGCAGGGGCTGGCCCACGCCCGGGCGCTGGACAGCGGCGTCACCCCGGCCTGGGATCCGCTGCTGGCCGTGGCCACCGCCGGGACCGTGCCCCGGCAGGTCGACCCGGAGCAGCTGGCCGGGCCCGACCTGCGCTTCCAGCTGACGCACTGGCGGCTGACGCATCGTCAGGAGACCCGGACGGCGGACGACCTGGTCGTCGCCCAGCTCGGCGGGCTGTCCCTGGCGGAGGTCACCGAGCTGGCGGCGGCGACGCTCGGCGGCACCCGCGGCCTGCCCCGGCCGCCCGTCGCGCACCCGGCCGGCTGGCTCGGCCGCCTCGTGCACGACCTGACGCGCGGCCACCCCGGCGCGGTAGCGGCGCTCCTGGACGCGCTGCCCCGCTTCCCCGCGGACACCGACTGGGCGTACCGGCTGCGCCGGCTGCTCACGCCGGCCGGACCGCTGCCCGAGGGCACCGGCTGGGACTTCGCGGGCGACCTGCTGCACACACTGCTGCGGGACGTGCCCGAGGAGGTACGGGAGCTGCTGCCGCGGGCCGCGGCCGCGGTCGACCTGGACCACGCGTTCACGGCCTGGGGGCTGTGGGGCGACACGGACGAGCGCGCGCAGGGCGCCCTGACCCACTTCCGTACGCACGGCCTGCTCACCCCGCCCGTGCAGGACGGCCAGACCGACCAGCTGCACCCGCTGCTGCGCCACCTGCTGCTGCGCGAACTGGCCGAGCGGCCGGAGACCGGCGCGTTCACCTGGCGGCACGCCCACGACGCGCTGCGGCTGCGGGCGCGCGACCATGGCCAGGGAGCGGTCGCCGCGTACCACGCGCTGGCGCTGGGCGACCTGCCGGTCGCAGCGGAGTACCTCAGCCGGGTGTTCGAGCGGACGACGGACCAGGCGGCCCGGAGCGAGGCGTTCGACCTGGTCCGGCGCGCGCCGGTGCGCGACTACGTCCTCTTCTCCGACGACTCACCGGTCCGCCGCTACCACCGCCTCGTCCGGCCCCTCGCGCAGGACAACCCGCCGGCGGCGATGGCGCGGGCGCTGGCCGCCGCCTGGCTCGGCCCGGAGCCGGCCCGCACCACGAGCGGCCGGGCACGCCCCGACGCCCAGCCGGGCCGCCCCTACTTCGACCCGCTGACCGACCCGTACGGCATCCTGACCCCGACCCTCAACGAGGCACTCACCGCACTGGACCGCCACTACCCGGGCGGCTGGGGCACGGCGTACGCGGCGCTGTACGGCACGGACGACTGACCCCGCACCGCCCCGGGCGCCGCTCCCGTCACTTCATCCACTCGTCCTCGTACTTCTCATACGTGCCGTCGTGCTTGGCCAGGTGCACGAACTGGTCGACGTACTCCTTGAACTGGAAGTCCTTGCGCGGCAGCGCGTATGCCTTCTCGGCGAAGGTGAAGGGCTTGTCCGGGTGCACGGAGCACAGCTCGGGGTGGAGCTTGGCCTGGTAGAGCGTCTCGCTGGCGTCCGTCATCATCACGTCGGCGCGGCCCTCGACGATCTCGTCGAAGATGGTGTTGTTGTCGTTGTGCACCGTGATCTTCGCCTGATCCAGGTGCGAGCGCGCGAACTCCTCGTTCGTGCCGCCCGGGTTGACGACGACATGCGTCTCCGGCTTGTCGATGTCCTCCAGCGTGCGGTACTTGTCCTTGTCCTCGCAGCGCACGATCGGCGTCTTGCCGTCCGTACGGGTCGGCTCGCTGAAGGCGAGCTTGCGGGCGCGCGGCAGCGTGATGGAGACGCCGCCGACGGCTATGTCGCAGCGCCCGCCGTCCAGGTCGGCGACCAGGCTCGCCCAGGTGGTGGGAACGAACACCGCCTTGGCGTCCAGGCTCTTCGCCAGGTCCCGCGCCATGTCGATGTCCACGCCGCTGTACGTCTCGGTCTTCCGGTCCCAGGAGGTGAAGGGCCGGTAGTCGCCGGTGGTGCACACCCGCAGCGTGCCGCGCCGCGGCACGGTGTCCAGCAGGCTGGGCGCGAGCTTGTGAACGACCTTCTTCTTGACGGCCTTGCCGCTCTTGGCGTCCTTGGCGTCCTTGGCGTCCTTGGCGTCCGATGCGCCGGACGCGCTCGGCGTGGCGGACGCCTCCGGCTTGCCGTCCCCGGCGAACGCGGCGGGCGCTGCGGCGGTGGCGGCGAGAAGGCAGGCGAGGGCGGACAGCGTGACGGCACGCTTCATGGCGACTCCTGACGCGGCGGGGGCTGCGGGCAAGCTCCTGAGCCGGCATGGGCCGACAAGGGCTCGGCAAGATCAAGAGCTTAAGCCCGCAGCGCCTTTCAGCGCATCCGTACCGGCTTCAGGGCACGGGTACCGCCTCTCTTCCTCGCGCGCCTACCGCCTGTCAGCGCACCCGTACCGGCAGGCGGACCGGGCCGCGCATGAGGATGCCGGGGCGCCAGTCCAGGGTGGCGGGGTCGGCGTCCAGGGCCAGGTCCGGGCAGCGTTCGAGGAGCGTACGGACGGCGATGCGGCCTTCCATGCGGGCCAGCGGGGCGCCGAGGCAGTAGTGGATGCCGTGCCCGAAGGCGAGATGGCCGCGGGTGTCGCGGGTGATGTCGAAGCGGTCGGCGGCCTGGAACCGGCCGGCGTCCCGGGCGGCCGAGGCCAGCGCGACGACCACGGTGTCCCCGGCCGGCAGCACCGTGCCGCCGATCTCCACCGGCTCAGCCGTGTACCGCCAGGTGCTGGTCTCCACGGGCCCGTCGTACCGCAGCATCTCCTCGACGGCGTTGTCCAGCAGGCCCCAGTCACCGCGCAACGCAGCGAGCTGGTCCGGGTGGGACAGCAGGGCGAGGGTGCCGTTGGCGATCAGCCCGACGGTGGTTTCATGACCGGCCACCAAGAGGAGGAAGGCCATGCCCACCAGTTCGTCGCCGGAGAGGCGGTCGCCGTCGTCGTCGGTGGTGCGGATGAGCGTGCTGAACAGGTCCTGGCCCGGGGAGCGACGCTTGTCCTCGATGAGCTGTACGAGATAGCGCGCGAGCTCGGCTTCCTCCGTGCCGTCCCTGCCGGACGGCCCGTTGGCGGTGACGAACGCGTCCGACCAGCGGCGGAACCGCTCGCGGTCGAGGTCCGGCACGCCGAGCAGCTCGCAGATCACCGTCATGGGCAGCGGGTAGGCGAGCGCTTCGACGAGGTCGGCGCGGCCGTCCGTCGCCTTCGCGAGCATGGTGTCGATCAGGCCGTCGGTGATCTGCTGGACGGTGGGGCGCAGCGCCTCGACGGCACCGCCGGTGAAGGCTCTGGTGACCAGCTTCCGCAGCCGGGTGTGGCGGGGCGGGTCGCTCTGCAGCATGTTGGCGAGGAGCTGGCGGGTGCCCTCCGCCGGCTCCCACTGCGGGTGGGCCGACCAGTCCTTCTTCAGCCGGGGGTCGGCGAGCGCGGCCCGGGCCTCGTCGTGTCCGACGACCAGCCAGACCTCCTGGCCGTCGGACAGCCGCACCCGGTGCACCGGGCCGCGGGCGTGCAGCGCGGCGTAGTGCGGATACGGATTGCTCGTGAAGTCCTGTCCTAACCGATCCAGTTCGACGATGTCCGTCATCTGCGCTCCCCCTGGCCGCTGGGCCTCGAAAAATCGTTGGTCTCGTCCGGCACACGACATTACGGTGAGGACATGCACCTCTACCAGATCTACGGCTGACACCGCCCCGCCGGCGGTTCGCTGCCGCCGCGCCGCACGCCCGCGCCTTCTGACAGGCGGCGGGCCGTCGTGTCCTGCTCTTCGTAGACCTGAATCGAGTGATCCTTCATGGCTTCCCGTACTTCGGCATCCCGTGCCGCCGGCACGTCGCCGGGCCGCTCCCACATCGCGATGATCGGCAATCCCGCCATCAGCCACACCCTGCCCAGCATCGAGATCATCCGGGAGCTGGTGGCCCGCGGCCACCGCGTCACGTACGCCAACGACCCGTTCCTGGGCGACCTGGTCACCTCGACCGGCGCCGAGCTGCGCCCGTACCGCTCCAGCCTGCCCCCGGTCACCGGCGGCACCTGGCCCGAGGACCCGGTCGAGGGGATGACCGCCTTCTTCGACGACGCGGTGCAGATGCTGCCGCAGCTGCACGAGCTGTACGACGACGACCCCGCCGACCTGTACCTGTACGACATCGGCGGGTACGCGGGCCGCGCGCTGGCCGAGTCCCAGGGGCGGCCCACACTCCAGCTCTCGCCGACGTACGTGGGCTGGAGCGGAACAGGCGAGGACGACATCGACGCGCAGATCCGGGCGCTGCCCGGGGCCGACGCGTACTTCGCGAAGTTCGCCGACTGGCTGGCCGGCAACGGGGCCACGACGCTGGAGCCGGGAGAGTTCTCCGGCCGGCCCGCGCGGGCGGTGGCCATGATCCCGCGGGCCATGCAGCCGCACGCCGACGCCGTGGACACCAATGCCGTGACCTTCGTCGGACCGTGCCTGGGCGACCGGAGCGACCAGGGCACCTGGACCCGCCCGGCCGGCGCCGAGCGCGTCCTGCTGGTCTCGCTGGGCTCGTCCTACACCCGGCAGCCGGAGTTCTACCGGCAGTGCCTGGCGGCCTTCGGGGAGCTGCCGGGGTGGCACGTCGTACTGCAGATCGGCAAGGACACCGACCGCCAGGAGCTGGGCGCCGTTCCGAAGAACGTGGAAGTGCACTCCTGGGTACCGCAGTTGGCGATTCTGGAGCAGGCCGACGCGTTCGTCACGCACGCCGGGATGGGCAGCTCCAGTGAAGGGCTGTACGCGGGGGTGCCGATGATCGCGGTACCGCAGGCCGTCGACCAGTTCGGCAACGCGGACCAGTTGGTGTCGCTCGGCGTGGCCCGGCGGATCGACACCGCGGACGCCACCGCCGAGGCGCTGCGGGGCGCGCTGCTGGCGCTGACCTCCGCCCCGGAGGTGGCCCGCCGCTCGGCCGCGCTGCGGGATGAGGTCCGGGCCGAGGGCGGTACGGCGCGGGCGGCCGACGTGGCGGAGTCGCTGCTGTCCTGACCGTACGAGGGGGGTCGGCGCACGGGCGCCGGCCCCCGCGCACGGCTTCAGCCCCGCGCCGCCACCAGGTCCAGGGCGACGTCCGTGATCATGTCCTCCTGGCCGCCGACCAGGCCCCGGCGCCCCACCTCGACGAGGATGGTGCGGGTGTCCAGGCCGTACCGGTCGGCGGCCGCCTCGGCGTGCCGCAGGAAGCTGGAGTAGACCCCCGCGTATCCCAGGCTCAGCGTCTCCCGGTCCACCCGCACCTCGCGGTCCTGGAGCGGCCGTACGAGGTCGTCGGCCGCGTCCATCAGCGGGAAGAGGTCGCAGCCGTGCTGCCAGCCCATGAGGTCGGCGACCGCGATGAACGCCTCCAGCGGGCAGTTGCCCGCACCCGCGCCCTGACCGGCGAGCGAGGCGTCCACGCGGGTCACGCCGTTCTCCACGGCGACGACGGTGTTGGCGACGCCGAGCGCGAGGTTGTGGTGGGCGTGGATGCCGAGTTCGGTGCCCGGGTCGAGGACGTCGCGGTAGGCGCGGAAGCGGTCGCGTACGCCGTCCATGGTCAGCCGGCCGCCCGAGTCGGTGACGTACACGCAGTGCGCGCCGTACGACTCCATCAGCTTGGCCTGGCGGGCCAGTTCGGCGGGCTCCGCCAGGTGGGACATCATCAGGAACCCTGCCACGTCCATGCCGAGTTCGCGGGCCACCGCCATGTGCTGCGCGGAGACGTCGGCCTCGGTGCAGTGGGTCGCGATGCGTACGGAGCGGATGCCGAGCGCGTGCGCCTGCTTCAGGTCCCGGACGGTGCCGATGCCGGGGAGCAGGAGGGTGGTCGGTACGGCGGTCTTCGCGGCGTCGGTGACGGCCTCGATCCACTCCCAGTCGGTGTGCGCGCCAACGCCGTAGGTGATGCTGGAGCCCGACAGGCCGTCGCCGTGGGCGATTTCGATGGCGCCGACGCCGGCCGCGTCCAGGGCCGCGGCGATGGCGCGGGCCTGCTCGACGGTGTACCGGTGCCGGATGGCGTGCATGCCGTCCCGGAGGGTGACGTCCTGGATGTACAGGGCCGGTGCCCCGGCCTGGTGAGTGGTCATCGTGCTGCCACCTCGCTGGTGCGGTGGGCGGCGATGCGCTCCGCGGTGCGCAGCGCGGCCGAGGTCATGATGTCGAGGTTCCCGGCGTAGGCCGGGAGGTAGTGCGCCGCGCCCTCCACTTCGAGGAAGACGGAGACCTTCAGGGCGTCGCCGGACGCGGCCGCCGCGGGCAGCAGCGCGTGCAGCGGATCGTCCGCGACGACCTTCTCGAACTGCACTTCCTGCTTGAGCCGGTAGCCGGGGACGTACGCCTGGACCCGCGCGACCATCTCCGCGACGGCCGCGGCGAGGGCGTCGCGGTCGCCGTCCGACACCAGGCAGTGCACGGTGTCCCGCATGATCAGCGGCGGCTCGGCGGGGTTGAGGACGATCACCGCCTTGCCGCGCGCCGCACCTCCCACCTGCTCGATGGCGGCGGCGGTGGTCTCGGTGAACTCGTCGATGTTGGCGCGGGTGCCGGGCCCCGCCGAGCGCGAGGAGATCGAGGCGACGATCTCGCCGTAGTGGACGGGCGTGACGGCCGCGACCGCGGCGACGACCGGGATGGTGGCCTGGCCGCCGCAGGTGACCATGTTGACGTTGGGCGCGTCCAGATGGGCGTCGAGGTTGACCGGTGGCACGACGTACGGGCCGAGCGCCGCCGGGGTCAGGTCGATCACCGTACGGCCGAGGGCGCGCAGCACCTCGTCGTGGTGGCGGTGCGCCCCGGCGGAGGTGGCGTCGAAGACGATCCGTACGTCCTCGAACTCGGGGAGCTTCACCAGCCCTTCGACGCCTTCGTGGGTGGTGGCGATCTTCAGGCGGCGGGCCCTGGCCAGGCCGTCGGAGTCGGGGTCGATGCCGGCGAGCGCGACGACCTCCAGGCTCTCGGAGAGCCGCAGTACCTTGATCATCAGGTCGGTGCCGATGTTGCCGGAGCCGATGATGGCGACCTTGGTGCGTGTGCCTGCGCTTGCGTCGGTGCGTGCGCCGGGGGCGTGCCTTTCGCTGCTCACCGCTGCTCTCCTTCCGTTTCCGCCGCTTCCGTCTCCGCCGCGAACCGGGTCGTCACCGAGCCCAGTCCCGAGATGTGCGCCTCGAACACGTCACCCGGCGCCGCGTCCGCCATCGGGCCGAGCGCCCCGGTCAGTACGACATCGCCGGCCCGCAGCGGGTCACCCGTCGCGGCGAGCGCGGAGGCCAGCCAGGCGGCTGCGTTGAGCGGACTGCCCAGGCAGTCGGCGCCGGTGCCGGTGGAGACCCGCGCGCCGTTGCGGGTCATGGTCATCCGTACCGCGCGCAGGTCCAGCCGGGTCACGGGCACGGGGGCGCTGCCGAGCACGAAGAGGCCCGAGGAGGCGTTGTCGGCGACGGTGTCGACGATCGAGATGTCCCAGCCGGCCACCCGGCTGTCGACGATCTCCAGCGCGGCCAGCGCGAAGTCCGTCGCGCGCAGCACGTCCGCCACGGTGCAGTACCGGTGCGGCAGGTCGGCGCCCAGGACGAGCGCGACCTCCCCCTCCACCTTCGGCTGCAGCAGCCGCCCGGCCGCCACCGGCTCGCCCTCGGGCACCGCCATGCCGGCGAGCAGCGCGCCGAAGTCCGGGCGGTCCACGCCGAGCTGGGCCTGTACCGCGGGCGAGGTGAGGCCGGTCTTGCGGCCGACGATCCGGCCGCCGGCGGCGAGTTCACGCTCGATGGTGAGCCGCTGGACGGCGTACGCGGTGTCCAGGTCGCCTTCGGGCAGCAGGCCGCGTACGGGGGCGCAGGGCACTCCGGTACGGGCGGCCTCCGCCAGGATGTCGGCGGCCTTCACGACGGCGGGCGGCGCGCCGTCCGCGCGGACGGGCTCGGGTGGGGTCGGCATGGAGCGGTCTCCTGATCGGCAGGGGCGGAGAGGAGGCGGGGGCTTCCGGACCGCGGGCCCCCGGTGATGGCTCCGGTATAGACGTGGCTGCTTCAAGGGGACAATGTTCGTTCCGTGACACGGAACGACGCACGCAACCACAGCGGTTCGAGCATGCTCGACAAGGCCGCCCTGATCGTGGAGTCCTTCCGCCCGACCGGCGGCCCGTACCGGTTGGCGGAACTGGCACAGCGCACGGGCCTGCCCAAGCCGACCGTCCACCGGCTCGCGGCGGACCTCGTACGGCTGGGCTGGCTGGAGCGAACGGACGATGCCCGCTACCGGCTCGGCGGCCGGCTCTTCGAGCTGGGCTCACTGGTGCCGCGGCGGCGGGACCTGCGCGAGGCGGCGCTGCCGTTCCTCCAGGACCTCTTCGAAGCCACCCGCGAGACCGTGCACCTCGGCGTGCGCGAGGATCTGGAGGTGGTCTACCTGGAGCGCATGCAGGGCCACGACGCTCTCCAACTGCCCTCACACATCGGTCACAGCCTGCCGTTGAGCTGCACGGGGCTGGGCAAGGCGCTGCTGGCCTTCGGCGGTACCGAGCTGACCGAGGAGGTGCTGTCGCGGCCGCTGCCGCGCCTGACGGCGCACTCGCTCACCGATCCGGCGCGGCTGTGGATGGCGCTGGAGAAGACGCAGGTGTCCGGGCTGGCCTACGAGGAGCAGGAGGCGGTGCCCGGGGTCAGCTGCATCGCGGCGCCGGTCTTCGCGGGCGGCGACGCCGTGGCCGCGATCTCCGTCGCGGTCCCCCGCGCCCGCTTCCGCCCGGCCCAGCTCGCCCCGGCCGTCCGCACGGCGGCCCTGGGGCTGTCGCGGATGCTGCGCGGGGGGATCTGAGGCGGGCGGGCGGAAGCCGTGAGCGGAGGCCATGAGCGGTGGTCCGTACCCCGCTCAGGCATGACGTCCGTACCCCGCTCAGGCGGGACGTCCGTACCGCTCAGGCGTCGTACAGGTCCAGCGAGCCGAGGCCCGGGGACTTGGCCGGCGGGGCGGCAGCGGCGAGGAGCGGGAGGAGGGCCGCGGCGCGCTTGGTGACCGTGTCGCGGTCGCCGGCGGAGAGCTCGGAGCCCATGCCGACCGCGACCGCGCCGGCGGCGATCCACTCCGGGGCGTTCTCCACGGTCACGCCGCCCACCGGCAGCAGCGGCGCCTGCGGCAGCGCCGTACGGACGTCCTTGAGCCAGCCGGGGCTGTGGCCGGAGGCCGGGAAGAGCTGCAGCGCGTCGGCGCCCAGCTCCAGCGCGCGCACCATTTCGGTGGGCGTGGCGACGCCGGCGAAGACCGGGAGGCCGTAGCGGTGGCCCGTGCCGATCACCTCGGCGTCCAGGTGGGGAGAGACCAGGAAGCGGGCGCCCGCGTCCACGGCCATCCGCGCGGAGGCCGCGTCCAGGACCGTGCCCGCGCCTATGATCGCGTCGTCGCCCAGCTCGCGGGTGAGCGTGGTGACCGCTTCCAGCGCGTACGGCGTGGTCAGCGAGATCTCCAGGCTGGTGATGCCGGCCGACAGCAACGTGTCGGCCGTCGCGCTGGCTTGGTCGTACGTCTCGCTGCGGACGATGGCGAAAACGCGCTGAGCCAGTGCGGCCCGGGTGATCTCCCAGCGGTACACGACAGCTCGCCGCCCTTTCATGGTCACTCCCGCACACGGCGTCGCCGCCGTGCCCCCCGGGAACTGTTCCGATGCGCCGGTGGTCGGGCTCCGCCGCAGGTCGCCGCCTTGAGGCCGCTTTGCCGCCGATGCCCGCCCGGTCGCTGTTTCCACCGAAACGCTACCGGCAACCGCTGACAATCCCTCAGCGGGGGGTGCGACTTGGTTCCCGGGCGGCGCCCGCGGGGCCCGGCACGCCGGGGAGAACTCGGGGGAAAACACTGCGGCGGGGGGGGGGGGCCCCCCCCCCCCCCCCCCCGCGCCCCCCGCCCCCCCCCCCCCCCCCCCCCCCCCCCCCCCCCCGGGGCCCCCCCGCCGCGGGGTCCCCCCCCCCCGGGCGGCGGCCCCCCCCCCCCGCCCCCTCCGACCAGCGCAGCA